>JAXLZA010000027.1:0-2273 GCA_046351135.1 Myxococcota bacterium | reverse complement strand
ACGTCGTCGTCCACCCGCAGTCGCTGATCCACTCGCTGATCACCCTCGTCGATGGTGCGATGCTCGCGCATCTCGGCCATCCCGACATGCGCGTGCCGATCGCCTACGCGCTGCACGGCCCCGACCGGATCGACCTGCCCGTCGAGCCCCTCGACCTCGCCGCGATCGGCGCGCTCACGTTCGAGGAGCCCGACACCGAGGCCTTTCCGTGCCTGCGGCTCGCGCGCGAGGCCGGCGCCGCAGGGGGGATGGCGCCCTGCGTGCTCAACGCCGCCAACGAGGTGGCCGTCGGCGCCTTCCTCGCCGGCGAGATCGGCTTCACCGGAATCCCCGAGATCGTCGAACGGGTCCTGGAATCCACGCCGGCCCCGGCGCCGACCCACTTCGCCGACCTGTTCGAGTGCGACGCCGAGGCGCGTAGGCGCGCGGCCGAGGAGTTGAACGCGCTCGCGACGACGCCGAACGGAGCGGCCGGATGAGCTGGTTCCTCGCGATCGCCGGTTTCGCGCTGCTCGTGGTGCTCCACGAGGCGGGCCATTTCACCGCCGCCAAGGCCGTCGGCATGCGGGTGGAGCGCTTCTTCCTGTTCTTCCCCCCGAAGGTCGTCTCGATCCGCCGCGGGGAGACCGAGTACGGGATCGGCGCGATCCCGCTCGGCGGCTTCGTGAAGATCACCGGGATGAACCCCGAGGAGGACATTCCTCCCGAGGTCGTCGAGCGCGCCTACTACCGCCAGCCCGTCTGGAAGCGGATCGTGGTGATCGCCGCGGGGCCCTTCGTCAACATCGCCCTCGCGCTCATCCTTTTCTTCGTGCTCGCGGTCGGGTTCGGGCTCGATACCGGCCCGACGAACACCGTCGGCACCGTCAGCTGCGACCTGCCCGCCGCCAAGGTGCTCCAGTCCGGCGACGAGATCGTCGCCGTCGACGGGATCCGGGTCGCCGGACTGCCGCCGGAGAAGCTCGCCGAGACGGTCCGCGACCAGGTCGCCACCCACAAGTGCGAGGGGGAACCGACCGACGGTTGCGAGGCTACGACCGCTGCGACCCTGAAGATCGTGCGCGACGGCGAGCCCCAAACCGTCCGGATCAAGCCGGTCTACGACGCACCGGAGGCCGTGCCCGGCCAGCCCGCGGTCGAGCCGCGGATGGTCGTCGGATTCGGCTACGAGCAGATGCGCGAGACCGTCCCGCCCGGTGAGGCGGCCAGCTTCGCCTTCGACCGCCTCTGGTACGTGACGTCGCAGACGGCGACGGTCTTCTCCCACATCTTCGAGCCCGAGGTCCGCGATCAGCTCTCGGGCGTCGTCGGCGCCACCGAGGTCACCCGGCAGAGCTTCGAATTCGACACGCGCCAGGCGATCGGTGTCCTCGCGGTCATCAGCCTCTCGCTCGGCCTGATCAACCTGCTCCCGTTCCTGCCGCTCGACGGCGGCCACATCTTCTGGGCGCTCGTCGAGAAGCTCCGCGGCAAGCCCGTTCCGCTGCGGATCATGGAGCGGTCCGGAATCGTCGGATTCGCCCTCGTCCTGATCCTGTTCGTGATCGGGCTCGAAAACGACATCGGCAGGCTGACCGGCGACGGCTTCAACGTCCGCTGAGCCGCACCCCTCCGGCATAACCGCTGCGTTGCGGTAGTTTTCGCCGTACCCCGAGAACCCTGGAGGAGGGCACTGAGGATGGAAGCGACGGCGGCTGAGCGTTACACGACAGGTGGGCCTGGAGTCGAACCTGCGTCCACGAGCTTCCCGGCTGCGTTCCTGGAGACGGTGGAGCGGCTCGGGGACGGGACCGCAGTCGTCGACGGCGAGCGCTCTGTCACCTGGAACGAACTGCGCGAGCAGGCACGCGCCGTCGCCGGCGGCCTTGCCTCCATCGGTGTGGGCAAGGGCGACACGGTCGCGCTGATGCTCAACAACCGCCTCGAGTTCTTCCCGATCGACCTCGGCGTGGTCACCCTCGGCGGCGTCCCCTTCTCCATCTACCAGACCGCGTCGCCGGAGCAGATCGCCTACGTGGTCGGCGACGCCGGCGCCAAGGTGGCGATCGTCGAGAAGTCCTACCTCGAGACCTTCGAGAAGGCTGGAACGGACGTCGAGCACATCATCGTCCTCGACGGCGAGGGCGGCACGATGAGCTTCGACGAGCTGATCGCCGTCGATCCCGACTTCGACGACGCCGCATCCGCAGCCGGAGTCGAGCTCGACGACACGCTGACGCTGATCTACACGTCGGGCACCACCGGCCCGCCGAAGGGCGTCGAACTGACCCACC
>JAXLZA010000026.1:0-2999 GCA_046351135.1 Myxococcota bacterium | reverse complement strand
CCTCGTGCTCGTCACCCACGCGCACACCGACCACATGGACCCCGACACCCTCGGGCCCCTGCACCGGCGCTTTCCCGACCTGCCCTTCGTCGTGCCGGCCGCCCGCCTCGACATGGCGCGCGAGCGGATCGGCCGCGACGCGCCCCTCCTCGCCGTCGACGCCGACACGACGCTCGACCCGCTGCCGGGCCTCTCGCTCACGGTGCTGCCCGCCGCCCACGAGACGATGGAGCGGGATGCGGCCGGGCGGCACGTCTTCCTCGGCTACGCCGTCGCCTCGGGCGGCCTGCGCATCGCCCATTCCGGCGACACCATCCCCTATCCGGGGCAGGCCGAGCGCCTGCGGGCGTTCGCTCCGGACGTGCTGCTGCTGCCCGTCAACGGGCGCGACGCCGGGCGGCGCGACGCCGGCATCCCCGGCAACCTGACCCTCGGCGAGGCGATCGCGCTCGCGGCCGACGCCGGTGCGCCCTACCTCGTCCCCCACCACTTCGGTATGTTCGCCTTCAACACGCTCGATCCGGAGGCCATCGACGCGGCCGCGGCGGCGAGCCGGGCGCCCGCCGTCGTGCGTCCCCGGATCGGCGTGGCCCTGAGCCCGCGGAGGGACTGACCGATGAACATGGCGGGAAGCGAGAGCTTCGACGACAACCTGCTCGAGACGATCCGGCGCGCGCTTCCCGAGCTGCGGAAGTCCGACCGGCGCGTCGCCGAGAGGATCCTCGACGATCCCGTCGCCGCGACCGAGATGACCCTCGCCGTCCTGGCCGAAGCCTCGGGCGTCAGCGAGCCGACGGTCCTGCGCTTCTCGGCCGCCATAGGCTGCGACGGCTTCCGCGACCTCCGGGTGAAGGTCGCCCGCTCGCTCGCCTTCGCCCGCTCGAGCTCGCATGCGGCGATCTCGCCCGAGGACGACCTGCCGACGATCGTCACCAAGATCTTCGACTTCAACCTCTCGAACCTCGCCTGGGCCCGGAGCAGGCTCGACGCCGAGCGCCTTCGCGCCGCCGTCGCGGTCCTCTCCGCCTGCAGCCGGATCGAGTTCTTCGGCTTCGGCGCCTCGGGCATCGTCGCGCGCGACGCGCAGCAGAAGTTCCCGCTGTTCGGCGTGCCGTGCGGCGCGCCGACCGACGGGCACCAGATGTTCATGACCGCGGCGATGGTCGGGCCGCGCGATGCCGTCGTCGCCATCTCGAACACCGGGACGACCCGGGAGGTGGTGCAGGCGACACGCCTCGCGAAGGAGCGCGGCGCGCGCACCATCGGCATCACCGGCTCGGAGAGCCCGCTGCTCAGGCACTGCGACGTCGGCATCGTGGTCGAGACCCTGGAGAACACCGACGTCTTCACCCCGACGATCTCGCGGGTGGCCGCGATGGTCGTCATCGACATCCTCTCGACGGCCGTCAGCCTCGGCCGCGACGAGGCCCACCGCGAGCGCATCGCCGACATGAAGCGTCACCTGGCCGACATGCGCGCCAGCGGCATCTACTGACCGTCCCGGACCGCCGACCCCCGGACGCCCAATGCGAAAGGACACGCGATGACTGCCCCCGCCCCGACCGCGACCGCGGTCGTCGATGCCCTCCGCGCCGGCTTCGAGCCCGACCTCTTCATCACCGATCCGGACATCACCGCCTCCTATGCCCGCGACCGGACCCGGGCCTATTTCGGCCTGCCGCTCGCGGTCGCCCGGCCCCGGTCGGCGGAGGAGCTCTCGGCGATCGTGGTCCGCGCCGCCGGGCTCGGGATCGGGATCGTGCCGCAGGGCGGGCTCACCGGCCTGGTCGGCGCCGCGGTATCCGATCCGGACGCGCCGGAGCTCGTCGTCCTCCTCGACCGCATGAGCGCCATCCGCTCGATCGACACCGTCGGCTTCGCCATGGTGGTCGAGGCGGGCTGCGTGCTCGAGACCGCCAAGCAGGCGGCCGAGGAGAAGGACTGCCTGCTGCCGATCACCTTCGGGGCGCAGGGGTCCTGCCGGATCGGCGGCAACGTCGCCACCAACGCCGGCGGCTTCAACGTGCTCCGCTACGGCATGACCCGCGACCTCGTCCTCGGCCTCGAGGTGGTGCTGCCGGACGGCCGGATCTGGAACGGCCTCCGGACCTTGCGCAAGGACAACCGCGGCTACGACCTGAAGCAGCTCTTCATCGGGTCCGAAGGCACGCTCGGCATCGTCACCGCCGTCGCGCTCAAGCTCTTTCCGAAGCCGACGCAGGTCGAGACCGCCCTCGTCGGCCTGCAGTCGGTCGAGGACGCGATGGCGCTCTATGCCGTGGCCCGCCGCAGCTGCAGCGACCTCCTGTCCGCGTTCGAGATCATGCTGCGGCCCGGCCTCGAGCTCGGCCTCGCCCACCGCCCCGAGCTCGCCGACCCGCTGGAGACGCCCTGCCCGGTCTACATCCTGATGGAGGTGGCGGGCGGCGGGGCGGTCGACCTCCGGGCGCTGCTCGAGGGCTGCCTGGCGGACGCCGGCGACATCGTGACGGACGGGGTGATCGCGATGAGCCAGGCGCAGACGGAGCGGCTCTGGTCGTGCCGCGAGGCGATGGTCGAGGCGCAGAGCAGGAGCGGCCCCTACTATCGCACCGACGTCTCGGTCGCGATTTCCGAGATACCGGCCTTCCTCGCGGCGGCCCTCGCGAGCCTGGCGCAGTCGCTGCCGGACGGGCGGCCGATCGCCTATGGCCATATCGGCGACGGCAACATCCACCTCAACGTGGTGCCGCCCGACGACTGGAGCGTGGAGAAGCGGAAGGCGCTCTTCGCCCAGGCCGAGGAGCTGATCTTCGCGACGGTGGATCGCTTCGGCGGCAGCATCAGCGCCGAGCACGGCATCGGCCGGTCGAAGAAGCGCGCCTTCCTGCGGCGCGTCGATCCCGTGACGCTCGACCTCTTCCGGCGCGTGAAGCTGGCCCTCGACCCCGGCGCGCGCCTCAGCAGGGGACGGGTCTTCGATCTGTGAATCGTGAATCGGGTGTGGTCGCGGCAAGCTG
>JAXLZA010000025.1:0-26215 GCA_046351135.1 Myxococcota bacterium | reverse complement strand
AAAAGCGGGCTTGAATCGCCCATTCCCATCCGAGCGGCCCGGTCGCCGAAGAGCTGCAGAAGACCTTCTTCGACGTCGTGACCGGCGCCGAAGCGCGCCATGCGCGCTGGCGGACGTTCATCGCGTAGCGCCTTCTCCGCTCGCTTCCGGACGACGGATGTTCGAGCGCGCGGTCGCGCATCGGCCATGATCTTCGTCGGGCCGGGCCTAAGAGGGCGCGAGGCCCCGAGCCGGGTTCGCCGCGCAGGGCGCCAGGCCGCCGCGAAGCGCGTCGTTCGGCGCCGATCTCGGCCTCGCGGCCGAGGACGGCGATCCGAAGGGTCGATCAGCGTCCTCTTGCGCTAGGCGACGACGACCGGCCCGTGGTCGTCACAGTGGGTGCCATGCGGGTGATGCAGGTGGCCCGAAACGAGATAGTCGACGTGGTCGCCGTGGGGGACGGCCTGATGTCCGCAGCCCGACGCATGGGCATGTTCCTGCGGGTGACCCGCGCAGCGATGCGTCGTCGTACACGACGCAGGGTTCGCGGAGCCGACCTCGAGGACGCACTCGTCCACGTGGCCGTCATGTCCATGGTGGAGGTGACCGTCGTGCAGGTAGTCGACGTGGTCTCCGTGGCGGATCGCGACGTGGCCGCAGCCGTTGCCGTGGACGTGATCGTGACTCGCGTGGGTGGGGTGGCTCATGTTCTCTCTGCTCCTTCTTGTCTCGGCTCCGGAACGACGCCGGCGGCTTCGCCGGCATGATCCAGGGCGGCTCGGACGAGCTCGCGAACGTGGTCGTCCGCGAGCGAATAGAAGACGTGCTTGCCCTCGCGACGACGCTTCACGGTGCGCTCCGCGTGGAGCACGCGAAGCTGCTGCGAGAGCGTCGAAAGCCGGGTTCCGCTCGCTTCGGCCAGCTCGCTCACGCAGAACTCCCCGGCATCGAGTCGATGGAGCAGGCGCAAGCGGGCGAGATCGCCCGCCGCTCGAAACAGCGCGGCCGCTCGTTCGAACGCCAGGTCGCTCACCTCGGCGATGCTGGGGCGCTCGGTGGCGTGGGCGCCGCAGGTTCGCGCCGGCTTGGATCGGATATCTTTCGTCATATGCAGATTCGTTGAAGTGTTGTAACGAATGCCTGCGCTCCGGTCAATCCGGGTGAGGCTGGGGAGCCGGGGGGGCGAAAGCACTTCAGGGGAGATGTCTTCGCTGCGGGGCCCAGGAGAGACGCGAAGTCCGGCTTCATCCCGCGTGTATCGTGTGCGACGACCGATCTCGATCGCCTGCGTCGGGAAGGGGAGACTCGCCTCCGAGCGCGCGCACACGGCGGGGCAGGAAGCTCAGGCGGCCATTTCGGCTCTCCGCCGCTCCGCCACGGCGATCGCGATCAGAACGGCGAACAGCGCGTTGATGGCGAACCCGACCGGTCCGCCGCCGGCGGGGAGAGAGGCCGGGTTCAAGGTCGAAGGGGCGGTCAAGTCGAACGTACGGTCGTAGGTGCCGGAGAGGACGTTCAACGAAAAGTCGACGAACGAGGTCTGGACCCCCAGGAGCCCGTTCACGTAATGATCGTTACCGGTGTCGCGGAAATGGCGGGGCTTGTTCTTCTCATCCCCGTTGCGACTGTCGCGTGAATGCGAACAGGGTCCCGCGCAACGCAGTCCTTGGGCCGACCGCGGGTACCGGACCCGTTTCGACCAGCGACCTCTGAGAACGATGGCGGTTCGGCACTTCGACGGGAACGCCCTGCGCCAGCGAAATGACTTCCCGAGGTCGAGCCGACCGACGGCGTCCCCCTCGCGGAGCGGGCGCCACTGGCTGGTCCGCATGCCCTGGCGATGCGACGGCCGCTTCCGCGAGACGGACACGCTCATTTGATCAGCCCTTTGTCGTTCAACAGCGAGTACCACTGTCGACTGTCCCCCGGATTGCAGGTTGCGAGATGGAGCAGCTGTCCCGTCTGCGGCTGATTCATCAGACAAAGCGCTTCGTTCCAACCGTTTCTGAGCTGGAAGAACGGCAGGTTGGGCACGCGAATCAGCTCCCAGCGATTCGCCGGCCGCCGATTATGGATGTTCGGATCGTCCTTCTGCTCCACGACGAGCGCTCCATCGAAATAGCTGTTCGGCTGGGTACTCAGGACCTCCATCGAATCCGTGGCCGAGGCCACTTTGAACACGGATCTCGTCTGAAGCCGGTTGTCCTGGAAGACGAGCACCTGCTCGGGCGTGAACGTCCAGAGCAGTCGTTGATTGGTCACGTTCGGAGGATTGATGAACACGACGGCGTCGGAGACGCTGAAGTTGGCCATGCGTCCCACGGCGCCAGCCACATTGAGCACCATGATCTTCTCCCCCGGAGCAAACGTCTGCGCGTGCGCCGGATTCGTGGCCACGCTCGCGAGCCCAACCAGGAGCAGGGCGGTGAAAAAGAACGATTGAATTGCGCCTTTCCGAATTTTCGTCGCCATCTCGATTCCTCCTTGGCCGCACGGGGCGGCGCGGGTCCCGGCCTTTCTGGGCGGTCGCACCTCTGTGCGTCCATGACCGAAGAATCGACGGAATCGCCCGCGACGGATCAGGCGCGTCCGCGCGGACGCGAACTTTTTCGCGCCGCTCCGTGGGTCGAAGAGACGAACCGGATCTCGGGGATGGTGCCCATGGGCCCCGTCGGCTTCCGATGTCCGTGCGGGGCCGACTGGCGTAATGGCCTCACCAGTGCCGCGGGAAAGCGGGCTTGAATCGCCCATTCGCTCTCGACGGTCCCGATCGCGCTGGGGCCGCGTGAACCTTGTCACCCTCTTGACGGCCCGGCCCTCGAGCTTGATGTCCACCGGATACCGAGCGCCGTAGATTGATGTGGGACGAGGATATCCATGGACACGACGATTCTTGACGCGCCAATACAGCCATTCGCGAGCACCCGGGAGAAACGATGGTTGTCTGGAGTACGGCTCGCGTGCTGCTCCACTCGTCGGCGGAGTCTCGATGATGTTGCGCAACAATTCGATCCGCGAGGGCTTCCAGGACGACGTGGCCGAGAGTGAGAAGCTCCACGCCTTCGGCCTGATTGCGGCGGGTGTCGCCCACGAGGTCAAGAACCCGCTCGGCGGGATCCGCGGTGCGGCGGAGATTCTTGCCTCGCGCGCGAGCGATTCGAAGTCGCTCGATGCTGCCGAGCTGATCGTTCGCGAGGTCGACCGCATCGCGGCACTCGTCGACGACTTGATGCTGATCACGCACGACGACCTGCGCCTCGCGCCGATGAATCTGCACCGACTCCTCGACAACGTGCTCGCCCTGGCCTCCTACGAGCGAATGGCGAAGGGCGTCGCGATCACGCGCGAGTTCGACCCGTCGATCCCCGAGCTGCGCGCCGATGCCGACCGGCTGGCCCAGGTCTTCGTAAATCTCGTGCGCAATGCACTCCAGGCACTCGAGGGCCGCGGTGCCCTCGTGATCGCGACATGGATGACGGTCGACGACCGCCTGCACACCCCGACCGACGAGCGACGGCCGATGGTGGCGATCGAGGTGCGCGACACCGGGCCGGGTATCCCCGCAGAGATTCAGTCGCGGCTCGCAACGCCCTTCTTCACGACGCGTCCCGGCGGCACCGGGCTCGGCCTCGCACTCTCGCGCTACTGGGTGTCGCGTCATGGCGGAACACTCCACGTCGAGAGTGCGCCCGGCGCGGGGGTTCGCGTGCGCGTGATGATGCCGCTGCAAGGTTCGGGTCGCCTTGGGGATCGGAATGACACACTTTGATGCGCGAGGACGTCGACCGCTGCCACAGCGAGCGCCATCACCAGGGAGTCGGCAATCCGTCGGTCGCAGGATCCGTCGATCGAGGTCGATTCGTGGGTCCGATCGAATGCCGCGAGGCGCTCGGCGGAACGCTTCGGCACGACCGCCGGGCCGCATGGAAGCCCGCGGCGCTTTCTCCGTCTGAGGAGGCGGAAGGTCCGCTCCGCGGAACCGGGCCGCCAGTCATTGCCTGATGGTCCCGGTGGCGCGGAAGAGCAGGAGTTCAGAGCTCATCCGACGCGATGCGCTCCAAATCATCGTGCTTCGAGGAGCTGTGGACAGCTACCGGGTTGCGATGAACGTCGGCTGCTTGCCCGTCACAGGTACGGAATGCCCGGCCACATCGTTATGCAACGGGACCTCGACGGTCAGCTACCCGACCGCTTTCCCGCCAGCACATCACGCCGCCCCAATCGCGAGCGCTGGCTCATCGCCGCGATCAGCGGGCTGGCTGCGCCGAGTGACGCCGTCACGGACGGCTCGGGCGCCACGGCCACCGGAGACGTTTGCAAAGCCATCAAGCCGTTGCCCGGCTGGCCGACGCTGTTCGAGCCCCGGCATTTCAACCTGCCCACGCTGGTCTTGGCGCAGCCATGGGCAGAGCCTGCGGCGATCGTGCTCACGCCGCTCGATAGGCCGATGACGTCGCCCGGGATGCTGCCCGGCTGGGGGTCGGCGGGCCAGTTGACCATAATGGCCTCACGGGTGGCGCGGAACAACGGGCTTGAATCGCCCATTCCCATCCGAGCGGCCCGGTCGCCGAAGAGCTGCAGAAGACCTTCTTCGACGTCGTGACCGGCGCCGAAGCGCGCCATGCGCGCTGGCGAGCGTTCATCGCGTAGGCGGCCCCGCCGGATCCGCCCGGATGACCAGGTTCCGGATCTCCGTCATGTCTTCCATCGCGAACACGACGCCCTCGCGGCCGAGGCCCGAGTCCTTGACGCCGCCGTAGGGCATGTTGTCGACGCGGTAGGACGGGACGTCGCCGACGACGACGCCCCCGACCTCGAGGACGTCCCAGGCGCGCTGGACCTTGTAGAAGTCCCGCGTGAACACGCCCGCCTGGAGCCCGAACTTCGAGTCGTTGACCAGCGCGAGCGCCTCCTCGAAGTCGTCGAAGCGCGCGAGCACCGCGACCGGACCGAAGGCCTCTTCCGTGCACACCTTCGCGCCCGCCGGCACGTCCTCGAGCAGCGTCGCCTCGAGCATCGCGCCGCGCCGTCCTCCGCCGCAGAGCAGCCGCGCGCCCGCGGTGACCGCCTCCTGGATCCAGTTCTCCAATCGGATCGCCTCCGACTCGGCGATCATCGGCCCGATGAAGGTCGACTCCTCGCGCGGATCGCCCATGACGAGCGCGCGCGTCCGCGCGACGAGCCGGTCCCGGAGCTCGGCGTAGAGGCTCGAGTGGACGAGGATCCGCTGCACCGAAATGCAGCTCTGCCCCGACTGATAGAACGCGCCGAACACGATCCGCTCGACCGCGTCGTCGACCCGCGTGTCGTGGTCGACGATGACGGCCGCGTTGCCGCCGAGCTCGAGCACGACCTTCTTCTTGCCGGCGCGGGCCTTGAGATCCCAGCCGACGTCGGGGGAGCCGGTGAACGAGAGGAGCTTCAGGCGCTCGTCGGTCGTGAAGAGATCGGCGCCGTCCCGTCCGCAGGGCAGGATCGAGAACGCGCCCTCGGGCAGCGCCGTCTCGGCCAGGATCTCGCCGATCACGAGCGCGCCGAGCGGCGTCCGCGACGCGGGCTTCATGACGAACGGACAGCCGACGGCGAGCGCGGGTGCGATCTTGTGGGCCGCGAGGTTGAGCGGGAAGTTGAAGGGCGAGATGAACGAGCAGGGCCCGATCGGCACCCGCTTCCACATGCCCCGGTAGCCGCGGGCGCGCGGCGAGATGTCGAGGGTCTGGAGCGCACCGTGCATGCGGACCGACTCCTCGGCGGCGATGCGGAAGGTGTCGATCAGCCGCGTCACCTCGCCGCGCGCGTCCCGGATCGGCTTGCCCGCCTCGATGCAGAGGAGCAGCGCCAGCTCCTCCGCGCGCTCGCGGAAGCGCGCGACGCAGTGGTCGAGGATCGCCTGGCGCTCGTAGGCGGCGAGCGCCGCCATCGCGGGGGCGGCGGCCGTGGCGGCGCCGATGCCGCGTTCGATCGCCGCGGCATCCGCGAGCGCGACCCGGGTCACCGTCTCCCCGGAGTACTTGTCGGTGACGGCGAGGCTCTTCTCCGCGTCGACCGGGCGGTTCGCGAGATAGTAGGGGTAATGGGATCGGACGATGGACATCGCGGACACCTCCTGTCAGATCGCCGCCGAGAGGCGCTTGATCTCCCGGTTCAGGACCGCGTCGTTCTCCGAGTAGTCGACGGGGCAATCGATCAGGTGGACGCCCGGCGCCGCGAGGCATTCGGCGAGCAGCGGGCCGAGCTCCGCGGCGCTCGAGACGCGGTGGCCCCGGCCTCCGTAGCTCTCGACGTAGCGGACGAAGTCGGGGTTGCCGTAGGTCAGGCCGAAGTCGGGCAGGCCCATGTTGGCCTGCTTCCAGCGGATCATGCCGTAGGCGTCGTCGCGCAGGATCAGCACGACGAGCTGCATGCCGAGCCGGACGGCGGTCTCGAGCTCCTGGCTGTTCATCATGAAGCCGCCGTCGCCGCAGATCGCCATGATCTTCCGGTCCGGATGGACGAGCCGCGCCGCCATCGCCGAAGGCAGCCCCGCGCCCATCGTCGCCAGCGCGTTGTCGAGGAGCACCGAGTTCGGCACGTGGGCCTTGTAGTTGCGCGCGAACCAGAGCTTGTAGACGCCGTTGTCGAGGGCGATGATGCCGTCGGAGGGCATCGCCCGGCGGACCTCCGCGACGAGGCGCTGCGGGTAGACCGGGAAGCGATCGTCGTCGGCGCCGACGAGCAGGTTGGCCTCCGCCGCGCGGCGGATGGTGTCGATCCGCGCGAAGTCCCAGCCCTTCTGCGGCGTGATCGCCTCCTTGATCTGCCAGATCGCGTTCCCGATGTCGCCGATGACCTCGATCTGCGGGAAGTAGACGGGGTCGACCTCGGCCGAGCGGAAGCTCACGTGGATGACCTCCGCGCCCCCGCGCCGCATGAAGAACGGCGGCTTCTCGATCACGTCGTGGCCGACGTTGACGATCACGTCCGCCGCCTCGATCGCGCGGTGGACGAAGTCGCCGGCGGAGAGCGCGGCGTTCCCGACGAACTGGGGATGGCGCTCGTCGACGACGCCCTTGCCGAGCTGGGTCGTGACGAAGGGCATGCCCGTCTTCTCGACGAGCTGCGTCAGCATCCGCGACGTGACCTTGCGATTGGCGCCGGCGCCGACGATCAGGATCGGGGTCTTCGCGCGCTCGATCCGCTCGACCGCCTTGCGGATCGCCTTCTCCTCGGAGATCGGGCGGCGCGCGTGGCTGCGGGGGATCGGCTGGTTGTCGGTCTCCTCCTCGGCGATGTCCTCGGGAAATTCGAGGTGGACCGCGCCGGGCTTCTCCTCCTCCGCCAGCCGGAACGCCTCGCGGACGCGCGAGGCGAGGTTGTCGGCCGAGGCGAGCTGATGGGTGTACTTCGTCAGCGGGCGCATCATGTCGACGACGTCGATGATCTGGAAGCGCCCCTGCTTCGACGACTTGATCGGCTTCTGGCCGGTGATCATCAGCATCGGCATGCCGCCGAGCTGGGCGTAGGCGGCGGCGGTCACGAGGTTCGTCGCGCCGGGGCCGAGCGTCGAGAGACACACGCCGGTGTGGCCGGTCAGGCGGCCCCAGGTCGCGGCCATGAAGCCGGCGGCCTGTTCGTGGCGGGTCAGGATCAGCCGGATCTTCGTCGAGCGCGCGAGCGCGTCGAGGAACGCGAGGTTCTCCTCGCCCGGAATCCCGAACACGTACTGGACGCCCTCTTCTTCGAGGGCTCGGATGAAGAGGTCGGATCCGTTCATGGTCGTCGGGGCTCCCTCGCGCGAATGCAGCGGCGCATCTCGTCTCGACATTGTGGCGCGAATGCACGCGGAACGCGCGGGGCGGATCCGGGGTCAGCGATCGGCGCCCGGTAGACGGTCGGGGCGGCGAAGAGGCCTGGCCCCGATCCGAGGAGGTCGAGCATGGAGAGGCTGGAGGAGTCGTTTCTCAGGAGTCGAGCGAGTCGGTTCGGCGCAGCGGGGTGGAGGACGGCCGGGACGGGCGTCCTGATCGGGGCGTTGCTCCTCGCCCAGGCGGCGTCGTCGGCCGCCGGCGAGGCGAAGCCGGGCAAGGTCGCCCCGCCGAAGAGCGGTGCGGCCGTCGCAGGTTCGGCTCCGGCCGTCGCACCCGATCCCGTCGCGGCCCAGCGCGCCGAGCTGCAGCTCCTGGCACACAAGATGATGGGCCACGTCAACCTGTCGGCTCTCGCCCTCGACTCGGGCCTGCCCGAGGCCGCCGCCGAGCACGTCGCCACGGCCCGCAAGCTCGCGTCCGAGCTCGAGCGCCAGGTCCCCCAGTCGACCACCGACACGACGCTCCGGTACGGCAAGCTGACCTACCGGTTCGAGGACGTCGAGAAGGACTACTACGTCCCGATCCTGGACGACGTCTTCCTGCTGAGCGACTACCGCCAGACCTTTCGCGCGTTCCGGGAGACCGACCTCGAGGAGACGGAGGCCGGCGTCGTCCGGGTCACGCTCCGCGCCGATCTCCGGAAGGTCGAGCACGCCCTCGACGAGACCGCCGCACGGATCGCGGCCCGGCATCCCCGGGAGGCGGCCGAGTCCCTCCGCTCGATCTTCCGCGACGCCCTGGTCGAAGAGGAGATCGTCACCGATCCGACCTGGGCGATCTACGACAACCTCGCGCTGGCCCGCAATCTGGTGGCCGAGCACCACTTCAAGGGCGCGCGCCTCGTCCTCTCCCACGCGCAGAAGCGCCTCGACGAGCTCGAGAAGCGATCCTTCGAGGCGGCCTCGAAGGGGGCCTACCACGACATGCACGCCCAGATCGAGGCCCTGTCGAAGAAGCTCGAGCGCGAGGACCCGACGCTCCTCGAATCGGCCGATCGCTCGATCCACGACTGGATGGCGAAGGTGCGGAGCTGGGCTCCGGTGCCGAAGTAGGCGGATGCGGCGGGTGGTCGGGGCCGGTGCGACCGGGTGTCGTCGCCCGGCCCCGGCCTCCTCGCGGCGCCGTTCGAGGGCGGTGGCGCGTGCTCGGGAGCCGCGCGACGGCTCTACAGCCGATTCAGTCCGTCGAGGGCGGCGATCCGGTAGGCCTCGGACAGGGTCGGGTAGTTGAAGACCGCGCCCTGCACGTCGTCGAGCGTCCCCTTCATCTGGACCAGCATGAGCCCGACGTGGATCAGCTCGCTCGCCGAGGCCCCGATCATGTGGACGCCGAGGATCTCGCGGGTGTCGCGGCGGAAGATGAGCTTGAGGACCCCCTCGTCGCGCACGATCTGGCCGCGCGGCGTCTCGTTGGTCCGGGCGATCCCGATCTCGTAGGGGATCTCCTCGGCCCGACACTGCTCCTCGGTCCGGCCGACGGAGGAGATCTCGGGGATGGTGTAGATCGCGACCGGCAGGGTCGAGGTCGCGGGGCAGGGCCGACCCATCGCGTGGAGCACCGCGAGCCGGCCCTGGTGCATGCTGGTCGAGGCGAGGGCCGGGAGCCCGATCACGTCGCCGACGGCGTAGACGTTCTCGACCTCGGTGCGGAAGCAGGTGTCGACCTTGATCAGGCCCGATTCGCTGGTCTGGACGCCGGCGCGGGCGAGGTCGAGGGCGTCGACGTTCGCGACGCGACCGGCGGCGACGAGCACGCGCTCGGCGCGGACGGTGCGACCGCTCTCGAGGTAGACGACGCCTTCCTGATGGCGCTTCTGGGTCTCGATCCGCACCCCGCTGATCCGCTCCGGCATGAGCACGCGGATGCCCATCGAGAACATCGAGTGTCGCAGGTGGTCGAGGATGTCCGCGTCGAGGTCGCGCAGCAGCTTCTCGCGGCGGTCGACGATCGTGACGCGGGTGCCGAGCATCGCGAAGACGGTGGCGTACTCGCAGCCGATCACGCCGGAGCCGATCACGGCGAGGCTCTTCGGGATCGAGTCGAGGTCGAGGAGGGTGTCGCTGTCGACGATGACGTGGTCGTCGAAGGGCATCTCTTCGGGGCGGCGCGGCCGGCTCCCGGTCGCGATGACGACGTGGTCGGCTTCGACGATCTGCTCGCCGTCGCGATTGGCGATGCGGATCCGGCGGGGCGAGACGAAGGAGGCCGAGCCGGGGAGGACCTGGACGCGATTGCGGTCGAAGAAGGAGCGGATCGTCTGCTGGTGGTTCGCGATCAGCATGTCGCGCGGGCCGCGCAGGTCGTTGATCGAGAGCGGCCGCAGCTGGGTCGCGTGCAGGCCGAGCTGGGCGGCGCGGCGGCTGTGGACGAGCTCCATGACGGTGTGGCGGAGCGCCTTCGAGGGTAGCGTGCCGGTCTGGACGCAGGCGCCGCCGAGCATGAGCCCGCGCTCGACGACGGCGACCTCGAGGCCGAGCTTCGCGCCCTGCAGCGCGGCCGACCAGCCGGCCGGGCCGGCGCCGATGACGACGAGGTCGAAGTGCATGCGGATCTCCCGATGTCGGCGTGCCGCATCGGGGCGCGCAGGCCGCCATGGACATCGGAGTCCCCAGGCCTCGTCTTGACGGAGTCGAAGGGGGGCGAAGGCCCGTCGAAGCTGCTCGATGGAAGTCCGGTCGGGCCCGGAACGACGCGCGGCGGACATCCAGAGCGGGGCGGGGCGCGGCGGAAGGCGAGCCCGTCGCGCGATGCCGCTCGCCCGGGTCGTGGACTGCGGGGGGGCCGGCCGCCGACGGCCGAGCGGCCGCCTAACCCAGGACGAAGGCCGAGACGGCCTCCTCGAAGCCCTGCGGATTGTCGGTCGCGACCGAGTGGGCCGCGCGGGGCACGACGGCGAGGCGGCCCTTCTGGAGGACCTCGTCGACCATCCTGTCCGCGATCTCCGGCGAGAGGATGTCGGACGCGGCGCCGCGGACGACGAGCGTCGGGCAGGGCAGCTTCGCGAGCGCCTGCCACATGCGACGCGACAGCTCGGCCTCGGCGGCGCGGCTCTGCTCGTCCTCGAGGCGGTCGCCGCGGAGCTTCGGATCCATCTTCAGCTCGAAGAGTCCGTCGGCGCGCTGGCGCAGCCCGTACTTCGCCATCCGCCGCAGCGCGTCGGGGCTCCCGGCCGGGTAGTTGCGCGTCAGCAGTCGCGCGTACTCCTCGACGTCGCGGAACACCGGCGCGCGATTCTCCGCGATCTCGCTTCCGATGCGGATGCGGCCGCGCGCGTCGAGCTCGGGACCGATGTCGACGAGCACGAGCCCCGCGAGCCGCTCGGGATGGCGCTCGGCGAAGAGCATCGACGCGCGCCCGCCCATCGAGAATCCGATCAGGACGAAGCGCTCGATCCCGAAGGCCTCGAGGATCTTCTCGAGATCGCTGGCCATGCTGTCCGAGTCGTAGCGGCCCTGCGGATCCCAGTCGGAGTCGCCGTGGCCGCGCTGGTCGACGGCGAGCACGCGGTAGTGGGGCGCGACGCAGGGGACGAAGTCGTCCCAGAGATGGGCGTCGTTGCCGTGGCCGTGGAGCAGGACCATCGGCACCCCTTCGCGACTCCACTCGAGGACGTGGAGCCGATTGCCGTGGGCACCTTCGACGCGATGGGAGACGGGTTCCATGGCGGACACGGTATCACGCAGGCGGCCGGTCGCCCGGCCGCCTGCGACCCGCCGGTCGAGGTGTCCGTCAGAACTGCGCGCGCAGACCGAAACGGATGTTGCGGCCCGGCAACAGGATGTCCTCCTTGTTGAAGGCAACGGCGTTGCGACCGCGGACGTCGTTCAGGTTCCGCCCGGTCACATTGGCCTCGAGCTTGATCCCCTTGACTGGCTCGAAGCGATAGGCGAGAGACGCGTCGAGGAAAGTGAAGCTCGCGGTCGACGTGGTGAACTCGTCCGTCCGGTTCTGGGCTTCGTTGCGCAGGAAGCCGATGCGCGCGTCGAAATCGTTGCTCGCGAAATAAATGCCGCTGCCCCAGCGGATCGGCACGATGCGGGGAAGATTGCTCTCGTTGCCGTCGGTGAAGCGTGCACGTACGAAGTCGAAGCGGCCGTCGATGCCGATCTCTCCGAAGGAGAGGCGAACCAGGTCGAGATTTCCGGAGAGCTCCGAGCCGAAAAACAATGCATCTCGATTGGTGTACCGGAGCTCCTTCAGCGCACTCGGATCGTTCGGTGCCACCGGAGTACCCGCCGAATCGACGAAATTCCCCGTGAGGCTCCCGAAGATGTAGCCGTCGTATTGGGTGACGAAGAAGGCTCCCTCGATGCGGCCGCGGTCCGCGGTCGCAGTCGCGCGCAGCTCGCCGGTGAAGGAATCCTCCTTGTCGAGCTTGGGATCTCCGATCTCGTAGGTCGCCGACGCGTCGTGGGCACCGCGCGCGAAGAGCTCGACCTGGGTCGGAGCGCGCTGGCTGGCCGATCCGGTCAGTCCGATCCCGAGCCAACCCGTCGGATCATAGAGGAGGCTCGCGGAGCCGGAGATCGGGATGAAGTCGACGTCGTGTCGGATCCCGTTCGCGTCGCGCCCCTGCACGTTCGTATGTTCGGCCCGAAAGCCGAACTCGGCGACGAGATTCGACGCGAGCGAGCGCTCCTCGAAGAGGTAGCCCGCCGCCATCACGGTGTCGGTGGGTGCCAGGAATTCCGACGCCTCGCCCTCCGCTCGGAAATCGCGATGGCGGGTGTCGAGACCGAATGCGCCCGTGAATCCGGCGACCGGCTCGTGCACGGCCTCGAGCCGACCGTCGAATTGCTCGTTGCGCCAGGTCTGGGTGACCACGTTGCTGGCGATCTCGCTGTGTTCGTAGTTCGAGTACACGCCGCGCACTCGGATTTCCCGGATGCCGGGGATGTTCGGCGTCAGGTCGCCCTCGAAGCGGTAGCGGTCGGTCTTCATGTCGATCTCGACCGGCTCGGCAGTCTCGGGAATGCCGTACGTGTCTTCCGCGCGAATGTACGCGAAGCCGAGTCGTCCGACGTCGCCGATGTAGGCCGCGCCGAGGGATCCCACGTAGGAGTCGGTCTGGGATCCTACCTGCGTGTGCGGATTCGAGTCGTTGGGAATCGCGTAGTTGTTCGATTGTCGGAGCACGCCATCGGCATGCCAGGCGACGTTCCCGAAGCTGCCATCGAGAATGCCGGCGATGTCGTGCTGGTTGGCCATGAGCCCGACCCCGGCGAAGACGTCGCCCGAGATCGCGTCGGTGGGGAGCCGATCCGGAACGCGATTGGTGATCGAGTTGATCACACCGGCCGAGGCGCCGCCGCCATAGCGGATCGTCGCCGGCCCGCGGATGACCTCGACGCGGCGGGCGGCGAGCGGATTCACGGGGAGGGCGTGGTCGGAGCTCTCCTGGGAGACGTCCTGCGTGCGCAGGCCGTCCTCGAGGACCTCCGTGCGATACGCGTCCTGGCCGCGCACCACGGGGCGACTCGAGCCGGCAGAGAAGCCCGAAGTCGTCAGACCGGGTATGCGGGAGAGCGTCTCCCCGAGCGTCGATCCGAGATTCTGGATCAGCTGCGTCTTTTCGAACCGGACGACCGGAAGGGCGAGCTGGTCGGTGCTGTGCTCGAGGGGAGAGGCAGTGACGACGATCGTCTCGGTGACGTCGTGCTCGTCGTGCTCGTGTTCGTGGGCATGGCCCTCGGCGTCTTCATCGTCGTCGCTGGTCTCGGCATGGAGGGACGGCGGGGCGATCGCGATCAGGATGGGGAGGACGGAGAGCGCGGCCAGGCGAGCGATGGATCGGGTGGGTCGAAGCAAGGGGGCCCCCGTGCTGAGCACCACACGTTGGGTGGCGCGAGCAGGAACGAAAGGAATCGAACGAGCCCGAGCCGCTCTCCCGCAGGAGGCGGGAACGCGACTCCTGGCACGTCGGGTCGGTTGGAGCGGACGACTAGCCGGCGAGCGGGGGGCCGCGGGCGGGGTGGCGCCGGGCGAGCAGCAGCTCGGGGCGGGGTGCGACGGCGGGAAGGTCGACCCGTCGAGCGGTCGTCGTCGCGGAGGGGAGTGGATGAACAGCCGGAGTGGCGACCTCACGGTCGCCATTCTTCCGGCATAACGTACAGGGATGGCCCTCGGTCCCCTTCGCAGACGAGTGGGACTCGTGGGCGTCGTCGGGGGTGAGGCTGCTCGTCGCGTCGCCGGCCGGGCCACCGAAGGCGGCGAACTCGGCGACCGCCGCGCCGCGACGGGCATCGCCGGCACCGCGGTGGACGTGAGGCATCGCGCCGTAGACCGCGAGCGCGATGCACAGCGCGCTCAGGGTGCGCAGGATCTGCCGGGTCCACGACATAGGCGCGTCGATATAGCATCCTCGATTCGATCGAGGCAAGCCGCCGGTGTTCAGTCGTGGCGCGGCAGTGTGATGCGCGGCTCCTCGGGATCGGGCCGGTAGAGGACGACGGTATGGCCGACGACCCCGCACAACGCGGCGTGAGTCCCCGCGGCGAGGGCCTCGGCCGCGGCGTGCTTGTCCTCGGGCTGGCGGAGACGGACCTTCACGAGCTCGTGCGAGGCGAGCGCCGCATCGACGGCCCGCACGACCGCCGGGCTGACCCCCCCTTCGCCGACGAAGACGAGGGGCTTCAGCGGATGGGCCTGGCTGCGCAGAAAGCGGCGCTGGGCGCCGGTCAGGGCCGGCGCTGGCCGCGCCGGCTTTTCGGGCTCGGACTTCGATGCTTCGCGGGACACGGGCGCTCCGGGGGTTCGGGGTCGGTAGGTCGGTAGGTCGGTGGGCCATCGGGCCGCTCGGAGCAGGAATCGGGGGTCGTAGCGGCGGGCCGCGCCGAGCCGACCCGAGCCTGCCCACGCCAGCCCGAAGGTGGCTCGCCGGGAGCATCGGACCGTAGCCCACCGCGATCCGACGGGGTCGCCGCCGCCTGGGTTCTCGGCATTTTTCCCGGGCGCCCCGGGCTCCCGGCTCAGGGCCGTCCCCGGGCCTGCCGATAGGCCGGCTCGATGGCGCAGGACAAGCCGATACCGCTCGTGGGTCGCCTCGCGATCCAGCTCAAGATGCTGACCCCGCAAGAGGTCGCTCGGGCGATGGCCGAGAGCGAGTCGACGGGCAACCCGCGGCTCGCCCAGGTCATGCTGCAGATGGGCCTGCTCGACCGCGACCAGATCGCGAAGCTCCAGCAGGTCCAGAAGGAGCTCGTCGAGAAGCAGCGCGTGAAGGCCGCCGGCGAGGCCGCCGAGGGCGGTGCCGCCCCGGCCCCGACGCCGACTCCAACCTCCGCGGCGGCTCCGGCGCCCCAGGCGACGCCGCAGCGCCGCGCGACCGACGTCCACCGCGCCGCCGAGCACGCCGCGAAGGCGGCCGCGCCGATGACCTCTCGGGACATCGACGACCTGTACGAGGCGCCGTCGGCCGGCGCCGAAAAGGCCGCACGCCCGCTCCCGAAGACCGTCGCACCGGCCTCGCCCCTCGCGCCGCCGACCCCTTCCGCCGCACCGGCCTCGGCCGCGCGTCCCGCGCCCCCGCGCCGGCCCCGGCTGCGCCCGCCCCGCCTGCCGCTGCCTCCGCCGCCGCGCCGACCGCTTCGGGTCGAGCGCCCGCCCCGCAGCCCGCGGCGACCGCCGCCGGCTCCGCCGCACCCGCCGCCCAGCCGGTGAGCCCGCGCATCGCCGCCCACGGCAAGCCGTCCCTCGAGCTCAAGGTCCCCGAGCCCTCGCCCGCCGACCGTGCTCGCCTCGAGGCGATCCTCGGCGCCGGCATCGAGGCGAAGGCCAGCGACATCCATCTCCACGCCGGCGGCCCGCTCAAGCAGCGCCGCATCGGCGAGCTCGTCGTCGTCGAGGAGCAGATCGAGCCCGCCCTCGTCGAGCGGCTCGTCGCCGCGTCGCTCACGGCGGAGCAGCGCGCACAGCTCGCCTACGAGGGCGAGCTCGACTACTGCTTCGACCTGCCCGGCATCGGCCGCTTCCGCGCCAACGCCTATCGCCAGCAACGCGGCCTCGACGCCGTCTTCCGCTCGATCCCGGACCGCCCGCCGACCCTCGAGGAGCTGGGCCTGCCCGAGGAGCTGAAGAAGTACACCGACTACCACCAGGGCATGGTCCTGATCACCGGCCCCGCCGGCTGCGGCAAGTCGGCGACTCTCGCCGCCCTCGTGAACCACATCAACGAGAACCGCGACGACCACATCCTGACCGTCGAGGACCCGATCGAGATCGTGCATCCCTCGAAGCGCTGCCTCGTCAATCAGCGCCACGCGGGCCACCACACGAAGAGCTTCTCCCGCGCCCTGCGCGCCGCGCTGCGCGAGGATCCGGACATCATCGTGATCGGCGAGCTGCGCGATCTCGAGACGATCAGCCTCGCGATGACGGCGGCGGAGACGGGGCATTTCGTGCTCGCGACGCTGCACACGGCGAACGCGGTGCGGACGGTGAACCGCATGATCGGGGCGTTTCCGTCGAACGAGCAGGACCAGGTCCGGGCGATGCTCTCGGAGTCGCTGCGCGCGGTCGTCTCGCAGCGGCTCGTGCCGACGGCGGACGGGCAGGGGCGCGTCCCGGCGCTCGAGATGCTCGTCATCAATCGCGCGATCGGGAACCTGATCCGCGACCAGAAGACGATCCAGATCCGCTCCTCGATGCAGACGGGCAAGGCCCACGGCATGTACCTGCTCGAGCAGTCGCTCAACGAGCTCGTCGCGAAGGGGCGCATCACGCGCGAGGTCGCCCTCTCGCTCGCCGAGGAACAGAAGCTCATCACCGCGGGCGCGTGAGCGCGGGCGCACCGGGTCGGGGCCGGCCGGAGCCCGTCCCGAGCGGTCGCTCAGTCAGGGAGTCGAAGCGAAGTGGCCCAGATCGATTCGCTGCTGCGGCATCTGAAGGAGCACGACGGCTCCGACCTCCACCTCGTGGCCGGCCAGCCGCCGCGCTTCCGCGCCAAGGGCTCGATCCGCGAGATCCAGGGCCGCGGCGTGCTCACGAACGAGGCCCTGCGCGAGATGATGCAGGAGGTCGCGTCGAAGCGCGGCTGGGACGAATACGAGGCGACCGGCGATCTCGACTTCGCCTTCAGCCTCGAGGGCGTGGCCCGCTTCCGCGCGAACTACTTCGTCCAGCTCTCGGGCTCGGCCTGCGTCTTCCGCATGATCCCGGAGAAGATCATCTCGCTCGAGGACCTGAACCTGCCCCAGGCCGTCCGCGATCTCGCCGACCTGAAGGAGGGGCTCGTGCTCGTCACCGGGCCGACCGGCTCGGGCAAGTCGACGACCCTCGCTGCGATCATCGACAAGATCAACAAGACCTACTCGCGCCACATCGTGACGATCGAGGACCCGGTCGAGTTCGTCCACCAGAACCGCAACTCGCTCTTCTCCCACCGCGAGGTCGGCCTGCACACCCAGGGCTTCTCGCCCGCCCTGCGCTCGGCGATCCGCCAGGACGCCGACGTCATCCTGGTCGGCGAGATGCGCGAGATGGAGACGATCAGCCTCGCGATCACCGCCGCCGAGATGGGCATGCTCGTCTTCGGCACGCTCCATACGAACAACGCCGCCAAGACCATCGACCGCATCATCGACGCCTTCCCGGCGGAGGAGCAGAACATGGTGCGGCTCTCGCTGTCGGAGTCGCTGGCGGGGATCGTGTCCCAGCTGCTCCTGCCGAAGGCCGACGGCAAGGGGCGCATCGCGGCGAACGAGATCCTGCTGCGGACCTCCGGCCTGCCCAACATCATCCGCGACGGCAACACGCCGATGCTCGCCTCGATCATCCAGTCGGGGAAGGCGCAGGGCATGCAGGCCATGGACGACGTCCTGTTCCAGTACGTCAAGGACAAGAAGGTCACGGCCCACGACGCCTACATGAAGGCGACGGAGAAGGCGCGCTTCGCGCCCCTGCTCAAGGCCGAGGGCGGCACGCCGGAGCCCGGCGCCTAGCAATTCGGGAGCCTGGGTCGGTTCCTTGCCGGTGGCCTGCCGGTCGGCGGGGACGCTCGCCCGGCGACCGACGGCGCGGCCGGGAGGCCTTCGGGGTGCTCGGGCGAGCCGTTCGGGAGCGCGCGTCGAGGCGGCGCCTATCTGCCGCGGCCCTGCTGTGCGAAGATCACGTCGGGGATGAGAGGGAGGACACCCACCGAGGGACTCCCCGATGTTGCTCCGCCATGCTGCCGCTGCCCTGACGACCCTCTTCTTCGCCCAATCCGCCCTGGCCCTCGACGGGATCGACCTGTCGGAGCCGGTCGCGGCCCCGGCTGCCGGCGAGTGCCCGCAGCTCGTCCGGATCAAGTATCCGTTCCTGACCTGCGGTGGTGGGAGCGGTGCCCCGTCGCCGGCGCTGGTGCAGGCGCGGCCGACGAACCCGAACCCGACCTGGGCGAGCGTTCGCCAGATCCCGCAGATGAGCAACTGGACCGAGAGCGACGGCGCCTGGGGTCCGGACCAGAATCAGGATTGATGCCCCGACTCGACGCCCCGGCCACCGCTCGAAACCGTGCCCCGATCCTCGAGATCCTCGAGCGGTGGCTCGGCGCGTCGACGTCCCCCGCGCCTGCGGAGGCGCCCGAGCCGATCCGCGTCCTCGAGGTCGCGAGCGGGACGGGGCAGCACGCCGTCTTCTTCGCGCAGGCGCTGCCGCGTCTGCGCTGGCAGCCGTCGGATCCCGATCCCGCCCATCTCGAGTCGATCGAGGCGTGGCGCGCCGAGTCGGGGCTCGCAAACGTGGCCGCACCGATCGCCCTCGACGTCCGCGCCGCCGACTGGGGCGTCGGCCCCTTCGACGTCCTCTTCAACGCCAACATGATCCACATCGCCCCGTGGTCCGCGGCCGAGGGCCTCTTCGCGGGCGCCGGGCGCGTGCTCGTGCCGGCGGGGCTCCTCTTCCTCTACGGCCCGTTCCGCGTCGCCGATCGCCCGACCGCGCCCAGCAACGAGGCCTTCGATGCCGACCTGCGCCGTCGCAATCCGGAGTGGGGCGTGCGCGAGCTCGAGCGGGTCGTCGCCCTCGCGGCGGCGTCGGGGCTCACGCTCGTCGAGACGAACGCCATGCCGGCGAACAACCTGCTGGTCGTCTTCCGCCGCGCCTGAGCGCCGTGGCCGGGCTGGGCCGCGCCGGGCGATCGATCGGTCGCGACGGCCGAGACGGCCGCGACGCCCGGATCGCCGTCGACGGGGACGACTAATCCCGCGGCAGCATCGCCTGGCGACGCGCGAGGGTGTAGGGGCTGTTGCGGCGCCACATGTAGCAGCTGTCCGGCATGCCTCCGATGCCCGAGACGCTCGGCGTCGCGGGGTCGTCCTCCGGTCGCGTCGCGGACGGCCGCCGCTCGGCGTGATCCATCAGCGCCGCCGTGATCTGGATGAAGCCGGGTGCGAGCTGGAGCAGCGCGTCGCGCAGCGGCTGCTCCGCGGCGTCGGTGCCGAGGAGCTTGAAGATGCGGCCCGCCATGCCGGGGAGGACCGGCGGGCCGACGAGCGGTGCGACGAGGGCGTCGCGATCCCGCCAGGGCGCGTCGGCCGCGTCGTCGAGGACGCGGACCCGCTCGCGCGCGGCGAGGCGCTCGACCTGGAAGCGCTTGCGCTCGACGCCGGCGAAGCATTTGACCTCGCGGGCGGTGACGAGGCGCTCGAGGCCGCGATTGCCGGGGAAGGGCGGACGCGTGTGGGTGTCGGTCAGCTGGACGGCGACGTCGAGCGAGGCGTCGGGGAGCAATTGGCCGTCGACGGAGATCGAGCGGCGGAAGAAACGCGTCCCCACTGCGGTGTCGCGGCCTTCGCGCTCGGCGCGCTCCCGCTCGAGCTGCATCGCGCGCGGCACGCTCGAGGCCAGCAGCTGGAACAGCGTCAGCAGGTGCGAGCAGCCGAGCGCTCCGCCGAAGGCCGCGCCGAGGCGGCGCGTGAAGCCCTCGTCGAGCCGCTCACCGGCCAGCGCGACGAGGCGCGGCGCGGGATCGCGGCAGCACTCGCCGCCGGTCGCGGCGGAGGGCTCGACGGCGACGAAGGGCTGGGCGACGGCGACCCGGTCGAGGCGCAGCGTCGTCGGTTCGAAGTCGAGCTCGATCGTCATCATGTGGATGATGCCGGCGGGCTGGACGTCGTCGACCGAGGGCACGCAGCCGTTCTTGCGCAGGTCGATGACGTCGCCCCGGGCGCGCCAGAGCGTCCCGGTCTCGCGGGACACGATCACCGTGAGCGAGCGGGTATGGAGCGGCAGACCGCTCGCGCCGGTGTCCGCGAATTCTGCGTTCAAGGCTCAGCCGTGCTGATAGGTCGTGTGCTGTGGGCGGCCGCGGAGGATGTGGGCCGAGCCCCAGTTGGTCACCTTCTTGAACGTGTCCGAGGCGACGAAGTCCTTGAACGCCTGCTCGCTGGACCAGCGCGAGACGATCAGGTAGTTCGGCTCGCCGGTCTCCACGATCTCCTTGTAGAGGGACGAGGTGTCGTGGCCGTCGATGCCCTTCATCGCCTTCATCACGCTGGCGACGGCGTCCTCGAAGATCTGCTCCTTGCCGGGGATGACGAAGTAGTTCATGCCGATCGTGACCAAGGGATGCTCCTCTTCTCTTCTTGTCGTGTTCTCGCGGGCTCGAGAGCGCATGGATTCATGGGCTCGCGACGACGACGGTTCGTCGATGCGGCACGCGTTCGGGTCCCGCCTGCCCTCGCTTGCGCGCCCTCGACCTGGGGGCGGTGCGCCGCTCGGAACCGGCCGGGCGCGCCGCGGGCGGAGAATAGCGGGAGGAGGTGGGCGAAAGCCGGATTTCGAGCTGACGCCCCAAGGGAAAGGGCGGCTACCCCCTGCCGCGCGGTTGACCCGATCGCGGCCCCTCGCTACCTACTGCGCTCCCGTTCCAAGGAGCAAGGCGATGGCCCGCGTGTGTGCACTGACCGGCACGAAGGTTCGATACGGACACAACGTGTCCCACTCCCACCGGGTGACCCACCGGCGCTTCGAGCCCAACCTGCAGAAGGTCCGCCTCCAGTCCGAGGCCCTGGGCGTCGCCGTCCCGATGAACATCTCGACCCGGGCGCTGCGGACGGTGCAGAAGAAGGGCGGCCTCGACGGCTTCCTCATGACGACGGCCGACGCGAAGCTGCAGCCCGAAGCGCTGCGCCTGAAGAACAAGATCCGCCGCAAGCTGATGGGTCGCTAGGCGCCCGTCGCCGCGGCGGGCCGAGGGCCGGAGCCTGGCTCCGCCGCCCGCCGAAGCGAGCGTCCGAAACGAAACGAGGGGCCCTGGGGCCCCTCGTTGCATTTCCGGATCCGGACGTCGGTCGCGCTCGGCTCGGCCGGGCGCGCCGCGGACCTACTTCTTCTTGACGCCGTAGCGCTTGCGGAAGCGGTCGATCTTCCCGTCCGAGTCGAGCTCGCGCATCTTGCCGGTCCAGAACGGATGGCTGATCGACGAGATCTCGAGGCGGATGACCGGGACGTCCTCGCCGTCGACGTTGCGCGTCTCCTTCGAGGTCACCGTCGAGCGGCTGACCCACTCGTTGCCGGTCGCGGAGTCGACGTAGATCACCTTGTGATAGTCGGGATGGATCTCGGGCTTCATCGCGGATTCTCCTACCAGCTCGACTTGCGGACGCCGGGCAGCTGGCCGCGCAGGGCGAGCTCGCGCAGCGCGATGCGCGAGATGCCGAACTTGTTGTAGTAGGCCTTCGAGCGGCCGGTCAGCGCGCAGCGGTTGTTCTTCCGCGTCGGGCACGAGTTGCGCGGGAGCTTGGCGAAGGCCTGCTGGGCCTCGACCTTCTCTTCGATCGACGCGGTCTGGCTGCGGAGCGTCTTGCGCAGCTCGGCGCGGCGCTTCGCATGCTTCTCGATCAGCTCCTTGCGGAGGTTGTCTCGGTTGACCTGGGATTTCTTCGCCATCGGAACGCGCTGCTCCCTGAGAGGCTGGTCCGTCCGCACTCGAACGTCCGGATGCGGACGCTCGGATGGGGATCGGGAAAAAGAGAAAGAGCCGAAGGAACCGTCGCGTCCGGCCCGGGGCCGTGAACGGTTCGATCGAGGCGCGGAAATCTACGGGGCGGGCCGGTGAACGGCAAGTCGCCCGCGGGGGAATCGGAGCCGATCGCCCCGAATCCCGTCGTTCACTTCTCCTCGAGGTCGATCGGGTCGACCTCGATCCGATCCCGGCCCCCGTTCTTCGCCTGGTAGAGGGCCCGGTCGGCGCGCTCGATCCAGGCCCCGGCGGTCTCGCCGGGGCGCAGGCGGGCGATGCCCATCGAGGCGGTGATCCGGATCGGCTCGGGGAGGCCCTCCCGCGTGATCTCCATCAGCCGGATCGTCCCCATCGCCCGCTCGGCCACCGTCCGGGCGGTCGCGAGGTTCAGGTCCCGCAGCACGACCGCGAACTCCTCGCCCCCGTAGCGCGCCAGGAAGTCGTCCTTCCTCTTGAAGCAGCGGGTCAGCGTCGAGGCCGTCTCGCGCAGGACGAGGTCGCCGGTCGGATGGCCGAAGGTGTCGTTGACCCACTTGAAGTGGTCGATGTCCACCATGATCAGGCAGCCGCGCTTGCCGAAGAGCGTCGCGAGGTCGACCTCGCGCTCGATCTGTTCGTCGAAGGAGGCCCGGTTGTAGAGCCCGGTCATCGCGTCGATCGCGGCCTGGGCCCGGACGCTGTCGAGCTCCTCGCGCAGGGCCTCGAGCCGGGACGCCATGGCCTGGATCTGCTCCTGATGGCGCGTGCCCCGCTCCGACAGGAACTCGGTCAGCAGGGTCACCGTCTCCTGCGCCTCGCTCCGGATCCGCGTCGGATCGCCGCTGCGCACCGCCCCTTCGAGGCGGCGGAGGCGGTGGTTGATGCGGCGGTCGGCGGCCTGCTCGGCGGAGAGCGTGCGGCGCAGGCCGTGGATGAAGGCCCAGGTCGCCTCGCGGAACTCGCCGATCGAGGTCGTCACGTAGCGGGACTCGGCGGAGCGGTGGTCCCGGAAGGCGCTGCGCAGGCCGGGGAGATCGCGGCGGGCGCCGCTGCGTTCGTCGGCGGGGGCGGTGCGGCCGGGGGCGGGCAGGCCGATCAGGATGTGGCGGGCCCAGGCCTCGAAGCGCTCGCGGATGTCGGCGGCGCGCTGCTCGCCGACGTCGAAGGCGTACTCGCCGAACGTGCGGGCCATCTCGGCGATGAAGTCGATCGCGAGATCCGCCGGGATCGGATGGCTGCTCGCCGGCGGCGGCGCCGCCGCCGCGGTCGCCTTCTGCGACCGGTCGGCGCTCTCGCTCGCCTCCGGCTCGGGCTCCGTCCCCTTCTTCCGCTTGCCGAATATCATGCCCCCTCTGTCGGACGGCGACGGTCCGGACCCGAGTCCTCCCGCCGGCGATCCGGCGCGGGGGCGCGTCGGATCGGGGCTCTTCCCGAGCACTCCTCCGCGCTTTCCCGCACGGCGACTGCGGGAGGGAGCTGCACTATGCTGGCCCGCGTCCGCTTCGCCCCGCCGTACGGGAACGGAGCGCCCGACCGCAACCCGAGACGAGTCCTCCGAGAAGCGTCCTCCGAGAAGAGCCCGAGATGAGCGAGTCCGCAAACTCCGGTGGGGCCGGCGACGCCGGCCGCCCGGCCCCGCGCGCGGCGCTGCGCGCGATCGATCCGAGCCAGCTCCCGAAGCACTTCGACGCCGAGGCGATCTCGGCGCGCTGGGACGCCTTCTGGCAGGACGAGGGCGTCTACCACTACGACCCGACGCGCAGCCGCGCCGAGACCTTCGTCGTCGACACGCCGCCCCCGACCGCGAGCGGCTCGCTCCACATCGGCCACGTCTTCTCGTACACCCAGGCCGACGTCGTCGTGCGCTACAAGCGCATGACCGGGATGAACGTCTTCTATCCGATGGGCTGGGACGACAACGGGCTCCCGACCGAGCGCCGCGTCCAGAACTACTATCACGTCCGCTGCGACGCCAACACGCCCTACGAGGCGGGGCTGCGCTTCGAGCAGGCGAGCGCCGAGACGCGCAAGAAGCCGGCGCGCCTGGTCTCGCGCCCGAACTTCATCGAGGCCTGCTTCGATCTGATCAAGGAGGACGAGAAGGCGTTCAGCGTCCTCTGGCATCGGCTCGGCCTCTCGGTCGACTGGCGCCAGGAATACCAGACGATCGACGCGCACTGTCGCCGCATCGCCCAGCTCTCCTTCCGCGATCTCTGGGAGAAGCGACACGTCTACACGTCGGAGGCGCCGATGATGTGGGACGTCGACTTCCAGTCGGCGATCGCCCAGGCCGAGATCGAGGACAAGCCGACTCCCGGCGCGTTCCACAAGATCGAGTTCGCGGTCGAGGGCGACGCCTCCGCGCGCTTCGTGATCGCGACGACGCGGCCCGAGCTGCTGCCCGCCTGCGTCGGCGTCACCGCCCATCCCGACGACCCGCGCTACCAGCCCTTCTTCGGCAAGCGCGCGATCACGCCGCTCTTCCGCGCGCCCGTCCCGATCTTTCCGAGCGAGCTCGCCGATCCCGAGAAGGGGACCGGCATCCTGATGGTCTGCACGTTCGGCGACCAGACCGACGTGCAGTGGTGGCGGACGCAGGGGCTCGCCCTGCGACAGGTCGTCGGGAACGACGGGCGGCTGCGGCCCGTCGACTTCACGCAGGCGCCCTTCGAGAGCCTCGATCCCGTGCGCGCGAACGCGGCCTACGCGGAGATCGCGGGGAAGACGGTGAAGCAGGCGCAGGCGCGGATCGTCGAGCTGCTGCGCGATCCCGCCGGATCCGCGACCGGCGGCGGGGCGCCGCTCGTGGCCGAGCCCGAGCCGATCCAGCACTCGGTCAAGTACTACGAGAAGGGCGATCGGCCCCTCGAGCTGATCCCGACGCGTCAGTGGTTCTGTCGGCTGCTCGACCACAAGGCCGAGCTGATCGCCCGGGGCGAGCAGGTCGAATGGCATCCGGCCCACATGCGGACGCGCTTCCGCGACTGGACCGAGAACCTGTCGATCGACTGGTGCCTGTCGCGCCAGCGTTATTTCGGCGTCCCGATTCCGGTCTGGTATCCGCTCGACGCGAGCGGGCTCCCCGACTACGACCATCCGATCGTCGCGGAGGCCGCCGCGCTGCCCGTCGATCCGACGACCGACGTGCCGAAGGGCTTCGCCGAAGCCCAGCGCGGCAAGCCGGGCGGCTTCGTCGGCGATCCCGACGTCTTCGATACCTGGTTCACCAGCTCGCTGACGCCGCAGATCAGCTCCCATTGGGGCGTCGATCCCGAGCGCCATGCGCGCCTCTTCCCGGCGGACGTCCGGCCCCAGGGCCACGACATCATCCGGACCTGGGCCTTCTACACGATCGCGAAGGCGCTGCTCCACGAAGGCAGCGTGCCGTGGCACCACGCGCTGATCTCGGGCTGGATCCTCGATCCCGACCGCAAGAAGATGTCGAAGAGCAAGGGCAACGTGATGACGCCGCTCCCGCTCATCGAGACCTACACCGCGGATGCGGCGCGCTACTGGGCCGCCTCGGCGCGGCTCGGTGCGGACACCGCCTTCGACGAGAACGTCTTCAAGATCGGCAAGAAGCTCGTCACGAAGATCTTCAACGCGGCGAAGTTCGTCCTGACCCAGCCCGCCGAGCCCGCGCCCATCCTCCACGAGCTCGACCGCGCCTTCGTCGCGAAGCTGCGGGCGCTCGTCGAGTCGACGACGAAGAGCTTCGACGCCTATCAATACGCCCACGCGCTGCAGGAGACCGAGACCTTCTTCTGGACGCGCTTCACCGACACCTACCTCGAGCTGACGAAGGTGCGCGCCCGGGGCGAGGGGACGGGGACCGCGAAGGGGCGCAGCCCGGCCGAGGCGGACATCGCGAGCGGCTCGGCCGTCGCGGCGCTGCGGCTCGGGCTGTCGGTGCTGCTGCGGCTCTTCGCGCCGGTGCTCCCGTTCATCACCGAGGAGATCTGGAGCTGGTCCTTCGCCGACGAGCACGCGGACCGCGCCAGCGGGTCGGGCACCGCCGCCCGCCGCAGCATCCACCGCGCCGCCTGGCCCGGTCCCGTCGACTTCGCCGGCATCGAGGGGCCCGATCACGCCGAGAGCTTCGACGTCGCGATCGCAGCCCTCGCCGCCATCAACAAGGCCAAGGCCGACGCGGCGGTCTCGATGGGCCGCGAGGTGAACCGGCTCGTCCTGCGCGCGGCGCCCGCGACGCTCACCGTCTTCGCCGGCGTCCGGGCGGACGTGCTGGCCGCCGCGCGGGTGGACCACTGCGAGACCGTCTCCGCTGAGGCGGTCGCGGTCGGGGACTTCGCGGTGCAGTCGATCGAGTTCGCCGAGCGACCGGCGGGCGAGGGCGATCGGTAGCGCGGCCTGGTTCGGCCAGATCTGGTCTGAATCCAAAAATCGAGTTTATATAAGAATTGGATGTTGCGGCCCGGGCCTGCAGCCGCCCTCCTTTCTCGCGGCTCGC
>JAXLZA010000024.1:0-32512 GCA_046351135.1 Myxococcota bacterium | reverse complement strand
GGCCGATCCAGGCCGAGACCATCCCCGCCTGCCTCGAGGGCGACGACGTGCTGGGCCTCGCCCAGACGGGCACGGGCAAGACGGCGGCGTTCGCCTTGCCGATCCTGCAGCGCCTGATCGAAGAGCCGGGCCGCGGCCCGCTGGTCCTCGTGCTCGCGCCGACGCGCGAGCTCGCGATCCAGATCGACGCCGAGTTCCGGCGCCTCGCCCGCTACACCGACATCAAGACCGCGACCGTCTTCGGCGGCGTCTCGCCGCGGGTCCAGATGGAGGCGCTGCGCAAGCGGCCCGAGATCGTGATCGGCTGCCCCGGGCGCGTCCTCGACCTGATCAAGCAGCGGGTCTTCGACCCGTCCTTCATCGACACGCTCGTCCTCGACGAAGCGGATCACATGTTCGACATGGGCTTCCTGCCCGACGTGACCCGCATCCTCGAGAAGCTGCCGAAGGATCGCCAGAACCTGCTCTTCTCGGCGACGATGCCGAGCTCGATCCGGTCGCTCGCGAACAAGATCCTCGTGCAGCCCCACGTCGTCGAGCTCGCGAACACGCGCCCGGCGGCCCAGATCGAGCACTTCCTCTACGAGGTCGGCGAAGGCCAGAAGCGCGCGCTCCTCGACCGCGTGCTCGACCAGGAGGATTGCAAGACGGCGATCGTCTTCACGCGGACCAAGCACCGCGCGAAGCGCATGGCCCAGCAGCTCGAAGCGCGGGGTCTCAAGGCCGTGGCGCTCCAGGGCAACATGTCCCAGGTCCAGCGCGACCGGGCGATGCAGGGCTTCCGCGAGCGTCGCTTCGACGTGCTGGTCGCGACGGACATCGCGGCCCGCGGCATCGACGTCGCGGACATCGACTACGTGATCAACTTCGATCCGCCGGCGACGCCCGACACCTACACCCATCGCATCGGCCGCACCGGCCGCTCCGAAGCCACCGGCCGCGCCGTCACCTTCGTGACCGGCGAGGACCGGCTCTGGGTCCGCGACACCGAGCGCGTGCTCGGCTCGAAGATCCCGCGGCTCGTAGCGGAAGGGCTCGCGACCCAGCCCGCGATCGATCGCGATCGCGGCCCGCGTCCCGAAGGCGGGGATCGATCCCGCTCGCGCTCCCGCTCGGGCTCGCGCCCGGGCGCCCGCTCGGAAGCGGGCGCCGGCGGTCGCGCCGGATCGGGGGGGCGATCCCGTTCGCGGGGTGGCCGCTCCCGGAGCCGCTCGAGCGCGACGGCCTAGCGCGACGATCCGCCGAAGCGTCGCCGTGCGGACGATCGGACATCCGGTGACCCGGACGTCCGATCGCCCGCCGGTCGGCCCTTCGCCTCAGCTCTTGATCGCGACCTGCCGGGGCTTGCTCGCGGCCGATCGCTTGATCGTCACGTCGAGCACGCCGTCCTTGAACCTCGCCGAGATCTGATCCGCATCGGCGTCCTGGGGCAGGCTGAACGAGCGCGAGAACGCGCCGTACGTGCACTCGAGACGGCGGCCCTTCTCGAGCTTCTCGTCGCGCTGGCTCTTCTTCTCGCCCCGGATCGTCAGCAGGCCGTGGTCGAGCTCGACCGTGACGTCGTCCTTCGAGACGCCCGGCAGCTCCGCGCGGACGCGGTACTCCTCGTTCGTCTCGGTGATGTCGACGTGCGGTGCGGCGAAGGGCTGGAGCGGGCGTCCGCTCTCGGGGCCCTCCTGGAAGAAGCGGTCGAAGAGGCTGCGGAAGGGATCGTTTCCCCGCCAGAGATCGAAGTCGGGGAGACGGCGGCCGGACGCGGCCACGGCGGACTCTTTGGGTTCGGGCATGACGGACTCCTCGATGGGTTTTCGCGGGCGGGCCGTGCCCCTTGCGCGGCCCGCTCTCGAATCGAACAGGACGAACGCGGCCCTCAGCACGATTCGTGCCGACCACACCATGATGCGTCGACGAGGCCATCCCGTCGAGCTCTCGACCTTCCCACGCTACGCTGAGGCGTGTCGCCTCGCGGCGAGACGCCCCTGCACAGGGCCGATCGATTCCCGGCCGCGGCGCGGGGCCTGCGTCGGCGTCGCGACCTTCGCACGGCGGCACGACGCTTGCTCCCGTTCTTCGTCGCCTCGTCCACGCGTCGTGCGGACTCGCAGAGGCCGAGCCCGTCCGGCGCCCGATCGATCTGGGGAGGAGTTCCCATGCGTCGCCACCGAGAGTCCGACCACGCCGCCGCTTCCGGTCCCCGAACCACCCGCCGGATCCACGAGGAGCGGGCGGGCAAGCTCCGCGAGCTCGCGGGCTGTCCGACCTGCCACGCCAGCTACCGCAACGGTCGCTGGACCTGGGAGGCGCCGCCGATCGGCTCCTACGCCCACGTCTGTCCGGCCTGTGAGCAGATCGCGAAGGACGACGTCGGCGGTGAGCTCCATCTCGCGGGCGACTTCCTCTCCGCCCACCGCGGGGAGATCGAGGCCTGCCTGCGCAACGTCGAGGAGCGCGAGAAACGGGAGCACCCGCTCAAGCGGATCATGTCGATCCGCGACGAGGGCGGGGCGGTCGTCGTGCGCGTGACCGATCCGAAGCTGGTGATCCAGCTCGGCCATGCGCTCGAGCGCGCCTACGACGGAGAGCTCCAGCTGCCCGCGACCAGCTCGGACCGCTCCTCGCCCGCGCGCGGCCACTGGCGGCGGGACTGAGGGCGGGCGCTCGCGCGGTGTTGGACGGGCGGCGCCGGACGAGGCGCCGGGTCAGGCCGGGCGGACCGACTTCTCGAGGTGGACGGGGCAGGCGAGCGAGTTCGAGATGAGGCAGGCGCTCTTCGCCTTCTCGAGGACCCGGTCGGTCTTGGCGAGGTCCGCCTCGACGGGCACGACGAGCTCGACGCGGAGCGAGATGGCCGTGAACCGGGTCGTCCGCTCGACGCGTTCGAGGATGCCCTCGGCCTCGCACCGGATCCCCGTCCAGGGGAGCTGGGACGCAGCCGCCACCGCCCGCAGCGACAGGACGTAGCAGTCGGCGACGGCGGCCACGAGCAGGGTCTCGGGGGACCAGCGGTCGCCCGGCCCGTCGAACTCGCGCGGGCCGGCGCTCGCCAGGGCTTCGAGCCCGGGGCTCTCGAGGGTGACCTCGCCCTGGGCGGCCGCCCGGGCCGAGACGCGGTAGAGATGCGGGAGCGGCTGCATGGGGACCCTCCGATCGTGAATCCGTCGTTCGGGCGCGTTCTCCGCTAAGGTAGGCGCCCGCAAAGCCCCCGGCAGGACCCCCGCTTCCCATGATCTCGATCGCCAACCTCGCGAAATCCTTCGGTGGGCGGACGCTCTTCTCGGGCGTCTCGATGCAGTTCAACCGCGGCGAGCGCTACGGCATCGTCGGGGCGAACGGGTCGGGCAAGTCGACCTTCCTGCGCATCCTCGCCGGCCAGGACTCGGCCTCGGACGGCGACGTCTCGATCCCGAAGCGCGCCGTCGTCGGGGTGCTCGAGCAGGACCATTTCCAGTACGAGGACGAGCGCATCCTCGACGTCGTGATGATGGGCAACGAGGTCGTCTGGGCGGCGATGGAGGAGAAGGAGAAGATCCTCGCCCGCGCGAGCGACCACTTCGACGCCGAGCGCTATGCCGCGGTCGAGGACCTGATCCTGCAGGGGGACGGCTACGGCCTCGAGGCGCGGGCGGGGGAGATCCTCGAGGGCCTCGGCATCGCGACGCGCCACCACGACCAGCCGCTCTCGACCCTCTCGGGCGGCTTCAAGCTGCGCGTCCTGCTGGCGCAGGTGCTGGCCTCCTCGCCCGACGTGCTGCTGCTCGACGAGCCGACGAACCACCTCGACATCCTCTCGATCCGCTGGCTCGAGGAGTTCCTCCAGGGCTACAAGGGCGTGGCGCTCCTGATCTCCCACGACCACCGCTTCCTCGACACCGTCGCGACGACGATCGTCGACGTCGACTACGGGGTCATCAAGGCCTATCCGGGGAACTACGCCGACTTCGTCCGCGCCAAGCGCGAGGAGCGCGAGCGCAAGGAAGCCGAGATCGAGAAGCGCGAGGCCGTGATCGCGGAGCACAAGGCCTTCGTCGAGCGCTTCCGCTCGAAGGCGACCAAGGCGCGCCAGGCCCAGAGCAAGCTCAAGATGATCGATCGCATCGAGATCGAGCGGCTGCCCGAGAGCTCGCGCCGCTACCCGCGCTTCCGCTTCCAGCAGAAGCGGCCGAGCGGGCGGCAGGTGGTCGAGCTCGCGGGGATCGCCAAGGCCTACGGCGAGAAGCAGGTTCTCGACGGGATCGACCTCGTGATCCAGCGCGGCGACCGCGTCGCCGTCATCGGGCCGAACGGGATCGGGAAGTCGACGCTGCTCCAGATCCTGATGGGCGCCACGCCTGCCGACCGGGGCACCGTCACCTGGGGCTACGAGACCCATCCCGGCTACGTCGCCCAGGACCACAAGTCCCAGCTCGTCTCCGAGCCCGGCAGCGAGCGCCAGACCCTCGAGGATTGGCTCGGGGGCTTCTGCCCGGGCGAGCCGATCGGGTTCGTGAAGGGGCAGCTCGCGGCGGTGCTCTTCTCCGGAGAAGAGGGCAAGAAGCGGCTCGGCGCGCTCTCGGGCGGGGAGGCGGCGCGGCTGCTCTTCGCGCGGCAGGCGGTGGCGAAGCCGAACGTGCTCGTGCTCGACGAGCCGACCAACCATCTCGATCTCGAGGCGATCGAGGCGCTCGTCGCCGCGGTCCGCGACTACGACGGGACGCTCGTCTTCGTCTCCCACGACCGCTGGTTCGTCAACGAGCTCGCGACGCGGATCGTCGAGATCACGCCCGAGGGCGTCCGCGACTTCGCCGGGACCTACGACGAATATCTCGCGCGCTCCGGCGAGGACCACCTCGACGCGGCCGAGGTCCTGCGCCGGGCGCGGGAGTCGAAGCGTGCGGCGCGCGACGGGGTCGTTCGCAGTGGATCACCCCGGCCGGGCGCGTCCGGTTCGGGCGCGCGGTAGGACGCATCAGGATGCTTCAGCTCGACTCGATCTCGAAACGGCACGGGGGGCGGATCCTCTTCCTCGAGGCCTCGGCGGCGGTGCAGCGCGGCGAGAAGGTCGGGCTGGTCGGTCCGAACGGCGCGGGCAAGTCGACGATCTTCCGCCTCCTGACGAAGGAGGAGGAGCCGGACGACGGCCGCATCGCGATCGATCGGGGCGTGACCCTCGGCTACTTCAGCCAGACGATCGGGGAGATGAAGGGGCAGTCCGTGCTCGAGGCGACGATCGCCGGGGCCGGCGCGGTGTCCGAGGCCGCGCATCGGCTGCACGAGCTCGAGCTCGCGCTGGCCGATCCGGCCCAGGCGGACCAGATGGACCGGCTCGTCGAGAAGTACGGCGAGGCCCAGGCGCTCTTCGAATCGCTGGGCGGCTATGGCCTCGAGGCGCGCGCCCACGAGGTGCTCGCGGGACTCGGATTCTCGCCGGAGCAGGTGGCGGGAGACGTCGGGCTGCTCTCCGGCGGCTGGAAGACGCGGGTCGGCCTCGCGCGGATCCTCGTCATGCGCCCCGACGCGCTGCTGCTCGACGAGCCGACCAACCACCTCGATCTCGAGTCGATCCTCTGGCTCGAGCAGTGGCTCCGGGACTTCGAGGGCGCGCTCATCCTGACGACCCACGACCGCGAGTTCATGAACCGCATCGTGACGAAGATCATCGCGATCGACGGCGGCGACATCACGACCTACTCGGGCAACTACGACTTCTACGAGAGCCAGCGCAAGCTCGCGGAGCGCGAGCAGGAGGCGCAGTACGCGCGCCAGCAGGCGATGCTCGCGAAGGAGGAGGCCTTCATCGCCCGCTTCAAGGCGCGGGCGAGCCACGCCTCGCAGGTCCAGTCGCGCATCAAGAAGATCGACAAGATCGAGAAGGTCGAGCCGCCGCGGCGCGCCCAGACCCTCGAGTTCGACTTCCGCGCGCCGCCGCGCTCGGGCGACGACGTGCTGCGCCTCGCCGGGATCCGCAAGGCGTACGGCGAGCGGGTGATCTTCGACGGCTTCGATCTGCTGATCCGGCGCGGCGAGCGCTGGTGCGTGATGGGGGCGAACGGCGCGGGCAAGTCGACGCTGCTCAAGATCGTGGCGGGCGCGAATCCCCCGGACGCGGGGGCGGTGACGGTCGGCGCCAACGTCAAGCTCGGCTACTTCGCGCAGCACTCCATGGACCTGCTGAACGGCGACGAGACCGTCTGGCAGACGCTGGAGAACGCCTTCCCCCAGACGAGCCAGGGCGTGCTGCGCTCGCTGGCGGCCTGCTTCGGATTTCCGGGGGACGACATCGAGAAGCGCTGCGGGCTGCTCTCGGGGGGCGAGAAGGTGCGCCTCGTGATGGCGCGCATGCTCTACGATCCGCCGAACTTCCTCGTGCTCGACGAGCCGACGAACCACCTCGATCTCGCGACGAAGGACATGCTGATCCGCTCGCTCGCGGGCTTCGAGGGGACGCTGCTGCTCGTCTCCCACGACCGCCACTTCCTCTCGAAGCTGACCAATCGCGTCCTCGAGCTCGGACCCGACGGGCCGCGCGTCTACCCCGGAAGCTATTCGGAGTACGTCGTGGCGAGCGGCCACGAAGCCCCGGGCATGCGCACGAGCTGACCTCTCGGCTCCGGCCGGCGGGTCTCACAAGGCGCGGGGGGCGCGGCGCGGGGGGAGCGAATGGCTCGCCCTCGGCACGGCCTTCGTCGCGACTCGGATCGCGTCGATGCTGCGACCGGCTGGACATGTCGAGCTGCGGGCTGCGCTTGACTTCGCTCCCCCCGCACCGCGCCCCCCGCTCGCACCGAGCAAGCCGTCCGGAACACGAACCCGCACGTGGGACGAGCCTGATTGAATTCAGGCGCATCGCCCCGCCGATCGCCTTGCACCCAGGCGAGCGACCGGCGCGGTGCGGGGGCGGCGAAGTCAAGCGCAGCCCGCGCGTCGCCCCATCCAGCCGGTCGCCGACGCAGCAGATTCCGGGAAGCGACGAAGGCCGTGCCCAGGGCGAGCCATTCGCCGCCCCCGCGCCGCGTCGGTCGCGTCTTGTGGTCCAGACCCGAGCGGCGAGGCGATCGGAGTCAGAGCGCCTTCAGGATCGCCTCCGCGCTCGACACTTCGAACTTGCCGCCCGCGTCGACCGCGAGCTTCTTGACGACGCCGTTCTCGACGATCGCGGCGAAGCGCTGGGAGCGCAGGCCGAAGCCGATGCCGGAGCCGTCGAACTCGAGGCCGAGGGCCTTCGTCAGGTCGCCGTTGCCGTCGGCGATCAGGCGGACCTTGTCGCCGGCACCGCGGTCCTCGCCCCAGGCCTTCATCACGAAGGCGTCGTTGACCGACATGCAGACGATGTCGTCGACGCCCTTCCGGCGGATCTCGTCGGCCTTCTCGATGAAGCCCGGCAGATGCTTGGCCGAGCAGGTCGGCGTGAACGCACCCGGCACCGCGAACAACACGACCATCTTGCCCGCGAAGAGCTGCTCGGTCGTCAGGTCGCTCATGTCGGTCGCCTTCACCTTCACGTTCGGGATCTTGTCGCCTTCCTTGATCGCCATGTCGCTTCTCCTCGTGCGGACTTCGCGGTCCGTCGGAATCGGTTCGTGTTTGAACGGGGCGGCTTCCAGAGACCGGCCGCTCCGGCCGCCGGAGCCGACGAGCGGGCTCGCTGCCCGGCAGGGCGGATGCTCCGGCGAGCGGGGCGTTCCGGCCCGGCCCCGGACTCTAGGGTTCCCGATCGGCCCGGTTCAAGTCGAGAGGCCGTCGGCGCCGCTGCGCGGCCGCCGTGGGCTCGATCGGCGCCGCGGGGCCGCCTATCGTCCGGCCATCGTGGCAAGCGCGGGGATGGACATGGGCTCGGGCGCGGCGGAGGGTGGCTCGAGATCCCCGGGAGACCGCGCTTCGAGCGGGGCGGGGCGCGCGGATCGCGAACGCCGCCGACGGGGAGTCGCCCTCGCGCGCGTCGCGGGGCTCGCGGCGATCGTCGTCCTCGCGGCCGTCGGGCTCTATGCCTGGATCGTGAACCGGGGCTTCGAGTCGACCGAAGACGCGTACGTCGAGGGGACGATCGTCTACCTCTCGCCCGAGATCCAGGGGCGCGTCGTCGAGGTCGTCGCCGTCGAGAACCAGCGTGTCAGGAAGGGCGACGTGCTCGTCCGCCTCGACCGCGAAGAGTCGGAGATCCGGGTCGCGCGCGCCGAGGCGAACCTCGCCGCGGCGCGCAATCGGATGGTCTCGGCGGAGGCCGCCGCCGCCTCCGCCGACGCGGAGGGCAAGGCCGCCACCGTCGAGCGCTGGCGGACGGGGCGCGAGCTCGAGCGCGCCGCCTCGCTCGCGTCCCAGGGCGCCGCCAGCGACCAGCAGCTCGACTCCGCCCGCGCCGCCCACGACGCGGCGGACGCGACGGTGCGCGCGCTCTCGCTGCGGGCCGAGGCCGAACGCGGCGTGCTGGGCAACGAGGCGCCGGTGCGCCAGGCGGAGGCGGAGCTGCGCGAGGCGGAGCTCTCTCTCGCGCGGACGGTGCTCGTCGCGCCCTTCGACGCGATCGTCGGGCGCAAGAACGTCGAGCCGGGCGACATCGTGAAGGTCGGCGAGTCGCTGATGGCGCTCACGAAGCTCGAGCCGCGCTGGGTCGAGGCGAACTTCAAGGAGACCCAGCTCGAGCGCATGCGCGTCGGTCAGAAGGTCGAGATCGAGGTCGACGCGCGCGCCGGCGTCGTCTTTCACGGCCACGTCGACTCCTTCTCGCCGGCGAGCGGGGCCAAGTATGCGCTGATCCCGCCCGAGCCCGCGGTCGGCAACTTCACGAAGGTCGTCCAGCGCGTGCCGGTCCGGATCGTGCTCGACGAGATCGAGGACGCGGCCGGTCGGCGCGCGCTCGCCGACGACGAATCCGCGCGGGAGCTCGCGGTCGGGCTCTCGGCCGTCGTGCGCGTCGACGTCCGGTGACGGCGTCGACGTCCGGTGGAGCGGGGGGGGGCGGCGACGGGCGGGACCCGGGAAGCGCGCCCCCGCGGCGCGCCTATTCGCTGACCTCCGAGGAGGACTACCGGCTCGATCTCCACCGCCTCGTGATCGTGTTCTCGGTCATGCTCGCCGTGCTGCTCGAGATCATCGACACGAGCATCATCAACGTCGCGGTGCCGACGATGATGGGCAATCTGGGCGCGACCCTCGACGAGATCGACTGGGTCGTCACCTCCTACATCGTCGCGATCGTGATCGTGCTGCCCCTGACCGGCTGGATGTCGAACCGCTTCGGCCGCAAGCGCTATTTCGTGACCTCGATCCTGATCTTCACCGCCGCGTCGGCGATGTGCGGCGCGTCGCAGAGCGTCGACGCGCTGATCTTCTGGCGCATCGTGCAGGGGCTCGGGGGCGGGGCGCTGATGGCGACGGCCCAGGCGATCCTCGTCGAGTCGTTTCCGCCCTCGAAGCAGGGCGTCGGCCAGGCCATCTTCGGCGTCGGCGCGATGATCGGTCCCGCGCTCGGTCCGACCCTCGGCGGCTGGCTGACGGACAACTACTCGTGGCACTGGTGCTTCCTGATCAACGTGCCGCTCGGGCTGCTGGCGGCGACGCTGTGCGCCACGAACCTCGAGGATCCGCCCCATCTCGTCCGCAATCCCCACGGCCGCGTCGACTGGCCGGGCATCGCCTTCCTCGTCGTCGGGATCGGCTGCCTGCAGACGATGCTCGAGCGCGGCAACAAGAAGGACTGGTTCGACAGCGCCGAGATCGTGCTCCTCGCGGTCGCGACGGCGGTCGGCCTGGTCGGCCTCGTCTGGCGTGAGACGACGACCGAGGATCCGATCGTCGACTTCCGCGTCCTGCTCCACCGCGACTTCGCGGTCGGCTGCGTCTTCACCGCCCTCGGTGGTCTCGCGCTCTACGGCGTGATCTTCCTGATGCCGGTCTTCACGCAGACGCTGCTCGGCTGGACCGCCTGGCAGTCGGGCCTCTCGTCGCTGCCCTCGAGCATCACGACCGCGATCGTGATGGCCGCGCTCGGCAACCTGATCTGGCGCGTGGGACCGCGGGCGCCCTTCATCGCGGGCATGGTCCTGATGCTCTTCACGCTCTGGGTGATGAGCCGCCTGACCCTCGCCTCGGGCTGGAACGAGGTCCTCTTCATCCAGGGGCTGCGGGGGATGGCGAGCGGGATGCTCTTCGTCCCGCTCTCGGCGGCGACGCTGCGTTCGCTGCCGCCGACCGAGGTCGCGAAGGGGGCCGGCCTCTACAACCTCTTCCGCCAGCTCGGCGGCTCCTTCGGGATCGCGACGCTGGCCTCGATCCTCGATCGGCGCAGCGACGTCCACGAGGCCGAGCTCGCGCGCCATCTCTCCCCGGTCGACTCGGGGACGGTCGCCGGCCTCGAGCGGCTGATCGACGGCTTCGTCGACCGGGGGCTCGAGCCCGAGGCGGCCGCGCTCGCCGCGCGCCACGCCCTCGACGGCATGCTCGGCGCGCAGGCGATGATGGAGGCCTTCTACGACGCGTTCGCCTTCATCGCGGTGCTCTTCGTCGTGCTGTTCCCGCTCGCGGTGCTGATGCCGAAGGACATGCCGGGCAAGAAGGTGGCCACCGACTGAGGCGGGGCGAGGGGAATGAGCCGTCGGGCGGCCGATCGCGTCGCGTCCCGGGGGTGCCCCCGGCACGCCCCGGTCCCGGCTCCGCGAGTCGGTCCATGCGGCGGGGTCGGGGATTCGCCGGAGCGGGCCGGCGCGCGCGGGGCGTTCGGGCATCGAGTCCGGGCGACGATCGACCGATCCGATCCCCGTCCGGGATCGCGAGCCGCGCGCCCCGGCCGGCGGGAGGATCCATCGATGTGTCGATTCACGCTCTACATGGGCGAGCCGATCCGGCTCGCGTCGCTGCTGGTCGAGCCGGAGCACTCGCTGATCCGCCAGAGCACCCACAGCCGCGAGCGCGAGGAGCCCCTCAACGGCGACGGCTTCGGCGTCGGATGGTATGGCGCCGATCCCCGCCTCGAGCCCGCGGTCTTCCGTTCGATCACGCCCGCCTGGAACAACCGCAACCTCATCAACCTGGCGCGCGTCGTGTCCTCCGGCTGCATCCTCGCCCACGTGCGGGCGGCCACCCAGTCGAGCGGCGTCAACGAAGCGAACTGCCACCCGTTCCGCTTCCGCTCGAACCTCTTCATGCACAACGGCGACGTCGGGAACTTCCGCCAGGTGCGGCGCTCGATGCTGGCCTCGGTGCGCGACGAGGCCTTCGACAACGTCTACGGCAGCACCGACTCCGAGCACGTCTTCGCCCTGGTGATCGACGAGATCCTGCGCTCGCCGGCGTGGATCGATGCGGGGGAGCGCCTCGCCGGGGCGCTCCGCGGGGCGATCCGGCGGGTCGTCGAGATCGTCGAGAAGAACGGGCAGAACGAGCCCTCCTATCTGAACTGTGCGCTCTCCGACGGCCAGAACGCCGTCGTGTCGCGCTTCTCGAACGATCCGAACGACTCGCCCGAGTCGCTCTACTACTACTCGGGCGGGATCTATCCCTCGCTCGACGGTCGCGTGGCGCGCTCGGTGATCGTGAGCTCCGAGCGGCTGACCGAGGATCCGGCCTGGCGCGAGATTCCGGCGAATCACATGGTGATCGTCCGGGCGGGGCACGAGCCCGAGCTCGCGGCGATCCCCGCGCCGGGAACCGCCTCCGACTGCTAGGGTCCCTCCCGAGCCAGGGAGGGACGCGATGGCGCTGCGCGGAGCCGAGGGCCGGGTGTGACCGCGCCGAACGAGATCGTCGTCCTGATCTCGGCGCCCCTGGCCCTGATGTTCGTGCTGCTCGCGCTCTACGTGCGGCGGTACGGCGCGCTCCACTGGGTCTTCGCGATCGGCGCGAGCTGGCTGGCCGGTGTCGCCGACGATCTCGGGGCGGGCTTCCAGCCCCTCGCCGTTGCCCTGGGCTCGGTCTCGAGCGCGTTCTTCGCGATCGGTGCCCGCGTCTACTCGGGTCGCTCGATCCCCCGGCTCGTTCAGGCCTTCGCCTTCGCCGTCCCGGCCGCGCTCGCGCTCGTGACCGCGATCGCGGGCATGCCTGCGGGCTATCTGGGGATGGCCCTCTTCGATGCGCTCTGGCTGATCCTCGCCGCCGCCTGGGCGTGGCCGCGCGGAGCCCTGCGCGGCATGAAGACGGCGCGGGTGCTCCCGCTCGGCTTCCTCGCCTTCGTCCCCCTCGATCTCTACGGGCAGATCAGTCGCAGCCTCGGCGCGGGCCCCGCCTGGCCGACGGTCGTGATCGCGACCGGCCTGACGTCGCTCGCCGCGATCCTGCTGCTGGCCCTGACGGCGCGCCTCGTCCGCGACGAGACGCTGCTGCGGCAGGGGCTCGAGGCGCGCCTCATCGAGCGCGAGGGCGAGCTCGAGGAGTCGCTCGTGCGGGCACGCTCCGCGGAGCGCCTGGCGACGGTCGGCACGCTGGCCGCCGGCATCGCCCACCAGATCAACAACCCGATCGGCGCCATCCTGGCAGCGGCCCAGTTCGAGCTTTCGGAGCCCGCGGAGGACGAGGGCAGGGAAAGGAGCATCCGCTCGACCCTCGAGACGATCCAGCGGGAGGCGCTGCGCTGTGCGCGGATCGTCCGCAGCGTCCTCGTCTTCGCGCGCAGCGATCCCGGGCGGGTCGCCGACCACGATCTGAACGCCATCGTCGAGGCGGCGCGGGCCGCGACCGAGGAGTACGCCCGCGCCCGCGGCGCGGCCCTCGATTGTCGGCCCGCCGCGGGGGCGCTCTTCGTGCGGGGCAACGAGGTCGAGCTCGAGCAGGTCGTCGTCAATCTGATCCGCAACGGGATCGAGTCCCGGACGAGCGGGGGCCGGGTCGCGATCCGCGTCGAGCCTGCGGGCGAGCACGCCGCGCTCTTCGTCGAGGACGACGGCGTCGGCCTCTCCGAAGAGGCCCGGCGCCGACTCTTCGAGCCGTTCTACACGACGAAGCTCCGGGAGGGCGGCAGCGGTCTCGGGCTCTCGGTCGTCCACGGCATCCTCGCGACTCACGGCGGAGAGATCGAGCTGATGACGACCGGCGGCGCGGGCACCTGCTTCCGCGTGCGACTCCCGCGCTCCACCGCCGAGGCCTCCGGCCGCGGGGGGCGGGCGGAGCTCCGGGTCGCCGGGTGAGCCGCGCGGGCGGGGACCGGGGTCGGGCGGCGCGGGGCGGTGCCCGGTGACGATCGGCCGTTTCGGCCTTAACGTCGGCCGAGCGGTCCGCGCCGGGTACACCGCAGCGCCGCGAGGCCCCGGCCATTCGCCCGGGCCGGAAGAGGGAGAGCGATGCGAGCCTCGAGCACCGATGGGCTGATCCGCCACGGCACGGTCGTCGACGGGACGGGCGCGCCGGCCTTCGAGGCCGACGTTCGGATCCGCGACGGCGCGATCGTCGAGGTCGCGCGGGGGCTCGCGCCGGCGCCGGGCGAGCGCGTCCACGACGCGCGGGGCTGCTTCGTCGCGCCGGGCTTCATCGAGAGCCACACGCATTTCGACGGGACGATGTGGTGGCAGCCGGACCTCGACCCGCTGCCCGGCTACGGCGTGACGACGATCGTCAACGGCAATTGCGGCTTCGCGCTGGCCCCGCTCCCGGACGACCCGGCGGCCCGGGCCGAGGTCGTGAAGATCTTCTCCTTCTTCGAGGACATCCCGGAGCGTCCCTTCTTCGAGAACCTGCCCTGGGACTGGCAGAGCTGGCGCGAGTACCGCGACTCGCTCGCCGCGAAGGTCGCGGTCCCGACCCACTACGCGACCTTCGTCGGCCACATCGCGATCCGCCTCGCCGCCATGGGGATGGACGCGTGGACGCGCGCCGCGACGCCGGCCGAGATCGCGCGGATGGCCCGCGACCTCGACGAGGCGCTCGCCGCCGGTGCGCTCGGATTGTCGACGAACCTGATGGATCACGACGGCAGCGACCGTCCGGTCCCGACGCTCCATGCCGAGGATGCGGAGCTGCGCGCGCTCTTCGCGGTGCTCGCCCGCCATCGCGGCGCGACGCTCCAGGTCGTGATCGACACCGTCATGCGCATGACGGCGGTCGAGGCGCTGCTTCGCCTCGAGCGCCTGATCGGCACCCTCCCGATCCGGCTGCAGTGGGCGGGGCTGCCGACGCTGCGCTGGCAGAAGGAGCACGGCATCCAGAAGCCGTTGCTCGAGCTGCACGAGCGTTATGCGCGGGAGGGTCGCGACTTCTGGACCGGCTACGCCCACGTCCCCGTGACGACGGTCGTCAGCTTCGATCGCTCGCTGCTCTTCGCCCAGTCGAACGAGTACGTCTGGCACGAGGTGGTGACGGCGGTCGGCGAGGAAGCGAAGCGGACGCTGCTGCGCGATCCCGCCTGGCGCGCGCGGGCGCGCCATTCCTGGGACGAGCTGGCGCTGCCGACCTGTCCCTTCCGCCGGCCGCGTCCGATCCTGCTCGATCATTCGGCGAACGGGGTCGGGCCGATCGGCCTCACGCTCGGCGACTACGCGGACGCGCAGGCGGGGGGCCGCGGCGTCCATCCTTCGGACGCGCTGGCCGACTGGCTGCTCGCGAACGGCGTCGACTCGACGGTGACGGCGCCCGACTGGGACCGCGATCTCGAGATGGTCGAGCGCCTGCTCCGCGATCCGCGCTCGGTCGGCAACATCAGCGACGCCGGGGCCCATGGCCAGATGTTCTGCGGCGCCGGCGACAACATCGTCCTGTTCACCGAGTTCGTCCGCGAACGCGGCGTGCTCCGCATCGAGGAGGCGGTGCACGTCCAGACCGGGAAGCTCGCGCGCTTCTTCGGCCTCGCCGACCGGGGCGAGATCGCGGTCGGGCGCCGCGCCGATCTCACGGTCTTCGCCCTCGAGGAGCTCGAACGCCGCCCCAAGCGGAAGGTCGTCGACGTGCCGGACGGGGCGGGGGGCATGACCTGGCGTTGGACCCGCGACGCCGCCCCGGTCCGTCTGACCCTGGTCGAAGGCGTAGCGACCTTCGCGGACGGCCGGCCGACGGGGGCCCGTCCCGGACGCGCCCTGGCTCCCGGGGCGGGGGCCTGATCGGCGCCCGGGCGCACGAAATCTGGACGATTGTCATTTTCTGATTGCCATCCGCCGGCAGGGCCCCCTATCGTCCGCGCACCCCAGCGGACCGTGGCCCGCCGCCCCACCCGCCGGCCGGGACCAGCGCCCGCCCGGGGCCCATCGGGGCCGTCGCTCCGGATCGGGCCCATCGCCAGGAGAAGGATCCCGCCATGTCGTCGAAGGTCATGATCATCAGCTCGGACTGTCATGCCGGCGCGCTGCCCGCGACCTACAACGAGTACCTGCCGCGGCAGTACCGCGATGCAGCCAACGCCTGGTGGCTGGCCCACGCGCGGGAGATGATGTCCCGGGCCGGGACCTTCTTCGATCAGGAGGCGGTCGACGCCTACGCCGCGAAGGCGGGCGAGGGCGGCGAGCGCATGAAGGCGATGTCGGATCCCGCCGTCCGCCTCTCCGACGACGAGATCATGCGGATGCTCTGCGACGAGCGGAGCCCGTTCGCGCCGCGGCGGGGCGAGTTCGATCCGGCCGTGCGCACGAAGGAGCTCGACGACGACGGGATCGCGGGCGAGATCATCTTCCCGCAGATGGCGCCCTTCGGCGCGGGCCTGATGCAGTACCGCTATGCGGTGTCGCCGGAGCAGAACCTCGAGGGCTGCCGCGCCTACAACCGCTGGCTCGCGGACCTCTGCAGGACGAATCCCCTGCGCCATGCGGGCGTCGCGCTGATCAACGTCGACGACATCGAGACGACGGTGAAGGACGTGCGCGAGGCGCGTGCGATGGGCCTCTGGGGCGGCGTGCTGCTGCCGACGAGCACCGGCGTCCACCCGTTCTACCACCACCCGCGCTACGAGCCGCTCTGGGCCGTGCTCGAGGAGCTCGAGCTGCCGCTGCAGTCGCATTCGGGCTGGTCGCCGGACTACGGCGACGTCGAGTGTGCGACGGCGATGTTCATCAGCGAGGTCGACATGTGGGCGCAGCGGCCCTTCACGGCGCTGCTCTGGTCGGGCGTCTTCGAGCGCCACCCTCGGCTCAAGTACGTCTTCACCGAGGCCGGCTGCGGCTGGATCACCGAGAAGCTCCGCGTGCTCGAGTTCAAGGCCAACGACCCGATCTTCAAGCACTTCACGAAGAACCTCTCCCTCGGCCCGACGGGCTACTTCGAGCGCCAGTGCTACATCGGCGCCTCGTTCATGCCCCGCCACGAGGCCCATTTCCGTCATCAGATGGGGGCCGACAAGCTGCTCTGGGGCTCGGACTATCCCCATCTCGAAGGGACCTGGCCCAACACGATGAAGGCCCTCAACCAGACCTTCTTCGACTTCGAGGAGAAGGAGATCCGCGCGATCCTCGGCGGGAACGCGGCGAAGGTCTACGGCTTCGACGTCGCGGCGATGCAGAAGATCGCCGACCGGATCGGCCCGACCGTCGCGCAGGTCCGGGGCGAGGCCGCCTAGGATGGCCGCCCTCGACGCGCTGCTCGCGGACGGGGTCGCGCTGCGCGGTCCCGCGCTCGCGTCCGGTCCCGCGTCCGCCGAGCCGCCGACGCGCCGCGAGCGGCGGCGGCTCGAGGTGCGCGACCGGATCGTCGAGTCGGCGCTCTCGCTCTTCGAGAGCCAGGGCTACGAGGCGACGACGGTGGCGGAGATCGTGCGCCGGGCGGACATCGCCTACGGGACCTTCTTCAATCACTTCCCGTCGAAGCTCCACCTGCTGCGCGAGGTCGCGGACCACTCGATGCGGGACCTCTTCGAGAACGTCGAGGAGATCCGCAAGCAGCCCGGCGACTTTGCGGCCCACCTCGTGCTGCTCTTCGAGCGCTCGGCGGAGCGGACCCTCGAGAAGGGGCCTCGGATGCGGGAGCTGATCGGCGCCATGATGGCGCTCGCCTTCCCGGAGACGGCGGGGAGCGACGATCGCCGCATCCGGCAGGCCTTCGGACGGATCCTCGAGGACGGCGTCGACCGGGCCGAGCTGCGCGGGGACGTCGACTTCGAGACGCTGCTCGAGGTCGTCGTGGGCGCGTGGTATTCGATGTTCCTCAGCTGGGTCCATTTCGAGGACTATCCGCTGCGGGAGCGGGCGACGAAGGCGGCGCGGTTCCTCGCGCAGACGCTCGTGCGCGCCGACGGCGGGCGGGCCATCGGGGCGCCGTCCGCATCCGATCCGACGAAGAGGGAGGGGAAGCATGGCCACTGATCCCGAGAAGCTCCGCATCGACGCCGGCGAGATCGGCGGCTGGCCGATCCTGCGGATCGAGTATCCGACGGACCCCGCGCGGCTGGCGGCCCTGCTGCCGCCCGGCATCGAGCCCGCCGACACCTCGAACGTCCACCTCTCGATCTACAACGTGCCCGTCTCCGACGAGCCCGAGTACGGCGTCGTCGTCAAGATCGACGCGTGCTACCGCGGCGTGAAGGGTGGCTATGCGGTCGCCTACGGAATCGATCAGGAGTCGGCCGTCTACATCAGCAAGGAGACGAACGGCCAGCCGAAGTTCCTCGCCGAGATCGAGTACTTCCGGAACGGGGACGTCGTCCGGGCCCGCTGCTCCCACCACGGCTACACCTTCCTCGAGTTCCGCGGGAAGACGACGGGCCCCGCGCCGCTGCCCGCACCGTTCGGCGACCGCGACTACTGGATCAAGGTCTCGCGCGCGGTCGGCTTCGCCGAGAAGGCCTACGACTTCCCGCCCCACGTCGTGGTCGTGCAGGCGGAGTACCAGCCGATCCATCGCGTCGACGTGAGCGGTGAGCTGCGGCTGCTCGAGAGCCCCTGGGATCCGATCGCCGAGTGGCTTCCGATCCGCGGGGCGGTGCGCGCACAGCTGACCCTCGACCAGCCGCTCTCGCGCTCGATCACCCTCGCGGGTCCGCTCGACCCGGACGCGTTCTGGCCCCACGTGGACACGATCGGCAGCTCGCGCTGGCCGGGCACCCGAGGCGGTCCGAAGCGATCGGTCTGAGCCAGGCGAGCGGTGCCCCGGCGCGCCCTGGAGCGGGCGGAGAGGGGGCCACGCGCGACGAACGCGAAGAACGCGACGAACGCGAAGAACGCGACGAACGAAGACGGCGGAGGAGCTTCCCATGCACGATCTCCTGATCAAGAACGGCCAGCTCGTCGACGGAACGGGTCGCCCCGCGGCCCAGGGCGACGTGGCGATCTCGAACGGTCGCATCACCGAGGTCGGCCGCGTGAGCGGGCCGGCGCGCCACACGATCGACGCCGCGGGGCGCCTCGTGACCCCGGGCTTCGTCGACATCCACACCCACTACGACGCCCAGGCGACCTGGGATCCCCACCTGCTGCCCTCCGGCTGGCACGGCGTCACGACGGCGGTCGCCGGCAACTGCGGCGTCGGCTTCGCGCCCGCCGCTCCCGACCGACACGAATGGCTGATCGCGCTCATGGAAGGCGTCGAGGACATTCCCGGGGCGGCGCTCGCCGAGGGCATCCGCTGGGGCTGGGAGACCTTCCCCGAGTATCTCGATGCGCTCGAGCGATCCCCGCTCGCCGTCGACCTCGGGACCCACGTGCCCCACGGCGCCGTCCGCGCCTACGTGATGGGCGAGCGCGGGGCGCGCAACGAGGCGGCGACCGCGCAGGACATCGAGCAGATGTACGCGATCGTGAAGGAGGGCCTGCTCGCCGGGGCGCTCGGCTTCTCGACCTCGCGCACGATGGGCCACCGCGCCCTCGACGGGGAGCCCGTCCCCGGGACCTTCGCCCAGGAGGACGAGCTCTTCGGCATCGGTCGCGCGCTGAAGGACACGGGCCTCGGCGTCTTCGAGCTCGCGGGCGCGGGCGCCGCCGGCGACTCGGGCGGCGATGGGCCCGACGACGCACTGAAGGAGATCGACTGGATGCAGCGGCTCTCGGTCGAGACCGGGCGCCCGGTTTCGTTCGCCGTGCTGCAGTTCGATTCGCGGCCGAATCAGTGGCGCGAGCTGATGCGGACCTGCGAGCAGAGCGCGGCGAAGGGCGGCAACGTGATCGCGCAGTTCGCCGCGCGGCCCTTCGGCATCCTCGTCGGCCACCAGACGACGGCGAATCCGCTCATGAGCCGACCCGCCTACGTCGAGATCGCCCATCTGCCGCTGGCCGAGCGCGTGAAGCGCCTGCGCGATCCGAGCATCAAGGCGCGGATCCTCTCCGCCGAGCGCGTCGGTGAGCCGGGCTGGGGCAGCATGCTCGACCATCCGGGGATCTACGCCCGGCTGTTCCCGATGGGCGATCCGCCGGACTACGAGCCGACGCCCGAGCAGAGCCTCGCCGCGATCGCTCGCCGCGAGGGGCGCCCGGTCGAGGAGCTGCTCTACGAGCACATGCTGAAGGACGAAGGGCGGGAGCTCCTGCTGCTGCCCTTCTTCAACTACTCCGACGGCGACCTCGAGCCCTTCCGTGAGATGCTCGACAGCGAGCAGACCGTGCTCTCGCTCGGAGACGGCGGCGCGCATTGCGGCGTCATCTGCGACGCCTCGCTGCAGACGTTCATGCTGACCCACTGGGCGCGCGACCGGAGGCGCGGACCGAAGATCCGCCTCGAGCACGCGGTGCACCGCATGACCCAGCACACGGCGCGCCTCTACGGCCTGCTCGATCGCGGCGTCCTCGCGCCGGGCTACAAGGCGGACCTGAACGTGATCGACTTCGATCGGCTGACGCTCCACCGTCCGCAGATGGCCTTCGATCTGCCCGGCGGTGCGCGTCGATTGATCCAGCGCGCCTCGGGCTACGACCAGAAGATCGTGAGCGGCGAGATCGTGATGGAGAAGGGGGAGCCGACGGGCAGGACGCCGGGGCGTCTGCTCCGCGGCCCCCGCAGCCTGGCCCGCTGAGCTCGAGCACGGCGTCGCTGCGTGTCGGCTGCCGATCCCCTGCCGAGTCTCCGCCGGCCAGGCGCGAGAGGGCGCGGGCGACCGGGAGTATCGGGTCTTTTTCAACTCGATTTGGGATCGACGGACCACTCCTCGTCGACCGCCTCCAGCCGTTCGGTCGGACGAGACTGGGCGAGTGGCAGACGGGGCGGGGCCTCAGGGTGCGGGCTTCGATGAATGGTCGAAAATTACCAATTTAACTAGGCTCCCGGCCGACGAGAGTCGGGGAGCCCGGAGCCGCGGGTGATGCCCCGAGGAGGGGTCGGCCCCATTCGGGATCGATCGGGTCTCGGGGCCGGACTGGACGGATTGCCCGGCGACAGTCCGGGCGGGTTGGGCTAGAGAAGCCGAGCATCCCGGTCGGGACGCTTCGGTGGTGCTGCGAGGATCCCTCGCCTCCCTGCCCATCGGAAGGTGAAGTCGACGGTGGCGAAGAAGAGCTCCGATGCGCTCGAACGAGCCGTGGTCGCGTTGCTGCGACCGCTGGTTCGGCTCGTCCTGAAGCGGGGCATGGCCTTCGGGCAGTTCGCCGAGCTGGTGAAGCACGCCTACGTCGAGGCGGCCGAGGAGGACTTCACGGTCCCCGGTCGCAAGCTCACGATCTCCCGCGTCGCCGTGCTGACGGGCCTCACGCGCAAGGAAGCCAGTCGCCTGATGCAGGAGGAGCCGACGGTCTCCGAGTCGCAGGCGCGCCGACGCGTCAATCGCGCCGCCCGCGTCGTCTCCGCGTGGGCCGTCGATCCCGCGTTCCAGGATGCCGCCGGCACACCGCTCGATCTTCCCTTCGACGCGAGCGACGGTCCCACCTTCGCCCGTCTCGTCGCACAGCACGGCGCCGACGTGCCGCCGCGCGCGGTGCTCGACGAGCTCGTGCGGGTGGGCGCGGTCGTGCGGCGGGAGGATGGCCTCATCCATCTGGTGGAGCGCGCCTACATCCCGGCCGGCGACGAGGCGGCGAAGCTCGACATCCTCGGCACCGACGTCGCCGACCTGATCGCGTCGATCGAGCACAACCTCGATCCCGATGCCGCCGTTCGCTATTTCCAGCGAAAGGTCGCCTACGACAACCTCCCGCCGGACTACCTCCCGGCGCTGCGCGAGCTGCTGGCCCAGAAGGGTCAGTCCCTGCTCGAGACCCTCAACGAAGACATGGCTCGACACGATCGCGATCTGTCCGGCGAGGCCGTCGCGGGCCCGCGGCGCCGCGCGATGGTCGGTATCTATTATTTCGAGGACGACTCCGATGACGACGCATGACCACCGATCTCGAGCCCAGAGCCGGGGGGGCCGCGCGCCGTTCTCCCGAGTCGAGTCCGGGGCGGTCGCGCGGGCACGCCGGACGGGGCTCCTGCGCGTCGCGCTGCTCGCGTTCGCGGCGCTCGCCCTGGCGTGCTCGGCCTCGGACAGCGGGGGCATGAGCGGGACCGGCATCAGCCAGGGCTCGATCAACTCCTTCGGCAGCATCTTCGTCAACGGGGTGGAGTGGAACGTCTCGGGCGCGACCATCGAGCTCGACGGTGTGCGCAAGAGCGAGTCGGATCTCCGCGTCGGCATGGTCGTCCGCGTCGACGGGAACTATGCGACGGGCGGGCTCACGGGCACGGCGAATCGCGTCACCTTCGACGACGCCGTCGAAGGGCCGATCGAGAGCGCGCCGGTCGAGACGGTGGCCGGGCTCGTGAAGACGTTCACGGTGCTCGGCACGACGGTGATCGCCCGCTCGGGCCAGACGGTCTTCGACGATGGCGCGACCTATGCAGGGCTCGCGGCCAACGACGTCGTCGAGGTCAGCGGCTTCGTCGATGCGACGGGCGCGATCCAGGCGACGCGCATCCAGCGCAAGGGCGTCTATCCGGGCGTCGACGACGTCGAGCTCCACGGCCAGGTCGCGAACCTCCAGAAGAACAGCGACGGCAGCGGGATCTTCGATCTCGGGACGATCATCGTCCGCTACACGAGCTCCACCGCATTCAAGGACGTCTCGCGCGGCGCGCTCGCCACGGGCGATCGGGTCGAGGTGAAGGCCACGATCCGCGACGCGGACGAGGTCGATGCGACGCGCGTCGAGCTCGAGACGGTCGGGCTCGGCAGCGGCGATCTCGAGAAGGCGAAGGTCGAGGGCGTCGTGGTCCTCTGCGTCGAGTCGCCGAGCTACTGCATCAACGGCGTGCCGGTCGACGACACGGGCGCCACCTTCGAGCCGATGGGCTACGCCCCGATGCCCGGCGACCTCTGCGAGGCGGAGGGGAGCGTCGTCGGCGGCCTCCTCGTCGCGACGAAGGTCAAGTCCGAGAATGGCAGCGGCCAGTCGTCCTCTACCGACGTCCGCATCGAAGCGGCGGCGACGAGCGTGAACGGGGCGGCGCGAACGCTGGTGATCCTCGGCGTGACGATCGCGGCGGACGGCGACACCCGCCTCGAGGACGAGAGCAGCCTCAACGACGACAACCTCTCCTTTGCCGAGCTCCTGCCGGGGCAGTTCCTGCGGATCGAGGCCGTCTCGACGGGGACCAGCTCCGCGCGGGCGATCTCGATCGAGCGCAACGATGCGACGCCCGGTGACGACGACGTGCGGTTCGAGGGGCCGGTGACGTTCCTCGATCCCAATGCGCCGGCGCTGTCGATCCTCGGGCAGGTCGTTCCCCTCGACGGCGGGACGCAGTACTTCGACGTCGACGGTCAGTCCCGCAGTGAGGATCAGTTCTTCCGCAATCCGGGCGACGTGGCCGTCTACGACATCGTGCGCGCCCGGGACCAGAACGCGGCGAACCTCTCGACCCTCGCCGAGTCCGACGACGTCGAGGTTGAGAGCAGGAGCCAGGACTGAGGCGTCCCGGATCGACGGTGGAGCCGATGGGCCGCTGACGGCGGGGGCCCGGCGCCTATAATCGCGGGCGATCCGGGTCGGGGCGGGTCCCATCGAAGGGTGGGGTCGTGCTGTGCGACCCGCCCAGCGCGAGGTGCCCGCCGTGAGTCGATCCGTTTCGATCCATCCGAGCGTCGACCGGGGCATCGAGCGCAGCGACGCTGCCTTCTCCGGGGGGCGCCTCGTCTGCCTCTGCAAGAGCGAGCCCGTCGCGGTCCAGGTCTCTTCGCACTGTGCCCACAACCACGTCTGCGGCTGCACGAAGCGCTGGAAGCCCCGGGGCGCGCTCTTCTCCCAGGTCGCGGTCGTGCCGCGCGATCCGCTGAAGGTCGTCGCGAACGAGTCGAAGCTCGCGGTCGTCGATCCGAAGGCCCCGATCCAGCGGCATGCCTGCGAGGACTGCGGCGTCCGCATGTGCGGTCGCATCGAGAACAAGGGGCATCCCTTCTACGGGCTCGACTTCATTCACGTCGAGCCCGGGCTGACGCCCCACGACTGCCTGTCGCCCGCGCTGATGGACGCGATCGCGACGCATCCCGCAAAGGCCTCCGGCGCGCTGAAAGCGTGATCGGGTGACGACCCCGGCGTCGCGTACGGAGCCTCGATCGGAATCGAGGGCGGGCACCACCCGGCGGGCCTTCCTCGCCGGGTCGGTGGCCTGCGTCGCGAGCGCGGCGATCACGGGTCTGACGCCCGCGCTGCGGGCCGCCGGGGCGGTGGCCGGGGATCCGGCCCGCGCCTTCGACATCGGCCTGCAGAGCTTCACGCTGCGGCGTTTCGCGTTCGAGCCGATGCTCGACGTGCTGGTCTCGCTCGGTGTCAGGAAGGTCGAGCTGATCCCCGAGCTCGGGGTCTTCTTCTACCGCTTCGGGTCCCATTTCCCGGTCACCGACGACCCCGCGGAGATCGACCGCGTCCGGGCCGCGATGGCGAAGCGCGGCCTCCAGATCTCGGCGAGCGGCGTCCACTCGATCCCCGACGAGGCGGAGGCGCGGCGACTCTTCGACTTCGCCGAGCGCGCCGGCATCCCGCTGCTCACGATCTCTCCCGACGACGGTGCCCTCGATGCGATCGACCGGCTCTGTCGCGAACGACCCGGGATCCGCGTCGGGATCCACAATCACGGCCCATGGACCCGCTACGACACGATCGCCGACGTCGAGGCGTCGCTCGCGGGGCGGGCCCCCAACTTCGGGGCCTGCGTCGATACGGGACACTTCATCCGCTCGGGCGAGGATCCCGTCGAGGCGCTCCGCCGCCTCGGTGCCCGGGTCCACGGCGTCCATCTCAAGGACCACGTCGAGGCGGGCTTCTTCGCGTCGGGCTGTCTGCTCGGCGAGGGCCGGCTCGATCTCGTGGCGTGCTTCCGTGCGCTGCGCGAGATCGGGTTCCGGCCGGATGGGGCGCTCTCGCTCGAGCTCGAGCGCGACGGGGACACACTGCTCGAAGACGTGAAGACCTGTCTGCGGTCGGCCGAACGCGCCGCCGCCGAGGCCTGAGCCGCGATGCCGGATTTCCCGTTGCTGCTCGCGACCTACGGGCCCTGGATCATCGCGCTCGCGGTGGCCCTCGATCAGCTCGGCATCCCGATCCCCTCGGCGCCGACGCTGATGCTCGCCGGGAGCATGATCGCGTCGGGAGAGCTCTCGGGCCCCGTCACGCTCGCCGCCGCCACGCTCGCGTCGCTCCCGCCCGATCTGCTGTGGTTCGAGCTGGGGCGGCGGCGGGGGCAGGCGGTGCTCGGGCTGCTCTGCCGGATCTCGCTCGAGCCGGACTCGTGCGTGCGCACGACGCGGGAGAGCTTCGAGAAGCGCGGGCCCGGGACGCTCCTGTTCGCGAAGTTCGTCCCCGGGCTCCAGACGGTGGCGCCGCCGCTGGCGGGCGCCGGAGGCATGAGCGTCGCGCGCTTCCTCGTCTTCGACGCCGTCGGTGCGCTCGTCTTCAACCTGACCTTTCTCGCCGCCGGCTACGGCTTGAAGACGCAGATCGAGGGCTTCCTCGCGCTGCTCGCGGAGTTCGGGACCCGGCTGCTGACGGTGATCGCGGTCTCGATCGTGGGCTGGGTCGCGTGGAAGTTCGTCCAGCGCCAGCGCTTCCTGCGGCGCCTGCGCATCGCACGGATCGACGTGCGGACGCTCGGTGAGCTGCTCGCGAGCGACGCGCCGCCGGTCGTCTACGACCTGCGCGATCGGCTCACCCTCGCGAGCCAGGGCGGCCGCGTCCCCGGCGCCCGCATGATCCGTCTCGACGAGCTCGAGGCGCGTCACGCCGAGATCCCCCGCGATCGGGAGATCGTCGTGTATTGCGCCTGTCCCAACGAGGTGACGAGCGCAAGCGTGGCGCTGCTCCTGCGCAAGCGCGGGATCGAGCGGGTCCGGCCGCTCGAAGGGGGCTTCGACGCCTGGCGCGAGGCGGGGCTTCCGATCGAGGCAATCGAGTCGGAGGAGGGAACGGAAGAGGGCCCGGGCGGGCCGCCCGCGAACGCGCCGCCGGACCCGTTGCCGGCGCGGCCGACGGTGGGCGGTGCCTCGGCGTGAGGACGGCGAAGGGAACGGGCAGGGCACGCGGGGCGGGGCTCGCGGGCGTCGTCGCGCTGGTCGCGCTCCTCGCCGGAGCCCCGACGGCGGGCGGGGACCGCGACGCGGGCGCCCCGGTCGGCGAGGGGCCGCTCCATGCGCCGCATCGCGACGAGGACGGATTCTTCAATCCCTGGAAGCGCTTCGAGCGGCCGTCGGTGCGCGATCTGCTCGTCTGGAAGCTCTCCCGCAATCCCTACGACGAGGCGCGCGATCCGGTCGTGCCCCGCGTCCCGAACGACGGCGCGTACCTGGCGGGCGTCGAGCACTCCGCGACCGTGACCTGGGTCGGCCACGCGACGTTCGCGGTCCACGATCGCGACGACGTGTTCCTGACCGATCCCCACTTCACGAAGCGTGCGCTGATTCCGGCGCGGGCCGTCCCACCGGGCCTGCCGCTCGAGTCGATCCCGGCCGACGCCTTCGCGGTCGTCTCCCACAACCACTACGACCACCTCGACGCGGGGACCGTCGAGGGGCTGCCGGCCTCGGTCGGCTGGTACGTGCCGAAGGGGCTCGCCGACTGGTTCCGGTCGCGCGGGCGCGAGGACGTCACCGAGCTCGACTGGTGGGAGAGCGCGCGCCGCGGCCGATTCACGATCACCTGCCTGCCGTCCCAGCACTGGAGCCTCCGCCTCGGTCAGGGGGAGGGCGAGACGCTGTGGTGCGCCTGGCTCGTCGACTCGGGGGACTACCGCTATTTCTTTGCCGGCGACACGGGCTACTTCGAGGGCTTCGCCGAGTACGGGCGGCGCTTCGCGCCGATCGACGTGGCCATGCTACCCATCGGGGCCTACGCGCCGCGCTGGTTCATGGCCTATCAGCACATGGATCCGGAGCAGGCCTACCAGGCCTTCCTCGACCTGGGGGCGCGGGTGATGCTGCCGATGCACTGGGGGACGTTCGAGCTGACCGACGAGCCCCTCGACCGGCCGCCGCAGGAGCTCGCCGAGACGATCGCGCGTCGACGGGGCGTGGACGACCGGGTCCGCGTCCTGGCCGTCGGCGAGCGCTGGAAGATCCCGGTCCGACCGGATTCATCGAAGGAGAACTAGACCGCAGATGGCCGAGCTTCTGACCACGGAAAGCCTGATCGCGCTCCTGACCCTCGCGGGCCTGGAGATCGTGCTCGGGATCGACAACATCGTCTTCATCTCGATCCTGGTCGCGAAGCTGCCGCAGGCCGAGCAGGCCCGCGCGCGCCGGATCGGGCTCCTGCTCGCGATGGGCATGCGGATCGGGCTGCTGCTGGCGATCAGCTGGGTGATGGGGCTGACGAAGCCTCTGTTCGCGCCGCTCGACCACCCCTTCACGGGGCGCGACCTGATCCTGCTCGGCGGCGGCCTCTTCCTGGTCGCGAAGGCGACCTGGGAGATCCACGACAAGCTCGAGGGCGACGAGCACGCGGCTTCGGGGGCGGAGCGCCCGCGCGTCTCGTTCGGTCAGATCCTGGTGCAGATCATGCTGCTCGACATCGTCTTCTCGCTCGACTCGGTGATCACCGCCGTCGGCATGGCTCGCCACGTCGAGATCATGATCGCCGCGGTCGTGGTCGCCGTCGGCGTCATGCTCGTCTTCGCCGGATCGATCGGGGCGTTCATCGAGCGGCACCCGACGATGAAGATGCTGGCGCTGTCCTTCCTGCTGCTGATCGGCGTCGTGCTGATCGCCGACGGGTTCGGTCAGCACGTCTCGAAGGGCTACATCTACTTCGCGATGGCCTTCTCGCTCTTCGTCGAGATCCTGAACATCCGGATCCGCCGCTCGCGGCAGGAGCCCGTCCAGCTCCATCAGACCTACGTCTCGGAGAGCTGAGGGCGACGTCCGCTGCGGACGGCGCGGGGTTTCCGGGGCGTCAGTTCTGGGCCCGGGTCGTGGGCAGGAATCCGCGACCGCGCGCTTCCGCCTCGACCTCGGCGAGGGCGCGGCGGGTCTCGATCACGCGCTCGTTCGCCTCCTCGAGATCCTCGTTGCCCTGATCGAGGGCCTTCTGGGCCTTCTTGATCGCCTTCTTGGCGGCGCGCACGTCGTCCTCGGCGTCGTTCTTCGCCGCGGTCGCGTCGTCGAGGCGCTTCGCGAGGTCTGCATGGGCCTCTCCGGCCGCTGCGACCTGCTCGCCGAGGGTCGGCGGCTTGTCCGCCGCACAGCCCGCCAGCGCGACGGCGGCGGCGAAGCCGGCAACCGACCGGCAGATCGAACGGGAACGGGAAGCGAATCCGGACATCTCGGGCCCTCCTGGCTGGCGGCGGCAGCTTATCGCATGCCCCGGGACCGATGCAGGCCCACCCCGCGCGATCGGTCATCCGGTCGCGGGCGGTCGACCGGACCGGGCGCCTTCGGCAAACTCCGGGTCCCTTCGACCCGAAGCGCGAGCGGGTCCGAATCGGGCCCCGCCCGATCGTAGAGGAAGCAATCCCCCATGTTGGATCCGAAATACGTCGACGACTTCCAGTTCGCCGGTCAGGACATCCCCTGGCTCGTCTCGCATTGGGCGAAGCACAAGCCCGACCATTCCTTCCTCGTCTGGGAGCCGAAGAGCGGCGCGACCCGGACGTGGACCTACGCCGAGTTCGAGCGCGAGGTCGCGAACGTCGCGGCCGGGCTCGCCGCGCGGGGCGTCGTGAAGGGCGACAAGATCCTGATCCACGCCGAGAACTGCCCCGAGGCCGTGCTGACCTGGTACGCCTGTGCCCGCCTCGGCGCCGTCGGCGTCACGACCAACACGCGCAGCGCCGGGGCGGAGATCGAGTACTTCGCCGACCACACCCGCTGCGTCGGCGGCGTGACCCAGCCGCAGTTCGCGAAGGTCGTGAAGGAGAACGCGAAGAAGCTGCGCTTCCTCGTCGTGACCGACGACAACTCCGGCGAAGCGGCGTCGGCCGACGAGAAGAGCCACGGGCTCGAGTCGTTCTCCGCCCTGCGCGGCGACGGCGCCGCGCTCGCGCCGCGCACGCCGGATCCGATGGCCCCCGCCGGCATCATGTTCACGTCGGGCACGACCTCGCGCCCGAAGGCCGTCGTGCATACCCATGCGAACGCGCTCTGGGCGAGTCGCATGGGTCCGGCCAACATCGACATGAAGACCGACGATACCTATCTCGTGTATCTGCCGTTCTTCCACGTGAACGCCCAGAGCTGGTCGTTCTGGACGACGCTCGGCGCCGGGGGCACCGTCGTGCTCCAGCCCAAGTTCTCGGCCTCCCGCTTCTGGGAGGTCGTGATGAAGCACGGCGTCACCCACATCTCGCTGATCCCCTTCGTCTTCAAGGCGGTCGCGGGCCAGCCGATGCCGAAGCACAAGCTCAAGGTCGGCGTCTTCGGTCTGATCATGCCCGAGCTCGAGAAGATGATGGGCTGCCGCGTGATGGCCGCCTGGGGCATGACGGAGACGGTGATCCACGCGACGCGCAACGACTGGCTCCAGACCTATCCCCTCGGCTCGATGGGCAAGCCGACGCCGGGCTACGAGTTCGCGATCGTCGACCCGGATACCGGCAAGGCCTGTCGCCTGGGCGAGGTCGGCGAGCTGTGGATCCGCGGTCGCCGCGGCATCCAGCTCTTCCTCGAGTACTTCGACAACGCCGAGGCCATGAAGAAGTCGTTCACCGACGACGGCTGGTTCAAGACCGGCGATCGCGTCGTGCTCGGGCCCGAGGGCAACTTCTTCTACAAGGAGCGCGACAAGGACGCGCTCAAGGTCGGCGGCGAGAACGTCTCGGCGCGCGAGGTCGAGGACTGCTGCCGCGAGGTCGGGGGCATCGCCGACATCGCCGTCGTCGGGCGCAAGCACGAGATGCTCGACCAGGTCCCGGTCGTGTTCGTGATCCGCGCCCCCGGCGAGAAGCGCTCCGAGGCCGAGCATGCGGAGGCGATCCTGGCCCACTGCCGGGCGAAGCTCGCCGACTTCAAGCGCCCGCGCGCCGTCTACTTCCGGGACGAGTTCCCGGTCGCCACCCTCGAGAAGGTCGCGAAGAACAAGCTGCGCGAGATCGCCGACGAGATGCCCGAGCCGAGCCCGGGCGCGCGCTGAGCGGTCGAGGCAGAGTGGGGGGGGCGCGCGGGCGCGCGCTCGACCCCGAGCCCGCACGAGCCCGAGCGCCCACGACGAGCCCGAGAGGAGCGAGCATGGCCGATTCCGTATCGCGACCCGACATCCTGTCCGCGCTGAAGATCCCCGCCGAGATCCGGGCCGACGCCGAGGCGATCATCGCGCGGTCGGCGGGTGCCGTCTGGCAGCGGCCCGCGCTGTCGCAGGACAAGCGCAGCCTGATGTCGCTCTCGACCCTGGGCGCCCTCGGCCGCTGGGACCAGTTCCGGGTCCACGTCGGCATGGCCCTCGACAACGGCCTCACGCGTCTCGAGATCTGCGAGGTCATCCTGCAGCTCGGCGTCTACGCAGGCATGCCTGCCGCCGTCAGCGGCTTCCAGATCGCGACGGAAGTCTTCGCCCAGCGCGACGCTTAGCAGCACGACGCCTGGCAGCGAGACGCCTGGCCGCGCGACGCCTGGGTGAGTGCCCGGCCGCTACGGCTTCGCGACGACCCGCCCGAAGGTCTTGCGATCGGCGAGGTCCTCGAGGGCCGCGGGAATCTCGGCGAAGGAGATGACGCGGCTCGTCGTCGCCCGGTAGCGACTGCTCGCGACCAGACCCATCAGGTCGTCGTGGGCCTTCTGCTCGATCTCCATCAGCTTCGGGCCGTACCCCGCGCCCATGCACACGCCGACGAGGGTCCAGTTCTGGACGTAGAACTCGGTCGGATGGATCGGGATCAGGCCGCCCGCGTGACCGCAGAGCAGGTGACGACCTTCGACGCGCAGTAGCGGCCGCGCGAGTCGTCCGGGCTCGCCCTGGACGAAGTCGACGATGACGTCGATCGCGTTCTCGCCGACGGCGCGCTTCACCGCCGCGACGAAGTCCTCCCGCGCCGAGTCGATGCCGATCTCGGCGCCCATCTTGCGCGCGAAGTCGACCTTCTCGGCGCCCCGCGCCACCGCGATCACGCGGCAGCCCGCCGCCGCACAGAGCTGGACCGCCGAGGACGGCACGCCGCCCGCCGCCCCGAGCACGAGCACCGTCTCGCCCGGCTGGACGCGGCCGCGGCGGTGGACCGCGTGATAGGCGGTATGCGCCGGGATCACGAAGCCCGCCGCGTCCTCGTCGCTCATCGACTCGGGCACCTCCCAGATCGTGGGCAGCGCCATCACCGTATGGGACGCGAAGCTGCCGAAGGGCTGGGGCGTGAAGCCCATTACGCGCTTGCCGATCAGGTGGCGCAGGCTGGGCGTCGCGTCCTCGACGATCCCGACCGCCTCCTGGCCCGAGACGTAGGGCCGCACGACCGGGGCCGGGTAGTGGCCGGTCGCCATGGTGTGGTCGGGGGTCGCGAGCGCCGCCGCGAGCACGCGCACGAAGGCGTAGTGGTCGACGGCGGGCTCGCCTTCGCGCCGCGGCCGAAGGCCCTCGATGTCCATCGCCATGCGCCCGAGGGCCGCGTGGCTCGGCTGCTCGAAGTCCTCCCAGTGGAAGACGTCCTTCGGAAGCCCCTTGTCGCGGACGACCCAGCCCTTCATGTCGGCTCTCCTCTCGTGTGCACGCTCGGCGAAGCGGCGCCGAACGCGATCGGTCGGGACTTCCCGCTCCGCGCTTCTAGGCGATCGGCAGCGTCAGCTCGACGGTCCCGCTCGCGTGCAGGCCGAGCTCGTTGACGGCCCGCAGCGCGACCTCGACGACGCGCTCCCCGTCCTGGGTCCGCTCGCTCGCGACCTGCCCGTCGAAGCGCAGCGTCGTCCCCGGCGTCGCCGGACCGCCGAGCCGGATCTTGATGTGGCGGAGCCGGGCCTCGCTGCCGGCCCAGTCGGTGACGTAGCGCGCGACGTAGCCGTTCGTCGTCAGGATGTTCATGAAGACGTCCGGCGCGCCCTGCTTGCGGGCGTAGTCGCGGTCGTGGTGGACCGGCATGAAGTCGCGGCTCGCGATCGCGCCCGCGACGATCCGCGTCGTCGTGACCGCGAGGGCGAAGCCCGGGAGCACCGCTCCTGCGCGCTCGGCCGGTGCGCCGGAGCCGGTCGCGCTCGCCGATCGCGCGGCGCTCGCCGCTTCGTTCGCTCCGCCTGCGGCCGGCTTCGCCGCCGCGTCGCCGGCCCCGGCCGCCGGCCGGCCCGGGGCGAACTTGAAGATGCGGAAGCGCTGGCGACCGACGAGCTCGTCGGGCTCGGCGAAATAGCTCGTCATCCAGGTCACGAAATAACCGGTGCCCAGGCCGGTCGTCTTGCGCTCGGAGATCGACTCGAGCGCGGAGGTCGAGTAGAGATGGTCGCCCGGCCGCAGGTAGCGGAGGAACTCGAGCTCCGAGTTCGTGGCGAGCGTGCCGGGGAGGCCCGCCTTCGCGAGGGCGACGAAGGGGCTGTCCGGATCCATCTCCGAGGCCGAGCCTCCGCGCTCGGCGATGCCCTCGAGCTTCGGTCGTCCCATCGTCCAGGTCTGCAGCATCGCCGGAGGTGCGACGAGCCCGCCGAAGCGGCTCGCCCGCGCGGCGGCCTCGTCGAGGTAGATCGGATTGCGGTCGTCGAGGGCGTCGACCCAGTGGCGGATCATCGGGACGTTGACCGGGTCGGGCGCGTAGGCGGGACCGCCGCTGCTCAGCGGGCGGCCGATCCAGGGCTCGAGGCTCGCGCGCAGCGGATCGTCCTCGTACGGCGTCATCGGGTTCGGCGTCCTTGGGCGGGGGAGCGGAGGGGCTTCCGGGTCCGACGAGCTTCGCGCCGGCGCGCCGCGCTGGCAATGGGGGGCGCGTCGCGTAGCATCGGGCCGATTTCGAGCGGCCGCCCGAGCGGCCAGGAGGGCGTCGCATGCTCGACGAGGGCGGATCGAGGGGCGAGGGTGTCGGGGCCGGAATCGTCTGCCCGGGCGGGGAGGGCGGTTTCGTTCGCCAGCGACGCGTGCGGCTCGCGGCGCGGCGCTCGCTCGCGCTCGCTTTCGTCGCGACCTGCGCCTTCATGGCGATGCCGCCTTCGGTCCGGGCCGAGGCGGCGGCGCCCGTTGCGCCGGCCGATCCCGCGGCCCGGGCGGCCGCGGCGGATCGGGTCGCGCGCTTCGAGAAGCTCGAGAGCGTGAAGGCCTTCGATGCGCTGATGGCCAACTTCGCCGAGATGCGCACGATGATCCTCAGCGACGCGACCAGCGAGCGCGAGGCCTCCGAGGGCATGCGATTC
>JAXLZA010000023.1:0-34909 GCA_046351135.1 Myxococcota bacterium | reverse complement strand
GGCGGCCGGTGCGCGGGTCGATCGTATGCGAGATGCGCTGCCCGTCCTCGACGTAGAATGCGCGGTAGTCGCCGGAGGTCGCGAGGCCCTGATCCGAGAGCTCGACGACCTCGCGGATCTTGCGAACGTCTTCGAGGGGCTCCTCGATGGCGACGCGCCAGGGCTTGCCATCGCTGCGGTGGCCCGCGGCGTAGATCTCGCCGCCGATCTCGACCAGGAAGTCCTCGCGGCCGAGCTCGAAGAGGCCGCCGGCGACGTGGTCCGCGGCGAAGCCCGGGGCGATGGCGGAGAGGTCGATCTCGACCTCGGGGTCGACCTTGAGCAGGAAGCCGCCGCGGGTCGGATTGCCGCGGCCGACGTGGATGATCTCGGCGCCGGTGTGATCGAGGTAGTCCTCGATCTCCGTCTCGCTGGGCGGTGCGTCGACCTGGGCGCCGTGGCCGAAGCCCCAGCGCGCGACGAGCGGGGCGACGGTGATGTCGAAGGCGCCCCCGCTCCACTTGCAGAGCTCGATCGAGAACGCGATGAGCTCGGCGGTCGGGGACGACACGTCGAAGGGCTCGCTGCCGCGATAGGCGTTGAAGCGCGAGACCTCGCTGTCGGGGCGCCAGGTCGAGAACCAGAGGTCGATCTCGCCGAGGCGCTCCTCGATCACGTCCTGCGCCCGCGCCCGCAGCGCGTCGTCGAGGCCCGGGCCCGCGATCCGGACCTCCCAGGTCGTCCCCATCGTGTCGCCGGAGAGGACGAGCTCGTCGGTCGTGGGGCCGGGCGGGGTCGCGAAGAAGAGCCGGTGGATCGTGAAGGCGGTCAGGAGCGCGAAGGCGATCGCCATCGCCCGCAGCGTCTTGCGATCGAGCTCGAGTCGGGGCGGGGGCATGGCGGGTCGTCTCCGGCGCACCGCTCGCGCGCCGCCCGATTCTAGTCGGACCCGCCCGGCCCGCACAGGCCGCCGCGTCGGGGCCGGGCAGGCCGCGCCGCACGGGCAAGCGCCTGGACCGGGGGGCCGAAATGCCGAAGCCGAAGTCGCGATCGACTTCGGCTTCGGTTCGGGCTTCGTCATCGCCCTCGACGGCCCCGCGGCGGGGCTCCGGTCGGCTCTCGATCAGCCGCCGAAGTCGTCGAAGAGGATGTTCTCGGGCTCGACCCCGAGGTTCGTCAGCATCTTGATGATCGCCGAGTTCATCATCGGGGGACCGCAGATGTAGTACTCGCAATCCTCGGGCGCCGGGTGGTCCTTCAGGTAGTTGTCGAAGAGGACCTGATGGATGAAGCCCTTCATGCCGGTCCAGTTGTCTTCCGGGAGCGGCTCCGAGAGGGCGAGATGCCACTGGAAGTTCTTGTTCTCGGCCTGGATCGCGTTGAAGTCGTCGACGTAGAAGGCCTCGCGCAGGCTCCGGGCGCCGTACCAGAAGCTGACCTTGCGGTCGGTATGGAGCCTTCGGAACTGGTCGAAGATGTGGGAGCGCATCGGGGCCATGCCCGCGCCGCCGCCGATGAAGATCATCTCGTTCTTCGTGTCCTTGGCGAAGAACTCGCCGAAGGGGCCGGAGATCGTCACCTCGTCGCCGGGCTTCAAGTTGAAGATGTAGGACGACATCTTCCCGGGCGGGACGTCGGGCATGCGCGGCGGCGGCGACGCGATGCGGACGTTCAGCATGATGATGCCCTGCTCTTCCGGGTAGTTCGCCATCGAGTAGGCGCGATTGACCGGCTCGGTGACCGTCGACGTGTAGCGCCAGATGTTGAACTGGTTCCAGTCGCCGTGGTACTCGGGCTCGACCACGAAGTCCTTGTAGTTCACCGTATGCGGCGGGCACTCGATCTGGACGTAGCCGCCGGCGCGGAACGGGACGCTCTCGCCGGCCGGGAGCTCGAGGACGAGCTCCTTGATGAAGGTCGCCACGTTGTGGTTCGAGCGGACCTTGCACTTCCACTTCTTGACGCCGAAGACCTCGTGGGGGATCTCGATCTTGAGGTCCTGCTTGACCTTGACCTGGCAGCTGAGGCGATAGCCCTCGCGCTCCTCGCCCCGGCTGATGTGGCCCTTCTCGGTCGGCAGGATCGAGCCACCGCCCTCGAAGACCTTGACTCGGCACACGCCGCAGGTCCCCTGGCCACCGCAGGCGGAGGGGATGAAGATCTTCTGGGCAGCGAGCGTCGAGAGCAGCGTTGAGCCTGCCGGAGCCGTGACGGCCTTCGACGGATCGTCGTTGATCAGGATCCGGACGTCGCCGGACGCGACGAGCCACGCCTTGGCGGCCATCAGGATCACGACCAGCAGCAGGATCACGCCGGTGAACGCGAGGACGCCGAAGAGGATGGTCTGGGTGGCGAGGGCGTCCATCAGAGCTGGATCCCCGCGAACGCCATGAAGGCGACCGACATCAGGCCGACCGTGATGAACGTGATCGGCAGCCCGCGGAGCGCCGGGGGCACGTTGTTGTAGCGGAGCTTCTCCCGCACCGCGGCGAGCGTCACGATCGCGAGCGCCCAGCCGATCCCCGAGCCGAAGCCGAAGACCGTCGCGTCGGCGAGGTTGTAGTCCCGCTCCTGCATGAAGAGCGAGGCGCCGAGGATCGCGCAGTTGACGGCGATCAGCGGCAGGAAGATGCCGAGCGCGTTGTAGAGCGCGGGCGAGAAGCGCTCGAGCGCCATCTCGACGACCTGGGTCACCGCCGCGATCGTGCCGATCATCGTGATGAAGCTGAGGAAGCCGAGATCGATGTCCGGCAGCCCCGCCCACCAGAGCGAGCCGGGCTTCAGCAGATACGTGATCAGCATCTGGTTCAACGGCGTGCAGATGCCGAGAACGAAGATGACGGCCGCGCCGAGCCCGATTGCGGTTTCGACCTTCTTGGAGACGGCGATCAGCGAGCACATCCCCAGGAAGAAGGCCAGGGCCATGTTCTCAACGAAGATGGCCTTCGTTGCCAAGCTCAAGTAGTGCTCCAACGTGGAACTCCTCTTCGATGTGTTCGGGCTTCCAGTACGTCCGCAGGATCCAGATGAAGGATCCGATCAGGAAGAAGGCGGCCGGGGCGAGCAGCATGAGGCCGTTCGGGACGTACCAGCCGCCCTGCGAGACGGGCTTCAGGATCGTGAAGCCGAGCAGCGAGCCCGACCCGATCAGCTCCCGGATGAACGCGACGACGATCAGGACCAGCGAGTAGCCCACGCCGTTGCCGAGGCCGTCGACGAACGACACCCACGGCTTGTTCTGCATCGCGAAGGCGTCGGCGCGGCCCATCACGATGCAGTTCGTGATGATGAGACCGACGAAGACCGAGAGCTCCTTGGCGGTCGCGTAGACGTAGGCCTGCAGGACCTGGTCGGTCACGATCACGAGCGACGCGATCACCGTCAGCTGGACGATGATGCGGATGCTGCTCGGGATGAAGTTGCGCAGCAGCGAGACCGCGAGGTTCGAGAAGGCGGTCACGACGGTCACGGCCACCGCCATCACGAGGGCCGTCGACATCTTCGTCGTGACGGCGAGGGACGAGCAGATGCCGAGGATCTGCAGCGCGATCGGATTGTTGTTGATGATCGGATCGACGAAGGCGTCTCGTGCGGTGGTCTCGGCCATGACTGCAGCTCCTTCTCTACTCGTCTCTTCCGTTCTTCGCCCCGTCCCGTCCGAGCCCGAGGCGGGCTCGGCGGCGGTCGTTCCGGGGAGTCTAGGTCGCCCTGCCGGCGGCTTCGCGCCGTCGTGTCGTCAGACGCCCGCCTGGGCGCGGTACTTCTCGAGGTACGGCCCGAACCCGTTCTCGCCCAGCCAGAAATGAAGCAGGTTCGTCACGCCCCGCGACGTCAGCGTCGCGCCGGACAGACCGTCGACCTGGTAGGGATCCTCGGCCGGCGGGCCCGCCGCACCCTTCTTCACCGAGATCGTCGGAACGCCCCGCTCGTTGAAGGCCATCCGACCGGGCCAGAGGGCCTTCCAGCGCGGATTGTCGACCTCGCCACCGAGACCGGGGGTCTCCTTGTGGCTGTAGAAGGTGATGCCGACGATCGTCCGGGCGTCCGGGGCCAGGGCGAGGTAGCCGTAGAGGGTTCCCCAGAGGCCGTAGCCCTCGATCGGGAGGATCAGGGCCTTCAGCTCGCCGTCCTTCTTCACGTCGAAGACGAGCGCCTGGTTCGGCAGCCGCATGATCTTCGAGGGGTTCTCCGGGGCGACCCGGCTCGTCGCCGGATCCTTCGAGGCCTTCGTCTGGTCGAAGCTCGCGGCGTCGACGGTCGTGTTCGCCTCGCCGGTCTCGAGGTCGATGACCTTCTGCTCGATCGAGGACTCGTAGAGGGACGTGATCTCCGCCGGCGCGAGGGTCGCGCCTTCCTCGATCAGGCCGGCGACCGTCAGGACCTTCTGCTGCCGATCGAGCAGGCGGTTCGCGTCCTGCTTGTCCTTGAGACCCACCGCGGCCCCGGCGACGAAGACCGCGCAGACGGCGCAGACCAGCGTCGCGAACCCGACGATGTAGCCGGTACTATGCTGCATAACGCGCTTCCCTCCGGCGGACGTTCGCCCGGACGACGAAGTAGTCGATCAGTGGCGCGACCATGTTCATGAACAGGATCGCGAGCATCATGCCCTCGGGATACGCGGGGTTCACGACGCGGATCAGGACGACGAACACCCCGATCATGAAGCCGTAGACCAGCTTGCCGACGTTCGTGAAGGCCGACGAGACCGGATCCGTCGCCATGTAGACGAGGCCGAAGGCCCAGCCGCCCATGACCGCGTGCCAGTACCACGGCACCGCGAACATCGGGTTCGTGCTCGAGCCGACGACGTTCAGCAGACCGGAGGTCGCGATCGTCCCGAGCACGACGCCCGCCATCGTCCGCCAGGACCCGATGCCGGTCCAGACGAGCAGGATCGCGCCGAGCAGGCAGGCGAGCGCCGAGGTCTCGCCCATCGAGCCCGCCTCGAAGCCGAGGAAGGAGTCCATCCAGCTGGCCTTGGCGAGGGCCGCCTCGCCCGAGGCCGCGGCCTGGGCGAGCAGCGTCGCACCGGAGTACGAATCGACGCCGGCGAAATTCGCGGCGACCCACGCCGTGTCACCGCTCATTGCCGCCGGATACGCGAAGAAGAGGAAGGCGCGCGCGGTCAGCGCGGGGTTCAGGAAGTTCATGCCGGTGCCGCCGAAGATCTCCTTGGCGAAGACGATGCCGAAGGCCGTCCCCAGCACGACCATCCAGAGCGGGATCGTCGGCGGGAGGGTCAGCGGGATCAGCATGCCGGTCACGAGGAAGCCCTCGTTGATCTCGTGCTTGCGGATCATCGCGACGAGGGGCTCGAGGATGCCGCCGGTCAGCATCGAGGCGATCACGACCGGGACGTAGTGGAGCGCGCCGTAGACGGCGCACGCGATCGGGTTGCGGAAGTCGAAGGGCAGGCCGATCGCCTGCGCGAGGGAGGCCTGCCAGGAGTCGAGGGGCGTCGCGCCGTGGGCGATCGCGAGGAAGGCCTGATAGCCCGTGTTGTACACCGCCATGAGCATGCAGGGCAGCAGCGCGAAGACGACCGTGATCATCAGGCGCTTGTTGTCGAGGCCGTCGCGGACGTGGGAGGCCGTGCGGGTCACGTCGCCGGGGGTGAACAGGCCGGTGAACTGGGCCTCCCACAGCGGATAGAAGAACTCGAGCTTGCCACCCTTCTCGAAGTGGTGCTTCGCGTTCAGATGCAGGTCCTTGAGGAACTTCATGCCTTCTCCATCAGCGGGTCGGGAGCCTTCAGCGGATTGAGAGCTCGGAGGCCGGGTCTAGCCTTCCTTCTCCATCGTCTCGAGGTTGCGACGCAGGATCGGGCCGAAATTGGTCTTGCCGGGATCGACGAAGGTGCAGAGCGCCAGATCTTCCTCTTCGAGCTCGAGCACGCCGAGGCGCTCCGCGTTCTCGAGGTCGCCGACGAGCAGCGAGCGCAGCAGGAAGGTCGGCATGATGTCCATCGGCATGACCTTTTCGTAGAGGCCGATCGGGACCATCGCGCGCTGGGAGCCGTTCGTGCTGGTCGTGAACTTGAACTTCTTCGGCGTGAAGAGCTTCGAGAGATAGATGCGCGTCACCGAGAAGAGGTTCGGACCCGGCGAGAGCCAGCCCATGAAGACCTGCTCGCGGTCCTCCTCGAGCAGGCTCACCTGCCGCTCGTAGCGACCGAGGAAGTCGAAGATCTCGCCGTGGGTCCGCTTGCCGGAGAGCACGCAGCCCGAGATCGTGCGGATCTCCTTCGGGCTCTCGCCGCTCTTCGCGCGCGCGACGTCGGCGGCGACGATCTCGCTGACGCAGGCGCCGAGGCGGCTCTGCTCGAGGCGCGGGTCCGCGACCGGGGCGCCCGCGATCGAGATGACGCGGGAGACGTCGAGGCGGCCGGTGCGGAAGAGGTGGCCGATCGCGGCGACGTCCTGGTAGCCGAGGTGCCAGACCTTCCGGTTGCGGTTCACCGGGCGCAGGGTGTGGATGTGGACGCCGACCGTGCCGGCGGGATGGGGGCCGGCGAAGTGCTCGACCCGGACGCCCTTCGGCGCGCCGGCGGCGAGCTCGGAGTGCTCCGCCACGCAGAGGTAGGTCGGGCCGTCGATCAGCTTCGCGACGAGGCTCGTCCCGAGGCGGAAGTCGTCGAGCTTGCCGGCGAGGGCGACCTCGGGGAGCGGCGCGTGGGGGTTGGTGTCGATGGCGGTGATGAAGAGGGCGTCGGCGTCGCCTTCGGGCGAGGGGATGCGGCCGAAGGGGCGCTGGCGGATCGCGGTCCAGAGCCCCGACTCGGCCAGCAGCGCGCGGATCTGGTCGCGGGAGAGGGAGCTGGGATTCGCGCCCGTGTAGCTCTCGAAGCGGGCGAACTCGTCGTCGCCCGGGTTCCCGCGGCGCTCGCCGTCGGAGAGATCGATCACGACGGCCTGCAGCGCGCGCTTGTCTCCGCGGTGGATCCCGATCACGCGGCCCGCGCCCGGCGACGTATGGCGGACGCCCGGCTGCTTGCGGTCCTCGAACAGGAGCTGGCCGCGCTTCACGGTCTGGCCCTCGACCACGTGCATCCCCGGCTTCATGCCCGGGTAGTCGTCGGCGAGCAGCGCGACGCGGGTACACGGGGAGACGCCGCGGACGACCTGCGTGGGCTGGCCGGGGAGCGGGAGATCGAGGCCCTTATCGAACTTGTGCAGTGCCATGCTCGCTCGGTGTCGATGCTAGGCCGTGGGGACGGAGCCGAAGTCTTCGCTCCATCCGATCCGCGGCGGGTGATTCGTTCTCCGGGGTTCGATCGCTCTCCGGGGTGCGCGTGCGCGGGAAGAAGTCGTTCTCCGGGTCAGGACGAGCGCCACCGGATCCCCTTCCAGCGCGCGCCCCCCATGCGTCTCGTCACGGGACTTTCACGGGGCGTCGGGCTGGAGAGGGATCTCGCTCGGATTCAGGCCTGGTCGAAACGCGGCAGAGATTACGCCCCGGTCGGGCGATTTTCAATCTGTTAGGCACCCGCCGCCCTCATCGAACGCGCGGGGCCGGGACCTGAGCCGATTCCGCGCGGGAGGCCCGCGGTCGCACGGGACGCGAAGGGCGTCGGATTCGTCGAGATTTCGTGGCGGAGGGTGGGATCGGGCGAGCGTACGATAGGAAGCGGCCGCCGCGAGAGCAAGCGTGCGCGCGTGCGCACGCCGCCGTGTGCCGACGCGCGAGCGCGCGCACCGACGTGCGCGGCGATGCGTCCCGGACCGGGACGAATGCGCGCGCGGCCGGCGCCCGCGGGGCGGCAAGCGGTGGGCGCGCGGCCCGATCCGCTCCGCTCGCGGCGTGCGCCGGGAAGTTGACTCCTCATCAGTCCCGGTCGTGCCGCGATCGTGCGGTCACGCGTCACGTTCCGGTCGCGGGGCGACGGGGAGCGGGGGCGATCGGGGCGGTGGGACGGATTTCGCCGGAGCCCCGCGCTCCGGCGTTCGGGTGCAGGCGGTCGGGCGATCTTGCGAGGCCGGTGCGATGGGAGCCGGCCTCCGCTCCCATGGATCCGGGCCGGGTCCAGCGCGGGCTCGGGCCGTCGGTCGCCCGTCGCCGCCCGCGGTCGCCGCGGTCGGCGTCCGCGACCCGTCGGCAGTCCGCCCTGCGGCCGGCCGTCCCGGTGACGGGCGGGTCCCGGTGCGGTGCGCGCCGCGAGGGAGGGATGTTTCGGGTCTAAATCACATCGATCCGAGGATGAGGCCGCTCGTCGGGACGCCGGTGCCCGCGGTGACGAGGACGTGCTCGACGTTCGGGACGGGGTTGGCGGCGGTCCCGCGGATCTGGCGCACACCCTCGGCGACGCCGTTCAGGCCGTGGATGTAGGCCTCGCCCAGCTGACCGCCGTGGGGATTGATCGGGAGGGCACCGCCGAGCTCGATCCGGCCATCTCGGACGAAGTCCTTCGCCTCGCCCCGCCCGCAGAAGCCGAACTCCTCGAGCTGGCAGAGCACGAACGGCGTGAAGTGGTCGTAGAGGATGGCGGTCTGGATGTCCTGGGCCGTGAGACCCGAGGAGGCGTAGAGCTGGCGGGCGACGAGGCCCATCTCGGGGATGCCGGTGATGCTCGGCCGGTAGTAGCTCGTCATCGAGCGCTGGTCGGCGGCCATGCCCTGGGCGGCGGCGCGGATCATCGCCGGCTTCTGGCGCAGGTCGCGGGCACGCTCCTTCGAGGTCACGACGACGGCCACGGCCCCGTCGCTCTCCTGGCAGCAGTCGAGCAGCCGCAGCGGCTCGACGATCCAGCGCGAGGCCTGGTGGTCGGCGAGGGTGATCGGCTTGCCGTAGAACCAGGCGGCGGGGTTCGTCGCGGCGTGCTTGCGGTCGGCGACGGCGACCCGGCCGAAGTCCTCGCTCGTCGCGCCGTACTCGTGCATGTAACGCTGGGCGAACATCGCGACCCAGCCGGCGGGGGTGACGAGGCCGAAGGGGGCGACCCAGCCGTACTGGACCTCCTCGGTCCGCGGTGCGGTCGGGCGATCCTGGATGCCGGCGCCGAAGCGCTGCTCGGAGCGCTCGTTCATCGCGCGGTAGCAGACGACGACCTCGGCGGAGCCCGTCGCGATCGCCATCGCCGCCTGGTGGAGCGGGGCGCAGGCGGCGCCGCCGCCGTAGTGGATGCGGCTGAAGAAGCGCAGGTCGCCGCCGCCCATGTGGTGGAGGACGGCGTTCTCGGGGTTGTGGTCCGACGTGTAGGTGCACAGCCCGTCGACGTCGCGGGGCGAGAGCCCGCAGTCGGCGAGCGCGGCGCCGATCGCCTCGACGGCGAGGCGCAGCTCGGTGCGCCCGGAGCGCTTGCTGAACTCGGTCTGGCCGATGCCGACGATCGCAGCCTCGTTCGAGAGCCCGTTGCGGAGCTGCATCGACGGAACTCCCGGCTCGCAGCGCTAGGCGGGGAGCGAGACGAGCACCTTGCCGGTCACGTGGTCGCCGAGGCGATTGTGGCCGCGCAGCGAGATCTCGATCGTCCCCGCCGTCTCGTCCTTCGCCGTGACCTTGCCCTCGAGCGTCATCGTGTCGCCGGGATAGTTCGGGGCGCCGAGGCGGATGTCGATCTTGCGGATGCGCGCGTCCGGACCGGTCCAGTCGGTGACGTAGCGGCCGACGAAGCCGTTGGTCGTCAGGATGTTCATGAAGATGTCGGGCGAGCCGCGCTTCTTCGCGAGGTCCGGGTCGTGGTGGACGTCCTGATAGTCGCGCGACGCGATCGCCGTCGCGACGATCAGCGTCCGCGAGAGCGGGATCGGCAGCGGCGGCAGCGCGTCGCCGACGGCGACCGAGCCGAGTCGTCGGGTCGGGGGCGCGCTCAGCACGGCTGGAGCACCTCGCCGGCCGCGATTCCCGAGCGCGCCTGCTCCGCCATCAGGCCACCGAGCAGCGCGAGCTGCTCGTTCGCGCCGCCGAGGGTCAGGGCGACGTGCTTCAGGCGCAGGAAGAAGCGGTGGATCGGGTAGTCGACGTCGGCACCGATGCCGCCGTGGAGATGCTGGCAGGTATGCGAGACGCGGTGGCCGCCCATGCAGGCCCACCACTTCGCGACGGCCGCCGCCTTCGCCGCGTCGTCGCCGTTGTCGATCCGCCAGGCCGCCTGCCACATCGTCGAGCGCATCGCCTCGACGTCGATGTAGGCGTCGGCCGCGCGCAGCGAGACGCCCTGGAACGAGCCGATCTCGCGGCCGAACTGCTTGCGCGTGCTGGTGTACTCCGCGGTCTGGCGCAGGCCTTCGGCGGCGGCGCCGACGCCGAGGGCCGCGAGCGCCGTCGACGCGCGGGGAGCGAGCCAGTCGAGGACTTCCTCGCCGCGGCCGGGGATCGTGACGACGTCGTCGCCGGTCACGACCACGCGGTCGAGGGAGAGCACGAACTGCCGCTCGTGGGCCGTCGTCTTCTGCTCGGCGAGCGAGACGCCCTTCGCCGTCGGCGAGACGAGGAAGAGGCCGAGGCCCGCATCGCCCGAAGCCGACACGAGGATCTTCGAAGCCCCGCTCGCGTAGGGCACGCAGAGCTTCTGCCCCGTCAGCTCGAAGCCGTCCGCCGTGCGCGAAGCCCGCGTCCGCGCCTTGCGCGAGAGCGGCGGATCCCCGATCTCGGCGAAGGCGGCCGTCAGCACGACCTCGCCCGACACCACCTTCGGCACGAGGCTCTTCTTGAGCGAGTCGCTGCCGAACTTCTCGATCGGGAGCAGCGAGAGCACGACCGACTCGAGCAGCGGGATCGGCGCCAGCGTCCGCCCGGCCTCCTCGAAGAGCAGGCAGAGGGCGAGGAAGCTGAAGCCCTGGCCACCGAGGGACTCGGAGACCGAGAGCCCGATCAGGTTCGACTCGCCGAGCTTCTGCCAGAGCTCCCGGTCGAAGCCGGGGCCCGCCGCGTCGCGCTCGACCTGGCGCAGGCGGTCGAAGCTCGTGCTGCCGCGCAGGATCTGGGCGGCGAGCTCCTTCGTGATCTCTTCTTCTTCGGTGAACTTGAAGTTCATGGCGGGCTCCTCAGCTTCGCACGAGCCGGAATCGCGGCATCGTGAATCGTTCTTCGACGCGGTCGAACTGGACCTCGACCGGCGCCCCGATCCGGATCTCGGCGTCGCGATCGACGAGCTCGGAGACGAGGCGCGGGCCCTCCTCGAGCTCGACGAGGACGATCGGATGACCGGGCTCGAAGGGCGGGATCGCGGGATGGTGGTGGCGGACCCAGCTGTAGATCGTGCCGCGACCCGACATCGGGACGGCGTCCCAGTCGAGGGCCGTGCAGCGCGGACAGCTCGGGCCCGGCGGATGGCGGAGCGCGCCGCAGGCGGTGCACCGCTGGACGAGCAGGCGACCCTCGGCCGCGCCCTCCCAGAAGAACGCGACGTCCTGGTTGAGCGAGGGCCGCGGCCGTCCGCCCGGCAGGCGCGGGCCGACGACGGGCTCGCCGCGGGTCGCGGGCGGCACCGACGCGGACGCGGTCGCGCCGTGGGCGCGGCTCGCGCCGGTCGCGCTCGTCGTGGAGGCGGCCGGGCTCACGCGCCCTTCTCCTGGCTCGGCGGCCGGAACTTGAGGATGCGGAAGCGCATCGTGCCGACGACCTCGCCTCGGGCGTCGCGGAACGTGTAGAGCTGGGTCACGAAGCGGCCGATCCCGAGGCCGGTCTTCTTCTCGGGCGAGACGGACTCGACCTCGACGGTGTGCGTCAGCTGGTCGCCGGGCTCGAGGTAGCGGAAGTACTCCTGCTCGCAGTTGGTCGCGACGACCGACGTGTAGCCGGCCTCGTCGAGGACCTGGAGCACCGACTTGCGGTCCCCCGCGCTCTTCTTCGCCGCCGCCTCCTCGGCCGTATCCGGGCGCAGGCCGCGCATCGTCCACGCCTGCAGCATCGCGGGCGGCGCGACGAGCCGGCCGTGGGCCGACCGAGCCGCGAGCTCGCGGTCGAGGTAGACGGGGTTGCGGTCGCCGATCGCGTCGCACCAGTGGTGGATCATCGGCTCGTTGACGGGATACGGGCACCAGCCGACGGCGCCGTCGCTCGTCCCCGCGAAGGTCGCGAGGATCGCGTCGAGATCGGCACCGGCCGAGGCGGAAGTCTTCTCGTCGCTCATCGTCGACCTCGCCTAACGCGGCACGCGCGGCATGCGCAGGCCGGCCATCGAGACGATCTCCCGCTGGATCTCGTTGACGCCGCCGCCGAAGGTGTTGATCGTGCCCATGCGCGCCTCGATCTCGATGTCGCCATCGACCTGGGCGCCGGGCGAGCCGCTCTCGACCAGCGACGCGGGCCCGACGATCTCCTGGAGCAGGCGGTAGACCTCGAGCACGACCTCGGTCCCGTAGACCTTGACCGCCGAGGCGTCCGCCGGGTTCACGAAGCCCGTCTCGAGGGCCGCGGCCATGCGCCAGTTGAGGAGCTTCATCGCCTCGATGCGCGCGAAGACCTCGGCCAGGTTGTGCTGGACCCAGGGCAGGTCGATCATCTTGCGGCCGTCGGAGGTCTCCGTCCCCCGCGCCCAGTCGATCACCTTCTCGGTCCGCGAATAACAGGCCGAGCCGAAGGCCGCGAGGCCGACGCGCTCGTGGTTCAGCTGGGTCGTGATGAGCTTCCAGCCGCCGTTCACGCCGCCGACGACGGCGTCCTCGGGGACGCGCACGTTCTCGTAGTAGCTCATCGCCGTCGCGCCGCCGCCGACGGTGTGGATCGGCGAGGCGCTGAAGCCCTTGGCGTCCGCGGGCACGATGAACATCGTGATGCCCTTGTGCTTCGGGGCGTTCGGGTCGGTCCGGGCGGCGAGCCAGATGTAGTCGGTGTCCGTCGCACCGCTCGTGAACATCTTGGTCCCGTTGATGACCCACTCCTTGCCGTCCTTCACGGCGGAGGTCGTCAGGCTCGCGAGGTCGGTGCCGGCGTTGGGCTCGCTGTAGCCGATCGAGAAGTGGCACTCGCCGGCGAGGATGCGCGGGAGGAACTCGCGCTTCTGCGCTTCGGTGCCGAAGTCCATCAGCGCGGGGCCGACGGTCGAGACCGTCACGAAGGGGAACGGCGCGTTCGCGCGACGCTGCTCCTCGAGGAAGATCATCTGCTCGACCATCGTCATGCCGCCGCCGCCGTATTCCTTCGGCCAGCCGACGCCGAGCCAGCCGTCCTTGCCGATCTGGCGGACGAGCTCGCGGTAGAGCTTGCCGCCCTCCATGCCGCGCACGCTCCGACGTCGCTCCGGTGTCATCAGCGCGTCGAAGTAGTTGCGCAGGGTGGTGCGCAGGGTCTTCTGCTCGGGCGTGAGGTCGATGTACATGGCTGCCTCGCTCGGCCGACGCGCCAGGCCGGTGGGCACCGGTCGATCGGCGTCGGAAGGGGAAGATGGGCTGGATCCGGTGGGCCACCGCGCGGGCGGTGCCGGATGCAGCGGACGATAGCGGCCGGCGCGGGTCGGTGGAACGCGTTCTACAGCGGACGGGCTCGGCGGGACGAGATGTGTTCGATCCCGCGGGGCGGGCGAGCTCGGCTCGGCGGGCCACGGCTCGTCCTCCTTATATAGGGCGAGTGCGGACTGGCGGGAGCCGGGGGCGCGGGTTCGGCGGCCAGCCCGATCGTCGGCGACCGCTTCGACGCGGGCTCGAGGAGCCTGCTCGAAATGGACCATCTCCCCATGCTCCGTGACGAAGTCTGGCGCCGCTGCATTTCCGGGGTGCGGGTCGGATTGCCAATGAGAACGATTTTCGGGATCTGGGCAGCGAGTCCCACTTCCGGGTCCGACCGCAGGTATGCTCGCCGGAGCAGCAGGGAGAGATCCGGTCTTGGACGACGACTTGAAGCGGATTGCGGCTCGGATTCGGACCTGGCGGAACGACGCGCGACTGACCCTTCAGCAGCTGGGAGATCGATCCGGCGTCTCCGCGAGCACGATCCACAAGATCGAGAACCTCCAGACCGTCCCCACGATCGCGGTCCTCCTGAAGGTCGCCCACGGGCTCGGGCGCCGGCCGAGCGAGCTGCTCGCCGAGATCGAGGCCGGCGATCAGGTCGCGCTGCTGCGCCGGGACGATCGCCCGCGCTCCCAGCTCGTCGACGGCGGCGAGATCGAGCATCTGATCGGGATGATTCCGCGCAGCCAGCTCGACGTCTGGCGGATCCGCCTCGAGCCGGGAATCGGCGTCGGCATGCCGGGCTCCGAGCCCTGGCAGTTCCATGGGGAGGTCGCGCTGCTCGTCGAGGAGGGCAGCCTCGAGGCGATGATCGGGGAGGAGACCTACACCGTCGTCCGCGGGGACTCGCTCCACTTCGATCCGAGCGTGCCCCACCGCTGGTTCGCGAGCTCGGACAAGCCCGCGATGGTGCTCGTGACGGCGATCCTGCCCGACCGGATCCATGCCGACCTCGCCACGCGGATCGCCCGGACCGGGCTGAACCACGAGGATGCCTGCGCCCTGACCGCGTAGACTCTCCGGGCCGGGCCGTCGCTCCGGCCGGAGGAACGCCATGAAGACCCTGCTCCGCGGTGGCCTCGTCGCCGACGGGACGCTCGCCCCGGCCCGCAACGCCGACCTCCTGCTCGAGGGCGATCGGATCGTGGCCGTGGGCGCGCTCGCGACCTCCGACGCGCGGGGCGCCGAGGTCGTCGACTGCTCGGGCCTCGTCGTCGCCCCCGGCTTCATCGACGTCCATACCCACTACGACGCGCAGGTCTTCTGGGATCCGGATCTGACGCCGTCCTCCTGGCACGGTGTCACGACCGTCGTGATGGGCAACTGCGGCTTCGGCATCGCCCCGACGCGGCCGAAGGATCGCGGGACGATCGCGCGCATCCTCGAGAACGTGGAGGGCATGACGCTCGAGGCTCTCGAGGCCGGCATTCCGTGGGGCTTCGAGACGTTCCCCGAATATCTCGCCGCGGTGTCGCGCCTGCCGCTGCGCCTCAACGTCGCCGCCTACGTGGGCCACACACCGGTGCGTCAGTATGTCCTCGGAGAGGCCGCGACCGAGCGCGCGGCGACGCCCGAGGAGGTCGACGCGATGCGCCGGATCGTCGGCGAGGCGATCGACGCGGGCGCGATCGGCTTCTCGACCTCCCACGCCGCGTCCCACGTCGGGGCCTACGGTCGCCCGATCCCGAGCCGCCTCGCGGAGATCGCCGAGATCCGCGCGCTCGCCGGCGAGCTCGGCCGCCGCGGAGTCGGCGTCGTCGAGGCGACCTGGGGGCCGGATCTCTTCGTCGACGAGTTCGCCGCGCTCGCGAAGGAGATCGGTCGGCCGGTGTCCTGGGCGGCGATCATGGCCACGCGCCGTCAGCCCGACTACGCACCGGACGTCGTGCGCCGGACGGCGGCGGCGGGCGGCCTCGTGCGCCCGCAGATCGCGGGGCGCGCGATCGTGGTGCAGATCATGCTGACGGATCCCGGGCCGTTCGGGAACGTGCCGAGCTTCGTCGAGGTCCTGGCACTGCCCCACGCGGAGCGGCCCGCCCGCTACCGCGACGCCGCCTGGCGCGCCCGGGCCGAGCGCGAGATCACCCAGTCCTGGGGCGACATCGTCGACCGCGCCCGGGTGTCGGAGAGCGTGCGCCACAAGGAGCTCGTCTGGGGCCGGACCCTCGGCGAGCTCGCCCGCGCGCGCGGCGGGACGAGCGCCTTCGCGCTCATGATCGATCTCGCCCTCGAAGAGGACCTCGCGACCCGCTTCCACGTCCCGATGACGAACGACAACGAAGAGCAGATCGGCTGGATGCTGAACGAGGACCACCTCCTGCTCGGCCTCTCCGACGCGGGGGCCCACACGAGCCAGCTCTGCGATGCGGACTTCGCGACCTGGCTCCTGCAGCACTGGTGGCGCGAGACGAAGACGATCTCCCTCGAGCGCGCGATCTGGCGGCTCACCGGCCAGCCCGCCGAGTTTCTCGGCCTCGCCGGCCGCGGGCGCCTCGCGCCCGGCGCGGTGGCCGACGTCGTCGCCTTCGATCCCGAGGCCGTCGGCACGACGGCGCTCGAGCGGGTCCACGACCTGCCGACCGGCGCCGATCGCCTCGTCGCCCGCAGCCGCGGCATCGAGCACGTCTTCGTCGCGGGGCAGGCGATCCGCCGCGGCGGGCGCGACCTCGCGGCGGGCGGCGTCGGGCGCGTCGTGCGGCCCGCGAAGGGCTGAGCCGCGTCCGATCGAGCCGCGCTCGGCGAACGGGCCGGCCGAACGCGCCCGGCGCGCGCGGCGACTAGCTTCCCGCCAGCTCGCCCACCGACGGCCCTGCCGCGACCGTCGCGTCGCCGACTTCGCCCGTGCGCGCACCGGCCCCCGAGCGCCAGCGGATCAGGTCGTCGAGGATCACGTAGCCGACCGGGACCAGGAAGAGCGTCATGATCGCCGCGTAGAGGACGCCGAAGCCCAGCGAGATCGCCATCGGCACGAAGGGCAGGGCAGGGACCGCGGACTCGAACATCAGCGACAGAAGGCCGAAGAAGGTCGTCGCCGTCGTCAGCACGATCGGCCGGAAGCGCAGGATCGCGGAGTCGTGGATCGCGGCGAGGAAGCCCTTCCCCGAGGCGGCCTGCGTGTTGATCGTGTGGACCATGACGAGCGACGCGTTCACGACGACGCCCGAGAGCGCGACGATGCCGAGCAGCGAGAAGAAGATCAGGTCCCAGCCGAGCAGCCAGTGGCCGAGCAGGGCGCCGACGAATCCGAACGGGATCACGGCCATGATGATGAAGGGCTGGAGATAGGACCCGAGCGGGATCGCGAGCAGGACGTAGATCAGCACGAGCGCCATCACGAAGCCGCGCATCACGCTACCGGCCGCGTCCGCCTGCTCGCGCTGCTCGCCACCGAAGCGGTACGACACGTTCGGGTAGTGCTCGGAGAGGGTCGGGGCCCACTCGCGGAAGGCGGCGAGGACCTGCTCGGGCGTCGCGATGCTGCGATCCATCTCGGCCGTCACGGTCACGACGCGCTGGCGATCGGTGCGGCGGATCGCGGAGAACCCGCGGTCGATCGTCGCGTCGGCGACCGCGTCGAAGGGGACCTCGACGCCCTCCCGCGTCCGGATGCGCATGTCCTCGAGCGAGCCGAGGGAGCGTCGCTCTTCTTCCGGATAGCGGATCATGACGCGCACGTCGTCGCGACCGCGCTGGACGCGCTGCGCCTCCTCGCCGTAGAACGCCTGACGGACCTGGCGCGCGAGGTCGTTCTGGGTGAGGCCGAGGGGCAGCGCGCTCGGGCGGACGGTCAGCCGGATCTCCTGCTTGCCGCTCCGGAACGAGTCGGCGACGTCGTTCACGCCCGCGAAGGTCGCGAGATACTGCTTCGTCAGCGCCGCCGCACCCGTCAGCTCCGCGAGATCGTCGCTGCCGAAGAGCTCGATGTTGATGGCGTCGCCGACCTTGAAGGCGTCGGAGCCGAAGACGAGCTCGACGGCGTCGGGGACCGCGCCCGTCTTCTCGCGCCAGCGGGAGATGACCTCGTCCGTCGTGATTTCGCGCTCGACCGCCGGGACCAGCTCCATGCCGACCTCGGCCAGATGCGAGCCGCCCATCTGCCCCGGCTCGACCGGTCCGTCGCGGGCGAGCTGCTCGCCGATCGAGCCGAAGGTGTGGACGACGACCTGCTGGTCGGGATACTCGGCCTCGATCTCCGCGCGCAGCTCGTTCGCCGCCTTCTGGATCTGCGCGACCGCGAGCTCGGTCCGCTCGAGGGGGATGCCGCGCTCCATCGTCAGCGTCGCGTAGACGATGTTGCCCGAGACCTGGGGGAAGAACTGGTAGCGGAGCCGGCCGCTGGCCATGAGCGCCGTCGTCAGGACGAGGACGCCGACGCAGGCGGTGAGCACCGCATAACGCCACTCGATCGCCTGCTCGATCAGGCGGCGATAGTGGACGTTCCCGAGCCGCTCGAGCCAGGCGATCATCCCGTCCTGGAACGCGAGCCAGCGGCGCACGAACTCGTTGGCCGGCGGCGCGCCCTTCGGCGCGATCTTGCGGTGGGCGAGATGGGCGGGGAGGACGAGCTGGGACTCGATCAGGGAGAACGCGAGCGTCAGGATCGCGACCTTGCCGACGACGCCGATGAAGTCCGCCATCCGGCCCCGGACCATCAGGATCGGCAGGAAGGCGGCCATCGTCGTGAGCACGCCGAACACGACCGGGACGCTCATCGCCTGGGTCCCGCGGATCGCCGCCTCGACCTGGTCGCCCGTCTCCTCCTCGAGGGTCTGCACCGCTTCGCCGATCACGACCGCGTCGTCCGACAGGATGCCGAGCACGAGGATGAACGCCATCAGCGTCATCGTGTTGATCGTCAGGTCGAAGAAGGGGAAGAGCATGAGCGCCCCGAGCAGCGAGATCGGGACGCCCGCCGCGACCCAGAGCGCGAGGCGGAAGCGCAGGAAGAGGGCGAGCACCACGACGACGAGCAGGAGCCCCTGCCAGGCGTTCGACCCCATCACCGCGAGGCGCGTGACGAGGTCCATCGACTCGTCGTTGAAGATCGTGATCTCGACGCCCTCGGGCAGCTTCGCGCGGAACTTCGGGACCCAGGCCTTCAGCGCGTCGGCGGCCTCGAGGACGTCCTCCTCGCCGATCAGCTGGACGCGGATCACGACCGAGGGATCGCCGTTGAAGAGGCCGCGGAGCTCGGTGTCCTCGAAGCCGTCGACGACGCGGCCGAGATCGCCGATGCGGACGATCGTCCCGTCGGTCCGGGTCAGGACGACGATGTCCTCGAACTCGGAGCCGCGATAGGCCTGGCCCTTCGAGCGGATCAGGATCTCGCCACCCTCGGTCTTGACCGAGCCGCCCGGCAGGTCGAGGGAGGCGTTGCGGACGGCGGCGGCGACGGCGTCGAGCGTCAGCCCGTGGCGGCGCAGGGTCTCCTCCGAGATCTCGACGGAGATCTCGTAGGGACGGGCGTAGCGGAGCTCGGCCTGGGAGACCTCGGGCAGCTCGGCGATCTCGTCGCGGGCGCGCTGTCCGAGCTCCTTCAGCTCGCGCTCTTCGATGCGCCCCGAGAGCGCGATCTTCATGACGCCGCGGCGGACCTCGTACTTCGAGACGGTCGGCTTCTCGGCCTCGATCGGGAAGGTGTCGATCGAGTCGACGCGGTTCTTGATCTCGGCGGTCGCGGCGTCGACGTCGCTCCCGACCACGAGCTCGACGGTCACGTTGCACGCGCCCTCGACGGCGATCGTGCTGATGCGGTCGAGGTTCGGCGTGCCCTCGATCGCCTCCTCGACGCGCAGGCAGATCGACTCCTCGACCTCCTCCGGCGAGGCCCCGCGGTATTCGACCGTGATGCGCACGGCCTCGGTCTCGATCTGGGGAAACTCCTCCTGGCGGACGGAGGCCATGCCGAGCAGCCCGCCGACGATCATCACGAACATCAGCAGGTTGGCGGCGACGGGATTGTGGACGAACCACGCGATCGCGCGATTCATGCGCCGCTCGATTCACCGGGGGCCCGGGCCGCGGCCGGCGAGGCGGCGGGGGGCGTGGCCGGCGAGGGAGCCGATCCCGCGGCCGGCGCCGCCGCCGGCGGGGTCGACACGGCGGCCGGGGCGGTCGGGGCCCCTGCGGCGACGGCCGTCGCGTCGTCGACCATGCGCACCGGGCCGTTCTCGATGACGACCTGGATCGGCGAGACGCAGATGCGCTCGCCGGGGCCGAGCGGGCCCTGGATCAGCACCTCGTCGCGGTCGATGCGCAGGACGTGGACGTCCCGCGTGTGGATCCGGCTCTCCGCGTCGACGACGAGGATCTTCGATCCGTCGCGCATCGCATAACGCGGCAGCACGATCACGTCCTTCGCCTCGGGCCCGACGATCTCGGCCTCGACGAAGAGGCCGACGGCGAGGGGCGGCCGGCTCTGGGCGTCGCTCGCCGAGTAGGGATCGTCGACGCGGGCGACCACGTTCATCATGCGGCTCTTCTCGTCGATCTCGCCCTCGGTCCGCACGATGCGGCCCTTCCACTCGAAGGGCCGGCCGGCGAAGACGGCGTGCAGCACGACCTCGGGGCCCTCGAACGGGGCGTCGGGAGGCGCGATGCGCGGATCGGGCAGGTCGAGGAAGGGGATCTCGTGGTCCGGGATCGGGAGGCGGATCTCGGCGTAGTCCGTCGCGTAGAGCTTCCCGATCATGTTGCCGCGGGTCACGAACTGGCCGACGTCGACGTGCTCCTCGCGGACGCGGCCGTCGAAGGGCGCGCGGATCTGGCTGCGCTCGAGATCGCGCTGGGCCTGCTCGTGGGCGGCGCGGGCGTCGATGACGGCGGCCTCGGCGACCGACGCCGCACGGCGCGCGTCGGCGAGCTGGGACGCGCTCGCGACGCCCGCCTTCGACAGGCCCTCGCGGCGCGCGAGCTCCGAGGCGGCGAACTCGTACTCGCTCTCGGCGCGCTGCAGCGTCGCGCGCTGGCGCTCGACGGCGAGCTCGAAGTCGCGGGTCTCGATCCGGATCAGCGGGTCGCCCTTCTTGAAGAAGCCGCCGGGGGCGAAGGTCGGCGAGAGCCAGACGACGCGGCCCGAGACCTCGGCGACGAGCTCGGCCTCGGTGCGGGGGGCGACGGTGCCCTGGGTCCGGACGCGGTGGCGCAGGGTCGTCGGTTTGCCCTCGATCGTGCGCACCGTCGGAATCGCCCGCTCGGGCTCCTTGTATTCGACGGAGGGCGCGGTCGCGACGATCACGAACGCACCGAGCACCGAGAGCGCGGCGAGCGCGATCGGGACGACGGCCTTGCGCGGGAGCGACTGCAGCGAGAACGACTTCACGACCGGACTCCCTTCAGCGCGCGCACCGGCTCCTGGGCCTGCTCGCGCAGGCTGCGGCGGAAGAGGCGCGAGAGGTCGTAGATCGCCTCCGCCGCGAGGGCCCCGTCCGTTGCCTCGATCGCGCGACCGAGGCGGACGAGCAGCGCGTCGGTCTCGGCGCGCGTCGTCGGGTCGTCGAAGACCTCGTAGCCGGCGCGCATCCGCTCGGGCGGCATGCGCAGCCCCTTCGCCATCAGCCGGAGCACCATGTTGCCGCTCGCCTCGACGAAGCAGTCGCCGAGGGCGTAGACGAGCTCCGCGCGATCCGCGTGGGAGAGCTCGGGGCGCGTCATCGACTCGAGGATCTCGAGCATCTGCGCGCGCTGCTCCGGCTTCGCGCGCTCGGTCCCGAGGCGCGCCGCCATCGAGCGGAAGCCCGAGAGCGCCTCGATCGCCTGGTCGACGATGTCGGAGTCCGGCCGATCCTCGAGGGCGAGCAGATGCTCGACGACGTCGAGGCTCGCCTCTTCGATGGGCGCGACGCGCGCGCCGCCGGGTGCGATGCGGGCGACACCGAGCTGGGCCAGGCGCTTGAAGGCTTCGCGAATCGTGCTGCGGTGGACCCCGAAGCGGAGCGCGAGGTCCCGCTCGGAGGGCAGGCGCTCACCGCAGCGGTATTGGCCACGGAGGATGTCGTCGCGCAGGCTCGCTGCGACCTTCGAGTCCTGGGTCGTCGTCGGCACGTTCGGGGCTCCAGCAGGGGGCGCGCGGGAGATCTGGTCCGACCATGATGGCACGACCAGGCCGCGCCTGTCGAGGTCGGGCACGTCCGGTCTTTGCCCGATGGTGCCTCGGTCCTTCCTTGGATTTCCCTTTCTTCCTCCCGCCTCGCCTCAAGCCCGCCCGGGGCTTCGTCGCTGAGGGTGGCAAGCGGCCCGCAATTTCCCGCCCCGAGCCGCGAAGACTCGAACGAACCCGGGATCGGGTGGAGAGCTCGCATGCGGATCCGAACGACCTCTCGCATGGCCCTCGCGGCCATCGTCCTTTCGACCTTCCTTTATTCCACCCTCGCTCCGCGCCCCGCCGCCGCCGTCTCCTTCCGGGTCACCGAGCTCGGCGGCTGCGCCCTCGCCCCCGGCGCGACCGACTGCGTCGGCGAGCTCGTCACGATCGGCCTGCGCATCGCCTCCGATCCCGGCGAGCAGATCTACGGCATCGCTGCGTCGGTCTACGGCTACGACGAATCCGTCGCGGACTTCGAGGACGGCGGAGTCGTCGGCTCGTTCTTCCATGCGCAGGCGACGCCCGGTGGGGGCGCCTCGGGCGGGCTCACGAACTTCGTCGATCCGGTGCTCCTCGAGAGCGTGCTCGGGGGAGCGGGGCCGCACGTCGCGATCCTCGATGCCTTCGATCTCCGCCCCCACTCGGAGAACGTCGACGACCCGGGCCTCGACGGCCTCGTCGGGGGCGGTGATGCGCAGATCCGGGTCCGATTCCGCATCGTCGGCGTCGGCCAGACGCGGATCTCGATCGGGACGCACTATTTCGGCGACGCGGTCGTCTATGCAGGGGGCGACACGGGCGACGCGGAGACGCTGCAGATCCTGCTGCGCAGCGACGGAGCTCCGGTCGTCGTGCCCGAGCCGGGCGAAGCGCTCCTGCTCGCGCTCGGCCTCGCGGGCCTCGCCTGCATCCGGGATCAGCGCGCGAGCCGCGCCGCGACGGACTCCGCGATCGCGCGGTAGCCGATCGCGTTCGGATGCCCGTCCTGGCTGATGGGATAGGGCTGATCCCCGCGCTCGAGCACCGCGCGCAGCGGCCCCGCCGCATCCAGGAGCTCGATGCCGCGCTCCCGCAGATGGGCCTCGACGAGGGCCATCACCCGGCGCTCGTTCTCGGCGAGGCGCACGAAGCCCTCGCTCGGCGTCTTCCAGCGGTCGCCGAAGACCGCCTCCTTGGTCGGGATCACGACGACGAGGAAGCGGCGCTTCTCCGCCGCCGCGCGCTCGCTCATGCGATCGATGGCGCGCAGCGCGATCGCGAGGCCCTCGGCGATCCGGACGTCGCTCTGGTCGAGGGCGTTCAGGCGGTATTCGCTCATGAAGACGGTGCGGAAGCGGCCGTCGTCGAAGGCCTGGCAGTATTCGGCGTGGGCCTCGGCGAAGGCCCGGGCCGTCTCCCAGCTCTCGGGCGCCGGGGCCGCGGCCGCCGCCATGCGCCGCGCACTCTCGAAACGCAGCCGGCGCAGCAGGCCATAGATCTTCGAGTGGTCCGCGACGAGGCGCGCGAGGGAGGCGGGCGCGCTCGTGTCGCTCGTCGCCGCGGTCCCCGTTGCCGTCGCGCCTGCGCCCGCGCCCGAGTCCGTATCGGCGTTCGGGTCGGCGCCTGCGTCGGCACCGGCGTCCGCGTTCGGGTCGCGGCCCATGTAGAGGAGCTTGTTGACGCGCTCGGCGAGGGGCTCGGTCTGCTCCGCCTTCTCGATCGCCGCGGCGATCGCCGGATCGTCGCTCCGCAGCTCCGGCAGCTGACCATGGCCGTAGACGAGGTCGAACGAATCGTAGAGATCGTTGCCGAGATAGAAGGCCTCGATCACGACCTCGGGCTCGAGGGCCATCGCCTCGTCCCAGAGGATCAGGCCATGCGGCGGGCCGTAGCCACCGAAGCCCATGCCGTACCAGGACTGGCCCGTGATGGCCTCGAGCTGCCGCGGCCAGGCGTCTTCGGGGCGGACCCCCGTCCCATAGGTCTGCGAGTCGCCGAGCGCGACGCCGTAGGCACGGGCGATGGCCTCGGGATTGCGGAAGCCGCGGGCGTCGTGCTCGGGGAAGGCGGGGTTGCCGCGATGGCGCAGGCGCGGGTCGGGGATCGTCGGCTCGACCCAGGGCGAGCCGAGCAGGCGATCGACCGTCGGCGAGACGAACGCGGCGGCATGGAGGGCGAGCTCGAGGAGCAGCGCCGAGAAGAGCGCGAGGATGCCGGTGAAGAGCGCGATCTTCGCGAAGGATCTCGGGGGTCGTCCGGAGTCGGACACGGACGGCGCTCCTCTCTCTGCCGTCACGGACGGCTCCCGCACCCGCTCAGACGAACACGACCCCGCCGTCCTCGAGCGGCAGCGAGCGGATCCGCTTGCCGGTCAGGGCGAAGACGCCGTTCGCGAGCGCCGGGGCGACGAGGGGTGTGCCGACCTCGCCGATGCCGCCGGGGGTCTCCTCGTTCTCGAGGCGGACGACCCGGATCGGCGGGACGTCGCTCATGCGCGGGATCGGGTGGTCGTCGAAGTTGCTCTGCTCGACGCGGCCGTTCTTCACGGTCACCTTCGTCCGCAGCGCCCCGATCAGCCCCGTCACCGCCGCGCCCTCGATCTGCGCGACGACCTGATCCGGATGGATCGCGATGCCGCAGTCGACGGCGAAGGTCAGGCGCTCGAGCTTGATCGCCGCAGCCGTCCCCGAGAGCTCGGCGACGAGCGCGACATGGCTGCCATAACACGCCATCGACGCGACGCCGAAGGCCCGGCCCCGCCCCGTCTTCGCCGCATAGCCCGCCTCCTGCGCGGCGCGCTCGAGGACGGCGGCCTGGCGCGGCATCTCGCCGAGCATCGCGAGGCGGAAGGCGACCGGATCGCGCCCCGCGGCCCGGGCGAGCTCGTCGACGAAGGACTCGATCGCGAAGGCGTTCTGGGCATGGGAGACCGAACGCCAGTAGCCGACGCGGATCCCGACCTCCTGGATGACCGAGCGCAGATCGAGATCCGGGATCGAGTACGACAGGTTCACCGTCCCCTCGGTCATGAACGGATCGATGCCGTCCTTCACGACGCCGGGGAAGGCGCGGTTCGTGATCGAGGGCGAGACGAGCTTGTGCTCGAGGGCCGCGATGCGCCCGCCTTCGACCGCGCCGCGCACGACGTGGAGGCTCGGCGGCCGGTAGAAGTCGTGGGTCACGTCGTCTTCGCGCGTCCAGAGCAGCTGGACCGGCGTCCCCGGCACCGCCATCGCGATCTTCACGGCCTGCCCGATGAAGTCGACGTCGAGACGCCGACCGAAGCCGCCGCCGATCGGCTGGGAATGGATCTGGACCCGCGCCGGATCGACGCCCGCCACGGCCGCCGCGATCCCCTGCGCACCCTGCGGAAACTGCGTGCTCGCCCAGACCTCGACGCCGCCCTGGTCCGGCGTGTTCGGGTCGCCGTTCGGGTGGACGAGGGCGACGGCGCTCTGGGGCTCGAGCGTCATGTGGGAGAGCATCTGGGTCGAATAACGCGCGGAGAGCACACCGCCGCGCTTGCGGGCGAGGGCGCCGGCCGCGTCGCCGGCCTGGCGCACGACGGCGCCCGGCGACTTCGCCGCCTGCTCGAGCGAGGCCTGGATCGCCGCCGAATCGAGCTGCGCGGTGGGGCCCTCGTCCCAGTGGATTTCGAGGTCGGCGAGAGCCTGGCGCGCGGTGAAATAATGATCTGCGACGACGGCGACGCCTTCGCCGAGGTCGACGACGGCGCGCACGCCCGGACGGCTCATCGCCTTCGCGGCATCGAAGGAGGCGACCTTGCCGCCGAGGACCGGGCAGGCGGCGAGGGCCGCGCGCAGCATGCCCGGGAGCGCGACGTCGATGCCGTAGCGCGTGCGGCCACGGGCCTTGTCGGCGCCGTCGAGGCGGTCGAGGGGCTTCCCGATCACGCGGAAGGCGCTCGGCGGCTTGAGGGCGACGTCGGTCGGCACAGGCTGGCGCGCCGCCTCGTCGGCGAGCTCCGCATAGCGCAGGCTCCCCTTCGTCGGATGGTGGACCGCGGCGTTCTCGGCGCGGCACTCGGAGGCCGGGACCTGCCAGCGGGCGGCCGCCGTCGCGACGAGCATCGTCCGCGCGGTCGCACCGGCGCGGCGCAGGGGCTCCCAGGCGTCGCGGATGCTCGTGCTGCCGCCAGTGATCTGGCCGCCGAGGAGCGCGTTGATGTAATGCGCCGGATCGACGGGCGCCTGGACGATCGTGACCTGGTGCGGATCGACCTCGAGCTCCTCGGCGAGGAGCATTGCGAGGGAGGTATGGACGTCCTGGCCCATCTCGTTGCGATGGCAGGTCAGCGTGACCGTGCCGTTCGAGGCGATCGAGATCCAGGCGTTGGGCTCGAAGGGCTTCGTCGACGGCTCGCGCGCCGCGATGGCCTCGGGCGCGGGGCTCTTCTGGATCTGGCAGCCGAGGACGAGGCCGCCGCCGACGAGGGTCGAGACTTCGAGGAAGCGGCGGCGGGTCAGCGCGGTCTTCTCGCTCATGCCCGACCTCCGAGGTTCTTCGCGGCGGCCTGGATCGCGAGCTTGATGCGGCCGTAGGTGCCGCAGCGGCAGAGGTGGCCCGACATGGCCTGCTCGATCGCGTCGTCGTCGGGGGCCGCGTTCGCCGTGAGCAGCGCCGTCGCCGTCATGACCTGGCCCGACTGGCAGTAGCCGCACTGGGGGACCTGATGCGCGTCCCAGGCGCTCTGGACCGCCTCGGCGATCTGGCCCGAGAGGCCTTCGATCGTCGTGATGCGCTTGCCGGCGATGCTCGAGAGCGCGGTCTGGCAGGCGCGGGTCGGGGTGCCTTCGAGGTGGACCGTGCAGGCGCCGCAGAGGTTCTTGCCGCAGCCGAACTTCGTGCCGGTCATCCCCAGATGGTCGCGCAGGACCCAGAGCAGCGGCGTATCGCCCGGCGCGTCGACCTCGATGCGCTTCCCGTTGAGCTCGAACTCCGTCATGCGGTGTCCCCCTCTCCCCTGGCGGCCCGTTGGCGAACGGGATGCAGGGGGCATCATACCGCCGCATGCGGCGAATGCGCCGCACGGGCGCGGGAATTTTCGCGGGGTGCCTGCGGCGGAAACCCGCCGCGCCTAACGGCTCATCGTCCCCTGCGGCGGCATGGATTCGCTCGTCGCCGGCGCGGGCGGCGCGCCGTCGGAGTAGAGGATGCGCTTCGACTGGAAGTAGCCCGCCACCGTCGCACCGCTCTCGCCGGCCGACACGACCACCTTCTCCTCGACGTTGCCCCGCTCGAAGTGGGAGCGGTAGAGGATCGTGAAGTAGGGGCCGGGCGGGAGGTCGGGGAGGCTCTCCGAGTAGCCGTAGGCGAAGGCGTTGCGTTTCTGGAAGGGGCCCGTCCAGCTCCGGAAGCCGTTGAACATCGCGTCGAGGGTGTCGTCCTTTGCCTGCTCGCGCAGGAAGGGGGCGAGCATCGGGGTGATCCGCTCGCCGCGGTCGAGGGTCTCGACGAATCTCCAGGCGAGGGCGAGCGCCGCGCGGCGCTCCTTCTCCGGACCCTTGTTGCCGCCGATCACGTTCGTCGGCTCGGGGACCCCGCCGAGACTGCCGTCACAGCCGGTCGCCAGCGGGAGAAGGAAGAAGAGAAGGAGGACGAGCACCCCGAGCCGAGCCGATGCCCCGCGGAGTCGATCGAACGCGTTCGGATGCTTCGTGCGGGCCTCAGCAGGACGGCCGGGGGCGGGCTTCATCGGGATCCTTTCGACCAGACAGTCGTCTCCGGTCTCGGACGACGACCCGGATCGTAGTCGAAATGGCGCTCAGACTCCGGCGAAGGCGTCATGAAATCGGCCCCAGCCATGGCAGGTCGGTCGCGGACTCGCGTCGGATGAGGAGAGGGGATCGAGGCATGAGGCATGAGAGGAGGGGATGCTCGAGCGTCCTGGGGTCACTGAAGCCCTCGGAACCCGGTACTCGGCAATGAGCCTCCCGGCGAGACCCCGGGCTCGAATTCGATGCGAACGACCTGGGCGACCTTGCCGAATTCCCTCGGACAGAGCCGCCACTTCCGGAAGGCGCTGAGCGCCGACCGGTCGAACCGTCGACCGAGGCTCGACTTCGCGACCACGATGTTGACGGGACGGCCTTCCTGGTCGACGTCGAACTTCAATTCGACGAAGCCCACATGACTGGAGCCGCCCGAAGCGCTTCCCGGATACCTGGGCGGGACACGATAGGAGTAGGCGAGCCGGTCCTCGGGGTAGTGCTCGCAGACGCTCGTCTTGCCCTGCGCGGGCTTGCCCGGCTTCGGCGCCACGAGCTCATTGGAGGGAGCCGGGGTCTGGCAGCCGAGCAGGTCGAGACACAGGGTCGCCATGAGGATCCTGAATGCATGGCCCATGCGGGAAGAAGTCTCCGGCGGATGAGGACATCGCAGGATGGAGCGTCCCTCGGCGACGAGCCACGCGACGTCAGGCTCTCGACAGGAAAGCGGTCGGGCCCGACGGGCGCAAGTCGGGATCTTCCCTGGCCACAGAGCGCAGGCCTAATCAGGAGCCGTCTTCGAGACGACGCGGGCTACGGCTCGTTCTGAGTTGGTCAGCCATGCGGCGGCGAATCTACGCAAACCGCCGCCAGTAATAGGTCGAAATCCCGAGAGGGATGAGAAACTTCACTCCCTCGGCCATGAGACGAAGAGGAGAATACTCGGAAGCCGCAAACGAGAAGGAATCCGACAGGGCAAGGTAGGCGGTCCAATAGGCCCCCATCCCGCCGAGCATGAGGAGGGGCGCCCAACGCTTCATCCTCAGGAATCCGAAACCCAGGATTGCACCGGCCGCATAATTGAGCGCCTTCCCTAGAACCATTTCGAAGGCCATCGGGTTGGGGAGGAGAGCTCGGACGATCAAGAGCGAGAGCCCCATCAGGTTTCCGACGATCGCGTACCATGCGTACAATCGCACGACTTTGGGCGTCTCTTCAGGTTCTGACATTCGCGCCCTGCCATCATCCAACGCGCCATCGAGTGGCGCCGGAGCGCGAAGCGCGGAGGCGTCGACTTTGACGGCTGGTTGGGCGGCGCAGCCCCGCGTTCTGGGCACGACCCCGCGAAGGGCCCACGAATGCGACTCGAGCGAGATCCCCTTCGCAACGAGCTCTCATGAGACAGATCCGTCAGGTGAGCAGTTCGATCTCTCCGTCGGAATGCGCTTGGCGGAGCCGTACCAGACGGCTGTATTCGTCATCTCGATACCACGCTCGCGCACTCTCTGCGGATGGGAACTCGACGATCAATGTGAAAACGTCGGGTTCGCCCTCTCCTTCAAGTTTCTCGATCGCGAATGACCGACAGAGAACCTTGCCGCCGTACTTCTCGAAAAGGGGGCCAATCTTTCTGACGTACTCGTCGACCCACGAGGAGTCGCGATTTCTGGAGACTCGTCCGATCACGTATACCGACATCCAGGCTTCTCCGAAAATTGTAGTGAGCAGGTGAAGGCCGACGTCGATGGCTGCAAGAATTCCAGTGCGTGTCATGGATGAGCGCAATGGCGTCGACCAATTGCCATGTTCTACCTGACGAATCACCGATCAGAGGCGAGCCGCGCCATGGCTGACGATATGAAAGCGGTCTCCGCCAGATCGCACAAGCCGCCTTCCGGCCGAAGGCCGGTTTGGGCGGCGCAGCCGCGACGGCCTTTGCTTCGAACTCGTCTGGATCATTTGCTCCTATTGCAGCCTCTCCCTCGAAACTAAGCAGCCGACAGGGAGTAGGCGCTCCCTGGCAGCCTTCATACGGAGTCGGTAGACCGAAATTCGCTGGGTCCCGCAAGGAGACCGTTAACCGGCTGGTTAGGCAGCCGACCGCTCAATCGCACGCTGGATCGCGTCGCTTATCAAATTTGAGATTTCTCGGGCTTCCGCATTCACCTCATGAATCGCCCAAATTCCAATCGCGGCGAATCCAAGGCCTGCCGCCCCGAAGATACATCCGAACAGGATCCCCAATGGAGGCAGCTCGGAGCGCGCGAGAACCATCCCGGAGGGCAGGACCGAAAAAATGAGGGCGCAGCTTGTCCATACTGCGAGACCCAATGGGCCCCCACGTCGCACGTAGAGTCGCCCCGACAGTCGAGCTTTGCCTGCGACGTCCTCGAGACGCCCCTCAAACTCTGGGTGTGCGCCGCGCCACCCTCTTGCCATTGGATTGAAGTACCAACATCTCACTCTTTCCCGGGATAGATGAGATCTTACGACGGCAGGTCGGAGGTCGGCAGAAAGAAAGAGGGGCAGCGCCCGCTCTAGCGCGCGTTCAGTCTCCTCGAGCGTACCGCTAGACCAGAATTCCCGATCTTCGCTCCAAAAGAGGAACTGCGCGATCGCGCGGAGCATGGCGGCCGCCTAACGGAAGCGCGCTCAGCTGCCGGGCCCGCCGCCGACGGCCTGCCGAAGCGCCCAAGTTGCAATGCCAAACACTACCAGACGTCGAATGGCGCGCGCAGGGCCCGGTCTGAAGAGCCTTGTTGGGCGGCGACTACGGGGGACGATCGCACGCCCAGAGTTGAGGTTGGCTTGAAGGCGCGGCCTCAATCATCATCGACCCCGGCCAGGCGCATGAGGTCGCTCCGGATCTCGGACAGATCTTGCCGTAGGTAGGCGATGCGTAAATCGTCGTCGGGCGGACCGTACCAGTGCCAATCTTCCCCGAAATTCATGAAGATCGGAATCCAACCGATCCATGTGTCCGACGAGTACGTGTCCTGGAAAGACAGTGTCGCGCCAGTTGATTCGTTGACAAACTGAATCTGATACGAACGGTGACAGTCCCGCATGGGCACCAAGCCTGCGGTGAGAATCGAAGGCGCGACCGTAATCTCACCGCAGTAGGCGGTTTCGTCGACCTCGTAGGGCAAACGAATCGCGAGGAGGTTCGGGCGGCGCGTAGTGGCTGAGGCTGGTTCCACCGAGAGGAAGAGACCTGTAGCCCGAAGGTCTTCGACGAATCGGCGCTCAGTTTCGATGTCCAACTCGTGGAGCATTCGCTGGACGTCTGGGTGCATGTCGGTCCGCCGCTCTTGTGACTGATACTGAGCGGCGAGGGAGAGTGCCAACGGCCGCGTCGAATGCGCAAAGGCAATCGAGGGCGGCTCGTGTGTGGCGAAGCAGGCCGAGAGGATGGCTGCCAACAGAGCGATGAGTGCCGACTCCCGCATCGTCGCGATCGCCGCCCAACGGATCACCGATCAGCGGCGAGTCCGCGCTAGTAGTTGTCGGCGAGGGTACAGCGGCCGGCGCCGAGCCGCACAAGCCGGCCTCGGGCCGAAGGTCGGTCTGGGCGGCGTCCCCGGGACGGCCTCGGCCGCGGGCTGGTTCAGCCGCTAGTTAGGCGGCGTTCACGGCACTGCGCCACTCTTCCCTGCCAATGATTGGAGTTCGGCGATTCGCTCTTCGAGTTTCTGGTAGTACTCCTCGCTCAGGTTCGATCGGCACTCCAGTTCCTTGAGGTCGGCAGGCTCAGTCCGACCGACCTCGGCGCATTTCAAATCGCGGCTCAGCTTCCAGTCATAATGAGCTCGTCGCAGGCTCCCGAGATTCGCCGCAGGATCTAATGTCGCAATCTCCTCGATCTGCTGTTCGATCACGCCATCGAGGACGTAGATAAATCGCTCGAAGGAGGATCGACGCTCAACCTCCGATTGCTTGTCGAGATCGTCGACCTGCATGTCGAGGGCTATCAGAAGCGGAGCAAGCGCAGATATTCCTATCGCCATGGCTCGTCGCATCATTGAATGCCGCATAACGGATCGCGGATCAGCGGCGATCCGTTGCTAGGAAGTTTCGGCGAAGGTACATAGTCCGCTGCGGAGCCGCACGAGCCGCCCGCTTCCAAGGCCACAGAGACCGCCGGCCTAGCGGGCGGCAAAGCCCGCTACGGGCTCGTCCAAGGCTCGTCCGTCTGCAGCCGCTGGTTATGCGGCGTGGCGGCTAATCTTGCAGGAATGGAATCGAGACCCGATAGGGGTTGCTGTAGTCCGGTTCGCCTTCGCGTAAGGGACAGAACCGCCAGTTTTGAAAGGCCACGAGCGCGGCCTCGTTGAATACGGGAGCGCCGTCCGCTGCGATGACGCGAGGGTTCTCGATTCGGCCTTCGCGCGTAAGGGTACCTTCGACCAATACGCGCCCAGTTAGACGATTTTGAATTGCCACGTCGGGAAACTTCGGCGGGACCTGAACAAGCGCCTGCGCAGGCTCGCTGGATGTCTCGCGTCTCTTGCATTGCGATGCGAGCGCGTTTGCCCGGCGATCAACCATCGCCCGAACTTCGGCCGATCCTGCCTGCGGAAGCGAATCCGTTTTCGACTCCCGCACTTGGCTCGGGGAGCCAGCTGCTTCCGCCGGCCGCCCGTCAATCTCGGGCTTTCGACATCCAGCAGAGAGCGGGATTGCAAGAATGAGCATGGCCGCCATGGTTCGTCTCAGCACCGCAGATCTTCCATGCCGCATAACGGACCGCGGCTAACCTGCGAGTCCGCGCTAGAAGGTTTCGGCGAGAGTACAGCGGCCGGCGCGATGCCGCACAAGCCGCCTTCCGGCCGAAGGCTGGTCTAGGCGGCGTAGCCGCCACGGGCTCGACCTTGAACTTGTCAGGTTCATTTTCTAGTTAGGCGGCGCAGGGCTTGAGCTTCAGAGACACCAACGGATACTGGCATCATAGGGCGCCGTATTGCGACAAGATTGCAAGGGCGACGGCACTGCCGGATAGAGCTGCTCCGGCCCATGCGATCCAGAATGACATGCGTCGCGGAATGTCGGCCTTGAGCTTGAGGAGCGCGTTCAGACCAAGCGCGAGCCCCACGGCGGGGACAAGGGGCGGCGCTGCTCCGAGCCAGGCGAGCGATCCAAGGACAACTGACAAGGATGCGGAGACCATGACTCGCGTGTCACCTGGGCGCTAATTCGACTCACGTCTTGTGACACGTAGCGCTGCCTAACGGATCACCGGTCAAGGCAAGGGGTAAACCATGTCCCCGGACTTCTGTTAACCATATCCCCGACCGGTCAGCGTCAGGACGAGAAGCAACTTCCCTTGTCTCTTTTGTCGAGAAACTCAAGGGAATGCCCGTCGTCCTTGAATCGAGCGAATTCAATCTGGGGACAGAAGCAGTCCCCCCACTCCATCTCGATCTCATTCTCCCGAATCTCGATCTTCAAGAACTGGGGAGCTCCGACCACGTATCGAGTCTTGAACAATCGTTCGAGCTCATCCATCAACTGGCGCAGATCCCTGCCATCGGCCTCATCGACCACCCTGACGAAACGAGTCTTCTGCCAAACCAGACGGGAGCGTTCTCGAGCTATCGAGCATTCTGCATTGCGCTTAGGGCTGTCAGCATCTGAATGGCATGAGACCAGGATTAGTTTTGCCGACGCCTCGCCGCCGCTCGCGGGAGCAAATTCGAATCGGGCAGTAGTCTCTCCGGCCCCATTGGTATCGAAACAGCTGTTGTTGAGGCTCCACGACGGAGGAATCCCAGGGACATGAGCCCGAATCGTCGCCTCGCTCAGTCGCGACTCGTTCTGCGGCATCTCGAACTCAACGCGATTAGACTCGCTCGCCGCGATTTGCAAGCCAGCGGTCAGGAATACCGCGATACTCATCGATTGATTGGGCAACGGGTCTCGCCGCATAACGGATCACCGATCAGCGGCGAGCCGCGCTAGAAGTTGCCGGCGAGAGTACAGCGGCCGCCGCGAGGCCGCACGAGCCGCCCTTTCCGGAGCCCGAAGGGCGGAGGATCGAGGGCGGCGGGGATCGGGACGGGCTCGGCTAGGGGCTCGTCCGTCTGCAGCGGTGTGTTATGCGGCGGACACCGAACCAGCGAGCAAGCTCGCCTGTTGCGAGAATGCCGAACGGGAGGCCGCTTGCCTCCGCTCCAATCCGAAGCGCGTAAAGCCCGCTGACATCCGAGGCCGCATCGCGATACACCAACAGTCCAAATGCTGCTGAGGGGATACTGGCTATCAATAGACGAGCGGATAGCGAATCGAGGCCGAGGAACGAAAGGATTGATACCACGGAGAAGAAGTAGGCAAAGAGCGCGGTCAGAATGACCGGCGTCAACATTAGAATCGCGCCCCCCGCGAGGTACGCTGAATTATCGATTCTTCCGGATGACTCCAGCGGCGGACCAGAAAACGCCAAATAGACGAATGGCAGGATCCAGGCGCTAAACGCCGCGCCAGTCGAATTCAGTAGTTTGTCTCTCAAAAGACATCGTCCGCCGCATAACGAATCGCAGATAACCTGCGAGTTCGCGCTAGAAGGTTTCGGCGAGAGTACAGCGGCCGGCGCGAAGCCGCACAAGCCGCCTTCCGGCCGAAGGCCGGTTTAGGCGGCGCAGCCGCGACGGCCTCGACCTCGAACTTGTCAGGTTCATTTGCTGGTTATGCGGCGTCTATGGCTACGCGCCCCGCCTTACGCGTTCTTCAATATGAGTTACTTGGAATCGAGCATGGTCCGAGTCGGCTACCGACGCGCAGATCAAGACTTCCCACCCAGTCGACGGAGTTCGCAAGACAAACTCCAGAACCTCACCGTCCCATTGGACGGCCTTAACCTCGAGTATCTCGCCATCTTCGGCGTCCCGCGCCGCGACGGAGGGAGAATTTTCGAGCCGCTCGATTGAGTATTCGATTGAAGAGACTCCGGAGTTCGAGACCCATATCCCTTCAAGCGGATGTCGCGTCTTCACCTGGCACCTCTCGAAGTTGCGAGATGTCTCGCGGATGCCGCATAACGAATCGCAGATAACCTGCGAGTTCGCGCTAATGAGGTTCGGCGAGAGTACCGCGGCCGGCGCGAAGCCGCACAAGCCGCCTTCCGGCCGAAGGCCGGCCTAGGCGGCGTAGCCGCGACGGCCTCGGCTTCGAACTCGTCTGGTTCATTTGCTGGTTAGGCAGCGGTCTTGCTCGGCCCACGCTTGGCACGTTTCGCGATCGTAATACCTGAGGAAAGACTCACGCCGATCGACACACGCGGAAGCGAATTGGGCCCACGCGCGCCATCCGAGGTCAAGGATTCGGCCATCAGAAAACGCAAGGCAGTATTTGTTGCACCACTCGTCGGCCGTAGGAATGCCACCAGCTCTCGCGAGAAGCCATGAGCGTGCCGCGTCGGCATGTTCTCGGACGTCAGGGCTGAGGCTTGCGAGGTATTCCGGCCACGAAGGATCTCGCGTGCTGAGTATTGCCTGCGCGTCAGCAGAGGTCAGATCGAGAACGCCGTTCCGATCAGAGAGTTCTTCGATCTGGTCCGAGATTTCCTCCCACGCTCGACCAGATCCAGGCTCCCACCGCGGCTGAAACAGAACAAAGCGTTCGGGGAGGAAGGCTTGAAGCTGCGACTCATCGCGCTCGACTTCTCGGCAGTTGAGACGATTCATCTCCGCGCTCCGCGCTGTCTGCCTAACGGATCGCCGATCAGCGGCGAGTCCGCGCTAGAAGGTTTCGTT
>JAXLZA010000022.1:0-43081 GCA_046351135.1 Myxococcota bacterium | reverse complement strand
CGCCGTTCGCGACCTCGAAGCGGCCCATGCGGCTGGTGACGGCGCCGGTGAACGCGCCCTTCACGTGGCCGAAGAGCTCGCTCTCGACGAGCCCCGCCGAGATCGCGGAGCAGTTGACCTTGACGAGCGGCCGCTCGCGCCGCGGGCTCCGCTCGTGGAGCGCGCGGGCGATCAGCTCCTTGCCCGTCCCCGTCTCGCCGAGGATGAGGACGGTCGAGTTGGTCGCGGCGAGCGTATCGACGAGGGAGAGGATCTTCCCGATCGCGGGGCTGCGACCGACGATGTCGCCGTGGTCGTGGGCCTGCTGGATCTCCTCCTGGAGATAGGCGTTCTCGGCGAGGAGCTTGTCCCGGAGCGACGCCACCTGCTCGTAGACCGAGCAGTTGTCGACCGCGACGGCGACCGCCGTCCCGACGCGGTCGAGCAGCGCCGTATGGATGTCGCGATAGGCGTCCTGGCGCGTCGACATGAAGAAGAGCGCGCCGAAGCTCTTCTCCTCGCGCAGCAGCGGGATCGCGCAGAGCGACTCCATCCCCTCGCGCTCCATCACGGTGTAGGTCATCGGAAATCGCTCGCGCAGCTCGGCGCGCGAGCCCGCGACGTAGCGGCTCCGCTCCTCCTGGGCCCAGCGGCAGGCGGTCCCCGCCGAGGGGAACTCCTCGATCATCGGGCCGCGCGCGGGCTGATCGAGGGCGAGCACGTGGACCCGGAGCGACTCCGGCCCCGTCGGCACCTCGATCCCGAACCGCTCGCAGGCGAGCAGCGGCTTCACCGACCGCGCGAGCTCGGCGAAGAGATCCGCCCGCCGCAGATGTTTGGTCGTCAGCTGGTTGATCTCGAGCAGCGCCTGGAGCTCGCCGTAGGCGAGATCGAGATGCTCGTGGGCGACGGTGAGACGCTGCTCCGTCGACTCGAGGCGGACCTCGAGATCGCGGAAGGCGCTCTGCATCACCGCCTCGGCATGCAGCCGCTCGAGCTCGACGCGCGCGCGATTCGCGAAGACCTCGAAGAGCGCGATGTCCCGGGGCGAGTCGCTCATCGGCTCGCAGTCGAGGGCCGCGAGATGGCCCAGGGTCTGGCCGTGGGCACTCTTCAGGGGGACGCCGAGATAGCTGCGCGCGCCGAGGGTCACGAGATCCGAGTCGTACGGGAAGAGCCGCTGGACGTCGTCCTTGAACAGGCAGAACTGGCCGGCGACGACGTGCTCGCAGGGCGTGCCGGAGAGGCGGTACTCGACGTTCGAGCGCCAATCGCCCTGGCTCCAGAAGGCGAGCGTGCGGACGCGGTCCTCGGCGCCGGCGAACTCCGCGACGAAGGCGTACGGGACGTTCAGCGACTCGGCGAGGCTCTTCACGAGCTGGCGCAGGAACTCGATGCCCGATCGATCGGAGGTCGCTTCGACGACGGAGCGGAAGGCGAGCTCGGCGTTCCACTTCTCGAGCGCCTTCGAGGTCGCGGGACGCATGGACGTCGCCTGATTCATGCGAGGCCTCCGTCGCCGTCTTCGCCGGGCTCGGCGGGGTACGCGCAGGGCCCGCGCGGAGCGGCCCCTGGGACGGCGCGGCCCAGCATAACCGAAACGCCTCGGAATCGACGAGCAGGAATTCGCGCACGGGCCTGCTCCCGGCCGCGGGCGGCTGCGCCGACTTCGACGCGGTTACCCGCCCGGGCCGGCCTGCATCCGACGATCGACTCCGCGCAACGCGGCCCCATGGGAGAACGAGATCATGCAGAAGAGCGTGTCGTCTGGCGGTATTTCGAGCGATTCGGTCCGCGACCGCGCGGGCGCCCCGGCCCGGGAGCGGGCCCGCCGCCTGCGGGCGGTCCTCCTTTCGATCCTGGCCCTCGGCCTCTTCGCGGCGACCGGCAGCCTCGCGGCGTCGCCCGGCGAGGACCCGGCGGCGAGCGCGCCTTCCCCGGACGAGCGCATCCTCGTCAACCGGGATCACGAGGGCGTGGCCCTCCAGGGCTACGACCCCGTCGCCTACTTCACCGACGGCCGCCCCACGAAGGGCGATCCCCGCCACCACTCGACCTGGCAGGACGCGACCTATCACTTCGCGAGCGCCGAGCACAAGCGGCTCTTCGACGCGGATCCCGCACGCTATGCCCCGGCCTACGGGGGCTACTGCGGCTATGCGGCCTCGATCGACCGCCTCTCGCCGGTCTCGCCCCTCGTCTTCGACGTCGTCGAGGGCCGCCTCGTCCTGCAGCACAACCAGAAGGCCTACGACCTCTGGCACCGCGACGTCGCGGCGAGCCTGGCCGCCGCCGACCGCAACTGGCCGGGGCTCGTCGAGCGCAACGGAACGGGCCGGACCCACCTCGTGAACACCGACGGGACGGGCCTCGCGCTCCAGGGCTACGACCCCCTCGCCTACTTCGAGGAGGGACGCGCCGTCCGCGGATCGGCCGAGCACGAGGCCGTCTACGACGGGGCCCGGTACCACTTCACCAGCGAGGAGCGGCGCGCGAAGTTCGAGTCGGATCCCGCGAAGTACGTCCCGGCCTTCGGTGGCTACTGCGCCTACGCGGCCTCGATCGACAAGATCTCGCCGATCGACCCCGAGATCTTCCAGATCGAGGACGGTCGCCTCCTCCTGCAGCACACGCAGAAGGCCTACGACCTCTTCAATGCCGACACCCCGGGCAACCTGAAGCGGGCCGACGCCAACTGGCCGGGCCTCGTCGCGAAGAACGGGACGCGGAGCGGGGGGCCGTCCTTCGCCCGGCGCGTCCGGAACTTCCTGGGGCTGTGACCCGATCGGGTCGGAGCGACTCGAAGGGGACGACGCCGGGTGAAGAGCGCGGATCGAGAGAACGAGAGAGGGCGGGCCGGAGAACGCCTTCGAGAGAGGAGCTTCGCGATGAAGATGCATCCCTGGGACAAAGGAATCGGAGCCACGGCGCTCGACTGGGCGCTCCGCCTGATCGCGGCAGGGATCCTGTTCCAGACCTTGTTCTTCAAGTTCACGGCCGCGCCGGAGTCGGTCTACATCTTCTCGACCCTGGGCCTCGAGCCCTGGGGGCGGATCGGGTCCGGGATCGGGGAGCTCGTCGCCTCGATCCTGCTCCTCGCGCCTCAGACGGTCGTGCTCGGCGCCGTGCTCGCGGTGGGGATCATCTCGGGCGCGATCATGAGCCATCTGACGGTGCTCGGGATCGAGGTCCAGGGGGATGGCGGGCTCCTGTTCGGGCTGGCGCTGGTCGTCTTCGCGAGCGCGCTGGCGCTGATCGCCCTGCGCCGGCGGGAGCTGCCCTTCGTCGGCGACTGGTTCCTGCCGCGCCTCTCGGCCGCAGCGAACGCGCCGGGGAGCGTCGCCTCCCAGGTCTCCTGCGCGCATCTCGGTGCGACGGACGCGCACGTGAAGCGCGTGCTGATCCTGGGCGGCGGCTTCGGCGGCGTCTTCACCGCGCTCGAGCTGCAGCGTCGGCTCGGCGTCACCGACGAGGTCGAGGTCACGCTCGTCGCGCGGGACAACTTCTTCCTCTTCACGCCGATGCTGCACGAGGTCGCGGCGAGCGATCTCGACCTGACGAACGTCGTGAGCCCGATCCGCAAGATCCTGCGCCGGGTCCACTTCTTCGCGGGCACGGTCGAGGAGATCGATCTCGATGCGCGGCGGGTGAGGCTGTGTCACGGCTCCGACCACCACGTCCACGCCGTGGAGTACGACGTCCTCGTGCTCGCGCTCGGGTCGTCGACCCACTTCTTCGGGACACCGGGCCTCGAGCAGAACGCCTTCACGATGAAGAGCCTGGACGACGCGATGCAGCTGCGAAACCACCTGATCGCCTGCATCGAGGAGGCCGACACCGAGTGCGCCGCCTCGACGCGCCATCCGCTGCTCTCCTTCGTCGTCGCGGGCGGTGGCTTTTCGGGGGTCGAGACGACGGCCGGCATCAACGACTTCCTGCAGCAGGCGCTCTCGCTCTATCCCCACCTCTCGCCCGCCGATCTGCGGGTCACCCTCGTCCACTCCGGCGCCGAGCTCCTCCCCGAGCTCGGCGGATCGCTGGGCGCCTACGCCCGCTCGATCCTGACCCGGGACGGGATCGAGGTCCGCACCGGGACGAAGGTCGCCCACGTCGACGGGACGCACGTCGAGCTCTCGGACGGGACGAAGCTCGAGGCCGCGACCGTCGTCTGGACGGCGGGAACCGCGCCGAACCCCCTCGTCGAGCGCCTGCCCGTCGTCCTCGAGCGTGGGCGGATCCGCGTCGCGGAGACGCTCGAGGTGCCGGGGCGCGCGAACGTGTTCGCGGTCGGAGACTGTGCGGCGATCCCGAACGGTGCAGAGGGCGGCTTCCACCCGCCGACGGCCCAACATGCCTCCCGCGAGGCGCGCGTCGCCGCGGAGAACGTCCTCGCCCGGCTCGCGGGCGAAGAGCCGCGGCGGCGCTTCCGCTACCGCGCGATCGGCCAGCTCGCCGCGATCGGTCGGCGCTCGGGCGTCGCACAGATCTTCGGCTTCCAGTTCTCGGGGTTCTTCGCGTGGTGGCTCTGGCGGACGATCTATCTCGCGAAGCTGCCGCGGGCGGAGAAGAAGCTGCGCGTCATGATCGACTGGACCCTCGATCTCGTGTTCTCGAAGGACGTCGTTCAGTACCTGGGCGCGCGGGATCCGATCGGGGCGCGGGCCCACGACCCGCGCGGGCGGTGACGGCCGCGCCTCGTCCTTTCAGCCCGCCGAGAGATCCCGAACCACGTCGTCCCAGACGTCGGGGTCCTTCGTCCAGTGGCCGACGAGGCTGACGCGATCGACCCGGCCGTCGCACCGCTCGCGGACCCGCCGCGCCACGTCCTTCATCGGCGCACAGACGGCGATCGCCTCGAGCAGCTCGTCGCGGATCAGCGACGTCATCTCGGCCCACTTTCCTTCCTTCGACAGCCGGTTCAACGTCGGCTGGAGGTCGCCCCAGCCGTGGACGTCGAGGACGGGACGATAGGCGGGGGTCGAGCCGTAGAAGGCGATCTGTCCCTTCGTCGCGAGGCGCACGCGCTCGAGCTCCTCGTCGGTCGTCCCCGAGCAGATCATCAGCTGGCTCGAGATCTCGATCGCCGATCGCGGTCGGCCGGCCCGCTCGAGGCCGCGCTCGAGGGCGGGCAGCGTCAGCCGGCGGAGCGACTCGAGCGTATTGAAGGGATGGACGAAGAAGCCGTCCGCGACCTCGCCTGCGACCTCGGTCATGCGCGGGCCGACGCCAGCGAGGAAGATGCGCGGACCGCCGTACTCGGTCGGGCTCGGGCAGAAGGCGGGGGTCATCAGCGTGTGCTGGTAGAACTCGCCGCGGAACTCGAGGCGCTCCTTGTTCTGCCAGCAGCGCCAGATGGACTGGATCGCGAGGACCATCTCGCGCATCCGGGCGGCGGGATGGGACCAGGGCATCGAGAAGCGCCGCTCGATGTGGGCCTTGATCTGGGTCCCGAGGCCGAGAATGAACCGGCCCTTCGAGAGCTGCTGTAGATCCCAGCCGATGTTCGCGAGGATCATCGGGTTGCGGGAGAAGGCGATCGCGACGGCGGTGTAGAGCTCGATGCGCTCCGTCGCGCGCGCGGCCAGCAGCAGAGGGAAGAAGGGGTCGTGGGGGCCTTCGAACGTGAACCCGCCGGCATAGCCCTTGGCTTCGAGTCGGCGAGCCTCGGGCTCGGGGGCGTCGAACGAGTAGAGGGGGGCATCGACCTTCATGGCCCGACTCTAGCAGCCGACTCGGCGTGGTTCGCGGCGGAGTACCCGGCTCGGTCGCGGCCCCCGGCCGCTGCTGCGCGGCCGGCGACCCGAGTCGCTAGGCTCCCGGTATGCCGCCCCGCGATCGCACGCTCGTTCCCGTGGATGCCGTCTTCGAGTCCCCGTCGGATCGCCCCCGCACCGAGACCCGGACGGAGGCCCGGACCGAGGCCGAGGAAGAAGGCGTCGAGCTCTCGCCGAGCAACCTCTCGGCGGAGGCGCTGCAGGGCCTCGTCGAGGAGTTCGTGAGCCGCGAAGGCACGGACTACGGCCACGCCGACCGCTCCCTCGAGAGCAAGGTCCGCGACGTGCTGCGGCAGCTCGAGGACGGGGAGGCGCGGATCGTCTTCGATCTCACGACCGAGACGGCGAGCATCGTCGTGACGCGGGCGCGATCAGGGCGCGGGGATCGACGACGCGACTGACGCCGAGGCGATCGGCGCGCTCTCGGCGCCCCGGCCCTGGGCCTCGAGCGCGCGAAGGCGGCGCCAGATCACGAAGACCAGCGTCCCGAGCCCGGCGAGCGGCAGGAGCGACAGGAAGATCGTCGAGATCAGGAAGGCCGTGTTGTTCTCGTCTTCGCGGCCCGACGTACACACCGCGCAGGCCTCGACGAGCCGCGGGAACCCGACGACGAAGACCGCCGCGGCGAGCGGCGCGATCGCGCCCGCGACGCGAGCAGCAAATCGGCTCGACCGACCGCCCCTCACAGGTAGACCCGCCAGTAGATGATCGGCCAGGCACCGACCACGAAGTACCAGAACACACCCGTCGTCGCGAGCTGCGAGGGCTGCAGCCAGCCCTGCGCGTGGCGGCGCCACGTCTGGAACAGCATGCCGATCGCCGCCATGACGTGGAGCGCGTGCATGCCCACGATCAGATAGAAGAAGCTCCCCAGGGTCGACGACGTCAGGGTCAGACCCTGGGCGATCATCGAGACCCACTCGTAGCCCTGGAACAGCACGAAGAACGAGCCGAGCGCGAGGGCGAGGGTCAGCGGGGTCCGCGCCGTGGGGCGGGAGACGGCGAAGCGGCGCTGGGCGAGATAGAAGCAGACGCCCGAGGCGAGCAGCGCCAGCGAGTTGATCGCCGTCTCCTCGACGGGCAGCCGGGGCTGGCCCGGCGGCGGCCAGACGACCGACGAGGCGCGGACGATGTTGAAGACGCTGATCATGCCGGCGAAGAGCATGATCTCGGTCAGCACGAAGAGCGACATGCCCAGCACGCCATTCGAGATGACGCGGGGCTCGCCGTGCTCGGCGGCGACGAGGCGGATCGGCGGGGAGGTCGTGCGCATGCTCATGGCTACCTCGCTGCCTGGCGGCCGGCCCCCCTGCCGGCCCGATGGCCGGCGCCGGCGTAATGGCCGGCCCGACTGCAGGCAGCCTGGACTCTAGTGTCCGCCGGCCTCGTGTCCATCACCGTGGCCCTCGCCGCCCTCGGCATGGCCTTCGCCATGACCGGCGCCGTGGCCCTGGATCGCCGCACCGAAGCTCGCGCCGACGATGTCGCCTTCCGCGTACGCCTTCTCCGCGGCGATCCAGCCGGGCTTCTCCCAGTTGGTGCCGTGGCTCTTCATGACGTCCGGCGCGGCGCCGGCGAAGAACAGGAACATGAAGATCAGGGTCGTGACGACCGCGTAGATGACGAAGCGCGGCGTCAGATTGATGTGCATGAAGTTCTTGGCGACGAGGAAGGCCTTCACGACCGCGATCCCGAAGGCCGTGATCAGCGTGACGACCTTGATGCCGATCATCGGGCCGACGATCGAGACCGTCAGCAGAGCGAGCAGCGTGAAGTAGACCTTGATGTAGTGGGAGTCGCCGTGGGCTTCGTGACTTCCGGCGGCGTGTCCTGCGTGAGAATGATCGCTCATGATGGCCTCGGCTCGTTTCGTCGCTTCGTTTCGACCGGCGCTCGCGCCCCGGCGATCGGTGGTCGGACGGGGTTCGTTACTTCGCGATGTAGAGGAGCGGGAAGAGGAAGATCCAGACGAGATCGACGAAGTGCCAGTAGATCCCGATGATCTCGACGCGGTGGAGCTCTTCGTTCCGCTTGGCAGTCTGCGCGACGAAGAGCATGATGATGCCGCCCGCGATCACGTGGGCCGCGTGGATGCCGGCGGCCGTGTAGTAGAAAGACCAGAAGGTGTTCGACGCGATCGTCATGCCGTGGCTGATCTCGGTCGTCCACTCGAAGGCCTTGACGCAGAGGAAGATCACGCCGCCGAGGGTCGTGAGATAGAGCAGGTTCGCGGCCCGCTTGCCGTCGCCGCGCTCCGCCGCCTGGTGGGCCAGCACGGCCGAGAGGCTCGACGTCAGGAGCACGAAGGTGTTGAACGCGCCGATCCACGGGTTCGTGTTGGCGGCGTAGTCCGCCCAGATGCCGTGGGCCAGGCGGTGCATGATGTAGGAGCCGAGGACGCCACCGAAGATCACGATTTCGGAAGCGATCAGCCACCACACTGCCAGCCGCGCCGTCGGCATCCCCGCCGCGCTGCGCGTCGTTGCAATCGGTCTCGCAGACATCGTCGACTCCATCTGGCTGGCGGTCGTCCGGTCCCCGTCAGCCCATCTCGATTTGTTTCAGGCGGCGGCCTTCGCCGTCCGCCCTTGTCTCCACCGACCCGCCGTCACGCGGGCCACGCTCGCCTCGCTCAGGCCGGCTCGTTCTGGGGCCAGTAGTCCGAGCCCTTGCGATCCGGGTGGCTGTACTCGTACGGGCCGCGGTAGCAGGTCGGCAGACCCTCGGGCCAGTTGCCGTGGGGCGGCGGCGACGTCGCGGTCCACTCGAAGGTGTTCGCGTTCCACGGGTTCTTCGGGGCCTTCGGTCCCGAGATCCAGCTCGAGATCACGTTGTAGAAGAAGATCACCTGGGCGAGCAGCATCACGATCAGCGAGTAGGTCGCCAGCGCCTGCAGGTCCCACATCCAGGGATACGACAGCTCCGGGAAGTTCCGGTAGTCGAAGATGCGGCGGTGGTGGCCCGCGGCGCCCAGGACGAAGAGGGGCAGGAAGATCAGGTTGAACGGGATGATCGTCAGCCAGAAATGAATCTTGCCGAGGGTGTCGTTCATCATCCGTCCGAACATCTTCGGGAACCAGTAGGTGAAGCCCGCGTAGGTCCCGATGATGGCGATCGGATAGAAGGTGTAGTGGAAGTGGGCGAGCACGAAGTAGGTGTCGTGCATGTAGATGTCGTTGCCCGACGCGCCCAGGAAGATGCCGGTGATGCCGCCGATCAGGAACTCGAAGATGAACGACAGCGCCCAGAGCATCGGGGTCGTCAGCGTGATCGAGCCGCCGTAGAGCGTCGCGATGTAGACGAACATCATCTCGGCGATCGGGACCGAGATGAGGAGCGTCGTCACGGTGAAGACGTTCGCCATGCGCGGGTCGATGCCGGCGATGAACTGGTGATGGGCCCAGACGGTGAAGGAGAGGACGCCGGTGCCGATGGCGGTGTAGAGGACCGTCTTGTAGCCGAAGAGCTTCTTGCGGCCGAAGACCGTGATGATCTCGGCGACGATGCCGACGGCGGGCAGCAGCACGACGTAGACCTCGGGATGGCCGAAGAACCAGAAGAGGTGCTGCCAGAGGATCGGATCACCACCCTTGTCCGGGTTGAAGAAGGCGGTGCCGAGGTTCTGGTCGAAGATCATCATGATGCCGCCGGCGAGCAGCGGGCCGACCGAGAGCATGAAGAGAATGCTGGCGATGACGATCATCCAGACCACCATCGGGATGTCCCACATCTTCATGCCCGGCGCGCGGCTGTTCATCGCGGTCGTGATGAAGTTGATGCCGCCGAGGAGGAAGGCGACGAATTCGAGGGCGACGGCGGTGATCCAGAGGGTCGAGCCGAGGGGCGTCAGGCTGTACTCGGCCTTGGTCGAGAGCGGCGGGTACGCGGTCCAGGCGCCGCCGAACGCGCCGCCCTCCACGAAGAACGACGACAGGATGATGATCGCCGAGATCAGGAAGACCTGATAGCTGAGGCGGTTGATCTTCGGAAAGACCATGTCGTCCGCGCCGATCATCAGCGGGATCAGGTAGTTGCCGAAGGCCGCGATCAGGACGGGCATCGCGACCCAGAAGATCATGATGGTGCCGTGATTGGTCACCAGCGAGTTGTACTCGGCGGGCGAGACCTGGCCGAAGAGCGGCGCCTCGGTCCCGGGGAACGCGATCTGCCAGCGGAACGCGTAGGCGAAGAAGCCGCCGATCAGGGCCATGAACATGCCGGTGAACATGTACTGCATGGCGATCATCTTGTGATCGAGGGGGAAGATGTACTTCTCCGTGAAGCTCATCTCGTGCCCGCCATGATGGGCGCCGTGGTGATCGTCGTGATGAGCTGCGTGCTCGACCCGAATCGATTCCGCCATGTCGTTCTCTCTCCCCGGCATTCGAAGCGCGGCCGTCGCCCATCCGCTTCGAGCGGTCCCGATCCGGGACCTTGATCCTTCTGTCTCTTCTCTCGATCGCGCCTTGCGGTCGCGCTCCTTCGTCGCGTCGATCCGCCGGCCGACGCCTGCCTCTTACTGGTTCGACGCCATCGCCAGCGACACCGGCGAGTTCTCCTCGACCCACGCCGCGTGCTGCGCCGCGTCCTCGATGACGATCTTCGCGGGCATCAGGCCGTGGCCGATGCCGCAGATCTCCGCGCACTGGATGTCGAAGGTCCCCGCCATGGTCGGCTCGAACCAGCCCGTGATGATGCGGCCCGGGATCGCGTCCTGCTTCAGGCGGAAGACCGGCACCGAGAAGTTGTGCAGGACGTCCTTCGCCTCGAGCTTGTAGTGGTAGAGCGTGTCCTTCGCGACGTGGAGCTCGTTGATCGTCGTGATGTCGTCGGCGGTGTCGAGGACGTTGTCCGGACCGGGGTGGACGAAGGTCCAGGCCCACTGCTGCGCGATCACGCGCACCGTCGAGTTTGCCTCCGGCAGGTTCTGCTTGACGTCGTACCAGACCCGCACGGCGAAGATCACGATGATCACGTCGAACACCAGGATCGGCATGTGGGCCCGGTGGATCCACTTCATGTACTGGTGCTCGGTCCCGCTGATGTACATCGCCTTCTGTCCGCTCTTCGCCTTGAAGCGGAAGATGAACGTGAAGAAGAGGTAGCAGGAGACCAGGAAGGGAATCCCGACGAGCAGCGTGATCAGATCGAACAGGAAGTCGATGTCGCCTGCGTACGTCGATGCACTCGGAAGGAGCGATTCGAGGATCATGTCTTTGGCCTGACGACCCACGGGCGGTCGAGCTGGAGGAAACGAAACGGTCGGCCCCGGATCCCGGCTCGGGCCGGGATCACTTCGGGATCGCGATCACTTCAAGATGAAGGTGAAGACGACGGCGATGAAGCCGAGGACGCCGGTGATCGAGAGGAAGAAAAGGCGGGTGGCGAAGGCGTCCGCCGGCGGGTTCTCGGGCTCGACGTGTTCATCGTGATCGGACATGGCTGCTTCTTCTCCTGGAGGGGGCGAAATGTTCGGGACGCGCGGCGGTCGGACCGGCCGCGACTATTTTCGAAGGCTCTGGATGTGGGCGATCACGTCGAGCACGGCGGCGTCGTCGGGCAGGGTCGCGACCATGCCGATCATCGCCGGGCCGAGGGTGTCCCCGGGCAGGCTGCCGCGGATGCTCTTCTTGTACTTCTGGATCGAGCTGAGCAGGTACCAGTCGTTCAGACCCGTGAGCGGCGGCGCGCCCATGCCCTGGTTGCCCGAGCCGTCGGGCGAATGGCAGGCGCTGCACACCGCGTAGTAGGTCTGACCCTTCGCGGCGTCCCCCGCCTGGGCGAGGGTCGCGGCGGGCGCGACGGCCGGCAGGCTCGCGACGTAGGCGGCGACGTCCTTCTGCTCCTGCTCGTTCTGCAGCCAGCGCGACATCGGGTACATGCGCAGACCGCCGGTATCGCCGGCGTGGAGGCCGCGCTGGCCCGACTTGAACTTCACGAGCTGGGCCTCGACGTACCACGCCGGCAGCCCGGCGATCGCCGGCGCGAGGGCCTTCTGCATGCCGCCGCCGTCGACGCCGTGGCACTGGGTGCAGAGCCCGAACAGCGCCTTGCCCTTGGCGAGGTCACCGCTCGCTTCCTGCGCGGAGGCGGCGCCCGCGAAGGCGACGGCTCCGAGGAAGATGAAAAGCGCGCCCATCGACACGACCGATCTCGTGAAACGCTCGAACACCCAGCTCATCGCTCTTCTGTCCTGTCTTCTGTCCGGCTCGACGCCTGGTTTCCCGCTCGCTCGGCGCGGCGATTTGACGCAGCCAGCGACCCTCTCGAACGCGTTGCACCGACGCCCGCGGAGCCCGGGCAGCGCGCCCGTTTCCGGACCGTCGAAAGCGCCCGCGGAGTAGCCCACTACTCCAAGATTCGTCAAGTGCGACGCGGCCTTTCGCGACTTCTCCGCCGGCTCGAAGACGCGCGGAGCACGGTCGCGATCCAATCCGTCCACGCCCGCGAGAGTAGGACGCTCACCGCTTCGATTCGCGCGGCGCGACGGCGCTGCAACGATTGGATGCAGCCGGCTCCGGCGATCACTCGACGGGCGGATGCGGGAGCGGCGGATTGAAGGGGTAGAGGAGCAGATAGATGAGCACGCCCGTCACGGAGACGTAGATCCAGATCGGCCACGCGATGCGCGCGAGGCGTCGGTGGCGCTCGCGCTCGTCCCGCAGGCCGAGGCGGATCAGCGCGATCGCGAAGACGGGCACGCTCATCGCGAGCAGCACGTGGGAGGCGAGCAGCAGGAGGTAGGCGAGCTTGGCCGCGCCCTCGGCATGGAAGGTGGTGTTCTCGAAGTTGCGCGCGAACTTGTGGACCAGGTATGAGACCAGGAAGACGCTCGAGACGGCGAAGGCCGCGCCCATCACCCGACGGTGGCGCTCGACCTCACCCCGCCGGGCGAGCCGCCTGCCCTGGATCAGCAGGACGGTCGCCGTGGCGTTCAGGGCGGCGTTGAGGGGCGGAAGCAGCGAGAAGTCCATCGCGCCGCGACCGTAGCAGCTCAACGCGGGCGCGCGGCGCTACGTTGGCGCGCCCATGACCTCTCCGACCGAAACGGCCCACGGCGGGCGCGAAGCCCTGATCGCCCGCCTCGAGGCGAGCGGCCGCTACCCGACCTGGGTCCTGCTGGCCGCCCTCGCGGGCATGTTCGCGACGAGCTTCCCCGTCACGATCCTCGCCGTCTCCCTCGCCTCGATCGCCGACGAGTTCGGCGCCGAGGAGACGACGATGGCCTGGGTCGTCTCGGCACCGATGCTGCTCTCGGCCGTCACCTTCCCGCTCCTCGGCAAGCTCGGCGACCAGCGCGGCCACCGGCGGGTCTTCCTGCTGGGCTTCGCGGGGTCGACAGTGGTCGCGGTGCTCACGGCCCTCGCCTGGGATCCGGCCTCGCTGATCGGCTTCCGGACGCTCTCGTCGATCCTGGGCGGCGCGACCCAGCCGACGGCGATGGCGCTGATCTTCTCGGTGACGCCGCCGGAGCAGCGGGTGCGGGCGATGGGGTGGTGGTCGATGACGACGGCGGCGGCGCCGGCGCTCGGGCTCTTCGCCGGCGGGCCGCTCGTCGACCTGTTCGGCTGGCGGATCGTGTTCCTGCTGCAGGCGGGCTTCTCGGCGCTGGCCCTCGCCCTCGCGATGGTCGTGCTGCGGGAGACGAAGCCCCTGCGCGTGCGCTTCGACGTCGCGGGCTCGGTCGCCCTCTCGTTCGGGGTCGGAGGCCTCATGTACGCCCTCGGCAGCCTCCGCAGCCCGGCCGCGTTCTCGGTCTGGATCCCCCATGCCGTGGCGATCGGCCTCATCGGCCTCGCCCTCTTCGTCTGGATCGAGGGCCGCGTCGAGGCCCCGCTCATGCCCCTCGGCTTCTTCCGCTCGCCGAACTTCAGCGCGACCCTCGCGACCAACGCCTTCACGAGCGCGGCCTACATGGGCGCCTTCGTCGTCGCCCCGATCCTGCTGCTCTCGCTCGGCTACTCGGTGACGGTCGCGTCCTACATCGTGCTGATCCGGACCGCGTCGCTCACGCTCTTCTCGCCCCTCGGCGGCCGCTTCGGCGAGGCCTACGGCGAGCGGGTCGCCTCGGTCACCGGCTGCGCCGGCCTGACCTTCGGCCTCTTCCTCTCGGCCTGGGCGGCCCACGTCGAGAGCCTCGGGCTCTTCGTGGCGGGCCTCGTCCTGCAGGGCGCCGGCCACGGCCTCTCCCAGCCCTCGATCACCGCGGCGATCGCCCGCTCGGTCCCGCTCCACGATCTCGGCATCGCCGGCGCCGCCAATCGCCTGATGGGCCAGGGCGGCGCCGCCTTCGGGATCATGCTGCTCGCCCTCGCCTACGGTGGCCGCGACACGCCCGACGCCTTCGCGCTGGCCTTCGCAGTGGGCGGCGCGCTCTCCGCGGCCTCGGTCGCCACGGCCTTCGGCATCGGCATCCATCCGATCGAGCCGGGGGCCTGACGCGCGCGCGACCCGACGCGACGGGCCCGACGCGAGCGACCTAACGCGACGGCGTCAGCCGGTCCGCCTCGAAGCCCCGGGCGCTCTCGCGGAAGCCCGCGCGGCGGAAGAGCTCCGCGCGGGGCGAGCGCAGCGCGGGCTCGCCGTCGATCGAATCGACCGCGAGCCGCCGCAGACCGAGCCGCGCCACGCTGCCCGCGAGCAGCTGCAGCGCCGCCAGCCGCCGCGCGTCTGCCGCGGCGGCCGTCTCATCGCTCGCCACGCCCCTCGATGCCACGTCCATCGCGTCCTCGAAGCAGAGCACCTGCCTCCCTCCGCGCTCGACGAAGAGCACCGCCCGTCCGTCGACGAGCACGACGCTCGTCCCCACCGCCCGCCGCGGCCGCCCCGCCCCGCACGCCGGCCACGGCAGCGCGCCGCCGTAGGGCTGCGCCGGATCGAGCGACGCGAGCAGGACCGCGCGCCCCTCGGTCGGCCGCGCCCGCGCCGCGCGCAGCCGGTCGACGGCGCCGGGCAATGCGAACTGGGCGCTCGAGGACCCGGCCAGGAAGTGGCCCCGCCGCACGCGCCCCGCCTCCTCGAGCTCCCGCAGGACCGGATACACCGCCGCGAAGCCCCCGGGCTCGCGCTCGATCTCGAGCGACTCCCGCGACAGGATTCCGTGTCGGGCGAGCAGCGCGAGGGTGCGGGCGTGGAGTGCTTCGGTCGGCGAGAGCGCTTCGTCGGAGGCGGGCGCGACCCGCGACCAGCGGCCCGAGGTCGGACCGGGGGGCGCGTGGCGGCCCGGACGGCGCGCGCGGAGGGCGCGGGGGCTACGGCTGCCCGCGGCACGGCGGGCGGTGGCCCGGGCGCGCAGCGGGGCGAAGGTGTCGTTCGTGACGAGGCCGAGGCCGGCGAGCTCGAAGAGCGCCTCCTCGAGGGCCCGCGTCGGGACGTCGGGCAGCGCGCGGACGAGCTCGGAGAAGAAGGAGGCCCCGCGGCCCTCGAGCACCCGGGCGAGGCGAAGCGCGAGCGCGCTCGCGCCCGGCGCGGCCCGATCGTCGCCGGCGCTCTCTCCGCCGGGCGCCGCCCGCGCCGCATCGAGCGCCTCGAGCGCCTCGAGCGAAGCGACACCGATCGTCGCGAGCCGCTCGCGGCGCACGACGGCGACGCGCCCCTCGCCGTCGCCGAGCGCGCCCTCGCCGAGCCAGACGAGCCGACCCTCGCTGCCGAGGGCCTCGAGCTGCTCGGGTCGATAGTCGGAGACGCGCAGCGGCAGGATCCGCCCCTCGAGCTCCGCGAAGGGCAGCGCGAGCCCCTCGAGCTGCTCGACGACGGCCTCGAGCCGCACCGGCCCGGCCGGCGCGGCCGAGATCCCGTGCCACTCGAGCAGGAAGCGCGCGAAGACCTCGCCCTCGACGGGCGCGATCTCCTCGCGCAGCCGCGCGAGGGTGCGCTTCTTGATCCGGCGCAGGACGTCGGGCTCACACCACTCCGCCTCCGCCCGCCGCGGATCGAATTCCCCCGCGAGCAGGCGGCCGCGGCGCGCGAGGGACTCGAGCAGCGGCGCGAGGGCGGCGACCCCGAGGCCGAGGCGGTCGGCGATCTCGGCGGTCGTGAAGGGCCCGTGGGTGCGGGCGTGGCGGAGGACGAGCTGCTCGAGGGGCGCGTGCGCGGGCTCGAGGAAGGCCGCGGGCAGGCCCTTCGGCAGCACGACCCCGAGCGCGTCGCGGTAGAGCGCCGCGTCCTCGACGGCGATCCAGCGCGGGACGCCGCCGATCTCGACGCGGAGCGCGCGGTGCTGCGCAGCGAGGGTCGCGAGGTCGGTCGTGAAGTCGGGTGCGTCGCCGCCGCCGTGGCGCAGGGCGAGCTCGCTCTCGTCGAGGGCGCCGAGCTCGCGCAGCCGATCGTGGAGCCCGTCCGCATGGGCGACGCGCTGCTCGGGCTCGCGTTTCTGCAGACTCGCCTCGACGGCGTCGATCGCGTCGGCGTCGAGGAGCTTGCGCAGATCGGTGGCCCCGAGCAGCTCGCGCAGCATCGTGCGGTCGAGGGCGAGCGCCTGACTGCGGCGCTCCGCGGCGGGGAGATCCGTCTGATAGAGGAAGCTCGCGGTGTAGGCGAAGACGAGGGAGCGGGCGAAGGGCGAGGGCGACGCGGTCTCGACGTCGTGGACCGCGACCTCCCCCGCCTCGATCCCGCGCAGCAGGTCGACCAGGCCCGGCAGATCGAAGACGTCCTGCAGACAGGAGCGATAGGTCTCGAGCATGATCGGGAAGTCGGGAAAGCCGCGGGCGATGCCGTGGAGATTGCGGGCCCGCAGGCGCTGGGACCAGAGCGGCGTGCGCGCGCGGGCGTGGCGGCGCGGGAGGAGCAGCGCGCGGGCGGCGTTCTCCCGGAACTGCGCGGCGAAGAGCGCCGAGTCCTCGAGCCCGTCGCAGACGAGCTCCTCGACCGCCTCGGCGTCGGGGAGGAAGGCCGCGGTCGAAGGCGGCCGATCGCTGTCGAGGATCCGCAGCAGGATGCCGTCGTCGGTCCAGAGCGGGTGGACCTCGCCCGCACCGTGGGCCGCGAAGCGCTCGGCGATCGCGAGAGCCCAGGGCGCGTGGACGCGGGCACCGAAGGGCGAGAGGATCGCGATGCGGTGGTCGCCGAGCTCGTCGCGGAAGCGCTCGATCACGATCTGCCGGTCGTGGGGCAGGCGACCGGTCGCCTCCTTCTGCGCGGCGAGATGGTCGAGCAGGTTGCGGATCGCGTACGCGTCGAGCTGGCCCTCGGCGCGCAGGGCGGCCTCCGGATCGGCCTGCTCGGCGAGCTGCCGCACGAAGCGACCGAGGGCGCGGCCGAGCTCGATCGGGCGCCCCGGCCCGTCGCCGCGCCAGAAGGGGAGCCGCCCGGCCTCCCCCGGCGCCGGCAGCACGAGCACGCGATCGCGACCGATCTCGACGACGCGCCAGCTCGAGGCGCCGAGCACGACGACGTCCCCCGGCTTCGTCTCGTGCACCATCTCCTCGTCGAGCTCGCCGATCCGCGGCCCGTCCGGTGCGACGTGGACCGCATACTGCCCGCGGTCGGGAATCGTCCCGCCCGAGAGCAGCGCGATGCGCCCCGCGCCCTCGCGGATCTCGAGCCGACCGCTCGCCCGATCCCAGCGGATCCGGGGCCGCAGCTCGGCGAACTCCGCCGACGGATACTTCCCCGCCAGCATGTCGAGCACCGCATGCAGCAGCGACGTCTCGAGCTCCGCATAACAGAGCGTGCGCCGGATCAGCGCCGCGAGCGCGTCGACCGTCGTCGGCCCCTCGGCGACGATCGCGACGATCTGCTGGGCGAGGACGTCGAGGGCGCCCCGCGGCACCGCGATCGCCTCGACCTCCCCCGCGCGCATCCCGCGCGCCACGACCGCGGCCTCGAGCAGATCCGAGCGGTGCTTCGGAAAGAGCAGGCCCCGGCTCGTCTCGCCCACCGCATGCCCCGCGCGCCCGATGCGCTGGAGCCCGCGCGCGACGGCCCCCGGGCTCTCGACCAGCAACACGAGCTCGACCGCCGCCATGTCGATCCCGAGCTCGAGGGAGCTCGTCGCGACGATCCCGCGCAGGCGGCCCTCGGCGAGGGCGGCCTCGATCTCGCGGCGCTCGTCGGGGGCGACGCTGCCGTGGTGGGCGCGGACGAGGGGCTCGCCCGCGAGCTCGTTCAGCGCGCGCGCGAGGCGCTCGCAGAGGGCGCGGCTGTTGGTGAAGACGATCGAGCTCGCGTGGGCGCGGATCTGCGCGAGGAGCGCGGGGTGGATCGCGGACCAGAGGCTCTTCGCGACGTCGTCCGGACCGACGTCGGGCCGCGCCATGTCCGGAACGGGGACGCAGACCGTGAGGTCGATCGCGGGCGGCGCGCTCGCGTCGACGACCTCGACGCGGCGATCGCCGCCGAGGAAGCGCGCGATCTCCGCGGTGGGCCGCGCGGTCGCCGAGAGCCCGATGCGCTGGGGATCGCCGCCGCGACACCGTCTCGCGACGCGCTCGAGCGACAGCGCCAGATGGGCCCCGCGCTTGCTCCCGGCGAGGGCGTGGATCTCGTCGACGATGATCGTCTCGACCGTCGCGAGGGTCTCGCGCGCCGCCGAGCCGAGGATCAGGTAGAGCGACTCGGGCGTCGTGACGAGGATCTCGGCGGGCTCGCGCGCCTGCAGGCGCCGCTCGCGCGCGCTGCTGTCGCCGGTCCGGATCGCGACGCGCGGCGCGCGGAAGGGCGCGGCGGATCGGCGCGCGGCCGGGTCGGCGTCCGGCGCGTCGGCCAGGCGCGCGGCCTCCTCCGCGATGCCGGCGAGCGGGACGCGCAGGTTGCGCTCGATGTCGGCGACGAGCGCCTTCAGCGGCGAGACGTAGAGGACGCGGACCCCGGGCTGCGCGTCGGCGGAGCGGTGGCCCAGTCGATCGATCGCGGCGAGGAAGGCGGCGAGGGTCTTGCCGCTGCCGGTCGGTGCGACGAGCAGCGCGTGGTGGCCGGCGGCGAGGAGCGGCCAGCCCCGGGCCTGGACCGGCGTCGGCGCGGCGAAGCGGCGCGCGAGCCAGGCCCGGGTCGCGGGGGCGAAGGGTGCGGAGGCGGGGGGCATGGGGAAAAACTAGCCTCGCGGGCGATCCGCCGACCGGCCGCGAGCCGGGCCCGGCCCGACCTCGAGGTCCGCCCATGCCGCGCAGCGCGCTCGTGCTTCTTCTTATTGCCCTCGCCTCGTCGCTCGGGCTGCCGGCCGTCCATGCCGAGGCCCGCGCCGAGGCGGGCGCCGCAACGGGCACGGCGGCGGCGAAGGGCGTGGGCGCCCCGGCCACCCCGGCGGCCGGGGCGGCGGCCGGGTCCGATCTCCCGGCGCGCATCGCCGCCGGCGTCGCTCGGACGGAGGCCCGCGTGATCGAGACGCGCCGCGACCTCCACACCCATCCCGAGCTCGGCTTCGCCGAGAAGCGCACCGCCGCCCTCGTCGCGAAGCGCCTGCGTGCCCTCGGCCTCGCCGTCCGCGAAGGCGTCGGCGGCACAGGCGTCGTCGCCATCCTCCGCGGCGCGCGCCCCGGCCGCACCGTCGCCCTGCGCGCGGACATGGACGCGCTGCCCGTCACCGAACAGACGGGCCTGCCCTTCGCATCGAAGGCGAAGGCGACCTGGCGCGGCGAGACCGTCGGCGTCATGCACGCCTGCGGCCACGACGCCCACGTCGCCATGCTGCTCGGCGCCGCCGAGGTCCTGGCCGGCCTGCGCGACGACCTCCCCGGCACCGTCGTCTTCCTCTTCCAGCCCGCGGAGGAAGGAGGTGGTCCCGGCGAGACGGGCGGGGCCGAGGCGATGCTCGCCGACGGGGCCTTCGACGATCCCGTGCCCGAAGCGGTGTTCGGGCTCCACGTCGGCCCGGGCGACGTCGCGGGGGAGCTCTCGATCGTCTCCGGTCCGGTGATGGCGGCGTCCGATCGCTTCCGCATCCTCGTGAAGGGACGCCAGACCCACGGTGCCCTGCCCTTCGCCGGCATCGACCCGATCCCGGTCGCCGCGCGCATCGTGCTCGCGATCGAGGCGCTGCCCGCGCGGGAGATCGACGTGACGACGCCCGCGATCGTGTCGGTCGGCGCGATCCACGGCGGCAACCGCAACAACATCCTTCCGGAAGAGGTCGAGCTGATCGGGACGATCCGCAGCTTCGACGAGGCGGCGCGCTCGGCGCTCCACGCGAAGATCGAGCGCGTCGCCGCGAAGACCGCCGAGGCGAGCGGGGCGACGGCTTCGGTCGAGATCGTCCGCGGCTACGGCGTGCTCGTGAACGACCCCGCGCTCACCGCCTTCGGCCGCGGCGTCCTCGAGCGGAGCCTCGGCCCGGACAAGGTCCACACCGGCCGCCCCACGACGACGGCCGAGGACTTCTCGTACTTCGCGAACCGCGTGCCCGGCCTCTTCCTCTGGCTCGGGGTGCGCGATCCCGCGACGCCGATCGAGCAGGCGGCACCGAACCACTCCCCGCGCTTCCTGGTCGACGAGCGCGGGCTCGCGACCGGGGTGCGCGTTCTGGCCGAGCTCGCGGTGGGGTTCAACGCGAGCAGGGACTGAGGGCGCCCGCGGCGCGCGATGGCGGTGCGGCAAAGATCGCGGGTCCTGCCTATCCTCGGCCGCGCTCGGACGACCGTTCAACCACCGGCCCCCTATCGCGCATGCCCGGCATGCTCCGGAGCCGACTGCCAATGGAAGGGCCTCGACGATGACCCGCCTCTCTCGCCTTCTCTTCGCCTCCGTCGCCATCCTCTCGCTCCTCGCCTGCCAGAAGGGCGGCGACTCCGGGGCGACGTCCGCCGCCGGGGAGCTCACGACCGACGACCAGAAGACCGTCTACGCGATCGGGCTCGCGCTCGCCCGCGAGCTGGCGCCCTTCCACCTGAGCGAGGCCGAGCTCGGCACCCTCGCCGACGGCCTCAAGGATGGGGCCCTCGGTCGGACGGCGAAGGTCGAGCTCGAGGCCCAGCTGCCGAAGATCCAGGAGTTCGGCATGGCGCGGGTCGCCGCCGCGTCGGCCGAGGAGGCGAAGGCCTCGGAGGCCTTCCTGACCGCCGCCGCCGCCGAGCCCGGCGCCGAGAAGCTCGAGTCGGGCCTCGTCTACCGCGAGGTCAGCGCCGGCGAAGGCGCCTCGCCCAAGGCCAGCGACACCGTCAAGGTCCACTACCACGGCACCCTGCGCGACGGCACCGTCTTCGACAGCTCCGTCGAGCGCGGGACGCCCGCCGAGTTTCCCCTCGACGGCGTGATTCCGTGCTGGACCGAGGGCGTGCAGAAGATGAAGGTGGGCGGCAAGGCCCGCCTCGTCTGCCCCGCGTCGATCGCCTACGGCGACCGCGGCGCGCCGCCCCGGATCCAGCCCGGCGCGGCGCTCGCCTTCGACGTCGAGCTGCTCGGCATCGGCGCCTCGCCGGCCCCCGCCGAGCTGCCGCCGGGCCACCCGCCGACGGGCGGAGGCGCTGCGCCGAAGGCGGAGTAGCGCGGGCAGGACCGAGACCGGACGGGGAGCGGCGGGATCACGAGCGGATCCCGGACTACTCCGTCTGAAACAGCAGGCCGCGCTCGACGCGCGCGGCCTGCTGTTCGATCTCGGACGGACCGGACCGGATCCGATGGAGCGGACGTTCCCGCGTCGGCCATCGCGGGCTCGCCGGGCGCGAAGCTCCATGACGAAGCTCACGACCGCTCCGACGAAGGGCAGGATCAAGAGGATCGCGATGCCTGCTTCCAGGCAGTGTGCCCAGGTGAAGTACGCGCGGAGCTCGTCCATCGGCGGTGTCATGCTCGGTCCATCGATTCCGGCCAGAATCACGGCCGAAGCTAGGCCGGGAACGACGCTCGCGAAATCGGGGCGGCCGCGTACGGGTTGCCCGTACACGACTCAGGGCGACTCCCCCTTCGACCGCATCGTGAGCCGGACCAGGTCCGGGATCCGCTGGATGCCGAGCTTGTCCAGGGCGCGCGCCTTGTAGACCTCGACGGTCCGAGCGCTGATGCCGAGCTGGCTGGCGATCTCCCGGTTGTGTCGCCCGGAAACGGTCAGCTCGACCACCTGCCGCTCGCGCGCCGTGAGCGCCTCGATCTTTCTCCTCGCCTGCTCGGTCCGCGCTGCGCTCTCCCGAAGCGCCGTGCCCCGCGCGAGGGCGTCTTCGACGGCGGCGACGAGCGTGTCGGGATCGATCGGCTTCTCGATGAAGTCGATCGCCCCGGCACGAAATGCGGCGCGCGCCGCCGCGACGTCGCCGTGGGCCGTCACGATCAGGATCGGCATCGGCACGTCCCTCCGGACCAGCTCCGCCTGGAGCTCCGAGCCGCTGATTCCCGGCATGCGGAGATCGAGCACGACGCAGCCCGGCGTCGTGAAGTCGCAGCCCGCGAGGAAGCTCGATGCGTCGGGCCACGCCCGGGCATCGATCCCGCGCACCTCGAGCAACAGCGCGAGCGACTCCCGGACGGCCGGATCGTCGTCGACGATGTGGGCGATGGACCCGCTCACGCTCATCCCTTCTCCTCCTCGGGCTCCGCGACCGGGAGCACGAGCTGGAAGGTCGCGCCCGCCTCGGAGGACGAGCACGACAGGCTGCCGCCGTGGTCCTCGACGATCGTCCGACCGATGGAGAGCCCGAGCCCGGTTCCGAGCGGCTTGGTCGTCTTGAAGGGCGAAAATATCGCATCCCCGAGATTCGGATCGATTCCCGGTCCGGAGTCCGAGACCGTGACCACGATCGACGCCCGCTCGCGCCACGCCCGGATCCCGATCGTGCGAGTCGCCGCATCCGCCCCGACGATGGACTCGACCGCGTTCTGCAGCAGCTGGTGGATCACGGATTCGAGCTGGACGCGATCGACGCAGACCTGACCCAGGTCTGAGGGGCAGTCGTTGCGCAGGGTGATCCTCTGCTCCCGGAGCGAGACCCGCACGCCCTCGATCGAGTCTTCGAGCAGCCTCTCCACTTCGATCCGCTCGAGGTGCTTGGCTCCGCTTCGGAAGAACTCCCTCAATCGACGAATGACCTCGCCCGCACGAGCCGCCTCGTTCCCGGCGGCGAGCAGCGCCTTCTCGAGCCGGTCGCGGTTCCGGTCGACGTCGTCCAACATCGTCTTCGCCGCCCCGACGTAGCTCGCGATCGCGCTCAGGGGCTGGTTCAGCTCGTGGGCGAGGGCCGAGGCGGTCGCCGCCGCCGAGGCGAGCTTGAGCGACTCGTCGAGCTCGGCCTGCCGCTCCCGAAGCGAACGCTCCGTCGATCGCCATTCGCTGACGGAGGCCCCGAGCAGCAGCCCCGTGAAGACGAGGGTCAACATCAGGAGCTGCAGCTCGAGGACCATTTCCTGCGTGTGCCCCGCGAGCTGCAGGCCCGCGATCAGGCCGAGCTGGATCGCGACCAGCGCCAGTGTCGCCCCCGCGATGCTGCCGCGAATCGAGATCCAGACGAGCGGCAGGAAGAGCAGGTAGAACAGGCTGAAGGCGCGCTCCGGATTGAACATCCAGAGCAGCGCGAGCACCGTCCCCGTCGCTCCGATCTGGGCCGCAGCCTCGAGCGGATTCAGGCGCGAGAGCTCCCGCGTCGCACCGCGAACGCTGAGCGCGGGCGTGACGACCAGGATGCCGATCACGTCGCCGACCCAGAACTGCAGCCACTGGCGCCCGATCGGGACGGCCGGCGCCGGACCGAAGGCATGAACCAGCGCGACGTAGCCAGCGCCGATCGCGATGACGGCGGCGCTCACGACGCCGGCAAACCACGCCACGTCCGCCACGCGACGGAAGTCGGGCTCGCCCCCGCAGCGCCGTCGGATCCAGGCACCGAGCTCCCCGTAGCCGAGCGCGAAGAGGGCCGCGGACAGGACGGCGCGCACGAAAGTCGTCGTCTCGCCCCGCACGAGGAGATCGCTCGCGAGCGCCGACACGAACACGGTAGGCGCGAAGCGCCAGCCCCGGCGCAGGTAGGCGACCAGGCTCAGCCCGGGCGGAGGATTCCAGGGGGTCGTGCCCGCGGACTCGATCGGCTGGAGGTAGCTGATCCAATCCAGCGCGACGTAGACCGCCATGAAGACCGCGTGCTCGGCCAGAGCCCTCGCTCGACGCTGATGCGACGCCTCGATCACGGAACGACCCCTCGCATCCGCAGGCTCCGATTCGTCGGCGAGTCCGATCCGCAAATCGCGCGCCAAGCTGGCCCGAACTCCGCGCTCGACACGTAAGGGCTTCCCTTACGCGGAGTACGCAGGCATCGCAGCACCGATCGACGAAGTCCCTTGCGACCGACGTTATTCCACGCGATAGGTGCTCCCCCGGCCATCTCCTGGCCCGGCCCGATCCGATCGGCTCCTTCGAAAGGGACTCTCCGATGACCCGCTCCGTGCCCTTCTGGTCCGTGCTCCTCGTCGCGGTCCTCGTCTCGTTCGCATCGCCCGCGCTCGCCGAAGCCTTCCAGCGGCCGCCGCTGCCGATGGTCGGGGGGATCCCGGTGGATTTCCTGCTCTTCGGCGCGACCCTGATCGGCGTCGCCCTGTTCCACCACCACACGCTGCAGGTCGCGGTCGCGGGATTGGCCTCGATCACGCTGTACGACGTCTTCTTCAGCAGCTTCAAGCACGGCCTCGGCTTCGGCGGCTTTCTCGCTCATCTCGGTCACGAATGGGTCGTCGTCGTCAACCTCTTCTGTCTGCTCACCGGCTTCGCGCTGCTCGCGAACCACTTCGAGGAGAGCGAGGTCCCGAAGCTCCTCCCCAACTACCTCCCCGACGACTGGAAGGGCGGCCTCGTGCTGCTCGGCGTGGTCTTCGTCCTGTCGTCCTTCCTGGACAACATCGCGGCGGCGATGATCGGCGGGGCGATCGCCCAGACGGTCTTCGATCGCAAGGTCCACGTCGGCTACATCGCGGCGATCGTGGCCGCATCCAACGCAGGGGGTGCCGGCAGCGTCGTCGGCGACACGACGACGACGATGATGTGGATCAGCGGGGTCTCTCCGCTCGCGGTGCTGCCTGCCTTCCTCGCGTCCTTCGTCGCGCTCGTCGTCTTCGGCATCCCGGCGGCGATCCAGCAGCACCGCCATGCGCCGATCCTGAAAGATGCCCCGAAGAGCCTTCACGTCGACTGGGCTCGCATGGGCGTCGTGGGCGTCATCCTCGCGACCGCGATCGGCGTCAACGTCTATGTGAACCTCGAGCTGGGCGAGCGGGCCGAGTCCTTTCCGTTCATCGGCGTCGCAGTCTGGGGCGCCATCCTGGCGACGTCCGGATGGCGCCGACCGACCTGGTCGCTGCTGCCCGAAGCCGCCAAGGGCTCCTGCTTCCTGCTCGCCCTCGTCCTCTCCGCGACGATGATGCCCGTCGAGGAGCTTCCGGCCGCCTCCTGGCAGACGACGCTCGGACTGGGATTCCTCTCTTCGGTCTTCGACAACATTCCCCTCACGGCCCTCGCGATCAAGCAGGGCGGCTACGACTGGGGTCTCCTCGCCTACGCCGTCGGCTTCGGTGGCTCGATGATCTGGTTCGGCTCCTCGGCGGGTGTCGCCATCTCGAACATCTTTCCCGAGGCGAAATCCGTCGGCCGCTGGGTCGCGGGAGGCTGGTTCGTCCCGATCGGCTACGTGGCCGGATTCCTCGTCATGCGGGCCATCCTCGGATGGAATCCGTAGACGGAGCCGGACCCGATCCCGCCGCCGCCGCTAGATCCGACGCAGGCAGAACCAGGCGATCAACGCGATCACCGTCAGCGATGCCGCATGGCGCATCCAATGGCCGAGGTTCGCCGGCTCGCCCTCGGCGGTCCGCCCCTCGAGCAGCAGCACGTCGACGAGGCGCGCCAGGAGGATGAAGACGATGCCCGCCCAGAAGGCGAGATCGGCCCACGACGACGACGATCTGGAATCGACGAGCGCCGCGGCGCACGCGACGATCGGGATGTAGCCGAGAAACATCCAGTACACGCGGAGAAGGACTCCGCCGCCGGACTTTCGACGCCCTCGATCGGGAGCGCGCTCCGCCTCTCGATCGGGGTTTCGAGTCGACTCTCGACTCTGACTCGGATTCTGGGAGCGATTCCGGGTAGGGTTCTGCGCACGACGAGCCAATCGCCACCTCCGGCGTTCCCACGGAGGCATGGCTCCGCGGGCGACCTACCGGACGGCGGCCCGACCGTCTCGTGCGACCTGTCATCGGGATCGCATTCCCGATGGCACCCGAAGTCATTCTAACGAGGTCCCGGGCCCGTGCCATTCTCGCTCCGCGATCCGCCGAGCCTGCGACGAAACGGCGCGGCGGCGGCGAGCTCGCACGGGGGCCGGGGCGACCGCGTCCCGCCGTTCAGGCGTCCCCCGGCTTGAGCAGCTCCCCGAGGATCTGGAACTCCCGCACACGCGCGGAAGTCGGCCGCCACGCGAGGCCGATCGTCCGCGCGGGCACCGGCTTGCGGAGCGGGACGAGCGTCAATCCCTTGTGTCGCCCCTCGATCGGCGCGGCGAGCCGGGGGAGGAAGGTGATCCCGGCGCCGCCGATCACCATCTGCAGGAGCGTCGACAGGCTGCTCGCGCGGAAATCCGCCTCGTTCTCGAGACCGGCGCGCCGGCAATAGGACAGCGCCTGGTCGCGCAGGCAATGGCCGTCGTCGAGCAGCAGGATGCGCTCGTCGGCGAGCTCCGCCTCGCCGATCGCACGGCGCCGCGCCAGCGGATGGGACGCCGGCAGCGCCACGAGGAACTCGTCGCGGAAGAGGCTCGCGGTCTCGAGCCGCTCGAGGCGGGCCTCGAGCGCGACGAGCAGGACGTCGAGGCGCCCCTGCGCGATGCGCTCGACGAGCGCAGCGGTCTGCGCCTCGTGGAGCTCGAGGGCGAGCTCGGGATGCCGCTTCCGGATGTTCGGGAGCACTCTCGGCAGCAGGTACGGCGCGATCGTCGGGATCACGCCGAGCCGCAGCCGCCCGGTCAACGGGCGATTGCGCACGCGCGCCGACTCGCCCAACCGCTGCGCCGCATCCAGCACGTCGCGCGCCCGCTGCAGGATCTCCGTCCCCGCCTCCGTCACGAGCAGGCTCCGCCGATCGCGCTCGAAGACGACCACGCCGAGCTGGTCCTCGAGCTGCTGGATCTGGGTCGAGAGCCCGGGCTGGCTGACGTGACACGCGCGGGCGGCGGCGTGGAAGCTGCCGTGGTCGGCGATGGCGACGAGGTATTCGAGCTGCCGGAGCGTGAAGTGCATGAAAAGCCGACGTTATCACAGCGATCCAAACGTTCGATTGGACCGATCAGGGACCGAAACCGATGCTCCCCGTCAGTCGCCCATTCGCGGCCGGTCGGCCCGGCCGCAGAGGAGGAGAACGACATGACGACGACCCGAAACCGGCCGGCCTTCGCGCGCGAGGCGATCGCATCGATCGCCCTCGTGTGTACGGTCGGCCAGACCGCCCACGCGGCGGAAGCTCCGTTCGTGCCCGACAACGACTACTGGTGGCCCAACCGGCTCAGCCTCGAGCCGCTGCGGGACTCGTCCGCCTCGGCGGATCCGATGGGCGCGGACTTCGACTACGCCGCGGCCGTCCGGAAGCTCGACGTCGCGGCCCTCGAGCAGGACCTCCGGACGCTGATGCGGACTTCCCAGGACTGGTGGCCGGCGGATTTCGGCCACTACGGCCCGTTCTTCATCCGGATGTCCTGGCACTCGGCGGGCACCTACCGGACGATCGACGGTCGCGGCGGATCGGACGGTGGCATGCAGCGCTTCGCGCCGCTGAACGCCTGGCCGGACAACGCGAGCCTCGACAAGGCCCGCCGTCTCCTGCTCCCGATCAAGCAGAAATACGGCAACGCGCTGTCGTGGGCGGACCTGATGGTCTTCGCCGGCACGGTGGCGATGCAGGACATGGGCTTCCAGACGATCGGCTTCGCCTTCGGCCGCGCCGACGAGTGGGAGCCCGAGGAGGTGAACTGGGGTCCGGAAGGCCAGTGGCTCGGCGACCAGCGACACGGCGGTGCGCGCGAGCTCGCCAAGCCCTTCGGTGCGACCCAGATGGGCCTCATCTACGTCAATCCGGAAGGCCCGCTCGGCAACCCCGATCCGCTCGCCGCGGCGCGGGACATCCGCCAGGCCTTCGGCCGCATGGGCATGAACGACGAGGAGACGGCCGCCCTGATCGCCGGCGGCCACACCTTCGGCAAGGCCCACGGCGCCCACAAGCCGGCCGACTGCGTCGGCGCGGATCCGGAAGCCGCGAGCCTCGAGGAACAGGGCCTCGGCTGGAAGAACGAGTGCGGCTCCGGCAAGGGCGCGGACACGGTGACGAGCGGCCTCGAAGGCGCGTGGACGGTCGCTCCGGCGCAGTGGACCCACAACTATCTCCAGAACCTCTACGCCTTCGAGTGGGAGCTGACGAGCAGCCCGGCCGGGGCGAAGCAGTGGAAGCCGAAGGGCGACGCGGGCAAGCAGCTCGTCCCCGACGCGCACGACCCGTCGCGCCGTCACGCGCCGCTCATGTTCACGACGGACCTCGCGCTCCGGGAGGACCCCGCCTATCGGAAGATCACGCAGCGCTGGCTGCGCAATCCGAAGGAGTTCGAGGTCGCCTTCGCGCGCGCCTGGTTCAAGCTGACCCATCGCGACATGGGCCCGGTCTCCCGCTACGAGGGGCCGCGGGTACCCGCCGAGACCTTCGTCTGGCAGGACCCGGTCCCGAAGGCCGACCATCCGCCGATCGACGCGGCGGACGTCGCGAGCCTGAAGGCGGCGGTGCTCGCGTCGGGTCTCACGGTGCCCGAGCTCGTGCGCACGGCCTGGGCCTCGGCCTCGTCGTTCCGGCGCACGGACCTGCGCGGCGGCGCGAACGGCGCGCGCATCCGGCTCGCGCCGCAGAAGGACTGGGCGGCCAACGATCCGAAGGAGCTCGCCCGCGTGCTCGCGGTCCTCGAGCGCGTGAAGAAGGACTTCGATCGCAAGGCCGGCGCGAAGCGCGTGTCGATGGCGGATCTGATCGTGCTCGGCGGAGCGGCGGCAATCGAGCAGGCGGCGCGCGCCGGCGGGCATGCGGTGGAGGTGCCGTTCACGCCGGGTCGGACGGACGCGACCCGGGCCCAGACGGACCCGAACGCCTTCGCGGTGCTCGAGCCGCAGGCCGACGGCTTCCGCAACTACCATGCGAAGGGCCACCCGCGGCCGCCGGCGGAGGCGCTCGTCGAGCGGGCGGCCCTGCTCGGGCTCACGGTTCCGGAGATGACGGCGCTCGTCGGCGGAATGCGAGTGCTGAGCGCCAATTCCGGCGGCAGCCCGCACGGCGTCTTCACCGATCGCCCGGGCGTCCTGTCGACGGACTTCTTCGTGAACCTGGTCGACATGTCGACCGAGTGGCGGAAGGCCGAAGGCGTCGAAGGGCTCTACGAGGGCCGGAACCGCGCGACCGGTGAGGTCGAGTGGACGGCGACGCCCGTCGATCTCGTCTTCGGCTCGAACTCCGAGCTGCGGGCCATCGCCGAGTTCTACGCTTCACAGGACGCGAAGCCGAAGTTCGTCGAGGATTTCGTCCGGGCCTGGGACAAGGTGATGATGGCGGATCGCTTCGACGTGAAGTGAGCGCTGCGCGCGACCCCGGGCGAGCCGATCGACACGAGCCCCGGAGACGCGAGCGATCGACTCGAACGGTCGATGCAAGGAAAGAAGGGGCCGGCGATCGCGCCGGCCCCTTCGTGTTTCTCGCGCAGTGCGGGGTCGCCTCAGCCGAACGGCTGCAGCGACTTCCCGACGACCCACATGCTGAAGTACTGCGAGTTCGCTCCGTAGGCCATCGCGAGCGCCGTCTTCGCGCCGTCGACCTGGATCTCGCCCGCGCAGCCGCGGACCTGGTTCGCCGCCTCGGCAAAGCGCAGCAGACCCGACGCCCCGATCGGATTCGACGAGAGCACGCCGCCCGAGCAGTTGATCGGGAAGGCGCCACCGATCTCGGTGTCCCCGCGGTCGATCATCTTCCAGCCCTCGCCGGGCTCGGCGATGCGATGGGCCTCGAGCCACATCGCCTCGTGCCACGAGAACGGCACGTAGAGCTCGGCCATCGAGAGCTGCTTGCGCGGATTCGTGATCCCCGCCTGCTTGTAGACGTCGTCCGCACACTGCAGACACGCCGCCGGCCGCACCGGATCCCGCCCCGGGAAGCTCGGCGGCTCCGAGCGCGACGACGTCCCGAGCACCCACGCCGGCGGCCTGCCCGCATCCGCCGCACGCTTGCCCCCGGCCTCGTCCGTCAGCACGACGGCGCAGGCGCCGTCCGAAGACGGACACGACTCGAGGAAGCGGATCGGCTCCCACATCATCGGCGAATTCTTCACCTTCTCGATCGAGATGTCGTGGATCTTCAGATGCGCGTAGGGGTTCTTGAGCGCGTTCTTGCGATCCTTGACGGCGACCTTCCAGCCGATGTGCTCGGGCGCCTTGCTCCGATGGATGTAGGCGCGGATGAAGGGCGCAAAGGCGCCGCCGGCGCCGAGCGAGGCGCCCTTGCCGCTCCCGAGCGCGAACTGGGCGTTTCCCTCCGACTGCTTCTCGAAGGCGACGGCGAGCACCGTCTTGTGCTTGCCCGCCTGGACGTGGGACGCCGCGACGATCGCCGTCGAGCCACCGACCGAGCCCGCCGTGTGCACGCGGAACATCGGCTTGCCGACCGCGCCGAGCGCGTCCGACAGATAGAGCTCGGGCTTCATCACGCCCTCGAACAGATCGGGGGCCTTGCCGAGGACGACGGCGTCGATGTCGCGCATCGTCATGTGGGCATCCTCGAGCGCCCGGAACACCGCCTCGCGCACGAGCCCGCCGAAGGAGACGTCGTGGCGCCGGCTCTTGTGATGCGTCTGGCCGACGCCGACGACTGCGCACGCGTTCATCCCCGTCCCTCCACGATGCAGATCAGGTTCTGTTGCAGACACGGCCCCGAGGTCGAATGACCGAGGGCGCGGCGACCTCCGGCGAAGACGTGGTCCGCGGCATGGCCGATGCGGCAGAGCCCGGACGCCATGATCGGGTTCGACTTGAGCGCGCCGCCCGACGGATTGACCTTCACGTCCTGCCCGAGGCCGAGGACGTGGCGCAGCAGCAGCTCTTCGTGGGTGAAGGCGGCCTGCAGCTCCGCGACCTCGATCGGGCCGTCGGCGAGGCCCGCGGCCTGCGCGGCGATGCGCGTCGAGGGCGAGTCGTCGAGGCGGCGGAACGAGGGGTTGTGGCACTCGGTGCGGTGGTCGAAGCCGGTGATGTACGCGGGGCGTTTCACGAGCTTGCGCGCGCGCTCGCCGGTCGCGAGGACCATCGCCGCGGCGCCGTCGGTGATCGGCGGGATGTCGTGGCGGCGCAGCGGCTCGCGGACGTAGTCGCGTTTCAGCAGGTCGTCGACGCTCTTCGCGCCCTTCGAGAGCCCGCGCGAGCGGACCGAGACCTCGGCCATCTTCCGCTCGTCTGCGATGCCGGCCTCGATGACGGCCCGCGCCTGCAGCGCCGCGAACGAGAGTGGATCGACGCCGAGCGGCGCGAGGAAGAAGGGATCCATCTCCATCGGGTAGATGAGCGCGGGGTCGCCCGTCGACGAGCGACCCGAGCCCGTCACGACGGCGATCTCGATGTCGCCCTCCTGAAGACGAAGCCACGCTTCGTAGAGCGCCCAGGCGCCGTCCATCTCGACGTGGGAGTCGCGCTTGGGGGGCCAGGCGCCGATCGCGTCGAGGTTCGAGACGAAGGAGAAGGCCTGGCCCGTGATGTAGTCGCAGGAGCCGAGGCAGGTGAAGTCGATGTCCTTGCGCGTCAGGCCGAGCGGCGCGAGCGCGTCGCTGATCACGCTCATCAGCATCTGCGTCTCGGTCCGATCGGTCCGGCGCACCATCGGCGTCTGCGCCCAGCCGACGATCGCGATGTCCTTCGAGGGGCCCTTCGAGGCGTGGGATGAATTCGTCGTCATCAGAAGATCCTGTTCACGAGGTCGGGGTCCTGGACGTCCGGCTCGCCGCTCGGAGCCCAGCCCATCAGGCTCCCGAAATGTCCACCCATCGCACCGGTCTCTTCGCTCTCGTCCCCCGCCGGCGCGAAGACCGCGCGCACGCGCAGCCCGACGCGGACCTCCGCCGCGGGCAGCTCGAGCAGCGGCTGGTAGCCGAACACGACGTGGCTGTCGTCGACGAGCACGAAGATCCGCGCGAAGGGCTCGGTCTCGGTCTGCCCGGGATACTGGACCGGCGTGATCACGACGAAGTTCGTGACCGTCCCCGTCCGCGCGAGCTCGACCTCGTGCTCGGGGCCGAGCTCGAGGGCGTCGAGCACGCAGTAGCCCCGGCCGCCGGCATAGACCGATCCGCACTTCGGACACTTCTGTGCGACGAGCTTTCCCTTGCGAGTCGCCGCGATCGCGCGATCCGCCGCTGCGGGGACGGGATTGCGATAGGTCGTCGAGGCGCGGTAGTCCATCATCGTGACGGGCTCGGAGGCCGGGCCCTCGTCCTTGCCTTCGACCTCGGGCGTCTCGCCGGGGACGAAGCAGACGATGTCGTCGATGCGCCCGACCCGCTTGCCGCGCCAGCGCGGCGCGACCCGCGCGCCCGGTCGCAGCTTCGAAGGCGAGCCCGCGTCGACCGCATGCAGCAGCGGCGTCGTCGCCCCGTCGAGCAGGATGAAGGCGAAGGCGAAGGGCCGCGCGAGGGGATGCTGGACCGACGGCGTCGGCACCCAGGTGAACGACTGCACCGTCCCGACGGGCCCGACCTCGACGAGATCGAGGGGCAGCGGATCCCCCGTCGCCGGGTCCCACTCCATCGGCGGGACGAGCACCTGCTTGCCGTGGCGGATGCCGAGGATGCGCTTCTCGGTCAGCGCCCCCATGAAGCCCGCCAGCATGCGTCCGAGCGAGCGGCGGTAGGGAAACGTGATCGTGCTTTCGACGAATCGGGTCACGGGATCTCCTGGCGCTCTGCGACGGAAGTCGGATGCCTGCGGCGGAGAGGAATGGCCTTCAGCGGGAGCGGTGCGGCGTGATGACTTCGTACAGATCCGTCCGGGCACCGTCGCCGAGCGCGTCCGTCATCCGGAAGCCGCCCGTCGTCCCCCGACGCATCAGCTCTTTCAGCGTAGCGGAGACGTCGTCGGTCTCCATGTCGTAGATGGCGAGATATCGATGCCTGGGCTCGGGCTCACCGGGCTGCGGGCGGATCGCATAGCGCTCGGCGCCGGTGAAGCCGGGGACGGCGACGACCTCGGGGAGGTGGATCTCGTCGTACCAGGCGTTGAACTCGTCGTCGCGCCCGTCCCGGGCATTCGTGAACACGAGATACTTGTACTTCTTCATGGGAGCCTCCGGCGGTTCGGGACACGATACGCGGGCCCGCGACGGGGCGCCCTGCCCCAGAGGTGAGGCGGCCGGGGGCCGAACGGGCGCCCTTGACATCGTTCGCCGACATCCGGAGCATCGCCGAGGGCGCTCGCGCCACCGGCGCGGCGTCGGGGCTCCGGCCGGGGCGACCGGGCCGTGCCCGGGGACCCGGGCGCGGCGCGCGGCCCGGTGCGGGGGCGATGCGCGCCCGGGAGGACGAGTGATGGTTCAGGTGATCAAGCTCGGTGTTAAGCGGCCGGTGACCCGGCCCCTGCTGCCGGACCCGGCGCCGCGCCCCATCCGCTACACGATCATCTCCGCCGACGACCACATCATGGAGCCGCCCCACGCCTTCGAGGGCCGGCTGCCGAGGAAGCTCCAGGACGAGGCGCCGCACGTCGTCGAGACCGAGGATGGCCACCAGGTCTGGGTGCTCGAAGGGACGCCCTACTTCCAGTCGGGCTTCCAGGCCGTCGCCGGCCGCCCCTGGGAGGACCGCCGGATGGAGCCGGCGCGCTACGAGGACATCCGTCCGGGCTGCTACCTCATCGAGGACCGCATCCGCGACATGGACCTCAACGGCGTCTGGGCGTCGCTCAACTTCCCGTCGGGCGCGACCGGCTTCGGCGGAACGATCTTCTCGGAGACGAAGGACCCGGAGCTCGGCCTCGCCTGCGTGCGCGCCTGGAACGACTGGCTCTTCGAGGAGTGGGTCTCGGCGCATCCCGATCGGATCATCCCGCTCGGGCTGACCTACCTGCGCGATCCGGAGAAGGGCGCGGAGGAGATCCGGCGCAACGCGAAGCGCGGCTTCAAGGCGGTGACGGTGCCCGAGCAGCCCCATCGCGTCGGCCTTCCGCCGGTCTTCAACGCCTGGTGGGAGCCGATCGTGCGCGCCTGCGCGGAGACGGAGACCGTCCTCTCCCTCCACGTCGGCTCGGCGGGCTTCCCGAACCTGCCGCCCGAGGCGCCGATCCTCGAGCTCGGCTCGACGATGTTCCAGGCGGAGGCCTTCACGACCTGCGCCCAGTGGCTCTGGAGCGCCTGGCCGGCTCGCTACCCCGACCTCAAGATCACCCTCTCCGAGGGCGGCATCGGCTGGGTCGCGAGCCTGATCGATCGGCTCGAGAACCTGACGAACCGCTCGGGCTATGCGTCCGGCTGGCCGGACCCGAAGACGCGCCCCGCCGAGGTCCTGAAGCGCAACTTCTGGTTCACGATGATCGACGACCCGTCGACCGTCTCGACCCGCCACGCGATCGGCATCGACCACATCCTCGCCGAGAGCGACTATCCCCACGGCGACGGCACCTGGCCCGACACCCAGCCCGTCATGGAGAAGCTGCTCGCGGGCGTCCCCGACGACGACGCCTGGAAGATCACCCACGAGAACGCGGCGAAGCTCTACCGCCACCCGCTGCCGAAGCCCGGAAGCCCCCACGCAGCGGGGTTGCGGCGTTAGGCCAGAAGAACGGGCTTCCGCGCGCCGCGACGGACGTCGGAGCGCACGGCGGTTCGACGCGCGACGACGAACGGACATCGACACGAGGCGCCCCGCGCGCCGAGGAGAAGCGACATGCTCGACCTGCGAATCGACGGTGGGACCCTGATCGACGGAACCGGCGCGCCCGGGCGCAAGGGGAGCCTCGGCATCCGCGACGGACGCATCGTCTCGATGGGCCGGGTCGACGAGCCGGCCCGGGAGACGATCGACGCGACGGGTCTCGCGGTCTGCCCGGGCTTCATCGACATCCATACCCACTACGACGCCCAGGTCTTCTGGGATCCGATGCTCTCGCCCTCTTCGTTCCACGGCGTCACCACCGTCGTCGGCGGCAACTGCGGCTTCTCGATCGCGCCGCTCACCCCCGAGGCAGGCGCCTACCTGATGCCGATGCTGGCGCGGGTCGAGGGCATGCCGCTCCAGAGCCTGAAGGTCGGTGTCCCCTGGAACTGGAAGAGCTTCGGCGAGTACCTCGGTCAGCTCGAGGGCCGGCTCGCGATCAACGCGGGCTTCCTGGTCGGCCACTGCGCCATCCGCCGCGTCGTGATGGGCGAGCGCTCGGTCGGCTACGAGGCGACGCCGCAGGAGCTCGCGGCGATGGTGGCGCTGCTGCGCAAGTCGATCGCCGAGGGCGGGCTCGGCTTCTCGACGACGGTCTCGGTGACCCACAACGACGCCGAGGGCGAGGCCGTTCCGTCGCGCCACGCGAGCCGCGAGGAGCTCGTCGCGCTGGCGCGCGTGCTGTCGGAGATGCCCGGCACCTCCCTCGAGATGATCCCCGGCGCGGGGCTCTGGACCGAGAAGGAGATGCAGCTGATGACCGATCTCTCCCTCGCCGCCGACCGCCCGCTCAACTGGAACCTGCTGGCGCCCAACTCGAACCGCCCGCAGGACGCGTGGCACCAGATCAAGGCCTCCGACTACGCCGCCGAGCGCGGGGCGCGGGTCGTCGCGCTGACGCCGCCGATGACGCCGACGGTGCGCATCAATCTGGTGTCGGGCTTCGTCTTCGACGCGTTCCCGGGCTGGGCGCCGCTGTTCCGGCTTCCGATCCCGCAGCGCATCGAGAAGCTGCGCGATCCGGCCTTCCGCAAGCAGCTCGACGAGGGCGCGACCTCCGACGCGGCGGGCGTGCTGCGCGGCCTCGCGCGCTGGGAGCTCGTCACGATCGACCAGGTCGAGAGCCCCGCGCTCGCGAAGTACCGCGGCCGCGTGATCGGCGACATCGCGAAGGAGCAGGGCAAGACCGCCTTCGACTGCATGATCGACATCGCGATCGAAGACGAGCTCCGAACGCTCTTCATGCCGCCGGCGCTCGGCAACGACGACGAGTCGTGGAAGCTGCGCGCGCAGTTCTGGACCGATCCGCGCACGCTGGTCGGCGCATCGGACGCGGGCGCCCATCTCGACATGATCGACACGTTCTCGTTCTCGACCGTCCTGCTCGGCAACGCGCGGGATCGCGAGCTCCTCTCCGTCGAGCGGGCCGTCGCCTGCCTCACCGACGAGCCCGCGCGGCTGCTCGGCCTGCGCGAGCGCGGCCGCCTCGAGCAGGGCTGGCACGCGGACGTCGTCGTCTTCGATCCCGCCCGCATCGGGAGCGGGCCGATCCACGTGCGGCGCGATCTGCCCGGCGGCGCCGAGCGACTCTACGCCGACGCGATCGGCGTCGAGCACGTCATCGTGGCCGGCACGCCGATCATCCGCGGCGGCAAGGAGACGGGCGCGACCCCGGGCACGATCCTCCACTCGGGTCGGGACACCGAGTCGGTGAGCCTCGGCCGGCGCTGACCGGCGCTCACGGGAGGTGGCGGCTCCAGACCTGCTCGATGATCGCGTCGATCTGGTCGGTGGTCGCCTCGTCGGGCTCGTAGAAGACGACGCCGATGCCCGGGGCGCGGTGGGGCGGCGCGTCGGGTCCGTTCTCGTGGCAATACAGGACGTGGCCGAAGACGCGGATGTGGGTCCCGCTCATCTTGAACTCGAGGCGGATGGGCTGGCCGACCGGATAGACGTCGCTCGTCTCGATGAAGGCGCCCCGGCGCGACAGACTCGTCAGCGCGCCGATGCGGCGTTCGCCGGCGGCGCGGATCCAGGCCGTCGTCTCGAGCGGTACGCGGACGGCGCGCTGGTGCTGCGGGCGGTCGCCGTGGAAGCGGGCGGCGCCGATGAAGAAGCGCAGGTCGGCGTCCTCGATCGGGCCGGTGATCAGCCAGTCGACGCGCGCCTGTCGGAGCGCCCGCCGCCGCTCGCCCTCCGCGACCTCACCGATGACGAGGATGCGCGTCTGGATCGCGGGCGACTCCTTCTCGAGGCGCTCGCGCAGGGCCGCGAGCCGCTCGAGATCGATCGTCGGCGGGACGACCAGCAGCTCGAGAGTCGGCTCGTCCTGCTCGACGAAGACGGCGGCCTCGTCCATGCCCTGGACCAGATGGACGTCCGCGCCGAGCCGCATCATGCGGACCACGACCTGCCCGAACGCGCTCGGCTCGGCGTCGATCACGAGCGTCCGGGTCTCCGCGATCCGCTGCCGGCCGCGCTCCGACGCGCCCCGACCCGTCGACGCGGGCGAGGCATCGGACGCCTCCCGCGCAGCCTCCATCGCGATCGGCGGTGCCTCGACCGGCGCGAGGATCTGGTCGATCACCGCCGTCGCGGGGCTCGACGGAACGACCGGACGCTCCGCACCGCAGGGCGCGAGGAAGCGCGTCGCCTCGGCGGGCGGCAGCGCCGGGGAATAGAGGAAGCCCTGGATCTGGTCGCAGCCCATCGACCGCAGCAGCTGGGCCTGGCGCTCGGAGTCGACGCCCTCCGCGACGACCTCGAAGCCCAGCGAGTGGGACATCGCGATCACCGCCGACGCGATGCCCGCCGCCGCCTCGTCGTCCTCGATCCCGCGCAGGAAGCCGCGATCCATCTTGACCGTGTCGAGCGGGAACCGGTTCAGGTAGGTCAGCGCCGAATAGCCCGTACCGAAGTCGTCGAGGGCGACGCGCACGCCGATCGCACGCAGGTCGCGCAGCGTCAGCGCGGTCGTCTCGTTGTCGGCGAGGATCAGGCTCTCGGTCAGCTCGATCTCGAAGGCGGTCGGCTCGACGTCGTGTCGGACGAGCGCGCTCGTGATGATCTCCTGCAGGTCCGACTCGGAGAACTGGGCGCTCGACACGTTCACCGAGACCGGCACGGTCGCGAAGCCCGCATCCCGCCAGGCCCGGAGCTGCCGGCAGGCCTCGTCGATGCACCACGCGCCGATCGCACAGATGAGCCCGCGCTCCTCGGCGACGGGGATGAAGTCCTTCGGGCTGACGAAGCCGAGCTCCTCGCTCTGCCAGCGCAGCAGCGCCTCGAAGCCCGCGACCGCGCCGCTCGCGACCTCGATCTTCGGCTGGTAGCAGAGCCGGAGCTCGCCGCGGTCGATCGCCTGGCGGAGGCCCTTCTCGATCTTGCGATGGTATTCGGCCTGGGCGCGAAAGGCGTGCTCGTAGAGGACGTAGCGGCCGCGGCCGCCCTCCTTCGCGACGTAGAGCGCCGCGTCGGCGGCCTTGACGAGATCCTCGACGTCGAGACCATGATCGGGGAGCAGGGAGACGCCGACGCTCGCGCTGCAGGGGATCGTGCGCCCCTCGAAGGGCACGGGCTGCACCATCCCGTCGAGCACGCCCTGGGCCAGGCGCTGGACCTCCGCGGCGTCGCCGTAGTTCAGCGCGACGATCGCGAACTCGTCGCCCGAGAGCCGCGCGACGAAGGACTCGGCCCGCTCGGGCTTCTCCGCCCAGCTCAGCATCTGGCTCCGGAAGCGCGTCGCCACCGCCTTCAGCAGCTCGTCGCCGGCGCCGTGGCCGAGGCTGTCGTTGACCTCCTTGAAGCGATCGATGTCGATGTAGAGGAGCGCGACCGAGCCGCCCTCTTCCCGCGCGCGCTGCGTCGCGAGCTTCAGGCGATCGATGAAGAGGCGGCGATTGCCGAGGCCGGTCAGGCTGTCGTAATGGGCGAGCTGGAGCAGGTGGTCGCGACCGCGCAGGTCCTCGGTGACGTCGCGCAGCAGGATGCCGCGCAGCCGGCTCCCCGGGACGCTGCCCGAGATCGCGAGGTCGATCAGCTGGTGGCGGCCGATCCGGAGCGTGTGCTGCTGCGGCGCGGGGTCGGCGAGCAGGAGCTTGATCGGCTCGGGGAGGCCGAGGCGCGCCTTGCGCGGCTCCTCGGACCAGAGGAGACGGCGCGCGAGCCCGTTCGCCTCGACGACGCGACCGCTCTCGAGCGCGACGAGCACCCCGTGCCCTGCGACCTCGTGGGCCGCGTCCCGGGCGCGGGCCACCGCGCGCTGACGCCGTGCGACGCGCGCGGCGCGGGAGGCCACGGAGAAGAGAGCGGCCAGGAGCACGAAGACGATCGCGAGCACCGCGGCGTCGGGGACGTCCGAGCTGCGGAGGAGCGATTCGAAGAAGGGAGCGGAATCCTGCATCGTGGGGCTCGCGTCCGGAGGATCGCCCCGGCCCTGCGATCATCGACCCCGTCCGCGAGTGAATTGAGGTGATTCCCGTACGTGCGTCGGACGGCCCGCTCCCGCGATCGCTCGCGTCCCGCACGGCGCGAGGAGGCGACACGCATCGGCGTCGGCCGCGCAGCGCGGGCGCAGCTCGTCGGCAGGACCCGTGCGGCGAGGAGGCAGGCTCAGGCGCCGCCGAGGCGGTTCCAGACGATCACGTCCTCGACCGGCTTGCGCGGCGACGGCTTGAAGTCGTCGCCCTTCGTGAAGCCCACCGGGATCAGCGCGGTCTGGAACCAGTCCGTCGGGATGCCGAGGACCTCGGCCATGGCCGGCTGGTCGAGCTGGTGCGCGGTCGTCAGGGCCGAGCCGAGTCCGCGGCTGCGCAGCGCGAGCTGGAAGCTCCAGACGGCGGGCAGGATCGAGGCGAACATCCCCGAGTCCATCTTCGTCGAGAGGCCGTAGGGCCCCGGATCCGCGATCAGCGTCCCGTAGCGGCGCAGCGCCGCCGGCACGTCGTAGCAGGGGATCACGAGCACCGGCACCTCGTGCATGTGGTCCGCCAGGTAGAGGATCGAGCGCGAGATCTTCGCCCCGGCCTCGTCGCCGACCGCGAGCTTCGCCTCGAGCATCTGCGACACGCGCGGGACCAGGATGCCCCGGTAGACCTCGGCGACGCGCCTGCGCTGGGCCGGATCGTCGACGACGACCCAGTGCCACTCCTGCGCGTTCGACGCGTTGGGCGCATAGCATCCCAGGCGGATGCACTCGACGACGAGCTCGCGCGGGACGGGCCGCGTGAAGTCGAGGCGCTTGCGCACGGCCTTGGTGGTGGTCAGCAGACGGTCGATCGAGGCGAGGTCGAAGGCAATCATCGCGGCAGGCTCTCCCGCGACCAACGTAGCAGCGGCGGGCCTTGCCAACCGGGCCGCGCGCCGCGTAGCTTCGAGCGGATCCCGCCGGAGGCCCCCATGTCGATCACCCTGCTCGTGACCCTGGTCGTGAAGCCCGAGTCGATCCCCGAGATCGCCCGGACCCTCGAGGAGGTGAAGTCGTACCTGCCGAAGGTCGAGGGCTGCGAGTCCGTCCGGATCTGCCGGGGCCTCGACGACCCCGCGACCTTCACCCTGATCGAGTCCTGGCGGTCGCGGAGCGATCACGAGAAGTATCAGCGGGGCGTCGCCGAGGCCGGCGGCTGGGGTCATTTCCTGCGCCATCTCGCGAGCGACCCGGTCAGCGTCTACTACGAAGACTTCTAGCCGGCCCCGGCGATCCGACCGGCCGGGCCGGGTCCGATCCGAGCGGACCGGACCCGGGTCGAGCCGGTCGAGCCCGTCGCGCCGATCGAACAGGTCGAGCCGGTCGGCGAGCCTGATCGACCGTCAGTCCGGACGGCCCGTCCCGGCCGGCCGCCCGGCCCGATCGCCCCGCCCTCGACCGATCGAACGTTCCGCGGCGAACGACCCGGAACCGCACCGGCGGCGACGGAGTCCAAGGCCGCGGCGGACGCTTCGGGCGCCGTCCCGTGCGCGTCCCGATCCATCTCGCCGCGCTCCGGGCCGTGCGCTAACTATGCGCCGCCTCAGTCCACCCATCGACGCGGTGGCCGCCGCCGACCAGATCGGCCCCCGGCGCCACGGCGTTCACGAATTCCTTCGAGTCAAGGCGCCCGCCCGACGCGCCGAACGATGGCGCAGGTGCGCCGGACCGAATCGGCCCGGCGCGATTCAGCCGGGCCGACCCGTGCTCGAAGAGGTGCAACTGCGATGAGCCACTCATCGGAAGCGCACGCCGGCGCGACCGCATCGAACCCCGCGGAAGCCGCCGTCACGAGCTGGATCGATCGCCTCGCGAAGTGGCTCCCCGACCAGCGACCGCTCAGCGTCTTCGTCCAGCTCAATCCGATGTCCGCCCTCGAATCGAAGCCGTTCCACGCGGTCTGCGAGGCGGCGACCCGGATCTACGGGGCCCAGACGACGCTGCCCTATCACCGCTACCGGGAGCTGATCGCGAACCGCCAGATCCGACCCGAGGACGTCGCGATCGCGCGCAAGCGCGTCGAGGCGCTCGAGTTCGAGCCCGTCGACGTGCTGCCCGAGCCGCGTCCGGGGACGATCCTGCTCTCCCACGTCCGCCCCGAGATCGCCGCGGAGGTCGACGAGCTCGTCGACGCCTTCATGATCCGGATCCTCGCGCCCTTCCTCGATCTCGGCTCCGCGCTCTGGCCGATGCCCGGCCGCGAGCGCGGCCTGCTCGCGACCGTGCGATGGCTGTCGCGGACGCCGCTCGGCGTGCCGGAGCCCTGGCTCCGCGGGCTGAAGGCGCGACTCGCCTCCGAGACGCCCGCCCTGCCGCTGATCCTCGAGTGCCTGCAGCTGCGGGGCGACCTCGAGACGGGCTGGCCCAACCTGATCCACGAGGCGCTGTTCGCGCTGCCGGGTTATGCGGGCATGTTCCGCCGCCTCGAGCAGGTCCCGAGCGAGCGACCGGCCGGCGTCGACGTGCGCCTGATCGAGTTCGTCGCGGTGCGCCTGGTCGTCGAGGAGCTCGCGCTCCAGGACGTGGCCCGGCGGCTCTTCGGTCGCAAGGCGAAGCTGACGGATCTCGAGGAGCCGCTGCGCTCGCTCGCCCGCCCGACGACCGCGCCGCTGTGGACCCCGGAGCTCGCGGCCTTCCAGGACGCCTTCGAAGAGGAGTACATCCGCAGCTTCATCGGCGGCATCGTGATGGCCCAGGAGGCCGAGCGACCGGCGCCCGAGCACCCCGCCCTGCAGTTCGTCACCTGCATCGACGATCGCTGCGAGTCGATCCGGCGCCACGTCGAGGAGTGCGTCGCGGACAGCGTGACCTTCGGCTCGGCCGGCTTCTTCGGCGTCGCGCTGAAGCACCGCGCCCCCCTCGACGTCGACGAGCGCTTCTCCTGCCCGGCCCCGGTGACCCCGACGAAGCGGGTCACGGAGAAGCTCGACGCGGCGGGCGAGGCGGCGCTCCAGCGCGCCCGGCGGCGGTCGCGGATCTACGCGGCGGTGCTCGGCGACGACGCCTCGCGCGGCCCGATCGGCGGCATCCTCGCGAGCTTCGCGAACATGCTGAAGGCGCCGCGTACGCTGATCCAGCTGCTCTTCCCCTCGCTCTTCGTCGAGCCCTCCCACGAGTTCGAGGGAACGCGGCTCCTCTACGACAAGAGCGAGGAGCCCGAAGGCTACACTCTCGAGGATCGGATCGGATTCGTCGCGGGCAATCTCCGCAACATCGGCCTCGTCTCGAACTTCGCCCCCTTCGTCCTGATCACCGGCCACGGCTCGAAGGCGGTGAACAACCAGTTCCTGTCGGGCTACCAGTGCGGCGCCTGCTCGGGACGGCGCGGCGGCATCAACGCCCGCGTCTTCTGCGCGTTCGCGAACGAGAAGGCGGTTCGGGAGGGCCTCGCGGCGCGGGGAATCGTGATCCCCGACGAGACCTGGTTCGTCCCGGGCGAGCACGACACCGGCCTCGACTACATCCGCTTCTTCGACCTCGACGCGATGCCGGCGGATCGCAAGCCGGCCTTCGACGCGCTCCGGGCCCAGCTCGACGTCGCCCTCGCGCGCAACGCGAAGGAGCGCTCCCGGCGCTTCGCCGACATCGCCCTCGACGAGCCGGTCGAGACGACGCTGGCCCTCGTCCGGCGCCGCTGCGCGGACTTCGCCGAGACGCGCTCCGAGTACGACCACGCCACCAACGCGGCCTGCATCATCGGCCGCCGCGCGATCACGCGCGGGCTCTTCCTCGATCGCCGCCCGTTCATGGTCTCCTACGACCCGACCGTCGACGATGCGGACCTCAAGATCCTGCAGACCCTGATGTCCGCGCCGCTCCCGGTCTGCGCCGGCATCAGCCACGCCTACTTCTTCTCGACGATGGATCCGCAGCATTTCGGCTGCGGCACGAAGCTGCCCCACAGCGTCGTCGGCCTGCTGGGCGTCTCGAACGGCGCCGAAGGCGATCTGCGCCCCGGACTCTGGCGGCAGACGACCGAGATCCACGATCCGATCCGCCTCGTGACCCTGGTCGAGGCGGAGCCCGAGGCGATC
>JAXLZA010000021.1:0-56015 GCA_046351135.1 Myxococcota bacterium | reverse complement strand
GCGGCTCGCGGCTCGCGGCTCGCGGCTCGCGGCTCGCGGCTCGCGGCTCGCGGCTCGCGGCTCGCGGCTCGCGGCTCGCGGCTCGCGGCGGCCGCCGGGTCTTGCTCTGGAAGGGCAACGAGTGATATAAGAGCCAAAAGAAGAGCAAGTATAAAAATGAGTGATATCGAATTCGTCGCAGTGGAGTCGCTGGCAGGCCCGGTCGGGCTGCGGGCCACGAAGAAGCGGCGGACCTTCGACGAGATCCTGGCGAACGGGATCGCGCTGTTTCGGACGCAGGGGATCCGGGGGACCCGGACCGAGGCCATTGCCCGGGCCAGCGCGGTCTCGCCGGCGACGCTCTTCAACTACTTCCCGTCGAAGGCGGCCCTGGCCGAGGCCTGGGTCCGGGGCGAGGTCGATCGGGCGGTGGGCGAGGCGGCGGCCGAGCTCGAGGGGCGGGGCCTGCGGCCGGCGCTGCGATCGATCTGTCGCGCCCTGGCGGGGCGCGCCGGGGATGCGCCCGAGCTGCGCTTCGAGGCCTGGCGGACGGCGGGCCGGGCGCGGGCCGGGGCCTTGCTGGAGGGGCATCCGCTGGTCCGGGGGCTGCGCCGGGAGCAGGAAGGCGAACGCATTCGCCAGGACGTCCCGGCCTCGGTCCTGGCCGAGCTGCTGCTCGATGGCCTCGAGGCCGGCCTGATCGACGGCCTCCGCGCGGCGCGTCCCGAGGCCGAGCTCGCCCGCGGCATGCAGCTACGGGTCGACGTCGTCCTCGACGGGGCGCGCAAGCGCAACGAGCGGGTCGAGGCGCCGAGGCCGGGACGGGGCTGAGGCCCGCGCCGCCCCGGCGATGGCTCGCGGTGAGCCGAATCACCGTCCCGCTCCCCGTCCGATGCCGATGGACGCGGGAACCATGACGTCGATCGAAGCGCCGGGGCGAAGGGAAATGAGCGATCTCGCGGCGGCGCGGGCGGTGTCGCTGCCCGTCTCCGCAACGGGCCGCCCCGAGGCGGGTGGGGACGAGGCCGCCCGCCCCGAAGCCCTCGCCCTGACCCGGCAGCTCGCGAACCTCCCCCTCTTCAGCGATCTCGATCCGGCGATCCTGCACGCCCTCGTCCAGCAGGCCCGACCGGTCGAGCTCGCCGCGGGGAAGGTCCTGTTCCGACAGGGCGACGACTCGAAGAGCCTCTTCGTCGTCGTCGATGGCGCGGTCGTGCCGATCGCGGAGGGGGGCGCGCGGCGCAAGCTCGCGGTGCTCGAGCGCGGGGCGTTCGTCGGCGAGATCGGCCTCGTCACCCGCCAGCCCCGCAACGCGACGGTCACGGCGCTCGTCGACTCGACGCTGCTCGCGATCGATCGCACGGCGCTGCTCCCCGTGATGCGGAGCCAGCCGGTGCTCGCGGAGGGGATCCTGCGACCGGCGCGCGAGCGGATGCTCGATCGCCAGCTCCGGACCCATCTCTTCTTCGCGTCCTTCCCGCCGGCCGAGCGGAGCGAGATCGCGCGCCGCTTCCGGATCGTCGAGGTTCGCGCGGGGGCGAAGCTCGTCGAGCAGGGCCGCATCGCCGACGCGCTCTACGTCGTGCTCGCCGGATCCTTCGCGCGGATCGAGCGGCCGAGGGGACGCGAGCTCGGCCACCTCGGCATCGGCGAGCTCGTCGGCGGTCGCTCGCTGCTCGAGGGCAAGCCGGCGGCGTGCGACGTCGTCGCGAACGGAAGAGCCTGGGTCCTCGTCCTCGGCGAGCGGCGCTTCCGTCGGATCATCGAGGAGAACCCGCGCCTCGTCCGCGTCGTCGAGCGGCTCAGCGCGGCGGGCGCGAGGGCTTCGGCGGCTCGCTGCGAGGATTCCCCGCGCCGCCCCGAGGCGGCGTCGCTCCCGCCTCAGGCTTCGCCGCCCCCGCATCGGGCGGCGCCTGCTCGCGCGGCTTCGGGAGGTAGGGCTCCTCGATCCCGATCTTGATCGGGCGGCCGCGGGTCAGCTCGGTCGAGGCGAAGATGCCGTTCAGGACGCCGGTGTAGCCGAGCTCGAGGGCGTTGCGGGTCCGTTCGGAGAGCGCCTGCAGCGTCTCGTGGTCGAGGGCGCGGGCGATCCGCAGCCGTGTCACCTTGAGCGAGTGGGCCCCGGCCTCGTCGAGGGCCCGGAAGCTCATCGCGAAGGCCGTCGCGCGGCCGCGATACTTGTTCACGGCGCCCGTCGTGCTCGTCAGGGCGAGGCGGAAGACCGCTCCTTCGTGGGCGACGAAGGTCATCTGCATGTAGACGGAGATCTCCTGGGGCCCGACCTGCGTCATGACCTGCTCCGTACCGCGGCCCTCGAGGCGGACCGCCGGGAGCTTGCCCAGCATGATCTCGCGCCGGCTGCCGACCCGGGCGCGCAGGGACTCCGCCTCCTTCTCGAGGAACTCGTCGACGACCTTGTTCACGTCGTCCCCTGAACCGGCAAAGGTCAGCGTCGCCTGGGCGTCGCCGTCGGGCGAGATCGCGGCCACGGCCTGCTGGGTATTCGCGGTCTGCCAGCCCTCCGGAAAGCGGATCGAGAAGCGCATCTCGGGATGCACGAAGAGCGGCCCTTCGAAGAGCCCGCCGGCGGGATCGTCACCGAGCACGAGGCCGTCGACGACGCTCAGGAAGCCGAAGGGCCGGCCGTCGGCGATCGCCGGCTCGTGATGCCACTCGAGGGTGCTCGCGCGATCGGAGGCGAGGGCCGAGCGCTCGGGGCTCGTCGGATGGGTTGCGAGGAAGAAGGGCAGCCTCGACCAGCCGATCTCGTAGCGCTCGAGGGCGTCGAGCTTGCGCAGGAAGGTCGCGATGCCGCCCGGGTCGTAGCCCGCCTCCGCGCAGAGGATCTGGCCACCGCGGTCGGCGTCGCGCTCCTGATCCCGACCGTAAGCGGCGATCTGCGCCGCGCGCATCCAGCCGAGCACGAGGGGATTGATGCGCTTCGAGATCTCCAGCCGCGCCGCGGCGTGGCGTTCGGCGGCGTGGGTGATCTCGTGGCCGAGCACCCCGGCGAGCTCGTCCTCGGATCCGACGAGGGCGAGCAGACCGCGGGAGACGTAGATCTTGCCGCCCGGCAGCGCGAACGCGTTGGGCACCACCTGGTCGACGATCCCGAACTCCCACTCGAAGGGCCGCGGCGGCGCATAACGAAGCAGGCGCTTCGCCACGCTCTGGACGTAGCGGTTCAGCTCGGGGTCCTCGACGATCCCCATCTCCGCCCGGACCGCTTCGGTCTGCTCGTTGCCGACGCGGCGATCGTCGTACTCGGTGTCGAGGACGATGCGCGGTCGGGGCTCGTCCTTCTTCTCGTCCTTCTCTTCACCGGTCGGAGCCGGCTTCGAGCCGTCCGCCGCGCCCTTCTCGCCCGGGCTTCCGCTCGTGTCGCCGGCCTCGGACTCGGGCTCGGCCTCGGTTGATCCTTCGGCCTTGTCCCCGGCCCCGGTCGCGGTCGGGCTCCCGCCGGCCTCGGGCTTCGCCTCGGCGGACGCGCCGGTGCCGCCGGTCTTTTCGCTCCCGGCGCCGGGCACCGTCATCGGCTCCTCGCTGCCCGTCGGGTCGGCCGGCGATGCGGGCAGCGCGCCGGCGGGCAGGTGCCGGGCGGGAGGCAGGGGCAGGGATGCCGCGGCGGCGCTGTGCTCGATGAGACAGCCGGCGGCGAGGAGGCAGGCGAGCAGCAGGACGAAGCGTTGGCCGGTCACGGACGCGGGGGCCTTCTTGGGCGGATCGGATGGCCGAGTCTATCATCGGCCGCGAGCTCACGCGGAGAAGGGTGGATCGATGGGGGAGTGGACGCTGCGACGCCAGGCCGGGTTCCCCGGCGTGCCGGGGCCGGTGGTCGTCTGTGTCATGGACGGCGTCGGCATCGGGCGAAAGGACGAGAGCGACGCCGTCTGGCTCGCCCGGACGCCGACCCTCGATCGCCTGGCCCGGACGGTTCCGACCGGCCAGCTCCTCGCCCACGGCAAGGCCGTCGGCATGCCCTCCGACGACGACATGGGCAACAGCGAGGTCGGCCACAACGCGATCGGAGCCGGCCGCGTCTTCGACCAGGGCGCCAAGCTGGTCTCGAAGGCGATCGCCGATGGCACGCTCTTCGAAGGCGAGAAGGCGAAGACCTGGCAGGGGATCTCGGAGCACGTCCGGGCCCGTGGCTCGACGCTCCATCTCCTCGGGCTGCTCTCGGACGGCAACGTCCATAGCCACATCGACCACCTCTTCGCCCTGCTGCGCCGCTGCGACCACGAGTCGATCGAGCGCGTGCGGGTCCACGTCCTGCTCGACGGCCGCGACGTCGCCGAGACGAGCGCCCTCGACTACGTCGACGCCCTCGAAGAGCTGCTCGAGTCGATCTCGCGCGCGCCCCGGCGCGACTATCGGATCGCCTCCGGCGGCGGTCGCATGACGACGACGATGGATCGCTACGGCGCGGACTGGCCGATGGTCGAGCGCGGCTGGCAGACCCACGTCCACGGCGAGGCTCGCGGCTTCCCGAGCTGCCGGCGCGCGATCGAGACCTTCCGCGCGGAGAAGCCGGGGATCGGCGACCAGCAGCTGCCGCAATTCGCCGTCGTCGACGGCGAGGGACGGCCGGTCGGTGCGATGCGCGACGGCGACGCGGTCGTGCTCTTCAACTTCCGCGGCGATCGCGCGGTCGAGATCGCCGAGGCCTTCGAGGCGGACGCGTTCTCCCACTTCGATCGCAGCCCGCGCCCCGACGTGCTCTTCGCCGGCATGATGGAGTACGACGGCGACCTCAAGCGACCCGCGCGCTACCTCGTCGCGCCGCCCGCGATCGAGCGGACCCTCGGCGAGTACCTCGCCCGCGCCGGTCTGCCCCAGCTCGCGATCTCCGAGACCCAGAAGTACGGCCACGTCACCTATTTCTGGAACGGCAACCGCAGCGGCGCGTTCGACGAGTCGGTCGAGACCTACGTCGAGATCCCCTCCGACACGAAGCCCTTCGAAGAGCGCCCCTGGATGAAGGCCGCCGAGATCACCGACCGCCTCGTCGCCGAGCTCGCCACCGGCCGCTACAAGCACGCCCGCGTCAACTACGCGAACGGCGACATGGTCGGCCACACGGGCCACCACGAAGCGGCGATCCTCGCCGTCGAGGCCGTCGATCTCCAGCTCGCGCGGCTGCTGCCCGTCGTGGCCGCGCTGAAGGGCGCGCTCGTCGTCACCGCGGACCACGGCAACGCCGACTGCATGTTCGAGCTCGACAAGAAGGGCCAGCCCGTCGCCGCCGCGGGCGGGGGCTACAAGCCGAAGACGAGCCACACGCTCAATCCGGTGCCCCTGCACGTCTTCGCGCCGGGGGCGCCGATCGAGCTCGATGCGCGGGTCGAGCGTCCGGGGCTCGCGAATCTCGCGGCGACGGTGCTCTACCTGATGGGCTGGGAGGCGCCCTCGGACTATCGGCCGAGCCTCGTGAAGGCGCGCGCCGGCAGCTGAGCGTCGGTTCGAGGAGGTCGGGCGGGGGCGCGCTCGCCGCGGGCGTTGCGGACGAGCAGGGCTTTACGGGCTCTCCGTGCCTGCGCGCTCGGCTCAGAGGTCCTTGTACTCGATCCGCCGGATCGGATCCTTCCCGTCCCAGCGCGCCGCGTCGGCGATCCCGTTCGCGAAGATCTCGCGCAGCATCGGATAGGACTCGAGGAACTCGATCCAGACCTCGGGCATGGCCCGGGACTGGAGATAGAAGTAGCGGAAGCCGCCCTTGTCCTTCATCGAGCAGATGCGCTCGAAGCCCTGCTTGCGCGCGCGCTCGACGTCGGCCTCGACGTTCTCGGTGAAGTAGGCGACGTGGTGGACGCCGTAGCGGCCGGCGCGGATCCAGTCGCTGTAGGGCGTCGTGACGTCGGGCGCGTTCAGCGACTGCACGAGCTGGATCTGGAGATTTCCCTGATAGGCGAGGGCCTCGTGGATCCGCAGCGTGAAGTCGCGGCCGTCGAAGGAGGTCGCGAGCTCGATGTTGCGGAAGTTCGTCCAGGGGCCGAGGCCCGCGTGGCGCAGCCAGTGCTCCATCGCGACGTCGATGTCGGGGACGAGATAGGCGACCTGCACGACGGGGCCGAAGCCCTTTCCGATCTCGATCATGGAATGCTCTCCTCCCGGGACGCGCGATCGGGATGGCCCCGACGCCCTCGATTCGAGAGAATGGCACACACCCGCCCCGCGCGAACCCGCGCCGGCGGCCCGAAGGAGCCCCGCGATTGGCGAACCCCGAGCCCCGCGCGAGCGAAGCGCCGAACGTGCTGCATCAGCACTGTGGCCCCGACGTCGACTGGTCGCGGGTCAACACGGCGGAGTCGATCGTCGGCGTGCAGACCCCGCTGTCCTGGTCGTTCTGGGACGAGGGCGGGGAGCAGGGGTTCCGGCTCGCCTACTGCGAGATGGGCCTGCTTCCGCCGGAGGAGCTCGCGATCCCGGTGCGGATCGACGATCAGTTCACGGCCCTCTTCTACGGCCGCGGGGCGACGAACGTCTCGTCCTTCCGCCGCGCGCTCGACGCGCTCCCCTTCGCCGCGACCGACGATGCCGAGGCGAGCTTCTTCTCGTCGACGAGCACGGACGCCCGCGCGGCCGCGTCCCGGGCGCGCAAGACGAGCGCCTCCCTCCGGCTGCCGATCGCCGCACTGCGCCTGCCCGGGCGCCTGCGCCGGATGCGCGAGCGCAGCCGCCGGGCCTGGGAGGCGACCCTCGCGGAGCTCCCGAGCGCGGATCTCCTGCGCGCCCACCACCGCTTCGCCCACGCGCTTCCGCGCTTCTCCGACGAGATCGCCGCCCAGATCGTCGCCTCGACGATCGCGACGATCCTGTTCGGCCGCCTCCAGCGACTCGCGGCCCGGGTCGGGCAGGCCGAGCGCGCGAACGAGCTGCTCGGCGGGTTCGGCGAGATGGAGGAGGTGAAGACCTCCGCCGATCTCTTCGCGGTGGCCCACGGACGGCTCCCACTCGAGACCTTCCTGATGCGTCACGGCTTCCGCGGGCCGGCGGACGGCGAGCTCTCGAACCATTCCTGGCGCGAGGATCCGCGGCCCGTCGAGATCCTGCTCGCGCCCTATCGTGCGCTCGACGAGGAGAAGCGCCCGGATCGCGCCGAGGCCGGTCGGGCCGCCGCGCGCGAGCGGGCGGCGGCGGATCTCGTCTCCGCGCTTTCGGGGCGCGAGCGGGTCGCGGCGCGGATGCTGCTCGAGCTCGGTCGCCGCTACATCCCGCTGCGCGTCGTCGCGAAGGCCGCCTTCCAGCAGACCTTCGACGTCGCGCGGGCGGCGGCCCGGCGGATCGGTGTCCTGCACGCGGCGGACGGGCGGATCGCGGATCCCGAGGACGTCTTCTACCTGACGCGCCACGAGCTGCTCGAGCCGCCCTATGGAGCGCGCGAGCTCGTCGCCGCGCGGCGTGCATTGCGCGCGCGTTATGCGGCGCTCGAGCTGCCGATCGAGTTCCGCGGCATGCCGACGCCCTTCCCGATCGCGGCGGCCGGATCGGGGTCGGATGCCGATCCGATCGACCGCACGGGCGCGGTCGAGGGCCTCGGGGCGAGCCCGGGCATCGTCGAAGGCATCGTCCGGGTCGTGCACGAGCCCGGCGACGGCGAGCTCCTGCCCGGCGAGATCCTCGTCTGCCGGACCACCGACCCGAGCTGGAGCGCCTACTTCATGCTCGCCGCGGGCGTGGTGATCGACATCGGTGGACCGCTCTCGCATGGCGCGATCGTCGCCCGCGAGCTCGGCATCCCCTGCGTGATCAACACCGGCGACGGGACGCGTCGGCTCGCCACCGGCGATCGCGTCCGCGTCGACGGCGGTGCGGGGCGCGTGGAGCGGCTCGCATGAGCGGAAGGGAAGACGCACGGAGCCGGCTCGCGTTCCACGATCTCCTCGCGACCCTCGCCGAGATCGACCGGGACCACCTCGCCGCCGCCCGTGGCCTCCGCGATCCTGCCGACGTCGCGAGCGGGATCCGGTTCCTGCTGCATCTGCTGGGTGGAGGACTCGACCTCGCCCTCGAGTCCGACCCGGCCCGCCCCGTCTTCCGCCCGACCCTGTCCGCCGGCCGCCGCTTCTACGGCGACAACCCCGACGCGATCTACCAGTCGACGACGATCGACCCGACCCGCGCCTGGCGCATTCGTTCGAACCTCCAGGGCGCCGTCTATACCTCGTACACCGTCGAAGGCGGGGGCTCCCTCGACGAGCGCTACCCGCCCGGCCGCGTCGTCGCGAGCCTGAACGACACCGCCTTCGGCCTCCCGTCGGACGGCCCGCCCGCCCGCGCAGCCGACGGCTCGACGCCATCCGATGGAAGCTACGAGCTCGTCGCGAGCGTCGACCCGGCCGCTGCCGCGGCCGCCGGACGACCGTGGCTCCCGCTCGCGCCCGACGCGTGCTCGATCGTCACGCGCCATTATTTCGAGGGCGTCGAGCCCGTCGATCGGCGGCTCTCGATTCCGATCGAGATCGAGGCGCTCGATCCGGCCGATGTGCGCACCGAGCGTGAGGCGAGCGGCGGGGCGGAGCCGCTCGCTCCGGTCTTCGCCCGCGACGACGCCGCGGTCGCCCGCGGCATCCGCCGCGTCGCGAACTTCGTCCGCGGCCTCTCGCTCGACTACGGGAAGAACGGGCCCGCGATCGACTTCGCATCGCGCGAGCCCAATCGCTTCGGGCCGCCTTCGGGCTGGTCGGGGGAGCCGGGGCAGGGCCCCGTCGATCAATCGAATCTCTGGGCGCCCTTCGCCCTCGGCGACGACGAGGCCCTCGTCCTCGAAGGCCGCTTCCCGCGCTGTCGCTTCGCGAACCTCGTCGTCTGGAACCGCCACCTCCAGACTCTCGGCCGGCCGGGGACGCGCTGCTCGCTCAATCGCCGACAGACGCGGCTCGAGCCCGACGGCCGCTTCCGGATCGTCGTCGCCGCGCGGGATCCCGGTCTGCCGAACTGGCTCGACACGGCGGGCGAGCGCGAGGGCGTGGTGTTCGTGCGCTACTTGCTCCCGGAGGAGCGGCCGGAGGGCATCGAGGCGCGGGTGGTGAAGATCGGGTCGGGGGGCTGAGCGGGCGATCGGGCGCGGGCTCGATGCCGTTTCCGTCCCTCGGTGCTCCGACAGAGGAAGCGCCGAGCTCGCCGATCACCCCGCCCGCCCCGCCGCCAGCTCCTTCGCGCGATCGCTGCCGGCGAGGCGGATCAGCTCCTCGTGGAGCTCGAACCAGACCCCGTGGAGCGAGTCGACCCGCGGCGAGGCGACGAAGCGGGCGTCGCCGGCGAGCGCAGCCGTCCTCGCGCGCTCGAGTCGCCCTGCATAACGATTCAAGCGCGGCAGTCGCGCGGCGGGCTCGGCGAGCCAGCGCGTCGCGTCGGAGACGAGGGCGCCGAGGCGCTCGAGGACGGCGGTGTCCCAGCGGGCGTCGCCGTGGTCGTTGGGGACGCGCTCGCCGTTCTCGAGGCGCAGCTGCCAGTCGGTGACCGCTTCCTTCATGCGGACGTCGAGCGGCTGGAACGCGACGATCACCGCCTCGGCCAGGGCGACGCCGAGGCGCGCGCGATCGTCCGCGAGGAGCGCCTGCGCCCGCTCGCGCGCGGCCTCGCCGAGGCGAAGCCCGATCGGCTTCGCCGGCACGAGATCGCCCGCGGTGATCCGGGCCTCGATCCGGGCCGCGAGCGGCTCCGGGTCGACACCGACGGCGATGGCCGACACGAGGGCCTCCCGCGTCGCGCTGCCCTTGATCGCGAGGACGCGGAGGATCGCCTCGTCGAGATCCTCGGCTGCGTTCGCGTCCGAGGTCGGAGCTGCCCCTGCGCCCACGGCCGCGGTCGCTCCCACGCTCGCACTCCCGTCTCCCGCACCGACTCCGCTCCCCGCTCCGTCGCCGAGCGCGATGCCGAGCTCGCGTGCCCACTCGAGGAGCAACGCCGCCTCGGGCACGATCCTGCGCTCGATCTCGAGCGCCCCGGCGTAGACCGCGCCCGAGGTGCCGTCGATCGTGATCGGCTGGCCGACGGCGATGCGGGCGCCGGCGAGGGTGATGCCCGCTTCGTCGATCGCGAGCTCGTCGACACCGACGACGGCGGGGATGCCCCAGCCGCGGGCGACGACGGCGGCATGGCTCGCGAGGCCACCGCGGGCGGTCAGGAGCCCAGCGGCGACGCCCATGCCTTCGACGTCTTCGGGAGAGGTCTCGGGCCGGGCGAGCACCACGGCGTGGCCCGCACCCGCCCGCGCGACGGCGCCCGCGACGGTCGTCGCGAGCTCACCGGTCGCGAAGCCCGGGCTCGCGCCGAGGCCACGCGCGAGGGGCGCGGACGGTGCGAGCGATGCCGGCGACGCGGCCGACGCGGGTCCCGTCGACGACCCGGTCGTCGTCGCGAGGCGCGTCTCGGTCGGCGGCGGTGTCAGCAGCTTCGCGACGCGCAGGACGGCCTCGTGCCGCTCGAGCGGGAACGCGGGGTCGAGGGCGAGCTCGCGGGCGATGCGCAGCGCGGCGCGCGGGCTGCGCTTGCCGACGCGGACCTGCAGCAGCCAGAGCCGACCGCTCTCGATCGTGAACTCGATCTCGCACAGATCGCGATAGGCCTGCTCGAGGCGCCGACCGATCGCGTCGAGCTCGTGGGCGACCTCGGGCAGGCGGCTCGCGAGCGCGGCGTAGGGCAGCGTCGCGTGACGACCGGAGACGACGTCCTCGCCCTGGGCCTCGAAGAGCACGTCGCCGAAGGGGCGGGCCTCGCCGGTCGAGGGATCGCGGGTGAAGAAGACGCCGGTCGCGGAGCGGGCGTCGCGGTGGCCGAAGACCATGGTCTGGACGTTGACGGCGGTGAGCGCGTCGCCTTCGAGGCCTTCGTGGCGGCGATAGGCGAGCGCGCGGGGCGAGCGGGCGGAGCGGAACACGGCTTCGACGGCGCTGCGCAGCTGGGCGAAGACGTCGGTCGGCGGCGGGGTCCCGACGAGGTCGTGGAAGGAGGCTTCGAGACGCGCGCGGCAGGCCGCGGCGAGGGACGGGTTCTCCCGCGCGAGGGCGGCGGTCGTCGCGTCGTCGAGTCCGACGTTGAGGAGCGTGTCGAGCATGCCCGGCATCGAGACGGGGGCCCCGGACCGGACGCTGACGAGCAGCGGTGCGCCCGCGCCCGCGCCGAAGTGGCGGCCCGTGCGCTGCTCGAGCCAGGCCAGACCCTCGCGCAGCGCCGCCTCGAGCTCGTCGGTCCAACCGTGCTCGAGATGGAGCGCGCACGCGCGGGTCGTCAGGATGAAGCCCGGCGGGACGGGGAGCGCGAGCTCGCCTGCCATCCGCATCAGGCCGTCGCCCTTGCCGCCGAGCAGGCGGACGCGCTCTTCGGGGGCGAGCTCGAGCAGGGGGCGATCGAAGCGGGCGAGCAGCAAGCGGGACCTCGACGTCGGCCATTCCACGTTAGACCGCCCGTCGCGGTTGTCGACGGGCGCGCGCATGAGCGGGACAATCGCCTTTCGCGCTCTACACTGCCTGCCATGACCGTCGACCCCATCCACGAGCTGCCCCACGCCTCGGCCGATCCCGCCTACTGCGAGACCTGGGCGTATCTGCTGACCGACCTCGAGCGCAGGACGACGCTCCTCGTGCATGCGTCCTGGCTGCCGGGGCGCGGCGTCGGCAATCATCTCGTGACGCTCCAGCGCGCAGGCCAGGCGCCGCAATCGCTGCGCGTCGAGTCGCGGGAGCCGTGGAAGTCCGAGCTCTTCGAGCTCGAGGTCGATCCGTGGAAGAACGCCCGCGTGCGCTGTCCGCGCCTCGATCTCGATCTCGAGTTCCCGGCCTTCACGCCGCCCGTCGACTTCGGCTCCCTCTTCAGCCTGGGTCACGGCATGCAGCAGAGTCACGTCCAGGCGGGGGTGCGCGCGACCGGCCGGATCGGATCCGAACGGCTCCACGCGGTGCCCGGCTTTCGCGATCGCTCGTGGGGGCCGCGCGACCTGCGACAGATGGGTCGGCTCGTCGCGCTCCTCATGACCGGCGTCGATCGCGACCTCTTCATCACGGTCAACTCGATGACCCATCGCGACCGCCCCTTCTCGGCGAGCCCCGACACGACCCTCGGCTGCGTCGTCGTCGACGGCGAGATCACCGTCTTCGACACCGCTCCCCGCGTCCTGCGCAACGCCGACGCGACGCCCGCCGTCTTCGAGCTTCCGGGCGGCGTCGTCGTCGACATGGATCTCGCCGACGCGTTCCAGGAGGGCCGCTTCCTCGCCGACCGGACCTCGGCGCCCGCCGGCTTCCCGACCGCGGACCCGGTCCTGATGATCCGGATGTACGCCCTCGCCGCCCAGGCCCGCGGCCTCGGTCGCCTCGCCGGCTCCTATCAGGAAGGCTTCCTGTTCACGAACTGATCCATGCGCCCGCGGCTGCCCGTCGCCCCGCCGCGCTCCCTCCAGCCGACCCGAGCCCCGAGCCATGTCGATTCCCGATCCGGAAGCGCCCAGCATCCTGCATAACAAGAGCGAGCGCGCGAGCTGGTCGCGCGCCAACGAGAAGGGCGTCTTCCCCGGCGTCTCGAGCCCCCTCAACTGGTCGATCTGGGGCGAGATCGGCGAGCGCGCGGTGCGGCGCGGGGCCTTCGATCTCGGGCTCCTCGACGAGCACGAGCTCGCGCTCCCCGCCTCCGTCGACGACTGGGGCTGGTCGATCTTCTACGGACGGCCCACCGCCAACGTCGACACCTGGCGCGCGCTCTACGAGCGCGGGCTCGGCGGTGAAGGGCAGGGCGCCGCGACCCAGCAGCAGGTCTTCGGGGGCGCGGCGTCGAGCTCCGCATCCGCATCGGCCACGGCATCGACCTCGGCCTCGCCGTCGACGACTCCGCCTGGGTCGAGGTCGTCCACCGCGCGCGATCGCCGCGCGATCCTCGCCGCGAAGCGGCCCGTCGCCCTCGCGACCTCGCCCGCGCGGCTCGCGGCGACGCGGCGCGAGGCGATCCAGTGGTGGGGCGAGGCGACGCGGGAGATCGCGAGCGGCGGCGTCGAGGCCGCGGAGCGCCGCTTCCGCGAGGCCCTCGCCCTCTTCGAGCGCGCCGATCGCGACCACATCGTCGTCTCGCTGCTCTCGACCGAGGCGGTGACGACGCTCTCCGGCGCCGCCGCGGCGGCGGGGCGGCCCGAGGCCGCGAACGCGCTGATGGTCGGCTACCCGGGCATGGAGGAGTTCGAGACGGCGGTCGCGGTCTGGGATCTCTCGCGGGGTCGCATCACGCTGGCGGAGTTCCTCGCCGAGCACGGCTTCCACGGCTCGATGGAGGGCGAGATCGCGAGCCGGTCGTGGCGCGAGGATCCGGGACCGGTGCGCGCGCTCGCCGAACGTTATGCGAAGCTCCCCGAGTCCGACGACCCGCGGCGGCGCGAGGCCCGGGCGGTCGAGCAGCGCGAGCGGCTCGAGGCCGAGCTGCGGGCCGCCGTCGCGCCCGCCGAGCGACCGGGGCTCGACCGTGCCTTCGAGCTCGCCGCGACCTGTCTCCCGATGCGCGAGGCCGGGCGCGCGACGCTGACGATCGCCCTCGACGCGATGCGCGCGGCGGCGCGCCGGATCGGAGACGCGCTGGCGCGAAGCGGTCAACTCGACGCCGCGGAGGACGTCTTCCTGCTGACGCGCTTCGACCTGCTCGGCGAGGGTGAGGGCGAGGGCGGGAGAGCGAGCGAGGGCGACGGCGGGGGCGACGGGACCGGCGAGGGCCGGGCGGGTCATCGCTATCGGGGCGGGGCCGGCGCCGCCGCGTCTTCGTCCCTGCGCGCGCGGGCCGAGCTGCACCGCGCGCTCGTCCGCGCCTACGAGGCCTTCGATCTGCCCGAGACCTGGCAGGGCATGCCGCCGAAGCAGCCGCGCACCTCGCGGGCCGAGGCGGTGCGCGCGCAGGTCGCGCTCGCGGTGGGCGAGCGACTCGAGGGGCTCGGGGCCTCGGCGGGGGTCCACGAAGGGATCGCCCGCGTCGTCCTCGATCCCGCGGATCCGGCGCTCGAGTTCGAGGCGGGGGACGTGCTCGTCGCGCCCGCGACCGATCCGAGCTGGGCACCGCTCTTTCTCGTGGCGGGGGCCGTCGTGATCGACACCGGCTCGAACATCAGCCACGCGGCGGTCGTCGCCCGGGAGATGGGCATCCCCGCCGTCGTCGCGGCCCGGGACGCGAGCCTGCGGCTCCGGAGCGGGCAGCGCTTGCGCGTCGACGGCCGCGCGGGGATCGTCGAGATCGTCTGACGAGAGAGGGTCGAAGGAGGGCGGGCCGGTGATGAAGATCGTGATCGCGTCGAAGAACTACTCGTCCTGGTCGCTGCGCGCGTGGCTGGCGCTGGAACAGACCGGGGCGCCCTACGAAGAGTCGATCATCTCGACGGCCGATCCGGATTGGCACGAGCAGGCCCTGCGCGTCTCACCGAGCGGGCTGTTGCCGGTGCTGGTCGACGAAGGTCGACGGATCAACGACTCGCTGGCGATCGTCGAATATCTCCACGAGCGCTTTCCCGGCGCGGGCCTCTGGCCGAAGGACGCTGCGGACCGGGCCATCGCGCGCAGCGTGGTCGCGGAGATGCACTCGGGCTTCATGGCGCTTCGCATGCGCATGCCGATGGACATCCAGGCGAACGAGCCGGGCAAAGGGCATACGGCCGACGCGCTCGCCGATGCGGCGCGTATCCAGGAGATCTGGCGCGAGTGCCGGGAGCGTTACGGCCGCTCGGGTCCCTTCATGTTCGGCCCCTTCACCGCCGCCGACTGCTTCTATGCTCCGGTCGTCTTCCGTTTTCGGAGCTATGGGGTCGCGCTCGACGCGACGGCGAAGGCCTACTGCGACGCGATGATCGAGGAGAAGAAGGTCGTGAAGTGGGCGAACGCAGCCAGGCGCGAAGACCGCCTCTACGTGTAGCTCGTCACGGGCGCGACGCATCGTCCGGGATCAGCCGCTTGCCCATCCCGACCATCTCCTCGACCGCGTAGCCGAGGCGCCGATAGAAGGCGACGACCGCCTCGTTGCCCGCCCGGACCTGGAGGTTGACCTTCGGGCACCCCTCGCGGAGCAGCCGCAGCTCGGCCTCCGCCATCAGCGCGCGCCCGAGGCCGCGCAGCCGGGCGTCCGGGTCGACGGCGAGATAGTTGATCCAGCCGCGGTGGCCCTCGTAGCCGATCATCACCGAGCCGACGAGCTCGCCGTCCGGAACCTCGCCGTAGCCGACGCCGAGGATGGCGACGAGCAGGAGGTCCGGTCGGACGGCGAGCTTGCGGGCGATGTCGCGGTGGGGGTCGTTCCAGGGGCGCGTCAGGCCGCAGCGCTCCCAGAGGCGGACCAGGGCGGCTTCGTCGGCGGGGTGGAAGGAGCGGATGTGCATGCGGGGCCTCGTCTCGCGATGATACCCGCGTCCCGGATTCCGGAAGCCCGTGGCCGCAGTCGTCGCGCTAGCCTGGGCGACACAGGAGGATCCCCCCATGCGCATCGGCATCATGTCCGGCGACAGCGGCCGCAACAACACGATCGACGCCCTCGTCGCCCGCGGCCAGGAGGTCGAACGGCGCGGGTTCGCGGCGATGTGGATGGCGAACATCTTCGCCCTCGACGCGATCCTGACCCTCGCGATCGTCGGCCGCGAGACGAAGCGGATCGAGCTCGGGACGGCGGTGGTCCCGACCTACCCGCGGCATCCCTTCGCGATGGCGCAGGAGGCCCTGACCGCGAACATGGCGGCGGGCGGGCGCTTCGCGCTCGGGATCGGGTTGTCCCACAAGCTCGTCATCGAGGACATGTTCGGCCTCTCGTACGAGAAGCCGGCGCGTCACATGAAGGAGTACCTCGAGGTCCTGATCCCGATGATGCGCGGCGAGCCGGTGAAGCACAGCGGCGAGGTCTATCGCGTCGCGGCAAACCTCTCGCTGGCGACGCCGGCGCCGTCGGTCCTCGTCGCGGCGATGGGGGACGCGATGTTGAAGCTGACCGGAGAGCGCGCCGACGGGACGGTGCTCTGGATGACGGGCGCGAAGACGATCGCGGGCCACGTCGCACCGAAGCTCACGGCCGCCGCCCGCGCCGCGGGTCGCCCGGCGCCGCGCATCGCGGCGGGCATCCCGATCGCGGTGACGAACGACGTCGATGGGGCCCGCGCCTGGACCGCGAAGAACCTCGTCATGTACGGCCACCTCCCCTCCTACCGCGGGATGCTCGATCGCGAGGGTCTGGCCGGGCCGGCGGATCTCGCCCTCGTCGGCGACGAGAAGGCCCTCGACGCCGGGCTCGCCCGCATGCGGGACGCGGGCACGACGGACTTCATCGCGGCGATCCTGCCCGTCGACCGCGAAGCGGATGGCCGCACGCTCGACTACCTGCAGAGCCGGATCGGCGCGGACGGCTCGCTGCGCTAGTCGAACAGGGACGATCCCGTCGCCGATCGGAGAATCCGAGATGAAGCTCGAGCTCGAAGCGCTGGTCGGCGACGCCGAGACGAGGGCCGGCCTCGCGCCGGGCGCCGTCGATCGGAGCGCCGCCTGGGTCGCGAACCTGCGGCGGCTGGTCGGGAGCGCGGCGACGGAAGGCGGCTTCACCGCCGAGAGCGAGGCGGCCTACGCCGCCCAGCTCGCGAGCTTCGCCCGCGAGCGGCTCGTCGCCGAGCAGTGGCTCGCGCGGCGGCCCGAGATCGCGCGGCGGCCGATCGCCGCGCGCTTCGTCGTGGCGGGGATGGGGCGCTCGGGGACGACGTTCCTGCAGCGGCTCCTCTCCTGCGATCCCGACGTCTCGTTCCTGCCGACCTGGCAGGCGATGAATCCCGTCCCGGCGCTCGACGCCGAGCCGACGCCGCGCGAGCGCGATCCGCGCCGCCAGGCGACGATCCGCTTCCTCGACGATCTGCGCGCGAAGCATCCCGAGGCGTTCCGGATCCATCCCCTCGACGCCGACGCGCCGGAGGAGGAGGTCTTTCTCCTTCAGCATTCCTTCGCGTCGATGCTCTTCGTCATCCCGTCGCCGGTCCCGAGCTATTCGCGCTGGCTCAACGCGACCGACCACACGGAGGGCTATCGCTTCGCCCTCGACCTGATCCGCCTGAACGAGGTCTTCGAGGGGACGCCGGCGGGCCGGCCGCGGGTCATGAAGTCGCCGCAGTTCCTGCTCGACCTCGAGGTCGTGCAGCGCGTGCTGCCCGACGCCGTCATCGCCCAGAATCACCGCGACCCCGTCGACCTCGTCGGCTCCTACTGCAGCACCTACGCCGACTCGCGCAAGCGGACCCAGGCGAAGTTCGACCCGATCGCCCTCGGCGAGGAACGCCTCACCCAGCTCCACACGATGTCCGAGCGCGCGGTCGAAGCGCGGGCGAAGGGCGATCCGCGGCGCTTCGTGGACGTCCATTATGCGCGGCTCGTCGCCGATCCCTTCTCCGTCGTCGAGTCGCTCTACGCGAAGGCGGGCCTGCCGCTGACCCCGGCCGCACGCAGTGCGATGGAGCGCTGGCTCGCGAGCAACCCGCAGCACAAGGCGGGCAGGCACAGCTACTCCCTCGCCGAATACGGCCTCGACCGCGCGAAGGTCGAGGCCCGCTTCGCACGCTACCTCGAGCGCTTCGGCGTCCAGCGGGAGACCGACGCGGGCTGAGCGCGCCTCAGCTCGAGAGCGCCCGGTCGACGCGATCGCTGCGCAGGTAGGCGAGCCAGTAGACGCCGGCCACGAGCAGCGTCCCGCCGACCACGTTGCCGAGGGTCGTCGCGACCAGGTTGCGCACGACGTCGGCCGTCGGGAACGCGCTGCTCGCGGCGAGGGCGATGCCGTAGGGCAGGAAGAACCAGTTCGCGATCGAGTGCTCGAGGCCGATCGCCACGAAGGCCGTGATCGGGGGCGCGATCGCGAGCACCATGTCGGTCGTGCTGCGGGCGCTCATCGCGAGCCAGACGGCGAGGCAGACGAAGGCGTTGCACAGGATGCCGCGGGCGAAGGCCTCGACGAAGCCGAGGGCGGCCTTGCCCTTCGCGATCTGGATCGCGGTCGCCCCGACGTCGCCTCCGCCCAGGGCGTCGACGTTCGCCAGCACGACGAGGCCCACCGTCCCGAGGCAGCCGATCACGTTGCCGGCATAGACCAGGGTCCAATTGCGCAGCAGGTCGCGCAGGCCGATCCGGCCGCTCGCCCAGGCCATCGCGATCAGGTTGTTGCCGGTGAAGAGCTCGCCGCCGCCGATCACGACCAGGATCAGGCCGAGGGAGAAGGCGGCCCCGCCGACCAGGCGGTTGACGCCGAAGCCGAGGCTCGCCTTCGTCACGACGACCGTGAAGAAGAGGGCGCCGAGGGAGATGAAGGCCCCCGCCAGGACCGCGAGCACGAGCAGGGTCGTCGTGTCCGCCTGCGCCTTGCGGACGCCGAGCGCCTCGACCCGGTGCGCGATCTCGCGCGGGGCATAGGCGTCGTGGTCCGAGGGGGAGATGGACGGTGAGCCGGCGGAGGGGGTGCTCGTCATCGGGCGATTTTCGTCCGTCGGGCCCGGGTCGCGCAATGGGTCGGGGCGGCTGCGGAGTGCCGGGCAAAGATCTATCCATGGTGGCGGAACGGTGGAGGAGAGCAGGTCATGATCCGGGAGCAGGCGATCCGCGACGTGAAGCGCGCGCTCGACATCGTCGAGCGGCAATGGCCCGAGCTGGCCGACGGCTACCTCGAGGTGCCGCTCGAGGCGTACTCGAGCGAGGCGGTGGCGGCGCTCGACCGGGAGCTCTTCGAGACCTCGCCGCTTGCGCTGCTCGCGTCGAACGAGATCCCGAAGCCCCACGACTACCACGTCCGGATGTCCGTCGGCCGCTCGATCCTGCTGACCCGCGACGCCGAGGGCCGCGCGCGGGCCTTCCTCAACTACTGTCGCCACCGCGGCGCCGAGCCCGCCCGGGGCTGCGGCAACGCCCGCGTCTTCCTCTGCCCCTACCACGGCTGGTCCTACGACACGAAGGGCCGCCTGACGGGCATGCCGCTGCGCGACCGCTTCAAGGATCTCGACATGGGGCGGATGGGGCTCGTCGAGCTCTCCTGCGAGGAGCGCCACGGCTTCGTCTGGGTCGTGCTGCGGCCGGGGCATCCGATCGACGTAGCGAAGCATCTCGGTCCCCTCGACGCGGAGATCGCGTCGATCGGCGCGGAGCGGATGACCTACTACAACGCGCTGCCGGAGGAGCCGCTCGCGACGAACTGGAAGTCGGTGACCGAGGGGCTGCTCGAGGGGCTCCACGTCCCCTTCGTCCACGCGGGCACCTTCGCGACGAACCCGCAGGCCCTCGACCTCGACCTCGGCTTCTTCGACGCGGTCGGAAAGCACGTGCGCTGGGTGCTGCCGATGTTCACGCGGGCCGACGTGGCGCGGATCCGCGCGACGCCCGAGAGCGAGTGGAAGCCGAACGAGCTCGTCGCGTACGTCTGGTGGATCTCGCCGAACCTGACGCTCGCCCACGAATACTACGGCCTCATCTACGCCGACCTCTCCCCCGGCGAGAAGCCCTCCGAGGCCGTCTTCCGCTACGGCTGGATCAGCCCGCTCCTCGAGGCGCCTCCGGGCCTGCCCTCGCCCGAGGAGATGGCGGCGCGCGCCGCCGTCGCGGTGCGACAGGACAAGCCCGTCTGGGAGGGTTGCGGTCGAGGCCTCCGGCAGGGAGCCCACGGCGCCGTCGTGATCGGGCGCAACGAGCCCGGCCTCAAGATGATGCACGAGAGCGTCGCGCGGCAGACGGGCTATGCGGGGCTGCGCGTCGCGAAGAGCTGAGCACGCGCCGCCGGCGTCGTCGAGAATCGCTCGGCTCCGAGCCGGGGCTCGTCCTCGCACCGAGCCGGGCGCTAGTCCTCGACGCGCCGGATGCGGCCGTTCTCGATCGAGAAGAGCTGCTTCGGCTCGGGGATCGATACGTAGAGCCGGATGCCGTGGAGGAGGCTCAGGTAGACCTCGGTCTCGACCGGCTCGCTCGAGACGAGATGCGTCACGACGAAGCCCGGGGAGTCCGGATCGTACTCGGGGCTCAGGCAGCCCTTCGAGAGCGGAAAGTGCTCGACGATGCGGGCGCCGTCCGCGCTGATCCGGATGCGGTGGTGGCCACCGACCGCGAACCGGTTCGGGTCCGCGGGCATGGCGATCAGGTAGACCAGCCAGTCCGAGTCGTCGCGGTCGCTCTCGGGGAGCACGACGGTCTCGTAGCGGTCCGAGCAGCTCGCGACCGGCTTCTCGATCGCGAAGTGGCGCGCGAGCTCGCGGGCGCGCCACATCGCCGCCTCCCGATCCGAGAGGGTCTTCTCGGGCTCGTTGACGACGACGTAGGGCGGGAGGGCGCTCGTCGGATCGACGGAGACGTCGATGGACGACTTCCCGTCCCGCGTCAGGAAGCGCGTCAGGAGGCCCTGCTCGTACGGCACGACGATCCAGCCGGCGATCTAGCCGAACTTGTGCTTCGCGATCTCCGAGAGCGCGGCGTTGGTCGCCCGGCTCGCGGCGAGATCGCGGACGTAGAGGTCGTAGCCACGGCGCTCGACGAGCGAGAGCGTCGAGCGATCGACGGGGTGGGCGATCAGCTGATAGGGAACGGGCACAGGGCTCGCCGGCTTCGGCTTCCCCTGCGAGGTCGTGCAGGCGGAGCCGAGCGCGAGGACGAGCAGGAGAGCCAGCGCGCGCGACGCGGCGCGGGGGAAGGCGAGGGACGGGCGGAGGCCACCGAGAGAACGCGCACCCGGGTGTCGTCGGCTCATCTCAACGCCGCCGCCCGCCAGCTCCGACCTGCTCGAGCAGGAGCGCATTGAGCTCGTTCGCGTGGGTCTCGGGCAGCCAGTGGGGCCCGTCCTCGATCACGACGAAGCGGTAGGGGCCGTCGACGTACTGCTTCGTCCACTCGGCGCCGTCGCGGCCGAGGGCGGGGTCGGCGGTGCTCCAGACGAAGAGGGTGGGGACGACGACGTTCGGCGCGCTCTGCGCGAGGAAGTCGTAGGCGCGGTACCAGTCGAGGCCGGCGCGCATCGCGCCGGGCTCGGTCAGGACGCGGACATGGTCCTCGACGTCGTGGCCCGCGAGGCCGGACGCCTCGAAGGCCATGCGCAGGAACGCCTCGCCCATCGCGTCCTCGGCGCCGGGCTGCTTGAAGCCCGCGATGTAGGTCGAGCGCGTGGGCTGATCGGTTCCGTTCGCGGGATCGAGGGCACGGGCGAAGGCATTCGGGTGGGGGACGGAGACGATCGTGAGCGAGTCGAGGCGGTCGGGATGATGGGCGGCGACGTGCCAGGCGACGATCGCGCCCCAGTCGTGGCCGACGAGATGGAAGCGCGGCGCGCCCAGCGCGTCGGCCATCCCGAGGACGTCGGCGACGAGCTGCTCGATCCGATAGCTCTCGACGCCCTCGGGTCGCGCCCGCGGCGAATAGCCGCGCTGGTCGGGGGCGACGGCGTGGTAGCCCGCCTGGCCGAGGGCCTCGAGCTGGGCCTTCCACTCGGCGGAGGATTGCGGGAAGCCGTGGAGCAGCAGGACGAGCGGCCCGTCGTGGGGGCCGGCCTCGCGACAGCGGAAGACGTGGGGGCCGACCTGGATCGAGAGGGGGTACATGGGTTGGGACTCCGGGGGTGTCCGACGGCCGGTCGCTCCGCCGCCGACGTCATCGCACCGTCTTAATGTTGGGAGACGCATGCGAAGCAGGGCCCCGAGGCGCCCGATTCGCAGGTCGATCGCTCGCAGACCCCGAGAGGTCCGGTCGGGAGCACGCACTGGACGCCGACCTCGGTGCAGCGATCGGCCGGGGCATCGGCGAGGAGCTCGGCGTCGCAGCCGCTGATCAGGAGGGCGACCGTCGCGATCAGGCCTGTGGACGAAACCCTCACGGCACGGGCTCCCGATGAGACGGTTTGCCCTGCGGCGGACCCGAGGTGCCGACCGATCCCCTGGGAGTCTACGCGATCGACCTCGACGTGTCGTCGGGCGCGCGCTCTATTCGCTCTGCCGGATGATCAGGCTGGTCCCCGTATGGACGCCGGTCCCATCCGGTCCGGTCCAGCAGTGATACGTGAGGTCGTAGAACTTGGCGCCGGGTCCGCTCTTGTCGACGAGGACGAAGTAGCTGACGGCGCCGTCGTTCAGGAACATCTGCGAGCTCGGCAGGATGTCCGCGAGGATGCCGTCCGAGACGCTTCGAACGGTCACGCCATGATGCCCCTGAACGCTGACGAAGGGCGCTGCGCCGGGCGAGGCATCGCGAATCTGGAGCTCGAGCGAGCCGGGCTGGCCGTGACCGTCGTCGTAACACGCGATCTCGTAGTAGTCCGTCGCCGAGGCGGCGGGGCCGAGGTTGCCGGCCTGGGAGTGGGCCTGGGCGAGGGGGGCCGCGAGCCATGCGAGCCCCCCCGCGATCAGGGCGAGCCCGAGCGGGGTGGAGCGCGAGTGGCTTCGGCCGAATGGCCGCCTCGATCGCGGTCTCGCTCGAAGCTCGGCCATGACCAGCGTGAGGGACAAGCCGAGCAACGCGATCCCGGCCGGGGGGACGAGGGTCGGAACGGGCTCTCCCTGGGCCGATCGCAGCGTCGTCCCGGTCGCACTGCCGGTTCCGTTCGGCCCGGTCCAGCACTGGGACGAGACCTCGAACGCCTCTTCGCCCACGCCGTTCTTGTCGACGTAGAGGTCGTAGCGTCCGGCGCCCTCGTTCAGGGTCACCACCGGGCTCGCGGCACCGTCCGCGTCGATTCCGTCGGTCGTGCTCTTCGCTGCGAAGTTCCGGCGCGCCTGCAGACTCACGACCGGCGCCAGGGCGGGCCCGAGGTCCTGGATCTGGACCGTCATGGAGGCGGGCTCGCCCGAGCCGTCGTTCGCGCAATCGACCGAAAGCAGGACCGCCTCGGTCGCCGGGCTCGGAAGGAGGCCGACCAGCGTGGCGGCGTGAGCAGTCGTCGGCGCGAGCGCTCCCAGCAGGCCGACGATCGCGCCGACCGCGAGGATCGCGACGTGCCGCGAGCGAGCGGCGAGCTTCGCACCGGGCCTCCGCATGGGGCGAAGGGAGGAGCAGACGGTTCCCGATTTCTGCGCAGCGCTCGGATTCGGCACGGTCCTCGAAGTTAGTTCAGCTCGGACGATCGTGAGCTGCGGCAAGTTGACGCACCCGGTCGGCGAGCGGGTGCGGGCGAGAAGTGAGGCGTGCTGTCCCTGCAACCTTCCGCGGCGTGCGACAAACCACCGCTCTTCCCTCGCGAGACATTATGCAAGACTGCGCCGCGATCGGTCGTGCGACGTCGTCGTCGCATTCGAGCGATCGATCCATCTCCAGATGATCCACCTCCAGGGAAGGACGAAACGAAATGGGAAGAACGGCATTCGGCAGAATCATCGGGCTCGGCGCGGTCGCCTTCGCGCTGCTGGCCTCCGGCGAGGCGGGCGCGGTCGGGGCCATCGGGCTCACGACGTGGAACGGCGGGGCGACGACGGCGCAGGTCCTCGCGCCGGGCGATACGGCCCAGAAGACCGGCGGCGCCGCGGCCCCCGCCTCGATGGCCAACAATCCGTCGCTGAACGGCTCGGCCTGGGCCCACACGGGCAGCTGGTACAGCCTGCAGGTCGGCGCGCTCGCGCAGCTCGACATCCAGATCACGGCGCAGAACCCGAACGGATTCGCCCCGGGCGTCTCGGTCTGGGCGGTCGGCAACGGTGGCGCCTTCGATGGCGGGACGACCGGCTTCGGCGGTGAGGTCTCGACGGCGGCCTTCGGAACCCCGCATTCGTTCAACGCCTATGGCGCGCTCGGCAGCGCGGGCACGCTCTGGATGCAGGACGGGCAGGGCGGCAACGCGAAGGAGCTCCTCGGCTATGCCGTTTCGGGGCCGAGTGTCCTGACGGCGACCGGCTGGGGCGAGACGATTCTGAACGGTGCCCACGACGCGCGCGTCTCGAGCACCTACGCCGCCGGCGTGTCCGGTGCGGTCGGAACCGGATTTGCCTCGCTCTCGCTCTCCGGCGTCCAGGCGGGCTGGCTCGTGATCTACGTCGGCGGAACCGATCCTTCGAAGACGGGCTCGCTCTACGACGTGTCGATCACGGCCGTGCCCGAGCCCGGAGCCGCGCTCCTCGTCGGCCTCGGTCTCGCGGGGCTCGCGATGCGGCGCCGCGACGGGTCGGAGGGCTGATGGTCGTGGAGAGTGCGAGCGCCGATGCGAAGACGGGTCTTCGTTGCGTGTCGGACTCGACTCCGGGACGGCGACGGCGCGCACGCGCGTCGTCGCTCGTCCCCGGTGCCGTCGCGGGTCTCGTCGCGTCGCTGCTCATGGCGGCGAGCGCCCTGGCGCATTTCGGGCCGGTGCCCATCTCGCTGGTCGGCGCGCCGATCCCGCCGGTGCCCGGTCTGCTCGACGGTCCCGATCCGATCGTCGTCGATCGGGAGGCCGCGATCGTACTCGGCAAGGCGCTCTTCTGGGACGCGAGCGTAGGCAGTGACGGAATCACGTGTGCGTCCTGCCACTTTCATGCGGGGGCGGACTTCCGAACGAAGAACCAGATCGCGCCGGAGGGCAAGAATGCCCTGGTCCACTCGCCGATCTTCGAGAACGGCCCGAACGGCGTCCCGCGCGGTCCCAACGCGACTCTGTCTCCGAATCACTTCCCCTTCTTCCAGACCGCCGACCCGCTCGATCCGCTCTCGGTCTACGCGCCGACCTACGTCTCCGACGACGTGGTCGGCTCGGGCGGGAGCTTCGGCGGACTCTTCGGCCAGGTCACCGCGTCCGGCCCGAACGACGACTGCGTCCGCGCGGCGGACGGGACCTTCCAGGTCGGTGGAATTGGCGTCCGTCGCGTCGAGCCGCGCAACGCCCCGACCATCATCAATGCCGTCTTCAACCATCGCAATCTCTGGGACGGCGCGGCGAACAACGTCTTCAATGGCAGCAGTCCGTGGGGCGAGCGCGATCCCGACGCGGGCGTCTGGGTCCAGACGAGCCCCGGCACCGTCGTCAAGCAACGCCTCGCGCTCGTCAACTCGTCCCTCGCCTCGCAGGCCCTGTCGCCGCCGCGCAGCGACGTCGAGATGGCCTGCGCCGGACGCAGCTTCGCCGATCTCGGGCGCAAGCTCGCCCCGCGCGCTCCGCTCGCAACGCAGAAGGTCCGCTGGGACGACGGCGTTCTCGGTCCGCGCGCGAACAGCACGCCCGGCAACCTCGCGAACGGCCTCGCGACGACCTACGCGAGCCTCGTCATGGAGGCCTTCGCGCCGCGCTACTGGGCCTGGCCGACCGCGGGCCCCTTCGGTGCGCCGACGACCGGGGACACGACGCCGTACTCGCAGCTCGAAGCCAACTTCTCGATGTTCTTCGCCCTCGCGATCCAGCTCTACGAGTCGACGCTCGTCTCCGACGATTCTCCGTTCGATCGGAGCGCCAAGGATGCGGACGGCATCCCGATCGATCTGTCGGCGGAGGTCCAGACGGGCTTCACCGCCTTCCGCGTCGGCCACTGCGCCCTCTGCCACATCGGCCCGCTGCTCACCCCCGCCGCCGTCGCGACGAACGCCGAGATGGTCCACTCGAACCCGCTCGCCTTCGGCAACCAGACCTTCGTGATCAGCACGACCCCGAACGTCGTCACGCGCTTCAGTCTCGTCGGCGGAGCGCGCATCGTCGACACGGGGTTCTCGAACAACGGGCTCGTGCCCGAGGAGAACGACGCGGGCCTCGGCGGGGTCGATCCGTTCGGTCATCCGCTCTCGTTCGGCGAGCAGTACCTCCAGCTCCTCACCGGCAACCTCGCGGCGATCGTCGATCCGCCGGTCCACGACGTCCGGCCGTGCGACTTCGATCTCGACCTCGCCCGCGACACGGCGACGTCCCATCCCGTCTTCTTCACGCAGGTTCAGGGCATCGCGCCCCAGAGCCAGCCGACGACGGGATGCTTCTCCGCGACCGGTGCGTTCGTTCCGACACCCGCGGCCGCCGCGGCGGAGCTCGCGAGCCCGGGCAACACGAAGATGAAGTCGGCGGCTCTCGGCTCGTTCAAGATTCCGTCGCTGCGCAACGTCGAGCTGACCGGGCCCTACATGCACAACGGCAGCATGGCGACCCTCGAGCAGGTCCTCGAGTTCTACACCCGGGGCGGCAACTACGATCCGCCGGCGAAGCAGTTCGGAACGGTGTTTCCGCAGGTCGAGCTGCGCTTCGTGCCCGGACAGCGCGAAGCGATCATCGCGTTCCTGAAGAGCCTGACCGACGATCGGGTGCGCTACGAGCGCGCGCCCTTCGATCATCCCGAGCTGCGCGTCCCGAACGGCCAGATCGGGGACGCCACGGCCGTCGTCGGCGGCAATCCGCTCGATCCGGCGCTCGCTCTCGACGACTGGCTCGTCGTGCCCGCCGTCGGCGCCGGCGGGCGGCCGTATCCACTGCCGACCTTCGAGGAGCACATCGCGCCGGAACCGGGGCTTCCCGCTCTGCTGGCCGCCGGCGTGGCTCTCCTCGGCTGGCGCGGGAGGCGAGCCGGGCTGGCGGGTCGAAGCGGTCGACGCGCTCGAGGGTAGAGGGCGCGGCCCGCAGTCGGAGGCGAGTGCGTCGACCGGATCCGCGTGCGCGGTCGGGACGCTTCAGCTTCGACTCTGCATCGGGTTCGCCCCCGCATGCGGGAAGTGCGCGTTCATGCCGCCGTCGACGATCAGCGTCTGGCCCGTCAGGAAGGACGAGAGCTTCGACACCAGGAAGACGAGGGGCCCCGCGATCTCGTCGGGCTGACCCCAGCGCGCGAGCGGCATCCCGTCGGCGCGGACGATGTCGTTCGGGTCCGTCACACCGCGCGCCGTGAAGCCGGCCTGGGCTCGGGGCGTCAGGATGCAGTCGGGCGCGACCGCGTTCGCGCGGATGCCGTAGCGGCCCCACTCGTCGGCCATCGAGCGCGTGAGCGCCATGACCCCGGCCTTGGCCGCACCGTAGGCCGAGTGGTTCGGTGCCCCGTAGACGCCGCTCACCGACGCCACCATCGCGATCCGCCCCGCAACCCCGTCCGCGATGAAGCGCTTCGCCGCGGCCTGGCCGACGTAGAGGTGGTGGTTCAGGTTGCGCTCGAAGTCGTGGTTCCAGGTCGCGAGGTCCATGTCGAGGAGCGAGGACCAGGCGGCGAAGCCGACGATGTTGACGACGACCTCGAGGCCGCCGAGCGCCGCATGAGCGCCGTCGACGACCGCGCGGGCCCCGTTCGGATCGAGCACGTTCCCGCCGAGGGAGACGGCCTTCCCGCCGTCGGCGCGGATCTCCGCGGCGACCTTCTCGGCGCCGGCCGGGTCGAGGTCGGCGACGGCGACGGAGGCACCGACCCGGCCCAGCATCCGGGCGGTGGCGCGGCCGATGCCCGAGGCACCGCCGATGACGAGGGACGGGGTGGCTTTCAGGCCGAAGAGGTCGGTCATGTCGGGAGATCCTCGATGGGGTGGGCGTCGTCGAGCTCTCGGCTCGCGACCGCGCGGAAGGCGGCTTGTCGGGCCAGCTTCGCATCGGGGTCCGTGGGTGCGCAAGCGCGGGGCGGGCGCCGGCTGTGGCGCCGCACCCCGCCCTCAGAGCACGCCTTCGCCCGCATCGACCAGCAGCGTGCTCCCCGTCATCAGGATCGAGAGGTCGCTCGCGCAGAAGAGGACGACCCGGGCGACGTCGTCGGGCACGCCGATCCGCCCGAGCGGAGTCCGCCGCTCCATCTCGGCGACGAACTCGTCCATGCCCGGCGCGTTGACGGAGGCGAGGAAGTCCCGCCGGCCCTCGGTCTGGGTCATGCTCGGCGCGACACCGAGGACGCGGATGCCGTGGGGGCCGAGCTCGACGGCGGCGGTCTTCGTGAGGCCGACGACGGCGTGCTTCGACGTGATGTAGTGCGCCACGCCGGGACCGGTCTTGAAGGCGCCGGTCGAGCCGATGTTGATGAGGACGCCACCGCGCCCCGCCGCGACCCAACGCCGCCCGATCTCCCGCGTGCAGAGAAAGACGCCGCGGACGTTCAGGTCCATCACGCGGTCCCACTCGTCGACGGGAATCTCGATCAGGGGCCGGCTCGGATAGATGCCCGCGTTGTTGACCCAGATGTCGAGGGGCCCGAGGCGCGTCTCGGCCTGGTCGACGAGGGCGGCCACCGTATCGGGATGGGTCACGTCCGCCTCGATCGCGACGACGCGCCGCCCGAAGCGCGCCGCGATCTCGCTCGCCGCCGTCTCCGCCTCCGACTGCCGTACGTCGGCGAGCACCACGTCGGCCCCCGCCTCCGCGAAGCGCGCCGCGATCGCGCGCCCGATGCCCCGGGCGCCGCCGGTCACGAGGGCGTGTCGGCCGGAGAGGGAGACGAGGGAAGGGATCGAGTGGTGGCTGACGTCGGCGATGGGCATGGGGCGGGCTCCTATCTATTTTCGCTCGAGTGCGACCCCGAAATGCGCCCGATAGGCCGCGTAGCGCTCGTCGAGCTCTTCGCGGCGGAAGCCGAAGTCCTCGGGCGCGTAGCGGTGGACGCCGTGGCGATGCTGCGGGCGTTCGAGGACGTGGCGCTCGAGGGCGGCGCGAGCGGCGGGGGTCAGCTCGTGGTCCGTCGCGACGGCGATCTGCTCGACGACGGCGAGCGGATTCGCGACGAGCTCGGGGTAGGGGACGTGGATCAGTGCGTCGTCGCCGTGGCGGCGGGCGAACTCGAGGAGCCCGTTGCAGCAGCGCTCGATGAAGTCGGCGACGCGGCGCGCGGACTCCCGGGGCTGCGCACCGCCGCTCGTCTTGCCCTGGAGGAAGGCGGTCAGGCTCATCGTCGAAGCGGCGCAGACCGTCGGATCGCGGTGGGTCAAGATCAGCTTCGCGTCCGGGTAGCGCGCGCGCAGCGCCTCGAGGGTCGTCGCATGCTGCGGCGCCTTCAGGCTCCAGCGCCCGGGCTTGCGCGATTGGAGGAGCTTCAGCATCCGCGCGTGCCAGGCGTAGGCCGGCGTCGGATCGGCCTCGAGCGTCCAGGCCATGTAGGACGGGATGGAGAAGGTCGTCCAGAGCGCGCTGCTGTTGAACTCGTGGTTGAAGAGGAGCGCACACTCCATCGGCGCGTCCGGCGGGTCGTAATGCAGCGCCCGGAAGCCCGGCATCGCCTGCTCGGCGAAGGCGTCACGCGCCTTCGCGGCGAGAAAGCGCGGATCGGTCTCGTAGGTCGCCGTCTCGGGCGGCGGCACGGAGTCGTTCGCCTCCCAGCCGAGGAGCGAGCGCAGGTTCGGGTCGCGGCCGAGAAGATGGGAGAGGGCGGTCGTCCCGGAGCGCGACATGCCGACGATGAAGAGCGGCGATTCGATGCGCTCGGACTCGAGCTCGGGATGGTCCTTGTAGTGCGCTTCGATGCGCAGGCGATTCGCGAGGGCGGTGGCGATCTGGCCCTCCGCCATCGCGCGGCCGAAGGGATTGAGGTCGGCTTCGGCGTTCAGGGAATCGACGAGGCGGGAGAGGCCTTCGCGGAAGCTTGGGGAGCCGAAGTCCGCGAGGCCGGTCGCGGCGATGGCGGATTCGAGGAGGCGGTCGGGATCGGGGAGGCGGGCGGTCATGAGGAGGGCTTTCGCAGCTTTCTTCGCTGGTGATAGACGGCCAGCACATCGACGCGATCTGCGCGCAGGACGAAGTAGATCCAGAAAGGGAATCGGCGCACCCGCGCACGTCGAACGCGATCATCCTGGACGGCGTAGAGCTGCGGATCCCGGCTCACCCGATCGAGACAGTCGCCGATTGCGCTCAAGAAGCTGTCGCCCAATCCGCGACGGCGGGCTTCGTACCACATGAACGCCTCGTCGATGTCCAGCCGCGTTCGGTCTCTGAGCGAGACTCTCAACGCTTGCGCTGCCGAACCTGCTCGCGAGCGACCTCCCAGGGCGTTCCGCCCTCTGGATCCGCATCGGCGTCGGCGAGTCGTTGCGCGAGGTCGATGCGCTGCTCCGGCGTGAGCGCGAGGGCCTCATCGTCTTCCGGGATGCTGTCCCAGAGCGCCTCGACCAATTCGATCTTCTCCGCCGTCGACAGGCCAAGCAGCTCGTTCGTGAGATTGCGAGATGTCATGCGTGAATTCTGGCTCCGCGCCGAGCTCCAGGCAACATCGGCCCCGGAGTACACGTCAGGTGTCGGTTCGTTCTCCTTGGCTCGGTCGAGAAGCCTCAGCCCGCTTCCTTGAGTGTGATCGAGAGGCGGAAGCCGAGCGCGTCGAGCAGCAGCTCGAGGCTCCGCAGCTCCGGGTTCCCGTTCTCGGAGAGCATGCGGTAGAGATGCTCGCGATTGAGCGACGTGTTCTCGGCGAGCTTCGCGATCCCGCCGCGCGCGCGCGCGACGTCGCGCAGCGCGATCAGGAAGACGTTCGGGTCACCGCCTTCGAGGCAGGCGTCGAGATAGGCGGCGGCCTCGGCGGGGTCCTGGAGGGTCTCGTCGAGAAACTCTTCGTAGGGTTGGGAATCAGCCATGGGTTCGACTCCTGTACTCGTTCCAGTAGAGCTGGGCGCGTCGGATGTCGCTCTGCTGGGAGTGTTTGTCCCCGGCGCAAAGGAGAATCACGAGGGACTCGCCCAGACGCCCCAGATAGACGCGGATCCCAGGGCCGATATGAATCCGAAGCTCCTGAACGCCGCCTCCGACCGAGCGCAAGTCGCCGAAGTTTCCGGCGCGGATCCGCGCGAGCCGTTCCCGAACCCGAATCTGGATCGCTGCGTCCCGCAGTCCCCAATACCACCGCGAGAACGGCACGACCCCGTCCGGCCGAACATAGAGGCGAACCTCCTGCTCAATCGGCACGGGCGCACTGTAGCTTAAGAGCTACCCGGTCGCAGGGGTGGGTCGGAAGGGGCGGGAGCTGAGGCGGTCTGCGAGCTGCCATGAGGCGGGAGGCTGAGGGCGCGGTCGCGAGGCGTCGATCTCGTTCCCGCCGTTCACGCTGCATGGACGATCGTTCACGACCGACTGTTCGACCCCAAGAACGGCTCCGTCACCCTCGCGACCCTCTTCCGCGCCGCGAGCGCCCTGGGCGCCGAGCTCCGGGTCGAGCTCCGCGGTGCGCGGTTCGCCCGTCCGCGCCGGTCGGCGCGCCGCTGAGCCCGCGCTCTCGAATCACGCGCGCTCGATGCGACTCTCCGGATCGCCGGATCCGCGGGCCAGCCGATCGGCACCGGCGCGCGAGCGTGCTACTTCAATCCCGGTGGACGCGCTTCCGATCCGACACCTCGAGTCCCTCCACGGACGGCTCGATGCCTGGGCGACGCTCTGGGACGTCCCCCTGCTCGCGAAGAGCGTCCGCATCCGGACGAGCACCCGCTACCGCCGCTCCCTCGGCGCCTATCATCCCACCCGCCCCCAGATCACCCTCGCGAGCTGGCTCGTCGCCGACGACCCGGGCGAGCCGCCGCACCCGCTCCTCGACGAAGTCCTCTGCCACGAGGCGGCCCACGCGGCGGTCCATCTCTCCGTCGGGCGCGTCGGCGGCGCCGGCGGTGTCGGCGCCGGCAGCGGCCTGCGCGGTGGTCTGCGCGCCGTCCTGGGGATCGGGCGCGGTCGACGGGAGCGTCCGCGCCCGCACGGACCGGAGTGGCGGGCGTTCATGATCGCGGCCGGGCTCGAGCCGCGCGTACGGATTCCGGAGGCGCTCATGCCGGCGGACGTGCGGGCGAGGATGGCGGCGGCGAAGAGGTGGGAGCACCGGTGTCTGGGGTGTGATGCGACGCGGATGGCGAGGGCCAGGATGACGCGGTGGCGGTGCAGGAGGTGTGTCGAGGCGGGGGGGAGTGGGAGGTTGGGGATTCGGTGGGTGGGGGAGAGCGGCGTTCGTGCCTGAGCGCGAAGACGCACCGATCGCGGGCAGGGAAGCTCCTTGATGAATCGAATCCGCCACGAAGAGCTCGCCGAGTGGAAAGGCCAGCCCGAAGCGACGAGGAGTTCGAGTGATGCCGGCGTGGGTCTATCTTCTCGTTGTGCTTGCTGCTGTCCTGTTCCTTTTCGTGAGGTGGGTCGAGAGGCGGCTGAAGCGCGCTAGCCGGGAGCAGTTCGTTCGGAGCTACATGTTCCCGACCGGACTCTTCGAAAAGCTCCACCGCGCACGGCCTGGGCTCGATGCCAAAGGGCAGCAGCTCGTGGCCCGTGCGCTCAGACAGTTCTTTCTCGCCTATCTCAAGAGCGACTATCGGCGGGTCTCAATGCCGTCGCAGGCGGTCGACGATCTGTGGCACGAGTTCATTCTCTTCACGCGCGATTACCAAACGTTCTGCGACCAGGCATTCGGCCGCTTCCTCCACCACACGCCAGCAGTTCGTATGGGGACGGCAAAGTCGGACAACGAGGGGCTGCGGCGGGTCTGGTGGTTCAGCTGCCTCGAGGAGAACATCAATCCGAGGAAGGCGACACGGCTGCCGCTGCTCTTTGCGATCGATCGGAAGCTCGAGATCAAGGATGGATTCTTCTACGACTTGCACTGCAGGCGACAGCTCGACCGAGATCCGGCGTACGACGGATCGGGTTCCCCCGCTGTTCAATGCACGGATCTGTTCGCTGACTCGACCATCGACAAATCGCTGGCTGGCTTCGGTTGCGGGGGTGGTGGCGGTTGCATTGCCGGCGGGGATGGCGGGGACGGCGGCTGTTCTGGCGGTTGCGGCGGGGGGTGTGGCGGGGACTGAAAGTTCAGGGGATTCGCGGGCACGATGATCTCGATGATGCGTGTGTGGATGCGCCAGGGAGTGAGGGCGCGATCAATTCAATGAATGTGGATCGGATGCCTACTGGCCTGGGATTCTGGCTTTCAGGAAAACTTCGTCGCGGTGGAACTCGAGGAATCGCCCCTGCCGCTCTGTGAATCTTCCTGCGTTGAAGGGTTGATGGACGGATACGCCCATTCTGGACAGAGATTCTCGGTGAGCGACGGGCGAAATGATGAGATCTCCGTCTGACTTGAACGAGATGTAGCCCCGATCAAACAGATGATCGATCGAGGGTGTCAGGAGAAGGCCGTTCTCCGGGTCTAGCCGCTCCTCGTTACTCGAGTCTCTCCAGGGCTTGCAGTGGCTCGCTCGCAGGTGTTCGGAACGATCTACTCTGGTGACCCGACAGTAGTGCTCGAACCGCTGAACGCCTTCGCGGAATCGCCCTTGCCCTCTTCTTGCAAGCACGAGGGCCTCTCGCTCGGTTTCGGGAATGACCGGATCTTTCTCGATCTCTGCCCGTAAATGATCTTCCCAAAGAATCAGGTCGGGACGAGGAGCAGTCACTTCGTCATCGTAGGCCACCTCGCTACGAGCGATCGACTCCACCTCATCTCCGAGGAGCCGCGCAAGTTCGAGAGCGAAGGGTGAAGGCAGTTCCGTCAAGTAGATAGTCTGACTCCCGTGTCCGTTTGGGCGAAGAGGGGAGTACTTCGCTGGCAGCAGCGGTCCAAGCAAACTCATCCAATCCGCAGGACGAATTTGCCGTGGAAGCTCACTGAAGCTCACATCGATTCGCCAGCCGATCATCTCCCAGTTGCGACCCGCGGATCCGAACTCCTCGGGCTTAGGGGCTTCGTAGGCGTGAGACCGGGCGATACCGATTGCGCGAATGTAGGTGTCGACAAAGGAGAAGATCAGATCTCTTGGAGCAACTTCTCGCATGAATTCATAGAAGGGGTTTCGGCTGCCGTCCCGCTTCCTCTTGGGCGACCAGAGGTATCCGCCACGAAGCTCATGGCGATAGGTCTGATTCTGATTGACCCACCAATACCGCAATGAGCCCGCTCCAATCTCGATTGAGGTCTTCGGCCGGATCTCAGACTTGTGGCGCTTGAGGTCAAAGTCGGGCGCAATATGAGACGGGAGGTTGTAGGTCCATCATCCCATTGCTTGGTCGGTGATCTACCTCCCCGTCACCACCCCAATCACCCGATCCACCCCCGCATCTGCCCACGCATACAGCGTCTCCCGATCCGTCCCCCCGATCGGATGCGGCAGCACCAGCAGCCTCGTCTCCTTCAGCCCGAACTGCTCCGCCAACGTCTCCGCGATCGGCCGAAACTTCGTCGTCGTGACGACGACCGCCGGGATCCCCGCCTTCTCGAGCGCAATCGCGTCGACGACGCTGTACGCCGTGCAGCTCCCGCAATCCGCCGCCCCCGTCAGGACGAGGTCCGCCTCGGCGACGACGCGCTCGAAGATGTCCGGGGCACACGGAATCGCCGCATTCGCCGATTCGCCCCGCGGCCCCTTCTTCGTCACGAGCGTGACCTTCGCGCCGACCCGCGCGGCGAGCGTCTCGGCCGCGCGCAACATGACGACGCCGGCGTTGGGCTTGCCGTTGTCGAGGACGGCGATGCGGAGGCCGGCGAGCGACTTCGGCGAGGGCGCGAGTCGGGCCGTCTCGGGGCCGGGGATGCTGTCGGGCTTGTAGATCGCGGTGGCCATCGTCTTTCTCCTCAGCCTTCGACCGGAACCGTCGCGCTCTTCGTCATGCCCCAGGACGGGACGACGAGGCTGTGTTTGCCCGGGCCGCCGGCGACGACGACGCGGATGTGGTCCGGATGGGCGGTCATCGGGAGCAGGTCCTCGTCGCGCGCGGTCTTCATCCACTGCGCCCAGGCGAGCTCCTCGAAATGGCGCCGGAAGACGCCCGCAGGGATCCGGGCGCGCTCATATAGATAGGAGGAGATGTCGGCGCGGGTCAGTCCCCTCACGGCAAGGCTCTGGGCGTGCTCGGGGCCCAGCACGATGAAGTACTCGCCGTGGCTGATGGGGGCGTTGTTGACGCCGAGGGTCGCCATCGCGGAGGCGAGCTTGTCGAGGATGAGGGCGGGGTCGCCGGCGGCTTCGGCGTCGTGGACGTTATGCGGGCCTTCGCCGCAGTGGACGGTGACGGCGGAGGGGGCATCGACACCGCGGCTCGCGGCATAGCCCTCCCACGGACATTCGGGGAGGTTCTCGGCGGCGCAGTAGGTGTACTTGGCGGGCTGGCCGTGGGTCGCGGCGTCGCCGAAGCCGGGGCGCGCGCCGGCGACGTGGAGCAGGATCAATCGGACGGCGCGGCCGACGGTCGCGTTCGCGCGGTTGCCGGGGCCGAAGCAGCCGACGCCGGCGTTGAAGCCGGCGCGGGCGACGATCTCGCCATGGACGAGGACCATCGGCGCGACGAGATGGGTCGTCGCGTTGACGCCGCGCAGGTTGACCTCGGGGCGGGCCAGGGCGCGGATCGCCGAGAGGACGACGGGGAAGACGATGGGCGGGCAGCCGGCGAGGACGCAGTTGATCGCGACGACGCGGCGGGTCACGACGCCGGCGCGCGGGAGGATCGTCGCGAGGACCTCGTCGGGATCGCCAGTCGCGAAGGCGAGCATGGCGTCGACCCGCTCCTTCGTCGGCGGGACGAGGGGCAGGCCATCGCCCCAGGCATGCTTCTCGAAAAGCTCGTACATCGCCTCGGGCGAGAGGTCGGCGACCTCGATGGTCTCGGGGGTATAGGTCTTCATGCGGGGCCGGGTCCTCTCCGAAGCCCACGGCGCTTCGTCCCTGCCCGTTGCAGGGTCCGCGAATACGCCGCGAGGTCAGGCACGCCCGTTCAGGCTGACGGGGTTGCCCCAGAGTACAGCGGTTGGCGCGTGCCAGCACCGCCCAACCTCGGTCGCGAGGCGGCAGATTGCGAGGCGTCGACCTGGGGTGGAGGGGCGCAAGTGTTAGGTAATCGTCAAGTTCTCGCCAAGCCGATCGATCGGCTTGGCCCTTCGCGTTACTTTCGCGCGGCCCCGAAAGGACGTCGATGGCCGACGAGAGGCATGTCGTGCGGCATGCCTGGGAGGCGCATTGCAAGTCTTCGACAAGACGATCGAGCAGATCCTCGGCGAGCGCCTCGTCGCTCTCGAAGAGCATTTCGAAGGCGACGTGATCTTCTACTACGGCGAGATCCATCCCTCCGCAATCAAGGTCTTCCGGGACTTCATCGAGCGACGTACGACGGTCGAGCCCCATTCCAAGCGGCTGATCTTCTTCCTCAATACGCCCGGGGGAAGTGCTGAGACCGTCGAGAAGATCGTCGAGGTCGTTCGATTCCACTATGACGAGGTGTTCTTCGTCGTTCCCGACATGGCGATGTCGGCAGGGACGATCCTCTGCATGTCGGGGAACCGGATCTACATGGACTACTCATCTTCGTTGGGCCCGATCGATCCCCAGGTATTCAATGGCCAGCAGTGGGTGCCGGCGCTCGGATATCTGGACAAGGTCGACCAGCTGCTGGAGAAGGCCAGAGCGAATCAGCTCACGAACGCCGAGTTCCTGATCCTTCAGTCTCTCGACCTGGCGATGCTCAGTCGATATGAGCAGGCGCGCGACCTGACGGTGACGCTCCTCAAGAAGTGGCTCGTCGAGCACAAGTTTCGAGACTGGACGACTCATGGAACGGATCTTTCGAAGAAGGGCCGATCCGTCACGACGGAAGAAAAGCAGGAGCGTGCAGAAGAGATCGCAAGATCGCTGGGAAACAACAAGCTGTGGCACTCGCACGGCCGAATGATCGGGCCGGGGACGCTCAACGGACTTCGACTTCAGATTGACGATTACTCGGCCGACGATAGACTGCGACCGTTGGTTCGGGCCTACAACGATCTCTTGACCGAGTTCATCGCAAGGAACGGCACAAGTCATTTTCTCCACAGCCGCGGCTTCTTCTAGTCGCAGCATCGATTGGGAGGATCGGCCATGAGCGTGACCGCCCAGCTCGAGAAGCTCGTGTCCGAGAAGTCCCGCCAGGTGTCGATGGACGCCGATCTCAGAGCCCTAAGCGCCTTCTACGAAGCGGCGAAGCGCGACGGGATCGTCAAGGCGCCGGTCTATGACCTCCCGCAGATCGACACGATTGGTCGGCCGGCGCGCCGATCCGACTAGCTCCGGACGAACGATTTTGCGCCTTGGGTGACGTCCTTCGCGGCAATGATCATGTCGTCCCGGGAGTGGTCCGACATTTCATGCCGAAATTCAGTCGAACCGCACCGGCAGCCGATTCGGCCCGCGCAGCACGGGCACGATCGACGCCGTGATGCTTACGCCGGGATCGTCGAGGAGGCGCAGTCGCGGCAGGCGCTCGAGCAGGATGCGCAGCGCGATGTCCATCTCCGCGCGGGCGAGGTGGGCGCCGAGGCAGAAGTGGGGGCCGCGGCCGAAGGTGCAGATGGCTTTCGGATGGCGGCCGACGTCGAAGCGGTCGGGGTCTTCGAAGACGGCGGGATCGCGGTTGGCGGCGAGGGTCGAGAAGATGAGCGGCGTGCCGCCAGGGATCGCGGTGTCGTGCCAGACGACGTCCTTCGGATTGGCGCGGAGCTGTAGCGCGACGGGCGGGCTCCAGCGCAGCGCCTCTTCGGCGGCCCAGCGGCATTCGCCGCGCAGGTCGGCGCGGACGCGGGCGAGCTCGTCGGGATGGGTCAGCAGGGCGAAGATCGCGCTGCCGAGGCCGAGATAGGTCGTGTCGGCGCCGGCGGGAAAGAGCAGGCGCAGGAAGTTGAAGATCGCCTCATCGGAGAGGCGCTCGCCCTCGAACTCCTCGGTCGCGAGGCTCGAGAGCAGGTCGTCCTTCGGTGCGACGCGCCGCTCGGCGAGGATCGGGCGGACGAAGGCCATGAACTCCTGCGAGCAGCGCAGCGCGTGGTCGAAGTTGTTCTGGATGTCGAGCATGCCGATCGCCCAGCGCGAGACGTCCTCGTCGGCGGTCTGGGGCAGGCCGAGCAGGCGCAGGATGATCTTCACGGGATAGAGCTTCGTGTACTCGGCGACGAGGTTCGCCTCGCCGCGGGCCTCGAAGCGGTCGATCAGCTCGTGGGCGACGGGCTCGAGGAACGACTCGACGATCGCGGTCACGTTCTTCGCGCGGAAGAAGGGCGAGACCAGCGCGCGATGGCGGCGATGCTCGTCGCCGCCCATGCACTGCATGTTGCGGCCGAGGACCTCGGTGACCGTGTTCGCGTAGAACGCGGCGGAGGGGAAGGTCTCCTCGTCGCGGAAGGCCGCGTCGACGAGGTCGAAGCTCGTGAACATCACGGTCGGCTTGCCCCAGGTCTTCACCCACGCCGCGGGCTTCGTCTCGCGCAAACGGCGCAGGCGCTCGAGGAGATCGGGCGGCTCCGCGAGCATGTAGTCGTAGTCGTCGTCGAGCACGGCGGGCGGGGAGAGGGTCATGGGGCGGGCTCCTCGGCGAGCGGAGTTCGCGCGGTCGATCGATCAAAGGGCCGCGTGGCTTCGGGCTCTCGTCTGCCCAACGCTACCGCGCGGATCGCGGAACGCGATGGGCGTGTCGCCGCCCGCTGGCCCGCGCGGCGGCTTTGAACGACGATCCGGGCTCCTGGCAGGGAGGCAGCTCGAAATGGCGAACGACGCGGAGAGCCGAATGACCGAGACGAAGAGGGCCGAGGCCCGCCTGATGGACGGTACGGCCTGGGAGGAGTTCTGCGACCGGCTGAAGGCCGTCGGCCGCCACGTCGCCCGCCCCGAGATCCCCGCCGATCCGTTCACCCGCGCCGAGGGCTATCGCTACCTGACCCGCGTCCTGCGCTCGGCCTTCGACATCTTCACCGAGCACGCGGACCCGCTCTTCCCCGTCCTCTACCGCCCCTGCGACGAGATGGTGAAATACGGCGGCGACGATCCGGACAAGTACCTCCAGAAATGCGTGGTCTCGGGCGCCTGCGACTATCGCATCCGGGGCAAGCGGGGGACGGTGCAGTCGCTGTCCTTCCTGACCCAGGGCAGCAACTTCGGTCAGGGCGGGACGATGCTGCCGACCGGATTCCTCGATACGGACACGCTCCGGGTCGAGCCCGACGGCACGTTCGAGATCCTCGTCAGCGCGAAGGAGCAGCCGGGCAACTGGCTCCCGATGACGGCGGACAGCCAGGCGCTGCTGATCCGGCAGACCTTCGGCGATCGCTCGAAGGAGACGATCGCGGAGCTCTCGGTCGAGTGTCTGCACGATCGCAAGACGCCCGATCCGCTCGATCCGGCGAAGTTCGAGCGCGGGCTCGCGGCGGCGGTCGGGTTCCTGGACGGGACGGTGAACCTGTTCTGCGATTGGTCGGCGCGGTATCAGCGGTCTCGCAATGCGCTGCCGCAAGAGGATCCGGAGATCTGTCGCCGCGCCGGTGGCGATCCGGCGATCGCCTACTTCAACTCGTACTGGGCGCTCGCGCCGGACGAGGCCCTCGTCGTCGAGCTCGCCCACGTCCCGGAATGTCGCGCCTGGAGCCTCCAGGTCTGCAACTACTGGATGGAGTCCCTCGACTACCGCTACCACCGCACCAACGTCAACAAGTCGACGGCGCAGGTCGAGCCCGACGGGCGCGTCCGCATCGTCATCGCGCACGAAGATCCCGGGCATCCGAACTGGATCACGACGGCGGGCCACGCGAACGGGACGCTGCTGTTCCGGCTCACGGGGGCGAAGTCGATCGTCGAGCCGACGACGCGGGTGGTTCGGATCGGGGAGCTCGCGGGGGGCGGGATCGGATCACGCAAGTGAGCGTACTCGGCGACCCACTTGCGAACGATCCTTCACGGCTTGCCGCGCCAGGAATCGGACGCCAGACTTTGAAGATGGCATCGAAATCGCTCCGCAAGGCGCTGGGTGAGCTCACCCGAGACGAGAAGCTCGAGCTCGTCGAAGAGCTCTGGGACGAGATCGCGACCGACCGCGATGTGGAGCCGGCCGAGCTGTCGGCGACCCAGCAGGCCGAGCTCATGCGTCGCATTCGCGAGCTGGATGAGGATCCCGACCGGGCCATCCCGTGGGAGGTCGTTCGAGAGAGGCTCTGGAAGCGGATTCGTGGATGACGCTGCCTCTCGTCCTGTCCCCCAAGGCGGAGGAGGATCTTCAGGAAGCGACCGACCGGATCGAGGTCCTCGCTGTCTGGCATGAGAGACGCCATCCGGACGGGTGGAAGGCTCGCGCCGAAGTGGGTCCCCACTCTCGCTGACATCGCCGCAGCGGCATGCATTCCATGGTCGACGTAGCCAACGCAATCGGCCGGTTCAGTACCCGATTGGCTTCAGTCGACCTTCGGCCGCCCACCGGGCGCTCGCGTTCCGCGGAGCAGGCCTTCGACGCTACCCCCGCACGACCGCCACGCTCTGCATCTCGCTCTCGCAGAAGCTCGTGAGCGCGACCGCGTGCAGGCTGCCGAGGCCGCCGCAGACGACCGGCACGAGCTGCTCCGGTCGCTCGACCAGCATGACGCGGCCCTTCGCGTCGACGCGGCCCTTGTCGCGCAGGACCTTCGCGTTGGTCGGGCGCCAGAGCTCGATCGGCTGCCAGGCGTTCTCGAAGAGGTACTCCTGGAGCGACTCGATCTTCGGGAAGGCGTCGCCGAAGCGCTTCGCCCAGATCGGGTTGATGCAGAGGACGAGCTGGCCCGTCGCGCCGGTCGGCTCGAGGTACCAGTTGTTCAGGGGGAACGCGATCGACTTGGCGATCGTGTAGGCGAGGTCCTCGGCGGAGTCGTTGTTGACGTCGGCGAGGGGGAAGGTGCCCTTGCCGCCGTGGACGGTGACGACGTCCTGATCGGGGCGGAAGCCGCGGCGTTGCGCGAGGGAGGGCCAGGGGGAGCGTTCCTCCCACTCGCCGAAGCAGAGGCCGAAGCGGGCGGGCTGGCCGAAGACGGTGCGCGAGGTCTCGCCGGCCTTCTGACCGCCGACGTTGCGCAGGCAGAGCGAGACGGCACGGCCGATCGTCATCGAGCCGCGGCCCGCGGCGCCGCCGAGGCAGCCGGCGCGGTAGTTGATGCCGAGGGCGTCGCGGGACGGGCCGTTCGCGATCAGCATCGGGAAGACCGAGGAGGTCGTCGTCGTCAGGGCGAAGGCGTTCCACTCCGGCGCGCTGATCGCCTCGAGGGCGGCGAGCACGAACGGAAACGCCGCGGGCTCGACGCCGGCCATGGCCGCGTTGACGGCGGCGAGCTCGACGGTGCAGACGCCGTTTCTCGGCGGCAGCACGCCGACGATGTGGTCCGCCGGATGCGGCGTCGCGGCGAGCAGCCGCGCGATCCGCTCGTCGGTCGGGGGCAGGATCGGCGCACCGTCGCCCCAGCCCTGCTCGAGCGAGAGCACGAAGAGGGCCTCGGGATCGTCGTCGAGCTCGATCGTGTCGGCGGTGAGCGCGCTGGTCTCGGGAAGCGTCAAGGATGCGATCTCCTGCGGAGCGGGGACGGGGAGCCGGGCGTCACTTCTTCGCGCCGAGCATCTCCAGGAACTTCGGGTAGTACTCGACGGCGATCTTCTTGAGCTCGTCTTCGGGGCGCGCCTCGAGCGGATAGGGCAGCACGAGCACCTTCAGGTTCTTGTGGCCGAGATGGTTCGCCATGTTATGGGCGTGCTGGGCGAACTCCTCGGTCACGGCGACGATCGCGGGGCGCTTCTGCTTCTCGAGGGAGACGGCGTCGTGGACGCTCCAGGAGGTGCACGAGCCGCAGGTCCCGAGGCCCGAGATGCCGCAGTCGACCGACGCGGCCCAGTCGGCGACGAGCGCCCGCGTCCGCTCGCCTTCGGCGGAGGTCCGCTCGCCGGTCTTGACGACGACGGGCGTCGCGCCGTCGCGGCGCAGGAACTTCGACCATTCGTCGACGATCAGGATCCACGAGCGCCAGGAGCCTTCGTGGCGCAGGCCGACCTTGAGCCCCGCGATCGGTCGATCGAGGAGATAGGCCGGGGCGCCGGTCTCCGACGGCGGTCGCGCGGTCGGCACGCGGATGCGCAGGCGGCGCGCGGTGTGCTCGTTCGCGGAGGCGGTGGAAGCGGCGGTGGCGGTCGATCGGGTGGTCATGGTCTTCTTCAGGCCTCTTCTTGCTCGGGCTTCTTCTTGCTCAGGCCTCGCGCGGATCGTCGATCACGATCTCGAGCTCACCGGCGTACTTCCGCGTGATCGAGTCCTGGATGACCTGGCGCAGCATGTCGGGCGGGACGACGCAGTCGAGACACTCGACGTTCGCGAGGTCGACGACGAGATGGAGCCGCGCTGCGGGGACGTTCAGCTCCTTCACGATGAGGTCGGCGCCGTCGGCGCGCATCAGCGCCTGCATCTCTTCGACGGCGGATTGGATGGCGGTGGATACGGCCTGGGACATACGAACACCTCGCAACGGGCGGCCGACCGGACCGGCGCCTCGCAGCGATGGTACGCAAGATCGGGCGGAGCGGGATGGGCCCTCGAGCGGCGCCGAAGCGGATGGGGCGGGGCGACTTGGGCGGTCATTCAGGCTGCCGCTCCGACTCGAGGTGAGGGCCGCTTCCTCGGCGAACGTGCCAGAACGCCAGGATCAGGACCGTCCGCTCTTCATCGGAGTGGGTGTAGTAGAGGTGGTATCCGATTCTTCCCAGGAGGATCCGTCGAAGTCCCGTAGGGGAGGAGTTGCTGGCGATTGAACCGATCTGGGGCCGGATCGAAAGCAGCTCGAGCGCCCGCTCCACGTCGTCTGCGACGGCCATCGGAGCAAGCGGACGATGGCGTCTTCACCACCTCGCCGCCTTTCGAATCTGATTCGCAGCGCGACGCGAAACCTGAACGGAATGGCGATGTGTCGAGGATCAACGTCGAAGCTCGCGAACCAGGCTCGCGCCATCGATGGACTCCCCGCGAGCGATCTCCTCCAGAGCGGCCTCGAGCTCGGAGAGTTCATCGGGCGCCAGCTCGAAGGTCTCGCTGCCCTCCGGCACGAGGATCGTCACGGTCGTACCGTTTTCGAGCGGTTCGCCCTCGATCTCGACGCGGCCTTCGACGACTTTTCCGGTTGCGATACGCATCGACACGAACCTAGCCCAGCGGGAAGAGTCGACGACCTGTGAACAGCCGTCCTCAATTCGGCCCGCCGCCGCTCCCCCCGGAATCCTGCGCCCCGTTGCCCGCCGCCGAGTCCGCTCCCGGTCCCTTCTTGTCGAGCACCGCCGGGATGTCGATTCCCGACCCCGAGAGCAGCTTCTTCATCGCCTTGCGGCTCATGGCCTTCGTGACGGTCGGGCCGTCGAGGTACGCGAGGGCGGCGCCGTGCTCGTAGACGAGCTCGCCACCGGTATGGCCGACCCGGGCGACGGCGAGGGCGGCGAGGAGGGTGCCCACGAGGGCGAGCCCCCGGGCGCCGGTGCCGATGCCGCCGGCGAGCAGGCCTGCGCCGGCGACGACGGCGGTCCCGCCGGCGATCCGGATGAACCACTCGGCCGCCTCTTCGTGCTCCTCGATCGGGTCCTCGCGGACGACGCGCTCGACGCGCTCCTCTTCCTCTTCCCCGGTCTCCGCCGTCCACCAGCCGGCGCCGGCGATCAGGACCTGGAGCACGACGACCGCGAGCCAGGCCCGGGCCGGGAGGCGGCGGGTGTGGATCGCCCAGAAGACGGCGCCGGCGATGAAGGGCGCGAGCAGGGCGAGTACGATCGGGAAGTGGACGACGGCGGGGTGCAACGGATCGGGCAACAGGGCGATCTCCTTCGGGTGCGCGCGGCCGGCCGAGCCGACGGCTCGGCGGGATGCGCGGTCGGTTTCCTTCGCATGTTCGGGACGAGGCGGCGCGTTGCCCATCCGTCGGATGCCCGGGGGTCGACGTTGGGGCATCCGGAAGAGGGGGGAAAGAGGCTTGAACCCTCCGTCGGATGACCTGGATCCGCGTTTTCGGAGCGGGTTGACGGCGCTGCTGATTGCGATCGCGGCCTTCGGGGCCACCGACCTCGCCCTCGACCGCCCGTCGACGATCTTCTCGCTCCATGTCGGCTTCGAGCTCGCCTTCATCGCCCTCTGCCTGGGCGGGGTCGCCTTCGTCTGGCGGGGATGGCGCGGGGCCCGAGCGGAGCTCGCGGGCTCCCGGCAGGCCCTGCGGGACCGGGAGGCCGAGCGCGATCGCTGGCGGGACGAGGCGACCCGGCTGCTCGCCGGGCTCGGGGCGGCGATCGAGGCGCAGTTCGAGCGCTGGGGGCTGACGCCGGCGGAGAAGGAGGTGGCCCTGCTCCTGCTCAAAGGGCTCGGCCACAAGGACGCGGCCCTCGTCCTCGACCGCAGCGAGCGGACGGTCCGCCAGCACGCGATCGCCGTCTACCGCAAGTCGGGGCTCGCCGGTCGCGCGGAGCTCGCGGCCTTCTTCCTCGAGGACCTGCTGCTGCCGCAGCAGACCGGGGGCCCGCATCCGCCCGGATCGGCCGAGGGCTAGAGCGCCGGGCCGGGCGGCGCGACGATCGTTCGCGCGATCGGGGGCGGTCGACCGTTCTCTTTTTTCTGATATAACGCTCGGGCGCCCGCGCAGGTCGGGAAGAAAAGGCACGTCCCTCGATGCACTCGATTCGTCGGCCCCTCCACTCCCGGCTCGCCGCGTCCGCCTGCCTCGCGGCCGCCCTGATCCTCGGACCGGGCCTCGATTCGTCGGCCGCCGCACCGTCGGCCTCGCCCACGCCCACTTCCCCCGCGCCGACCGCCTGGAAGCCGACCGAGACCGCCGACGCCGTGCTCCACGCCGAGAACGTCGCCTGGAGCCGCCGCCTCCACGACGCCCTGCGCCTCCCGACCTGGCTCGACCTCGGCGTCGACCACCGCGATCGCTTCGAGTTCCTCGACGATCCGTGGCGGCCTGGGGAATCCCACCGGCAGACGCAGGTCGTCCAGCGCGATCGTCTCCGACTCGGTCTCGACGCCCCGGGCGGGATCCGCTTCTTCGGCGAATTCCAGGACGCGCGCGTCTTCAATGCGCGACCGAACGACTTCACGCAGAACGAGGTCGATCATCTCGACGTCCTGCAGCTCTTCGTCTCGACGACGCAGAAGGATCTCTTCGGCAAGGGGCTGCGCCTCGACGCGCACGCGGGGCGCATGACGCTCGACGTCGCCTCGCGCCGGCTCGTGGCGCGCAACGACTTCCGCAATACGGTGAACGCCTTCGACGGTGTCCACCTCCAGCTCGGCAGCGACGATCGGAAGTGGCGCGTGCGGGCGTTCTACACGCTGCCGGTCGCCATCCGCGACAGCGATCTCATGAACGATCGGCCCTCGACCCGCCGGCGCTTCTGGGGCGTCGCGTTCGAGGATCTGCGCAATCCCTGGCTCCAGCTCGACGCCTACTATCTGGGCCTGAACGACCTGCCCGGCAATCGCAGCTACCGGACCTACGGCCTGCGCGTCCACCGCAAGCCCCTCCCCGGCCAGCTCGACTACGAGGGCGAGGTCGCGGCCCAGCTCGGCGAGCGGAAGACGGTGGCCCAGGGCATCCGCGATCAGCTCGCCTGGATGGCCCACGCCGAGCTCGGCTACACCTTCGCCGCCGCCTGGTCCCCGCGCCTCGTCGCGCAGCTGGACTACGCCTCGGGCAGCGACGACCCCTCCGACGACGACAGCCATACCTTCGATCCGCTCTTCGGGGCGCGCCGCTTCGACCTCATGCCGACCGGGATCTTCGGCGCCTTCCGCCGGAGCAACCTGATCTCGCCGGGCGTGCGCCTCGGACTGCAGCCCGCAAAGACCGTCCGCCTCGACGTGAAGGTCCGCTACTGGATGCTCGACGAAGCGCGCGACGCCTTCGTCGGCACCGCCGGCCCCGGCGGCGGCGCCCTCACCGATGCGACCGGCAACGCCGGCCGCGACCTCGGCACCGACCTCGAGCTGCGTGCGCGCTGGGACGCCCTCGAGTGGCTCGCCTTCGACGTCGGCTACGACCACTGGTGGAAGGGCCATTACCTCGACGACGTCGCGAACGCGCGCACGCAGGGCGACGCGGATTATTTCTATCTCCAATCCCGGCTCCGGTTCTGAGCGGGCGGGGAGAGCAACGAGGTCGCGAGGCGACCGGAGGGGCACGGATGCATTCGAGAGCGATGACGTCTTCCACGGGGCTCGTTCATGCGGGGCGATCGCGCGCGCGCGGGGGGGCGCGGCTGCCCTCGCTCGCCATCTCGCTCGGCGTCGCCTTCGTGCTCGTCCTGGGCTTCGGGGCGGCGACTCGCGCGCGCGCCGAAGCCGCATCGGGCGCCCCCGCAAAGGCGGGCGCGCCCGGCGCGACGGCCGCGGGCCAGGCGAAGCCGATCCGCGTGCTCGCGGCGGCGAGCCTGACCGAGGTCGTCGAGGGGCTCGCGCAGGACTTCGCGGGGGGCCCGGTCGAGACGAGCTTCGGGGCGTCGAGCGATCTCGCGCGCCAGATCCGCGACGGGGCCCCGGCCGACGTCTTCGTCTCGGCGAGCCCGGACTGGATCGCGTTCCTGCGCGAGGCGAACGTGCTGGCCGGGGAGCCCGTCCTCGTGGCGCGCAACGCGCTCGTCTGTGCTGCGCCGAAGGGCAGCCCGCTCGCCGCCGACGGGAAGGGCGGGGCCCGCGTCCGCGATCCGGCTGCGCTCCTCGCGCGCCTCGGCGAGGGCGAGCTCGTCGCGATCGCCGATGCCGGGGTGCCGGCCGGGGACTACGCGCGCCGGGCCCTCGCGAAGCTCGGCCTCGCGGCGGGCTTCGAGCGGCGGCTCGTCGGGCAGAAGGACGTCCGCGCGGTGCTCCACGCCGTCGAGCAGGGGGAGGTCGCGGCGGGCTTCGTCTACGCGACGGACGTGCGGGTCGCCCGGGTCGACACGCTCTTCGCCTTCGATCCGGCGACGCATCCGCCGATCGAATACCACGCCGTCGTGCTGCGGGGCGCGGCGCAGCCGGAGGTCGCGCGGCGCTTCCTCGAGCATCTCGGCAGCCCGGCGGCGCGGGCGCGCTTGTCGGCGGCGGGCTTTGTGCTTCCCTGAGCCGCCATGAGCTCTGACGCCGAGTGGCCGGTCATCCTGCTCTCGATCCGGGTGGCCGTGGGCGCCGTCGCGGTGTCCCTGCTGCCGGGGATCGCGGCGGGCTGGCTGCTCGCGCGCTGGTCGCATCCGCTGCGCGCGCTCGTCCAGGGCGTCGTCATGCTGCCCCTCGTGATGCCGCCGGTCGTGACGGGGTATCTGCTGCTCCATCTCTTCGGGCGCAGCCGGCCGCTCGGCCAGCTCTGGCATGCCTGGACCGGCGGCCATCTCGCCTATACGACGACGGCCTGCGTGATCGCCGCGGCGGTCGTCGGGTTCCCGCTGCTCGTCGAGGCGATTCGGCTCTCGATGGCGGCCGTCGACCCGCGCCTCGAGCAGGTCTCGCGCAGCCTCGGTCGCGGTCCCTTCGACACGTTCCTGCGCGTGACGCTCCCGCTCGCGCTGCCCGGGATCGCGTCGGGCTCGGTGCTCGCGTTCGCGCGGGCGCTCGGCGAGTTCGGCGCGACGATCGTGCTCGCGGGCAACGTCGTCGGCGAGACGCGCACGATCCCGGTCGCCGTCTACACGCTGATGAACGTCCGCGACGGGGAGGACGCGGCGATGCGGCTCGTGATCGTGAGCGTCGCCCTCTCCCTCGGCGCGCTGCTCGCCTCGTTCTGGCTCTCTGCCCGCAAGAGAAGCGCCTGATGCTCGAGCTCTCTCTCTCCCACCGCTTCGCGTCCCGCGCGGCCGACTTCCGCCTCGAGGTCGAGTTCGTGAGCCGCGGGCCGGCGCTCGGCATCTTCGGCGCATCGGGCAGCGGGAAGACGACGCTGCTCCATGCGATCGCGGGCCTCCTCCGTCCGGACGCGGGCCGCATCACCGTCGACGGGCGGGTCGTGCTCGCGCGACCGGGCGGCGTCTTCGTGCCGCCGGAGAAGCGGCGGCTCGCGCTCGTGACCCAGGACGCGCTGCTCTTCCCGAATCGCAGCGTGCGCGGGAATCTCGCCTTCGCGCCGGGGGCCGCCGAGCGCCTCGAAGCGCCGGCGGGCCGGCGCATCCTCGAGATCCTCCGTCTCGTTCCGCTGCTCGAGCGCCGCGTCGTCCACCTCTCGGGCGGCGAGCGTCAGCGCGTTGCGATCGGTCGGGCGCTGCTCGCGGAGCCGAGCCTGCTCCTGCTCGACGAGCCGACGAGCGCCCTCGACGCCGAGCTCTCCCGCGACGTGCTCGGGCTGCTGATGCAGATCAAGCAGTCGCTCGGGGTCCCGATGGTCTTCGTGACCCACCGCGCCGCCGAGCTCCTCGCCCTCGCCGACGACTGCGTGATCCTCGAGGCCGGGCGCGTCGTTGCCCACGGTCTCCCGGTCGAGGTCCTGAAGCGCCCGCGCGCGCTCGGCCTCGCGTCGCTCGTCGGCGTCGACAACCTGCTGCGCGTCCCGGTCGTCTCCCACGACGAGAGCGGCGGCGTCACCCTGCTCGACCTCGGGGCGGGCCGGACCCTCGCCGCGCCCCTCTGCGACGCGGGGGTCGGTCGGCCCGTCGAGATCGGCTTCTACGCCGACGAGGTCCTGATCTGCCTCGAGAAGCCCGCCGGCATCTCCGCACGCAACGCGCTCGCGTGCGAGGTCGCCTCGATCGACCGCCTGGGCCACGAGGTCCTGGTCGGGCTATCCGTCGGGGGGACCGTGCTCCGGGCTCGCATCACACCGGCCGCCGCCCGGGAGCTCGACCTCGTGCTCGGCCGCCCGGTCGTCGCCCTCGTCAAGACGAGCGCCATCCACCGCCTCGATGGAGATCCGAATTGAAACCCGAACGCTTCACGATCTCGATCCCGCAGGCGAGCCTCGACGACCTGCGCGTCCGCCTCGAGCGCTTCCGCGCCGCCCCCGACTTCGGCAACGACGACTGGCGCTACGGCATGGAGGCGCGCGCGCTGCGCTCGCTCGTCGACGCCTGGCTCGACGACTACGACTGGCGCCGCGCCGAAGCGGAGATGAACCGCTACGAGCATTGGCGCGTCGTGATCGACGGTGTCCCGATCCACTACATGAAGAAGCCGGCGGGCGAGAGCGCCCGCTCCGGCGCCGCGGCCGGAGCGAAGGGCGGCGCGAGCGCGTCCGGCGCGAAGCCGATGCCCCTCGTCGTCACCCACGGCTGGCCCTGGACCTTCTGGGACCACCGCTACGTCGTCGATGCCCTCGCCGATCCCGCCGCCCACGGCGGCGATCCGGCGGATGCCTTCGACGTCGTCATCCCCTCGCTGCCCGGCTACGCGTTCTCGAGCCCGCTCACGACGACGGGCATCGGCTGGGCGAAGACGGCGGATCTCTGGGCGAAGCTGATGACGGAGGTTCTCGGCCATCCGCGCTTCGCGGCGGCGGGCGGGGACTGGGGCGCCTTCGTGACGGCGCAGCTCGGCCACAAGTACGCCGACCGCCTCTACGGCGTCTACGAGAGCTTTCCGGCGATCCCGGGCCTCGACTATTTCTCGGTCCGGGAATCGGATTATGCGCCAGAGGAGAAGGCGCTCTACGCCCGGCGCGTCGAGGCGGAGCCGACCGCCGCGAGCCACATGGCGGTCCACTCGATGGATCCGCAGACCCTCGCCATCGCGCTCAACGACTCGCCGGCGGGCCTGCTCGCCTGGATCGTCGAGCGCCGGCGCGCCTGGTCGGATTGCGGGGGCGACGTCGAGCGCGCCTTCACCCGCGAGCATCTGCTGACGACGGTCTCGCTCTTCTGGCTGACGCAGACGATCGGGAGCTCGCTGCGCTTCTACTGGGAGACCGCGCGCCAGGACTGGAAGCCCGCCCATCCGCGCCAGCCCACGATCGAGGCGCCGACGGCGATGGCCGTCCTGCCGCGGGACGTCTTCCCGCTCCCGCGCAAGATCGTCGAACGGCATGCGAACCTGCAGCACTGGCGCGTCTATGCGAAGGGCGGTCACTTCGGCCCGGCCGAGGCGCCCGAGGAGTACGTCGAGGACGTGCGCGCGTTCTTCCGGCGCTTCCGCGCCTAGCGCGGCTGCGCGGGCGGGGACGGGGCGGGTCGCCGGCGTCGGGGCGTCGGGCCGGGGAGGGGCCCGGCGCGGTGCGCCTCACGGGGCCCGTTCGAGATCGTCCTCGGGATCGGGCTCGTCGTCGTCGTGCTCCGTCCGCAGCCGGCCGGCCTCGACGTGCAGGCCCATCAGGCGCGCCACGAAGATCGCGACGTAGAGCTGACCGGTGAGGGCCTCGCCCGCCGTCAGCATCTGGGCGATCTCGCTCGCGGGCCGGATGTCCCCGATCCCCGTCGTCGTCAGCGTGACGAAGCTGAAGTAGAGCAGCCGGGACGGGAGCGAGCTCGCGTCGGTGCCCAGCTCGGTGAGGGGCTGGTCGTTCATCAAGAAGGCGGCCGGGTCGACGTCGAGCAGGAGGCGGTAGATCGTCGTGAAGCTGAGGCCGATCAGCAGGTAGACGCAGATGCCGCCGATCACGGTGTCGAGCTCGACGTGGCGGGTCCGGACGACCGAGTTGAGGATGACGAACGTCGTGAGCCCGAGCAGGGCGAGGCCCGAGAGGTCGCCCACGGCCCGCGCCAGGACCGAGCCGCCGGCGACGGAGAGCGCGTTGCCCAGGAGGGCACCGAGGCCGGTCACGATGGCCGCGACGAGGACCCAGTGCTGCGTCCGGTTGACCCAGGCCGCGGCCATCAGGACGACGCTGAACAGGATCGGGAAGCGCAGCGTCCGGCCCGCGGACCACTCGAGCAGCGGCAGCGCGACCATCATGAAGATCAGCGACGCGAGCAGCAGCGCGTGCCGGCCGAGGGCCCGTCCTTCGCGATCCCGCCGTGCGAGCTGACCGAGCCAGCTCATTCGAGCGCCGTCGGGTGGTAGCGGCTCAGGTCGAAGAGGCCGGCCTCGATCGGGTCGTCCTGGTAGGCACGCGCCTGGAACCAGTCGAAGGCGGGCCAGAAGCGCGGATCCGAACGGTTGATGCCGTACTTGTGGAGCCGCGCGACGTGGGCGGGGGAGCCGTCGAAGTTCGCGAGCAGGTCGAAGAAGTCGGGGACGTCCTTCGCCTCGAGGTCGACGAAGTAGCTGGGATAGGAGCCGATCAGGCCCGGCAGGAAGTCGATCGTGTCCTTCGTCCGGTCGAGCTGGTCCTTCTCGAAGAAGAGCGAGCTCACGTTGTCGTGCCAGCGGTTGGCGACGATCGAGACGGCCCGATCCGCCCCCTCGAAGCCCCGCACGCGGACCCAGACGATGTTGACCTCGAATCCGTTCAGGTATTCGACCAGCGCGACGCCCGGCTCGGTCAGCGCGCGCAGCCCGTCGTAGACGTCGTCCTGGGACGCGAACGTGCGCGGCATCTCGCGCTTCTCTCCCTCGCGCCGGTAGTTGATCGGATCGAACCGGATGCCGATCGTGGGCAGCAGATGGCGCTCGACGATCCGCTCGACGAGCTCCCGCTTCGGCTTCGCGGTCCGGTAGTCGATCTGCGTGCCGCGCTTCGACATGATCTGCTCGCTCTTCGTGTCCTCGTGGGCGCCCACGCCGCGATACCAGGAGCGGAAGGTCTTCGCGCGGACCTCGGGCGGCAGGAAGTGGACGAAGTTGAGCTCGCCCTCCATCCGCAGGTAGTCCATGTAGCGCCGCACGCTGACCTGATGGGCGAGGTTGCCGAAGACGTCGAAGCCCGCGACCAGGGCGTAGTAGATGCGCTCGAACTGGGCATAGTCGATGACCCAGAGCGTGCGCGGAAGGCGGCCGAGCGCGCCCTTGTGGACCGACGCACTGTCGAAGTGGCGGTACACGGTCAGCAGGGGCGCGTCGATCGCGCGCCGCCCGCGCCAGATCGCATCGAAGCCGTGGCCCTCGGGCAGCAGCCGATCGTAGAGATCGCGCTTCGCGCGGTAGAAGTCGGCATAGCGTTCGCGGTAGTCGTCGCTGAAGGTCTCTGTCAGATGCTCGTCGCTCCCGCCCTCGTTGGGAAGCCGGAGGTTGCTCGCCTGGGCGACGAGGAACTCGGGCCGGTTGGCGACGAGGTCCGCCGCCGGATCCATGAAGAGCACCCAGAAATGGTCCTGGATCACGTTGAGCGCGACCTGGCCCTTGCACACCGGCCCGCGGATGAAGGTCCGGATGAAGTACTCGGCGTGATCGAGCAGGAACTCGTAGCGGGCCCTCGGCGGGATCTGCGCGTAGATGAGGAAGGGATTCGCCCCGAGCTTGCCGTCGTAGGGCATGCGGTGGGGCGGCTCGAGCCACTCGGGCTCGAGGAAGAGCGCGCGGTAACGGGCGAGGGTGTCGTCGCCGAAGCCGACGACCATGTGGGTCTTGTGGACGATCGTCGAGTGGATCTTGCGGAAGCGGTAGTAGAAGGGCGACGGGCCGGGATCGTCGTAGGGGCGGACGGCGGCGAGGACGCGGATCGGCTCGCCGGGGGGCGTCGCCGAGCGGACGAGCTCGAAGAAGCCGTCGGCACCGAGGGCGGTGAAGCGGACGTGGGCGAGGAAGAAGTGCTCGTAGAGGTAGCGCGCGGTCATCGCGTGCTTGGCGTCGGGGCGGTTCAGGAAGCGCTCCCATTTCTCGATCTCCCGCAGCGCGACCCGGTTCGGGGCCTCGAGGGCGCGCTGCTGGTCGGCGTCGGGGCCGGGGGCACCACGCGCGAGCCAGGTCGCGAGGAGCGCGTGCTCCTCGGCCGCGAGGGGCGGGAAGCCGAGGGGCATCCCGCGATCGGGATGGGCCACGAGGAAGTCGGTCATCTCCTTCGCGTCGGCGGGACAGGCGAGGTCGATCGCTTCGGCGTGGTAGTCGCCGCGGGGCTTCGGGGAGCGCTGCTTCGCCTCGAGCAGGTAGAGCATCAGGGCGTCGTTCGCGGGGGAGGCGGCGCGGCTCTCGAGCACGCTGTGGAAGTCGAGGGCCCGCCACTCGGCCTCGGAATGGGCGTCCATGAAGAGCCGCGTCGGACGCAGGGGATGCAGGCGCGCCGGCGGATAGATCGCCTTCTTCGTCCCGCCGCGGAGCGCCCCCTCGAACGAGTCGAGCTTCAGCTGGCAGGGCGCGTTGTAGCAGGAGTGGCAGACGGCGCAGCGGCGGTCGAGGATCGGCTTCACGTCCTCGAGATAGCCGACCGGCCGGGCGACCGGCTCGACCTGGATCGGAGGCAGGGGCGTCGGGGCGCACGCCGTGCCGAGGCTGATGCAGGCGGCGATCAGGACCAGGAATCGGTGCATGGCGCTCCCTCGATCCCGGCATCTCGATCGGAGCGGATGCGCCCGGGCCGGTGGATCGCGTCGAGCCTAGCGCGAAGCGGCCCTCGGTCCGCCCGGCCGTGCGCGCGGCCCGGGCCGCGCGGCGCCCTTCGGTCCGTCGGGCCCGCTCAGTCGGCCAGGTAGTGGAGCAGGTCGTGGTGGGTCACGATGCCGACCAGGTTCTCGTCGTCGTCGAGGACGACGAGGGCATGGAACTCGCCGATCCCGATCCGGTCGATGGCCGACTCGACGGGCTCGTCGGCGTAGATCGTCTCGAGGGCGCGCGTCATGACGTCGGCGGCGGTCTCGCCGCCGTAGAGCCCGGCGGAGAGCTTCTCGGCGCCGTGCTTGCGCGCGACCCGGACGAGGTCCCGGGTCGAGACCATGCCGATGGGGCGACCGGCGTCGACGATCGGGATGTGGTGGCAGCGCTCGTCGGTCAGCATCCGCCAGATCTCCTGGAGGTTCTGTTCGGGACGGGCCGTCCGAACGTGGCTCGTCATGACCTCGCGAATCGTCACCCCGCGGCGGCTCGAAGCGGAACTCATCGTCGCTCTCCTCTGGACGCGGCCGGACCGCGCCGCGCTGGTCGAAGGAGCACGAAGCGTGCCACCGGTCCGCCGCCTCCGCCCGCCGGCCCGCCCCGGGCCGCGGGGCAAAGGGACTCGAAGCGAGACGCCAGACCTCGATCGGGCCGGCTCCGCGCTGGCCCGGCTGCGGTCAGCGAGCCGTCCCCGGGCGATCCCTCGGCGCCGCCTCGAGCGCGGTGATCTGGCGATCGTGGAGCCGCGAGAGGGTGGCCAGCGCCGTCGTCGAGCCGACCAGCGCCATGAACATGTCCCACTGCGTGTCCCAGGGATCGCCCTGGGTCCCGAGGAACTCGATCGCGCTGGCGCCGATCGCGAGGGCGACGCCCCACTCGACGAGCTCGTAGCTCGCGCTGATCGCGAGCACGATGCAGACGACGAGGAAGTCCCGCATCCGCGCGCCGTTCACGAAGGCGCCGCGGATCAGGATCTCGCGGGCGACGAGCGCCGGCACGCAGCCCTGGAAGAAGTGGCCGATGCGGTCGTAGGGATTGCGATCGAGGTCGAAGAGGTCGGCGAGGGCGAAGCCGAGGGGCACGCGGGCGTAGGTGTAGGCGCCGCCGAGCATCAGGACGCAGGCGTGCAGGAAGATCGCGCCGTAGACGAGCGAGGTCAGCGGAAAACGCTCGCGCGTCGCGAAGAGGATCGGCCACGCGATCAGCACCGGCGCGACCTCGAGCAGCCAGGTCGGCCGGTCGTAGGGGGCCCAGCCCGAGAGCACGAGGAGGGCGAGCAGCGCGACGGAGGCGAGCGCGAGCGGCCGGTCGCGGGAAGAGGCGGGCTGCAGGCTCATGACAGGCGCTTCGTCAGCGTGATCCGGAAGTCCGAGAAGCCGAAGTCGCGATAGAGCCGCGCTGCGTCCGGATTCTTCGCGAGGACCCCGATCTCGAGGCGCGTCGTCCCGACCGTGCGCGCGAGGGCCTCGGCCTGCTCGAGCAGCCGCCGCCCGAGGCCGCGGCTGCGATGGGCCGGGAGGACGACGAGATCCGAGACGTAGGCATGGGCCGCCTGCTCCTGATCGGGCGCCTCGGGCTCGACCCGGCCGAGGACCGCCGCGAAGCCGACGACCCGGCCGTCGACCTCGGCGACGAAGAGCCGCCCCGCATGCTTCGCGCACCGCGCCACCAGCACCGCGAGATAGGCCCCCGCCATCTCCGGCCCGGGCGGCAGCGCCGGCTCGAGCGCGCGCTCGAACTCCTGGAGCTCGACGATGCACGCGGTGGCGGCCTCGACGTCGCGCGCGGGATCGTAGGGGCGGATCCTGGAAGCGCCGGATCCGCTCATCGCTCGCTCAGCGCCGACGCCGGCGACGGATAGCCCGCGATGAAGCCCCCGTCGGCGACGAACTCCGAGCCCGTCGAGTACGCGCTGTCGTCGGAGGCGAGGAAGACGGCGAGGCGTGCGATCTCGCGGGGCAGGCCTGCGCGGCCCATGGGCGCGTGGCGGGCGACGTGGGCGTCGATCATGCGGCGGACGAAGGCGTGGTCGGTCTGCTCGTCGGAGGCGAGCAGCGTGTGGACGTGGCCCGGATGGATCGAGTTGACGCGGATCCGGCGCGGGGCGAGCTCGATCGCCGCGGCCTTCGTCATGCCGCGGACGGCCCACTTGCTCGCGATGTACGAGATGATTCCCGGCGAGCCGATCATGCCGTCGATCGACGAGATGTTGATGATCGAGCCCCCGCCGGCCGCGGTCATCGGCTCGATCGCGGCGCGCATCCCGAGGAAGACGCCGGTCTGGTTGACGGCGATGACGCGCTCCCAGCTCGCGAGCGTCGTCTCGGCGAGCGGGGCACCGACGGCGGTGCCGGCGTTGTTGACGAGCACGTCGAGGCGCCCGAAGCGTGCCCGGGTCGCGCGCATCGCGTCCGCCCAGCTCGCCTCGCTCGTCACGTCGAGGCGCAGCGCGATCGCGTTCGCCCCGAGCGAGCCCGCGAGCGTCTCCGCCTCCCGATCGAGGACGTCGCCGATCACGACCTGCGCGCCCTCCGCCGCGAGCTCCTCGACCATCGCGCGCCCGAGCCCGCGCGCGCCCCCGCTCACCAGCGCGACCCTCTCGTCCAGTCTTCCCACCGCTCTTCTCCCTCGCATCGCCTCGTCCGCCGCAGCCGGATCCGCGGATCGCGGATCGCGGACCACGGATCGCAGACCGCAGACCCCAGACCCCAGGCCGAGCGAGCGTACCGGGCCCGCGCCCGCGTGTCGGCGGGCGAGGGGCGCCGCGTCGGGCCGATCGCGGCGTCGATGCCCACCGCCCGGCCGCGCCCCGTCGCCGCGCCGGAGCCTGCGATAGCTTCGCGTCCCGGACCGGGAGGACCGCCCGCATGCACCCCGATCGAGCCCTCGCCGAGCTCGTCGCCCTCCACGACGAGGTCGATCGCGAGACCCGCGCGCTCGCGGCGCTGCACGCCGGGCGGCTGCAGTGTCGGCGGGGCTGCAGCGCCTGCTGCGTCGACGAGCTGACGGTGACCCGGATCGAGGCGCTGCGGATCGAGCGGGCGCATCCGGAGCTGCTCGCGCGCGGGACGCCGCATGCGGTCGGTGCCTGCGCCTTCCTCGACGAACGGGGCGCTTGTCGGATCTACGCGGAGCGG
>JAXLZA010000020.1:0-76341 GCA_046351135.1 Myxococcota bacterium | reverse complement strand
ATCGACCGGCAGCGATGCGGCAGCCCCTGCCCGGACGCGCATCCCCCTCGCCCGGCGGGCCGAACGAAGCGCGGGCCCCGGGCGTGGCCCGAGCCATCCCCGGCGGCCCGTCATCCCCCGTCAGCGACTCGCGGCTGGCCGCGCCGCACCGGGACCGAACGGCACGTCGCCCGCGAGCATCACGCGGTGCATCACCCGCCGCTCGCGGTAGTCGGGGACCGCGTAGTGCTGCGTCGCGCGGTTGTCCCAGAAGGCGACCGAGTCGCGCTGCCAGCGGAAGCGGCACTGGAGCTCCGGGCTCTTCACGTGCTCGTACAGGAAATGGAGCAGCGCGTCGCTCTCCGCGTCGGGCAGCCCGACGATGCGGTCGACCCAGTTCGGGCTCACGAAGAGCAGCTTGCGCCCCGTCTCCGGATGGACACGCACCACCGGATGCAGCACCGGCGGCGCGACCTTCGTCTCCCGCGCGTAGGCGTTGTCGAGCTTCTCGACGAGCGCCATCACGCGGCGCGCGGAGTGCTCGGCCACGAGCCCGTCGAGGCGCGCGCGCAGATCGGCGTCGAGGGCATCGTAGGCCGCCGCCATGCTGGCCCAGAGCGTGTCGCCGCCACAGGCCGGGACGAGCTCGGCGCGCAGGATCGCGCCGAGCGGAGGCTCTTCCATGAAGGTGCTGTCGGCGTGCCAGACGTCGGTCCCCGAGCCCTTGGGCGAGGACTGGTCGATGACGGTGAAGCCAGGGGTCTCGCTCGACTTGTTCTCGAAGACCGGGATCTTGACCTCGCCGAAATAGCGCGCGAAGCGGACGTGCTGCTCGGGCGAGAGCGGCTGCTCGCGGAAGAAGATCACGCCGTGGTCGAGCAGCGCGCGGCGCAGCGCCGCGACCGTCGCCGGATCGAGCGCCTCGCGCAGATCGACGCCGAAGATCTCGGCGCCGACGGCGGGCGTCAGCGGACGGATGTCGAGGCTCATGGTCGAAGCGCCTCCAGCCCGGTCCCGCTCCGGCTGCGCAGCTCGAGCAGCAGCGACCGGATCGGCTCGGTGTCGGGCCAGAGCGCATCGGCCCGCTCGAGGCGCTCGAGGGCTTCCTCGAAGCGCCCCTGGTCGGCCAGGATGCGACCCGTCTGGTAGTAGGCGGCGCCGGATCCGGGGTCGAGGGCGATCGCCTCCTCGAAGGCTTCGAAGGCACGCTCGGGATCGCCCTCGGCGAGGGCGAGCTCGCCGGCGAGCCGCCAGAGATCCGCCGTCGGGTGGAGTGCCATTCCGCGATCGAGCTCGCGGTGGGCCCGCTCGAAATCCCCGGCCTGCATCGCCTCGACGCCGAAATGGAGATGAGGCTCCGGGCTGTCGCGCCCGAGCCAGGCGCGCCGCCTCGCCGCCAGCGCATAGCGCTCGCCGTCGCCGCGCTCGGCGGCGCGGTTGCCGGCGAGGGACTCCCAGCTCGCGAAGAGCGAGACGACGAGCACGACCGCCGCCGAAAGCCAGCCGAGCGCCGCCGCCCCGCGCCAGATCGGGCCGCGCCCTCCCGCGTCACTCGCGCCCGACTCGCCCTCCGTCGCGGCCCGCGCCGAGAGCGGCCCGAGCAGCATCCGTGCGATGCGATCGTCGCGCAGGCGCCAGATCACGCCGTCGAGGATGAAGTGGTGGAGGTTCACGACCGAGGCGGCGAGCAGACCGAGGCCGAGGTCGTAGGGCAGGCTCCCGAGCAGGTCCGGCGCGAAGACGAGGGCGGGGAGCGCCCACACCGAGATCCCGATCAGCAGCGCCTTGCCGAGATAGAGCGCCCTCCCCGGCCGATCCACGTCGGCCGCGGCGTAGTAGGTCGTGATCCAGAGGTATTGCAGGAAGTGGCCCACGGCGACCCACATGAAGGCGTAGGCGCGGTACTCGGGGGCGAAGGGCTCGATGCGGGCGACGGTCGGCCAGACCGGGACGCTCGCCGGCAGCAGGAACCAGATCGCCTGCACCGCGACCAGGACCAGCGTCGGCCCCGCGGCCCCGAGCCCGCCGCCCCGGACCAGCCGGAAGACGGCGCCCGCCGTGCAGAGGAGCCAGGCCGCGAGCGTGAGGAGCATCGCCGGATCGCGGACCGCGAGCGGGATGCCCAGCGAGAGCAGGTCGTAGATCGAGCCCTCGTAGTCGGCGACCGCCGTCTGCGGCGAGGGCCCGGTCGCACCGTGGAGCGAGAGGAAGACGAGCAGATAGGAGAGCACGAAGGATCCGCGCAGCAGCCGGCGGGTCCAGGGCTCGACGACGGCCCCTCGGCGGCGCAGCAGCAGGACCGCGACCCCGTAGTTCTGGGCCGAATAATGCCAGGGGCTCCACGTCAGGTAGAGCGTCAGGATCAGGGAGCCGATCCAGGGGATCTGCAGCCCCGCGACGAAGCCCGCCGCGACGAGCAGGCTGACCCAGACGCCGAAGAAGAAGTAATGGCGGCGGTCGGCGCGGGTGGCGTAGACGCGCAGGATCGTCGCGCCGTAGTGGGGCGCGCCGAGGAGCAAGGTCAGGAACGGGAGCAGGGTCAGCGGGAGCCAGCTCCGCAGGGCCGGACCGGCCGCGACCTGCGCGGCGAAGAAGATCGCGTAGAGCAGACCGCAGCCCAGGGCCAGATCCGGCACGGGGCCGAAGAGCCAGCGGGGCGCTGCTGCGGGCGTGCGTTGGGCCGCCTTGCTCATCCCGTCTCCTGCGCTGCGGCCCCCGAGCGCGCAGCCCGCGTATCCTACCCCTCGCGCCCGACCGCGGCAGCCGCGCGCTCGGCGCCGGCGGGCGACCGCTCGAAGCGGACCTTGAGGCGCAGGATCGGTCGCTCGAGCAGCCACCAGGAGACCGCCGCCAGCGCGATCGCCGCGACCCAGCGGATGCCGACGGACTGATCGCCGAGCCCGACGAAGACGATCACGTGGTAGAGGTAGAGGCCGTAGGAGATCCGGCCGAGCGCGACGAGGGGCGCCAGGCCGAGCAGCCGTGCGAGCAGCGTCTCTCGCGCAGCGGCCACGACGACCGCCGAGGCCGCCAGCGACGTCGCGCTGAACAGGACCGGCCGCGAGACCAGCGTGCCGATGTCGGCGTTCAGGCAGACGTGACCGAGCCAGAGGAGACCGACGACCGCCGCGCCCTCCGCGACGCGATCGGCGAGCCGCCCCCGCACCGCGAACGCGATCGACGCCGCACCGGCGAGGCAGCCCAGCGCGATCGCGTCGAAGCGCATGTCGGGCGAGAAGTAGATCCGCGTCCAGAGCTCGGGATCCGTGTAGGGATCGCCGGGATTCGCCGCGAGGTAGGCCCATCGCAGCAGCGCCGGGACGAGCGAGAGGACGGCCGCCGCGACGCACACGCCCCGTGCGCCGCCGCGCAGCGCCAGCACGACGAGCGGCGGCCACAGCAGATAGAACTGCTCCTCCATGCCGAGCGACCAGGTATGCGAGAGCAGGCCGATCGGGTAGACGTGGCCGAAGCCGATCAGGAGATTGCTCGCATAGAGCAGCGTCGCGAGGATCCAGGTCGGCTCGAGCGGCATCCCGATCGCCCGCGAGACCCCGATCGCGAGCGGGACCGCGACCGCCATCGCCGGCACCAGCCGCAGCGCCCGCCTCGCCCAGAAGCCGAGCAGGCGGACGTCGCCGTGGACCTGGTGCTCGCCGATCAGGAGGCGGGTGATCAGGAAGCCGCTCAGCGCGAAGAAGAGGTCGACCCCGACGAAGCCGCCCGGGACCAGGCCGCTGTGATAGGCGAGGACGGCGAGGATCGAGATGCCGCGGAGCCCGTCCAGGGCGCGAAGATGGGGCACGATCGGACTCCTGCGAACGAGCCCGCTCAGACCTGCTCGAGCGCGAGGGCGATCCCCTGCCCGCCGCCGATGCAGAGGGTCACGATGCCCCGGCGACAGCCGTCGCGCTTCATCGAATGCATCAGGCGCGTCGCGAGCACGGCGCCGCTCGCCCCGATCGGATGGCCGTGGGCGATCGCGCCGCCTTCGACGTTGACGACGTCCTCGGCGAACCCCAGCTCGCGCAGGCACGCGAGGGCGATCACGGCGAAGGCCTCGTTGATCTCGACGCGATCGACGTCCCCGATCGACCAGCCCGCCCGCGCCAGCGCCTGGCGGACGGCCGGGACCGGCCCGAGGCCGAAGAAGCCGGGCTCGACCGCCCCGACCCCGAAGCTCACGAGGCGCGCCATCGGCTCGAGGCCGCTCCTCTCGGCGAAGGCCCGCTCGGCCACGATCATGGCCGAGGCCCCGGAGTTCAGGCCCGGCGCGTTGCCTGCGGTGATCGTGCCCGGCTTGCGGAAGGCGGGCTTCAGCTTCGCGAGGGTGTCGGCGGTCGTGTCGGGGCGGTTGTGCTCGTCGCGGACGAAGGGCGTCGGACCGCCCCGCCCCGGCACCTCGACCGCCGCGATCTCGGCCGCGAAGCGACCCGCCGCCTGCGCCGCGCCGAAGCGCTGCTGCGAGCGCAGCGCCCAGCGATCCTGCTCCTCGCGACCGATGCCGGCCTTGTCGGCGAGATCCTCGGTATGCCAGCCGGCGTGCTGACCGCTGAACGCGTCGTGCAGCCCGTCGAAGAGCATGCTGTCGAGCAGCGCGACGTCGCCCATCCGCGCACCCCAGCGCCCCTGCGGCATCAGGTAGGGCGCGCGGTCCATGTTCTCCATGCCGCCCGCGATCGCGCAGTCGAGCAGGCCGGCCTGGACCTCGAGCGCGGCGCTCGCGATCGCCTGGGCACCGGACCCGCAGACGCGGTTGACCGTCAGAGCGGGGACCTCGACCGGCAGCCCGCCCCGGATCCCCGCCTGGCGTGCGGGATTCATCCTGACCCCGGCCTGGATGACGTTCCCGAAGACGAGCGTCCCGATCGCCGTGCCCGCCAGCCCGGATCGCGCGAGGGTCTCGCGGATCACGACGGCGCCGAGGTCGGGGGCGGCGATCTCCTTGAGGCTCCCGCCGTAGGTGCCGATCGCGGTCCGGACGGGATGACAGAGGACGACTTGTCGGGGGGACATCGAGGACTCCTGGCCGCGAGCGAAGGGCCCGCTGCCGGGAGGATCGGACGGAATCCGGCGTTCGTAAACCTCGGCCGGGGCGATCCCTCTCGGGCCCGGGCGGGCTCCGTCGGCCCGGATCGGGCGCGGTCGACCGGATGGGACGCGGTCGCCCCCGATCGGGCCATCGTCCCTCGCATCCGCGTCGCGCGGCCGGTGCGATCCGCCCACCTGCCCGATGCGGGCCGGGCCTCGGATCCTCCGGCTTCGGGCGGCGGGCGTCGGCCGCGCGGCGCGGAGCGCAGGGCGTTAGGCGGCCGACCGGCGGACGGCGCAGGCCGCGACGAGCAGGCCGCTCCCGAAAACGAGGGCCGCGCTCGGCTCGGGTACGGCGTAGGAGCCGCCGCCGGGAACCGTCGTGAACGTGAGCCGCGTCGACGAGACGACGCCCGAGCGCAGCGCGCGCGTCGCCTCGAAGGAGGTGACCGCCGAGAGGTTCAGCGCGTAGAGGGTCGCGGTCGTGGGCACCGCGCTGAGGGTCAGCCGGAAGGACTCGGCGCTCGGGGCCCCGAGGTCGATCAGGAGCGCGGCGACGGCGCCCCGGGAGGTCATGAAGCCGCGGACGACGTTGCCCGGGCTCAGGAGGCCGCTGTTCGTATCCTGGGCCGAGAGCACGGTCGCCCCGTCGAAGACGATCATCGCGACCGCGGTCGAGGGGCAGAGGGGGCCACAGCCGCCGGAGCCCAGGACCGTGAAGTCGAGCGTCCGGGTCACGCTGTCGCCCGCATCGAGGCGCAGGGTGAAGTCGTTGCCGATCACCGCGTCCACCGTCGCGAGGCTCGGCGTCATCGTGATCGGCGTGGCGCTCGCGGCCCCGGCCAGCACGAGGCCGACGGCCAGGAGGATCGAAAAGGCCGCCGCGCGGCCGGTCATCATCGGGCTGGACATCTCGGACTCCTCTTTCGACGCCTCGGTTCGGCTCCGCTGGAACCGCCCCGGCCTGGCCCCGCCCCTGCCTCGCGGGCTGCGCTTTCCGTCCGGGTGCGGGCCGACTGCCGTCGGACGAACCGTCTCCGGACCGTCATCGGATCCAATGACCCGGAACACGAGAGGGGAACGTCTCGAGTTCCACCCCCCACCATTCCCCGCGCCGTCTTCGTCGTCGGCGCGGGGGCTCCGGCCCGGGATCCGCTGGACGAGGCGGAGTATGGGCGGCGGCCTACGCTTCTGACAAATAGATAATCTGCGGCATTCTCATCGGGAAACCCGATGAATGGAACCGACGATGGAATGGCTCAACTACCACCACCTGCTCTACTTCTGGACGATCGCCCGCACGGGGAGCATCTCCGCCGCCTCGGCCGAGCTGCGCCTGGCCCAGCCGACCCTGAGCGGTCAGCTGCGGGTGCTCGAGGACCAGCTCGGGACGAAGCTCTTCGAGCGCAGCGGCCGCCGGCTCGTCCTGACCGACGTCGGTCGCGACGTCTTCCGCTACGCCGACGAGATCTTCGCCCTGGGCCGCGAGCTGATGGACACCGTCCGCGGCCGCCCGACCGGCCAGGGGCGTCGGCTCGTCGTCGGCGTCGCCGACGTCGTCCCGAAGCTCGTGGCCTTCCGTCTGCTCGAGCCCGCGCTGCGCCTCGCGGAGCCGGTCCGACTCGTCTGTCGCGAGGACGACTCGGAGCGGCTGATGGCGGATCTCGCGGTGCAGGCCCTCGATCTCGTGATCAGCGACTCGCCGATCGCGCCGAGCGTGAAGGTCCGGGCCTTCAATCATCTGCTCGGCGAGAGCGGCACGAGCTTCTTCGCCGTCGCGACGCTCGCGGCCGAGCATCGGCGGGGCTTCCCCCGCTCGTTGTCCGGTGCCCCGATGCTGCTGCCGGTCGAGTCGACCGTGCTGCGCCGCTCCCTCGATCGCTGGTTCGATGCGGAGCAGATCCGGCCCCGGATCGTCAGCGAGTTCGAGGACAGCGCGCTGCTCAAGGCCTTCGGCCACGCCGGCATGGGCATCTTCCCCGGCCCGACGATCCTCGAGGCCGAGATCCGCCGGCAGTACGGCGTCACCGTCGTCGGACGCACCGACGCCGTCACCGAGCGCTTCTACGCGATCACCGTCGAGCGCCGGATCAAGAACCCCGCGATCGCCGCGATCTCCGAGGCCGCTCGGGAACGGCTGTTCCGCTGAGCGGGGCCGAGCTGGGTCTCGATGCCCCGCTCCGCGGCGCGGTGCCCCAGCCCTGGACCTGGCCCTGGCCGAGCTGCGAAGCGGCCCCCCGCATCGCGGCATTTCCAGGCGCGAGGCGAGCTGCCATGCTGAAGCGAGCGCGGCCGTCGCCGCGCGCGATCGGCGAGGCGCACGATGCAGGATCCGGTCGAGCTCGAACGGGGCGATCAGGGGCTCGAGCCGCTCTCGCAGGCCGAGTGCGAGCGCCGCCTGCGCGCCGGCGGCGTCGGAATCCTCGCGATGACGGGCTCGCCGGCGCCGGTGCTGCGGCCGGTCAACTTCGCGGTCCACGACGGGGGCCTGCTGATGCGTACCGGCGAGGGGCGCATCCTCGAGGCCGCGGCGCGCGGTGAGCCGGCGTCCTTCGTCGTCTCCGAGGTCGACCGCTTCGAGCACACCGGCTTTAGCGTCGTCGTGTCGGGCACGCTCGCTGCATTCGAGAGAGAGGCGAGCGAGGCGCTCGCGCAGGTCGCCCTGCGGCCCTGGGCGCGGGCCGACAAACACCACTTCGTCCGGCTCTCGATCGACGCGATCTCGGGCCGACGACTCGCCGAGTGGGGGTTCCCGCCGTGAACGAGCGGATCGATTCGCAGGTGCATGCTCGCCCCGCCGGCCTCGATCGCTGGGGCCGCGCGCCCGTCGACGCGGATCCGAGCGGCTTCTTCGCCGCCGCCTGCCGATCGTGGTTCCGGGTCGAGTGGGAGGGCCTCGAGCACGTGCCGCAGGAGGGCGGCGCGCTGCTCGTCGCGAACCACGCGGGGCTGATGCCGATCGACGGCGGCGTCATCCAGGTCGGGATCGAGAGCCAGATCCGACGGCGCGTCTACCTGCTCGCCCACCACGGCTTCTTCCGCGTCCCCTTCGTCGGCCGCCTGCTGAACCGCTCGGGCACCGTCGTCGCGCATCCCGACAACGCCCATCGGCTGCTGCGCGAGGACGCCCATCTCGTGCTCGTGTTTCCGGAGGGCGAGAAGGGACCGGTCAAGCCGCCGAGCGAGCGCTACCGCCTGCAGCGCTTCGGCCGCGGCGGGTTCGTCGAGACCGCGCTGCGGGCCGGCGTGCCGATCGTGCCGATCGTGCTGATGGGGACCGAGGACGTGACGCCGACCCTGACCGTCCTCGAGCTCGCGGGCCAGCGCTATCCGCTGACGCTCAACACCGTCCTGTTCGGCCCGCTGCTCGGCCCCCTCGCGCTCTTCCCCGCCAAGATCCGCGCGCGCGTCCTGCCCCCCGTCCATTTCGACGACTCGGCCGAAGCCCTCCGCGCCTCGCGCAGCCTCGTGATGGATCAGGCGGAGGCGATCCGCAGCGACATGCAGCAGACCCTCGACACGATGCTCGCGGCTCGGCGCAGCCGCTGGCTGGGCTAGCGGCGTGCGCCGCATCGCCGTCGTCGGTGGAGCCAGCCCGCTCGGGCGACGCGTGGTCGAGCGACTGCGCGCAGCCGAGGACGCCCCGCTCGTGCATGCCGTCGAGACGCGCGCACCCGCCGCACCGTCCGCCGCGCGTGCAGGATCGCCGCGCGAAGACTTCGTCGTCCCGCTCGTCCCCGACCCGCGCCCCTTCGGCGAGTACCTCGCGAAGGAGGCCATCGACACCGTCGTCCAGGTCGACCTCGTCGCCGACCGCTGCGGCGCCTCGACGCGACCGCACGACGCCGACGTGATCGCCGCGATGTGTCTCGGCGCAGCGATCGGCCATCCGGGCTCGCGCGTCCGGAGCTGGGTCGTCGCGTCGTCGAGCGCGATCTATCCCGTCGGAAGCGAAGCCGCCCTGCTCCGCGACGAGCACGCGACCCTCCCCGCCGAGCCGCCCGGGCTCGCCGCCTCGATCGCCGAAGCGGAGGACTACGCACGCGAATCCGCCTACCGGATGCCGCATCTGAACGTCGCGGTCCTGCGCCTCCAGCAGCTCGTCGGCGGCGATGCGAGCAGCCCGCTCGCCCATCTTCTCTCGAGCGATCCCGTCCCCGCGCCGACCGGCTTCGACCCCGCGATCCAGCTGCTCCACGTCGAGGACGCGGTCGAAGCCTTCGCCCACGCCGTCCGCCACGAGCTGGCGGGCGTCTACAACGTCGCTTCCGCCGGCCTGATCCGCTTCGGCGACGCGCTGCAGACGCTCGGCCGCGCGTCGCGCCCCGTCCTCCCGATCGGCGCCGAGCCCCTCGAGCCGCTGCTCGCCCGGCTCGGGCTCCTCTTCATCCCGGCCCAGCTCGCCCCCTGGCTCCGCTACGGACAGGCCCTCGACACGAGCAAGCTCGAAAGGACGGGGTGGCGGGCGCGCTACGACCAGGTGGCGTGTCTCGGCGCGGTCGCGGCGGAAAGAGCGGATCGTTAGGTCGGGTCGGACTCAGGGCTGGCAGCTCACGACCGGCGCCGCGAAGAGCGCCAATGTGATCATCAGGGCGACGACCGCTCCCACCGCGAGTCCGTGAGCCACCTCGAACGCCGGCGTCTCGTTGAAGGCCACGTCGAAGATCGCGACGAAGCACAGCGCGGCCAGGACGAACAGGGCCCCCAGGAGAAGCGGGAGCCAGGGGGTCAGCTGACTACAGGCCGTGGCGCAGGCCGCGATGGCAGCGGTGCAGGCGCAATAGGACCGAAGCGTGCTCATCAGGATGGCCAGCAGCACGAGCGCCGTCGCACACCATGTGGCGGCGGCGGAGTAGGAGATCTTCGCGACGATCGTCCGCCAAGGCCCCCCCGGCGCATAGCGATTCCAGAGCCACGCGAACATCGCGGAGGTCGTCGCGAAGCCGACGAAGAAGCTCAACGAGACGACGAGATTCCGGATCGCCACCCAATCACAGCCCATCTGTACACCCCTCCCGATTGCCGTCGAACCGGCCGGATGACGATCCAATCGTGCGAGCGACACGATTCGGATCACGCCGGCTTGAAACCCGCCCCGTCGCCGCCCACACTGGAACGAGGCGATGACCGCTTTCCGGGCCCTCGACCCGATCGGCTCGCCCGCCTCACGATGCTCACCACCCCCCTTCGATCGGAGAAAGCCCCGTGACCACCCCCGATCGGGCCCATTCGCAATGCGGTCCCACGGAGGCGCCCTTCGCATGACCTCGATCGCCGACGACGCGAGCCCGGAGCGGCGTCCCGACCTGGCCCGGGCGATCGCCGAGCACGTCGTCCGCGTCGCCTACGAAGACCTGTCGCCGACCGACGTCGAGGCGACGAAGAAGCTCGTCCTCGACACGCTCGCGACCTCCGTCGCCGGCTCGGGCGAGACGCCCTTCCCGGCGCTGCTCGACCATCTCGTGCGCGAAGGGGGCCGCGGCGAATCCACGGTCCTGGTCCACGGTGCGCGCCTCCCCGCCCGGCACGCCGTCACGCTGAACAGCGGCATGGCCCGCGCGATCGACCTCGACGACGTGCACGAAGAGGCGATCGTCCACACCGGCGTCCACGTCGTCCCCGCCGCCCTCGCCCTCGCCGAGCGCGAGGGCGGCATCTCCGGCCGGGCGCTGCTCGTCGCCATCGCCGCCGCGCAGGACGTGATGATCCGACTCTCGCTCGCCTGCGAGACGCGGCCGATCCTCCGCGGCCGCCCCGGGACCTACGTCTTCGGGACCTTCGCGACTGCGCTCGTGGCGGCGAAGCTCCTGCGCCTCGGCGTCGACGCGACGGTCGACGCGCTGGGCAACGCGTACACCCGCTCGGCCGGGACGACGCTCGGCTACCACCAGGGCGCACTCGCGCAGCGGACGATGAAGGGCCTCGCGGCGAGCGACGGCGTGCTCGCCGCCCTGCTCGCCCAGCGCGGCATCGGCGGCATCACGGACTGCTTCGAGGGCGACGCCGGCTACTTCCCCGTCCACGAGCAGGGCCGCTACGACCGGAGCCGCGTCCTCGATGGGCTCGGAAGCCGATTCCTCGGGACCCAGACCGCGCTCAAGCGATACCCGGTCCATCGCGGCGCCGCCCTCGACATCGAGGTCGCGCTGGCCGTCCGCCGCGACCCCGCCTTCGACCTCGCGCAGGTCGAGCGCGTCGAGGTTCGGTACCCCGCCCGCTTCGAAGCCGGCCATGCCCGGATCGGCGCCTTCGCGCCGGGGCGCGAAGATCCGAAGGGCCCGATCGAGCCCCACTTCAGCAATCCCTGGGCGATCGGCGTCGCCCTGGCGCGCACCGTCGTCGGCGTCGACGACTTCACGGAAGCGGGTGTCGCGCGCCTGCGCCGTGAGGTCGTTCCGATCGCCGCGAAGGTCCGGGGCATCGCGGATCCCGCGCTCGACGCCGACGTCCGCGGGCTCGGCCCGCGCGTGCTGGAGGTCACCCTGAAGAACGGTCGCCGGATCACCGCGCGCGTCGAGGGCGCGCCCGGCGGCCCCGACGAGCCGTTCAGCTGGCCGCAGCTCACCGCAAAGCTCGACGACTGTGCGCGGCGCTCGGTGCGTCCGCTCGCGCCTGAATCGCTCGAAGAGCTGGTCCGGACGGCGCAGAGCCTCGAGCAGGTCGAGGACTGTGCGCGGATCCCGGCGATGCTGGTCGGGCAGTAGGCGGCCCAGGCGGACGGTCGACATCGGGAGGCGGCGGACGAAGAGGACTCACGCCCGCCGGCAGTCAGACGACGGACCCGATCCACTGCTCGAGCCGCTCCCATAACACATGGCGGGTGCTCGCCATGTTGTGGCAGTGGGCGCTGCCTCGCAGCACGAAGAGCGTCACGTCGTCGCTGCCCGAGAAGTAGGCCGGCTCGGCGTGCGGATCGAGCGACACGTCGATCTCGCCGTACCCGAGGAAGACCGGTACATCGACCGCCGCGGCCGCCTCCGAGGCGAACCACGGCACCAACGATTCGGCCGAGGCCCGACGCGGCACGACCGTCGTGGTCTGTTCCCCGTCGGCGGCGAGCACGGCCTCGGGAACGTCCGCCGCGTGGAACGCCTCGATGAGCATGCTCCGGTCGCCGCTGGTGTACGGCTCGGGGAACCGCTCCGACATGGCGTCGATCAGACCGGCGCGCGCCTCGGGCCCGGAGCGGGCCGCGTCGACGATCTCGTCGGGCAATGGGACGATGCCGACGACGCCAAGGGTCGTGCCCAGCACCACGAGCGCGTCATAGGTCTGCACCGCGGCCTGCTGCACCACGGCGTGGTAGCCGCCCATGGAGTGGCCCACGGCGACGATCGGCGTGCCGGGGGGCACGCGCTCGCGGATGGCCGCAACGGCCTCTGCGGTCGCGCAGGCCATCTCCGCGAACCCCACCTCGTGCGCGACCGGTCGGGTGCTGCGGCCCGTGCCGAGGCTGTCGAGCGCGAGCACGACGTACCCGCGCTCGGCCATCCAGCGGGCGAAGCTGTACTCGTCTCCGGGGATGTCGAGGTCGAAGTAGGCGTGGTCGTAGGTGCCACCGGGCAGGCAGACCAGCAGCGCCGCCGGTCCGCCGATCTCCTCGAGCGCCTCCGGATGCGCGTACCAGCGCCCGAAGAGCGTCGTCGGCTCGTCGTCCCATACGTTCACCTCGAGCTCGAGGTCCTGGACGACGATGGGGTCGGTCATGGCATGGATCTCCGGGCTCGTGATGATCACTTCGGGCACGAGCGGATGGAAGTGAACCATCGAACTCGCCCCCACGCCGCGCGCCCCACCCCGGCTGACGTTGGCCTGTTCGTCGAACGGCTTCATCGACGCATCGAGGACGCATCGGTTCCGATCGTCGGCCTTCAGCCCCCCTTTCGTTCCCGGACTCCTCCGCGACCGCACGACAGTCGCCAGAGGAGACTGAGCGCGGGGCGAAGCTGGCCCCTCTACCGTGGATCGCGCCGATTCGCCCTAGCTCGAACGGCCCGACGGCGTCGCCCCAAGCCTGAACGCCGTGCAGTCTCAAGATCGTTCGGCGTCGTCCGACGTGCGGAAGCAGTGGGGCTCGTAGAACAGATGGAGCACCTCGTGCGGGCTCCCGGGAACTCCGTGATCCTCGACGATGCGCACGCGCCCGATCAACCGCTCGGCCCAGTCGGATACGCGCGGCTCGCCCCTGCGATCATGATGTGCCCGGAACGTCCAGAAGTAGGCCCGGCCGGAACGCAGCGGCTCCTCCACCACATGGAAGGGCTCGACGAGGCCGGTGCGGGAATAGACCAGCCTGCCTGGTGCGGCCCTCGACATCTGCCAGATCCTGAGCTCGTAGGTCACGCCGCTCGCACGCGATGCCACATCCTCCTCCCCCGAGACGAAGAAGGGCTGCCACCGCAGCGTGGGCTGAAGCGAATCCACGGTGGCGAAGCAGTCGTCGAGCAACGGACCGAACACACTCAACCGATGCACGGCGGGCGGAAACAGCGGGCGAAGACCGGAGACCTCGCTCTCCTGCGTCAAGCAACCCGCGAGTCCGATCAGGCCAAACGAGAGAATCGTCCGGCCGAGCCGACTCCGGAGCCCTCCGCGGCGCATGCGCTGCTCGACGATCATGATTGCGGCTCGCGATCGAGCAGGAAGACCACGTCGACGATCTGCTCGGCCAGGTCGTCGAGGGCCCGTTCGATTCCTCGACGCAACGGGGCTCCGTCGTCTTCGGCCCACTCGAGCACGTCCCTCCGGCCCCCCCAATGCTCCAGCTGCGCGGAGTAGAGTTCCTCGTTCGCCGCAGACCGGATCAGCCTCGCCTGGGCGGTGACGACGAGCCTCACTTCGGGGTTGATCACGCCTGCCCCGGCTCCGTCCCGAGCCAGGTCGGGGCGCGGAAGACCATCGAGCTGGATGGCGGTCAGGGAAATCTCGAGTCGGGTCATCGCTTCGTCGCGCTCGCTCGCAAATGATCCGGGGCGCACGAGCAGCGTCCGCGCCCGCACGCGATCGAGGATCTTCCGCTGCGACGCTTCCGGCCGCATCGCGTCGTGGATGATCGCCATGGCCTTCTGTGCCGATTGCTTCGGCTCGGCTGCCACCGCCCCGTACACCCCGCCCGAGAGGGCGCCGACGGTGGCCCCGCTTGCACATCCCACGAGGCCGATCGCAACCCCGAATGGATTCGCCGTGATCACGGGCCAGCCCAGAATGGCGCACCCCAGAATCGCGCCCCCTCCGGCGCCGCGGCCGAATCCCGACCACTTCCCGATGGCGGGCGTGATGACGAACTCGGTCGTGCTCTGGTCGAAGGCGGATTCGACCCACACCGTGCCCATCTCCGCGCGCAGCGACTCGGGCGGGGGATCCGGGAGAAGCCCGTGGACCGCGATCATCCCGCCGCTCGAAGCACAGCCGAGCGACAGCAACACGACGGAGAGCACGACGACCGGGATGCCCCACGTCGGACCGGGTGGAAGACCAGACTTCGACCGCGCGCGAACTCCAGCGTCGGTTAGTCGACTCACGACCAGAAGGTCTCCCGACACATGGCAGTCACGAAATGGTGGAGGCGGCGGGAATCGAACCCGCGTCCGAATCGCGTCCTTCGGACGCGTCTACGTGTGTAGTCTCCGCTTGATTTCGGGCGGGCCAGGAGCAGAGACGGCCCAAGCACACCCTAGCTCGACGTGATCTCGCTCCCGGATACGGCCGAGCAGCGCTCGGGAGCCAGTCTCCTCATTGCATCCGTGCCCCATTAGGAGACGTCATGGACGGATGTCGCTAGTTCCTAAGGGTTAGTTAGGCAGCGAGAGCGTAGTTGTCATCGGCAGTTATGAGCTACCAGACTGCAGCTGTTTTACGAGGTGGCTACGACCTCGACACGCGGCGCCCGACCTCGACGACCCGTCGAAACCGATCGCCCCCACGCGCGGCAAGCTAACCCCGAAGTCGGGTTCGTCAAACGCGACCCGTGGGGCATGTCTCGCCCGCCCGGCGCCCGGGCCCGCCGGCGGCTACGCCGGGGCGAGGCTCACCAATGCTCCGGCGGCTCGAGGGCCCGGCGGACGCTCTTCCAGCTCACGCTGTCGTAGATCGAGGGCCAGGCGGCCACGAAGAGGTCGGCGTACTGAGCGGTCCGGTCGAGGATCCTCGCCTCGCTGGTCCCGGCCACCGAGGCGAGGGGGGCTTCGAAGCGGAAGACGATCCGGCCGTCGTCCTCCAGTCGGCTGAAGACGGGCAGCAGGGCGGCACCGGTCGCTTCGGCGAGGGCGGCTGCGCCGGGTCGGAAGCGGCGGGTCCCACCGTGAAAGGGCCGCTCGACGGCGGCGCGACCGTGACCCTCGTCCCCGGCGATGAGGACGACGCCGCCGGCGCGGAGGTGATCGGCGGCGGCCTGGAGCTGGAGGGCGCGCTCGGTGACGATCGCGTCGGGGCCGGCGCCGAATGCCAGGCCCTTGGGCTGCCGGACGAGCCGCATCGATCGCTTGCGCAGCGCGGGCAGGCGGCCGAGCAGCGCGTTCCAGTGGACGTGGGTGACGACCAGGACGAGGCCTCGACCGTGGTCGACGACGGCGTCGAGATGCGACGCGCCCTCGACGACGACGGCCCGCTCGAACGCGGCGGCGGGCTCGAGGGCGCGCAGCCGCCAGTCGACCCAGGTATTCGCCATCAGGCTGCGGACGCGCGCGCGCTCCCGCGACGCCGCCCCGGTCGCTGCGTGTGCCGCCGCGTCGCCGGCCGCGCGCGGATCGCGGTCCGCCGTCGGCGCGAGGCCGACGAGCCGGGCATGCCACGCGTCGACGGGGCGCAGCGCCTCGCGATAGAGCCCGAGCCGCACGACCCCGCGCGCGAGCCCGGCCTGCAGACGCACGCCGCGCGCGTAGGCGAGCGGCCGGCCGAAGAGGCTCGGCCCGGCGGCCCGCAGCGGGTTGCGCAGGCCGTGCTTGATCGCGCTGCGCAGGCGACGGATCCGGCCGCGCCGGCCCGCCGCCGGCGCGGCCGTGGCGGGCGTCGTCGATCTCGCGGGCGCCTCGGCTCCGGGCGTCGGTCCGCCGGGCTCCCCCGCCTCGCCCGCCCCGTCCCGAATGAGCGCCGCGAGGCGCCCCGGCGTCGGAAGTCCGCCGAGGGCCGAGAGCTCGATCCGACGTCCGGTCTCCTGCTCGAGCGCGAAGAGCAGCTCGACGAGGCGGAGCGAGTCGCCACCGAGATCGAAGAAGCCGTCGTCGACCCCGACCTCGTCGAGCTCGAAGAGCGCGGCCTGGCGCGCACACACGAGCGCCTCCTCGGCATCGCGCGGGGCGACGAAGGGCACGGCCAGCTTCGGGCGAGCGCGCCCCGGGTCGGGCAGCGCGCGGCGGTCGAGCTTGCCGCTCGCGGTCCAGGGCATGGCGTCGAGGAAGACGAAGCGGGAGGGGATCGCGTGGGCCGGCATCCGGCCCTGCAGGCCCTGGCGCAGGCGCGTCGTGTCGAGCTCGATTCCGGGCGCCGCTTCGACGTAGGCGACGAGACGGACCTCGTCGCCGCCCCCCGGCCGCGCCACGACCGCGGCGCTCGCGACGCCGGGCAGCGCGAGCAGCGTCGCCTCGACGGCGGCGAGGTCGACGCGCATGCCGCGGATCTTGACCTGCGCGGCGTCGCGGCCGGCGAGCTCGAGCTGGCCATCGCTGCGCAGGCGTCCGAAGTCCCCCGACACGAAGACGGGTCGCCCGTCCGGATCCGTGCGGAACGACGCCGACGTCTTCTCCGGCTGGTTCCAGTAGCCCGGCGAGAGGAGCGCGCTGGCAACGGTGATGCGGCCGGTCTCGCCGCGGGCGACGGGGCGGCCCGCTTCGTCGACGATCTCGACGTGCTTGCCTGCGACCGGCCGACCGACGGGCAGGTAGCCCGCCGCGCTGCTCGCGGGCCAGTCGCGCGCGGGGAGCCGCAGCGACGACTGGGCGATCAGGTTCGTCTCGGTCGAGCCGTAGGTGTGGAGCAGGACGGCGCCGGGGGCCATCGCGGCGAGCAGCGATTCGGCCTCGCTGCGCAGAAGGCGATCGCCGCTGATCGACGCGAACCGGACGTTCGCGAGCGCTCCCTCCCCCGCGCGCCCGAGCAGGCGCCGCGCGATCGCGACCGGCAGCTGCAGGCAGTCGACGCGCTCACGGCGCAGCCATTCGGGCAGCCCCTCGACGCCCTGCGCGTGGGCGTCGTAGAGGCACAGCTCGGCGCCGGCGACGAGCGCACCGTAGATCTCGGGGATCGAGGCCGCGAAATGCCAGGCCGTGATCGCGGCCTGGCGCTCGCCCGCGGCGAGCCCGCTCGCGTCGAGGTATTCGCGGGTGCGGGCGAGGACGCTCGCGGCCGTCGTCATCACACCCTTCGGTGCGGCCGTCGTGCCGGAGGTGTAGAGGAGCGCGAGGAGGTCCTCGGCTTCGTCGTCGGGGGCGGCGGCAGGATCGGCCATGGCCGAGTCGGGTCGCGTGGGGCGATGCTCGGCGTCGTTCGCGCGCGCGCCGTCCTGCGCCTCCTCGACGGCGTCCTCGAGCACGAGGACGCGCGCATCCGGGCCCGCGATCGTTCGCGCGCGCGCCGCATGGGCGCGGTCGGTCAGCAGGATGCGGGCCCCGGCGTCGGCGACGAAGGCCGCGAGCAGGGCGTCGCTCTCGTGGCCGTTCAGCGGAACGAGGCAGCGGCCCGACTTCAGGACGGCGAGGACGCCGACGAGGGCGACGGCGCGGTGGCCCGCGAGCAGGGCGACTCCGGGCGTGGGATCGCAGGCCTCGCGCAGCGCCGCCGCGAGCGCCTCGCTCGCACGGTCGAGCGTCCCGCGATCGAGGCTCCGCTCGGCATCGGCCGCGGCGATCGCTCCGGGCTGCTCCGTCGCCCGGGCGCGCAGCGACGCGAGCAGCCGGCTGCGGCTCATGTCCGCCTCCCGAGCGCGCCGCTCACGCCGCCCTCTTCACGCCGCCGCCGATGCGCGCCCGATCACGTCGGCCGACGTCACGCGCCGGGCGAAGTGCCGCCCCATCGTCTCGAGCGAGGCGCGGTGGAGTGCGGGGTCGTAGGACGAGACCGCGTCCTCGACGAGCCGGACCGGGAAGTCGAGATCATGGGCCCGGCGCACCGTCGACTCGACGCAGACGTTGGTCGTCACACCGCAGACGACGAGCTCCTCGACGCCCCGGCCGCGGAGCTCCGCCTCGAGGTCGGTCCCGGAGAACGGGTCGTAGCGCGTCTTGCGCACGACGAGATCCGACGGCGCGGCGGGCGGGAGCACGTCGATCAGCGCCGCGTCGAAGGAGCCCTCGACGTAGCCGCCGAGCTCGCGGATCGCCGGATGGTTCGCGACGAGGAGACCTGCGTCGCCGTAGTCGGGCCGATAGGCGAGCCGCGTGTAGACGACGGGCCAGCCGACGCGTCCGGCATGCTCGACGAGTCGCCGACTCGTCCCGACGATCCGAGCGAGGTCCGCGATGGCGAATCCTCGACGGACGAAGGAGCCCTCCGGTCGGCAGAACGCGTTCTGGAGATCGACGACGACGAGCGCCGTCTTCATGCCGAAGCCTCGATCGGCCCGTCGCAATCGCTCGGCGGCGGGATCACGACCGTGCCTCGATCGAGGTGCACCGCCAGCCGCTCGAGGATGTGGTCGGTCATCTCGCGCGTACCGACCAGGCGCTGGGGCGGGCCCGAGTAGAAGTCCTGCGTGCGCAGCCCGGCGACGAGCACCTCCTCGATCGCCCCCGTGACCGCCGCGCCGAGCCCGCGTCCGGGCAGACCGTGATCGAGGGCCATCGCGAGGGCACCGAGCATGGCGACGGGATTCACGGCGTCCTTGCCCACCAGGGGCTTGATCGTCCCGTGGTCGGTCTGGAACGACGCGTGGCCGGCGGGCGAGAGGTTGCCCGCGGCGACGAGGTTGCGGCTGTCGTAGAGGATCGTCGGCACGAGGTCGGCGAGGATGTCGCCCGACTGGTCGTCGGTCGCGACGACGCCGAACTCGCGCGGCGCGAGCCACATGTCGGAGAAGCCGGCGCCGGAGGGACGGTGGGCCAGGCGGACGTCGGGATGGCGGCGGGCCTCGTCGCCGAAGGCCCCGAGCCAGAGCTCGCCGATCTCGCCCAGCACCGAAGTCTTGAGCACCGTCGTCACCCGCCGCGGCGACTCCCCTCGCGACGCCAGGCGGAACGCCTCCTGCGCGACGAAGCGGAGCGTCGACTCGCTCCAGGTATGCTGCGCGCGCACGAGCCCGCCCTCGCGCCGGACCTCGTCCGGGTGGTAGAGGCCCTGGATGCTCTCGCGCACGAGCTGGACCCGGAACTCGGGATGGCGGCTGATCGCGGGAAAGGGATTGAGCGGCACCCACTTCAAGGCCTGCCCGACGTCCCGCCGCAGCCGGTAGAGCACCGGCGCCGGCAGCGAGCCCCGCACGATCACACCCCGCTGTGCGCAGAGCGCGTCGTAGAAGTCGAGCAGGTCGCGGTGGAGATCGGGCTCGTAGAGCTCTTCGTCGAACTGGTCGGCCCAACGTGCGTTGTCGAAGTCGACGACTTCGAAGCGCTGGCCCGTCGCGTCCGTCAGCGCCGCCAGGACCCGCTTCACGCAGCCGATCAGCTCGGCCCCCGTGCCGCCCCCGTCGATCGTGCCCACGACCAGGGCGTCTGCCGTCGCTGCCCGCTCCCGTCCTCGCTGCATGCGCGCCCGGTTCCTCCCGTCTTCCCTTGATAGTCCAGCCTCCGACGCAGCGCACGACATGGCGGCGACTTATCGCGATTCCGGGCGCCGGGCAGCGCGCGAGCTCGCCCTCGTTGTGTGATAGCCTGCCCACCGCCCCGAGGGCCTCCTCGATCCGGAGAGTCGACCGTGTCCCGCATCCTCGCCCTCGTCGCCCTGCTGCTGGTCGCGATCCTCGGCCTCTGGTTCCGCTGGGTGGGCCACGGCGCCCTCGGACACCACGAAGCCCCCGGCTCCGTCACCCCGACGCGCCGCCCCGTCGAGGTCGTCGCCGCCCAGCAGGCGAGCGTCGCGGAGGCGGAGCGGAGCCTGCTCGCCGCCGGTCCCCCGAGCTCGGCGGCGGAGGCGCCGGAGGCCGCTCCCGCACCCGCGTCGCCGCATGCGAAGCAGATCCTGTTCGGCGACCTGCACGTCCACACGACCTTCTCCTTCGACGCCTTCATGCTGAGCCTGCCCATGACCGGCGGCGAGGGCGCGCATCCACCGGCGGACGCCTGCGACTTCGCGCGTTTCTGCTCCGCCCTCGACTTCTGGTCCATCAACGACCACGCCGAGAGCCTCACGCCGACCCATTGGAACGAGACGGTCGCGAGCATCCGCGCCTGCGACGCCGTCGCGGGGGGCAGTGAGTCGGACGCGGCGAGCGCGGCGGGCGAGCCCGACACGGTCGCGTTTCTCGGCTGGGAGTGGACGCAGGTCGGTGCGACGCCGAGTGAACACTACGGCCACAAGAACGTGGTGCTCCGGAATCTCGGCGAGGACGAGGTCCCGACGCGGCCGATCGGTGCACCGGGCTCGCGGCGCGTGATCGCCGCCGGCAATCCCTTCGGCACCGCCCGCAGCGGCGCCTTCCTGCATGCCCTCGGCCAGGAGCGGATGCACTCCCTCGCGCGCTTCTTCGACGAGCGCCGCCACGTCGATCGCTGTCCGCAGGGCGTCGCCGTGCGCGACCTGCCGCCGGATTGTCAGGAGCTCGTCGACACGCCCGACCTGCTCTTCCAGAAGCTCGACGACTGGGGCTTCGAATCCCTCGTGATCCCCCACGGCACGACCTGGGGCTTCTATACGCCCCCGGGCTCCGAGTGGTCGAAGCAGCTCGCGGGCCCGCTCCACGACGAGGATCGCCAGCGCCTGATCGAGGTCTACTCGGGCCACGGCAACTCCGAGGAGTACCGCGACTACCGCTCCGTCGAGTGGGACGAGAACGGCCGCCCGAGCTGCCCCGCCCCGAACGCCAACCACCTGCCGACCTGCTGGCGCGCCGGCGAGATCATCGAAGAGCGCTGCCTCGCCGCGGGCGAGTCGGCGCAGGAGTGTGCGCAGCGTGCGGTGGTCGCGCGCCAGAACGCCGTCGACGCGGGCAGCCAGATGCACCTCACCGTCCCCGGCGTGAAGGCCGCCGACTGGCTCGACGCCGGTCAGTGTCGCGACTGCACGCAGCCGGCCTTCAACTACCGGCCCGGGGGCGCGGCCCAGGCGATCCTCGCCTTCTCGAGCTGGGAGACACCCGACGGCTCACCGCGCCGCTTCCGCTTCGGTCTGATGGCCTCGAGCGACAACCACTTCGGCCGCCCCGGCACCGGCTACAAGGAGGTCCATCGCAGCGGCTTCACCGAGTCCCGCAGCAACGTCGCCGATCTGAGCCCGCTGCTGCGCCGCATGGTCACACCGCCCGACGAGGCCCCCCTCCCCGAGTCGCGCGCCTACGATCCCGAGACCTCGAAGCTCGCGGGCTTCGCCCTGATGGAGATGGAGCGCCAGGCCTCCTACTTCATGACGGGCGGCCTCGTCGCGGTGCACGGCGAGGGCCGCTCGCGCGGCGCGATCTGGGACGCGCTCCAGCGCCGCGAGGTCTACGGGACGAGCGGGCCGCGGATCCTGCTCTGGTTCGATCTGCTGAATCCGCCGGACGGATCCGAGCGCCCCGTCCCGATGGGCGGGGAGGTCGTGACGAACGAGAGCCCGCGCTTCGAGGTCCGCGCCGTCGGCTCCTTCGAGCAGGCGCCCGGCTGCCCCGACTACGCGACGAACGCCCTCGGCCCCGAGCGGCTCGCCCACGTCTGCAAGGGCGAGTGCTACAACCCGACGCCGAGGCGGCGCCCGATCACCCGCATCGAGGTCGTCCGCATCCGCCCGCAGAAGGCGCCGGGCGAGCCGATCGCGCCGCTGATCGAGGATCCCTGGCGGAGCTTCGTCTGCGACGGCCGGCCCGAGGGCTGCACCGTCCGCTTCGACGACCCGGACTACGCGACGAATGCCCGCGACGCCGTCTACTACGTCCGCGCGATCGAGGCGCCGATGCTCGCGGTCAACGCCGCCGGCATCGCCTGCGAGCGCGACGCGAGCGGCCGCTGCCTCACCGCGAAGCTCTGCAGCGGCGACGCGAACGACGATTGCCTGGCCCCCGAAGAGCCCCGCGCCTGGTCGTCCCCGATCTTCGTCGACTGGCGCCGCTGACGGCGCCGAAGCATCCGTTCCAGACGAGGCGTCCGACGGCCGACTCCATGCGGGCTCTGCCTGGGACCGATCGTCCGATTCGTTCGCTTCAGGAGTCGCGTCCGCGCAATCGCCATGCGTCCGGATCGCGGCGGGCATGGAAGCAGCCAAGGACGACGATCTCGCCGCCTTCGATCGTGTAGAAGACGCCATACGGAAATCGATGGAGGAGTGTCCGCCGGACGGAGGCGTGGACGATCGGTGCGAGCTCGGCAAACGCTTCGACCTGCTCGAGCGCTGCATCGACCGAAGCCACGAAGTCCGCTCCGAGCTGCTCGGCGCGCTCGGCATACCAGTCCCGCGCCTGGGCCACATCGGCTTCCGCCTCGGGCGTGAGGCGGACCCTCATTCCCGGCCGGACTGTCCCCGACCGGACAGGCGCGCCTTCACGTCCTCCCACGACGAGGTGGCGCGATCGTCCTCCCGATGGAGCTTGAGTCGGCGATCGAGCTCATCGCGCTGGCTCTGCGGGACCGGAAGCCAAGTCGGGTCGGCGACGATGCTTTCCCAGATCGCATCGACGGCGCGCAGACGATCCGCGAGCGGCTGGGCGAGGATCTCATCGATCGGCGTGCGCGGCATGCCGCCCATTCTGCGTCGCGATCGACGCCCGGGCAATGAGCCCGATCTCCAGCTCTTCACCGATTTCGGGGAACCACCCGCCCGGCGACTTCCCCGGGGATTTCCCATCCCAAGGCGCCCGACAGCCGCTCACTCCCGCTCAGGTCGTTGGACACGTCCGCGTCCAACGACCGATCTGCCTGCTCAGGCCATTGGGCGCTCTGCGCCCAAGGGCCGATCTCGCCTGCTCAGGCCATTGGGCGCGACGCGCCCAATGGCCGATCAAAAGTCGATGACCGACCGGATCACTTCCCCCGCCTGCATGGCGCGGAACGCGTCGTTGACCTCGGCGAGCTTGATGCGCCGGGTGATCATGCTCTCGAGATCGAGCTTGCCGGCCTTCCAGAGGGCGAGCAGCTCCGGCATGAAGGTCCGGACGTTGGCGCTGCCGTAGAGCGAGCCGCGCAGCGTCTTGTCGCCGAAGAAGAGCTCGAAGGCGCTGAACTGCACCATCTGCTCGATCCGGCCGACGCCGACGATGACGGCCTTGCCGCCGCGGCGCGCCGCGTCGTAGGTCGCGCGGATCGTGGCCGGATGGCCGACACACTCGAGAGCGAAGTCGAAGCCCTCGCCGCCGGTGATCGCCTGCTTGGCGGAGTCGAGGCCGTCGGGGGTCGTCACGTGGGTCGCGCCGAAGTGCTTGGCCTGCTCGAGCTTGTTCGGGAGCGTGTCGACGGCGAGGATCGCCGAGGCGCCGGCGATGCGGGCGCCCTGGATCGCCGAGATGCCGACGCCGCCGCAGCCGAAGACGACGACCGAGCTGCCCGGCGTGATCTGCGCGCTGTTGATCGAGGCGCCGACGCCGGTGGTCACGCCGCAGCCGATCAGCGCCGCGATGTCGAGGGGCACGTCCTTCGGGATCTTGACGACGCCCGGCTCGCCGATGATGAGCTCCTCGGCGAAGGTCCCGAGCCCGGTCATCCCACCGACGACCTTGCCGTCGACCTTGAAGTGGGCCGAGGTCGCCTGGACCATCCCGTGGTTGCAGAGATACGACTGGTGGCGGAAGCAGGGCGTGCAGTTGTTGCAGGCCGGCACGAACGACAGGATCACGTGGTCACCGGGCACGACGCTCGTGACCGCGGGCCCGACCTCCTGCACGATGCCCGCCCCTTCGTGGCCGAGCACGCAGGGCGTACCCGACGGGATCGTCCCGTTCTGGGCCGAGACGTCCGAGTGGCACACGCCCGAGGCCTTGATCTTGACCCGCACGTCCTTCGGGCCGAGGCCGAAGACCTCGACGTCGTTGCGGATCACGAGATCCTTGTTGAGCTCGGTCAGAATGGCGGCCTGCATGGGCGTGCTCCTTGCTTCGGGTCGAAGGTTCGGGTCGGAGGTTCGGGTCGAAGGTTCGGGTCGGAGGCGTCTTTCGGGCGGCAGGACGATAGCGCCGGACGGGCGACCCGCCCGCCCGCGAGGCCTGCCCCGCCGCTCAGGCCAGGGCCGGCAGCTTCCCACCCTCGAACAGGCGCCGGGGGTTGGCGACGAGCAGCGCCTCGATCGCCTCGTCGGCGATCCCGGCCTCGCGCAGCTGCGGGATGATCCGACGCGAGAAGAAGGTCGGGTCGAAGGCGTCCGCCGAGAGCGCGCTCATCCGCTCGAACGGAATCGGCTCCCCCTTCCAGCACCAGACCGAGTCGTGGGAGACGACGACCCGGTCCCCGGCCCCGGCGCGGATCAGCCGGACGAGCGACGCGACGCGCTTCGCGTCCGGGAAGAGCGCGTCGATGCCGAAGCGGTCGAAGCCGAGGTAGGAGCCACCGCGGGCGATGCCCATGTGATAGGCGTGGTCGTCGGTGCCGCAGGAATGGCCGATCACGATCCGGGAGGCGGGGACACCCGCCTCGGTCAGGATCTTCTGCTGCAGGTCGCCCATCGTGCCCTGGTCGGTATGCGTCGTGATCGGGGCGCCGGTCGCGACGGAGGCCTTCGCGGCGGCGAGCAGGATCGTCTTCTCGTAGTCGGTGATCTGGTTCGGGCCGGAGGCGACCTTGATGATGCCGGCGCGGATGCCGGTGGAGCCGATGCCTTCCGTCAGCTCGCGGATGAAGAGCTCGGCCATCTCGTCGACCTGCGGCCCGAAGCTCGAGCGGAAATGCCAGTAGGGATACCCGCCCTCGGACTGCTTGTAGAGCCCCGTCGCGATCACGATCTGGAAGCCGGTCGCCTGACCGACCTTCGCGGCGAGCTCGGGATCGCGGCCGAGATCGCTCGGGCACGGATCGATCAGGCTCGAATAACCGAGGGCCTTCAGCTTCTCGATCTTGTCGACGCAGATCTTCACCTGCTCGCTCTTCGACGGGCCCGGCCGGCTCGTGTGGCTCTCGGAGCCGGGGTAGCCGATCACGAGATGCTCGTGCATCAAGGTGCGGCCGAGCGCGGCCGTCGTCGTCGTTCCGCTCGCGGTGTGGATCGTCGCCATGGATCGAGCGCTCCTCGTGCAGCGGGACGCCCGTAACCGCGCGTCTCGGCCCGGGGAGCATACTGCGCGGCGGGGGATGGCCAGGGGGCGGCGACGGACGATCCGCGGGAATCCGGGCCGTCCCGCCCTCCGCGGCGCCGGACGGCTCAGCCGCGGGGTCGGATGGGCGCGAGCCCTTCCCGGGGCGCGTAGCGGTAGCGCACGAGCTTGCCCTCGAGATCGAAGGCGAGCTCGAGATCGTGGATCGTCGCGGGCAGCGAGCGACGCCGCGGGGGGCGCGACTGCTTCGGGGGATAGAACAGGAGCCAGTCGAGCCACTCGCCGAAGGCGGAGATCTCGGCCCCGACGTCCTCGGCCTTCGTGTTGGGCCGCCGCCAGAGCTTGCCGTCCGCCCCGACCACGGGGCGATCGGGATCGTCGTCGGGCCAGTGGGTCTCCGCGAAGCGGTAGCGATAGACGAGGCCGCCGCGGACGCTCTGCTCGATCGCGTCCGGCTCCCCGAACCGCTCGCGCACCGACCCGGCGTCGCTCTTCCCGACCTCGAGCTCGCCGACCCAGCGCGGGAAGGGATGCTGCGGCAGCGGCTCGACGTCTCCGGGGCGCGTGGCACAGCCCGCGAGCGCGAGGACCACCCCGAGCCCGAGCGCGACCCGGAGCCCGAGCGCGATCGCGGATCGCCGCGTCATGCTAGTCCCCCCTCGGATCGGGCGAGGCGTCCGCGTCGGCCGGCAGCAGGATGGTGACCTTCGTTCCGCCCCGCACGGGATTGGCGATGCGCAGCTCGCCGCCGTGGGCCTCGACGATGCGCAGACAGACCGGCAGGCCGAAGCCGCGGTCGAGGCCGATGGTCTTGTCGTCGAAGAACGGATCGAAGGTCTCGTCGACCTCGTTCGCCTCGATGCCCTGCCCCTGGTCCTCGATCGTGAGCTCGACGCCGCGGGGCACGTTGCGCAGTGCGACCCGGATCTCCGGGGACTCGCCGGCACCGAGCGAGGCCTCGATCGCGTTCTGGAGCAGCTCCTCGACGACCCGCTCGATCTGGACGGGCTCGCAGGCGACCTTGCGCAGGCGCTCGTCGCACTCGAAGCGGATCTCGGCCCAGTCGGCGATCTGCGGCCCCGCCTTCTCGATCGCCTGCGCGACGAGCCGGCGCAGATCGACGATCGAGAAGGGATCCTCCTCGAAGGTCGACTCCCGGGGTCCGCCACGCGGGCCCCCGCCGCCCTGCTCGAGGGTCGCGTCGATGCGCGAGATCTGGTCGAGCTTCTCGGCGAGCACCGCATCGACCTGGTCGAAGAGCGCGAGATGTCCGCGCCGCGCCCCGGCGACGGCGGCGAGCTGGCGATGGAGATCGAAGGCCCGGCCCGCCGCGACACCGAGCGCGGCGAGCGCGAGGGCGACGAGCACGCTCCAGCCCGCCGCGAGCGACGAGACCCAGGCGGCGACGGCGAACGTGATCAGCCCGGCGGCGAGCCCGCCGGCGGTGCCGACGACGAGCCCCGTCCGGGCCGCGCCCTGCCAGTCGATCGCATAGCGACAGGCGTCGTCGCCCTTCGCGAGGCAGGCGGACGAGGTGACCCGCGCCGGCAGCAGGCCGTAGAGACCCGGGATCGCCTCGAGCTGGCCCACGCGCAGGGCGCAGTGGAGCTCGGCGACCCGGCTCCCGGCCCGGGCCCCGAGCCCGCGAGCGGAACCGGCCGACGGTGCCCCGTCCTCGTCGCGCGCCGTGTCGGGCTCGAAGACGAGCACCGCTCGGGCGTCCCCCATCGACTCGACCCGCCACTGCGCATCGCGCGTCGCCCGCGGCAGCAGCGCCTGGATCCGACGGTAGGCCTTCTCGGGGGTGGCGAGGCCGAGGCCGTAGAGCGTGAGGCCGGTCGCGTCCGGGGCACACAGCCGGTGACCGACCGCGCGGGCGAGGCCCACATCGAGGTCGACCGCCTGGAACATCCGGTCGAGGGACTCGCCCTCGAGCCAGGCCGGCGCCTCGGAGAGCCCGCCTTCGGGCAGCCCCAGCGCGCGCAGGGCGCGATCCCGCGCCCCGGACCGCCCGCGCACGGCGAGCAGCTCGAGCACCGTCGTCGCGATCGTCCTGTTGCCGGGACCGGCGGTCGCCGTCCGGCCCCTCCTCGCCTGCTCCATGGGACCTCGGATGGATCCCGGAGCCGACGCGAGCCGGGGCGACCCGGGCTCGGCGCGTGCGGGATCCGCTCCGGGTATCGGCAGTCGGGGGGCAAAATGGAGGGGGATTGCCGCGCCCGGCCGAACGGGGCTCGACCCCGGTCGGGCGGTCGGGGGGCCGGGGGGCCGGGGGAGGCACGAGACCTGGGCGATGGGGGCGATGGGGGCGGCGGCCCGGGCCCGGCCCGGATCAGAGCGGCGGCTCGGGGACGTAGAGCCGAACCGCGACGACCTGCTCCGGGTCGTGGATCAACGAGATCAGCTGGTCGGCGTAGCCGTACTTCTCGCGCATCGTGTAGTTGATGCGATCGGTCTCGTAGGTCGCGATCTCGGCGCGATAGACCGTGCGCGCACCGTCACGGACGAGCAGGACGTCGGGGTTCGCCTGGATGCGCTGGAGCCAGGTCGCGTCGGGCTGGCCCGCCCGCAGCCAGGGCTCGTCGTGGATGTCGACGACCCAGAGCTTCGTGGACAGGGCGTTGCCCCGCTCGTCGGCAGTCTCGAGCACCACCGTCTCGCCGCCGTATTCGCTCGCCCAGTAGAGCGCGCCGCCGAACCAGAGCGGCGACGTGATCAACAATCCGATGAGCCACTTCAACATGGTCCCGCCCCCGAGCCCGCGCCCGCCTAACGCACGTGTCGCCGCATCACGCGCTGGGTCTCGCGGTCGTGCTCGCGGCGCTTGATCGTCTCGCGCTTGTCGTGTCGATGCTTGCCGCGGGCGAGGGCCAGCTCGACCTTCGCGCGCCCGTGCCGGAAATACAGGGTCACGGGGACGAGCGTCAGACCCTTTTCGGCGACTCGGCCCTCGAGGCGAGCGATTTCGTGGCGGTGGAGCAGCAGCTTGCGGCGGCGTTGCGGGTCGCTGGGGTTCTCTCGCGTGGCGGGCTCGTAGGGGGAGATGTGCAGCTTCTCGAGCCAGAGCTCGCCGCGATGGACCTGGGCGAAGGCGTCGCCGAGGTTGGCGCGCCCGGCGCGCAGGCTCTTGACCTCCGGCCCGACGAGCTGGATCCCCGCCTCGTAGGTGTCGAGGATCTCGTACTCGAAGCGGGCGCGGCGATTCGTCGCGACGACGAGGCGGCCCTCGGCGTCGGTCTTCGCCTGCTGCTTGCGCTCGGCCTTCTTCGCGTCGGCCTTCCTGGGCTCGGCCATCAGTCCTCGCGGATGCGATTTTCGTGGTCGACGAACACCCGCTTGGCGTCGAAGCCGCGGCACTGCTCGTCGGGGACGTCGACCCAGCTCGCGATGATGACCTTGTCGCCGGGCTTCATGAGGTGGGCCGCGGCGCCGTTGATGCAGATCTGGCCGAGCCCGCGCTCGCCCTCGATCACGTAGGTCGTGAGCCGATTGCCGTTCGTGCAGTTCCAGATGTCCACGCGCTCGTAGGGCAGCATGTCGGCGGCCTCGAGCAGGTCCTTGTCGATCGTGACCGAGCCCTCGTACTCGATGTTGGCCTCGGTGACGGTGGCGCGGTGGATCTTGGACTTGAGAAGCGTGCGGTTCATCGGGAACTCCTTTCGGGGTTCGGGTTTCGTCGGGGGGACACGAAATCAGGCGCCGGCCCGGGGAGGCCGACCGAGAACGCGGCTCCTGCCCAGAATCCGATTGTCGATGAGACGAACGGCCGAGCCCCGACCATCGGGATCCGGCTCGAATTGCAGGGCGATCGCGAGGAGCACCGGCCTCTCGATCCGCCCGGAGACGGCCTCGAGCGACGCGGGATCGCGCAGCTCGGCGTAATCGATGCGCGCCTGCGTCGCGCGCGCGAGCGTCGCGCGGACCGCCTCGAGCACGCGCGCGGGATCGGTCTCGCCGGCGGCGACCATCCGGTCCGCCCGCTCGAGGCTCTCGACGATGCAGAGCGCCTGCTTGCGCGCCTGCGGCCCGAGTCGGACGTTGCGGCTCGAGAGCGCGAGCCCGTCGCTCTCGCGCACCGTCTCGCCGCCCACGATCTCGATCCCGAAGCCGAGATCCGTCGTCATGCGCCGGATCACCGCGAGCTGCTGCCAGTCCTTCTCGCCGAACACGGCCACGTCGGGCCGCGCGGCGAGGAAGAGCTTCGTCACGACCGTCGTCACGCCGCGGAAATGACCGGGGCGGTTCGCGCCGCAGAGGGGCTCGGAGAGGCCGTGGACGTCGACCCAGGTCGCGGCGCCTTCCGGGTACATCTGCGCCGCGTTCGGTGCGAAGACGACGTCGACGCCGGCCTCGCGACAGGCCGCGAGATCCGACTCGAGGGTCCGCGGATAGCCTTCGAAGTCCCGGCGGTCGTTGAACTGGGTCGGGTTCACGAAGATCGAGACGACGACGCGCTCGGCGTGCCGCCGGGCGATGTCGACGAGGGTCGTATGCCCGCGGTGGAGCGCGCCCATCGTCGGGACGAGGGCGACCCGGCGTCCCGCCCGCCGCTCGGCGTCGGACCAGGCCTGCATCTCGCGCTTGGTTTCGAGGACTCGCATGACTTCTCCCGTTCTCGGCGACCCGTCCCCGCCTAGCGGTAGACGTGGGCCTCGGCGGGGAACTTGCGGTTCACGACCTCGTCGATGTAGGCGCGCGCCGCCTTCGAGGCCTCGGCCCCGAGGCTCGCGTACTGCTTGACGAAGGTCGGCGTCGTGTCGTTGAGGCCGAGCAGGTCGTGCATCACGAGCACCTGCGCGTCGCAGTGGACGCCGGCGCCGATCCCGATCGTCGGGATCGAGAGGCGCGCGGTCACTTCGCGGCCGAGATCCTGGGGGATGCCCTCGAGCACGACGGCGAAGGCCCCGGCGGCCTCGACGGCGAGCGCGTCCTCGAGGACCTGCGCCCGGCCCTCTTCGCCGCGGCCCTGGACGCGGTAGCCGCCCATCGGATGGACCGACTGGGGCGTCAGGCCGACGTGGCCCATGACGGGGATCTGTGCCGCGACGATCCGGCGGATCGTGTCGGCGACGAGCGCGCCGCCCTCGAGCTTGACCGCCTGGGCGCCGCCCTCCTTGACGAGCCGGATCGCGCTGCGCACCGCGTCCTCGGGCCCGACCTGGTACGAGCCGAAGGGCATGTCCGCGACCACCATCGCCCGCCGCACGCCACGCACGACGAGGCGCGTGTGGTAGACGACGTCGTCGAGGGTGACCGGGAGCGTCGTGTCGTGGCCCTGCACGACGTTGCCGAGCGAGTCGCCGACGAGCAGCACGTCGACGCCCGCCTCGTCGAAGATGCGGGCGAAGGTGAAGTCGTAGGCGGTCAGCACGCTGAAGGGGATCCCCTTGCGCTTGCGCGTCGCGAGGGAGCGCAGGGTGATCCGGTGTTCGCGGGACGCAGAGGCCGTGGTCACGGTCGACATGGGGGGATGTCTCCTGTGGCGCATGCATGCCCGGACGCTGTCGGATCGGGAATCGGGATCGCTCTACGGAGCCCGCGTGGCCGGAAGGTTCGGCCCCGCTGCTCCCGCTCACCGTCGAGGTGGGTCGGCCGGATCCACGGCGTCGGGGGGACCGACGTCGATCGTCCGTCCAAGCGCTCCGATCCTGCTCTCGTGTCCGGCGACGACTCGCGATCGCTTCCCGCGCGGAGGCGCGGGCTGGAATCGCGTCCACCCGGGCAGCTCGAGCTCCTCGGCTCGACGATGCGCGGGCGACCGGAAACGAAATGCGGAGGGGAGAGCTTGCGTCGCGCCTACCCATCACCCCGTCTCAGTCCCGGCCAGGCCAGGATCCAAGCGATAAGCGGGTGACTCTGAGGAACGCTCTTTGGATTCCGGCACCGAGATCCATGCGGCGCATGGACTTCGCCCGGGCAGTTTTCAGATGGAGCCCGCAACCTGCGGTGCCCCTCGTTCGAGGTGGATTCTAGGTTCAACGATTTCCAGGGTCAACGGTCCTTCCGGATGCACCGCTCCCCGGCCCACGCGCCGAGCCCATCGCCTCGTCGATGTAGGTGCGCAGGGCGGGCGGAAGGAAACAGGTCTCGAGGAAGGCTGCGCGATGACGACCGAGGGCCTGCGCGAGGGTTGCCGACTGGTGGGCGGGCGGATCGTCGGGGACGAGCAGGACCCACACGCGCTCGCCGAGGCGGCCGGTGCTGCTCTGCCGCGGCGCCCCCTCCTCCGCCGCCGCCCGCGCCGACAGGATGCGCAGCTCGATCCCGGCGCGCTTCGCGAGCTCGAGCAGCAGTGCCAGCCGATCGGCATCGCGCATGCCGGCCTCAGTCATCGCGACGCGCCTCGTCGAACGTCGCGGCGCTCGGCGTCGTCGCATCGGACGCCGCCTCGCCCGGCGCGCCGTCCCCGGACGTCGCCGCGTCGAGGGCCCGCGAGAGGGCGAGCCAGGCCTGCGGCTCGATGCGCTCCGGCCGCAGGCGGGGATCGATGCCCGCCGTGCGCAGGACCGCCTCGAGCGCCTCGCGCTGCGCGCTCTTCGCGAGCGTCGGGAAGCGGCGCTCGGCGATCCTGGCCAGGCCGTTGGTCACGACCTTGCGCCGCTGGCCGAAGCCCGCGCGCACGATCGGCTCGACCCGCGCCAGCTCGCCCGCCTCGAGCAGCGGCGTCCGGCGCGGCCAGACCCGCACGAAGCTCGACTCGATCTTCGGGCGCGGGAAGAAGCGATCGGGGCCGAGCGCGACGAGGGTCTCGACGTCGGCCGTCAGCGCGTGGAGCACCGCGAGGGAGCCGTAGTCCTCCTCGCCCGTCGCCGCCTTCATGCGCGCCGCGACCTCGCTCTGGATCATGACCGACCAGTCGGCGAGGCGATCGCGGTGATCGAGGAACTCGCGCAAGAGCGGCGTCGCGACCGAGTAGGGCAGATTGGCGATCACGCGCACCGGCGCCCCGCCCGCCTCCGCGACCCAGGCCGCCCAATCGATCCGGCGCGCGTCGCCGTGGACGAGCTCGACGTTCTCCGGCAGCAGCGCCTCCGCCTCGAGCACGCGCACGAGCCCCGAGTCGATCTCGACCGTGCGCACGCGGGCGGCCCGCGCGGCGATCGCCCGGGTCAGCACGCCGAGGCCGGTGCCGACCTCGATCACGAAATCGCCCGCGGAGGCCCCGGCGCGGCGCGCGAGCTCGCCGGCGAGCTCCTCGTCGACGAGGAAGTTCTGGCCGAGTTCGCGCGAGAGGTGGAGGCCGTGGGCGTCGAGCAGCGCGCGCAGGCGGGTCGGGTTCACGCGGAGGTCCGATCGCCGGGCGCGGTCGTCGCGGCCGCAGCGGCACCCGGCGCGGCGAGCGCCGGGGCGGCTCCGCCTTCGGTGACACGCCAGGGTGTCTCGCCGATCGGGACGCGGGAGAAGGCCTCGAGCTCGAGGCCGTCCCGGACGCCGCGCTGCAGGAGGCGCGTCCCCGCCGCCGCGATCATGACCGCGTTGTCGGTGCACAGCGACATCGGCGGAAAGATCGCGCGCCGCCCGCTCCGCGCCGCGGCGCGCACCAGCTCCCGGCGCAGACGCGCGTTCGCGGCGACGCCGCCGACGACGGCGATGCGCTCGAGCCCCTCCTGCTCCGCCGCCCGCAGCGTCCGCTCGACCAGGCTCTCGACGACGACCGACTCGAAGGACGCGGCGAGATCCGCCTTCGCGCGGGTCGACATGCGTTCGGCTCCGCCCCGACTCGCGACCGCGAGGGCGACGGCCGTCTTGAGCCCGCTGTACGAGAAGTCGAGCCCCTCGCGCCCGCGCATCGGCCGGGGCAGCGGGCTCGCCTTCGGATCGCCGTCGGCGGCGATCGCCGCGATCGCGGGGCCGCCCGGGAATCCGAGCCCGAGGAGCTTCGCGACCTTGTCGAAGGCCTCGCCGGCGGCGTCGTCCCGGGTCTCGCCGAGGACGGCCGGCGTGCCGGCCTCCGGGACCCGATAGAGGGCGGTGTGGCCGCCGGAGACGACGAGGCCGAGATAGGGCGGATCGAGCGGCTCGTCGGTCGAGGCGAGCTCGGCGGCGATCAGATGGCCGACGAGGTGGTGGACGCCGACGAGCGGGAGGCCCCGCGCATAGGCCAGCGCCTTGGCGAAGGAGAGGCCGACGAGCAGCGAGCCGATCAGGCCGGGGCCGGCGGTGACGGCGATGCCGTCGACGGCCTCGAGCCCGATGCCGGCCTCCTCGAGCGCCGACTCGACGACGGCCGAGACGGCGCGGACGTGGTCGCGGCTCGCGAGCTCGGGGACGACGCCGCCGTAGGGAGAATGCACTTCGACCTGGCCGTGGACCCGGCTCGCGAGGATCTCGCGGCCGCCGCGCACGAGGGCCGCTGCCATCTCGTCACACGAGCTCTCGATCCCGAGCACGATCGGCGATGCGGACAGCGACAAGCATGCCCCCCTCGATCCGGCGGGCCGGACGATCAGGCGTTGCGCCGCTCGAGCGCTTCCTGCTCCGCCTTGCAGTCGATGCAGAGCTCGGCGACGGGCCGCGCCTCGATCCGCTTGATCGAGATCTCCTCGCCGCACGACTCGCACTCGCCGTAGACGCCTTCCTCGATCTTGCGCAGCGCCTGCTGGATCTTCGAGATGAGCCCGCGCTCGCGCTCGCGCAGGCGGCCCTGGAACGCGAGGTTCATCTCGGAGGAGGCCGCGTCGATCTCGTCCGGGAAGTCGTCCGGGTCGAGATGGATCTCGCCCGTGATCGTCTTCTGGGCGTTGCCGAGCAGCTCGTCGCGCTGGGCCTCGAGGATCTTCTTGAACCGCAACATGTCTCGCTTCTTCACCGCTCTGCTCCGTGCGCGGGGCGCGTCCCGCCCCCGCTTCCTTCTGCTGTGTCGGGCCTGGCTCAGGCCGGCTCGCGGCCGAGCGTCGCGAGCTGGCGCTTCGCCTCGGCGGCTCGCGGCGAGTCCGGATATTCCTTCTGGACCCGCTTGAAGACGGTGCGCGCCGCTTCGTGGAACTTCGGCCCGAGCTTGAGCAGGGATTCGCCCTGTCGGTAGAGCGCGTCGGGCGCCTTCGGGCTGTCGGGGTAGACGTTCACGACGGCGTTGAAGCGCACGACGGCCCGCTTGTACTCCTGGTTGCTGTACGTGCAGTCGGCGAGCCAGTAGGCGGCGTCGTCGGCATAGCTCGAGGACGGGTAGACCTGGAGGAAGCCGGTGAACTGGTCGATGCAGCCTTTGAAGTCGTCGCTGCGCCAGGTGTCGAGGGCCTTCTGATAGGTCGAGACCTCGTCACCGGGGGCTCCGGCCTCGGCCCGGGGCGTCCCCGAGTCGGTCGCGACCCCGGCGGCAGCGCCGGCCGCCGCCTCCCCCGCTTCGCTCGCCCCCGCCGAATAATCCGAGGCCGCCGCGCCGCCGGTCGCGCTCGCATGGGCGCTCTGGGCCACCGCCGTCCGCGTCTTGCGGACCTCCGCCAACGCGTCGGCCGCCTCCTTGCGGGCCAGCTCGAGCTCACCCTGCAGATCGCGCACCTCCTGGCGCAGCACGTCGACGTCGGAGGAGAGCTGCGCGATCCGCGCGAAGGGATCGGCGCCCGTGCGCCCTGTTCGCTTGAGGGAGGTCACCTCCTCCTCGAGCCGCAGCAGGTCGCCCTGGGTCGCGCAGCCCGAGGTCCCCGCGGCGATCGCCGCGATCAGCACCCCCAGACCGGCCCCGCGGATCCGAGCGGGACGGCCCGCTCCCAGACTCGACTTCCCCATCGACGACTCCCCCTGCCCGGTCCGGGCGACGACGGCGGGCGCCTTCGCACAGACCTGTGTCACCCAGCATTCCTCGGACATCGGCTGACCTCCGGTTCGACCGCGAGCGGACGGGTCATTTGGGGGCGGCGCAGTTTAGCAGGCGCTATCGAGGCTGCGGCCCCCAGGCCGGCTGAATGTTGCTGCCCGCCCCTTCCGTGACGCGCAGCACGTTCTCGCCGTTCCAATCCGCCACGTAGATGTCGTAGCGACCCCGCCGGCTCGAGCTGAAGGCGAGCTTGCGGCCGTCGGGGGACCAGGTCGGCCCCTCGTCGCTCTTGGGGTGCTGGATGATCGGAAAGTTGATCTGGCCGGACGGGTCGATCAGCCAGATGTCGAACTGGCCCCGGACGCGGGTCTCGTAGGCGATCCAGCGGCCGTCGGGGGACCAGATCGGCGCGGCGTTGTAGGAGCCCGTGAATGTCAGGCGCTGGAGGTTCGTGCCGTCCCGGTTCATCAGGTAGAGCTGGGGGCTGCCGCTGCGGTCCGAGACGAAGGCGATCTGGCGGCCGTCGGGGGAGAAGGACGGGGTGATGTCGATCGCGGGGTGCTGGGTCAGCCGGCGCGGCTGGCTGCCCTGGCGCTTGACCAGGAAGAGCTCGGCGGCGCCGTCGACGCTGGAGACGACGGCCAGCTCCTGGCCGGTCGGATCGAAGCGGCCGCGGTAGACCGGGCGGCCGGTGAAGAGGCTCTGGAGGATCGGCCCGGGCTTGACCAGCGGGCTGCGCGAGGTCAGGAACAGGCCCGGCTGGCCCTTCGAATAGGCGATGTAGAGGATCGCGCTGCCGTCCGGGAGCCACTCGGGGAACATCTTCAGCGAGTTGACCCGCGTCGCCGGGCGCTGGTTCCGGCCGTCGGCGGTCATCACGAAGAGCTCGCGGGTGCCGGTGCGGTCGGAGATGAAGGCGATCTCGGTGGCGGAGACGCCGCGGGTCCCGGTCAGGGCCTCGACGATCTGGTCCGCGATCATCCGGCCGAGCTTCGCGAGGTCGTCGCGATCGCCGACGACGAAGCCCTTCTTCTGCTCCTTGCAGCGCGCCACGTCCCAGACGCGGATGTCGGCCCGCAGCCGCGCATCCGCCCGCTTCACCTCGCCCTGGACCACCGCGTCGGCCCCGCTCTGCTTCCAGGTCTCGCAGTCGAGGGTGGCCTGGGCGAGCGGGGCACTCTGCTGCGGCCCGAGGAACGCCTCGCGGCTGAGCGGCAGCACCACGCTCGAGAAGGTGAGCCCGCGCTCGATCTCCTGGCGCAGCGCGGCGACCCGCTCCGCGCCGACCGGCGGCCCGACCTCGGCGAACTGGAGCACCGCGGCCCGGAACGCCTTCACGTTGCCCGGCGTGATCTCGAGCGTCGGGAGCGGCCCCGACTCGTCGTCGAGTCCCTGGGCGAGGGCGCGGGACGCTCCGCCCGCCCCGAGCGAAAGCGCCAGCAGCCCCGCCAGCAGGGCGGTCGGAAACGAAGCCTGGATCCGGTTCGACATGGCGCTCACTACTCCTCCGAGCTGAAGACGAACGTGGTGGTACCCGCTCGCGGGGGAGCGGGCAGCGGCGAAACCATGATCACCGCCTTGACGGCATTGTCGTCGAAATACGGGTCGCCCGAGGTCCGCACGACCTCCGGCTCGCCGATCACGGCGCCGGACGCCGAGAGCTGCAGCTTCATCACCGTCTGCAGGCCCCGCCCGCTGAAGTTCGACGGCGTGACCCACTTGCTCTGGATCAGCCGCCGCGTCGCCACGATCCAGGCCGCCTCCTCCGGGCTGAGCTTCACGCCCGAGCTCGACTGCGCGGCGCCGCTCGACTCCGCCGCGGTCCGGACGTTCGGCCGCGCCGGCGCGGGCGCGAGCAGGTCGTCGGTCGCATCCTCGCCGAGCTCCTCGTCGAGGGACTTCATCGCGTCCTCGTAGCTGAGGTCCTTCACCGGCTTCTTCGCCGGCTCCTTGGCGGGCTTCTCGGGCGGCTTCTCCTTCGGCTCCGCCTTGGCGACCTCTTTGGTCTTCTTCTCTGGCGCCTGCTTGACCTTCTTGTCGGGCTTCGGCGCGTTCTCGGGCAGCACCTGGACCGGGGCCTTCGCGATCGGCGGCGGAGGCGGCTCGGGAGCGGCCTCGGGCTCGGGCGGCTTCGGCGCCGGGGGCGGCGGCTTCGACTTGCCGCTCGGGCGGGGAGCGGCGGGCGCGGCGATCCGGGGCCCCGCGACGAGCTCGACCGCGATCGTCGCGGGCACGGGGGAGAGGCTCGTCGGCGGCGAGATCACGAGGGCGGCGACGAGCGCGACGTGGATGCCGATCGAGATCGAGATCGCCCGACGGACGCGGCGGCGCTCCTCGTCGTCCTGCTCGTCGTGCCAGCCGAGCGAGCCGGCCCTCAACGCCGCTCTTCCTCGGTCACGATGCCGAGCCGCGTCGCCCCGGCGCGCCTCGCGGCGGCCATCGCCTGGACGACGACGCCGTAGGGCGCCGCCTCGTCCGCGCGCAGGAAGAGCTCCTTCTCGCCGCGCGACTCGAAGAGCGCCTCGAGCTTCGTCTGCAGCTCGGCGTCGGGAATGACCTGCTTCGCGATCGAGTACTGCCCCTCCTTCGTCACCGTCAGCACGAGGGGCGCGTTCGTCATCTGGATCGGCTGGGTCGTCGTCTCGGGCAGGTTCACGTCCATGCCCTGGAGCATCAGCGGCGCCGTCACCATGAAGATGATCAGCAGCACGAGCACCACGTCGACGAAGGGCGTGACGTTGATCTCGCCGTTGCCACGCCGCCCGCGGCCGCCTCTCGACAGGGAAACCGCCATCCTCGCTCGCTCCCGTTACTCGCGGCGCGCCAGGCGCTCGCCGTCGGCGTGGGCGCCGGCGACCGCCTGTGCGGAGCCGTGAGCCGATTGCTGGAGCATGCGATCGAGGTCCTCCTGGAACTGGGTGCAGAAGCGTTCGAGCATGCCGAGCACGCCGTCGATGCGGGTGCCGAAGGCGTTGTAGGCGATCGTCGCGGGGATGGCGGTGACGAGACCGATGGCCGTCGCGACCAGGGCCTCGGCGATGCCGGGGCCGACCACGGCGAGGGAGGCCTGGCCCGCCTCGCCGATGCTCTGGAAGGCGGCGATGATGCCGACCACCGTCCCGAACAGCCCGATGAAGGGCGTCGAGCTCCCGGTCGTCGCCAGCACCGACATGCCGCGCTCGAGCTTGCGGCCCTGGGCCGCGGCCTCCCAGACGATCGAGCGGGAGAGCTGGGTCCGGAGCTTCTCGCGGCGCTGGTCCGAGCCGTGCCGGTCGCGGGCGGCCTGGAGCTCCTCGCCCGCCGACAGGAAGACGACGGCCAGCGGGCTGCGGTCCAGGTGGCGGGCCGCGTCGTAGACCTGGCTGAATCCCTCTCGTCGATAGACCTCGAGAAAGGCCTCGCTATCCTGGTCCGCGTTGCGAAGCTCCGTCCACTTGCTCACGATGATCGTGATCGACGTGATGGAGAATCCGAGCAGCACCAAGAGGACGAGCTTGACGATGAGACCTGCCTGCAGGATCAGGTCGATCAAGTCGAAGCTCACGGCGTTCCCCCCCTTCGCCTTTTATCGAGTTCTCGCGGCAGACGCCGCGAGAACTCTGCCTCATCGAGTTCTCGCGGCGGATTCCGCGAGGACTCTGTCGCATCGAGTCGTCGCGGCGGACGCCGCGAGGACTCTGTCCGATCGAACTCCTGCGTGACGCATCGGGCGGCGCGCAGGGGGTCGGGATCGTCGTCGTCTTCGTTCGCGGCCGGCGCCCTTGTTCCGGGTTCTCCGGGGCGCGGGTCGGTGCAAACGGGCGATTTCGATCACGATGGTCCGAAGACGACGCGCCGCCCCCACGGCGAGTCTCGACCGCAAACCGGCGGTCACACGATCCTTCGCGGGCGAGCGGATGCGCGAGTCGGCACCGTGACACCGCGACGGGATCGTCGGTGCCGCGGAATCTAGGGGAGAAGCAGATCCATGACCATGCGAGTGCAGCTCGAAAGCGGGGGGATCGACACGATTCGGGCGGAAACCGTGATCCTTCCGTGCCTCCGACGCGGAGAAACGCCCAGGGACCTGCCCCAAGGGCTCGCCGGACTCGATCGGCGCCTGGGCGGTCGCCTGACGGACGCGCTCGCGAGCGGCGACTTCAAGGCGAACGCCGGTGACCGGCTGGTCGTCTACGGGCCGCGCGGCGGCGACTTCGTGCGCTGCATCCTGCTCGGTCTCGGCGAGGCCGGCTCCCTCGACGACGCGGGGCTCCGCGAGCTCGGGGGCCACGTCGGCCGCGAGTTCAAGCGCTCGAGCACCGACCGCATCGCCCTGGTCGTCCCGGCGGTCTCGGAGCTCGCGGGCGAGCGGACGGCGGCGCTGGTCGCGGAGGGCGCGGTGCTCGGGGCCTACCGCTTCGACCGCTACCTCTCGAGCAAGAGCGGCGACGCGAAGTCCGCCGGCCGCAAGCCGCGCAAGCCCGCCGGCCCCGCCCGTCTCGACCTGGTCTACGCCCGGCCGCCGCGCTCGCTCGCGACGCTGCGGCGGAAGGTGGGCGAGGCCGCGCTGATCGCGGAGTGCCAGGCGGTGGCCCGGGATCTCTCGAACGAGCCGCCGAACGTGATCTACCCGGACTCGCTGGCCCGGGAGGCCCGGCGCATCGCCCGGGAGGTCGGGCTGCGCTGCCGGATCCTCGACGTCCCGGCGATGACGCGCCTCGGCATGGGGGCGATCCTCGCCGTCGGCCAGGGCAGCGCGCATCCGCCCCGGATGATCGTCCTCGAGCACGAGCCCCGCGGCCGGGGTGCGCGCTCCGGCGCGAAGGGGCGGCGCGGCAAGACCGAGACCCTGGCCCTGATCGGCAAGGGGATCACCTTCGACTCCGGCGGCCTCTCGCTCAAGACCGCGACCGGCATGCCGGACATGAAGCACGACATGTCGGGGGCGGCCGCGGTGCTCGGCGCGATGCGCGCCATCGCCCTGCTCGACCTGCCGATCCGGGTGGTCGGCGTGCTCGCCGCAGCGGAGAACATGCCGAGCGCGAACGCCTACCGGCCGAGCGACATCATCCGCAGCGCCTCGGGCCAGACGATCGAGATCGTGAACACCGACGCCGAGGGCCGCCTCGTGCTCGCCGACGCCATCCACCACGCGATCGAGCGTTATGCGCCGAGCGCGCTGATCGACATCGCGACGCTGACCGGCGCCGCGATGATGGCGTTCGGACCGTGGGCGACGGCGGGCCTGACGAACGACGAGGCGCTGCTCGCCGAGGTGCGCGCGGCGGCGGACTCGACGGGCGAGGCGGTCTGGCCGATGCCGCTGCTCGAGCCCCACGAGAAGGCGATGCGCAGCAAGGTCGCCGACTGGAAGAACTCGGCCGGTCGCGACGCCGGCATCTCGACGGCCGCCGCCTTCCTGCGCGGCTTCGTCGGCAAGACGCCCTGGGTCCACCTCGACATCGCCGGCTCCGGCATGACCTCGAACCAGACGCCGCTCCACGTCGGCGGCGGCACCGGCGTCGGCGTGCGCCTGATGACGGAGTGGGTGCGGAGCCGCGCGCGCTAGCGGCCCCGCGCCCCGTGCGGGGCCGGTCTCGGGAGAAGTCGGGGTTTTCGCGCAAGAAAGCCCGAGAAGCCCGCGGCGGGGCAGCAGGACACGATCGCGCAACCATCGGTTGCACCCCTCGACGATCCGGGAAAGCGGAACCATTCTCTGCCCCGCGTCGACCAATCATTCGCCACTGCGGCGCCCTCGCCAGGCGAGACGCCGCCGGTGGAACCGAGCGCGAATCGCAGCTCGACCGCTCGAGCAGGAGCTCGAGAAGCGAGCGAGAGCTCGATCAACAGGAGATCCTCATGTCCCGTCTCGTCCCGTCGTTTCTGATGCTCGTCGCACTCGCGATTCCGAGCGCCGCCGTCGCCGCGGACGTCGCCGCCGGCAAGGCGAAGTTCATGGAGCTGTGCGTGTCCTGCCACGGCGAGGGCGGCAAGGGCGATGGACCGACGGGCAAGGCGCTCGCGGCGGCCGGTCAGCCGGCGCCCCGCGACTTCACCGTCGGCGCGTTCAAGTTCGATACGGACAAGGACGGCAAGGCGGGCACCGACGCGGACATCAAGAACGTCGTGTCGAAGGGTGCGCTCGCCTACGGCGGCAACGCGATGATGGCGCCGGTCGTGCTGAACGACACCGACATGGCCAACGTGATCGCGTTCATCCGCTCGCTCAAGAAGTAGTCGAGCCGGCGCTTCCGAGACCGCGCGTCGGGCCCCGCCCGGCGCGCGGTTTCCTTTTGGGGCTCCGAAGTTCGAGGTCCGGGCTCGAGGCTCCGGACGGGGCCCCGCGATCGAAGCGGAGCCGCCGGGGCAGACGCCCCGCTCTGCTATCGTCGGCCGCCACGCCACCATGGATACGAGCCACGACCAATCGGCGAAGGATTCCCGCAGGCCGCGCAGCCGCCGGCCCGAGGCGGACGCCGTGGGGAAGCCGCACAGCGCCGGGCCGGAGATCGAGACCTCCGCCATCCCGGTCCCCGACGACGAGACCGAGGCCGGCCCGATCCTCGAGGCGGAGCCGATCGCGACCGGGGTCGAGCCGGAGCTCGTCGACGAGCTCGCCGACCCGGATGCGGCGGAGGCCGCCCTCGATCTCGCCCTCGACGACGAGGCGGATCTCGGTGGGCCGGATCTCCTCGTGGCCGACCTCGCCGGCGAGGACGACGACCTCGATGCCGGCTCGGACTTCCCCGCGGCCCCGCCGCGCCCCCGTCCCGATCGCCCGGTCCCGGCCGCGGCCCCGCTCGAGGCCGGCCGCACGACCGGCCTCGCCCACTCGAACGCCCTCTCCGCCTACATGGCGCAGCTGCGCCACCACGCGCCGATCACGCGCGAGGAGGAGCACGCGCTCGCGGTGCGCTGGGTCGAGGACGGCGACGTCGAGGCGGCAAAGGCGCTCGTCGTCTCGAACCTGCGCCTCGTGGTGAAGATCGCGATGGAGTACCGGCGCGCCTGGACCAACACCCTCGACCTCGTCCAGGAGGGCAACGTCGGCCTGATGGAAGCGGTCCAGCGCTTCGATCCCTATCAGGGCGTCAAGCTCTCCTCCTACGCCGTCTACTGGATCCGCGCCTACATCCTGAAGTACATCCTCGACAACATGCGCAGCGTGCGGCTCGGGACGACGCGCGCCTCGCGCAAGCTCTTCTTCCGCCTCAACAAGGAGAAGCGCGAGCTCGAGCGCCTCGGCTACGAGGCCGAGCCGCGCCTGCTCGCCGAGCGCCTCGACGTGACGGAAGAGGACGTGACCGACATGGAGGCGCGGCTCTCGCGCCCGGACGTGTCGTTCGACGCCCCGCTGCGCGCCGACGAGGCGGACGGTGCGACCTTCGGCGACCGCATGGCCTCGCCGGGCATCAGCTCCGAAGCCTCGGTCGGCGCGAGCGAGCTGCGCGCGGTGTTCCAGCAGAAGATCGAGGCCTTCGCGGAGACGCTCGACGAGCGCGATCTGCAGATCCTGCGCGAGCGGATCCTGGCGGAGGAGCCGCCCACCCTCCCCGAGCGCGGCGAGCGCTTCGCCGTGACGCGCGAGCGCGTCCGCCAGCTCGAGGCGAAGCTCGTGAAGCGGCTGCGCCGCTACATGGAGGAGAACCTCGTCGACTTCGAATACTACGGGCCGGGGGCGGGATGAAGCGCCTGGCCTCGCGCGCCGGACGCACCCGCGTCGCGCGGCTCGTCCCGATCCTGCTCGCGGCGCTGCTGGCCCTCGTGGCCTGTCGGGACGGCGCGAGCGCGCGGGACGCGGGCGCCGCGCGTGCCGGCACGAGCGCGAGCCACGCCTCCGCGATCGAGGGCGAGGTCGAGATCCGCGCCAAGAAGGTCCCCGTCGAGATCGCGGACTCGCCGGCCGAGCAGCAGAAGGGCCTCGGCGAGCGCGACCGGCTCGCCTGGGGCACGGGCATGTACTTCCCCTACGCGAAGCCCGCCTTCGTCGCCTTCTGGATGAAGGGCATGCGCTTCCCGATCGACATCGTGTTCCTGCGCGACGGGCGGATCGTCGAGATCCATCCGCAGGTGCCCTTCGAGCCCGGCGGCAACGGGCCGACGATCCGGCCGCGCTCGCTGGCGGATGCGGTGCTCGAGGTTCCGGCGGGCTATGCGGGGGCGAGCGGCTGGCAGGTCGGGGATCGCGTGCGCTTCGCCCGGATCAGCGCCGACTGACGGGCGCTGCCGGAGCCGCGCCGGCCCGCGTCCGCGTCCACTCCGGGAACTCGCTGCGGATCGACTCCTGGACCGCCCGGTCGAGGCCGTCCGTGTCGACGCCCATCGCCTCGTAGAGGGCCTGATCGATCGAGAGCCCCTCGCCGAGGCGCTCGAGCAGGCGGCGGCGGGCCGCCACGTCGGTCCGCGATTCGATGTAGCCGACGGTGACGACCGACTGCAGATAGGCGTCCCGCGCCCGTGCGTCGCGCAGGCCCGAGAAGCTCTCCGCGATCGAGCGCAGCGGGATCCATCCGCCGGTCTCGAGGTTCGCGCGGAGCGCCGAGCGCTCGCTGCGCGTCGACACCGAGAGCCCGCGCGAGCGCCGCTCGATCTGCTCGGCGAGGCCTTCGTTGAGCCAGTAGGGGCGATCGCCGCCGGTGTGCTCGCGGAAGACGGCGTGGGTGTACTCGTGGAAGAGGACCCCGCGCAGCGTCTCCGAGGGATGCGCCGGCGACGCGACGTGGATGCGGCCGTCGAAGAAGCCGACGGTCTGGAACGTGAAGCGGTGGGCATGCTCGCGGACGTAGGCGGCGCGGCCGTAGAGCACGACGCCGAGGGGCTCGAGCGGCTCGACGCCGATCGAGGCGGAGACCTCGGTGCGCGCGGACTCGAGGAAGGAGAGCACGCGAGCGGCGTAGTCCGCCGAGATCGCGCCGAGCTTCGCGTCGACCTGGAGCCGGAAGTGGCGCGACGGGATCGTCTTCAGGTGGAGCGTTCCTTCGAGCCGCGTGGGATCGGCGAGCCTGCGCTCGTCGGCGATCGCCGCGAGGCGGGTGCGCGCCTCCGCGCGCCAGCGCTCGAGCGACGGACCCGCGGCGTCGAGGAATTGGCGCAGGTGCTTCTCGGCGGCGTCGAAGCGGCCGCGGGAGCGCGCGAGCTGCGCGAGATACCAATGGGCCGCGGCGTTGCGCGGCTCGATCCGCAGCACCCCGCGCAGCGTCGCGCTCGCCCGCGCGTGCTCGCCCCGCTCGATGTCGCCGAGCGCCCCGCGCAGCAGCCGGGCGACGCGATCGGCGTCGCCCCCCGATTGCCCCGCCCCACCGACCACCGGCGGCCCGACGACCCCATCGTCCCAGGCCGAACGCAGCGCCTCGAGCCCCTCCGACTCCGCGGGCAACGCGTCGGGCGGGGCCGCGGCGGGATCGTCCGTGAGGTGGGTCACGCCGTTCGCATCGACCCAGAATCGGAAGTCGTCGGCGCGTGCGAGGGTGCGGGGACCGACGACGAGCGACGCGGCGAGACCGCCGACGAGCGCGAACGCGAGCGACGCCCGCGTCCACGACCGGGCGCGCTGGGACGGGGAGGCCGGGCGATCGGGCATGGCGGGCTTGTCGGCGCCGCCCCGGGCCGGCTTGATGGCGGCCGGCCCGGCCTCGGGCCTCAGCGGGTCTTGCGCGCCTCGCCGGCGAGGTGGCCGAGCTCCGGGAGGATCAGCTTCTCCATGGCCAGGCGGACGGCCCCCCGCGAGCCGGGGATCACGAAGACGACCTTGCCCCGCGCCAGCCCGGCCAGCGCCCGGGAGAGCAGCGCCGCCGAGCCGATGTCCTCGTAGGACAGCATCCGGAACAGCTCGCCGAAGCCCGGGATCACCCGCTCGAGCAGCGGCTCGAGCGTATCCGGGGTCACGTCCCGGGGCGCGATGCCCGTCCCGCCCGTGAAGACGACGGCGCGGGCGCGGGGATCGGCGATCGCCTCCTCGAAGGCCGCACGGATCGCCGCGGGCTCGTCGGGCACGATGCGCCGCCCGGCCACCGACTGCCCCGCCCCGGCGAGCAGCTCCGAGACGAGCAGCCCGCCCGTATCCGTCTCGAGCGTGCGCGTGTCGCTCACGGTCACGATCGCGGTCGGCACGTCCTCGGGCGCCGCCTCGCGATGGTGGTGGCCGGGATGGGAAGGCTTGGGCTCGTGCGGATGGCTCACGTAGCGGAACTCCAGGGATCAGGCGTGATCGTCGACCCAGTAGGCGCCGTCGGTCGCGACCTCGCGCTTCCAGATCGGCACGCGGACCTTGAGCGTGTCGATCGCGAAGCGGCAGGCGAGGAAGGCGGCGTCGCGGTGGGCCGAGGCGGCGACGACGACGACCGCGGCATCCCCGATCTCGAGCCGACCGACGCGGTGGGCGATCGCGACGCGGGTCCCGGGCCATTGCTGGGCGGCCTCGTCGGCGATCTTCTCCATCTCGCGCTCGGCCATCTCGGGATAGGCCTCGTAGACGAGATGCTCGATCACGTGGCCTCGGGCGTGATTGCGCACGCGCCCCACGAACGACACCACCCCGCCCGCATCCGGCCCCTCGACCCGGCGCGCGACCTCGGCCTCGTCGAGCGCCCGCTCGCTGATCGTGCAGCGCTTGACCGCGCCGTCGCCGCCGCCGACGGGGGGCAGGAAGGCGACCTCGTCCCCGTCGTGCAGCACGCGCTCGGCCTCCGCGATCTCGAGGTTCACCGACGCCGCGAGCCGGCCGCCGAGCTGGTCGACGAGAGGCGAGCGCGCCGCCAGCCACCGGCGCAGGTCCGCGACCCGCGAGCCCGCCTCGAGCTCGACGACACGGCTCGACTCGCCGAGCGCATCGCGCAGGGAGCCGAACAACCGCAGCTGGATCTTGATGGGCGTCATGGGCGGTCTTAGCCTAATGCGCCGGGCGATCGACCTCAATCCGACGCCGCACCGACCCGCGCGCAGCGCGGGGCCCGGTCGGATCGGAAAGGAGCGTGCGAAGCCGCGTGAAACGATGGGATCTGTGATACAGATCACTTCGCGCGATTCGCAGTTTACCGACAGTCCGAAGAACGGGCTTCGCTCGCCAGCGCGACGAAGCCCGGCCAAGCCTGAGCAAGCGGAAGCATTCGAATGGGCCATGAGGGGGGCCCGTGGGAATGACTCGACCGACCCTGGACAGCTCTGCGCCCGCTCGGCGCCGCTTCGGCGGCGGGCAGTGCGCGTGGGCCGTCGCCGGGCGGCTCGCGGCCTGTGCCGCGCTCGGGCTCGCGCTCGCGGCTTGCGGCGGGGACTCGGGCGGCGGGGCGAACGGGGGGACCGGGACGCCCGATGGCGGCGGCGGCGAGCCGCTGGCGACCCAGCCGGTGGACCTGCCGCCGGGCCAGACCGAGGCGTTGATCGCCTGGCAGCCGTCCCGCGGCGCCGTGACCGGCTACATGGTCTTCCTCTCGCGCAACGGGCGGCTCTTCCAGTTCGACTCCGTCGTGAACGAGGCGCAGACCCGGGTCCAGGGCGCGCCCGGGGACGTGGTCCGCATCCTCGTCGCGGCGATCGGTCAGAACGACCAGACGAGCTCGACCTCTCCGCCCTCGGTGCCGATCCGCTTCCACGCCGACCCGAATGCGGCCACCAGCGACCCGAACGCGGGCGGCCTGCCGCCGGTGGGCGGCGGGGTCCCCGACCCGACGCCGACGCCGGACCCGACGCCTGCTCCGGATCCCACGCCGACCGATCCGACGCCGACCCCCGATCCCACGCCCACGACGGATCCGGTCCCGACCGCCGATCCGACGCCCACGACCGATCCGGCTCCGGCGACCCCGACCGACCCGCCCACCGACTCGACGGTGCTCACGACGACGCTGCGGACGCGGCTGCTCACGGCCGGGCTGCAGGGACCGCTGGCGGGGCTCTCGGCGGCGGCGCGGGCGTGGATCGCGCCGTGGCTCTCGGGCGAGGTCCCGACGGATCTCGATCCGATCGCGACGGCCGCGAGCGCCGTCGAGGGCTGGCGCGACGTCGTCTGGCGGGATGCGACTGGCCAGCTCTTCGTCGCCGACGGCTCCGCGATCGCCGCGAGCGCGACGCCGGAGGCGACCCTGGTCCCCGGCATCCGCCTGCTCGCGAGCGAGCAGGTCGTCGCGCTCGCGGATCTCGACGGCGACGGCGTCCGCGACTGGATCGTGACCGACCTCGAGACGGGCGCGGCCGAGATCCGCGGCGACGACGCGACCGCCTCGCCGCGGGCCGCCCGCGCCACCGACCAGGCCGAGACGACGCGTCTGCTCGGCGCAGGCGACTTCGACGGCGACGGCCGCCCGGAGCTGCTCTGGCAGGCGGAGGACGGCAGCTTCGCGCTGGCCCGCCCCGATGGCAGCCTGCCCGCCTTCGCCGCGGGGGCCACCCCGCCGGCGGGCTACCGGATCCTCGCGCTGGCCGACCTCGACGGGGACGGCCGCGACGACCTGATCGCGCGCGCCGACGACGGCCTGCTCGCCGTCGGCAGCCCCACCCTCGACGGCGAGGTCCCGTCGCTCGCCTGGACGACCGGGCTCGCCGAGGCGGGCGCCCCCTCGGAGCTGATCGCGACCCTCGACCTCGACGGCGACGGGCGGGCCGAGCTGGTCTGGCTCACCGACGGCACGGCCGAGATCCGCGGCCTCGGCGAGACGACCCCCCGGACCTTCTGAGCCCTTTCCCCGATTCCATTTCCCCGATTCCGGATCGGTGGCATTCAATCTGGCGCGGGCATCCGCCGAACAGTCGCCCATGGCGACGTCCTTCGATCCGCTCCCGCCCAGGCGGGAGAGCGTGGAAGCCTGGCTCGATCGCATCCGGCCGGCCCTCGTGGCCGATGGCGGCAACGTCGAGCTGGTCGGGGTCGATCACGACGGGACGGTGAAGATCGCGCTCCAGGGCGCGTGTGCGACGTGTCCGGCGCAGCTCGCGACGCTGCGCGTCGGCATCGAGGAGCCGCTCAAGCGCGCGCTGCCCGGCATCCAGGCGGTCGTCGTCGCCGAGTCCTGAGCGACGGGATCCGCGGCTCCAGAAACGAGAGTGGCCCCGCCCCCCGCGTGCTGTACACGGAGAACGGGGCCGGCCCCCCAAAAAACTCTTCGGCGCCTAGACCGGCTTCGGGCCCGCCGGACCGCCCGCGCTCGCGGCGTTCGGCTTGTCGCCCGGATTCGACGTCCCCTGGCCCTTCGCCGCGCCCGCCTGCGCGTTCGCAGCGGCGCGGCCCATGCGGACGTTGCCGTTCAGCTGGGCGCCCTCTTCCATCACGATGTTCGGGGCCACGAGGTCGCCGTTCACGACGGCCGACTTGTGGAGCACGATCTGGCTGCTCGCCTGGATGTCGCCGTCGACCAGGCCCGAGACCATCACGCAGACGGACTTGATGGTCGCGTGGATCTTGCCGGACTCGCCGACGATCAGGGTGTTCTCGCTGGTGATCTCGCCGGTGAAGGTGCCGTCGATACGGACGGTGTCGCGGAAGGAGAGCTTGCCCTCGAACTCGGAGCCCTGGTCGATGAACGCCGTCAGGTTGCCGATGCCGGCGCCGCCCGAGCTCATCGCCATCCCACCGGTCCCCGACTCGCTTCCCGACTTGCTCCGACCGAATCCGCTGATCGCCATGTGAAGCCTCGCCCCCGTTGAGATTGCCGATGGACTGCTGATCGACCACGGCCCCGGACTTCTTGAGCGGGAACTCGCGAATTCGAGTGACGGCGGAACGGTTTGCGGGATTCTCTGCGTCGGTGTGACGGCCCACACCGGGCGGGGCTAGACTCGCCCGCCATGCCGATGGAGCCCTTCCGGCCCGATGGGGCCGACCCCGCCGAGATCCTCGCCCGCGCGATCCCGAACGATCGCGTCCACTCGGGCTATCTCCTGACGGGCGCGCTCCCCGCGACGACCGCGGCGGCGCTGACCTTCGTCCGGGCGCTCGTCTGCGACACTGGCCGGGGCACCCCCTGCGAGTCCTGCACCGCCTGCCGCAGCTCGCGGATCGGAGGCGACGAGGCGGCCGCCCCGGGCGCGGCGGCCGCTCCGATCGCGATCGACGGCGACGGCAAGCGTGGCCCGACCTATCGCCACGTCGGGGACCACCCGGCGCTCTTCTGGCTCGCCCGCGGCGAAGACGACACCCGCATCAAGATCGGCCAGATCCGCGACCTGCAGAGCGCGCTGCGACTGCGCGGCTTCGAGGGGGGACGGCGCGCCGCGGTGATCGAGGGAGCCGAGTGGATGAATGCGCAGGCCCAGAACGCGCTGCTGCGCATCCTCGAGGAGCCGCCGCCGCGCACGACCCTCGTGCTGGTCGCCTCCCGCGCTTCGACGCTGCTGGCGACGATCCGCTCGCGCTGCGTCCGCGTGCGCTTCCCGGTGGAGCCCGAGGTCGCGCTGCGCGATCCCTCCGGCCCCCCGGAGACGGCGGAGATCGTGGCGCTGCTCGACGGCCTGCGCGGCCGCTCGCCGGGGCAGATCCTCGATGCGGCCGAGGCCTATCGCGGCGCGCGCGCCGAGGCCGCGGAGTCGGTCGCGCTCCTGATCGACGTCTCGGGCGCCTGGCTGCGGGAGCGCATCACCGCCCGCGTTTCGCGCGGCGAGCGCCCGGCGCTGCGCGAGCTCGACGCCCACAAGAGCCTGCTCCAGCTGCGGCGGGATCTCGTGCAGCGCAACGCGAATCCGCAGATGGTGGCCGAGCGGCTGCTCTTCGGGCTGCGGGACGTGGCGGGCGACGGCGCCGGAAGGAGCGTCGCGTGACGTGGCTCGACAGCCATTGCCACGTCACCGCCGACCGCTTCGATGCCGACCGCGACGCGGTGCTCGAGCGGGCCTTCGCCGCCGGCGTCGGGACGCTGCTCACGATCGGCTCGGGCTACGGCATCGAGGGCAACGCCGACGCGATCGCGCTGGCCGAGCGCGATCCGCGCATCTTCGCGACCGTCGGCGTCCATCCCCACGAAGCCGACCGCTACGGCGAGGCCGAGCGCGCGCGGCTGCGGAGCTGGCTCGAGCACGAGCGCGTCGTCGCCGTCGGGGAGTGCGGCCTCGACTATCACTACATGAACTCGGAGCGCGCGATCCAGCGCCGCGTCTTCGCCGAGCAGGTCGCCCTCGCCCGGGAGCTCGACCTGCCCGTCTCGATCCACGTCCGCAGCGACGACGAGAGCGCCTACGACGAGCTGCTCGAGATCTGGGTCGCCGAGGGCGAGCGCCGACTCGAAGGCGTGCTGCATTGCTACACCGGCTCCCGCGCCTTCGCCCTGCGCGCCCTCGACGAGGGCTTATGCGTCTCGTTCTCGGGCATCGTCACCTTCAAGAAGAGCGCCGAGCTGCGCGACGTCGCCCGCGCGATCCCCCTCGACCGCCTGCTCGTCGAGACCGACGCGCCCTTCCTCGCACCCGAGGGCCACCGCGGCCGGCGCAACGAGCCCGCCTGGGTCGGCGTCGTCGGCACCGCCCTCGCCGAGCTCCACGGCGTCTCGAGCGAGGAGATGGCGCGCGCGACGACCCGCAACGCGCAGCGCCTCTTCCGGCTCCCGCCGCTGCCGACAGGAGAGCCCCGCCCGTGACCCTCGTCTCGACCGACCGCGACGTCGCCCAGCGCCTGCATCTCGCCCGCGAGGTCGCCCTGCGCGCCGGCCGCATCCAGCGCGAGCGCTACGAGACCGACCTCGCGATCGCGTCGAAGAGCGCCTCGATCGATCTCGTCACCGAGGTCGACCGCGCCTGCGAGGCGCTGATCGTCGACGCGATCCGCGCGACCTTCCCCCGCGACGCGATCCTCGCCGAGGAGGGCGGCGTCGGGGCGGCCGAGGGTGCGACGTTCCGCTGGGTGATCGATCCCCTCGACGGCACGACCAACTTCGCCCACGGCTTCCCGCGCTTCTGCGTCTCGATCGGAGTCGAGCGCGAGGGCGAGCGGACGATCGGCGTCGTCCTCGACCCGCTGCTCGGCGAGCGCTTCGAGGCGGTGCGCGGGGGCGGGGCGTGGCTCGGGTCGCGCCGGCTCGCGGTGTCCCGGGAGACGGAATTCGGCCGCGGGCTCTTCGCGACGGGCTTCCCGTACGACGTCCACACCAGCGACGACGACAATCTCGAGGCCTTCGCCGCGGTCGTGAAGTCGGCGCGGGGCATCCGGCGCGACGGCAGCGCGGCGCTCGATCTGTGTTATGTCGCGGCCGGGCGCATCGACGGCTACTGGGAGCGCAAGCTCCACGCCTGGGACGTGGCCGCCGGCATCCTGCTGGTCGAGGAGGCCGGCGGACGGGTCAGCGCGGAGGACGGGGGCCCCGTCGACCCTTCCGGCCGCGAGCTCGTCGCGACCAACGGCCCGCTCCACGACTCACTGATCGCCCGCATCCGCCGGCGCGGTTGACGTCGGCTCGGGCGGCCCCGGCTCGGCCGCCCCCGACGCAGCCCCCTCCGACTCGCGCGCCGGCGGGTCGGACGCCGGCGGCTCGGGTCTCCGTCCGTAGCGCTCGTCGAAGGCCGCGAGATCGAGGGGCAGCGTCTCGGCGAGCGCGGCCGCGAGGGCGTAGACGACGGGCTCGTCGGCACGCCGCGCGAAGAGCCCGCGCTCGGGATCGAGCCGCCCGAGCTCGAGGACGACGTCCGCCCCGGCGCCCTCCGCCGTCTTCAAGGCGAGCCGCACCGCCGGCGCGGCGAGCCCGAGGCTCGCGAGCTCGGCCGGCCCCATCGCGTCCGCCACGATCTGCTCGGCCCGCAGCGTCGTGAGCGCATCGGCGAGGGACGAGACGGCGTCGGGCTCGATCTCGCGCCCCTCGGCCGACCAGCCTGCCTCGCCGCGGGTCAGCACGACCTCGCCGCCGCCGGCGAAGTCGAGCTCGAGCCGCGCGAGGGCGCCCGGCGGCAGGTCGACGAGCTGTCGGTCGCGATAGGCGTCGCGGCTGCGCACGAAATCCTCGAGGCGCTCGGGCGCGAGCAGGAACAGGCGCCCTTCGCTCTCGACGAGCCGCGAGCCGTCCTGCAGCCCCGCGATCCGGAGCGATTTCGTCGTCTCTGCGTCCGCCGCGGTCCCGGCCCGCTCCGTGAGGCGGACCTCGAGCACCGTCTCCCGCAGCGCCGCCTCGACCGCCGCCGTCCGCTCGTCGACGAAGCCCGCCGCCTGCAGATACTCGAGGTTCGAGATCAGCTCGCGCACCGTCTGCTGATCCGCCCGCGCCGCGATCGGACTGCGGATCTGCCAGACGCCGCTCGCGTCGCGCTCGAGCTCGACGGCCGTCGTCGCCTCGCCCTCGGGCCAGGCGATCACGAGGCGGGAGAGGGTGTCCTGCGCGACGCGGACGATCCGGCGATCGCGCAGCTCGCCGAGGCCGCGCTTGAGCGCGTTCAGGCGGTAGCTCTCGACGTAGACGACCGGGCCCGTCTCGTCGGCCCGGACGTAGACGTTCCCGCCGACGGGCGTCGCACGGCCGATCGAGAGGGCATGGCGCGCCTCCTTCGCCTGGAAGCGCACGACCTGCGCCCCCGCAGCGAGCCCGAACTGGGCGAGATCGCCGGGATCCGCGTCGACCGAGCCCGCGCGCGCGAGGCCGGAGAGCGCGCTCGCGATCGCGTCGAGGGCCGTCGCGTCGCCCGGCCCCTCGATCGGCGCCACCACGCGCCATTCCCCGTCGCGGCGCTCGAAGCGCGCGGCGACGCCGTCGGTCGTCGTCAGCTCGAGGCCGTCGATCGCCGCGGCGTCGACGCCGGCGAAGATCCGCTTCCCGGTCTCGAGCTCGGCCTCCCGCTTCGACTCGCCCTCGATCTCGTAGAGATAAACGAAGGCACCGAGCACGAGCGCCACGAGGGCGAGCAGTCCCGTCGTCTTCGGGCTCATCGCCGGCCTAGGCCTCTCCCGTCCGGCGCGACCACCAGACGAGCACCCCCACCACCGCGATCGCCTCCGGCACGACGAGCAGCGAGAGGAACTGCAGGAAGCGGAACTGGTCCTGGGTCATCTCGAAGGAGGAGGCCCGGGACACGTTCGGGCGGACGGTGATCGACTCGACCTCGCCGGCGAGCCAGTTGACCGAGTTCACGAACAGGTCGCGGTTGCGCAGATCGTCGAGACGTTCGTTCGTCGCGAAGTCGGAGTCGCCGAACACGACGAGGCGCCCGGGCTTCTTCCCGGCCTTCGCCGCGTCGTCCTGCGCGGCCGCGTCGGCCCCGTCTGCGCCGGGCGCCGCCGCATCGGCCGCCTTGCCCGTGGACCGCGGCTCGCCGGCGACGGCGATCGGCACCGGCCCGAGCAGGTCGTTCTCCCCGAGCTCGGCGCGCCCGGTCTCCCGCCACGCGTCGAGATCGCGCTCCGCCCACGAGTCGCGCCCCGTGCGCACGAGGACGCTGAAGTCGCCGGCGACGGCCGGATCGAGCTCGACGCTGCGGACCATCGGGAAGAGCGTGGGCTCGCTGAGCACCCGGGTGATCTCGTGGCTCCCGTCGTACTCCTGGGCGAGCGGGGTCGTCGCCTGGCCGAAGATCGCGAGCGACCGGTCGACGACGACGTCGTCCCCGAGCAGGACGCCGTAACCCCGGAGCAGCGCGTACACGTTCGTCTGGGCACGCGGGTCGACGGCGACGAAGAGCGCCCCGCCCCGCTCGACGTAGCGCGCGAGGGCGGCGAGCTCGCCGTCGAGGAAGGGCCGCGTCGGCCCCGCGATCACGACCGCCGCCGCGTCCGCCGGGACGTCGGCCTGGGTGGCGAGCAGAAGGCTCGCGACGCGATAGGTCTCGTTGACGAGGGCGTCCGCCGCGCGGCCGTAGCTGTCGGGGCTCTTCGCGTGGGCGCTCTTCGGCGCCGGCGGCTGGCCGGGGAGCGTGGGCTCGGCCTGGTCCTCGGGCCCGGGCTCGATCCGGCGCTCGTTGTGCCCCGTCAGGAAGTAGATCGTCTTGTCCTTGCTCTTCACGAGCTTCTGGAGCGCATTCGTGACGGCGGATTCGGTGAACTCGGTGAGCGTCGTGGCCTCGCCCGAGGCCAGCGCGATGCGCACCACGCCGCGGGCGAGATCCTCGCTGCCGAGCCCGAGCTCCTCGACGAGGCCCGGGGCGTCGTTGGGCTCGACGAAGGCGAGCTCGACCCGCTCGCGGTTCTCGAAGGCGTAGCGATCGAGCAGGTCGCGGACGGGGGGCGCCTCGCTCTCGGCGAAGAAGGCGGTGATCGTGACGTCCTGGTCGAGGCGCGCGAGCAGGCTCTTCGTCTGCTCGGAGAGGGTGTGGACCTTCGACTCGCTGACGTCGATGCGATGGGCGTGGCGGACCGAGAGGAAGGCCAGGAAGCCGAGGATCGCGATCGAGAAGACGGCGCCGAGCACCGCGCTCGTGCCGTAGCGCCCGGCCCGGCGCGACGCGCCGGTCCGCATCCGCTCGCGCAGCGTCTCGAGGCTCATGAAGGCCGCCGCCGCGAGCAGGACGAGCCCGACCGCGAGGTTGCCGACGATCCAGATCGGATCCGAGAAGGGCTGGAGCACCGCGAGCAGCGCCGTCAGCAGCCCGAACGCGAGGGCGACGCCCCCGAGACCCGCGAGCAGCAGGGCCGTCCGCGCCATCTAGCGCCACCTCGCCGATTCGATCACGGTCTTCGCCAGCACGAGGAAGATCGCGCTCGCGACCGCGTAGTAGGCGAGATCGCTGGTGTCGATCAGGCCCTGCAGCATGCGGTCGACGTGGCTCCCCGTCGCCATCCAGCGCACGACCTCGGCGACCGGCGAGTCGGCGGCGACGCCGCTCCCGGACATCGAGATGTCGACGATGAAGGGCAGCATCATGCCGAGGATCAGCAGCAGCACGAAGGTGAACACGAAGGCGATCAGCTGGTTGCGGGTCACCGACGACGCGAAGACCCCGACGGCGACGTAGGTCACGCTGACGAGCCAGAGACACAGCATGCCCGCGAGCGTCTTGCCGAGCTCGGGCTCGCCGTAATGGAAGAGCAGCGCCGGGAAGAAGCCCGCGATCGCCGTCAGGATCGTCACGAACTCGACCCCGGCGAGGAACTTCCCGAGCACGATGTCCCAGATCGTGATCGGGCTGGTCAGCAGCAGCTCGTCGGTCCCGTTGGCCTTCTCGCTGGCGACGAGGCCCATGGTCACCGCCGGCAGCAGGAAGAGCACGATGACCCACATCGAGCCGATGAAGGGCTCGATCAGGTTGTCGTTCAGGTTCATCGACTCGATCTGCTCGAGCATCTGGAACTGCTGGAGCTGCAGCTGGCGCTCGTGGAAGGTCAGCAGGCTCACGAGGAAGAAGGTCCCTGCGATGACCGACCAGAGCGTCAGGACGACGTAGGCGACCGGCGAGAGGAAGAGCGAGCGCAGCTCGCGCGAGGCGATCGTCAGCGTGTGTCTCACGCCGCCCCCCTTTCGAGGGCGTCGGCCGCATCCCGGGTCATGACCCGCGTGAAGACCTCCTCGAGGGCGACGCCGCCCTTCGTCAGCTCGGCGAGCGGCTGGTCGAGGACCTTCTGGCCGCGGCCGATCAGGATCACGCGCTGACAGATCGCCTCGACCTCGGGCAGGATGTGGGTCGAGAGGATCACGGTCTGATGGCCCGAGCGGGAGAGATCGGCGATCAGCGCCCGGATCTCGCGGATCTGGATCGGATCGAGGCCGACGGTCGGCTCGTCGAGAACGAGCACCTGGGGATCATGGACGATCGCCTGGGCCAGGCCGACCCGCTGGCGATAGCCCTTCGAGAGCTGGCGGATCTCCCGGCCCCGGACGTTCGCGAGGCCGCAGCGCTCGAGCGCCCGATCGACTGCCGCCCGCCGCTTCGCGCGGGGCACGTCCTTCAGCCGGGCCACGAAGTCGACGTAGGAGGCCGGCGTCATCTCCGGGTAGAGCGGCGGCGTCTCGGGCAGGTAGCCGATGGCGCGGCGCGCGGCGATCGGATCGGAGAAGACGTCGTGGCCCGCGATCCGCGCCGTCCCGTCCGTCGCCGGCAGGTAGCCCGTCAGGATCCGCATCACCGTCGTCTTGCCGGCCCCGTTAGGCCCGAGGAACCCGACGACCTCCCCGGCGCGCACGCCGAACGAGAGGTTGCGGACGGCCTCGTGGTCCCCATAGCGCTTCGAGAGGCCATCGACCTCGATCGCCAGGGGCGCGGCTCCACCCCCGGCCGGGCGCTCTTCGCGCTTCGTCTCGTGCTTCGACTCGTTCGTCGTCTCGCGACTGGCCTGGTCCGTCACGCGGTCCGGTCCCCCTCGATCCTTCGCGATCGCTCGCGACGCGTCGCGTCTTCGGGCATCGCCCGCTCGTCGGAGCACGTCCAACGGGGCGATACCCGGGGCATCGGCAGCCGGTGGACCAGCGGGCGCGCGAATATTTGCGGCATCCCGCCAGACGAGTCAAGACGCGCGAGCGATTCGGTGCGCGCGAGACACCGCGAATCCGGGCGCCGTTCCACGCGCCCCCGACCGAATGACGCTCGGGCGCCGAGCCGATACCGTCCCCGCACGCCTGCCCGAGGAAGAACCCCTGCGCATCGCCCTCGTCGTCGAACGCTTTGCCCCGGGCACCGGCGGTGTCGAGAACGTGGCGTGGCAGGTCGCCCGGGAGCTGGTGCGCCAGGGCGAGACGGTGAGCGTGATCGCCCGGGAGGCGGAGCCGGGCGCGGAGAGCGTCGGCCCGGGCGGCGGAGACCGCGCGATCGGCCGGGCGGGCGGGGCCACCGACGCCGGGGCGGGCGACGCGCCCGGGCTCGAGGTCGTCCGGGTCGGTGGTGCGCGACGACGCCATCCGCTGCGCGCCCTCGCCTTCTCCCGCGCCGCCGAGGCCGCGATCCGCGCGCGGAGCTTCGACGTCGTCCACGCCTTCAGCCGCACCCGTCACCAGGACCTCTACCGCGCGGGGGGCGGCAGCCACGAAGACTTCCTGCGGCGGACCTACTCCCCCCTCGGCCGCGCCTATCGCCGCTGGCTCCCGCGCCACCGCAGCCTGCTCGCCCTCGAGCGCGCGGTCTTCGCCGACCCGAGCCAGCGGATCCAGTGCGCCTCGCGGCTCGTCGCCGACCGGCTCTGCCAGCACGAGGGCGTCGCCCCCGAGCGCATCCTGCTCCTGCCCAACGCGGTCGACGCGATGCGCTTCGACGCGACCCGCCACGCCGAGGCCGGCCGCGCGCTGCGTGCGTCCCTCGGTGCCGGGACGGACGTCGTCTGGCTCTTCCCCGGCTCGGGCTGGCACCGCAAGGGGCTGGCGCTCTGCCTCGCGGCGCTGAGGCGCCTCGCGGATCCGGGGCTTCGGCTCTGGGTCGCGGGGCGCGACGATCCGGGACCGTGGCGGCGACGCGCCGCGGCGGCGGGGGTCGGTGAGCGGGTGCGCTTCCTCGGTCCGCGCGACGACCTCGAGCACGTCTATGCCGCGGTCGACGGGCTGCTGCTGCCGACGCGCTACGACGCCTTCGCGAACGTGACCTTCGAGGCCGCGGCGTCGGGGCTCCCGATCGTGACGAGCCGGAGCAACGGGGCGGCCGAGTGGCTCTCGAGCGACGCCTGCCTGCGCGTCGACGCGGGCGATCCGGACGCGCTCGTCGAGGCGCTGCGGCGCTGCGGGCGCGAAGACGTCCGCCGAAGAATGGGCGCGGCCGCGCGCCGTGACGTGCTGCCCTTCGACTGGCCCGGCCACGTCGCGGCGCTGCGCGCCGAATATCGTCGCATCGTCGCGGCCCGCGGAGCCGCGCCGCGATGAGCGCGCCGAACGGGCCCGCGCCCGCGCCGCCCGGGCTCGCCGCCCTCGCTTCGCCCGTCGCGTGGCAGGCCGGGGATCCGTCGCTCCACGGAGCGCTCGCGGCGGCCCTCGCTCGCGCGCCCGGTCCGGCCGAGATCCTGCAAGCGACCCCCCGTCGGACGCTCGAGGTCCGGACCCTCGCGCGGCCGGATCCGCTGCGCGTCGTGATCAAGACCCACCACACCGCGACCGGACGCCACCCGCTGCGCGAGCGCCTGAAGCGCCTGGCCGGCCGCTCGCCGGCGCGCCGCGAGTGGGGACGCGCTCGTCGCGCTCCAGGCGCGCGGGCTCGCCGTCCCCCGCCCCCTCGCCCTCGGCCGCGCGGCCTCGGGCGACGAGCTCGTCGTCTTCGAGCACGTCCCCGGCACACCGCTCGCGACCGCCTTCGCCCGGGCCGACGGCGACGCGCAGCGCGCCCTCGTCGAGGCGCTCGCCGCGACGCTCGCGCAGCTCGCCGCCACCGACCGCCTCCACGGCGACCTCCACCTCGGCAACCTCCTGCTGGACGAGCGCACCGGACGCATCGTCCTGCTCGACCATCAGCGCGGTCGCAGGGCGCGCGGCGCCGGCGAGCGCGCGCGCGACCTCGCCCGGCTCGAGCTCTCGTGCCTTCGCGCCGAGTGGCCCGCACCGCTGCGCGCCCGGCTGCGCGAGCGGCTCGGCCTCGGCCCCGAGCAGGACCGCGTCCTGCGCGACTTCGCGGCGGATCATCTGCGGGGCCGCGCGCGACGCGCCCGACGCCCGGGGCGCGGCGCGCCGGGCGTCGAGCGGGTCGCCCGCGACGACCTGCGCGGGCTGCGCGACGCCACGCTCTCCGAGGCGAGCCTGCTCGAGCTCGTCGCCCGGGCCGAGGCGAGCCCGACGCGCCGGCTCCGACGCGGCGGGCGAACCTGGGTCGCCGAGCTCGAGCACGCGGGTCGACGTTATGTCGTGAAGGGGTGCGACGCGGGCTCCTTCGCCGAGCGCTGCGTCGCTCGCCTGCGCGGAACGCGGGCGGCCCGGGCCTTCGCGAAGGGACGGCGCGATCAGCTGCTGCTCGGCCGCGCCGCGCGCCCCCTGGCCGCGCTCGACGCCGAGCGGGGCGGGCTGCCGGGCGCCTGCTGGCTGGTCCTCGAGGCCGTCGCCGGCGTGGACCTCGACCGACACCGTCCGGCGTCGACCGAGCGCGCCCTCGCCCTCGCGAACGCCCTCGGCGAGTGGCTCGCCGAGCTGCATGCCCTCGGCCTCGGCCACGCCGACCTGAAGGGCAGCAACTTGCGCGTCGAGGAGGTCGGGGAGACGTTCCGCTTCCGGCTCCTCGACCTCGAGGATCTCGTCGGGCCCGCGCGCCCGACGGACGAGGCCCGCCTCGTCGCCCTCGCCCAGCTGAACGCCTCGATCGCCGACGAGGATCTGTCGTGCGCGGCGCGCGAGGCCTTCCTCGCGCGCTACCTCGCCCGCCTGCCCTTCGACGATCCGAAGCTCGACCAGGCGGGCGCGCGGCGCGAGATCGCCCGGCGCTCGCTCGCGCGGCGTCATCGCTTCCGGGGCATCGGGTGCGAAGGCGTGGAGCCGGGGCTCAGCCCGCCGTCACCGTGAGCCAGCGGAAATAGCTCGAGGAGCCGGGGACCTGGCGGCGGTCGCCGCTCGCGAAGGCGAGCGCGAGCGGCGTCGGCGCGCTCGTCGCGATCTGCTTGAACGCCTCGATCTTGCGCTCGGGATCCTCGGGGTTGATCCCGTGGAACACGATCTCGACCTTCTTCTTCGACTCGAGCACGTTCAGCACGAGGGTCGCGAGGGTGAAGAGCTTGTTGATGCCCTCGACCGCCTCGACGGCGAAGCGCGGAATCTCGCAGTCGTCGAGCTTGAAGCCGAATTCGAGACGCATGGCTTTCTCCGCGGCCGGGGACGGCCGGATCGTTCGTACGGGTTCCTGGACACCGGGGCGCGGCAAGGTTGCGCCGGCCCCGGGGACTGTCAAGCCGACCGCAGCGAGCCGCGCTCGGCACACCCCGCGCCGACCTCGATCCGAGCCGGAGCTTAGTCGAGATCTACACCGCCGCGCCCGGCCGGCCCGACTTCATCTTCTCGATGCGGGCCTGGAGCTCGTCGAGGGTCAGGATGCCCTTCTCGATCAGGAGATGGGCGATCGCCTTGGCGACGAGGCGGGTGCGCTCGGTCTCGTCGATCGCGCGCGCGACCTCGGCGGCCCAGAGCTCGCTCGGCGCGGCGACGGCGGCGGCGGTCGGCTGCGCCCCGCCGCCGGGCGTCGGGCCCGGCCCGGGCGCGCCGGTCGGCGTCGGCGCGAGCGGCGCCGGCGCCGGCGCGACGGGCGGCGCGACGGGCGGTGCGACGGGCTGGCCGACGGCGGGCAGCGGGCGCTCCGCCGCGATCGCGCGCGGGAGCGGCGCCGAGGGCCCGGCGGCGGGCTTCACGGGCTCGGGCCGCGGCTGCACCGCGGCGACGACGACCGGCTCCGTGTCGGAGTCCGGCTCCGGATCGGGCACCGCGGGGAAGAGCGGCGTCACATCGACCATGGCTTCGCCCGCCGCGGCGACGACGGGGGACGCTGCGCTCGCGGGGCCCGGCTTCAGGAGCTCCGACAGCGTCGGGGCCGACTCTTCGCGCAGGCTGCGCAGGTTGTTCTCGCCGAGGGTATCCGCGGCGCGCAGCGGATCCGGCAGCCGCGACGACGCGGATGCGGGGCGCACGGTGTAGTAGCGATCGATCGCCTCGCCGAGCTCCGTCGGGCCGACCATCACGGGGCGGATCGACATGCCGGTGTGGAAGGCGAGATCGTCGAGGATGCCGAGATCGGAGGGCTCTTCCATGCCGAGGAAGAGCTGCGACTTGTGGCCTTCCTTCTTGACGAAGAGCGGGACGACGCCGTGCTCGATCGCGAGCCTGGCCGGGACGAGGGCGATGACTTCCGGGGCGATCTTCTTGCCGGCGAGGCTCGCCACCGGCATGTCGTACTGCCGCGCGAGGGCCCGCACGAGATGGCCTTCCTGGACCATCCCGAGCTTGATCAGCGTCATGCCGAGGCGACGACCCCAGCGCGTCTGCTCGCCCAGGGCCGCGGCGAGCTGCAGCTCGTCGATGATGCCCGCCTGGACGAGGATCTCTCCCACCTTCGGTCGATCGCGCATGGTGCCCTCTCGCGCGAGGCCATCGACCGCCCCGGCGGCAAACCTGAGAGGATCCGGGGAAGGCCCGGGGTGCGCCGGTCAGCGCCCCGCACCGGCCTCCCGCTCGGCCCCGGGCTCCGAGAGGAAGCAGCGGCTGGTGCCCCCCTCGACGGGGTAGGCAGGCGGGAGCTCGCGCCGGCAGCGGTTCATCACATGGGGGCAGCGGGTATGGAAAGGGCAGCCGGGGGGCGGGTTGCTCGGCGAGGGGACGTCGCCCAGTACCGGCGGCGCCTCGACCTTCCGCTTCGGATCGAGGGTCGGGATCGAGGCCAGCAGGGCGCGCGTATAGGGATGGGCCGGGCGCGCGAAGATGCGCTCGGTCGGACCGTGCTCGACGATCCGGCCCAGGTACATCACGGCGACCTCGTGGGCGAGATAGCGGACGACCGAGAGGTCGTGGGTGATGAAGAGGTAGGAGAGCGAGAGCTCGCGCTGGAGGTCGGTCAGGAGGTTCAGGATCTGGGCCTGGATCGAGACGTCGAGGGCCGAGACCGACTCGTCGCAGACGATCAGGCGCGGCTCGACCGCGAGCGCCCGGGCGATGCAGAGGCGCTGGCGCTGCCCGCCCGAGAACTCGTGCGGATAGCGATCCATCATCGCGGGATCGAGCTGGACGCGGACGAGCAGCTCGGCGACCCGGCGATCGTAGTCGGCATTGCTCGAGCCGATCCCGAAGGAGCGCATGCCCTCGGCGATCTGGTCGCGGATGCGCATGCGCGGATCGAGGGACGCGAGCGGGTCCTGGAAGACGATCTGCAGGCGCTGGCGCGCGGCGCGCAGGGCCTCGGGCGACTCCTCGAGGAGGTTGCGCCCCTCGAAGACGACGCGCCCGGCCCGGGGCGACTCGAGGCCGAGGATCGAGCGGCCGACGGTGCTCTTGCCGCAGCCGGACTCGCCGACGAGGGCGAGGGTGCGGCCCGGGGCGATCTCGAACGAGACGTCGGTCGCGGCCTGGACGTGGCCGTGGATCCGACGCATCAGCCCGCGCCGGATCGGGTACCAGGTCGTGAGCCCCTCGACGCGCAGGAGTGTCTCGTTCGCCGTCATCGCCCGCCCTTCCCGTCCGGAGCGCTCGCCCCGGCCGCCTCGGACGGCGTGACGACGTGGCAGTACACGCGGCGCCCGCCGGCGCCGATCGTCTCTGCCGGATCGTCGACCTCGCAGATCGCGATGCGCTGGCTGCAGCGCGGGGCGAAGCGGCAGCCGCGCGGCCACCGCCCCGCGGAGGGCACCGTCCCGGGAATCTCGTGCAGGCGCGTCCCCGGCGTCGCGAGGGCCGGGATCGCGGCGAGCAGGCCGCGCGTGTACGGATGGAGCGGCGCCGCGAAGAGCGCGTCGCGGGGCGCGAGCTCGACGATCCGCCCCGCGTACATCACGGCGATGTGGTCGGCGAGCTCGTTGACGATGCCGAGGTCGTGGGTGATGAGCAGGATCGCGGTGCCCCGCTCGCGCTGGAGCTTGCGCAGGAGGCCCAGGATCTGGGCCTGGATCGTCACGTCGAGGGCCGTCGTCGGCTCGTCGGCGATCAGGATCTCGGGGCGCGTCGAGAGCGCCATCGCGATCATGACGCGCTGCTTGAGGCCGCCCGAGAGCTGATGCGGATAGGCGTCGAGGCGCGCCTCGGGGTCCGGGATGCCGACCTCGGCGAAGAGCGCCCGCGCCCGCGCCCGCGCGTCGGCCTGGGAGACGGGCTCGTGGAGCCGGATCGCCTCGATGACCTGGTCGCCGACGCGCACCACCGGATTCAGCGCCGTCATCGGCTCCTGGAAGATCATCGCGATCCGCTTGCCCCGGACGCGGCGCATCGCCGAGACGGAGAGCCCGATCAGATCCTCGCCCGCGAGCCGGACCTCGCCTGCGACGACGCGCCCGGGCTTCGGCACGAGCCGCAGGATCGAGAGCGCCGTCATCGACTTGCCCGAGCCCGACTCGCCGACGAGCGCGAGCACCTCCCCGCGCTCGAGCCCGAAGGAGACGTCGTCGACGACGTGGATGCGGCCGTCGGCGCCCCGGCCGCGGGGGCCCGGGAAGGCGGTGCGCAGGTGGCGGATCTCGAGCAGCGGCGCCACTACGACTCCCTCCGCGTGCGCGGATCGAGCACGTCGCGGATCGCGTCACCCACCGTGTTGACCGCGAGGATCAGCGCGAAGAGCGCCGTCCCCGCCGTCGCGATGTTCCACCACACGACCGGGTCGCGGGAGAGCTCGTTGCGCGCCCCGTCGATCATCTGGCCCCAGCTCCCCTCGACCCCGATGCCGAGCCACGAGAGCACGGCCTCGGAGAGCACGAGCCCGGAGAACATCAGCACGAAGGTGATCACGATCAGATGGGCCAGGTTGGGCAGGATGTGGCGGAAGATGATGCCGAGCTCGGAGACGCCGAGGACGCGGGCGGCCTGGACGTAGTCGAGCTCCCGCAGCTTGAGCGTCTCGGCGCGCGAGAGGCGGCAGAAGCCGACCCAGCTCGTGACGCCGAGGGCGACGCAGACCGAGAGCGTCCCGCGCCCCATCGCCATGATGAGCGCGATCAGGAGCAGCAGCCCCGGCATCGAGGCCAGCGTCGAGATCAGGAAGAAGACGAAGTCGTCGAAGCGCCCGCCGAAGTAGCCGGCGCCGACGCCGAAGAGCAGCGCGAGCGGGATCGCGATCAGGCTGGTGATGCCGCCGATCAGGAGCGCCACGCGCGCGCCCTTCAGCGCCATGTAGAGCACGTCGCGGCCGATGATGTCGGTCCCGAGCGGATGGGCGCCGGGATGCCGCAGCGGCGCTTCGCCGTAGAACTCGACCGCCGCGAAGGGCGCCGAGTACGAGGCCTCCGTCGAGTCGAGGAAGATCCGGTCGATCACCGAATACGGCGCGTTCGGCAGCACCCCCTCGACGTCCGCCGGCACCCCACCCTTCCACGCGATCGAGTCGAGCAGCGCGATCGCGCAGTAGACCGCGAGCACGCCGAGCGCGAGGCGCCGGCGCTTCCAGAGCACGGCCACCGCCTCGCCCCAGAGCCGGTTGCGCCGCACGAAGCGGGCGGCGAGCAGGGCGACGCCCGCGAGCGCGAGCACCGACAGGTTCGAGAGCATGTAGGGCTCGATCGTCATTCGCCGAGCCTCACCCGCGGATCGACGAGCCCGTAGGAGAGATCCGTCAGGATCTGCCCGACGACGAAGAGCAGCGAGCCGATGAACACCATCGTCCGCAGCGTCGCGAAGTCGTTCGACTGGATCGCGTCGACGGTGATCCCGCCGAGGCCGGGGATGCCGAAGAAGGACTCGAGCAGCAGCGAGCCGGTGAACAGGAACGGGATCGACATCACGACCTGGGTCAGGATCGGGATCATGGCGTTGCGCAGCACGTGGCGCGTCATGATGCGGACCTCGCCGGCGCCCTTGGCGCGGGCGGTGCGGACGAAGTCGCGGGTGCTCTCCTCGATGAAGGCGGTGCGGTAGAAGCGGACGTCGGAGCCGAGGCCCGAGAGCACGCCGACCAGCAGCGGCATCGCGAGGAAGCGCGGCAGCATGAGCGGATCGGGATCGAAGCCCGAGATCGGGAACCAGCGCAGGATCTTCCCGAGCAGGAACTGCGCGCCGATGATGTAGAGGAGCCCCGAGACGCTCATCGCCAGCACGCAGACGAAGACCCCCGTGCGGTCGATGTAGGTCTCGCGGAAGAACGCGACGACGAGCGAGAGCGGGATCGAGACGAGGAGCGAGAGCAGCAGCAGCGGCACCGTCAGCGACAGCGACGGCCCCATCCCCTGCCGGATCCGCTCGAGGATCGGCGAGTCGTCCGCGTCCGAGAGGCCGAAGTCGAAGGTGAGCATGCGCCGGTAGTGGTCGAAGAGCAGGTTGCCGCCCGGGTCCTGCCAGGGCCAGAGCGGCCGGTCGTAGCCGTGGTTCGCCTTCCAGACCTCGATCACCGACGGCGGCACCTTGTCCCCGAGCGCCTTGCGCGCGATGTCGTCGGGATCGGTCACGGCGAAGAACAGCACGAAGAGCAGGAAGAGCACGCCGATCACGACGGCGAAGCCCCAGGCGAGCCGGCGCAGGACGTAGGCCCCCATCTACTGGCGCTCCTTCAGGTAGGTCCGGATGCCCGGGATCAGGACGACGAGCGCGAGCGTGGCGAGCCCCCAGGCGGGCCACACGATCGGGTCGTTCCAGGCGGCGCGGCGCTCGGCGCGCAGGGCCGGGTCGAGGTCGAGGTACTGATAGGTCGGGATCGACATCCCGGTCGGCTTCACGTTCGAAACCCAGCCGTGCAGCAGGGCGTAGTTCTCGGGGAAGTAGAGCTCGATCCAGGGGCGCTCGTGCTCGAGGATCTCGCGCATCGCGCGGATGTGCTCCATCCGGCGCGGGCCGTTCGGCTCGATCTTCATGCGGTCGAAGAGCGCGTCGAAGCGCGCGTCCGAGAAGTTCGCGGCGTTCGGCCCGCCGAAGGCGTCGTTGCCCATCTTCGACGAGAAGAGGAAGAGGAAGTTCTCCGGGTCCGGGTAGTCGGCGCCCCAGCCGAAGTCGAAGACCTGGTGGGCCCCGTTGCGGAGCTTCTCCTGGAACTGGTTGTAGTTGGTCGCGTCGATCCGGACGTCGAGGCCGAGCTTCTTCCAGGCGTTCGTGAAGAACTGGAGCTGGATCAGGCCCTGGGTCGTGGTGTTCGCGGAGTCGAGGGTGATCTTCAGGGCGTCCCCGGTCTTCGGGTCGATCCCGCCCGGGTAGCCGGCCTCGACCATGAGCGCCTTGGCGCGCTCGAGGTCCGGGGTCCGGAAGGGATTGCGGTAGTCGGGGTCGTAGCCGTAGATGTTGGGCGGGATCGGCGACTCCGCCGCGAGCCCGCGACCGTTGACGAAGATGCGCAGGAACTCCCGGGAGTCGATCACGAGGCTCATCGCCTGGCGCAGCCGGCGATTGCGCTCCTGGTCGGCCTTCGACTTGCCTCGACCGACCACGGGGTCGTTCATGTTGAAGGCGAGATACGAGATGACGGGCGCCACCTCCTTCTCGAGGCGGATCCCGAGCTCCGCCATTTCCGGGGAGAGCGCGTCGTTGCGGATCACGGTGTCGAAGTTGTCGACCGAGACCGTCGAGGTGTCGTAGTAGCCCTGCATGAACTTCGTGAAGCGCGAGATGCTCTCCTTCTCGCGGCGGACCTCGATGCGATCGATCATCGGCAGCGGCCGGCCGGCGTCGTCGAGCAGCCCCTCCTCGCGATCCCCGGGCTCGCCTTCGGAGGGGTAGACGGTGCCCGGAGCCTTCCACTCGGGATGGCGGACGCCGTGCCAGCTCGCGGAGCGCTCGAGCACGATGATCGCGCGCTTGTCGTAGCGCGTGATCTGGAAGGGGCCGGAGCCGACGGGATGATCGTCGAAGCGATCCCGCCCCTGCTGGCCGTCGTAGTACTGGATCGCCTCCCAGGGCACCGGGCTCGTGAACTGCATCGCGAACCAGTAGAGGATCTGCGGATAGGGCTTCGCGAGGGTGATCTCGAGGACGTGGGACGACGGCGTCGTCACCCCGGCGATCGGCCCGACCTCGGCGTACTGCTCGTGGACCGGTCGCGCGGCGAAGGCCGGGTCCGCCTCGCGGCGCGCCATCAGGCGCTTCGTGAAGTCCTGGAAGCCTTCGATGTGGGAGAACGGGTCGGTGACGGGGCTGCCGACCTTGGGATCGGCGATCCGGGCGAGCTCGAAGGCGACGTCGGCCATCGTGACGAGGCGCGTGCGCCGGCCTTCGCCGCCGAGCTCGAAGCAGGGATCGTCGTGGAAGAAGAGGTCCGGGCGCAGCTCGAAGCGGTAGCGCGTGCGGCCGTCGCCGAGCTCGACGACCTCGGGCAGCTCGGTCGCGAGGCTCGGGATCAGCTCGAGGGGCCGCTTCAGGAAGTGGTACTCGAGCAGGGTCGCGTAGACGGCCCCGGTGTAGACGTGCTCGTTCATCGAGTACGAGGTCGCGGGATCGAGCTTCTTGGGCGGCTCGACGAAGGAGCCGTAGAGGACCTTCGCGCGGGCATCGGCCGGCGGATAGGGATCGTTCGAGCAGGCGAGCACGACCGCGACGAGCGCGGCCACCGCGATCCCCCAGCTCCCCCGGCTCACCAACGCGTCCCCCTCTCCGGCAACCGGAACATCCGATCGGCGACTTCCCCGCCGAGCATGACGCGCTTCCAGGCGAAGCGCGCCTCCGATCCGACGGCCGGCGACTCGATCGTGACGAGGCGCGGAAAATCGACGGGATCCGCCCCCTCGCCGAGGGGCGCGTACGCCTCGAAGCGGGCGCGATAGCGCAGCTCGCCCCCGGCCAGGTAGGCGCGCAGCTCGACGAGGCGACCGTCTCGATCGAAGACGAACGCGTCGCCGCCCTCCGCGAGCGCCCCCGCGTCGACGAAGCAGGCCGCGTCGCGCCAGCCGCGCTCGGGCTCGGCGGGACAGCCGTGGCGACGGTGGACCGGTCCCTCGGCACCGCCCGCAGCGCGCGCGAAGGCGATGCCGATCCGGTCGCCCTCCTCCTGCCAGACGGCGGCGCGGGCCCCGAACGCCTCCGGCCGCGGGGCGCCGAGCAGGACGCCGACCGCCTCGGGAATCCCGACGTCGACCTTCGCGAGCTCCCAGAGCAGGCTCGGCGTCACCGCGCCCACCTCCATCCCGCCGTTCGTCGCGTCGTAGAAGCCGTAGCGATCGCCGTCGGCGACGAGCACCGCAGCGAGCTGCTCGAAGAGCCCGACGACCTCGAAGCGCAGCCGCGCCGGCCGGGCGACGACGACGTTCTGGGGGCGGTTCAGCTTGAAGTCGGGTCCGGTGAGGGCGACGCGGGCGGAGCCGCGCAGGACGTCGCGCGTGGCCGTGCGCGCGAGGTAGTCGTCGAGCAGCTGGCTGGCCCGGGGATCGTCGAGGGGGCGCACCGTCCCGCGCAGGAGGCCCGGAGGCGGCGCCGTCCGGCAGCCCGCGGCCAGCAGCGCGAGGCCCGCGAGCAGGGCGATCAGGCGGATCGGGGCGCGGTGCGCGAGGCCCGCCGACCGCGCTCGCGCAGGGCTCACGGCGCCCCGTCCGACCGCGGCGCGCGGCCGAGATCGCGCCGCAGGCGGTCGATCTTGTCGAGCAGGTCGGGCTGCTCCTCCTCGCGCATCTCGAGCCCGACCGCCTCTTCGTAGTAGTCGAGGGCGCGCGCCTTCTCGCCGCGCAGGAGATGGACGTCACCGAGGTGCTCGGAGACGACCGGATCGCCGCCCGTCAGCTCGACGGCATGCAGCAGCTGCTTGCGCGCGCGCTCGAGCAGCGCGAGGGCCTCGTCCTTGCGCGACTCGCGGAACAGCAGCTCGGCCATCTTGTAGTAGACCCAGCCGAGGCTGTCGGTGATGTAGCCGTCGCCGGGGGAGAGCGCGAGCGCGCGCTGGATCAGCGTCTCGGCCTCTTCGAGGTTCTCGCCGCGCTCGGCCCAGGAGTAGCCGATGAAGTTCAGCGCGGCGGCGTTCTTCGGATCGAGCTCGAGGACCTTCCGCATGTAGGCGAGCGAGGCGTCGAGCTGCTTGCGGCTCCCCTCGAGCACGCCGAGCTGGTAGTAGACCTCGACGTCGCCCTCCCCGCCTTCGAGCAGGCTCTCGAGCAGCGCCTTCGCCCCGTCATGGTCGCCGAGCTCCGCGCGCAGGGCCGCCGCCCGCAGGTCGACGACGCGCCCCGCGTCGCCGGCGCGCAGGCGCTCCATCTCGTCGAGGGCCTCCTTCAGCTTGCCCTGGCTCTCGAGCACCGCCGAGATCTGGATCCGCGCCTCGATGTACTGCGGATCGCCCGGCAGGATCTGCTCGAAGACCTCGAGCGCCCCCGCGTCGTCGCCCGCCGCGCGCCGGATCTGGCCGACGGCGATCGCGAGCTCCGAGTCCCCGGGCTCGCGCCGCATGACCTGCTCGAGCCGCTTCGCCGCCGACTCGTAGCGCCCCGCCGCGAACTCGAGGGACGCGAGCCGCCGCAGCGAGTTCAGGTCCTCGGGGTAGACCTCGACGATGCGCGTGTAGGTCTCGATCGCGGCGCTCACGTCGTTCGCGTCGATCTGCGCCTGACCCATGCGCTGGAGCACGCCGTAGTGGTTCGGGTGCTTCTCGAGCAGCTCGCGATAGATCGCGATCTCCCCGGCGCGATCGCCGCGGGTGTGCTCGATCTGGGCGAGGCGCATGTAGAGCAGGAAGTGGCCCGGAAACTCCGCGATCCCCTCGCGGATGACCTTCTCGGCCTCGTCGAACTCCTTCTTCTGATCGAGCACCGCCACGAGCCCGAGCCGCCCGCGCAGCTGATCGGGCTCGAGCACCATCAGCTTGCGCGCCATCGCCTCGGCCTCGACGAGGTCGCCGCGCTCGAGGGCGACCTGGTGGAGCGCGAAGGCGGAGTCCGCGTCGAGCGGCTCGCCGTCGGCGTCGCGCAGCACGCGATCGAGCCCCTCGAAGTCGCGGCGCAGGTTGTAGAGCCGACCCAGGAAGAGCCGGGTCCGGGTCGACTGCGGATCGAGAGCGAGGGCGCGCTCGGCGGAGCGGACCGCGCCGTCGACGTCGTCGAGCTGCCACGAGAGTCGCGCCAGCCGCTCGTGGAGCACCGCCGCGTTCGGATCCTTGCCGACCGCGCGGGCGTAGGCGTCGCGCGCCTCCTCGAAGCGCCCCTCGGCCTGGGCGAGCTCGGCGACAAGCACGTCGTATTCGGCGGGCGATTCGGGGCGCTCGAGGCGCGGGGCGGCCCCGGCGACCTCCTTCGAGGGGCCGGGGCCGGTCGACGCACACCCGGCGAGCGCCATGACGCCGAACAGCGTCGCGAGCGGTCGCAGGGTCGAGCGTCGTCGCGTCAAGGCGGGCTGCCTCGCTCGATCAGCCGAGGTAGCCGTTCTTCTGCAGGTAGGCGATCAGCTTCTCGACGCTCTGGTCCACCGTCTGACCGTTGGTGTCGAGGATGACCTCGGCCTTCAGCGGCTCTTCGTAGGGGGCCGAGATGCCGGTGAAGTCCTTGATCTCGCCGGCGCGGGCCTTCTTGTAGAGGCCCTTCACGTCGCGGCTCTCGCAGGTGTCGACCGAGGCCTGGACCCAGGCCTCGATGAAGTCGCCCTGGCCCATGATCTTGCGGACGGCGTCGCGGTCGGCGCGGTAGGGCGAGATGAAGGAGGTGAAGACGATGATGCCGGCGTCGGTGAAGAGCTTCGAGACCTCGCCGATGCGGCGGATGTTCTCGGTCCGGTCGGCCGGGGAGAAGCCCAGGTTCGCGTTGAGGCCGTGGCGGATGTTGTCGCCGTCGAGGATGTAGGTCAGGCGACCGGTCTTCGCGAGCGCCTTCTCGGCGGCGACGGCGATCGTCGACTTGCCCGAGCCGGAGAGGCCCGTGAGCCAGATGGTGCAGCCGCGCTGGCCGAGCAGCTTCTCGCGGTCCTGGCGGCTGACCTGGCCCGCGTGCCAGGTGATGTTGGTCGACTTCGATTCGCTCACGGAGGGGTCCTCTCTCTCTCTGGGGTTGAACAGGCGGGGCGCACTATAGCCAGACCCGTCCGGACCCGCCGGCCGGTGGCCCGGGGCGTCTCGGACCGGCTCGGGGGGCCGGGCGGCTCGGGCGGGACCGGCACGCGGCGGTCCGCTGGCGCGGCGGGGCGGCCGGCGCCCGAGCGGTGGGCGAGGCGCGACGCGGCGCCCCACCCGCGCGACCGGCGCCCGCCGGCGGGCGCCCCTACGCGCTCGCGCCGGTCACGCGGGCGGGCTCGGCCTGGCGGGTCACCGCCTCGACGACGCACGCGATCGCCTTGGCGACATGATCCTGTGTCGTCCCGCGCCCCAGCCCGAAGCGGAGCGACGCCTTCGCGAGGGCCGGCGACCGGCCGAGGGCGAGCAGGACCGGGCTCGGCTCGGGCAGGGCCGAGCTGCAGGCCGAGCCCGACGACACCGCGATGCCGCGCAGGTCGGCGAGCAGACGGTCCCCGTCGCAGTCGGCGAAGGACACGTTCAGGTTGCCCGGCAGGCGCGCGTCGCGGGGACCGTTCAGGAGGACGCGCCCGGGCAGCGCCGCTTCGAGCCCGGCGAGCAGCCGATCCCGGAGCGAAGCGAGCCGCCCCCCCTCGCTCTCGCGCTCGGCGACGCAGAGCTCGAGCGCCCGGGCCAGTCCGACGATCGAGGCGACCGGGAGCGTGCCGGAGCGCAGCCCGCCTTCGTGGCCGCCGCCGTACTGGCGCGGCTCGAGGCGGAGTCGCGGCCGGCCGTGCCGGCGGACGACGAGCAGCCCGATCCCCTTCGGCCCGTAGAGCTTGTGGCCCGAGACGGAGAGCAGGTCGATGCCGTCGTCCGCGGCGGAGAGGGCGAGCTTGCCGGCGGCCTGGGCGGCATCGCAGTGGAAGGGGACGCCCCGCTCGCGGCAGGCCGCGGCGATCTCGCGGATCGGCTGGACGACGCCGATCTCGTTGTTGGCCGCCATCACGCTGGCGACGAGGGTGTCGTCGCGGAGCGCGCGGGCGACGGACTCGGGCGCGACCCGGCCCTCGCCGTCGACGTCGAGGACGTCGAGCTCGAGCCCCCGCCGCGCGAGGGCGCGCAAGGGATCGAGCACGGAGGGATGCTCGGTCGCGACGGTGATCGCGTGGCGGCGGGCGGGCTCGGCCTCGGCGAGACCGAGCAGCGCGAGGTTGTTGCTCTCGGTGGCGCCGCTCGTGAAGACGATCTCGGCGGGATCCCGGGCCCCGAGCAGATCGGCGAGGCGCTCGCGGGCGCGCTCGACCGCGGCCTCGGCGCGCCAGCCGTAGACGTGGGTCCGGCTCGCGGCGTTGCCGAACTCCTCGCGCAGATACGGGAGCATCGCCTCGAGCACACGCTCGTCGAGGGGCGTCGTCGCGTGGTGGTCGAGGTAGATGGGGTCGGTGCGCGAAGCCATGTCCGCTCCGGGCGCGAAGCCTCCGTCGGGCCGGCCTCCGCGCGCGGAGCCGCCTCAGGCGGCGCGCAGAGCCGCCTCAGGCCGCGAAGGACTGGCCGCAGCCGCAGGTATTCGACGCGTTGGGATTCTGGATCTTGAAGCCGGATTCCTGGAGCGTGTCGACGAAGTCGAGGCTCGCGCCGACGAGGTAGAGCGCGCTCTTCTCGTCGATGATGACCTTCACGCCGTCGACCTCGATCGCGTGGTCGATGTCGCGCACGACGTCGTCGAAGGAGAGCTGGTACTGCAGGCCGCTGCAGCCCCCGCCGACGACCTTCATGCGCAGGCCGTGGGTCGCGAGCTTGCCGTCCTCGTCGAGGAGCGTGCGGAGGCGCGCAACGGCGTCTTTCGTGACTTCGATCATGACCTGGCCTCCCGTTTCGAAGGGATCGTTCGCCCGGCGTCTCCGGTCGGGCACCGGCCCAACCCGCCCGGGCGTCCGGAAACGCACCGACCGGCCCGGAAGCCGGACCTTAGCATTCCGCCCCCGCGGCTTCCCCGGCCCGGCCATCGGGTCCACCGACCCCGTCGCTCCCCGCGCCGTTCGCGGCGGCCCCGCCGCACCCGCCCCCGGCTCCGCCGACGCCCGGCCCGACCGGCCCGACCGGGATGCCCGCCCCATCGGTCGTGCGCGGCGAGAGCCACAGGAAGATCTCGCGATTGCCCTTGGGGCCCGGCACCCGGCTGTCGACGCGCCCGCGCTCGTGCCGCCCGAGGGCCAGCGCCGCCCGGGAGATCCGGTCCGCCGCCCCCGTCCGCAAGGCGTCGTCGCGGACGACCCCGCCCTTCCCGACCTGCTCGCGCCCGACCTCGAACTGGGGCTTCACGAGCAGCAGGAACGCCGCAGCCGGCGCGCAGGCATCGATCGCCGGGAGCACCAGCGAGAGGGAGATGAACGAGACGTCGACGACGACGAGGTCGAAGCGATCGCCGAAGTCCGCCGGTGCGAGGTGGCGGGCGTTCACGCCCTCGCGGACCTCGACCCGGGGATCGAGGCGCAGGCGCGAGTGCATCTGGCTGTGGCCGACGTCGACGGCGACGACGCGGACGGCGCCGCGCTGCAGCAGGCAGTCGGTGAAGCCGCCGGTCGAGGCGCCGACGTCGAGGCAGACGAGCCCCCGCGGATCGAGGCCGAGATCGTCGAGGGCCGCCGCGAGCTTCTCGCCTCCCCGGGAGACGAAGGGCCGCGCGCCGCCCTTCAGCCGCACCACCCTCTCCGGCGCGACCCGCGTCCCCGGCTTGTCCGACGGCACGTCGTCGACGAGCACACGGCCCGCGAGGATCAGCGCCTGGGCGGCGGTCCGGCTCTCGGCGAGCCCTTCGCGCACGACCCGTTCGTCGAGGCGCTCGGGCTTCTCTGCGCGGGGGCTCAACGAAGGGGCGCTTCCGGGCTGGCCTCGAGCGGGCGCCGGCCCCGCACGAGCGCGGCGACGGCGTCGCGGATGTCGGCGGCGGCGATCCCGACGCTGGCCGGCGTCTCGCCGTGCTCGATCAGCGCGTCGGGGATCCCGAGCACCCGCACCGGCACCTCGACGCCCGCCTCCGCGAGCAGCTCGAGCACCGCGCTCCCGAAGCCGCCGAGGATGCCGTGCTCCTCGACCGTCACGACGGCGCGCGCGCGCCGCGCGAGCTCGAGGATCCGTTCGCGGTCGAGGGGCTTCACGAAGCGCGCGTTCAGCACCGCGCAGGCGATGCCCTCGGCCGCGAGCTCCGCGGCGGCCTCGAGCGCCGGATGCGCCGTCGTCCCGATCGCCAGCACGACCGCGTCGTCGCCGTCGCGCAGCAGCTCGGCCTTCCCGATCGCCAGCGGCTTCACGTCGGGATCGAGCGGCACGCCGACTCCCGCACCGCGCGGGAAGCGCACCGCCGCGGGTCCCGGATACTCGATCGCCGTCCGCAGCAGATGCTGCAGCTCGTTCTCGTCCTTCGGCGCCATCACGAGGGCGTTGGGCAGCATGCGGAAGTAGGCGAAGTCGTAGAGGCCCTGATGCGTCGCCCCGTCGGCGCCGACGAGCCCCGCGCGGTCGAGGGCGAAGGTCACGTCGAGGTTCTGCAGGCAGACGTCGTGGACGACCTGGTCGAAGGCGCGCTGCAGGAAGGTCGAGTAGATCGCGACGACCGGCTTCATGCCCTCGGCGGCGAGCCCCGCGGCGAAGGTCACCGCGTGCTGCTCGGCGATGCCCACGTCGTAGAAGCGCTTGGGCAGGGCGCGTGCGAAGCGGTCGAGGCCGGTGCCGGAGGCCATGGCGGCGGTGATCGCGACGATGCGCTCGTCCTCGCGGGCGAGGCGGATCAGGGTGTCGGCGAAGACGTTCGTGTAGGTCGGGGGGGCCTGGCGCGTCGGCGCGAACTTGCCCGACTCGACGTCGAACTGGCCGACGCCGTGGTACTTGAGCGGATCGGCCTCGGCGGGGGCGTAGCCGTGGCCCTTCTCGGTGATCGCGTGGATCAGCACGGGGCCGGAGCCCTGGGCGACCATCTGCTTCACGTTCTCGAAGGTCTCGAGCACGACGTCGAGGCGGTGGCCCTGGATCGGGCCGACGTAGCGGAAGCCGAGGGCCTCGAAGAGCAGGCCGGGCGAGAAGAAGACCTTGAGCGACTCCTCGGCCTTGCGCGCCCAGTGGAGCATGTCGCCGGGCATGCCGGAGAGGAACTCCCGCGCCCAGCCCTTCATCCGCCGCACCATCGGCGCCGACAGCTTGCGCGAGAGATAGGACGAGAGCGCACCGACGTTCGGGTCGATCGACATCTCGTTGTCGTTGAGGATCACGATCAGGTTCTTCTCGCCGATGTGGCCCGCATGGTTGAGGGCCTCGAAGGCCATGCCCGCCGTCATGGCGCCGTCGCCGATCAACGCGATCACGACGCCGGGCTCGCCCTTGTGATGTTTGGCGCGCGCCATGCCGAGGGCGGCGGAGATCGAGGTCCCGGCGTGGCCGGCGCCGAAATGATCGAACTCGGACTCGCTGCGGCGCAGGAACTTCGACATGCCCGCGCGCTGCCCGATCGAGTCGAAGTCCTCGCGGCGTCCGGTCAGCATCTTGTGGGCGTAGCCCTGATGGCCGACGTCGAGGATCAGGCGATCCTGCGGCGTGTCGAAGACGTAGTGGATCGCCGTGATCAGCTCGACGGCGCCGAGGCTGGACGCGAGGTGGCCGCCGGTCTGGGAGACCCGGGCGAGGATCTCGTCGCGGATCTCCTGCGCGACCTGGGGCACCGCCTCCCGCGGCAGCTTGCGCAGATCGGCGGGGCGCTCGATTCCATGCAGCAGCTTGCCTCGTTCGCTCTCGCTCATCGTCGCCTCCGCACCGCGAAACGCGCCAGCTCCCGCAGCGCGACCGCCCGCTCGCCCCAGCCGTCGATCCGACCGAGCGCCCGCTCGACGAGGCCCTCGGCCCCGGCGCGCGCGTCGTCGATCCCCTGCAGGCGCAGGATGTTCGCCGCCTCGTCGCGGTCGGCGTCGAGCAGATCGTCCGCGATCTGGAACGCGACACCGACGTCGCGCGAGAAGGCCTCGAGCCGCGCGCGCTCGTCGTCGTTCGCGCCGCCGAGCACCGCGCCGCCGACGATCGCGGCCTGGAACAGCGCGGCGGTCTTGCGTTCGTGGATCGAGGCCAGGCGCGCGTGGTCGGTTCCGTGCGCGCCGGCGGAGCGCGCCGCCTCGAAGGCGAGATCGTCCTGCTGACCGCCGACGAGCCCCTCGGCGCCGATCGCCCGCGCGAGGCGCCCGACGACGAACATCATGCGGGCCGGATCCGCCGCCGCGCCCGCGTCGTCGGCGAGGGTCGCGAACGCCTCGCTCTGGAGCGCGTCGCCCGCGAGCACCGCCGTCGCCTCGTCGAAGGCCTTGTGCACCGTCGGCCGCCCGCGGCGCCAGTCGTCGTCGTCCATGCAGGGCAGGTCGTCGTGGACGAGCGAGTAGGTGTGGATCAGCTCGACGGCGACCGCGAGGGGGAGCGCGGCGCTCGCCTGCCCGCCGACGGCCTCCGCCGCGGCCAGGGCGAAGACGGGGCGCAGGCGCTTGCCACCGGGAAAGAGCAGATGACGCATCGCCCCGGCGAGCGGCGCGGGCACCCGATCCGCGGCGCGCGCGAAGCGCGCCTCGATCGCCGCATCGATCTGCGGGATCCGCTCGGCCATGTAGGCTTCGACGTCCACGGCGAATCCTCAGCGTTCCGGATCGTCGTCGGGCTCGTCCAGCCCGGCGTCGACGTCCAGCCCATCGTCTCCCGCATCGGGCGCCGCATCGGCGGCCCGCCCGTCCCGCCGTCCCGCGGCGAAGGGCTCGACGCGCGCGCCCCCTGCCCCGCGCCCGGCCATCAGGATCTCGATCCGCCGCTCCGCGGCGTCGAGGGTCGCCGCGCACTGCCGCGACAGCTTGATCCCGGACTCGAACGCCTCGAGCGCCTGCTCGAGGGGAAGGTCGCCGGACTCGAGCCGACCGACGACCGCCTCGAGCTCGGCCAGCGCCCCTTCGAACGAGGGCGCGACCGGCTCCGCCGCTCCGGCCTCGCCTGCTCCGCCTGCCTC
>JAXLZA010000019.1:0-90150 GCA_046351135.1 Myxococcota bacterium | reverse complement strand
GCGCCGCGTGATAGTCGACGGCGCGCTGGCCGAGGAGCGTGAAGCGGTGGAAGCCGGTCGGGTCGGGCTCGACGAAGTACGTGTGGTGGGCCGAGACGAAGAGCCGGTTGGGAATCGTCTGTCCACCGACCCGGATCGGCTCGAAGAGTCGCGCGAACGGAGTCGTCATGCCCCCGCTCCGCCTCGACCGCCCGCGAGCTCGCGATCGAAGAGCGCGCGGATCCGCTTCCAGCCGTCATCGTGGGCCGGCGCGTCGAAGTGGGCGCGGCCGCGGTGGGCGAAGCCATGGTCGAGGCCCGGGTAGACGACGATCTCGAGCGACGAGCCCCCGGGCTGCTTCGCGTGGCGCGCGCGCAGCTCTTCGACCTGGGAGAGGGTCGCGTACGGGTCGAGCTCCGCGAAGAGCGCCACCACCGGGCAGCGCCGCGCGAGCACGGCGTCGATCGGATGCTCGGGGTGGAGGGCGTTCAGGACCTCGGTGCGCAGCTCGCCGTACCAGCTCGCCGCCGCGGCGAGGCCCCGGCAATGGGCCGACGCGAGGAACGCGCAGGCCCCGCCCCAGCAATAGCCGACGAGGCCGATCGGCCCGCCGGCGACCGCGGGGTCGCGCGCGAGAAAGTCGATCGCCGCCTGCAGGTCGCCGACGATCTGCGCGTCGGGCACCGCGCGCATGAACGCCTTCAGATCCGGGTTCGAGATGTCCGCCGCGGGCTTGCCGCGGCTGTAGAGGTCGACCGCCAGCGCCGCATGCCCCATCGCCGCGAGCTCGTGGGCCACCCCGATCGCGTGCTCGCCGAAGCCACGCCCGTCGTGGACGACGATCACGCCGGAATGCGCCCCCGCGCCGGGCACGACGAGCTCGCCACGAATCCGATCGCCCTTCGACCCGAGCTCGACCTGCATGTCCGACCCTCCCGAACCGTTCTCCGGACGATACACGGCACTCGCGAGACCCTCCGCCGGCTCGCGCCCGCGCGGGACACCGCTCTGCCGGGCCTCCGGCGTCGCCGACCGCGGGGCCCGAGCCGCGACGGCGGCTTCAGGACCGCTTGATAGAATCGCGTCCGTCCGATCGCCTCCGTGGAGCCCTGGCCCGGCGAGGCGATCCGACGGATCCATGATTCGACCCGGCCAGAGGGAGAGACGACATGCAGCTCGCGCTCAGTGAGGATCAGCAGGCGCTCGTCGCCCTCGTCCGCGGCTTTCTCGAGAAGGAGGTGTCGCCGGCGCGGGTGCGGGCGGCCGAGCCGCTCGGCTTCGATGCGGCGCTCTTCCGCTCGTTCGACCTGCTCGGTCTGCTCGAGCTCGTTCGTCCTCTGCGCCACGGCGGTCGGGCGGCCTCGCTCCTCGATCGCGCCCTCGTCGCGGAGCAGCTCGGGGCGGCGCTCGCGCCGGTGCCCTTCGCCGAGCTCGCCGCCGCGCTCGTCGCCGTCGAGGGCGTCGGCGGCGCGGACCTCTCCTTCTTCGACGCCGCGGACGCGCACGCGCAGCCGGCGCTGACCCTCGCGCTGCGCCCGGCGCGGGACGGCGTCTTCCCGCTCGTGCCGGCGGGTGCGATCGCACGCCGGGTCGTCGGGCTCGACGGCGACGCGCTCGTCGTCGTCGGCGGGTCGTCTGCCGCGACGTCGGGCTCTCCGTCCGCGCCTTCGCAGGGCGCGCTGCCGGGCTCGCCGCGCAACCTCGGCGACGCACCGCTCGCGGACCGCACCGCCCGAGGAAGCGATCGCATCGTGCTCGCGCACGGCGCCGAGGCGCACGCCGCCTTCGAGCGCGCCCTCGACGTCTGGCGCGTGCTGTCCGCGGCGACGCTGTCGGGGCTCGCGACGCGGGCGCTCGAGATCGGCGTCGCCTACGCGACGACGCGCGAGCAGTTCGGTGTCCCGATCGGCTCCTTCCAGGCCCTGGCCCACCGCCTGGCCGACGTCTCGGCGGCGGTCGAAGGCGCGCGCCTGCTGGTCCGCGAGGCGGCCTGGGCCGCGGACGAGGGCGAGCGCTGTGCGTCGGTGCTGGCGGCGGCGGCGTACCGCTTCGCGGGCGAGGCCGCCGAGCAGTCGGCGGGCGAGAGCCTCCACGTCCACGGCGGCTACGGGTTCACCCTCGAATACGACATCCAGCTCTTCTATCGCCGCGCCAAGGCCTGGAGCCTCGCCCTCGACGTCCCCGCGCGCGAGCTGCGCCGGCTCGGTCGCCGCGTGCTCGCCTGCAACCACGCGCCGGGTCGCTTCGGGCCGGCGAAGTCGGGCGCGCGACCGGGCGACGCGATGGACTTCCGGCTCGGTGAGCGCAGCGATCGCTTCCGCGCCGAAGTCCGGGCGTTCCTCGCGGAGACGGTGACCGACGCGATGCGCGGCCGCGCCCACTCGACCGGGACCTATCACGACTGGACGCTCCACCGCGCCCTCGGCCAGAAGGGCTGGATCGCCGCGGCCTGGCCGCGGGAGCTGGGCGGCCAGGGACGCGATCCCGCGGAGATGGCGGCCTTCCACGAGGAGGCCGCGCTGGCCGAGGCGCCGATCGACGGGCTCCTGATCACGATGATGGTCGCGAACACGATCCGCGACGTCGGCAGCGAGGCGCAGCGGCGCGAGCTGATCCCGCCGATGATCCGCGGCGAGTCGCTCGTCGCGCTCGGCTACTCCGAGCCGGGGGCGGGCTCCGACGTGTCGGCGGTGCGGACGCGGGCGGTGCGCGAGGGCGCCGGCTGGCGGATCGACGGCGAGAAGGTCTTCACGAGCCTCGCCCACGAATCGCAGTTCATCTTCCTGCTCGCGCGCACGAGCCCCGACAAGCCGAAGCGCGACGGCCTCACCCTCTTCCTCGTCCCCGTCGACACCCCCGGCATCGAGATCCGCCCGATCCGCACCCTCGGCGGCGAGCGCACGAACGCGACCTACTACCGCGACGTCCGCGTCGACGATCGCTACCGCATCGGCGAGGTCGACGGCGGCTGGAAGGTCCTCGGCGTCGCGCTGACCCACGAGCGCGCCGGCGGCAGCCAGGAGGGCACGCGCGTCCTCGCGCAGTTCGTCGACTGGGCACGCACGGCGCGGGACGACGACGGTCGCCCCTGGCTCGACGACCCCGGCGTCCTCGAAGCCATCGGCCGCGCCGCGATCCGCAACGAGGTCGCCTACCTGCTCGGCCGCCGCGCGAGCTGGCTCGTCGAGCGCGGCGAGCCGGCGTCGGTCGCGAGCTCGACGGCGCGCCTCTACTACACGACGACGTTCCAGGACACCTGCTCGGAGCTGCTCGATCTCGTCGGTCCCGCGGGCGTCCTGCAGCACGGTGAGCCCGGTGCCCCCGCCGACGGCTGGCTCGAGCGCGCCCATCGCCACGCCGCCGTCGGAACCATCTACGCGGGCTCCTCGGAGATCCAGCGCACGATCGTCGCGCGCCAGGGCCTCCGGCTGCCCCGGGCGCCGGGCGGCGATCGCTGAGGCGCCGCGACGACACGCGCGGGCGTCGGCGGCGCAGGCCGCGTCGAGGCCGCCCTGCGGTGGACCCGGAGCCCGCACTTTCCGGTTGACACTTGCGGCGGTTCTCTGTCAGGGTGCAATCGGGGAAGGGGCGACCTCGAGGTCCCCCGGGCATGCCCATTCTCCCCGCCGCTTCGGATCGACTCTGCACCCTCGTCCACCGATCGTCGCCGCCGCTCGCTCGGCGGCTCGCCTCGACGTCGCTCCTGACCCGGCGGACGCCCCTGATCCTCGTCGCGGCCCTCATCGCCGCCCTCGCGAGCGCCCCGAGCGTCCGCGCGGAGGACGTCACCGTCATCGGGGCGCAGGGCGCGCTCGGCACGACCGGCCTCGGCAACAACGGCACCCCGGGCGGCGACGGCGAGACCGTCACCGCCACGAGCGGCCCCACCGATCCGACCAACCAGGCACGCGCCTTCGGCGGCGACGGCGGCCTCGGCGGTCCGGGCGGGGGCGCGAACGGGTCCGGCGGAATCGGTGGCGCCGGGGGCGGTGCGACGGCGATCGCGACGACGCAGATCGGGTCCGGCTCGGCCTCGGCGACCGCCCAGGCCGTCGCCGGCGACGGCGGGGGCGGAGGCAGCCGGGCCGGAAGCGGATCCGGAGGATCGGGCGGGCCCGCCGGCGACGCGAGCGCCACCGCGATCGCGACGAACACGAACGGCTCGGCGAGCGCGACCGCCCGGGCCACCGGCGGCCAGGGCGGCAACGGCGCCGGCCCGGGCACGGTGCCGACGGACGGGGGCCTCGCAACCGCTTCGATCCGCGCGCAGGGCACCAGCGGCGTCTCGGGTGTCCTCGAGGTCACCGGCGGCAACGGCGGTGCCGGCGCCGGAGGCAGCGCCGGGTCGGTCGGTGGTGTGGGCGCGTCGGTCTCCGTCGACTCCACCGCCGTCGATCTCTCGGCGACCGACGCGGACGCCCGCTTCTTCCTGACGATCGGCGCGTTTGCCGGTGACGGCGGCGGCGTCAACTCCGGCGGCCGCGCCGGCGCGGGCGGCGAGGCGGTCGTCGACCTGTCCCAGAGCGGCGCCTCGGGCTCGCTCTACCAGATGTCGCTCAGCGCCGAAGGCGGCGAGGGCGGAGGCACCTCCGTCGCGGGCATCCTCGGCCAGGCGGGCACCTCCTCCGTCACGGGCGCGCTCTCGTTCGACGGCAATGCGACGCTCGGCATCTCCAGCCGCGGCGGGAATGGCGGCTCGACCTCCGGCGGCTCGGTGCGCACCGGGGGCGCGGGGGCGCTCGCGACGGGCGACGCCACGGTCGAGTCGCTGGCGCCGGGCGCGAAGGCCGATGCGATCGTCAATCTGTTTGGCGGACGCGGCGGATCCGGCTCCGGACGCGGCGGCGCGGGCGGCGGCGTGCTCGGCTCCGCCTCCGCCACCGCGACGCCGACTGGTGTCGCGACCGCGCGAATCTTCGCGACGGGCGGGCAAGGCGGAACGGGCGTGACCGTCGGCGGAGACGGGGCGTCGGTCTCCCTCGTCGATCGGGCCTCGGGCAGCGGCGGCTCGGTCGTCCTCGAGCAGAGCGCGATCGGCGGCAACGGGGGCGAGGGCGGATCGCCGACGACCAGCACACCGACGAGTGGCCGCGGCGGCAACGCGACCTCGACCCTCGTCCGCTCGAACGCCGCCGGAAATCTGAGCCTGACCGTATCGGCCCGCGGCGGGTCTGCCTCGGACTTCTATGGCGGGGTAGCCGGCGCCGGTCAAGCCTCGGCCGTCGCCGACGCGCTCGGGGACGTCGTCGTGTCGGCGACCGCTTCTTCGGGCACCGCCGGATCCCGCATCCTGTCGACGACGGGCAGCGACGGCGTCGCCGCGACGCTCGGCCCCGTCCGTGGAACCTCGACGGGCGGGGGCGCCGTCGACGTGTTCGGGTGGATCCAGGGCGGCAGCGGCGAAAGCAGCACCACGCGCGTCGGCGTCGGCAGCGATGCGCTCCTCGTCAATGCCATCGACGGCGACACGAGCGGCTCCCTCCGCCTGCGGCAGTACGCTACCGCCGGCGACGCGGGTCGCACGGAGAAGAACGTCGCACCAGGCGTGGGCGCCCGCGGCGGCGATGCACGCAGCGAGCTCGTCGTCACGAAGCACGCCGCGAAGCTCGAGGTCGTGCTCGAGGCGCAGGCGGGCGACAGCAGCGGACGCGATGCGCTGGGCGCCGCGATCTCCGGTGGAGTCGCGACGACGAGCGCAGATCTGCGCAACGAGAGCGGCGCGATCGACGCCGTCTATCGCAGCATCGGCGGCATCGGCGCGGGGCTGACGATCCAGGACCTGCGCAATGGAACGGGCGGGGCCGCGAGCGCGGTCCTGCGCGCAACGACGACCGGCGACGGCCAGCGCATCACGATCCGCCCGAACCGCGACGATCGGGGAAGCAACTTCGGCGCGACGGGGGGAGAAGGCGGAAGCGCGGATCGATTCTCGCCGACCGCCCACGACGTCGGGGGCGACGGGGGAACGGGCTCGACGACGGTCGAGGGAATCGCCCTCGGCAACAGCGAGGTCGACGTCGAGGCCGTCGCGGCCGGAGGCCTCGGCGGGCAGGTCGGTGCCCAGGGCACGGCGGGCCGCGGCGGCAGCGCGACCGCGCGGGCGACGGGCTCGAATGCGGGCACGAGCGCGGTCTCGGTCCGCGCGGAGGCGGTCGGCGGCTTCGGCGGCTTCGCGAGCGGGATCCCCACCGGCGTGACCGGCGGAGACGGGGGCACCGCCCAGGCGAGCGCCCACGGCGAATCGAGCGGCGGCGGCGACGTCAGCGTGCTCGCGCGCGTCGTCGGCGGCGGGACCTCCCTCGGCCAGGCCGCGGATGCCTCGCTCCAGGACGCGGTCTCCGGCCGGACGAGCGGTGCGCTGCGCCTCGTGCAGGAGGCGGTGGGCGGTGCGCAGGTGATTTCGAGCCGGCCCGGTCGAGCGGGCGCGGCGCGCTCCGATGTCTCGGTCGTCGACACTGAAGCACGTCGGCTGACCCTCGAGTCCCTCGCCACCGGCGGCGCCGGGCGCGGCGCGGGCAGCGCGCAGGCCTCGGCCTCGGGCATCGGTGCGGGCGAGGTGTCGGTGCTCGCGCGCGCGACCGGTGGATCGGGGAGCGAAGGCTCGGAGGCGGACGGGGCCACGGCGACGCTCGGGCCGGTCTACGGCGCATCGAGCCTCGGCGGGCTCGTGCGCGTCGTCGGCGAGCTGCTCGGCGGCGCGGGGGCGATGGGCCCGACGGCCGGACGCGGCGGCAGTGTCGCGATCACGGACGCCGTCGACGGCACGACGACGGGCCGCCTCGAGCTCGTCCAGCGCGCCACCGGCGGCGATGCCGGCGACGGATCCACCTTCGACGACGCGGTCCCCGGCGCCGCCGGCGGCAGCGCGACGAGTCTCCTGACGCGAAGCGTGCGCGCAGCCGACCTCGCGCTCGAGCTCGCCGCCACCGGCGGCGCGGGCTCGGACGGCTCGACGGGCTCGGGCAACGCGACGCGCGGCGGTGACGCCCGCGCGGAGACGGTGGCGACCAACGAGACCGGACGCGGCTCGCTCTTCGTCGAGTCGAGCGGCGGCGACGGAGGCTCCGGCCTCGGGGCGCGCGTCGGAGGCCATGGCGGGGATGCGGTCCTGCTCGCCTCGCTCCGGACGCTCGGCGTCGGCGGCGACATCACGATCGGCGGGGACGACGGCGTCCATCGCTGGGGAGCCGTCGGCGGCGATGCCCGCGGCTTCGGCGCGTCCGGCAGCGAGGGCGGAAACGGCGGCCGCGCCACGAGCCGCTCCGTCGGCACCGCCCTCGGCGACGGCCGCGTCACCGTCTTCGACCGGGCCTTCGGAGGGCGTGGCTTCCTCGGCGGCAGCGCCGACTCGACGGCGATCGCCGAGAACGCGGGCGCGTCCAACGCGGCCGCGACGGCCTACGCCGAGAGCGGCATCGTGAACGGCACCAGCGACACCGGCGGCGACGCGATCGCGCGGGCGACGAGCCGAAGCGGCTCTGGCGCGGGCACGGCGGACGCAACCGCGTTCCTCCGTCTCCCCTCCCGCGCGTTCAAGGCCGGTGACGCACCGAGCGCCCACGCGCTCGCCGACGCGGAGGGCTCGCTCGCGACGGCCGGCGCCCACGCCAGCGGCCGCAGCGGCGCATACGGCACCTTCGGCTCGCTGGTCGACTCGAGCGCGAGCGCCACGGGTGGCCACGCCCTCTCGGCCGAGTCGCGGATCGGCGGGGACGCCGCCCTCGCCTTCGCGTCGACGCGCAACGCGGCGAGCGTCTCGACGGGCGCCCACGGCTTCGCCGGCGAGATCGGCCGCTTCGGTCTCAACCTCGATGCGAGCGAGGCGGGACCGGACATCGTGCTGCATGCGGAGGTCGCGATGTGGGTCGGCTCGGGCGCCCCCCTCGACGGCGTCTTCGCGAGCTTCTACGACCTGCGCGTCGACGCGAGCGACTTCGCGGCCCTCGCGTTCCGCATCTTCGACGGTGACACGCTGCTGCTCGAGCGAACGTTCAGCGACTCCGCCTCCGCGCGGCTCTTCTTCGCGAGCCCGATCGATCTGCGCGCGCTCGTCCCGAGCAGCGGATCCGGCGACGCCAGCCACCTCGTCTTCTCGCTCGACGGCCGCGGCGGCCCGGCCGACGCCGGCTTCGGCGTGCTCTTCTCGGTCGGCACGACGATCGTCCCGGAGCCGGGCACCGCGCTCCTGCTCGGGGTCGGACTCGCGCTCCTCGCTCGGCGACGGAGTCCGGGACGCCCCGGGCGGCCTGTGCGACCTTCGCGACGAGGGGGCACGAACGCATGAGTGGAGCGAATGACGACGCGAAGGGCGCCGCCGCCACCGCGGCGAGGACGCTCGTCGCCGACGACGTCGTCTTCGGCGAGGGGCCGCGCTGGCATGACGGCGCATTCTGGTTCTCGGACATCGGTGCGGGCGTCGTCCGCCGCGTCGCGAAGTCCGGCGCGCTCGAGACGGTCGTCGAGGTCCCGGGTCGGCCCTCGGGCCTCGGCTGGCTGCCCGACGGACGGCTGCTCGTCGTGTCGATGCACGAACGGCGGCTCCTGCGCCTCGATCCGGGCGGGCTCGTGCTGCACGCGGACCTCGGGCCGTGGTGCGGCGGCGACGCGAACGACATGGTCGTCGACGCCCAGGGCCGCGCCTACGTCGGCAACATCGGCTTCGATCTCGAGCGCCAGCCGATCGAGCCGCGCCCGACCGTGCTCGTCCGTGTCGATCCCGACGGCCGCGCCCGCGCGGTCGCGTCGGACCTGATGGCGCCGAACGGCATGGCGATCACCCCCGACGGCGGCACGCTGATCGTCGGTGAGAGCGGCGCCGGCTGCCTGACCGCCTTCGACGTCGACGCGAAGGGCGAGCTCTCGAACCGCCGCGTCCATGCGAAGCTCGAGCCGGGCGGCGCGCCCGACGGGCTCTGCCTCGACGCCGAGGGCGCGGTCTGGGTCGCGAGCCCGACGACCCGCGCCTTCCTGCGGATCCGCGCCGGCGGCGAGATCACCGATCGCATCCCCACCGGCGACCGCCACGCCATCGCCTGCATGCTCGGTGGCCCCGATCGCCGGAGCCTGCATCTCGTCACCGCGCCGACGATGAGCATCCGCTCGTCGATCCCGCTGCGCGCGGGGCGCATCGAGCGCGTGCAGGTCGCCGTCGCGGGCGCGGGTCGTCCCTGAGATCCTCGAGCTCGAACGACGAGGTCCTGCGACGATCGGGTCAGCGCCCCGCCTCGACCGCCTCGACCGCGTCCCATGCGCCGCGGATCGCCCCTTCGATGTACTTGACCTCGAGCCCGTCGCCGGCCTCGATGACGGAGAAGCCGACCGCGCGCAGCGCTGCCGCGAGCGAGCGCTCCTCGTGCGTCCCCTTCGCGACGATGACCTGGTCGGCGGCGGCGCGCTGACGTCGCCCCTCGGTGTCGACGAAGACGACGCCGTCGGGCTCGATCGCGATCTGCGAGGCGCCCGGGAAGAGCGCGACACCGTGCTCCCGCAGCTCGGCGACGATCCGCATGCGGCGGACGACGGTGAGGCCGGCGCCGAGCATGGGCTCGTCGTCGACGACGGTGACCTGGCGGCCGCGCTCGGTCAGGAACTCGGCGAGCTCGAGGCCGACGAGCTCGCCGCCGAGGATCACGATCTGCTTGCCGAGGGGCATGTAGGCGCGGGTCGCCGTCCGCAGCATCTCGGGGCTCGACGACAGACCGGTCGCGGCGCCGACCTTGCTCGAGACGCGATCGAGCCAGGAGGTCTTCCTCTTGAGGTCCTCGGTCATGCGACCGGAGAGCATGGCGCGCAGGTCGTCGCCGCTGAAGACGATCGGATGCTCCTTGCCGGGGATGTCGGGGAGCGATCGGACGGCACCGGTCGCGACGACGACGACGTCGGGCGCGAGGCCGCGGATCGTCGCGGGGGTCGCCTCGGCGCCGAGGCGGACGTCGACCGAGCTCTGCTCGACCTCGCGGATCAGCCAGTCGAGCAGGCGGTTGTTCGGCTCGTAGGGCAGCGACGCGACGCGCAGCGTCCCGCCGAGGCGCTCGTCCTTCTCGAGCAGCACGACGTCGTGGCCGCGCTCGTCGAGGCGGCGCGCGGCCTCGAGGCCCGCCGGACCGCTGCCGACCACGACGACGCGGCGGCGCTTCGCCGCCGGGCGCGCCTGCTCGACGAACTCGAAGCCGGTCTCGGGATTGACCGCGCAGCGGCCCTTCTGGCGCAGGTAGATCGCGCTGACGCAGGTGTAGCAGTAGATGCAGGGGCGAACGTCCTCGGCGCGGCCCTCGGCGAGCTTCTTCGGGAAGGCCGGATCGGCCAGGATCTTGCGGCCGAAGGCGACGAAGTCGCAGGTCTTCTCGGCGATCGCGCGATCGGCATCCTCGAACTCGACGCGCCCCGACGAGAGGACGGGGATCCCGACGGCGCGCTTGATGACGGCGGCGCCGGGGAGGTTCGTGTTCGGGACGTGGGGGATGTTGGATTCGGAGTGGAACTTGCCGACGCCGACGTCGTGATAGGCGCTCGCCGTGATCGCGTCGGCCCCGGCCCGTTCGAGCAGCCGCGCGGTCTCGACGGCGGTGTCGAAGGTCTCTCCGTCGCTCTTTCCGACCTCGCGCGCGTTCAGCTTGCAGAGGATCGGGAAGTCGGGGCCGACCTCCTTGCGGACCGCGGCGAGGATCTCGAGATAGAAGCGCGCCCGGCCGGCGAGATCGCCCCCGTAGCCGTCGGTGCGGAAGTTCGAGGACGGCGAGAGGAAGGCGTCGATCAGGTAGCCGTGGCCGCCGTGGATCTCGACCGCGTCGATGCCGGCCTCGCGCGCGCGGCGCGCCGCCGCCGCGAACTGGCCGACGACGACGGCGATGTCCTCCTCGGTCATGACCTTGAGGGTCGGCCGCTCGCCGCCCATGAAGGACGCGAGCTCCTCGGGAAAGAAGAGCGTGCCGAAGTCGCCGCCGGGCATCTTGGGCATCGACGGCGTCCAGAGCGCCTGGCCGAGGCGCGTCGAATAGCCGGCGACGACGCCGCCATGATGGAGCTGGACGGCGACCTTCGCGTCGTGGCGATGGGCGACCTCGGCGATGCGCCGCAGGCCGGGGATGAAGCGGTCCTGGGAGAGGCTCGTCTGGTTCGGGATGACGGCGCCGACGGGATGGGCGACGCCGGTGACGCCGACGGTGATCAGCCCGGCTCCGCCCTCGGCGTGGCGCGCGTGATAGGCGACGAGGCGCTCGCTCGCCGAGCCGTCCTCCTCGGCGAAGCTGACGCCCATCGCCGTCACGACGATGCGGTTCTTCGTGGTCATGCGGCCGATGCGACCGGGCTCGAGCAGGTGTCGGAGGAGGGGGCTCACGTCGGGTCTCCTTGAACGCGCGGGCGCGCGGCGCGTCCCGCCGGCACTCGGGCCGCCGCGCAGTCTGCGCGGCGGCGCCTGGATCGGTCGGGGAACGGGTCCTCCCATGCTATAGGAATCGCGGTCGCACGGGAGGGCGGGCTTTGGGACGACTCGAGGGACGACGGATCCTGGTGACGGGGGCCGCGAGCGGGATCGGCGAGGCGGCGGTGCGGGTCTTCGCGCGCGAGGGGGCCGCCCTCGCTGCGGTCCATCGCCACACCGCTCCCCCGGCCGACCTGCGGAGCGCCGCCCACTGGCTGCAGGCCGACCTGACCGACCGCGCCGCGGTCCTCGCCGCGACCGACGCGGCGGTCGCCGCCCTGGGCGGCCTCGACGTCCTCGTCCATGCCGCCGGCGCCTGGGCCGGCTCGACCCCCGACGGGCTCTCGGAGGCGGATCTCGACCTGCAGCTCGCGACGAACGTGAAGTCGACGGTCTTCGCGAATCAGGCCGCCTACGCCCATCTCCGCGAGCGCGGCGGCGCGATCCTCAACTTCGGCTCGTCGGAGGGCGTCAGCGGCAATCCCATCGCCGCCGCCTACTCGCTCACGAAGGCAGCCGTCCACGGCTGGACGCGGGCCGCGGCCCGGGCCTGGGCGAAGGACCGGGTCACCGTGAACGCCCTCGCCCCCGCCGTCGCGACCCGCGGCGCCGATCGCTTCCGCGAGTTCGTCGGGCCCGAGGCCGCGCCGATGGTCGACGAGATGACCGCGCGCATGATCCCGCTCGGGGGGAAGCTCGGCGATCCGGTCGCGGATCTCGGGCCGGTGCTCGTGTTCCTCGCCTCGACCGACGCCCACTTCATCACGGGGCAGCTCCTCGCGATCGACGGCGGGCTCGTCATGCTGGGGGCCTGAGGCGGCTCGCCGTCCGGGCCCATCGACCTCCGGGCCTGCCTACTCCGCGCGCAGGCGCAGATCCGCGAGCCCGTCGTCGAAGTTCTTCCCCATCATCGCCTCGACGTCGAAGAAGACGCCCATCACGCGCTGGACGAACGACGCCGGTCCCTGCATCTCCCAGCGCACCGTCGTCGTCCCGGCCGTCGTCGGCGAGAGCACGAACGACGCCTGATTCGTCGACGCGAAGGGCTTGATGAAGTCGAGGCGGATCGCGACGCGACGCGGCGGATCGACCTCGACGATCTCCATGCTGCCGGTCCCGACCTTCCGGCTCTCCCAGGCGGAGATCGCGCCCTTGCCCGCCTGCGGGCCGCGGTATCGGATCTCGATCGCCGGATCCATCTTCGCCCAGGGATTCCAGGTGTTGAACGCGTGCAGGTCCTGGATCAGACCGAACACCTTCTCGATCGGCGCGCGGACCTCGGTCGAGCGGACGATGTGGATCGTGTCCGGCTTGCGCAGCGCGAGGACGAGGATGATCGCGAGGACGGCGGCCACGAGCAGCGCGACGAGAAGCATGACGCGGCCCTCCCATCGGGCACCGTCGGGCGGTGCCTCGACGGAATGCTACACGGCGGAGCGCCACCGCGCGCCGGTGCTGGGCGCGTCGACCGCCGCGAGGATGCCGTCCCAGAGCGCCGCACGCGCCCTCAGCGCATCCGCCGCAGCGGCGTGCGCGATCGCCCACGCCGCCTCGTCCTCCCCACACAGGAGCTCGAGCATGCGCGCCGCCATCGGACCATGGCGGTCGCCATCGAGGTCGACGTGGCGATCGAGGTAGTGGATCAGCCGGGCGAGGCGGCCGCCATGGCGGCGGGAGAGATCGGCGACGAGCTGCGTGAACATCGCCGGGATCACGTCCTCGCGGCCAAGGGTGAACGCGGCGGCGAGGGCGGGGAGCGAGCGGCGCTCGACGACGTTCCAGGTCGCGGCGACGAAGGCGCGGGCGGGCGGCGGAACCGCCGGCTGCTCGAGGGCGACGCGCACGCCGTCCCCGGCCCGGAGCCGCGCGAGGAAGGCGTCGATGCCGGACGCGTCGGCCCCGGCCTCGGCCATTGCCGCCCGGTACATCTCGAAGTGGCTCGAGGGCTCGCCGCCCCCGCTCGCGTCGTCGGACTCCTCGGCGAGCACGATCTCGTTGACGAGCCGGCGGGCCACCGGATGACCGCGCGGAACCCACGGGACCTCGACGCAGGTCAGCTCGCGCTGCAGCGCCTTCAGCAGGCTCATGAAGTCCCAGACCGCGAAGACGTGGACCGACATGAAGTCGCGCACGTCGTCGAGGCCGCGCAGCCGCGCGTAGACCGGATGGTCGAGCAGGGGCGTGCGCAGGGGAGCGAGCGCGGCCTGGAGATCGGAGCAGGAGCGGATCGGTCGGGACATGGTTCGGGACGGCGGGTCGGCCGGGCTCCTCGCCCGGAAGGGGGCGGTCGCCGCGGACTCTAGCGCCCGGGCGCCGGGCTTCCGCGGGCCTTCCGCGGGCCGCGTCACGGGGCAAGGGGGCCCGAGCGGAGACCGGATTCGGGCGCGGTCGTGTGAACCCGCCCACTCGACGGGCCACCCGATCGCATCCGGCCCGACCCGCCGCCCACGGCCCCGTCGATCTCCCTGGCATCGGGACACTGAAGTCCCGCCCCAGATCGAGGCGCATCCCATGGCACCCTTCTCCCGACCGACGCGCTCTGCCCGTTCGATCCTCGCCTTCCTCTCGTCGCTCCCGGCCCTGGCCGCGAGCGCGTGGCTCCTCGGCGCCGCCGCGACGCCCTCCGACGCGGCGACCATCTCCCTCGCGGTCACCGGAAGCTCGGTCTCGCAGACCGGCGTGCTCGTCGGCGGGGGCGGAGGGGGCGCCACGCCGCCGTCGCTCACCGCACCGGCCAACGTCCGCATGACCGCGCGCAAGCTCTGCACGGCGTCGCCCGCGCAGTCGCCCTGTCTGGTCTCCGACGGGACGAGCGTCGCCCAGATCTCCTGGTACGACGTCTCGACGGACGACGTGCGCACCCACATCGAGCGCCGCGCGGAGCCGAACGGCGCATGGACCCGGGTGCAGACGATCGCGAGCCCGGTGACCTACGCGGCGTCTGCCTACGATCGGGGGCTCCTCCCCGACACCCGCTACTGCTACCGCCTGACGGCCGAGGCGGCGGACGGTCGGGCCCAGACCTCGGGAACGACCTGCCTCGTCACGCAGATCCGCGGTGACCTGCCGGTCACGCGCGCCCAGATCCGGCTCGTCGTCGCGAACGTCCCGAACGGCGGGACGGATGGACGCTTCGCGGTGTCGCTCAACGAGAGCCCCTTCGACCTGCCGAACGGGAACTTCACCGCGATCGCGACGCCCCGCGACGATCTCGAAGCCGGCTCCGACGTCACGTACGAGCTCAACGTCCCCGGCATCGCCTCCTTCCGCGACGTCACGCGCATCTCGGTCGGCTCGAGCTCGACCGACGAGTTCTGCCTCGAGGAGGTCCAGCTCATCCTGAACGGCAACGAGAACAACGGCGTGACGACGGGCGGCGGGGGCGTCGTCTACGAGCGCTTCTACGGGACGACCGCCTCGACCTGCCGCTGGGTCGGCGGCATCCACGGCCCGCTCGCCGTCTCCCACGCCGACCTGCGCGCGGCCCCGGAGTTTGCGGCCTTCACGGGCGGCCAGCCGATCTACGCCCTCGGCAAGACGGAGATCGAGGCGCGCCTCGAGCCCATCATCGGCACCCTGTTCTACGAGCGCACCGACATCGGCTGGGACACCGACCAGACCTCCGCGGTCCACGTCTCGCAGGCCCCGGGCGGCCAGTCGCTGAAGATCCACCTCGATCTCGAGGGCTTCGTCGAGGGCCCGAACCCCGAGGTCGACATCGACTTCCTGGTGACCCCGACCTTCAAGCCGACCGCGTCGCCGACGCAGTGGACCCTCGACCTCGCGACGACCAACATGACCGCTTCGGTCGACTTCACCTGGTGGGTCGAGGTGCTGAGCGGGCTGCTCGATCCGATCTGCGCGCCTGCGGTCGCGCTGGCCGAGGGTCGCGACCCCTTCCTCGACTGCATCTCGCACCTCGAGGACTACATCGAGACCCGGATCGAGGCGAGCTTCGACGCGCCGACCCAGCCGATGACGGTGGCCGTCCCGTCGGGCTGCACCCAGCCGACGGTGACCGTCGCCGCCGACTCGAGCGTCCGCTTCGGCTGTGACGCCTACCAGCGCACGACGAATCCGCTGACCTCGCGCACCGGCAGCCTGACGACGCTGAAGACCACGACCCTGGCTCGCTGACGCGGCGGGTCAGCCGATCGGCGCGGGTGCTCTCGGGCTCCCGCGCCGATCCGTGTTCGCGGCGGACGAAGAAGCAGCTTCCTCTCCTTCGTCTCCCCGCGATCGACTGCCCCACGGGCTCCTGCCCGACGGAAACGACCGATCGAAGGAAATCGCTTGAACTCGCCTCGCGGTCGCCATTAGAGTGGAGCTCTCACGCGCCGAATCGAACGACTGCGTCGAGCGCAGACTGGAGAAGCGGACGCGGGAGGGCTTCGCCTTCCGATTCCGAGTCCGACCTCGCGGTGGAGGGATCGCATCCATGCCGAGCCGCATTCCGCTCGCCGACTCCCTCGTCGCGACGATCTCGATCGGGCTGCTGGCGAGCTCGGCGTCGGCGGCCGACTTCTTCGCGATCCGCCTCGTCACCGACGATCTCGCCGCCCATCCGGCGCGCCTCGTCGACTCTGCCCTGATCGATCCGAGGGGCTTCGCGTCGTCGACGACCGGCCCCTTCTGCGTCGGCGACGCCGCGACCGGCCTGGCGACGTTCTACACCGTCGATCCGACGACCCACGCGCCGAGCAAGTCCGGATCGAGCCTGAACTTCCAGGGCAACGGCCGCGTCACCGGCGTGAGCTTCAAGAGCGCGGGGACGGGCTTCAACGGCGACAGCTTCCTGTTCTCCGGCGAGGACGGCACCCTTTCGGGCTGGCGCGGCGCGCTCGGCACCGTGGCCGAGGTCCTTCGAACCGCGAGTCCGGCGAACCGCTATTCGGGTTCCACGTTCGGCCTGGTCGGAACGAGCCCGTATCTCTACTCCGCCAACTTCCAGTCCGGCACGATCGACGTGCTGGACGGCAACCTCCAATCCGCGTTCCTTTCGGGCCACTTCCTCGATCCGATCCTTCCGTCCGGCTATGCGCCGTTCAACGTGCAGAATCTCGGCGGCAAGCTGTACGTCGCCTACGCGGTACGCGACGTCGCCGGGCAGCTCGTCAAGGGTCCGGGCAATGGGATCGTCGACGCGTTCGACCTCAACGGTGTCTTCCTCGCTCGCGTCGCGACGGGCGACGTGCTCGACGCGCCCTGGGGCCTGGCGATCGCTCCGTCGTCCTTCGGACCGTTCGCCGGCCATCTGCTCGTCGGCAACTTCGGCGACGGGACGATCCACGCCTACGATCTCTCGACGAACACCCGGACCGGAACCCTCGCCAGCCTGGACTCGACGCCGATCGTGATCGACGGACTGCGCGCGCTCGGGACGGGAAATGGCGGAAACGGGGGCGACCCTCAGTCGCTCTACTTCACCGCGGGGCCCGGAGGCGGCACGCACGGCCTCCTCGGCGTGATCACCGCGCTCCCCGAGCCCGGTGTTGCGACCCTGCTGGGCGCCGGCCTGATCGGCCTCGTCGGCGCGGTGCGCTCTCGCAAGCGATCGGTTCACCGGCGGCCGGCCCCGGCGCGGGAGTGGCCCCGAAGCTCGATGCGGTAATCTGCGCGAGAGCTCGCGGGGATCGGTGAGGCAGGAGGTCGAAGACATGGCGACTGCGGTGAGCATGGACCGACCGGGGGAACGGGCGGGCGAATCGGACTGGCGCAGCATGTCGGGCGGCCTGCGCCAGGGCCAGCTCCATCCCGAAGGATGGTATGCGGTCGCCCTCTCGAGCGAGGTCGAGCCCGGCCGCGTCACGGGCCGGCCCTTCCTGAACGGGCGGATCGCGATCTACCGCAAGCGATCGGGCGAGCCCGTCGTCGTCACCGCCTTCTGCCCCCACATGGGCTCGGATCTCGCCTCGGGCGCGATCGTCGGCGACGAGCTGCGGTGCAACTATCACCACTTCCGCTTCGGGCCCGACGGGCGCTGCGCCGGCGTGCCGGGGGACAACAAGATCCCGCCGGGCGCCGCGCTCTTCAGCTACCCCACCGCGGAGCGCTTCGGGCTCGTCTGGGCCTACAACGGTGAGACGCCGCTCTTCCCGCCGCCCGAGGTCCGCGACTTCGCCGACGGCGATCTCGTCTCCCGCGCGCGCCGCGCCCACGTCTACGAGAACGTCGCGCCCTGGCTCCCGATCGGGAACACCTTCGATTTCCTCCATCTGCGCCACGTCCACAACCTGGGCTTCGACTTCGACTTCGACCGCATCCGCTGGGGCGCGCACGAAGCGGAGTACGAGATCGACTTCGAATCCCCCGACATGGGGAAGATCGAGCAGCGCATCCGCGTCACCGGCACCAACATCTCGACCCACGTCACCGTCGGCGCCTCGACGACCGTCGGCGTCACGACGGCGACCCCGGTCGGAACGTCCCTCGAGCTCTACATGGTCGCCTGCGCGCCCCGGGACGCGTCGCGCAGCCTCGAGTCGATCGACGCCGAGCTGCGCGACCAGGAGCGCTTCGTCGACAACCTGCTCGCCGACGACATCCGCGTCATGACCGGCATCGCCTTCCGCGCCGGCACCTTCCTGAAGGACGACCAGCCGATGGCCCGCTGGCTGCGCTGGGTCCACGCCTTCCCCGTCGCGGACCCGGCGGCGGGATATCGTTAGGCAGGGCGGGCGACGACGCGCGCGAGCGCGCCCGTCCCCTTCGCGCTCGCTCGCAGACAGGAGCTCTCATGACGCCTTCCCCGATCTCCGCGGCCGCCGTCGCCCTGGCCGTCCTGACCGCCCTCTGCGCGCTCGTGCCCGCCCCGGCCCGGGCCCAGTCCGGCGGCCTCTTCGACCAGATGAAGGACCGCGCCACGGAGCGCGCCCGCAGCCAGACCGAGAGCGAGGCCGGGCAGCGCGTCGACTCGGCCGTCGACGGCACGGTCGACTGCATGTTCGACCCGGTCGCGTGTGCGAAGAAGCTGCCGACGGGGAAGCCGGCGGACGCGCCGGGGACGACGCCCGGAGCGACGCCCGGGGCCCCGCCGAGCGCGGGACCGACGCCGCCCGCCGGCAGCCCCGGCGCACAGGCGGCCGCCGACACGACCGAGTGGTATGCGGAGAGACAGGGCCAGCGGATCGGGCCGATGCCGCGGGGCGAGCTCGACGCGATGGTCGCGCGGGGCGAGGTGAAGCCCGGGACGCTCGTCTGGCGCGAGGGCATGAGCGGCTGGACGGCGGCGGGCTCGGTCGAGGAGCTGACGCCGGTCTTCAAGACGGTGCCCCCGCCCCTCCCGCCCGAGCGCTCGGGACCGCCGCCGCTCCCGAGCCGATGAGCCCCGCCAGGCGAGCCCGGATCCCGCAATGAAGTCCCACACCGAATACCTGACGCTGAACCTCCCGGCCCGGATGGCCTTCGAGAACATCACGCCCCGGATCGAGCGGATCGTCGCACAGAGCGGCATCCGCGAGGGCCTCGTCCTCTGCAACGCCATGCACATCACGGCCTCGGTCTTCATCAACGACGACGAGCCCGGGCTCCACGGCGACTACGCCCGCTGGCTCGAGGGCCTGGCCCCCTTCGACGCGTCCCCCGAGCGTTATGCCCACAACCGGACCGGCGAGGACAACGCCGACGCCCACCTGAAGCGCCAGATCATGGGCCGCGAGGTCGTCGTCGCGATCACGCAGGGCAAGCTCGACTTCGGGCCGTGGGAGCAGATCTTCTACGGCGAGTTCGACGGACGCCGAGCGAAGCGGGTGCTCGTGAAGGTGATCGGGGAGTAGGCAGCCTCGCGCTCGCGCGACGCCCGGACGGAGTCCGGATGGCGCCCGGACGACCAGGACGCTGGACGGCGCCAGAGCGACCCTTTAACGTCCGCACGGGGAGGATCAGGAAGACGATGGTGAGCTCGCTTCGGATGGCTGGAGCCCGGGACATTTCGCCGCGCCGCGGTGGGCGCCGACTGCGCCGATCGATGCGCGCGATCGGGGCGGCGCTCGCGATCGCGTTGACGGTGGGCGCGCTCTCGCCCGACGTGGCGATGGCGGCGCCGAAGTCGCGCTACACCCCGGCCCGCAAGGTCGGCCGCGGCTTCGCGAACACGATCCTCGGCTTCCTCGCGATCCCCGGCCAGATGACGGTCCAGACGCGCGAGCGCGGGGCCGCGACCGGTCTCCTGATCGGCTTCGGGATGGGCCTCGGCTGGTTCGTCGCGAGCGAGGTCCTCGGGGTCTACGAGATCCTCTCGTGCCCCTTCGAGGCCCCGCCCGGCTACAAGCCGATCCTCGAGCCCGAGTTCCCCTGGCAGTACTTCGAGGAGTAGCGCGCTAGGGCTTGCAGCTCGGTCGGCGGCCGGCGGCGCGCGCCTGCTCGTAGAGCGGCATGACCTCCGGAATCTTCGCCTGGATCTGCGCGATGCGCGTCGTGTTGCTCGGATGGGTCGAGAGCCACTCGGGCGGCGCCTGCCCGCCCGCGCGCGCCATGTTCTCCCACAGCGTCACCGCCTCGCGCGGATCGAAGCCCGCCTTCGCCATCAGCTCGAGGCCGATCATGTCGGCCGCGCTCTCCTGCCCCCGGCCGTAGGGCAGGACCGCACCGTATTGAAGGCCGAGGCCGAGCGCCTGCATCCCGAGCTGCTTCGCCGGCGTGATCGGACCGGACATCGCGGCGACCATCTGGACGCCGGTCATGCCGAGCTGCTCGACCGCCCCGACCGACATGCGCGCGTTGCCGTGGCGGTCCAGCACGTGGCCGATCTCGTGACCGATCACGGCGGCGAGCTGGCCGGGGGTGTTGGCGACGGGCAGGATGCCGGTGTGGACGCCGATCTTGCCACCGGGCAGCGCGAAGGCGTTCGCGGTCTTGTCCTCGAAGACCTCGACCTCCCAGCTCGTGACGGAGACCTTCGCGAGCTGCTCGGGGGTCACGACCGAGGTCACGGCGTTGGCGACGCAGCGGACGTAGGTGGTCTGGGTCGGGTTCGTCGAGAGCGGCGTCTTGCTCTTCATCTCGGTGAACGCCGTGACGCCCATGCTCGCCATCTGCGACTCGGGAAAGAGCAGGAGCTGCTGCTGGCCCGTCATCGACGTCGTACAGCCGAGGAGCGGCGCGACGGCGAGGAGCGCGATCAACGCGAGGCGTGCGCTCCGGGATCGACGGGCGCGGAAGCTTCGGGACGGCATGTCGATGGACTCCAGTGCGGGCGGCCTCCGATCGGGAAGGCCACCGATGATGGCGGAGAGGGTGGGATTTGAACCCACGAGGACTTTCGCCCTGCCGGTTTTCAAGACCGGTGCCTTCAACCGCTCGGCCACCTCTCCGCGGCGGCGCCGGAAAGCTAGCGCGTCGCGAGCCCGGGGAAGCCCGCGACGTTCGAGCTCGGACCGAGTCGCTTCCCCGTTCGCGAAGGCCCCCCTGCCGGCCCGCTCGCGCCGACCATCCGACCCGCTCCGATGGATCCGCTAGCCTGCCCGAAGGGTGGGAGGCCCCCATGAATCTGGAACTGAGCTCGAAACGCATTCTCGTCAGCGGCAGCTCCCGCGGCACCGGCGCGGGCATCGCCCGCGTGCTCGCGCGCGAGGGCGCGACCGTCTGGGTCCACGGCTTCGAGCGCGAGGCCGCCGAGGCCGTCGCCGCCGCGATCCGCGCGGAGGGGGGCGACGCGCGCCCCGTCGCGGGCGACATCCGCACCGACGCCGGTGCGCGAGAGGTCGCGACGGCGGTCGGCGAGATCGACGTGCTCGTCAACAACTACGGCGTCGCCGAAGGCGGCACCTGGGAGAGCCCGACGTCGGACTGGATCGACGTCTACGAGAAGAACGTGCTCTCGGGCGTGCGCCTCGTGCAGGCCTTCACGCCCGGCATGAAGGCCCGCGGCTGGGGCCGCGTCCTCTTCGTGAGCACCGTCGGCTACGCGCGCCCGAACTCGCGCATGCCCCACTACTACGCGTCGAAGATGGCGCTCGTCAACATGACGCTCTCCCTCGCCAAGGAGCTCGCCTACACCGGCATCACCGTCAACTGCATCAGCCCCGGCATCATCGCGACGGCCGAGATCCGCGAGATGTACGAGCGCCGTGCGATCCAGAAGGGCGAGCCCGCCGACTGGGCCTCCCTCGAGGCGAAGATCGTCCGCGGCGAGATGCCGAACCCGGCCGGCATCGTCGGCACGCCCGAGGACATCGGGGAGCTCGTCGCCTTCCTCGCGAGCGATCGCGCCCGCTACGTCAACGCGGCGAACATCCGCATCGACGGCGGCGCCGCCGACTCGACGCACTAGGTCGGGACGCGGCGGCTCTCGAGCTCGTCGAGGATCGCGCGGTGGCGGAGGCGACCGAGGGCGTAGCCGCCGGCGACGAGGGCGCTCAGGGCGACGAAGACCGCCGGGATCAGGGCCGTCATCGCGCGCAGGGTCCAGAGCACGACCTCGTCGTTGCGCTCTCCGGGCCGGAAGCCCGCGAGATCGAGCACGAGGAAGGCCGCGGCGACGCCGGTCGCACCGGCGAGCTTGCGGGTGAAGGTGAAGACGCCGACGTAGAGGCCCTCGCGCCGCTCGCCCGAGGCGAGCTCGTCCTCGTCGGCGACGTCGGCGACCATCGACCAGGGGATCATGTCCGCCGCCGAATATCCGATCCCGGCGAGCACCGTCGAGACGACGGTGACCGCGAAGGGCCACTCCGGCTGCACGACGAACAGGCAGCCGAGACCGAAGATCCAGCCGAGACAGCCCCAGCGGTAGACCGCCGCCTTGTCGCGGCCCCGGGAGAAGCGCAGCCAGAACGGCATCGCACCGGCGACCGCGACCAGGAAGATGCCCATCACGACTTCGAAGTCCTCGGGCCGGCCGATCACGTAGGTGAAGTAGTGGAGGAAGAGCGCGAGGGGCAGATCGATCGCGATGCGGCCGAGGGTGAAGAGGCTGATCAGGCGGCGGAAGCTCCGATTGCGGAAGAGCAGCGCGAAGTATTCGCGGGTCGAGTCGTGGCGGGGCGCGATCGCGCCGTGGCGCTCCCAGGTCACGCGCCAGATCGGAACCCAGGGCAGCACGATCCAGACGGCGAGGACGATCCCCGCGATCTGCCAGGCGCGGGCGTCGCCGCCGAGGGCCTGGGCGAGGGGGCGGAAGACGACGAGGGTGAAGAGGGTCCCGAGGATCGAGGAGACGGCGCGGAAGGTCGCCAGCGAGGTCCGCTCCTGATAGTCGTCGGTCAGCTCGGGCAGGATCGCCTGATAGGGCACGGCGACGACCGTCATGCAGAGGCTGATGACGGCGTAGATGCCGGCGTAGTAGGTGAACTGGAGCGTCGTCGAGCCGATCGGCGGCGCCGCCCAGAGCGCCGCGAAGGAGACGGCGAACGGCACCGCACCGATCAGCAGGTAGGGCCGCCGCCGCCCCGCCTTCCAGGTCGTCCGATCCGAGATCCGCCCCATCAGCACGTCGGAGATCGCGTCCGTCACGCGCCCGACCAGCGGCACGAGCCCCGCGAGCCCGACCCGCATCCCGACGACCTCCGTCAGGTAGAACGGGAAGATCATCGCGAGGGCGACGAGGGCCACGTTGATCGAGTGGTCCCCGAGTCCGTAGACGAGCTTGACGTGAAGCGGAAGCCGCTGCGATTCCACCCTCGGACACTACACGACCCCGCGCGCCCCCGACTATGCTGCCGCGATGAGCCAGACCGCATCGCCCGCCCCCCACCGCCTCGCCGCCCTCGACTGGATGCGCGGCTTCGTCATGGTCCTGATGGCGGTCGACCACGCGTCGGCCATGTGGAACGGGGGCCGCGTCTCCGCCGACTCGGCCTACCTGCTCGATCCCGCGACCGGCGGCCCCGCCTGGATCCCGGGCACGTCGCTCGACCTCGCCCAGTTCCTGACGCGCTGGATCACCCACCTCTGCGCCCCGACCTTCCTCTTCCTCTCGGGCACCTCCCTCGCGATGAGTCTCGAGCGCCGCCGCGCGCAGGGCGCCGCAGACGGCGCCCTCGATCGCCACCTCGCGATCCGCGCCGCCGTGATCCTCGGCATGGAGGGCGTGCTGAGCCTGCTCGCGGGCCAGGGTGTGCTGCTGCTCCAGGTCCTCTACGCGATCGGGACCTCGATGCTCGCGATGATCGTCCTGCGGCGGCTGCCGACGCCGGCGCTGCTCGGCCTCGGGCTCGCGTGGCTCGCGGGCAGCGAGCTCGTCGTGACCTCCCTCGTCCCGCCGCCCGCCGCGGGCGCCGCGCCTTCGCTCCTCGCGCTGCTCCTGCTCGTGCCGGGCGCGGGCGCCCTTCCCGGCCTCGGGACCGGGATCTACGTCCTCTATCCGATGACCCACTGGCTCGCGATGATGCTGGTCGGCTGGGCCTTTGGACGCCATCTGCTGGCGCGCGGTTCGAGCGATTCCGCCCGGCAGGAGACCGAGAAGCGGCTCCTCTTCGCGGGACTCTCGGCGCTGCTCGTCGGGCTCTTCCTGCGCCGCGCGAACGTCTACGGGAACATGGGGCTGCTGCGCGACGACGCCTCGCTCGTCCAGTGGCTCCACATGAGCAAGTACCCGCCGGCCCTCGTCTACTCGCTCTTCGAGCTCGGCCTGATGGCGCTCTGTCTGGTCCTCTTCCTGCGCCATGAACGCCGGATGCAGGGCGCGCCGCGCGATCTCAATCCCCTGCTCGTCCTCGGCCAGACGGCGCTCTTCTTCTACTTCCTGCACTTCCTCGTGCTCGGCGGCTCGGCCATGGCGATCACCGGAGGCATGGGTGAACGGGGCCTGCTCGAGACCTGGCTCGCCGCGGCCGCGACCGTCGTCGTCCTCTACCCCGTCTGCCTCGGCTTCCGCGCCCTGAAGCGGCGTCATCCGAATAGCATTCTGCAGTACGTCTGACAGCGGGTCGGGATCGCGCGAGCGGCGCGCCGTCGACGTCGACGGGGGAGACGACGTCCGATGCGGTCGTCGATCCGCGTGATTATTTCTCGCGACACGGAACCGTGTTTGCCTCGGAACGCTCCGATCGTTCATCCCGTGAACGAAAGGAGAACGCCATGCGCCCTCATCTCGAGCTTCCGATCCGACTCCTCTTCCCCATCCCGTCATGCCTGCCGGGCGCCTTCGGCTCGACGCTGGGAGCCGGCCTCGCCCTCTGCGCCGGCATCGAGCTCGCCGCGCCCCGGACGAGCGAAGCCTGCCCCGTTCCGTGGGACCTCGAGGACACGATCTTCCTCGAGATCGCGCCCGGCCGGAACGTCGAGGTCTCGATCGGCGGCATGACCCGGGCCGACGAAGGGCCGAGCTGTGCGGCCTGGGCCTCGGTCCCGCTCTCGGCCTTCCCGAGCACGCGCCTCGCGACGCGGCCCGCCGACGTCGCGCGATCGCTGCGGGACGCGGTCGAGAAGATGGGGGCGACCGAGTGTGTGGTCAGCGTCCTGCTCGAGAACGACACCGGCGAGGAGATCGCCGACCACGAGCTCTGCCTGACCGAGACCTTCCGCTTCGGCGAGCGTCGGGTCTGGTCGAGCGGGGCCGAGGCCTTCTGCTGGGAGCCGGATCCCGTCGTCGAAGCGGAGCCCGCGGGCGAGTCGGGCGTCGAGGCCATCGACGAAGAGCCCCTCGTCTTCGTCGAATAGCCCGGAGATCCCATGTCCCGGCGATCGCATCCGGCGGTAGTATCCTCGCGCGGGAGCCGATCATCCCGCGCGAGGAGCACGCCCATGGGCGAATACCGCAATCCCCCCGACCACCGCTTCGACCAGGTCTTCAACTTCCGCGACCTCGGTGGCCACACGACCCGCGACGGCCGCCGCGTCGCACGCGGGCGCCTGCTGCGCAGCGGCCACCTCGGTCGCGCGAGCGAGGGCGACGTCGCGATCCTCGGCCGCTACGGCCTGCGCCGCGTCTTCGACTTCCGAACCGCGAGCGACATCGAAGAAGAGGGCGCCGATCGCCTGCCGCCGGGCGCGACGAACGTACGTCTCCCGATGCCCGACCCGGCGAAGGGCGCCGACATCCGCCGCCTCATGACGGAGAACCCGCCCGAGAAGCTCCCGGAGATCTTCGGCGGCGGACGCGCCGAGGCCATGATGCGCGACTCCGCGGCGGGTCTCGTCCGCGAGCGCCGCGAGCCCTATGCGCACTTCCTTCGGGAGCTCGCGAAGGAAGGCGCCTGCCCGGCGCTCTTCCACTGCTCGGCCGGCAAGGACCGCGCGGGGTGGGCGGGCTCGGTCGTGCTGCTCTCGCTCGGTGTGCCCGAGGATCAGGTCGTCGAGCAGTACCTGCTCTCGAATCGCGCGGCGGCGGAGATCGTCGAGCGCAACCGCGCCCCGGGCCGCGAGTCCTGGGGCAGCGAGATCCTCGCGCCCCTGATCGGCGTCCGCGCCGAGTACATCGAAGCGTCCTTCGCCGCCGTCCGCGAGGACTGGGGCGACTTCGACGGCTATCTCCACCGCGGCCTCGGCATCACCGAAGCCGAGCGCGACGCGCTCCGCCGCAACCTGCTCGAGTAGGCGACGCGCTCAGCCGTCCGTCGAGAGCAGCTCGAGCAGATTGCCGTCGGGATCCCGGAAGTAGACCGACTGCCCGAGCTTCCCGTCCGCCGCCGGCCGGGGCACCGGCCCGTCGACGATCTCGACCCGATTGCGCTCGAGCAGCGCGACCGCCTCCGCGATCGGCCCGTCGAACCGGAAGCACACGTCCTCCGACCCCGGCATCGGCACCCGCGCATGCGGCTTCGCCGGAGACGCGGCCGAGTGGATGCTCATGCGGCTCTGTCCGACCTGCAGGATCACGACGGGAATCTTCCCCGCCCGCCACTCGGCCTCGTAGAGCGTCGTCGCGCCGAGCACGCGCTTGTAGAAGTCGAGCGTCGCGTCGACGTCGGCGCAGGTGATGGCGATGTGGTCGAGGGAACGGATGGGCATGGGGTGGGGGTCCTCGGGGAGTGGAGCAGCGGATGTCGCAGTCGGCCTGAAGCGCTCGTCCAGCTTCATCGTCCCATGATTCTCTCGAATCACCGATCCGCGCGAAAGAGACTCGAGGACTCGCACGGGCGGAGGTGGAGGACACGCACGCTCGCTGCCTCCCAGCCTTCCTTCCAGTTCTTCTCAACCCCTTAGGGTCCTCTTTACGACACTCGCCATCGTACGGATAATTCATCTGCATCCAAAACGTGGCCCCTCCCCCGTGTCCCCATTCAAGCAGGCTTCGGCCTCACGCGGAGGAGGGGCCGGAATTTTTGGAGCGCACGATGAACGGCGAGCGTCTTGCCCTGCTCCTCGATGGCGGCTTCGTCAAGAAGCGGCTCGCCGAGAAGATCAAGCGATTTCCGCCGGCGGAAGAAGTGACTCGATGGACGGGGGACCTGCTCTCCCACGCCGATCTCGCCAATACGCACCTTCTACGTACCTACTGGTACGACGCGGATCCCTTCGGACAGAAGAGAAAGAATCCGATCGACGGCAAGCAGACCAACTTCGCCAGCACACTCGAAGCGAATCGCAATCGAGAGCTGATGAGCGCGCTCGAAGTCTCCCCTGACTTCGCCGTGAGAAAGGGGGAGCTGCTCTTCCGCGGATGGCGAGTTCGTGCGAGCGCCATGAAGGAACTGGCGACGGATCCGCCGCGAACCCTGAAGGCCTCGGACCTAGAGCCCGTCTTCATCCAGAAGAGTGTCGACATGCGGATCGGCCTGGACATTGCCTCGCTGGCGCTCAAGCGCCTGGTTCATGCGGTCGTACTCGTCACAGCGGACGCCGACATGATTCCCGCGATGAAGCTGGCCAGAAGGGAGGGCCTTCGCGTCTATCTCCACACCATGGCGACGCCGGACCGCCGACACGAACTCCTCGTTCATGCCGATCGGGTTCTCGGCTAGTGCTCGCCCACCAATGCCCGCACGATCCCCTCGACCACCCCATCCGCGATCGCCCGCATCTCCTCGTCCGTCCGATCCTGGATCGGATGCTCGACGTACACCGCCGAGGCCTTCGCCCCGAGCGCCTTCGCCTGGGCGTCCGCGCCCGTGACGAACTCCACCGTGGCGACGAACACCGAAGGGATGCCGCGATCTTCCAGGTCCACCGTGTCGTGCACACTGCACGACGTGCAGCTCCCTCAATCGGCGAGCGCTTCGACCACCGCGTCGCATTGCTGCGCGATCTCGTGGCGCAGATCGATGGGGGCGGGCTTCGTGAAGGTCGGCTTCTTGAACCGGAGGACCTTGGCGCCGCGCTCGGTGAGCCGCGACTCGACGCGGTCGAGGAAGACGTCGCCGCGGGCCTTCGCGATGTCGAGCAGGCCGATCGTGCGGCCGGCGAGCTCGGGGAGGCGCGGGGCGCGCAGGCGCTCGGCCGGGATGGCTTCGCTGGTCGGATCGAGAAGAATCGTCATGCTTTGATCTCCCGGGCGAGCGTCTGACTGCCGAGCTCGCCGCCCGCCCATCCGGGGATGATCGCCGAGAAGAGGCCGGCGCCGCCACCGGCGTGGACGATGTGGACGCCGCGGTCGCGGAACTTCGGAATCCGCCGCCCGCGCACCGACTCGGGCAGCCCCTCGGCGATGCCGAGGGCGCCGCGGACGAGGTCCTCACCGGGCATCGTCGTCAGCTCCATCAGGCGCTGGCGCAGCTGCTCCCGACTCCAACCGGCCGCGCGGAAGACCCGAGAGTGATCCGGCGAGACGACGAGGATCGCGTCGAAGGCCATGACCGCCTTCGGCGAGAGCATCGCGCGCAGGTGATAGGCGAAGGTCGAGGCGAGCTCCTCGGGCGTGCGCGCGATCTGGTCGACGAGGGTCCGCGGGCCTTCGCCCGGGAAGATCGTGACGACGTTCTGCCCCGCCTCGAAGCCGAAGTCCGTCGAGAGCGGAGTCCAGGGCGAGCCCTCTTCGTCCTCGGCGAAGCAGAAGCCCATCTTCCCCGGATTGCCGAGGGTCGCGCGGTCGACCTCGCCCGGGCGCCCGCCGCCGACGTTGCGGATCACGAGCTGGAGCGCGCGGCCGATCGTCGAGTTCGCGCGGTTGCCCTGGCCCAGGGCATTGATGCCCGAGTTCATCCCGATCGCGCGCCGGATCGGCCCGTTCACGACGAGCACCGGCCCGACCGACATCGTCGTCGCGAGCACGCCGTGGATGTTGAACTGCGGTGTGCACGCCATCTCGACCGCCGTCAGCACGACGGGCAGATACTCGGGCTTGCAGCCCGCCATCACGGCGTTGATCGCGACCTTCTCGACGGTGCAGGGCACGAGATCCGGCGGCACGACGGCGACGATCTCGTCGGGGGCCCGCGTCGTCCCGGCGAGCATGGCCATCACGCGCCGCTCCGTCGGCGGCACGACCGGGAGCCCGTCGCTCCAGCCGCGATCGAAGCAGGCCTCGACCTCGTCCTCGAGGCGCGCGAGCTCGACGCGCCGGGCGCGCAGCTTCGAGCCCGAGTGCCGCAGCTCGAGCTCCCGCGCGTGGACCGGATCGACCGAGAGCGAGCCGCAGCCCGGTCGCCACTCGGGGAGCCCGGCGCCGAGCCCCGCTCGACCGACGAGCGACTCCCAATCGCCTCGATGCCAGCCGACCGCGCGCGCGACCTCCCGACCGTCCTCGACGCGGAGCAGCGTCGGGACGGCCTCGATCGCGTGGTGCCACGAGACGTCGAGGGTGCTGTCGTCGACGAGCGCGGCCTCGTCCGGGAGCCCGGGCGGGAACGCGGGATCGTCCTGGGTATAGACGGTGAGCGAGGCGTGCCGAGCGAGCTCGGCGAGGACCGGCGCGACGAGCACGCAGGTCGGGCAGTCGCGCTTCACGAAGGCGACGAGGCCGGAGGGGAGCGATCCGACGGCGGGGAGCGTCGGGGCGGTCGAAGCGCGGGACATGGCGGAGAGCATAACGTGCCGCCGGCGGAGTCGACCCCGCCTTCTCGGCCGCCCCTGCGCAGCCCGGTCTGGTGTCGGTTCGGCACGGGCTCGGCCTGGTTCAGCGCGAGCTCGACGCGGGCTGGACGCGGGGGCGGCGCGGGATCGACGGGGTGTCCGGGCTGGCTCGGCACGGATTCAACGAAGGCTCGACGGCTTCGCGGAATGCCCCGACCATCCGCGCGAGCGGCCCTGACCGCGATCGGGATCGCCGCGGACGACCGCGGCGTCCGGGCGCGTCGAACCGAGGAGCGAGCCGGTGATCGGGGCGCCGATGAGGAGACGAGGGCGAGCGATTCTCGGCATCCTCTGCGCCTCGTTCCTGCTGGTCTGCGGCCCGGCCCGCGCCCAGGAGCCGGCGCCGGCCTCCCGCGCCCTGCTCGCGCCGCTCGGCCTCGCGCAGTTCCCGCCGCTCTACCGGCGGGCGATCGACACCTACTTCGCAGCGGCCGCCGCCTATCGCGAGCGGGATTATGCGGCGGCCCAGGCGCGGCTCGAGGCGCTGTGGTCCGCCGTTCCGCCGGGCGATCCGGCCTGGAAGAAGCTGCAGCGGGAATCGGCCGCCCTGCTTTCGACGGCGGACTTCGGGACGCCGGCCGCCTACTCGGCGCTTCGCATGCTCTCGGATTGCGTCGCCTGGCGACTGAAGAGCGCCCGCCCCCCTCTCCCCGAAACGAAGGTCCAGATGACGGTCGTCCTGATCGGTCGGTCCACCGCGCCGGAGCCGACCACGCTCGGTGCGTTGGAGCGAGGCGAAGGCCGCTCGACCACGAGCACGCTCGACCCGGCGCTCGCCGGCCCGCGGACCGAGGCGATCTTCGAGGAGGCGTACTGGCTCTTCGACGAATACCTCCTGGCGATCACACAGGGACGCGCCCGCATCGAGCGGACCTTCGTCCGCCTGCCCGAGCACACCGTGCGCCTCGGGCTGCGCCGCGGCGCCGTCGTGCTCTCACGCGCCGAGAGCGAGCGGGTCCACGCTGCGCTGCCCAAGCGAACGGTCGCCGCGACCGACGGGTGGCATCTCGTCTATCCGTCGCATGTGCCGAAGGCGGCCGCCTTCTCGAGCGAGCGCTTCGTGACGGGCGGAATGCGGCGCGGCCCGGCGCCGGGCGACTCGCCGTGCTTCGTCAGCGAGGACCTCAAGCTCCTGCGCACGGCCCACCAGAACGGCCGCCACCTCCTGAGCGCGGCCGAGCGCGAGGTGGCGCTCTCGCAATGGCTCCAGCACGAGTTCTTCCATTTCCTGTTCTCGTCCTACCGGACGCTCCGGCTCGAAGCGACGCCCCATTCCTGGCAGGACCGGCGGAAATGGCCGGACGACTTCGTCGGCTCCCTCGAGGCCGACTACTTCGCGGAGGCGTTGCACAAGCGCCTGCTGCCGCAGACCGGGCTCCGCCTGCGCGCACTCGGGGGACGGGCCGGCTCCCGCCCCTGAAGTCGAGCGTCCTGCAGTCCCTCTCCGCGCGCGCCCTGCTAGCCTCCGCCGGGCGGATCCTCGCTGCCGGTCCGCCCTCGCCCCCGTTCCCCGTCCCAGGAGTCCCTGCTCGATGTCCGATTCCCTCCGTCCCTCCGCCCCCCAGCCCCTCCCCCTCGAAGGCCTGCGCATCCTCGCCGTCGAGCAGATGCAGGCGATGCCGTTCGCGACCCAGCTGCTCGCGCGGATGGGCGCCGACGTCGTCAAGGTCGAGTCGCCGAAGGAGGGCGAGTCCGGGCGCACCGGCCTGCCCAACATCCGCGACGTCGACGGCTCGACGCCGGGCGCGACCGTCCTGCGCAACAACCTCTCGAAGCGCAGCATCGGGATCGACCTCAAGCATCCGAAGGGCGCGGAGCTCGTCCGCAAGCTCGTCCCGAAATACGACGTCGTCGTCGAGAACTTCAAGCCGGGGACGATGGAGCGCCTGGGCCTCGGCTACGAGACCCTCGCGAAGCTCCATCCTCGACTCGTCTACGTGTCGGCCTCGGGCTTCGGCAGCCTGCGCCCGACGCCCTACGGCAACTGGCCCGCCTACGCCTGCGTCGCCGAGGCGATGGGCGGCTTCTACTCGTTCCGCCCCGGGAGCTCGGGCCGGCCCAACATCGGCGTCGGCGGGGCGATCGGCGACATCGGGACCGGTCTCTTCGCGACGATCGGCCTGCTCACCGCGCTGCGCGGCCGCGACCAGACGGGCAAGGGCCAGAAGGTCGATGTCGCGATGCTCGACGCGATCATCTCGATCATGGACATGGTCGCCTTCAACCCGTCGATCGGTGTCCACGACAACAGCATCGCCGCCTGGCCCGGCATCCTCGAGTCCTTCGCCGCAAAGGACGGCCTCTTCGTGCTGCAGGTCGGCCGCGTCCATCAGTTCGAGCGCCTGGCCGAGACGATCGGGCATCCGGAGTGGAAGACGGATCCGCGCTTCGCGACCCGCGAGCAGTGGAGCGCGCTGGTCGAGCCGGTGGTCCGTCCGGCGGTCGAGGGCTGGGCGCGGGACAAGACGAAGCTCGAGGCGAGCCGCCTGCTCGCCGAGGCCGGCGTCGTCGCCGGCCCGAGCTACGAGGGCGACGATCTGCTCGCCGATCCCCACGTCCGCGCCCACGAGATGATCGTCGAGATCCCGGCCGCGACGCCGACCGGTGTCGTGCGCGTCCACGGCAATCCGATCAAGTTCTCGGCGAGCCCGGAGGGCCCGGCGACGAAGTGGCCGCTCATCGGGGAGCACACGACGGAGATCCTGCGCGCGGATCTCGGCCTCGCGCCGAGCGAGATCGACGGGCTGCGCGCGGAAGGCGTGATCCGCTGATGAAGGGGATCGGGCGTGCGACCTGCGTCGTCCCGGTCCTCCTCTCCATCTTCGTCGGCGCGTCGGCGGCGGCGCGCCCCGCCTCGATCCTGGGCTTCACCCAGTTCGCGCCGAGCTCGCTCAACTTCGTGTCTCCGAGCGACGTCTCGGCCAACGGGACGGTGATCGTCGGGCGGGGTTCATCCTTCCTGGGTGCCGAGGCGTTTCGCTGGGAGCTCGGTCAGGGCTTCGCCGCGCTCGGGGGCCTTCCGGGGGAGCCGCGCTCGAGCGGAGCCAACGCCGTCTCCGCGGACGGCCGCGTCGTCGTGGGCTACGGCGGGACCGGCGGGCCCAGCCAGGCGTTTCGCTGGGAAGCCCGGACGGGCGTGGTCGCCCTCGGCGGACTCGATCCGAGCCATCCCGACAGCGACGGGTTCGGCGTCTCGGCGGATGGCTCCGTCGTCGTGGGCACCAGCTTCGCCTTCAACCGTTCGCAGGCCTGGCGCTGGACCGCCGCGGGCGGGATGGTCGGTCTCGGATTCATTCCGGGCGGAAGCTACCCGTACAGCGTCGCGATCGACGTCTCCGCCGATGGGTCCGCCGTCGTCGGTCGCAGCCGCTCGCCGTTCGGCGAGGAGGCCTTCCGCTGGACCGCCGCGTCCGGGATGGTCGGCCTCGGCGATCTCGCGGGCGGGATCTTCTGGAGCGAGGCGACGGCCGCCTCCCCGAACGGATCCGTCGTCGTCGGCATCGGCAACTCGTCCGACGGATACGAGGCCTTTCGCTGGACGAGCGCGACGGGCATGGTCGGACTCGGCGATCTGCCGACGGGCGGATTCTCGAGCACGGCCAACGACGTCTCGGCCGACGGCGCCGTCATCGTCGGCTGGGGCACGGCCCCGTTCTACGATCGCGCTGCCTTCCTCTGGCGTCCCGGTCAGGGCATGCGCCCCCTGGTCGACGTCCTCGCCGGCCTCGGCGCCGACGTGACCGGTTGGTATCTCGAGTCCGCCATCGCCGTCTCGGACGACGGCCTCTCGATCGTCGGCGAGGGCTACCGGTTCGGTCAGCCCCAGATGTATCTCGCCTACCTCCCCGAGCCCGGAATCTCGCTGATGCTCCCGATCGGCTGTCTCGAGCTCGCGCGGCGTGCGCGGCGACGAAGCGCGGGCCGGGGGTAAGCAACGTGGCGACCTGGCCGACCCGGGCGGAGAGCGAGGCGCGCCTCGCGGCGGTGCGCGCGAAGATCGCGGAGCGCGTCTCGGACGCGACGCTCGGCGAGTGGTGGGCGGAGCGCGTCCGGCTCGCCGCAGATCGCCCGGTCGTGCGCACCGACGACCGCGTCCTCACCTATCACGACTTCGATCGCCTCGTCGCGCGCGTCGCCTTCTGGGCCCGCGCGACCGGCCTCCGCCCGGGCGACACCGTCGGCCTCCAGCTCCCCGCGAGCCCCGCCTTCCTCGCGCTGATCCTCGGCCTCGCCGAGGCGGGCGCCCGCCTCTCGCTCCTCGGCACCGGGCTGCGCGGCCGCTCCCTCGCCCACGCCCTCGACGAGGTCCCCGTCGCTCGGCTCGTGACGACGCCCGAGATCGCATCGGAAATCGCACGCGGCACAGCGCAAGCGGATGCGGCGAGGCCTCCTCTCGCGATCCACACGCTCGAGCTCGACGCGCGCGAGGGACGCGCGCCCGAAGATGGCGACCACGCTCGCGATCCGCTCGACGCCCTCGATCGGCTGCTCGCGCGGGAAGGTGTCCCGGAGTCCGCGACCGCGGCGGCGCTCGCGGCGCGAGCGCAGGAAGCGTCGCGGACGAAGCCATCCCCGGACGACACGCTCTTCTCGATCTTCACGTCGGGGACGACGGGGCTGCCGAAAGCGACGCGCTGCAGCCATCGCCGCTATCTCGCGGGCGCGATCTCCGAGGGCGTGCTGCTCGAGATGGACGAGCGCGACTGCATGTACGTCGTGCTCCCGATGTTCCACATCGCAGCGCTCTCGGCGACGGGGGCTGCGCTCTCGGTCTGCGCCTCGGTCGCGATCCGGGAGCGCTTCTCGGCGTCGCACTTCTGGGCCGACGTTCACGCGTTCGGCGCGACGACGTTCCAGTATCTGGGCGAGGTCCTGCGCTACCTGCTCGCCCAGCCGCCCTCGCCCCTCGATCGCCCGAACCCGCTGCGCGCGATGATCGGCGCGGGCGTCGATGCGCGGGTCGGCCACGCGTTCGAGGCGCGCTTCGGGCCCGTCCGCATCGTCGAGAGCTACGGCTCGTCGGAGGGCGTGATCGGGATCTTCAACCTCGACGGCGTCGTCGGGTCGGTCGGACGCGCGGCGCCCGAGCTCGCGGGGCGCCTCGCGCTGGCGCGCGTCGACGCGTCGCGGCGGGAGCTGGTCCGGGACGCCGCGGGGCGGCTCGTGCGCGCGGCCGAAGGTGAAGCCGGCGAGCTCCTCGCGCGCCTCGCCGATCGCCGCGAGTTCGAGGGCTATTCGTCGGCGGAGGCGACTCGCGCCAAGGTCCTCGAGAGCGCCTTCGAGCCGGGCGATCTCTGGTATCGCTCGGGCGACCTCTTCCGGGAGCGCGAGGGCTACTACTTCTTCGTCGCCCGCCTCGGCGACACCTACCGCTGGAAGGGCGAGAACGTCTCTACGCAGCAGGTGGCCGAGGCGATCGAGGGCTTCGAGGCCGTCGCCCACGCGGTCGTCTATGGGGTCCCGGTGCCCGGTCACGAAGGCCGCGCGGGCATGGCGCTCGTTGCTCTCGAGGCGGGGCGGAGCTTCGACGGCGCCGCGCTCTGTGCCCACCTCGCCGGCGAGCTGCCCGCGTTCGCCTGGCCGCTCTTCGTCCGCTTGGGCGACGGCCGCGCCGTCCTGACGGACACCTACAAGCTCGGCCTCGCGGACCTCGAGAGGCAGGGCTACGACCCCGCGCGCGTCACCGATCCGCTCTTCGTGCTCGACGCGGCGGCGCGGTGTTATGTGCCGTCGACGCCGGCGACGCTCGCGCGACTGGGGCTGCCGTCGGCAGAGGGCTGAGGGCTGAGCGGACGGCTGAGCGGACGGGGCCGCAGGGATCCGGAGGGATCCAGAGGGAGACGGGCATGATCGACGATCGGACGCCGGTGATCGTGGGCGTGGGGCAGGTCAACGGGGCGGAGGGGGCGGCCGAGCCCGTCGATCTGATCGAGATCGCGGCGCGGCGCGCCCTCGCGGACGCCGGGGGTCGCACGCTGCCGGTCGGGCTCGTCGCCCTCACGAAGATCGGGACCCAGCGCTACCGCAACGCCCCGCGCCGCGTCGCGCTGCGCCTCGGCTACGCGGGCGCGAAGACGCTCCAGGCGAACCACGGTGGCCACACGAGCCAGATCGTCCTCGCCCACGCCGCGAACGAGATCGCCCAGGGCCGTCTCGAGGCCGCGCTCCTCGCCGGCGGCGAGCTCGGCTCGGCCCTGCGCACCGGGCGCCTCCAATCGGACGTCGGCTCGCCCGCCCGCGACGACGATCGGCTCGACGCCGGTGAGCCCGATCCGGATCTCGCCTTCGGCGACGATCTCGGCCAGTGGATCGGCCATCCCCACGAGATGGCGCTCGGGATCGCCGAGCCGATCCAGATGTATCCCCTCATGGACACCGCCCTCGGCGCCGCCCTCGGCCGCACCCGCGACGAGCATCTCGACGCGGTCAGCCGCCTCTGGTCGGGCATGAGCCACGTCGCCGCCGCGAACCCCTACGCCGACGATCGCCAGGGCCACTCCGCGGAGGAGATCCGCGAAGCGAGCGCATCGAATCGCTACGTGGGCTTCCCGTACACGAAGCTCATGAACTCGAACCAGTTCGTCGACCAGGCCGCGGCGATCCTCGTCTGCTCGGTCGGCGTCGCGCGCTCGCTCGGGATCGATCCCGCGCGCTGGGTCTTTCCCTGGGCCGGCGCCGTCGCCCACGAGCCCTTCGTCTCCGAGCGCTGGCATCTTCACGAGAGCCGCGCGCTCGCGATCGCCGCGCGCCAGCTCGAGGCGATGATCGGGCGGCCCGTGCGCGAGGCTGCGCTCGTCGATCTCTACGCCTGCTTCCCCTTCGCGGTCCAGACCCAGGCGCGCGCCCTCGGCCTCGAGCCCGACCGCGAGATCACGTTGACCGGCGGCATGCGCTTCGCGGGCGGCCCCTGGAACAACTACGCGACCCACATGATGGCGAACGTCGTCGAACGCGTGCGCACCGAGCCCGAGTCGCTGGCCGTCTGCAGCGCCAACGGCGGCCTCGCGACGCGCTTCTGCGTCGTCGCCTACTCGGGGCGCCCGCATCCGGAGGGATTCCGCGGCCTATCGGGCCCCTTCTCCGACCCCGGCCCGCGCCGCTGCCTCGAGACCGCACCGCGCGGTCGCGGTCGGATCGAGGCCTACGTGATCCCCCACGACCGCCGCCGGGAAGCGAGCCACGCGATCGCGGCCTGCCTGCTCGACGACGGCGCGCGGGCCTGGGCGCGGCTCGAGGCGTTGGGCGACGTCGAGGTGATGAAGGCGAGCGATCCAATCGGGTGGAGCGTGCACTTCGATGCGAGCGGAGACCGACTCGACTGAAGCCCCGCGCGAGGTCGTGATCCTCGATCTCGCACGACGGACACTACTCGTCGAATCCCCGACCGGAGCTGAAGCGCGGAAACGGCTCATCTCGTTCCTCGTGCATCTCACCGCGCGATCGAATGATGCGACTCGCCACTCGAAGCAATCCGCGCAGGATCCGTCCTCGTTCCGTTTCCGAGCACCCCACGACGCCTACGACTTCCTCCAGGTGTTCGGGCAGAGCCGCACCCGCCGCTCCAATCGAGGATCTCGCGCGCACCACAAAGTCGATGGGCCGATCGGTGGGAGACATTCGAGATTCCTCTCTTTCCAATGAATGCCGCGATCAGCCCGCCGCCGCCCCTGACGCCGCGACCTCGACCGGAATCCCGTTGAGCACCGCATTCCCGCTCGCGACGTCGAGGACCCGATCGTCCGTCAGCACGTTGCTCGCGACCCCGGCGTGCGCCGCGGCGACCTGCATCCGGATGCCCGGCGCGTCGTGGCCCCAGCCGTGGGGCAGCGAGACGACGCCCGGCATCAGGGCGTCGCTCGTCTCGACCTCGACCTCGAGCCGCCCGACCCGGGAGCGGATCTCCGCTCGCCCGCCGCTCACGAGGCCGCGGCTCGCCGCGTCGTCGGGATGCATGAGGAGCGTGCAGCGCGAGCGGCCGGAGACCAGCGACGGGAGGTTGTGCATCCAGGAGTTGTTCGAGCGGAGGTGACGGCGACCGATCAGCAGCAGACCTTCGGCGGGCGCTGGCTGCTCGAGGCGCTCGCGCACACGGCGCCAGTCTTCGACGAGGGGGGCCGGCGTCAGCTCGAGCAGACCCGACTCCGTCGCGAGGCGCGCGGGGTAGCGCTCGACCATGGGGCCGAGGTCGATGCCGTGGGGATGCTCGGCGAGCTTCGCGAGGGTGACGCCGCCTTCGCGGTCGCCGAAGCGATCGCCGTGCCAGCCGGTCCGCAGGCGAAGATCGAGGAGCTTCGCGACGGGCGAGAGCCCGGCGAGGGCGGCGCGGATCTCGCCGGGATCGCGGCCGGCGAGCGGGCCCTCTGCGTCGCGGCACTCGCGCGCGACGAGCTCGTCGAGGAGCGCGTCGTGGACCTGGGCTGGATCGACCTTCGCACCGTCGCCGCGCAGGATCAGCACGAGCCTCGCGTAGAGATCGGCCTCCGAGGGCGCAGGCGACGCCGCAGCCGACCCCGCTCCAGAGCCCCGCGCGAAGACCGGCGGCGCATAGCGCGCGAAGCTGCGCACGGCGTTGGCGAGGAAGGTCAGCTCGTAGCTCTCCTCCTCGAGCGGCGATGGCGGTGGCAGGATCACGTTCGCATGGCGCGTCGTCTCGTTGACGTAGACATCGACCGCCACGAAGAAGTCGAGGGCGCCGAAAGCGCGATCGAGGCGATCGCTGTTCGGATACGAGCGGACGGGATTCGTCGCGACCGAGAGCACTGCGCGGATGCGCCCCTCCCCCGGCGTCTCGATCTCCTCCGCGAGGGCCGCCGCCGGGAACTCGCCGTTGACCTCGGGATATTCACCGACCCGGCTCTTCCAGCGCCCGACCCGATAGCCCCGCCCCCCCGGCGCGCGGTCGTCGATGCGCGATGCGACGGGCGAGGACGTCATGATGCCGCCGGGCCGATCGAAGTTGCCCGTCAGCACGTTCAGCACGGCGGTCATCCAGGCCGTCGCCGTGCCGAACTCGACGGTGTGGCTGCCGATGCGCCCGTAGACCGCGGCGGCGGCGGCGCCGGCGAGCGCGCGGGCGATGCGCCGGGTCGTCGCGGGATCGATGCCGCAGATCGGTGCGACGCGCTCGGGGGTGAACGGCTCGACGAGGACACGGATCTCGTCGACCCCGACGACGAAGGGCTCGAGGCGGCCGATCGCGACGAGGTCCTCGGCGAAGAGGGTGTTCACGAGGGCGGCGAGCCAGAAGACGTCGGTCCCCGGGCGGATGAAGAGATGTTCGTCGGCCCGCTCGGCGGTCTCGGTCCGACGCGGATCGACGACGACGAGCCGGGCGCCGCGGGGCTTGAACTCCCGCAGCCGGCCCGGGAAGTCGGGGGCCGTCAGCAGGCTCCCGTTCGACGCCATCGGGTTCGCGCCCAGCATCAGGAGATAGTCCGTGCGATCGACGTCCGGCAGCGGGAAGACCGACGGGTCGCCCCAGAGCAGCCCCGACACGACGTGCTGCGGCATCTGGTCGACGGTCGAGGCCGTGAAGAGATTGCGCGTCCCCGCCGCCCGGATCAGCGATCGCAGATAGAACGCCGGCGCCAGATGGTGGGTCACCGGATTGCCGAGCAGCACCGCGAGCGCCTGCCGCCCGTGCTCCGCGACGACGTTTCCGAGCCCGCGCTCGACCTCGGCGAAGGCCTCGTCCCAGGTCGCGGGAACGAGTGCGCCGTCGCGACGGACGAGGGGCGCGCGCAGTCGATCGGGGTCGTGGTGGAGCTCGCCGAGCGCGGCGCCCTTCGGGCAGAGGAAGCCCCGGCTGAAGGGATCCGCGTCGTCGCCGCGGACGCGGACGACGCGCGCGCCCTCGACCTCGATCGCGAGGCCGCAGGTCGCCTCGCAGAGCGGGCACGTCCGATGCGCGGTGCGGCGGATCGGCGAGCCTCCCGCGCTCATCAGAGCAGCTCTTCCGCGAGCAGCTCGAGGGCCTCGGGCTGGCCGGCGCCGAGGAGCATCGTCCCGACCTCGCCGCGCTTCCCCGCCGCCTTCCACGACTGGAGCCGATCGCGGATCTTCGCCTTCGGCCCGACGAGATGGACCGCGTCGACGAGCGCGTCCGGCACCGCCGCCGCCGCCTCCTCCTTCTTCCCGGACAGGAAGAGGTCCTGGATCCGGACGGCCGCCTCCTCGAAGCCCATCCGCTTCGCGTAGTCGTTGTAGAAGTTCTTGCCGCGGGCACCCATGCCGCCGATGTACTGCGCGAGGTTCGCCTTGACGGGGATCATCGCCTTCTCGACGTCGTCGGAGACGATGACCGTGCACGAGGTCATGACGTCGAAGCTCGCGAGACCCTTGCCGTGGCCGGCCTTCGCGAAGCCCTTCTCGAGGGCAGGCTTCAACAACGTCGCATAACGGTCCGGGTCGTACATCATCGGGATCACGCCGTCGGCGATCTCGGCGGCGACGGCGAGGCCGGGCTCGCTGATCGAGGCCATGTAGATCGGGATCGAGGGATCGCCGTGGAGGATGCTCTTCAGCGGCTTGCCGAGGCCCGTCGTCCCCGGGCCGCGGTTCGGGATGTCGTAGTGCTCACCGTGGAACTCGAGGGGCTTCTCGCGGGCCCAGATCGCGCGGATGATCGTGACGGCCTCGCGCGTCCGCGTGAGCGGCTTGCCGTAGGGGACGCCGTGCCAGCCCTCGATGACCTGCGGCCCCGACGGCCCGATGCCGAGCTTGAAGCGGCCGTTCGAGAGCTGGTTGAGCGTCGTCGCGGTCATCGCGGTCATCGCCGGCGTGCGCGCCGGGATCTGCATGATGGCGGTGCCGACCTTGATCGTCTCGGTCTTCGCGGCGACCCAGGTCGCCGTCGTCACCGCGTCGTTGCCCCAGGCCTCCGCCGTCCAGGCCGAGTCGAAGCCGAGGCGCTCGGCGTGGCGGACGAGGTCGAGGTTGATCCGGATGCGCGGGCCGAAGGCGAGCGCGTTGAGGGCGAGCTTCATGGGGGGTCTCCTCGGGCGTCGGGATCGAGCTTCAGAGTCGGGTCTGGCCGCTCCGGATCGCCTCGAAGAGCGTCGCGTCGAGCGGGACGTAGCGGCCGAGCGCAGGATCGCGGAAGTAGAGCGCATCGGGAATCCGACCGGGATCGAAGCCGTCGCGCACGAGGTCGACCTTGCGATGCTTGAAGGTACCCGTGATCTCCATTTGCGGCAGGATGCGCAAAAAGAGCGGGCGGGCGTAGGGGGCGAGGCCGTCGTGGATGGCCTTCCCGACCCGCTCGAGGTCGAAGCGCTCGTTCACCACCAGGGCCGCCATGCCGGCTCGGCCGTCCTGACCCGGGATCGCGACGCCGTAGACGTTCGCCTCGTCGACCCCCGGGTCGACGGAGATCACCTCGCCGACCTCGGAGGTCGCGACGTTCTCGCCCTTCCACCGGAAGGTGTCGCCGATGCGGTCGACGAAGTAGTAGAAGCCGTCGGCGTCCATCCGCAGCAGGTCGCCGGTCCGGAAGTAGGCGTCGCCCGGGACGAAGGCGTCGCGCAGGACCTTCTTCTCCGTCGCCGCCGGATTCGTGTAGCCCTCGAAGCGCGTCTGGGGCGAGATCTTGATGAGGAGCTCGCCCGCCTCGTCGATCGCGCAGCGGAGGCAGGCCCCGTCCTTTCCGCGCACCACCGTCTCGCTCTCGACGTCGAAGCGCACGAGCTCGATCCCGAGCCGCTTGCGGACGAGCGCCGGCAGCTGGCCGACGGAGCCGACGCGCCCCGTGATGTTGAGAAGCGCGAGGTTCCCCTCCGTCGCCCCGTAGAACTCGACGATCCGCGGGATCGCGAAGCGCTTCTGGAACGCCTCCCAGACGTCGGGGCGCAGCCCGTTGCCGAGCACCGTCCGGATCCGGTGCCGTCGTTCGTCGGGATGCACCGGCGAGTTGACGAGGTAGCGGCAGAGCTCGCCGATGTACTGGAACGAGGTCACCTCGTAGCGGACGCAGTCGCTCCAGAACTGGCTCGCCGAGAAGCGCCGCGCCACCGCGATCGATCCGCCCGCCATGAGCGCGCCACCGACCGCCATCACGCCGCCTGCGGTGTGGTAGAGCGGGAGGCAGCAGTAGGTCCGGTCGCTCGGACCGAGCTGCTGCGACTTCCAGGCGGCCATGCCGGCCAGCGCCGCCTTCAGATGGCTGATGCGCGCGGCCTTCGGCATGCCCGTCGTGCCGCTCGTGTAGATCAGGAAGAGCAGATCGCCGCCGCGGCGCGCGGCGACGATCTCCGGCGGGATCGGCCGCGACCCGGTCGCCGCGAGGCGCGCATCGAAGGAGTCGGCCCCGGCGTCCCCCGCCGCCCCGCTCGCGCCCACCGTGAAGCGCGTCGGCGCCGGCCCGGAGCCCGCGCCGACGAGGTCGGCTGCGAGGATCGGCGGTGGTGACGCGAGATGGGGCAGCGCCGAGCGCGCCGCCTCGAGCAGCTCGACGCCGACGATCCAGGTCCGGGGCTCGGCCTCCCCGACGCAGTGGGCGAGACGCTCGCCGGTCAGGTTCGTGTTGAGCAGCGCCGTCGCGACCCCGACCCGCGAGAGCCCGAGCCAGATCGCCACGTACTCCGGCCGGTTCTCCATCGAGAGCGCGACGACGTCGCCCCGGGAGAGGCCCGCGTCGAGGGCCCAGCAGGCGACGCGGTTCGCGAAGGCGTCGAGCTCGCCCCAGGTGAAGCGCGAGCGATCGCCCATCAGGACGAGGGCGTCGCGGCGGGCGGTGAAGTGGGGCGCGAGGAAGTCCGAGAGGTCGGCGGGGGCGTCGGTCCGCAGCTTGCGGACGCCGAGCAGGGTCGAAGCGAGCACCCGGACGAGCGGGAGATGGGTGCGAAGGCTCTCGAGCATGTTGGCGTGCCTCGGTGGGTGGGTCAGTATGCCATGCGGGCCATCGCCGCGGAACGGGTCGGGATCCGATCCCGGGTCGGCCACGGGGATGCGAAGCGAGGAGCAGGGGCTTGATCGACTATCAGCTCGTCGGGGCGATCGGCTCGCCCTACAGCCGCAAGCTGCGCGCCGTCCTGCGCTATCGACGGATCCCCCACGTCTGGATCCATCAGGGGACGCCCGAGGCCGAGGGCCTGCCCGAGCCGCGCGTGGCGCTGTTTCCCCGCCTCGTGGTGCGCGGGGAGGACGGGCGGCGCGAAGCGCTCGTCGACTCGACCCCGCTGATCCGGCTGCTCGAGACGCGGGTGCCCGGTGTGCGCTCGGTCGTGCCGACCGATCCGGCCGTCGCCTTCCTCGATGCGCTCGTCGAGGACTTCGCCGACGAATGGCTGACGAAGGCGATGTTCCACTACCGCTGGACGGGGGCGGCGGACGTCGCGAAGGCGGGGCGGATCCTGCCGCGCTGGGCAGGCTCGCAGCAATCGGACGAGCGGCTCGAGAAGGCGACCCGGCAGTTCAGCGCGCGGCAGATCGGCCGGCTCGGGGTCGTCGGCTCGAGCCCGGAGACCGCGGCCGTGATCGAGCGGAGCTTCCTCCGCGTGATCGACGTCCTCGAGCGACATCTCGCCGGGCACCGCTTTCTGCTGGGCACCCGCCCGGCCACCGGCGACTTCGGTCTCTACGGCCAGCTGACCCAGCTCGCCCTCTTCGATCCGACGCCGATGGCGATCGTGCTCGAACGCGCACCGCGCGTCTTCGCCTGGACCGACGCGGTCGACGATCTCTCGGGCGTCGAGCCCGAGGCGGAGGGCTGGGTCGCCCGCGATGCGCTGCCCGGGACCCTGCTCGCGCTCTTCGCGGAGATCGGCCTCTGTTATGCGCCGTTCCTGCTCGCCAACGCCGACGCCCTCGAGCGCGGCCGCTCGAGCGTCGAGTGCGAGATCGACGGCGTGACCTGGCGCCAGTCTCCCTTTCCCTATCAGGGCAAATGCCTCGCGGCGCTGCGGGCGGGCCATCGCGCGTTGTCCGCGAGCGATCGCGCCGCCGTCGACCGCGCGCTCGCCGGAACCGGCTGCGAGGCGCTCTTCGCCTGAGGCGCGTTCGGCGCGGCGGCGTTCGGAACGGACGCGGTCGGTGAGGGCGGCGCGGAAGACGTGCGCGCGGCCGCGGGCGCCGCTTCGGCCGCGGGGTCGGCCGCGGGCGCCGGTGTCCCGGCGTGGCGCACGAAGATCGGCGAGGACCAGGCGCGCTCCTCGGTCTGCGCGAGACACTCGTCGTCGTCCGGGCGGCCGAAGCAGGGATCGACCTGGACGCAGCGCCCGGCTTCGTCCCGGCGGCAGCCGAGCGGGTCGGCGGCGACGGCGGGGCTCGGGGCCTCGATCGCCCGCGCATAATAGAGGGCGTCGCGTCCGCCCGCGGCGAAGGTCTCGTCGACGAAGCTCCCGACGCAGCCGTCCGCGCTCGGAGCACACTCGATCACGCGCCAGGGATCCTCGACCAGCCCGACGACCTCTTCGTCGGAAGTCTGCTGGGGCCGGATGCGCACGATCTCGAGCCGGGTGATCGGCCGGCGTACGTCGGTCGGGTTGTAACACTCCCCCTGACACAGACGCATGAGGCGCTGGGGATCGAGGGCCGACATCTGGAGATCGCTGCAGCCGGCGGCCTGCTCGAAGGAGCCGACGGCGCGCACCTCGAAGCGGGGTGCCTCGGCGAGCGCGGCTTCGCCGCCCATCGGCACGCGCGCGGCCCCGGGCGCGTTCACGAGATCGAACCAGAGCAGGATGCGCGGACCGCTCGTCCCGTAGACCTCCCGCCGCTGCATCGCTGCCCAGATCGCGTCGCGATCGCGGCTCGTGGCGTGGACGGCGGCGAGACCCCCGTTCAGGAAGAAGGACGCTCCGCGCTCGATCTCGAAGGCACCGAGGGGCGAGGTTCGACCGGGCACGAACTCGAAGGGCACGGCCTCGTCGAGCTTGCCGGTCGGCTTCGACTGGAAGGCGACCGGGGTCTCGCGGAAGTGGCCGAAGCGCTGCTCGGTGAACTCGGTGCGGGCGACCTCCTTGTAGCCGGTCCCGGGGCGGGCGGAGTGGTTGTCGCTCGAGGCGATGAAGCCGAGCTCGAAGCGCATCGGCTTGCCCGACGCGTCCGTCCGACCGAGCGCCATGATCGACTGGACGGAGCTGCGAGGCCGGTAGTTGAAGGCCGGCTGGAAGCAGTCGCGACACTGCCCCGCGTCCTGCCAGTCGGCGACCGTCGTCGCCGGCACGACCTGGGCACCGCCGTTGCTCCGCGCCTCGACGAAGAGCTGGCGCGTCCGGGCGGCGCGCTCCGCGCAGACGACCGAGGGCTGGCCGCCGTCGCTGCAGCGCTTCTCGATGATCTCGCCCGCACGCCAGCAGGCGGGCAGGTAGTTCGCGTTCGGCTCGGGACAGCTCGGTCTTCCCTCGGCGTCGAAGACGACCTCCTGGTAGGGGCGCAGCTCCTCCGAGTTGCCGTGGCCCGAGAAGACCTCGATCAGGCGCTGGCGGTCGGGATCGTGGTTCTCGGCCGTGAGCTGCTTCTCCCAGGACGAGCCGAGGGGCGTATAGAAGCCCCAGGTCGTGCCGTGGGGAATCACGATCGAGTCGAAGCCCCAGTCGTCGAGCTTCGCGAAGAGCTCGGCCGGCGTGGAGGCCGACTCGCGACAGTCGAGCGGCAGCTCCCGGACGGGCACCCCCTTCGGACATTCCTTCACGTCGGCGAGCTCTGCCTGATAGGTCACGAGATCGAGCCCGCCGCGCCGCGCGTCGTAGAGCCCGTAGGCCCCCATCAACATCGGATTCGGGACGACGTCGCCGACGTCTTCGACCCCGAGCGGCGCCCCCGCCGCGATCGGCCGCGGCGGGATCTCGTCGTCCCCGAGCCCGCGCAGGACGACGTTCTTGTGCCCGTAGTGGGTCTCGGGGGTCGGTCCGACCTGCGTCCACTCCCAGCCGAGATAGGTCACGAGGTCGGGATTCGCTTCGTCACCGGCGATCGCGTTGCACTGTCGGATCGATTCGACCGTCTCCTTCCAGCGCGTCGGCGTCAGCGTCAGGTCGTGGTCGTTGATCGAGAAGAAGTCGAGGGACGAGCAGTGGCGCGCGAAGTCGCAGGCGTCGGCGACCGGATGCGCGCCGTCGCCCCCGCTCATGGGGAGGCTCAGGGTGAAGGCGTCGAAGGAGAAGGTCGAGTGGACGTGGAGGTCGCCGAAGAGGATCTGCTTCGCGTCCGGCTGGCCGACCGCCGCAGCCCCGTCGCGGACGCTCGCGTCCTTGGCCGCGACGAAGCCGCGGGCGACGCGGGCCCCGGTGATCACCCCCGCGTCGGGTGGATGGCCCAGGAGCCCCTGCCCCGCCGCGTAGACGACCACGAGCAGGACGAGCCCCAGCGCGAGCAGCCCGATCAGGAATCCACGCATCGCTCCCCCCTTCGAGACCGGGCGACACGCGCGCGCTCTCGCGCGGCCAGTCTAGCGACCGATCGCCCGGCGAGGGCCCCGTCGCTGGCCTCGATGGGAGGGCAGTGCTAACCGGATCCGCATGCCGAGCGCCGGAGCCCTCCGCTCCCTGCTTCCGATCCTGCGGGCCACCGCCCTGCGCGCGCGAGCCCGGCTCGCGCTCGCGCTGCTCGGCCTCGCCCTCGCCGGCCTCTTCGCCGCCGCGCCCGTCCGAGGCGAGGACCCGATCCGAGACGCAGCGCCGGCCCGGGGCGACGAGCCGACCGCCGCCGCGGCCCCGGCGCCGGTCGACGACCTCGCGATGATCCCCCGTGCCGAGCGCAAGGCGCGGGAGGCGAGCCTCGTCGCCGTGCTCGCGGCGCGGCGGCAGGCCGAGGCCGACCTCCGCGAGCTGCAGGCCGAGCTGCGCTCCGACGCCGCCGACGGCCGCGAGAGCGAGATCCAGGCCCGGATCCAGGCACGGGCGAGCGAGCTGACCTCCCTCTCGCGCAGCTTCTCCGAGCTCGCGACCGGCGTCGATCCCGTCAGCCTCGAGACCCATCCCGAGGCCGACCACTTCGAGCTCTCGCGCGAGGTGCGCATCCTGCTCGCGCCGCTGCTCAACGAGCTGAAGCGCGCGACCAGCCGGCCGCGGGAGATCGATCGCCTGCGCACCGAGATCACCGACCTCGGCGACCAGCTCGCGACGATCGAGCGCGCGGTCGCCCAGCTCGATGCCGTCGCGAAGGCGACGAAGGACGAGAGCCTCGGGAAGGCCCTCGCGAGCGAGCGCAAGGACTGGCTGCGCCGCCGCGCGGCCCTCGAGACGACCCTCGAAGTCGCCCGCCAGAAGCTCGACCAGCGCGCCGCCGACAGCCCGTCGATCGGGGAGGCGATCCAGGACGTCTTCCAGGTCTTCTTCAAGAGCCGCGGCCGCAACCTGCTGCTCGCCTTCGTCGCGATGGGCGCCTTCCTGGTCCTGCTGCGCCGGTTCCGCGGCTTCCTCGAGCGCCAGCCCCGCTTCACCGCCCGGGAGCAGACCTTCGGCGGCCGCATGTTCAGCCTCGTCTACTCGGTCTTCACCGTCGTCGGCGCGGTCCTCGTCTTCGTGCTCGCGCTCTACTTCTTCGGCGACTGGGTGCTGCTGATCCTGGCGCTGCTCCTGATCCTCGGGCTCGTCTGGGCGTCGAAGCAGGCGCTGCCGCGCTTCTGGTCCCAGGCGGTGCTGTTCCTCGACATGGGGGCGGTGCGCGAGGGCCAGCGGGTCCAGCTCCACGGGCTGCCGTGGCGCGTCGAGTCGATCTCCTTCTATTGCGTGCTCGTCAACCCGGCGCTGGTCGGCGGGCGGCTGCGGCTCCCGATCGAGGACATCGCGGCGCTGCGCTCGCGGGAGGACGAGCCGGACGAGCCCTGGTTCCCGACCCGGACGGGCGACGTCGTGCTGCGCGAGGGCCAGCGGCCGGCGATCGTCGAGTTCCAGTCGATCGAGACCGTGCGCCTGCACTTCTCCGGCGGCAATCGGGTCGTGCTGCCTGCGGCGCAGTTCGCGGGGGAGTCGATCGAGATCCTCTCCCAGGGCTACCGCGTCGACGTCCAGTTCGGCCTCGACTACGAGAGCCAGGCCGAGATCACGACGACGACCCGCGAGATGATGGAGGCCGAGATCGAGCGGCGCTGGCGCGAGTCGCCCTGGGCGCGCTCGCTCGTCGGCGTCGCCGTCGAGTTCAGCACCGCCGGCCCGTCGTCCCTCGACTACTTCGTGCGCGTCGACCTCGACGGCTCGCAGGCGATCGAATACGCCGCCCAGCGCCGGCATCTCGCGAGCCTCTGCGTCGACGTGTGCAACGAGAACGGCTGGATCATCCCGTTCCCGCAGCTCACGATCCACGCCGCACCGCTGCCTCCGCGGTCGCACACCGCGGCGCACCCGGCCTAGCCCGCGACCCCGTCCGCGACCGGGCGCGCGGCCGCGCGCGCGGATCCGGACGCGGCCCGTCGTGGGAGCCGCTGCCTCACGGCGCCGTCTGGTCGCCCTTCTCGAAGCCGTACGGCTTGAAGACGCCGAGACACATGTTCTCGTGCATCCCGTAGGCGACCTCGCCCGTCGAGAGATCGAAGCGGCAGAGGGTCTCGTTCAGGATCGCGAAGGGCGTGCGCTTGTCCTGGGTCGACATGTCGTACTGCTTGCCCTGGACGACGAGCTTGCCCTTGTAGTGGCCGTGGCCCCAGTCGTCGCTCGGGATGTAGCCCGTGCCGGCGGCGAGGTAGACGGTGCGCAGGGGGGTGCTCGTGATGACGAGGTCCTGGCCGGGGGCGACGGCGAGGGTCGTGCGGGCGGACGCGAGCTCGCGTGTTCCCGACAGGAAGACGGGCTCGATCTTCGGCGTCCCGAACTTCTGGATCGCGCCGGCCTGGCCGCTCGCCTGCGCCGCGAACGAGGGCGCGAAGGCCGCCTCCTCGACGATCACGCGGCCCGAGTAGTCGGCGTCCCACATGACCTTGTACATGCCGCGGTCGAGCTGGAGCGGGATCCAGTGGTGGCAGAAGCCGTGCTGGCCCGACATCAGGTCCTCGATCGCGATGCCGGGAGCCTCGCGCTCGCCGACGGGGCGGATGCCCCAGGAGCGGTCGCGGGCGCCCTTCCACTTGTCCGGGGTGACCTCGTAGGTCTGGCCGGCGACGGTGACGCGGCCGGTGTAGCTCCCGACCTGGGCATAACGCGACACGTCGGAGGTCACCCGGGCCCGGTTGCGCTGGAAGGTCTTCGGCTCCTCGAGGGCCGGGACGGTTCCGTCGAAGCGGACGTCGAAAGCGACGCCCCACTCGTTCTCGGCACACTTCAGCCGCAGCGACTTCAGCCCCTCGAGGACCTCGATCGAGAAGGGGCCGACGGTCGTGTCGAGGCGGTTGCTGCCGAGCTGGCGCGACGCGCGGACGGTGTACTGCTGGGTCCCGTGGGAGATCGTGACGAAGGCGTCGGTCACGCCGAGGTTCGGGTACTGCCCGAGGCCGGCGACCATGAAGAAGTCGCCCTTCGAGTCGTGCATGTTGAAGTAGTAGCGGTCGTAGAAGTTGCGATCGCTCGTGAAGACGTAGTCGAAGGTGTCGGTGGTCTGGTGGGCGAGATACTCGTCCATCGGGCTGATCGGCATCGGAGGACTCCAGGGGGTTCGGATTCGGGGTCGCGACGGCCCCGGCCGCCGCGCGCATCCCGGCCCGACGGGCTCCGGCGGGCGGGGGAGGCATGTTAACCCGTCCGACCCTTTGTTCGACCGCCCCGGCGCCGGTAGACTCGTCGACCGGCCGTCGGACGGCGGCTGCTTCCTCCGAACCCGTTCCCGGCCTCGTCCCCACGAGGCCCGACCCGATCGGATCCGACCCGACCCGGCGCGCCCGGCGAGCCCCGCGCCCGCCCGCCCGCTCGCCGAGCCCGAAGCCCCACCGACCTGCCCCGACGAAAGGCCCCGCCATGTCGACCGCCCTCGCCCTCACCGATCTCGACGAGACCGGCGTCCTCACGATCACGATGAACCGCCCCGAGCGCCGCAACGCCATGAACGCCGAGGCCTTCCGCGCCGTCGGCGAAGCGTTCGTGCGCGCCCAGTCGGATCCGCGCGTCGCGACGGTCCTGCTGACCGGTGCGGGGGAGGACTTCAGCTCGGGGCTCGATCTGACCTCGCCGGGCGGCGCCGCGGGCGACGGTGGACCGCCGCCCTTCGAGTTCATGATGGACGCGATCTGCGCCCTCGAGAAGCCGCTCGTCGCCGCCGTGCGCGGCTGCGCGATCGGCTACGGCATGACGGTCCTGTTCCACTGCGACGTCGTCTACGTCGGCGAGTCCGTCCGCATGCGCATGCCCTTCGCGAACCTCGGCCTCGTGACCGAGGCGGCCGCCTGCTACATGGCGCCCCTCGTGATCGGCCAGAAGCAGGCGGCGGAGCTGCTCTTCACCGCCGACTGGGTCGACGCCGCCCGCGCCGTCGAGTACGGCATCGCGACCCGCGCCTACGCCGACGACCGCGTGCTCGCCGAGGCGACGGACAAGGCGCGGCAGATGGCGCAGTGGCCGACGAGCTCGCTGATGGAGATGAAGCGCATGCTGAAGTCGTTCCACCGCGAAAACGTCCGCACCGCCCGCGCCATGGAGAGCGCGGGCATGGCGAAGCTCTTCGGTGGCCCCGAGAACAAGGAGGCGATCGCCGCCTTCATCGGGAAGCGCAAGCCCGACTTCCGCCAGTTCCGCAAATAGCGCCGGCGCGCGTCACTGACACGCGTCAACGGATGGGACGTCAGTCGGCCGGGGTCGGGGATTCTCGGCATCGATGTTTGGCGAGACTTCCCCACGCCCCGCCGATTCGTCACACATTTTTGCGTCCATTGCGGACGAAGCCCTTGCAATCTCGCGGGCCTGTGGTCTCTTCGGAGCCGAAGGACACACGCTCACATCCCGCTTCCAACTCCTCCCGATTCCGATCCGCGCGGTCCGACTTCCCGAACGAGGCTCTCCGCATCGAGCCTGCCGCCGAAGCCGGACGTTCAGGGCGCGCGAGCGGGTACCCGATCGGGAGAATCCGCGACGACGGTCGCCGCCGCGCGGGCCGGCGGGGCGTTCTCGAGGCGAACGCGCCCATCCCGAGCCGGCTCCAGCGCGATTCCGGCGACCGTCGTCCTGCGGAGCCCGCGCGACGCGGGGGCGGCGACGCGCGCTCAGAGCGCCCCGACGACCGCGCTGATCCCAGCCGTCAGACGCGCGAGGTCGTCCTCACCGATCCCGTAGGGCGGCATCGTGTAGACGAGCCGGCCGAAGGGCCGGATCCAGATGCCCTGCTCGACGAAGGCGGGCTCGATCCGCTCCATGTCGACGGGCTCCCGCAGCTCGACGACACCGATCCCACCGAGGACCCGCACGTCGGCGACCGCCGGCATTCCGCGGCAGGGCTCGAGCCCCCGCGCGAGGGCCCGCTCGATCTGCGCGACCTGCCCCTTCCACTCGCCCGAGTCGAGCAGGTCGAGGCTCGCATGGGCCGCCGCGCACGCGAGGGCGTTGCCCATGAAGGTCGGGCCGTGCATGAAGACGCCCGGATCGCCGCTCGAGAGGGTGCGACAGACCTCGCTGCTCGCGAGGGTCGCGGCGAGGGTCAGGGTCCCGCCCGTCAGCGCCTTGCCGACACAGAGGACGTCGGGCGCGATGCCGGCGTGCTCGCAGGCGAAGAAGCGTCCCGTCCGCCCGAAGCCCGTCGCGATCTCGTCGGCGATGAGCAGGATTCCGGCCTCGTCGCAGAGTGTTCGCAGATGCCGCAGGTAGTCCGCGGAGTAGAACCACATGCCTCCCGCGCCCTGCACGATCGGCTCGAGGATCACCGCCGCGAGCTCGTCGCGGTGGGTCTCGACGAGGCGCGTCAGGTCGGCGAGGTCCTCGGGCGTGCAGCGCTCGCCGAAGCGCCGGGCCGGGCGCTCGGCGAAGACGTGGGCGGGGAGCAGGCCGCTGAACAGGCCGTGCATGCCGGTCACGGGATCGCAGACCGCCATCGCGCCGAAGGTGTCGCCGTGGTAGCCGCCGCGCAGGGCGAGCAGGCGCCGGCGCTCGGGGCGGCCGCGCGCCCGCCAGAACTGGAGCGCCATCTTGATCGCGACCTCGACCGCGACCGAGCCCGAATCCGAGAGGAAGACCCGCTCGAGGCCGGCCGGCGCCCGCTCGACCAGGCGCTCGCAGAGCCGGACGGCGGGCTCGTGGGTCAGGCCGCCGAACATGACGTGGGGCAGGCGCTCGAGCTGACGCTTCACCGCCGCCTCGATGTGGGGGTGGCGATAGCCGTGGATCACCGACCACCACGAGGACATCCCGTCGATCAGCTCGCGCCCGTCCTCGAGACGGAGCCTCACGCCGGCCGCGCTCTCCACGGCGAAGAGCGGGCTCGCGACGGCCCCCGCATAGGGATGCCAGACCCGACGGCGGTCGCGCTCGATCAGGTTCGACACGTCGCTCCTCTTCCCTTCCCCGCTTCCCTGGCTCCGAACGGGGCGCCCGGGAAATCTCGTTGGCGGCCCGGAATTCCCGATCATTCGGGGCGCGGGTCCCTATACTGCCTTGACCTGGAACGGGGGCCAAGGGATGAGCACATTCCTCATCCTCATACTGACCGCGCTCGCCTCGACGTCCGTGCTGCTCACGGTCACCGCGGTCGCGCTCTTCCGGAACGGCATCCGCGCCCTCGCCTATTGGCTGTTCGCGTGGAGCGCCCTGATCCAGGCCGCCTTCGCGCAGCTCCTGATCCCCCACTATCCCGAGATCGCGCCGATCACGCCGATCTTCAGCAGCTTCGTCGCGCCCTTCATGCTGCTCGGCGCCCTCGCGCATACCGAGCGCGCCGATCGACCGTGGCTCATTCCGGTCGCCTTCGTGCTCGCGGTGACCCGCGTCGCGGGATACCTGGTCGGGGCGCGGGACTTCGCGGTCTCGATCGCCATGGCGACCGAGCCCATGCTCGCCTTCGTCGCCGCCTGGATCATCGTCCATCCGCCCCACGGATCGCAGAAGAAGCTCGTCCCGAGCGACTACGCGCTGTGCGTGGGATTCTCGATCTACGGCGCGGTCGAGTTCTACGACGCGATGAGCCACGCCCGGGGCAGCTACGGCTGGAGCAACTGGATCGCGTGGGTCTCGCTCGGCGTCCCGCTCGCCTCACTTCAGATCTACATTCATCTCGACCGCATCGGCCGCAGCGCCCGGCGCCACGAGGACGCGGCCCGCGCCAACGCCATGCGTCTCGAGATGCTCGCCCGGTCGCCGCAGGACTTCCTCTCGGAGGTCGACGAGCGCGGCATCCTGACCTGGGTCAGCCCCGGCGCGGCGATCGCCGCGGACCGGCCGGTCGAGGCGCTGATCGGACGCAACGTGCTCGAATTCCTCGCACCGAGCCCCGACTCGCCGATCTGGAGCACGCTCTCGAGCGCGGGCCGCCTCACGGCCGCGGACGTCGAGGCGGCCGCCGGGACGAGCCACCTCGCGATCCTGCCCGACGGCTCGCAGCGCTGGTACGAGTTCCTGGGCACGAGCTATCGGACCCTCTCCGGCGCGCTCCGCATCGTGACGCGGACGCGGGACGTGACGACCCGGGTCGAGCAGGAGCAGATCCTCCGCCGCAGCGAGGCGCGGCTGCGCCGCTCCGAGCGGATCGCCGGCGTCGGCAGCTGGGAGGTCGATCCCGACGGCAGGCAGATCATCCTCTCGGACGAGATGTACCGCATCCAGGGCCTCGCCCCGGGCGCCGGCCCGATCTCTCGCGACACCATGGACGCGCTGATCCACACCGACGATCGCGCCCGCGTACGGGAGCTGAGGGAGAGCCTGACCGATCGGGGCGGACCGGAGGAGCAGATCTTCCGGATCCACCGCGCGAGCGACGGTGCACTGCGCAGCCTGCGCGTGCTCGCGGAGGCCGATCGCGACGCGGAGGGCCGGATCGTGCGCCTGGTCGGCGCGGCCTTCGACATCACCGATCAGGTCGCCCTGACCGACCAGCTGCGCCGGGACCAGCAGCGATTCCGGACGCTCGTCGACTCGAACATCGTCTCCGTCTACTTCGCCGATCGCGACGGCGCGATCACCGAAGCGAACGACACCTTCCTCTCCCTGCTCGGCTACACGAAGCAGGATCTGCCGCTCGACTGGCGCGAGCTCACGGCCCCCGAGTACCAGCGGGAGGACGCCACCCGCGCCGCAGCCGCCGATCCGGCGAGCCTCCCCCAGCCCTTCGAGAAGGAGTTCCTGACCCGCGACGGACGCCGGATCCCGATGCTGCTCTCCTTCGCCCAGGTCTCCCAGGACAGCGCGATCCTGATCGGCGTCGACCTGCGCGAGCGCAAGCAGGCCGAGGCCTATCGTGCACAGTACCAGCGCGAGCTCGAGGAGACGATCGCGGCGCGCACGCGCGAGCTCGTGGAATCGCGCAGCCGCCTGATCGAGCACGATCGCCTCGTCGCGGTCGGGACGCTCGCGGCCGGTGTCGCCCACCAGATCAACAACCCGATCGGCGCGATCCTGAACTGCGCCGAGTACGCGCTGCTCTGCCATGGCGACGACGAGGCGCTCGCGATCTACGAGCGGGCGCTGCGCGACAACCTCGCCGAGGCGCGGCGGTGTGCCCAGATCGTGCGCAGCATGCTGCAGTTCTCGCGCGAGCAGCCGACCGCGAAGTGGGTCGAGGACCTGAACCGCGTCGCCCGGCGCGCCCACCGCGCGGTCCATCCCTTCGCGCGGGAGCGCGGAGCTTCGGTCACGATCGCGACGACCGACGATCCGTTGCTGGTCCGCATGAGCCCGATCGAGCTCGAGCAGGCGATCGTCAACGTCGTCCACAACGCGATCGAGTCGCGGGAGGGGGGCGCGCAGGTCTCGATCGTCCTCGCGCGGCGCGACAAGACCGCGACGATCGAGGTCCTCGACGACGGCCGTGGCATCGCGCCGGAGCATCAGGACCGGATCTTCGAGCCCTTCTTCTCGACGCGGACGCGGGCGGGCGGGACGGGACTCGGGCTGTCGGTGACCCACGGCGTCGTCACGGACCACGGCGGACAGGTCCGGATCGAGTCGGTCCAGGGCGTCGGCACGCGGGTGCTCATCACGCTGCCCATCGAAGAATGAGCGCGAGACGGCTCGGAGACGTCGAATCCGGTGGATTGACCTCCGCCCCGAAACCTCCGAGAATCGAGCTCACGGCGGGGAGGACCCGAGCGGCACCCGCTCGAAATGCTCTCGCCCGACCCGCTCCCGATGGCGTGGGCCCAATGGAGGAAGATCCCCGATGACCAGCCGAACCGAACAGCGCATCCTCGACGGCACCGCCTGGCGCGACTTCTGCCGCGCCCTCGAGAAGGCGGGCGACACGATCCTGCGCCCGGCCACGCCGGCGACCGTCTTCGATCGCGCCGAGGGGATCCGCTACCTGACGCGGCTCCTGCGCGCGGGCCTCGAGAGCCAGATCGAGTCGTCGGATCCCTGCCATCCGCGCTTCTTCCAGCTCTCGAACGAGACGATCCGGATCGGGAACGACAACCCCGACAACATCTATCACAACTGCAACATCTCGGGCCGCTACGACTATCGCATCACGGGCACGCGCGGGACGGTCCCCTACCTGAGCTTCGGCACGAAGGCCGGCAGCTACGACAAGAACGCCGAGATGCGCCCGACGGGCCAGATCGACGCGCGCACGATCGAGGTCGACGCGAACGGCCGCTTCGAGATCTTCGTGAGCCAGAAGCCGCAGCCCCGCAACTGGCTGCCGATGGAGGTCGCCTCCGAGAGCATCATCGTCCGCCAGACCTTCGACGTCCGCGAAGGCGTCGTCCCGGCGACCTACGAGATCGAGTGCCTGAACCCCGATCCGGGCGAGCACACCGACGCCCTCGATCCGCTCCAGCTCGAGGCCGCCCTCGGCCGCAGCGTCTCCTTCGTCACGCGCACCGCGGACCTCTTCATCGACTGGATGACGATCTACGAGAAGCACCTCAACCAGCTGCCCTCGGACGATCAGGACCGCTGCCAGCGCGCCGGCGGCGACGCCAACATCCACTACCACCAGAGCCACTGGGTCCTCGGCCCGGACGAGGCGCTCGTGATCGAGGTCGACCGGATTCCGAAGGTGGGGACCTGGAACTTCCAGCTCTCGAACTACTGGATGGAGTCCCTCGAGTACCGCCACCACAAGATCCACGTGAACCATGCGACCGCCGCCTACGAGCCCGACGGCAGCCTCCGCATCGTCGTCGCCCACCGAGACCCGGGCAAGCGCTACCCGAACTGGCTCGACACCTGCCGCCACGACCGCGGCGGCATGCTGTTCCGCTGGATCGGCTGCGGCGACGACCATCCGCCGGTGAACACCCGCGTCGTCCGCTTCTCGGAGCTCGCGGCCCAGTCGAAATAACACGGATGGGCTGGACCGGCGGGCAGTACTCGCTCTACCGGGCGGCGCTCGCCGCCGCGGTCGGGGGCAGGCTGCTCGCGGTCGCGCTCGGGGTCGCGGGCGCGGGGACGGGCGCGCTGCCCGGTGCGGCTCCGATCCTCGGCCTGCTCGTGGTCGCACCACTGCTCGCCGCGCTCGCGGCGGGGACGCGCGATCGGGGCGCCGCCCTGCTGCTCGCGCCGATCGTCGTGCTCGCGGAGCTCGCGGCGCGCCTCGCGGTGCCCGCTGACGGCGCGACCGCCCTTGCGGCCGCTCCGGGCTCCCTCGCCGAGGCCGTCTTCGCCGCCGCGTCGGGTCGCACCGCGCTGCTCCCTGCGCTCCTCCTCCTGCTGCACGCGCGGGTGCCCACGGCGCCCTTCGGCTCGCTCGCCGCCCGCACGCGCATCGATCCCCGCGGCGGCTGGCAGCGGCCGGCGGTGCAGACGGAGATCGGCTGGGCGCTCCTCACCGTCGCGCTCGCCGCAGCGCTCGTCGAAGCGATCGGCGACGGGACCTCGGCGCGCGCCGGCCTCGGTACGAGCGCGGGATCCATCGAGCCCTCGGCCCTCGGCCTGCACGGCCTCGGCGCCGCGCTCGCGGCGGGCTTCGCGCTCGCGGTCGCACTCTTCGGATGGATCGCCCGGCCTGCGCGCCCGACGGCGTGGAGCGTGCTCGCCCTCTTCGGCCTCGCTTGTCTCGCCGCGAGCGGAACGGGGGCGGCTTTGCGACGAGCGGCCTCGACCGGGCGCTGCTGCTGATCGTCGCCTGCGACCCCGCGTGGTGGCGCGGCCGGCGCCTGGCCCCCGGCCGCGCGCCGGAAGGCGGACCCGGCCGCGAGACCGCTTCCGCGGCGGCCCGCGCGTCGGCCGGGCCGAGCCCGGCCCGCCTCTTCTACGACGGCGACTGCGGCTTCTGCCACCGCAGCGTCCGCTTCATCCTCGCCGAGGAGCTCGCGACGCCCACCGATCTGCGCCTGCGCTTCGCGCCGCTCGGGAGCGAGCCCTTCCGCGCGTGTCTGGCACGCCATCCCGAGCTCGACGCGGGGAGCCTGCCGGACAGCATCGTGCTCGAGCTCGAGGACGGCGTCGTCCTCACGCGCTCGGCCGCCGCGCTCGAGATCGCGTCGCGCCTCGGCGGCTTCTGGCGGGGGCTCGCGCTCGCGGGACGGCTCGTGCCGACGGTGCTCCTCGACGCGGGCTACGACGGCATCGCCCGCATCCGCAAGCGGCTCTTCGCCCAGCCGAAGGACGCCTGCCCGATCCTGCCGCCGGATCTGCGCGCCCGCTTCGACGCCTGAGCGCGCGGAGCTCGAGCCGTGCGAGCGCGGCGCGCGTCAGTCGGCCGGCAGCGCCGTCCGATGGGTCCGCGTCCGAATCGCCGCGACGCGGAAGCCCTCGCCCTCGAGGCGCTTCGCGAAGCCGTGCACGTCGACGCGGGCGTCGGCGTCGAGCTGCATCAGGCCGTCGAAGGGAAGCGGTGCGCCCCGCATCGGGAAGGCATCGCGGACCACCGCGAAGCGCAGCCCCGGCGCCTTCTCGAGCAGGGCCGGCCAGTGGTCCCGGAGCAGCCGCGCCGAACATTCCGCCCGCGACATCGCCGCCGGGCGTGCCACGAGGACGAAGAGCGAGCGCTCCGGCTCGTCGGACTGATCGCAGTCGAGGGGCCAGGGGCGCTTGCTCACCTCGAAGAAGCGATTGGCGGGCTTGTCCATGAAGCGCCGCTCGTCCTCGAGGATCGGGCCCGCGGCGTCGCTCGCGAGGGTCGCGAACATGCCTTCGACGGCGGCGAGATCCGGATAGCCGAAGGACGTGATCACGTCGAAGTCGATCGGCCCGACCAGCTCCTCCTCGACGTGATGGCGCGCATAACGGACGAGATGGCGCAGGAGCGGCTTCGCGACGACGACGTGGCGCTCCTCGTAATGCGCTCGAAAGGCGGCGCGATCGATCGTCGGGAGTCGCTTGATCAGGGCCAGCACGCGCAGCATGGGATCCTCCGTTCCAGCCCGGATCATGCCCGATCCCGCTTGCCCGGGCCCGTCCCCCGGTCCACACTGCGGCCGTGTCGAAGCACCAGCGGCTCTTCGCCCTCCTCACGATCGCGACCTTCTTCGAAGGCTTCGACACGCGGCTCGTCAGCCTCGTCCAGCCGGTCATCGGGCGCGAGTTCGGGGCCTCGAAGGAGGAGCTCGGCTTCGTCCTCGGGCTCTCGAGCCTCGGCATGGTCTTCGCCTTCTTCGGCGTCCATGCCGCGGATCGGGTCGGGCGCCGCCCCGTCTTCCTCGCCGCGCTGGCGGCCTACGCGCTGCTGACCCTCGCGACGGCCTTCGCTCCGAGCCTCACGGTCTTCACCCTGCTCCAGGTCTTCGCGCGCATGGCGATGGTCGTCGAGCTCGGCCTCGCCTACCTGATCCTGTCGGAGGAGATGCCGCCCGAGGTCCGCGGCCGCGTCAATGGACTCTTCGGCGGCTGCGTCGCCCTGGGCGCGAGCGTGCCCGATGCGCTGCTCCATCCGCTGACGAATCTCGGGGTCGGCTGGCGCGGGCTCTTCCTGATCGGCGCGGTGCCCCTGCTGCTGTTTCCGCTCTACGTGCTGCAGCTCGGGGAGACCGAGGCGTTCCGCGCACGCCGCGCGCTCGCGCAGGCGGCGGGCGGGAGCGGAGCGGGCGGCGGCGGGGTCGGCGGCGAGGCGAGAACGGGAAGCGGGGCGACGGCGGGCGGTGCGCCTTCGCCGGGATTCGGGCAGAAGCTCGCCGAGGAGCTCGGACGGCTGCGCGTCCTGCTCTCGTCGGTCCACCGGGCGCGGGTCGCCGGGATCACCGCGCTCTGGGTCATCGTCAACTTCTGGTCCGGGACCGCGCTCTACTCGTTTACCCTCTACGTCTTCGACGAGCGGGGCTGGACGCCGGCCGATCTCGTCCTGCTCCCCCTCGGCACCGTCCCCTGTGGCCTCCTCGGCTATTCGCTCGCCGGCCTCGCGATGGACCGGCTGGGCCGGCGGCGGGCCAGCTCGCTCTATCTCGCGATCGGCGTCGCGGCGACGCTGACGTGCTATCAGGCGAGCGCGAGCGCCGCGATCCTCGCGGGCTATTTCGCGCTGATCGGGCTCGGGGGCGTCTGGGCGATCGTCACGACCTGGACGGCCGAGCTCTTTCCGACCGAGCTGCGGGCGACGGCGACCGGCTTCGCGAACAACCTCGTCGGCCGCTTCGGGCTGGTCTTCGGGCCGATGGTCGCGGGCGTCCTCGGCGGGGCGCTGGGCTCGACGGCGGACGCGGTCGCCTGGCTCGGCCTCGTCCCCCTGTTCGGCATCCCGATCGCCCTCGCGCTCCCCGAGACCAACGCGATCCGGCTCTCGCCGACCGACGGTCGGGCCTGATACCCGAGAACGGCGGGACGGCATATCTTCCGGCTCGCTCCCAAACGCCCGGAGGCCGCATGCTTCGCTCCCGATCCGCCGCGCGAACCGCGCCCGTCCCCTCCCTCCTCCTCGCCGCCTCGTTCGCCCTCCTGGTCGTGATCTCCTCCGCCGGCTGCCGCTCGATGTGGGACAAGGTCCGCGAGAACGAGCGGACCTTCGCCCTCGAGAACGCGCGCACCAACGCGAAGCGCGGACGCTGTGCCGCGGCCCTCGGCGACCTCGACCGCGCCGAGGCGATCATGGCGATCGACCGATTCGCGATCGAGTCGCTCCAGATCCGACTGCGCTGCTACGACAAGCTGGGATTGACGGAGCTTCGCGCGGCCCACCGCCGGCTCCTCGACGACTACTACCAGGACGAGCCGATGGCCTTCCCCGCGGCGGACGGATCGTCCGTCTTCCGGATCAAGAGCGGCGCGCCCGCGCGCTTCGATCGGCCGCCGACCTGGCTCAAGATCGCCCGGCCCCGCTACACGCCGTACGCCCAGCGCTCGAAGATCGTCGGCCGCGTGGTCGTCGCCTTCAGCCTCGGGCCGAACGGCAGGACGACCAACATCCACGTCGTCGAGATGCCCCATCCCCTGCTCGCGACCTGGGCGATCGAGGCCGTCGCCGGAGCCAAGCCCGCGCGCGGCATGAAGGACAAGGTCCCCGTGATCGAGTCGGAGCGGGTCTTCATGACGACGTTCAACTTCGAGTGGCGCTGGGCGGACGAGCCCTCCGAGATGAACGAAGTGACGCCGCCCTCGATGATGCGCTGAGCGGCGGCCGGTGGCCGGGCGATGGCCCGGCCCCTGCGCGTCGTAGCGGCCTCCGCACGGCAGCCCGGACGGCCGCCCTCAGTCCTCGAGCGCGACGCCGTAGGCGTCGACGTAGCCGCGGGTCCGCTCGCGGATCTCGGCCTTCGTGTAGCCCCAGTCCTCGGGCTCGTATCGATGCTTGCCGTGCTTGTCCTTGGGCTTGGCGGCGAGGTAGTCGCGGATCCGCGTCGCGTGCTCCGGCGCGAAGGGGCGGCCGATCTTCTGATAGGCGCCCTCGATCGCCGCGACCGGATCGCGCATCTGGTCCTGGAAGTGCAGGTCGACGATGCGGGCGGGCAGCTCGCCCTTCCTGCGCCGCTGCTGGATGTGGACCATCAGGTCGAAGATGCCCGTCCCGCCGGAGCGGATCCGCTCGAGATCGACGGTGTCGCTGCGATGCCAGCGGCAGGAGGCCAGGGTCGAGAGGCCGGAGGGGATCGTCTTCAGCGGATCGCGGTGGGTCAGGAGCATCGAGGCGTCGGGGTAGACCGCGAAGACGAGGTCGAGGATCGGGAGATAGACGGGGGTCTTCAGGATCCAGGTCGCCTCGGGCTTGCCGTGCTGCAGGAGCTTCAGGAAGACCTCGTGGAACTTCATCGCCGCGACGAAGTCCGGGATCCACTGGGGCACGTCCGCGAACATCCACCACATGAAGCTCGCGAACGACGGCATCGTCGCGTGGATGCACTCGACCGGGAGCGTCGAAGAGAGCTCGTGGATCGTTGCGAACTCGGGTTGGATGTCGGCCCAGAGCTCCTGCTCGCATTCGGTCATCGCGACGAGCCGCGCGCGATCGGCCGCGGTCGCGACCGGGAATTCCGGGACCGGATGGGCCGCGTCGGTCGCCGAAATGCTGCGCGCCTTCGGATCGAGGGAGAGCAGCTCGAACAGGATCGTCGTCCCCGAGCGCCCCTGCCCCGTCACGATGATCGGGGCCACGATCTTCTCGTCGAGGATCGCCGGCTTCTCGTCGAGGCGGCGCGTGATGAAGAGCCGCGTCCGCAGCGAGCGCAGGATCTCCTGCCGCGTCAGCAGGCGCCCGACGACGTTCAGCTTCGCGCTGCTCTCGATGGCGGCGACGAGGGACTCGAGCCGCCCGCGCCAGTCGCCGTCGAAGTCCCCGAAATCCGTGAGCCCGGTCGACGTCTGCGCGAGCCGGATCAACGGCTCGACGTCCAGGGACACCATCCGCTCGGCCCCGCCCACCGAATCGCCCATCGCATTCATGCGTCGCACCCAATCCGGGCGCGGGTAGCGCTCCGCCATCGACTTCAGCACGGGGGACCTCCTGTTCGCGGGCGGGCCGGACGGTACCCGACACCGGTCGACGGGGGCAGACCCCGGTGAGGTCCGATCCCGACCGGAGCGACCCCCGGCCCCCCGAGCTACGGTCGCGAGCGGCCCGGTGGGCCCCTGCGAGCCGATTGAAAGCGCGGAGCGCGACCGGAACAGCCCCGAGCCATCCCGCCCGACGAGCCCCAGGCCGACCCCCGCCTGACCCCCTAGCAAGGAGTTCGAGATGCGCTTCGACAACCGCGTCACCCGGGACCTCGGCGTCGCGATCCCGATCGTCCAGGCCCCGATGGGCTGGATCGCCCGCTCGCAGCTCGCCTCCGCGGTCTCCCGCGCGGGGGCGCTCGGCATCATCGAGACCTCGTCCGGGGAGCTCGACGCGGTCCGCCACGAGATCCGCGAGATGAAGCGCCTCGGCGACTTCCCCTTCGGCGTCAACATCGCCCAGGCCTTCGTCCGCGATCCCGGCATCGTCGACTTCGTCGCCGGCGAAGGCGTCCGCTTCGTCACCACCTCCGCCGGCAGCCCGACGCAATACACGAAGGCGCTCAAGGAGCGCGGCCTCAAGGTCTACCACGTCGTCCCGACGCTGAAGGCCGCGCTGAAGGCGGTCGACGCCGGCGTCGACGGCCTCATCGTCGAAGGCGGCGAAGGCGGCGGCTTCAAGAACCCGAGCCCCGTCTCGACCTTCGTGCTGCTGCCGCTCGTGCGCGCGAAGGTCGACGTCCCGATCATCGCCGCCGGCGGCATCTGCGACGGCATCCGATGGCCGCCGCCTTCGCCCCCTCGGCGCCGAGGGCGTCCAGATGGGCACCTGCATGGTCGCGCCCCCGAGTCCCCGATCCACGACAACTGGAAGCACGCGGTCGTCGCCGCCGCCGAGACCGACACCCTCTTCCTCCGCAGCGAGAAGGGCCCCGCGCTCCGCGCTCTCCGCACTTCTCGCACCGAGCGCATCTTCGCCGGCGACGGCAACGCGATGCAGGGCCTCGCCGATGGTGTGCGGAGCCTCTACTTCGACGGAAAGATGGAGAGCGGTCTCGCGATGTGCGGCCAGGTCGCGGGGAGGATCGAGTCGGTCGAGCCCGTGGCGAAGATCATCGCGGAGACGGTGCGGGAGTACGCGGAGACGGTGAAGAGGATGGTGGAGGGGTTGAGGGAATAGGGCGGGCGCTTCGCGATGGATTTCGGAATGCGGATCAAGACCGAGATCCCGACCACGCCCCGCCGGCCGCCCGGCCCCGCACCAAACCCAACTGCAAAATCAGGTGGCACCGGCGCCGCGATAATTAGTTATACGGCGACCCGGAGGGGTTTCCCGAGGCGAGACCGGCCTGCAGGTCACTCCCGCTGCGCGAACGCTCGAGAATTGGGCCGTGCTAACAGGTTGGACCTTTGCTGGCTAATTAATTATTGGTGCTAGATTGCAGGTGAATCAATAGTTATCAGGCCGGACGACCTTCGTCGGATACCCGCGTCGGTCTCTCTGTCGACCTGGACTTCGATGAAGCGCTTCGAGCTTCGAACGCGACCGCCGTTGGCTCAGAGCTTCGGAGCGAACGCCTTCGAGGCCGTCGAGGATCGGTGGCCGAGTTCGAGCTTGCCCCGATCGAACCTGAATCTGGCTCTGCCTCGAAAGCCAGGCCTGATCTCGTCTTCGCTGCTCGACTGCCTTTGAGGCTGGGGGAGGCGGAGCTCCACGGACTGCCGATCCGCCTGGCCGTAGCTTCGGCTCCGCCGACTTCGACTCCAAGTCCCCGCCTCGAGCCCGCTCGCAATCTGTAAAGGTGCCATCCGACTGATAACAAGCCGCTGCAGACGGACGAGTCCTAGGCGGCGGCGGCCTGCGCCGCCCGCGCGGTAGGGCGTGGCAGCCTTCGGCTGCCGAGGGGGCGGCTCGTGGCGGCTTCGCGCCGACCGGTGTAGGTTGGACGAAAACCTTCCTAGCGCGGACTCGCCGCTGATCGGCGATCCGTTATGCAGACAGCGAGCGAGATGGCTGTTCTCGGCAGCCGGCGAGCTCGGTGCACAGGCTGAGCCCGTCGCGGCCGCCAGGCCGAGTCCGGGTTGAGGTTCTTTCCGATTGCCTGGTCTGTCAGATTGCTGCGATCTCCCGGCCGATTCGCGGCCAGAACCGAGAGGAAGCTCCTCGCCGGCCCGCCCCCGTGCTGTCAAGCGATGAGCGGTCGTGTCCGACGATCTCGGCCCTGGCTGGGACGGGCTGTCGAGCCTCCGGATCGAGGGCGATGGCAATCGGAGTCTCGGCCCGTTCCGGCTCCTCAAATTCGGGAGACCGGTCGGGGACATGGTTAACAGAAGTCCGGGGACATGGTTTACACCTTGTCTTGACCGGTGATCCGTCCGGTCTTCCGGTCGATCCGTCCTAGGATCGTGTTGTAGTAGACGATGTTCCAGATCCCATCGTCGATCTCCTCCATGCCGATGTCCTCTCCTTGAGTGCATTGCTCAGGAAGTACTGGCCCGACTGGAGACGGAACGGCGCCGCAGGCGCTGACCCTCCGGATCTCGAAGTGACTAGATACCGGGTCGCCGGAGGCGACCCGAGTACTCTTTTGTCGAAGGCTTCCAGTGATCCGCGGGCCGGTCGTCGTTGAGCGCCTCGTGAGGTCGCTCTCGTAGTTGTAGCGGTCCCGGAACTTGTCGAGGAGCTTGCCGTCGCGGCATGTCTTCGGCCGGCGGGCGAGTCGCTTCGCGCTTCAGGTCCTTGTGCATCCGCTCGTGCTGACCGTTCTCTTGAGGGCTCGAGGGATGCGTTGATGAACGATGCCGAGCTTCATCCACCAGACGTTGAGCCTGCAGAGCCCTGCGATCCCGAGTGAAGCGAACGGCGCGCCATTGTCGGTGCGGATCGCGTCGGGCAGCCCGCATTCCTCGGGAACAGGTCGAAAGGCCGGTTTGGCGCCTTCCGTGCGAACCGAGGGAAGTCCCTTGCAGAGCAGGAGCATGCGGCTGTAGTGGTCGGTGACGGTCAGCGGGTAGCAGTACTCGCCGTTCCTCATCTTGAACTGGCCCTTGAAGTCGGCGGCCAGACCTTGGTTAGGGGCCGTCGTCTGACGCGAACCGAGCCGGGGGTGTTCCCAGACCCGACGTCGTCGCTGCTTGCGCAGCAGGCCGGCTCTTCGAGCAGATCGTTGACCGTGTTCGCGCCGGACCTGCCAGTCCGGGTGTCGGACCGCCAGCATCCGGCGCAGCTTTGTGGCGCCCCAGCCGTACTGACCCGGAGCCTCAGGAGCTCGCGCTCGATGTGCTCGGGGTTCGGTTCGGGTGGTGTTCCGGGGCTCGGGAGCGGTCCTTTACGCCCTCCTGGGCGTCGTGCTCGATCCGCACGATCCACTTGTAACCGGTGGGCCGGGAGACCTGGTACCGCCTGCAGAGTTCGCTCATCGACCACTGGCCGCTCACGTAGTCGCGATAGAACGCTTGGCGCTGCTTCGTCGGGTTCGTTTCCATCCAGGGCATCTCCTGGGTGTAAACGATGTGCCCGGACTTCTGTAAAGGATGTGCCCGGACCGGACCCGAGCCGCTGCATAACCAACCGCTGCAGACGGACGAGCCTTGGACGAGTCCGTCTCGGGCTTCGCCGCCTCGACGCTCCGCCTTCGGCCTTCGCGTAGGGTGGCTCGTGCCGGCGGGCGCCGGCCCGAGTACTATCGTCGGGAACTTCTAGCGCGGCTCGCCGCTGATCGGTGATCCGTTATGCGGCGCGCAGCGTCCGCATAGCTATTCCGAACGGCGAAGCTTCTCGAATGCTGCGGGGCGCCTCGTGCGAGCCCCGAGCAGAAGCGGTCGACATCTCCAAGTTGTCTCAATTTGAAGACGACGGCCGACGAGGTGCTCGACCTGGGAAGGGCCGGTCCGGGCTAACGTCGACGACTGTCGCGTTAGCCCGGACCGGCCCTTCAGGGGGAGAGCGAAGCGATCGCCCTCTCAATCGGGGGCGGGACTCGAGGCGTGGTCTGGGTTGCAGTTCTGGGGCGTATCCTGGCGAATGGATCAGGGGGTCCTGAAGGCCCCGGTAGATCGGGGCCCTGTTGACTGGGTGGCCAGGGCCCGGGGCTCGATGTTCCGAACGCGACGCATAACCAGAGGATGCAGACGGACGATCCTTCCTGCCCCGGTTGAACGACCATCGTGCGGCTTTGCAGCGGTCGCTGTACCTTCGACGAAACTTCTGAAGCGAGGATCGCCGCTGATCCTCGATTCGTTATGCGGCGGCCGATTTTGCGAAACGCAAGGCAAATCTCGTTGGCTTTAGCATTTGCCGCCGGATGCTCTGACGCATCTGGCGTTCATCCGGGAGTGAATCTCCAATCCCCGGACCGTCGCTACGTCGCAACCTTTTACGGCCGAGGGGGCGGCGGCGCAGCCGGATGGTCTGAACAGTACCTGTCCATCCGGAAGTCAGACTCCGAATTTGCCCATGTTGAGGCGAATGTCGTTCGCGCTTTGAGCCATACCTACCAGCTCTGCGTTGAATGGGCTGCCCCGACTCGGCTCAGGGTCGTCCGCCCAACGCCGATTTCCTATAAAGATCTCCTCTATCGAGCGAAGGCGTTCCCGGAGGTTGATGTGGAATTCGTCTCGGAATTCTCGAACGACGGGCTGCTTCGCCAACCGTGCGCTGGAAAAATCATGGAACTCGGGCGACCCAATTTCGAATAGATTGAGGCCGCCGCATAACCAGCGGCTACAGACGGACGAGCCTTGGACGAGGCCGTCTCGGGCTCCGCCGCCCTCGATCCTCCGCCCTTCGGGCTCCGGATAGGGTGGCTCGTGCCGGCTGGCGCCGGCCCGAGTACAATCGTCGAAACTCTTTAGCGACGGCTCGCCGCTGATCCGCGATCCGTTATGCGGCATCCGCGACCGACGAGACGTGAATGGATCGGCCGACTGCACGAACGCCGTTCATCCTTATGGCCGCAATTGCGGCGGCTGCCCTATTCTTGAATTCCCTTCCTCTCAACTTTTCGGGGACGCGGATCTCTCCGGATTGCGCGTTGACCAGTGATCCATTCAAGGGCGACATCCGCAAGCCCCTAGCTCTACGTGCTTATGCGCCGTTTCAATGGGGTTCGGTCTTGATATTTCCGCCATACAGTCCGCTCGATGCGATCGATCTTGCATCCTTCAATGTCAGCTACGCGCCGCCGATCCTTTCAGGCGAATGGGTCCCCGAGAATGCTTCAATCTTGGTCTTTCGACTGGAGGATACGACGGTCTGTGCGCAGGTTGTAATTCATCCAGCCGGTGGCCATCTGGTTCAAGCCGAGGACTCGTCAGGTCCAATCCTCGCGTGGCAGGAGGACGCCGCATAACCAGCGAATGAACCAGACGATTCCGCAGCCGAAGCAGTCGCGGCTACGCCGCCTAGACCGGCCTTCGGCCGGAAGGCGGCTTGTGCGGCTTCGCGCCGGCCGTTGTACCCTCGCCGAAACCTTTTAGCGCGGAATCGCAGGTTATCCGCGATCCGTTAGCCGGCATCGAACGCTGTGCCCTACTTCATCATCTTGCCTGCGTACGCAGCTTTGCTCGCGGGGCTAATCATCGCAGCGCTGCTCACGTTCAAACCACTACGACAGCTCAGCGGCTATATCCTTGCCGGGCGCTCGGCACGATTCCGGGTTTTATCCTGGGCAAGAGCTTCTGGGCCGCGCCGCGGCTGGAACACTTGTCTTGGAGAGTCTGGCTGAATTGACTTGCGCAATGGACCACGGGGATCGCGATCGGCTTTGGGCTTCTGGCGGTCCTGGCCTCGTGGTAGCGAATGCGGTGGGCTGCTTGGCGGGGTTTCTTGGGGGCGTCTGGGCATTCGCGGCGATCAGACGAACGACGTCATTAACAAGCGAATGAACCAGACGATTCCGTAGCCGAAACCGTAGCGGCTGCGCCGCCTAGACCGGCCTTCGGCCGGAAGGCGGCTTGTGCGGCTTCGCGCCGGCCGCTTTACTCTCGTCGAAACCTTCTAGCGCGGAATCGCAGGTTATCCGCGATCCGTTATGCGGCATGATGCGTCAATTAATTCTGCTAATCAGCGTTCTCGTGCTTTGCCGCGCCGTCGCTGCGGCAACGGCCCCGGTTGATTCAACGCGCCTGCAAATCTCCGCGGGCCGGAATATCGTTCAATACTTTCGACTTCATTTTGGATCAGTCGAGGACTGTCCCAGCTGCGTTCTACTCGAATGGCAGGAGAACGCCATTCGAAATGCGTACTTCGTCGAGCCTCAGGCAACCTGCCAGTTGGAACGGTCCGACGTTCAAGCGCTCAGTGTGCAGGAGCGTGGTACGCAAATCTCAATTGAAGTGCGATTGAAAGCCTCGGGGATCCTTCAACTCAAGAAGTGTAACGAGGTAGGCGACTCATCAGATCCTTCGCAAACCCCTCTCTTTCTAATCTATGCCAACGGCAGCCCGGTCGGGACTGAGTTCATTATGCAGAGTGAACGCGATAACAGTTTTTACCTTCTAGTGGGGGATAAGTCGCTGCGCCCGATCGCGGAATCTCTCGGATGGAAATTCGATCCCAATCGTTGAGCCGTAAATCATGCCGCATAACCAGCAACCGTTGTGTCAAGCCTGCTGAGCCTCCCTCCACTCGGTCCCATCTCGAACGATCGCATTGAGGATCGTGAGCAGCTTACGAGCCACGGCGACGAGAGCGACCTTGCTCGGTTTGCCGGCTTCTTTAAGCCGGTCGTAGACAGCCTTCAGGGTCGGGTTGAAGCGCGAGGCGATCAGCGCGGCCAGGTAGAGCGCGGTTCGGGGCGCGGCTCGGCCACCGTGGATGCTTCGCAGCCCGCTCTTCCGGCCGCTGTCCTTCGCGAAGGGGGCGAGCCCAGCCAACGCAGCGATCTTGCGACGATCGAGCTTTCCGAGCTCGGGAAGGTCCGCGAGGATGGCTCGCGCCGTCTTGGGACCCACGCCCGGGATCGTCTGCATCCGCTCGAAGCGATCCTTTTGTTCGGGCTCCCGAGCGATCGTCTCATCGAGGAGTGCATCGATCTTCTCGACCCGCCCCTCGAGGATCCGGATCAAGCTCTCCTGATCAGCTCGAAGCCAACGGGGCATCTGCTCGCGTCGGTTCTTCTCCATCGTGATCAGCTGGATGAGCTGCCGCCGGCGGGCAGCCAGCTCGCTCATTCGCCGCCCCTCAGCGTTGCGGGCGGGATCGAGTCTGGGCTCGGCCTTTGCCCCGAAGACGGCCAACAGGCGAGCATCAATCGAATCGTTCTTCGCCAGGATGCCTAGGCCTTTACCGAAGTCCCGAACCCGCTTCGGGTTGACCCGCACCACAGGGAGTCCAGCGTCGACGAGCGCCTGGAACAGCAGGCGCTCGTATCCGCCCGTGGCTTCGAGCACGACGCGATCGAGCTCCAAAGGTTGGAGCTTTCGGACCAGCCGGCGTACGCCGGCTGGGGTGTTGGGGACCTGTCGCACCTCGGCCATCGAACCCACGGTCCAATCCAAGTGATCCTTCGCGACGTCGATCCCAGCACACTCGGCCATGTTACGATCTCCCGATCGACGAACTCGCGCTCTTGGATACGGGCTCTCGGGCCCAGGCAACCGTTCGAGCTATGTCGTCGACTGGAGCGGTGAACCGAGCTGGTTAACGGTCTCCTTGCGGGACCCAGACAATTTCGGTCTACCGACTCCCAATGAAGGCCGGCAGAGAGCGCCTACTCTCTGCCGGCTACTTCGTTTCGAGGGAGAGTCTGCAATAAGAGAGGATGCAGCCGGACGATCCTTCTGCCTAGCTTGGTCGACCGTGGTGCGGCCTTGCAGCGATCGCTGTACCTTCGACGAAACTTCTGGAGCGAGGATCGCCGCTGATCCTCGGTCCGCCAGGCAGCGCCCGTGACCGACTACCAGATCGCCGTTATTCGAGAAGGGTGGCTGCCGCTTTTAGTACAGATTGCAGCCGTCGCGACGCTCTGGCGCGGATGCTCCCCGCAAACTCATGTGCGACGCGTAGCGGCCTGCTCCCCGGGCCTATGGTTCAGTGCAGCGTTCATCTATGCTGTCCTGATCTGCCCATTCAGCGACGATTTCTCGCACAACCAGTCCGGCCTATTGGGGTGGCCGTTCTCCCTTCTGGTTCTCGGCGGGACCTTGGCCACGCCCATATCGCTCGCTATGTACGAGGGACGTCGCGTCGTTCTCATTGTATATTTCCTTTCCTTTCCGGGAGCAATCTACCTATCTTTCGTCGGCGCCATGGCAATGGCGCATGATTGGCTATGAAGCGCGTGAATCTCGCGGTTCGAATCCATGCGCTAACGGCCCATGCTAGGCGCTGCCTAACCAGCGGCTACAGACGGACGAGCCTCGGACGAGCCCGTCTCGGGCTTCGCCGCCCTCGATCCTCCGCCCTTCGGGCTCCGGATAGGGTGGCTTGTGCCAGCTGGCGCCGGCCCGAGTACAATCGCCGAACCTCTTTAGCGACGGCTCGCCGCTGATCCGCGATCCGTTAGACGGCAATCCGGACGCCTCGATGTGACAAACAACGTTGACGCATGGCAGATGCTGCCCGTTTGGAGATGTCTGAGTGACGTCTGCGGCGCGCAATGGGCCAGTCTCGGGCCGGACTCAACGTGCCCGTACTGCCACCTAGATACGATCCTCCGTACTGATTTCACCTGCGGAGACCTCGCTGAGGCTCAAGACAAATTCGGATTTCAGGGAGAATTCCCGGTTCATATTCCCGAGCCGATTCCTGCAGTCGTGCAGCTCTCGACGCTTCGCCGGGACGTATGGGAAGGAATTCCGGTACTTCATCCATGTTCCCAGGCGGGCGACGTTCCCGACTGGCGCCTCTTCGATGTGGGAATCGTGGTACGCGTCGATCAAGAACCCGACATCGCGGGGCAATACCGGTGTGAACTTCTCGTCGGCTTTATTGGTGGCGTGACAACGCTGCGATATGCAGCGTCAAATCTCTGGGTTCCGGAAACAATCGCCAAGAAGATTGCCGTCTAGCCAGCAAATGAACCTGACAAGTTCGAGGTCGAGCCCGTGGCGGCTGCGCCGCCTAAACCGGCCTTCGGCCGGAATGCGGCTCGTGCGGCTTCGCACCGACCGCTCTACTATCGACGAGACCTTCTAGCGCGAACTCGCAGGTTATCTGCGATTCGCTATGAAGCGAGGGCCGAATTCGTGATGAACGCGGCGTTCATCGCGATCGCGGTCGCCCTCGTGTCGCTGAGTGCGGGATGCTCCGCCGTCTGGACCCATGAGTCGTATTGCGCAGAATCGACCGCGGAGTCAACGTCGGCTCTCGATTCCGTCATCGAGTCGCGTGCAGGACATTCGGAACGCGGGCTCGAAGTCGAGATCAGCGGCGGCGGCGACTATCCGATCCTGATCGGTCCTCCGTCTCTACCCGTTTCCCCAACCCCCCATCTCCTCGCGCCCCATCCGATTCCAACAGCGACGGCGATCGTTCGCCTTCCTCCGAGCGAGACCGATCGAAAGCTAGATCCTGGCGAGATCCTATTGCAGATCGGTGACACCCGAGTTGCTGCCGATACAACCTGGTCTCAATGCGGTCAGTCTCGAGCAAGCGGCGGAATTCTTGACATTCCCAGAGACCAGGAGTGTTCTGTCCATCTCGCCTTTGCGATTGAAGGCGCGGCAGAACGGCTTGTGGCGTCGCTTCCAAGCGTTGGTGTAGTAGAAGAGATTCCAGAGGCAGGAACCCATGAATTCAGGCGATGTATCCGACGAAGGTATGTCCCCTTCCTACTGGGATGCTGATCGCTCGCCGCATGACCCAAGAATGCAGACGGACGGGCCTTGGCCGAGCCCGTAGCGGGCTCGGCGGCCCGCCAGGGCCTGCGGCCCTTGGGCCCTGAAGGCAGGCATCTCGTGCCAGCTGGCGTCGGCCTTTGTACTCTCACCAGTCTTCTCGAGTGCAAACTCGCAGGTCATCTTCCTTTCATCAGGCCTCGAAAATGGCGACAGGGCCGTCTTCATATCGCGTGGGAGTCCTGAGCTACCAGATCATCGGTGGCGTCTGCGCTGTCTTCTTTCTCGGATGCTCTGTTGGCGCATTCCTCGCCAGGCAGTACCCGCCTATCGCGATCTTCGGCTTCTTTCTCCTGATGGGGCTCTACATGCTGCTGTTCTCCGGCAGCTATGAGCTGGATGACGTGGCGATCCATCACAAAAGCCTGCTTGGTCACTTCCGAATGCAATGGTCGGAGGTAAAGCGAGTCGAGATCGGAACCCAAGGATCCCTGGTTCTCCACGGCGATGGCAAGCGCTTCTCGCTTCCGCCAGCGTCCTATTGGTCTGGCAAGCAGAAGCCGGAAGCGTTCGAGCTCCTGAAGCGCAAGCTCGAATCATCCGCGGCACCGACTCACCAGAGCAGTGTCGGCGACTACAAGATCCACAAGAACGTTCGAGTTCGTCCCGGTGAGGCCTGACCCTTCGCTCGAGCGGACCGCCACCGGCATGGCGCCGGGCCCGCGAACCGACGTGGTCCGTGATCCGATTCGCGAGCCAGGCGCCATGCCTGGGTCGGCTCCTCAGCTCGAACGTCGTGCGGCGCGGCCGATTCGACGAAATCCTGCCGAGAATTTTGCTGGCCCTCGTGAGCAGTCTGACTGCGGCTGCGGATACCCACATCGACGCCCCGATGCCTCCCTACTGCAGTCCTCGAGGCAACTGGGCCGAATGCGCGCCGGATCCCGCAACGACCTCTGTGATTCAGTATCCGACGGACGGCGTCGCCGACCTTGCAGAGTTTCATCCCTTCGTGCGCAAGCGGATGGACCGCGCGTTCTTCGTCGCGGGGGGCTATGCGAAGCTGACGCTCCGGTGGACCGAAGATGAAGCTGAGCCGAATGCGAGTCTCGCTGTAGTATCGCGTTGCGCTCTCGGCAGCCGAATCGCAGATCAGCTTGCCAGGCGATTTCAGGAGGTCCTTGATCAGGAGAGAGTTCTCGCCGTCGGTATCGAGCGATTCGCATGGCCGTGGCAACGCGATCCAGAGTCAGATTGGTGCGAGGTTTCGCGCGAAACCGTGGACGAGGTCTGGATCGTGGAGTGCGGCGCTGAGTAGGCTGACCGGTCGTGGACATGGTCGACGGAAGCCCGGGCACATCGTTTACACCTCGTCTCGACCGGTGATCCGCCCGGTCTCCCGGTCGAACCGCCCAGCGATCGCGTCATTCTCGACGATCGGCCCAATGGCATCGTTGTCGCGTTCGGCAGGACCTCGGCGTCCGGCCCGAGCGACCCCCAAGGCCCCTTCGGCATCGACCCTCGCGACTGCCGTCCTTCAGATGAGCTGAAAGGCCGATCCAGCAGGCGCGCAATCCGCATCGAGCACTTCGGCCGATTCGAGATCGGATCTTGATTCAGGCGGATCCGGCGCCACGGAGGCGGCCAGGCTGCCTCGCAGGCCTCGAATGCTTCATCCCCCTCACCCCACCCCCTCCAACACCACCACCGGAATCCGCCTCTTCGTCATCCCCCGATACTGCTCGTAATCCGGCGACGCCTTCACGACCGCGTCCCAAATCCGCTCCCGCTCCTCCCCCTCGGCCTCTCTCGCCCGCGCCCGGATCCGCCGCCCACCGACCTGGACGCCGACCTCCGGATTCGCGACGAGATTGAGATACCAGGCCGGATGCTTCGGCTCACCGAGGACCGAGGCGATCACGACGAACGCGTCACCCCAGGGCAGATAGGTCAGCGCGTTCGTCCGCGGCGTCCCGCTGCGACGCCCGACGGTGTCGAGGAGCAGGACGGGCAGGTTCGCCATGCGCGCGCCGATGCGGCCGTTCGACCAGCGGTAGAGCCGCTTGTGGACCTGCCAGAAGAGCTCGACCCATGCGCTGCGTTCGATCGCCAAGCTGCTCTCCCTCCGGACGGGACGCGGCTCGGGATGCGAGACTCAGCGCCCGTTCGGCTCCGATGCATGGTTAGCAGCGTCGCGCCGGGGCGGGGAGTCGAGCGCGGTGCGGGCGAGGAGCTGGTCGACGAAGGGCGACGACGCGACGATGCCCGCGCCCTGACGGAGGAGCGCCGCGAGGCGATCGGCGGCGGCGGGATCGAGCCAGCGGAGCCCGGACAGATCGAGGTCGAAGGGGCGGTCGCCGACCTCGGCGAGACCCGACTCGAGGACGGGCAGATCCGACTCCCCGAGCCGGCCCTCGAGGCGGACGATCGTCGTCGCGGCCTCGGTCGATTGAACGGTGATCCTGATCGGCACGCGAATCCTCCCCTCGCCTCATTCGGACTAGATGCCCTTCGCGTGGATCGGTCACGGCGCAGGGCGTGGCGGCCGCCAGACCATGGGCAGCCCACTGCCCTGCCCATCCTCCCGACGCCGCGCCCCGACACGATCCTCCCCGCGCACCGCGGGCGCGGGCGCGCTTCCCCTCCGCCCCGCGGCCCCTGCCGCGTCTCCCACTCCGCCCCGCGGTCCCCACGACATCTCGCGGCCGCGGCCACGAAATCCCGCGGCCGCGGCCGCGACGTCCCCACGAAATCGCGTCGAACGCCGCAAATGCGCCTTCTGCGCCCTCGATTCGTCTGGCACGCCGGTTGCTCTAGGGCCAGTCAGCCGCGGCCCATGCCGCCCCGACCGCCGAGGAGCGGGAGGCGCGGAGCGGGGGCGAGCAGGAGGAGACGGTGATGGAGGCCCGAATGGGAACCCGGAAGACCGAGAAGATGGACGAGCCGACGCTGCTCGCGGCGCTTCGCCGCGGCGATGAGCGCGCCTTCACCCAGCTCGTCGAGGACAACACGGGCCGGCTCCTCTCGGTCGCGCGGCGGATCGTGCGCAATCCCGAGGACGCGAACGAGGCGGTCCAGGAGGCCTTCCTGCAGGCCTTTCGCGCGATCGGCCGCTTCGAGGGCGAGGCGAAGCTCTCGACCTGGCTCCACCGCATCACCGTCAACGCCTGCCTGCTCCGCCTGCGCCACGCGAAGCGCCACCCCGAGGCCGCCCTCGACGACCTGCTCCCCCACTTCGACGAGACCGGCCACCGCGTCGGCGTCGAGCACGACCGCGAGTGGTCCGACGACGCCCTCGACCAGATGGAGAAGCACGAGCTCGGCAAGCTGGTCCGCGACGCGATCGACCGCCTCCCCGAAAATTTTCGTATCGTCGTCACGCTCCGCGACATCGAAGGAATGTCGACCGAGGAGACCGCGATGGCCCTGGGGATCCGGCCGGAAGCCGCCAAGATGCGGCTCCACCGCGCCCGCCAGGCTCTCCGGACCCTGCTCGAGCCGCAATTCGGGGAGAGGAGCGCCTAGATGGACGATTTCCTGACGTGCCGGGCCTTGATCGACTTCCTCGATGACTACGTCGAGGAGCGGCTCTCCCCGCCCGAGCGCACGCGCTTCGAAGAGCACCTCGAAGTCTGCGACGCCTGCGTGCGTTATTTGAAGAGCTACCGCGGGACGCTCGGTGCGCTCGAGCGCGTCGCCGCCGCAGCAGCCGACGACGACGCAGCCGTCCCCGAGGACGTCCCGCACCAGCTCGTGCAGGCGATTCTCGAGGCGAGACGCGCGGCGGGCTGAGCCCGAGCTCGACGTGGATCTCGCGATCTCGTCGCTCGAGCATCCCGAAGCGTTTCCCCGGGTGAGTCGAGCGACCCCGGCCCGCGCGAAGAAGCGAGCCCCTGCGACGCGCAAGAGATCGCGACCGCGCTGACGCCGAGGTCGAACGACCTATTCCCGCGCGAGGTCCTCGAAGAGCCGGACCACCAGCGCCGTCCAGCCCGTCTGGTGGCTCGCGCCGAGCCCCCGCCCCGTCTCCGCACAGAAGTACTCGTGGAAGAGCGTGAGTCCGCGGGAATGCGGGTCGTCGCGGTAGAGTGGGCTCTCGTGATGCCACGGCCGCTCGCCGGCCTCGTCCTCACGGAAGATCGCGCAGAGCCGCTCGGAAATCGCCCGCGCGACCTCGCCGAGGGTCAGCGTGCGACCCGAGCCCGTCGGGTACTCGACGCGCAGCGAGTCGCCGTAGAAGTGATCGAAGCGCTCGAGGGCCTCGACGAGGAGATAGTTGACCGGGAACCAGATCGGGCCGCGCCAGTTCGAGTTGCCGCCGAAGAGGCCCGAATCCGACTCGGCGGGGAGGTAGTCGACGCGGTGCTCCTGGCCGCCGGCGAAGAAGACGTAGGGCTCCCGGGCGTGGTGGCGCGAGAGCGAGCGGATGCCGTTCGGTGCCAGGAACTCGGCCTCGTCGAGCATCGAGCGCAGGACGCGCTCGAGGCGCTCGCGGGAGGGGATCGCGATCAGGCGGTGGAGCCGGCCGTGGCATTCGCGGACGGCGACGTGGGTCGCGAGCTCGGGGCGGTTGCGCAGGAACCAGTCCATCCGCTTGCGGAAGCGCGGGACCTTCTCGAGCTGGGCCTCGTCGAGGATCTCGACGGCGAGGAGCGGCAGCAGGCCGACCATCGAGCGGACCCGCAGCGGGATCTCCTCGTCGTCGACGTGGAGGGCGTCGTAGTAGAAGCCGTCCTGCTCGTCCCAGAGGCCGGTGCCCCCGCGCGTGTTGATGGCGGCGACGATCGAGACGAAATGCTCGAGGAACTTCGAAGCGAGGTCCTCGTAGGCGGGATCCTCCTGGGCGAGCTCGAGGGCGATCGCGAGCATCGTGGCACAGTAGAAGCCCATCCACGCCGTCCCGTCGGCCTGCTCGAGATGCCCACCCGTCGGGAGCGGCTGGGAGCGGTCGAAGACGCCGATGTTGTCGAGGCCGAGGAAGCCGCCGCTGAAGAGGTTGTCGCCGTGGGGATCCTTGCGATTAACCCACCAGGTGAAGTTGAGCAGCAGCTTCTGGAACACGCTCGCGAGGAAGACGCGGTCGCGCTTGCCCGTCGGCGCCTCGATCTTGTAGACGCGCCAGGCGGCCCAGGCATGGAGCGGCGCGTTGACGTCGCCGAAGGCGAACTCGTAGGCGGGGATCTGGCCGTTCGGATGCAGATACCACTCGCGCAGCAGGAGCTGGATCTGGCTCTTCGCGAAGTCGGGATCGACCTTCGCGAAGGGGATCATGTGACACGCGAGGTCCCAGGCGGCGAACCAAGGATACTCCCACTTGTCGCACATCGAGAGCACGTCGCGGCAATGCATGTGGGCCCACTCGTGGTTGCGCCCGTGGAGCCGCTCGGGAGGCGGCGGCGGCTGACCCGGATCGCCCTCGAGCCAGTCCTTCACGATCAGGTGGTAGAACTGCTTCGAGCACAGCAGCCCCGCATAGCCCTGGCGCACGATGCGCCGCGCCTCGGCGTCCATCGTCGGCGGCAGGATCGCGCCGTAGAACGCATCCGCCTCCGCGCGCCGGAGGGCCTGCGTGCGGGCGAAGGCCTCGCCGAAGGGGCTCGCCTGACGCTCGTCGGAGGCCGTCAGCCGGAGGCGGACGGACACCGCGCCACCCGCCGGAATCTCGAGCCGGTACCAGAGCGCCGACTTCGAGCCGATCCGCGCCGGGTTCACGACCTCCTCGCGGCCGTGGACGACGCGCTCGTGGAAGGCGTCCTTCACGAAGCCCGAGCGGCTCGGGGCGCCGAAGAGCCGCTCGAGGTTCGTCTCGTTCTCGGTGAAGAGGGGCTCGGGGCGCGTCCCGTCCGAGGCGGGCTCGAAATCGAGGACGAACTCCCCGAGCTCGGCGTGACGGCAGTGGAACGCGCCGTCCCGCTCCCGGATCTCGCCGCGGGGCGCATAGCTCTCGCCGGTCCGGCCCCAGGACCAGGTATTGCGCAGCCAGAGCGTCGGCAGCAGATGCACGCGCGCCGGATCGGGGCCGCGATTGGAGACGGTGACCTCGATCAGCAGGTCGTTCGGCGAGGCCTTCACGTACTCGGCCTCGACGTCGAAGTAGCGGCCCGCCTCGAAGACCCCCGTCTGCTCGAGCTCGAGCTCGCGCTCGGCCCGGGACCGCGCGCCGTTCTCCGCGACGAGGCGCGCGTAGGGATACTCGGCCTGGGGATACTTGTAGAGCATGCGGACGTGGGAATGGGTCGGCGTCGAGTCGAGGTAGTAGTAGGCCTCCTTGACGTCCTCGCCGTGATTGCCCTCGGGCCCCGTCAGCCCGAAGAGGCGCTCCTTCAGGATCGGATCGCGCTCGTTCCAGAGCGCGAGAGCGAAGCAGAGCCGGCTCTGATGGTCGCTGAAGCCGAGCAGCCCATCCTCGCCCCAGCGATAGGCGCGGCTGCGGGCATGGTCGTGCGGAAAGTATTCCCAGCAGTTCCCGTCCTGCGAGTAGTCCTCGCGCACCGTCGCCCACTGCCGTTCGGCGAGATAGGGACCGAAGCGCTTCCAGTGCCGTTCGCGGGCTGCGTCCTCGGCCAGGCGTCGTCGCTCGGGATTCATTGCGGGCCTCCTCCTGGGTGGACGCTCGACGCGTCGGCGTGCCGTTCTTCGAGGTCGAGCCGACCACCGTCGTCTCTTCGCTCATGGCGGCCGGGCTCGCTCGCGAGCGCGTCCCGGTCGGAGAGGAAGCGCAGGGCGTGGCCGTCCGGATCGGCGGTCGGGAGCCCCTCGAGCGGGCGTCCCCCCTGCGCGGGGCGCAGGTCGACGTGCCACCAGGCGAGGTCGTTCGCCCGGAGATCCCGCGGCCGCGGGCGCCCGGTCGACGGGGCGAGGTATTCGAGCAGCTCGATGCCCGGGCCGGGCTCGGGGGCGCGGAGGGCGGTGATCCGGAGGCGGGCGCCGAAGACGCTATTCAGGCGCTCCTGCTCGACGCCGTGGTTCATGCTCGTCCCGGCGACGCGGAGCCCGAGGCGGTCGCGGTACCAGGCGAGGCTCTGATCGGTGTCGGCGACGGCGATCGCCGTATGGTCGATGCCGAGGAAGAGACGGCCCTTCCCGGCCTGCCAGCGCGGATCGCCTTTGCCCTTCGGATACTCGATCAGCTCGAGGAAGTGGCCGTCGGGGTCGTGGAAGTAGAAGGCCTCGATACCACCCGCGTCCGGGTTCCAGTCGGGGAGCCGCTGGGGGCCCGCCGAGGCGTGGCGGACGCGGTGGGCGCGGAGCTTCGCATAGGCGGCGTCGAGGTCGGACACGACGATCGCCAGATGCTGGAACCAGAGATCGTTCGCCTGCGAATCGACCGGGATCGGCCGGCCGGTCGAGGGCGCGAGAAACTCCGAGAGCTCGATCTCCTCGCGACCGAGTCGGAGACGCGCGGTGCGCACGCGCGCGGCGAAGACGCCCGTCTTGCGCTCGATCGCGTCGCCGGACGCTTCCTCCTCGGCCGTCTTCTCGAAGCCGAGGACGTCGGTGAAGAAGGCGACCGAGCGGTCGAGGTCGGCGACGGTGAAGCCGACGCGCAGGATCTGCGCGACGCGGAGATCGGACGCCGCGCTCTGCGCCACCGGGCCGGCCTCGGGCCCGGCCGCGCCCTTCCCTGCGCCCGACCCGGCCTCGGCACCGGCCCCCGCGATCGCGTGCATCGGCGCCCACGCGAGCCACAGGATGCCGAGCGCGAGGAGACGGAGACCTCGCGCCGCTGCGCCCAGTCGATCGGTTCGTCGCCCGTCGGATCGATGTCCCGCTCTCATCGCAGTCGCTCCGCCAGGCGATCGCCGACGCGCAGGGCGTTCGCGATGATCGTCAGCGCCGGGTTCACCGCCGAGCTCGACGGGAAGAAGCCTCCGTCGACGACGTAGAGGTTGTCGACCTCGTGGCTCCGGCAGTCGAGGTCGAGGACCGAGCTGCGGGGATCGCGGCCGAAGCGCGTCGTCCCGCATTGATGGGCGACGCCGGCCAGCGGGATGCGGCCGCCGACGTAGAGGTTCGCGGGCAGGAGGTGCTTCATGCTCATGCCGGCCTTCGCGAGCAGCGCCTTCACCTTCCGCGCCAGGCGCTCGTGGCCCTCGAGATTGTTGGGCGCATAGCAGAGCCGCGGCCGCCCCTCCCGGTCGATCTCGACGCGATTCGCGGGATCCGGCAGATCCTCGCTCGTCAGCCAGAACGGGAGCCCGCGCTCGGCGAGCAGCCCGAGGATCCGCTTCGGCGTCCCGGTCGGGGCGCCGACCGCCAGGACCTCGGCGTGCGCCTTGCCCATCAGCTGGATCAGGCCCATCGGGTACGGAAACTCCTCGTCCCCGAAGTAGAAGTCGGTGAGCGCGAAGGTCTTGTGGAAGCGCGTCGGGTTCTTCTCGGTCGAGAGCGCGACGAGCATCGTGTTGAGATGACACATGTAGTTGCGCCCGACGAGGCCCGAGGCGTTGCCGAGGCCATTCGGATGGGCGGCGCTCGCCGAGCGCAGCAGGAGCGCCGCCGAGTTGATCGCTCCGGCCGCGACGACGACGACGTCCGCCGCGTACTCGACGCGCTCGCCGTCGCGCTCGGCGACGACCCGCTCGACCGAGCGCCCCGACGCGTCCGTCTCGATCCGGAGGACCTTCGTCCGCACGTGGAGCTCGACGTTGCCCCGCGCCAGCGCCGGGCGGACGCAGAGGACGTCGGCGTCGCTCTTCGCCTCGACGAGGCACGGGAATCCGTCGCAGGTCCCGCAGCGGATGCAGGCCGAGGCGAGCGGGCGCTTCTCCTCGAGGCGGACCCCGACCGGGACGTGGAACGGGCGCTGGCCGATCCGGACGAGATCGTCGTGGAGCTTCTGGATGCGCGGCTCGTGGGAGACCGCCGGATGCGGGAACGGGCCGCTCGCCCAGGGCTCCGTCGGATCCTCGCCGCGCTCGCCGTGGACCTGGTAGAGCGCCTCGGCCCGGGCGTAGTAGGGCTCGAGATCCGCGTATTCGATCGGCCAGGCGGGCGAGACGCCGCCGGCGTGCTTCAGCTCCTCGAAGTCGCGCTCGCGCATCCGGAAGAGCGCCGCACCGTAGAACTTGGTGTTCCCGCCGACGAAATAATGCGTCCCGGGGCGGAACTCGGTTCCCGCCGCGTCGGTCCAGGTCTCGGGGCAGTCGTAGCGGCCGTTCGAGACGACCTCGCGCGGGCTCCAGTTCTCCTGCTCGCGGGGAACGAAGTCACCGCGCTCGAGGAGCAGGATCCGCTTGCCCGTCTCCGCGAGGCGGTGGGCCAGGGTCCCGCCCCCCGCTCCGGTACCGATGATGAGGACGTCGTATCGCTCCATGGAAACCTCCCTCGAATGGGCCTCAGCCCGCCCGCCCGTCCGCTTCGCGCATGAGCTCGGCATGGCGACAGCGGAACGGACAGGGGCCTGACCCGGTGTGGTTGAGCTTGGCGCAGAAGACGCGGGCGAGACCCGCGCGCCGGACGTAGACCTCGGCCGCGAGCCCCATCCCGACGAGGGGCGCCGCGAAGTAGAGCCAGATCGAGGCATAACAGGCTTCCCCGACCGCCGAGCCCAGGCTCCGCGCGGGATTCATGCTCATGCCCGAGATCGGCGCCTCGAAGGCGATGTAGACGGCCACACCGACCGCCGCGAAGACGCCCGTCCAGGCATGGAGCCGCCGCGAGTTCGAGACGGCGAGCACGATCGACATCTGCACGAAGGCGATCGCGACCTCCGCCGCGAAGGCCGCCGCGACGCCCCGGGCTCCGGGCAGCGTGATCGCGTGGCGGACGCTGGGGTCCGAGGCGAGGCTCGGGACGAGCGCCGAGAGAAGCGCCACCCCGGCGACCGCCCCGACGAACTGCGCCGCCCCGTAGAGCAGTGCCGTCCCGCCCTCGATCCGATCGAGGCGCCAGAAGGTCAGCGTGAAGACGGGATTGAAGTGGGCCCCCGAGCGCGCGCCGAAGGGGCTGTAGACGAGAGCGATCAGGGTCGCGCCCATCGCACAGCCCATCAGTGCGCGACGCAGATCCGCGTTCGGCAGCGCCGCGTGAGCCGGCGACAGGGGATGCTCGAGCAGGATCGTGAAGCCGATCGCCGAGATCATGAAGAGGCCGAGCCCGCCCGCCTCGATCAGGGCTTCGGGCCAGCGAGTTCGAAGCGTGCGGGAGAGGGGAGCGATCAAGCGGGACCTCGGCGGAATCGATGTTCGTGTCGCTTCGAGGCCTCGAGCCGAGCCCGGGTAACGGCGGCGCGCGGCGGATCGTCGCGGGAGGCGACACCGGGCCCGACCGCCCGCGGCGGAGCGGCCGGCCCCGACGCGCCTCAGTCTTCGGCGAGGACGACGCGATCGAGGCGGATCAGCTCGGCCAGCGACCACGCCTGGAACGGACAACCGCGGGGCGCATGCGGCGCCTCGGCGTCGGTGATCTCGGGGAGGTGGCCGAGACCCGCGACGTCGAGCCCCGCGAAGAGCGGCTCGAGGAAGCGCCGACGGGCCGCGCGCTTCGCCTCGAGCCCGCCGCCGCGGACCCGGACCCAGCTCTCGACGAAGCTCCCGGCGAGCCAGGGCCAGACCGTGCCCTGGTGATAGGCGAGGTCGCGCTCGACCGGACCGCCCGCATAACGCGGAACGTAGCCCGGCTCTTCGGGCGCCAGGGATCGGAGCCCCGACGGTGTCCAGAGCGCGGCCTCGCAGGCCTCGACGAGGCGAGCGGCCCGTTCGCCTTCGACGAGGGCCCACGGCAGGCCCCCGACCGCGAAGAGCTGATTCGGGCGGAAGCTCGGGTCGACGGCGCCGGCGACGTGATCGACGTCGACGACGTCGTGGAGGAGACCGCGCGCCGGATTCCAGAACCGGCGCTCGAAGCTCGCACGCGCGCGGTCCGCGACGACGGCCCAACGCGCATCGAAGCGACTCCCGCACCGCAGGGCGTTCCACCAGAGGGCCTGGACCTCGACGGGCTTCCCGATGCGCGGCGTGACCACGTGATCGCCGACCCGGGCGTCCATCCAGGTCAGCTGAACGCCGGGCTCGCCCGCCGCGAGGAGCCCGTCGCGATCGAGCCGGATCCCGTGTCGGGTCCCGCGCGCGTGGCCCGAGAGGATCGCGTCGACGGCCCGTGCGAGGCGCTCCCGGTCCGACGCGTCGAGCGGGAGCCCGGCGCGCTCCTCGGCCCGGAGCAGCTCTTCGACGCAGACGACGTACCAGAGCGACGCATCGACCGCGTTGTACTCGGGCGCCTCACCGCGATCCGCGAAGCGATTCGGCAGCTGCCCCGCGTCGATCGCGTCGGCCCACTCGAGCAGGATCGCCCGGGCCGTCTCGAGCTCGCCGCGGGCAAGGCAGAGGCCGCGCAGGGCGATGAAGGTGTCGCGGCCCCAGTCGGTGAACCAGGGGTAGCCGGCGACGATCGTCTGACCGGCCCCGCGGCGGACGAGATAGGCGGAGGCGGCGCGGTCGAGGGCCGTCCCGAGGCGGAGGCGGCGGGCGCGCTCGCGCTCGAGCAGCGCCTCGACGGCGCGCAGCGTCCGCGCCTCGGCAGAGAGGCCGGGATCGACCTCCCGATCGGCCTCGTCCCGATCCTCGCTGCGATCGATCGCCTCGACGATCCAGCCACCCCGTCCCTTCGTCAGCTCGATCACCAGCTCCCCGGGCGATGCGAGGTCCTCGTGGGCCGCGAAGCCCCGGCGCTCCTCCTCGGCGAGCAGGAAGTCCCGGTACCAGTGGGGCGCGTGGACGTAGCGACCGCTCGCGCGCATGCGGAGCGGCGGGAGCGACGAGGACGTCGCGAACTCGTACGCGTCGCCGCGCCGACGGGGCGCCGCGAGCAGCGCGTCGCCCGTGCCTTCGTGCGGACTCCCGTCCGAAGCCGACCCGGCGCCCGCAGCCTCGTCGCTGCCCGCGCCCCGACCCGGCCCGCGCTGGAGCGCGTGATAGTCGCGCGCCGCGAGGTAGGGCCGGACGATCAGGCGACCGGCCATGGGCTCGCCGGCGGCGTCGACGAGGGTCCAGGCGACGACGACTCGCGGCGAGCCGTGGACCGCGACGAGCTCCTGGACGAGCGTCGAGCCGTCGCGCAGACGGAAATGCCAGCAGGGCCAGGGATCCGACTCGAAGCGCGCGATGGGCGCCGCATCCTCCGGCGCGCGTACGCCCCCCGCATAGACCTGGGTCACGATCGGCTGGACCTGCTCGTTCCACTCGACCCGCGCATCGAAGCCCGCGACGAGCACGACGCGGCCGGTCGGGGGCGTCGTCGCGACGAGAAGCAGCGCGTGGTAGCGGCGCGTGCGGACGAGGGAGACGGTGCCCGAGGCGAAGCCGCCGAGCCCATCGGCCTCGAGCCACTCCCGTTCGAGCGAATCGCCGGTGAGAGCCCCCCGTCGATCGGCCGGATGAGCGCGCTCCGTCCGCTCCGCCCGTCCCGAATGCGCGACTCGATCCCCCCGCTCCTCCGATTCCGGCCACTCCCTCGCCACGTCCGCCCTCAATCCGCGAACCGGATCACGCTCTTGATGCCCGACGCCTTGCCGAGCAGCAGCTCGCGATGCTCCTCGGGGCGGAAGCGGCCGGTCACGAGGCGGCCGATCGCGTCGGGCCAGGTCCGGCGGAAGTAGTCGACGTCGCGGATCGCCGCCTCGAAGGCGTCGCGGCCGGCGTTGACGGTGCCGAAGACGAGCTGGTTCTTGAGCACGAGGTCGCGCATCCAGCGATCGGAGTCGAGGGTGATCGGCGCCTTGCGGCCGGGGACGCCGGTGAAGACGAAGACGCTGTTCGAGCCCATCGCCTGCATCGTGTCGAAGGCGAGCTTCGAGGCACCGGCCGCTTCGTAGACGACGTCGATCGTGCCGAAGCGCCTGCCGAGATCCTCCGGTGCGACGTCCTGGGACGAGACGTAGGTCGCGTCGATCGCATCGCAGAGGCCCGCCTTGCGATTGGGCGCGCGATCGCGGGCGTAGACGATCGTCTCGAAGCCCGCGGCGCGGAGCGCCATCGCCCCGAGCAGCCCGACGGGCCCGGCGCCGAGGACGAGCGCGCGGCGACAGTGGGCCTGCCGCTGACCGGGCTCGTGGGGACAGCCCCAGGGCAGGCGCTTCTGGATGTCCCAGAGCTGGATCAGCGCCTTCTCGGCGATCGTGAGCGGCTCGACGAGGACGCCGAGCTCGCGGAGCTCCGCCGGGACGCGATTGAGGTACTGCTCGTCCTCGACGATCCGTTCGGTCATGTAGCCGTGGGCCGACTTGATGCCGCGCTCGACGAAGTCGCCGGTGAAGCAGAAGTCCTGGCGATCGGCGCGGCAGGCGGTGCAGTGGGCGTGGGGACAGGGCCGGCGCACCGTCGGCACGACGTAGTCCCCGACCGCGACGCGCGTCACGGCGGGCCCGACCTCGACGACCTGCATGAAGCTCTCGTGGCCGAGGATGAGGTGGTCCGAGCCGGCGGGCGGCGTCCCGTAGTCGAAGGCGCAGATCTCGCGATCGGTCCCGCAGACCCCGACCTCGAGGACCCGCAGCAGGACGTCGGTCGGTCGCTCGATCCGGGGCTCCGGAGCCTGGATCAGCTGGATCGTCTTGTCGCTCGGAAACACGGCGATGGCGCGCATCGGAACCTCCCTGCCGGACGTCGAACGCGCCCGGCCCGAGCTCCGATGCCGCGCCCGGCGATCGGTCACGGCCGCACCCCCGCGCATCGCATCGACGCAGCGCGGCGTCGATCCGGCGTTACTTCGCGGCGGCGCCCACATCCCATGCGTGTCGGGCCGGCGGGCCATCGGGGCCCTGCCGAACAGCCCTGTCGAATCGGGAACCCCATCGGATGCGCATCCTCATGCTGGGCTGGGAGCTGCCGCCGAAGTTCGCGGGCGGCGTCGGGATCGTCGCCGACGCGCTGCTGCGGACCCTCGCCGACCGCGGCCATGCGATGACCTATCTGATGCCCGGTCGCTTCGGCCCGGGCGGTCCGCCGGGCATCCGGATCCTCGATCCGGCGGAGTCGCCGGCGGAGCTCGGCGGGGGCGAGGCGGCCGGCAGCCGCCTCCTCTGTTATGCGAACGAGCGCCCCCCCACGCGCCTCCCCGGCGAGCGCTCCGGTCCGACGGGGACGCCGCTCTACGGGCCCGATCTCCTGCGCGAGGTCGACCGCTTCGCGCGAGAGGCCGTCGCCCGGGTCCGCGAGGCCGAAGTCGAGCCCGACGTCGTCCACGCCCACGACTGGACGACCTTCGCCGCCGGCCTCGCCCTGCGCGAAGCGACCGGCAAGCCCCTCGTCGCCCACGTCCACATCACCGAGTTCGACAAGAGCGGCGGCCTTTACGCCGATCCGACCATCTACGCCCTCGAGCGCGCCGGACTGTGCGGCGCCGATCGCGTCGTCGCCGTGAGCCGGCGCATCGCCGCGACCTGCGTCGAGCGCTACGGCGTCGATCCCGAGCGCATCCGCGTCGTCTACAACGGGGTCGACGCGGCGCCGTCCGCGCCCTCGCTCCCCGCCCTGCCCCGACCCCTCGTCCTGTTCCTCGGCCGCGTCACGCTGCAGAAGGGCCCGGAGTACTTCGTCGAGGCGGCGCGCCGCGTCCTCGAGGTCGAGCCGGGTGCCCACTTCGTGATGGCGGGGACCGGCGACCTGCTGCCGCGCATGATCGAGCGGACGGCCGAGCTCGGGCTCGCGGCGCGCTTCTCCTTTCCGGGCTTCGTCGATCGCGAGCGGGCGGCAGCGCTCTACGCCGCGGCCGACGTGTTCGTCATGCCGAGCGTGTCGGAGCCCTTCGGCATCGTGCCCCTCGAGGCCATGGACCAGGGCGTCCCCGTCATCGTGTCGAGGCAATCGGGCGTCTCGGAGCTCGTCAGCAACGTCCTCAAATGCGATCCCTGGGAGGTCGAGCGCATGGCCTCGCTGATCGTCGCCGCCCTGCGTTACCCCGTGCTCGCCCGCGCCCTCTCAGGCGAAGGCAGGGCCGAGGCAGAACGCAATCGCTGGCCCGCCGTCGCCCGGAAGATCGAGGCGATCTACGAGGAGCTCGGGCATGCCTAGCGTCTGCTTCTATTTCCAGGTCCACCAGCCCCATCGCCTGCGCCCCTACGGCGTCTTCGACGTCGGCCGCCGCCACGACTACTTTGACGCGGCCCTCGACGAGGCCGTCCTTCGGAAGGTCGCCGAGAAATGCTACCGGCCGATGAACGCGCTGCTGCTCGAGCTGATCGAGCGGACGGATGGCCGCTTCAAGGCCGCCTTCTCGATCACCGGCTGCGCCCTCGACCAGATGGCCCGCTTCACGCCCGACGTCGTCGAGAGCTTCCAGCGCCTCGTCGAGACCGGCTCGGTCGAGATCCTCGGGGAGACCGACCAGCACTCCCTCTCCTTCCTCGCCTCCGAAGCGGAGTTCGAGGAGCAGGTCGCCCGCCACTCGCGCCGGATGCAGTCGCTCTTCGGCCGCCTCCCCCGCGTCTTCCGCAACACCGAGCTCATCTACTCGAACGCCCTCGCCCGCAAGGTCGAGCAGATGGGCTTCACCGGCGTCCTCGCCGAGGGCGCAGACCGCCTGCTCGGCTGGCGCTCGCCCTGCTTCGTGTACGCCGCGAACGGGACGCACGAGCTCCCCGTGCTCCTCAAGAGCTACCGGCTCTCCGACGACATCGCGTTCCGCTTCGGCAACCGGGCCTGGGAGGGCTGGCCGCTCACGGCGGAGAAGTTCGCGGGCTGGCTCCAGCAGGTGAACGGCTGCGGCGAGACGATCAATCTCTTCATGGACTACGAGACCTTCGGCGAGCACCAGTGGCGGGAGACGGGGATCTTCGAGTTCATGCGCGCCCTGCCCGAGGCCGTCCTCGCCCACGCCGAGATGGACTTCGCGACGCCCTCCGAAGTCCTCGAACGCCACCCGATCCGCGGCGTGATCGACGCGCCGGAGTTCGTCTCGTGGGCGGACAGCGAGCGCGACCTCACCGCCTGGCTCGGCAATCCGATGCAGCGCGCCGCCCTCGACGCCCTCTTCGCCCTGCGCGAGCCGGTGATCGCGTCGGGCGACCCGGCCCTGCGCGACGACTTCCGCAAGCTCACGACCTCGGACCACTTCTACTACATGTGCACGAAGTACTTCGCCGACGGCGACGTCCACAAGTACTTCTCGCCCTGGGAATCGCCCTACGAGGCCCACATCGCGTTCATGAACGTCGTGACCGATCTCGCCCGACGCGCCCGCGCCGACGTCGCGATCGCGCGGCTCGCAGCCTGATTCTCGCCCCGAACCCATCCTGGAGGAACCAACATGTCCACACCGAATCGCCTCGCCCGGATCGCACGCCTCACCTCGATCGTCCTGACGGCCGCAGCCAGCGTGGCCCGTGCAGAGTCCGGTCCGACCACGAACGATCTCGACCTCGCTCTCGCGAAGCGGCTCGCCGCGACGGGCGAGGCCGAGGCCGCGCGGCTCGGTGCGCCGGGTGGCGCGATCGCGGTCGTCGACGACGGAGGCCATCTCGTGCTGCTGCTCCGCCTCGACGGGAGCTTCCCCGCCGCGGCGGAGGTCTCCGAGGCGAAGGCTCGGACGGCGGCCCTCTTCCGCATGCCGACGGAGAACCTCGAGAACGCGATCGCGAGCGGACGCAACGCGCTGCTCGGCGTCGACGCGATGACGCCGCTCAAGGGCGGTGTGCCGATCGCGATCGGCGGGCGCGTCGTCGGGGCCGTCGGCGTGTCGGGGGCGGCGAGCGCCGCGCAGGACACCGAGATCGCCCAGGCGATCGCGGCGAGCGTGGGCGCCGGCGTCGGGGCGGGTTCGCGCGACGGGAAGGTGGGCCAGTGATGCGGTCGACCGACTCGATCCGAGATCGCGGACCGATCGAGGCCTCGAGCTGCGGCGGGCACCGCGAAGTCCGATCGCGCGGCTTGATCGCGCTTCTCGCCTTCGGCCTCGCCCTGGCAACCCAGGTCGGGAGCGCGGTCGCCGACGACGGCAAGCCCCTCGCCACGATCGACCTCACGACCGAGGCAGGCGCTCGGCTCGTGCAAGCGACCTGGCGCCACGCCGACGTCGCGCTCGTCCCGACCGAGCACCGCTTCCCCGACGCGAACGGCGATCCCACCGGGCCCCCGAGCCGGACCTTCACGATCGAGCCGCGCGCCGGCGGCGTCGGCTTCGACGATTCGGGATGGAAGGCGATCGCGCCCTCGGCGCTCACCGAGCGCCAGGGACCGGGTCGCGTCGCGTTCCACTGGTATCGCACGAAGCTCACGATCCCCGAGCGGATCGGCGACGTCGATCCGACCGGCTCGACCGCGCTCTTCGAGGTCGTCGTCGACGACTACGCCGAGGTCTGGATCGACGGCGAGCTGGCGCGGGCCCTCGGTCAGCGGGGCGGATCGGTCGTCGCCGGCTGGAACGCACCGAATCGCGTCGTCGCGAAGCGCGGCGTCCGTCCGGGACAGCAGATCGAGGTCGCGGTCTTCGCCGGCAACGGACCGATCTCCGATCCGCCGGCGAACTACGTCTGGATCCGCGCCGCCCGACTCGTCTTCGAATCGACCACGAGCCATGACCCGGTCGCGATCGTGCCGGCGGAGGTCAACTTCGAGCTCGAGCGCCTCGATCCGCGCCTCGACGCGATCTTCCCGGCGAACCCGAAGCTCTGGAAGCTCGCCGAGGGATTCCAGTTCACCGAAGGCCCGCTCTGGCTCGCCGACCGCCACACGCTCCTCTTCAGCGATCCCAACGCCAATCGGATCTACGCCTTCGCCCCGGGCGCGTCGGGCCAGAAGGGCGAGCTGCGCGTCTTCCGGGAGAAGTCGGGCTACGACGGAGCGGACATCGGAGAATACGGTCAGCCTGGATCGAACGGCCTCGCCCGCGATCCGCGGACGGGCCGCATCGTCGTCGCCGAGCACGGACGCCGACGCATCGCCGAGCTCGCGAGCGACGGAGGTGAGCGCGCGCTCGCGGATCGCTTCGGGGGCAAGCGCCTCAACAGCCCGAACGATCTCGTCTTCCGCTCCGATGGGACGCTCTACTTCAGTGATCCGCCCTTCGGGCTGCCGAAGTTCTTCGACGATCCGCGCAAGGAGCTGCCGACGAGCGGCGTCTATGCTCTGCATCGAAGCGGCGTCCTCGAGCTCGTCTCCGACGCGCTCAAAGGTCCGAACGGCGTCGCCTTCTCCCCGGACGAGCGCTTCCTCTACGTCACGAACTGGGACGAGAAGCGGAAGGTCGTCCTGCGCATTCCGATCCATCGCGAGGGCCGAGCGGGGAAGAGCGAGGTCTTCTTCGACATGACGGACGCGCCCGGCGCCGAGGCCCTCGACGGCCTCGAGGTCGATCGCCTGGGAAACCTCTACGTCTCGGGTCCGGGCGGCCTCTGGATCCTCGCACCCGACGGTACCCATCTCGGGACGCTGCGCGCCCCGCGGCTGCCCGCCAACCTGGCCTGGGGTGAGGACGGGCGCTCGCTCTTCCTGACCGCGCGCGACGGGCTCTACGTGACGCGGCTGCTCGTCGAGGGCGCGGGGATCGCGGCCGAGCGCTGAAGCCGACGGCGGGGCGCGAGCGCGCCGGTCACGCGCTGCCGGCAGCGACCCGCCGACCTCGCTCCGCGGGGCTCAGCGCGCGCGGTCGATGCCGAGCTTCTTCATGCGGCTGCGCAGCGTGCTCGGCTTGATGCCGAGCTGCGCGGCCGCACCGGCGGCTCCCTCGATCGTGCCCCGGGCGGCGGCGAGGGCGGCGAGGATGTGCTGCCGCTGGACGTCTTCGAGGGTGTCGAGCGCACCGCGATCGGTGGCGCCGTTCGCGGCGACCGGTGCGACCTCGATCGCCGCCGGGGCGGTTCGTGCGAGGACCTCCGCCTGCACGAGCTCCGGCCCGATCTCGAGCACCGGCCCCCGCGCGAGCACGACCGCCCGCTCGATCACGTTCGAGAGCTCGCGCACGTTGCCGGGCCAGGCGTAGTCGCGCAGGCGATCGAGGGAGGCCTGGGTGAAGCCGTCGATCCGCTTGCCGAGATCCCGGGCGAAGCGCTCGGCGAAGAAGTAGGCGAGCAGCTCGACGTCCCCCTCCCGCGCCCGCAGCGGCGGGACCTCGACGGGCACCACGTTCAATCGGAAGTAGAGATCCTTGCGGAAGCGCCCCGCCTCGACCTCGGCGGCGAGATCGCGATGGGTCGCGGCGATCACGCGGACGTCGACCTTGCGGACCTGGTTGCTGCCGACGGGCTCGATCTCGCGCTCCTGGAGCGCGCGGAGCAGCTTGACCTGGGTGTCGAGGGGGAGCTCGCCGATCTCGTCGAGAAAGAGGGTGCCGCCGTTCGCGACCTCGAAG
>JAXLZA010000018.1:0-90122 GCA_046351135.1 Myxococcota bacterium | reverse complement strand
TGGATGCAGACCCGGAGCCTCGAGACCGGGACCTGCGGCTCGCTCGTCATGAAGGCCCGCGACTACGGCTTCGAGGTGTGCGACGGGCGCCTCTACGCCGGCGTCGGCGACGGCAACGCGTTCACCGCCTACGTCTCCGTCCCGCTCACGACCGCGGATCTCGGCGTCTGGAAGCACGTCGCGCTGACCTACGACGGGACGACCCTGCGCTTCTACGTGAACGGCGTCCTCGCCGCCTCCGCCCCCGGCGCCCACGTCCCGACGAACAACCCGCTCTACTTCGGCCGCTGGCCCTTCGACCAGTTCTGGGACGGCCTGATCGACGAGGTCCGGATCTACGACCGCGCCCTCACCGCCAGCGCGATCCAGACGGACATGGCGACGCCCGTGCCGCCGCCGAGCCTGACGGGGGACCAGTTCACGAACGAGGTCGTGGTCGCCGGGCTGAACCTGCCGACCAACATCGTGTTCCTGCCCGACGGCAGCCTGCTGATCGGCGAGCTCGGCGGGACGATCCGCATCCTCGCGCCCGGGGCGACGGCCGTCGAGCCGACGCCCTTCCTCGCGCTGACGAACGTCGGCTCGACCAATGGCCAGCAGGGCCTGATGGACATCGAGCTCGACCCGAACTTCGCGACGAACGGCTTCTACTACGTCTTCTATACGCTGGGCTCGCCGAACCGGGATCGCGTCTCGCGCTTCACGGCCAACGGCCGCACGACGAGCCTCTCGACCGAGTTCGTGATCTACCAGGATCCGCAGGCGGCGAACGCGGAGCACCACGGCGGAGCCCTCGCCTTCCTGCCCGACGGCAAGCTCTACATCGCGACGGGCGAGCACTTCGACTCGGCGGCCGCCCAGGACCTCACGAGCCCCCGCGGCAAGATCCTGCGCATCAACAAGGACGGCACGATCCCGACGGACAACCCGTTCTACGACGGCGCCGGCCCGAACCGCGACGACGTCTGGGCGCTCGGCCTGCGCAATCCGTACCGCGCCTCCTACGATGCGATCTCGAACTCGCTCCTGATCGGCGACGTCGGCGGCAACGACTTCGCGACGGCGGTCGAGGAGCTCAATCGCGGCGCGGCCGGGGCCAACTACGGCTGGCCGCTCTGCGAGGGGCCCTGCTCGATCCAGGGTGTGACGAGCCCGCTCTACTCCTATCCGCATCTCGGACGCGACGCGGCGATCACCGGCGGCTTCATCTACCGCGGCACACAGTTCCCGACCGCCTATCGCGGCAGCTACTTCTACGCCGACTACGCCCAGAACTGGATCCGCCGGCTGACCTTCGACTCGGGCGGCAACGTCGTCCAGGCCCTCTTCTTCGAGCCCCCGGACGGGACGACGGACGGCCCCTACGGCGACATCGTCCACCTGACGGAAGGACCGGACGGCGCGCTCTACTACGTCGACCTCGGCTACTCCGACACGACCGGGACCTTCGGCGTCAGCCGGATCCGCCGGATCCGCTACATCCCGCCCGGCAACCAGCCGCCGGTCGTCGTCGCGAACGCGTCCCCGACCTCGGGCCTCGCCCCGCTCACCGTCGACTTCACGAGCGCCGGCACCTCGGATCCGGAAGGCCAGCCGCTCGGCTACCTCTGGAGCTTCGGGGACGGCTCGACCGCCGACACCGCCTCCGCCAGCCATACCTACGCCCGCTCCGGTCGCTACAACGCGACCCTGACCGCCACGGACGGGACGCTCTCGACGACCTCGACGACGATCCCGATCACCGTCGGCCAGCCCCCCGTCCCGGTCATCAGCTTCCCGGCGACGAACTCGACCTTCCGCGCCGGCGACGTGATCGCGTTCGGCGGCACCGCGACCGACCCGGAAGACGGCGCGCTTCCCGCGAGCGCCTTCAGCTGGACGATCAACTTCCTGCACGCCGACCACGTCCACCCCGCGACCCCCGACGTCGGCGTCACCCAGGGCTCCTTCGTGGTCCCGACGTCCGGCCACGACTTCTCCGGCTACACCCGCTACGAAATCCGCCTGACGGTCACGGACTCGGATGGGCTGCAGTCGACGACGGCGGTGCTCGTCTACCCCGAGAAGGTCAACCTGACTTTCACGACCCAGCCGGCCGGGCTCTCGATCGACCTCGACGGCATCCGGAACGTGACGCCCTTCGTGCACGACTCGCTGATCGGGTTCGTGCACACGATCGCCGCCGTCGATCAGACGGTCGGCACGACCGCCTACGGCTGGAACGGCTGGTCCGACGGCGGAGCCCGGACCCACGACATCACGGTCCCCGCAGCCGACCAGACCTACACCGCCTCCTTCACCGGCACGACCGCCCAGCAGCCCCTCGGCTTCGCGCGGAGCCAGGGCGCCTCGAACGACGCGAGCGGGACGACGCTCTCGGTCCCGCTGACCAACGTGCGCGCGGGCAGCCTGATCGTCGCGTACGTGAAGTGGGAGGGCGCCACGAGCGGTTCGACGGTGACCCTGAGCGACGGGACCAGCACGTTCACCGCCGACACCCAGGTCAACTCCGCGAACGGCGACCTGCACGGCCGCTTCTTCTATCTGCCGGCCTCGACCGCGTCCGGCAACGTGACCTACACCGCGACCTGGAGCGCGGGGCGTCCCTTCCGCCGCCTGCTCGTGTCCGAGTACGCCTACAGCGGGGGCACCGTCGCCTTCGACGGGTCCAATCGGGCGACCGCGACGAGCGGCACGCTGAACAGCGGCAACCTCACGACCACCGGCAGCGACGAGGTCGTCTTCGGCGCCTACGGCGAGTACAGCTCCGTCGACACGACGGCGGAGCGCATCGGCGGCGTCGCGGCGGACCAGGTCGTCCGCTCGGGCTTCGCCTCGATGTGGAGCAAGACCTTCACGGCCCCCTTCACCGGCGCCGCCACCGCGGCCGGCAACAGCTCGACCTGGGTCGGGAGCGTCATCGCCTTCAAGCGCACCGGGGCCGCGAACACGCCGCCCACGATCACGAACATCCTCGACACGACGACCCTGGAAGACACCGCGACCGCTCCGATCGCGTTCACGGTCGGCGACAACCAGACCGCCGCCGGCAGCCTCACGGTGACCGCCCTCTCGTCGAACCCGGGCGTGGTGCCGCCGACCGGCCTGCTGCTCGGCGGAACGGGCTCCACGCGGACGCTGAGCGTCGTCCCCGCGCCCGATGCGAACGGCACGTCGACGATCACCGTCAGCGTGAGCGACGGGACCGCGACGACCAGCGACACCTTCGTCGTCACGGTCACCCCCGTGAACGACACGCCGACGATCTCGACCCTCGCCAACCAGGTGACGGCCTCGGGCGTTCCGACCGTGCCGCTGCCGATCACGATCGGCGACGTCGAGACGGCGGCGGCGAGCCTGACGCTCGCCGGAAGCTCGTCGAATCCGGCGCTCGTCCCCGTCGCCAACATCGTCTTCGGCGGCAGCGGCACGAGCCGCAGCGTGACCGTCACCCCCGCCCTCGGCCAGACCGGGACGGCCCTGATCACGGTCACCGTGAGCGACGGCGCCGCCAGTGCGCCCTCGAGCTTCACGCTGACGGTGACCGCATCGAACGCGCCGCCCACGATCTCCGACATCGGCGACTGGATCACCGCCGAGGACACCTCGACCGGCGCGATCCTCTTCACCGTCGGCGACGCCGAGACGGCGGTCACGAGCCTCGTCGTGACGGCCACGTCCTCGAACCCGGCCGTCGTCGCGGCGAGTGGCCTCGTGCTCGGCGGCAGCGGCGCGAACCGCACGCTGACCGTCACCCCCGTCGCGAACGCGAGCGGAGCCTCGACGATCAGCGTCAGCGTGAACGACGGGGCGACGATCGTGAGCGACACCTTCGTCGTGACGGTCGTCGCGGTGAACGACGCGCCGACGATCTCGACGGTCGCCAGTCAGTCGACGACCGCGGGCGTCGCCGTCGGGCCCCTGGCCGTCACGATCGGCGATCTCGAGACCGCCACGACGGCGCTCGCGCTGACGGGCAGCTCGTCGAACCCGACGCTGCTGCCGAACGCGAGCATCGTCTTCGGCGGATCCGGCGCGAACCGGACGGTGACCCTGACGCCGGCGGCCGGACAGACCGGCACGACGACCGTGACGCTGACCGTCGACGACGGCTCGGCGACCCCGACGGCGACGGCGACCTCGAGCTTCACGCTGACCGTCACCGCCATCACGACCACGCCGATGGCCTTCGCCCGGAGCGGGAGCGCCTTCGCGGACGCGAGCGGGACGACCCTCTCCGTGCCGCTCACGGGCGTGCGCGCCGGCAGCCTGCTCGTCGCCTACGTCAAGTGGGAGGGCGCGACCGGCGCGACCGTCACTTTCAGCGACGGGACGAGCAGCTTCACGGGCGACACCCAGATCAGCGCCGCCAACGGCGACCTCCACGGTCGCTTCTTCTACCTGCCCGCCTCGACCGCGTCCGGCAACGTGACCTACACCGCGACCTGGAGCGCGGCGCGAGGCTTCCGTCGCGTCCTGATCCATGAGTACGCCTACTCCGGCGGCAGCGTCGTCTTCGACGCGTCGAATCGCGCCACCGGGACCACGGGCAACCTGAACAGCGGCAGCATCACGACCACCGGCAGCGACGAGGTCGCCTTCGGCGCCTACGGCGAGTACAGCTCGGCGAACACGACCGGCGAGCAGATCGGCGGGCTCGTCGCCGATCAGGTCGTGCGGGCGAGCGCCTCGTCGATGTGGAGCAAGTCCTTCACGTCGCCCTTCACGGGCGCGGCGACCGCGAGCGGCAACAGCGCGACCTGGATCGGCGGCGTCATCGCCTTCAAGCGCAGCGGGGGAACGCCCAACACGCCCCCCACGATCTCCGACGTGACCGACTGGATCACCGCCGAGGACACCCCGACCGGTGCGATCCCCTTCACCATCGGCGACGCCGAGACCGCGGCCACGAGCCTGACGGTCACGGCCAGCTCCTCGAATCCGGCCGTCGTCGCGGCGAGCGGCCTCGTCCTCGGCGGCAGCGGTGCGAATCGCACGCTGATCGTGAGTCCCGTCGCGAACGCGAGCGGGACGGCGACGATCAGCCTCACCGTGAGCGACGGCTCGGCGTCGGCGACCGACACCTTCGTCGTCACCGTCGTCGCCGTGAACGACGCACCGACGATCTCGACGGTCGCCAATCAGTCGACGACGCCGGGGGGCGCGGTCGGCCCCCTCGCCGTCACGATCGGCGACCTCGAGACCGCCGCGACGGCGCTCACGCTGACGGCGAGCTCCTCGAATCCGACGCTGCTGCCGAACGCGAACGTCGTGCTCGGCGGATCCGGCGCGAACCGCACGGTGACCCTGACGCCGGTGGCCGGCCAGACCGGCACGGCGACCGTGACGCTGACCGTCGGCGACGGGACGACGACGACGACCTCGAGCTTCACGCTCACGGTCGCCGTCAGCACCGGGACGCCCCTCGCCTTCGCCCGCAGCGGCGGCAACACGTCGAACGGCAACGGCACCTCGCTCGCGGTCACCCTGACGGGCGTGCGCGCCGGCAGCCTGATCGTCGCGTTCGTGAAGTGGGAGGGAGCCGCGGGCTCGACGGTGACCTTCCGCGACGGGACGAGCACGTTCACCGGCGACACGCTGAACAGCGCGGCCAACGGCGATCTGCACGGCCGCTTCTTCTACCTGCCCGCCTCGACCGCGTCGGGCACGGTGACCTACACCGCGACCTGGAGCAGCGCGCGACCGTGGCGACGCATGCTCGTCTTCGAGTACACGCAGTCCGGAGGCACCGTCCTCTTCGACGTCTCGAATCGCGCCACCGGCACGTCGGGCACGTTGAACAGCGGCAGCATCACGACGACGGGCAGCGACGAGGTCGTCTTCGGCGCCTACGGCGAGTACAGCTCGGCGAACACGACCAGCGAGCAGATCGCCGGGGTGGTAGCCGACCAGGTCGCGCGCTCGGGCTTCGCCTCGATGTGGAGCCGGCGCGTCACGGCGCCGATCACGGGTGCTGCCACCGCCAGCGGCAACAGCGCGACCTGGATCGGCAACGTGATCGCGTTCAAGCGGACCGCGGGCCCGTGACCGGGCGCCGGTCCCGCCGCCCGACGGCGGCGAGACCGGCGAGCCCGGCCAGGAGCCCCGCGACGAGCCCGGGCTCGGGCACGGCGTGGAGCGTGAAGACCTCGAGCGGATCGATCTGGCTCGAGCCGTTCGCGTCGATCAGGTAGACGTCGCTGATCGCCTCGACGCCGAGCTGCGTATCGAGCGCGTCGAGATCGATCAGGGACACTGTCGCGATCGCATGCCCCGGGCCGACGGCGAGCGAGTCGATGTCCTCGCCCTGGCGCCCGCCCATGTAGCTCAGGAAGACGAACTCCCCGGGAACGACCGGCGATCCGGTGCGCACGCGGGCGGCCTTCACGACGATGCCGAAGTCGTCGCCGCCCCCCTCCTCGAGCACGGCCTGATTCGTGTCGACGACGGCGAGCTCGAAGCTCCGGCGCGTCGTCGCATCGGCAAAGCCGCTGCTGCGGTCGGTGGCCCCGCCGCCGGGGCTCGCGTAGTAGACGTGCTCGGTCGGGACGTAGCTCCCGCCCTTCGTCAGCGTCTGGCCGGTCGCGGTGTCGATCGTGAAGCGGCGCGCCTTCACAGCCCGCCCCCGGCTGTCGAAGCTCGCCGCGTACGAGCCGTTGCCGCTCAGGAACTCGGCGGAGTTCAGGATCGTGTCGACCAGGCCGAGCTTCTTCGACGGCCCGGGCTCCTCGATGAAGAGCAGCTCGTTCGTCGGGAGCGCCGCGACCAACGGCGCGACCGCCGGGCCGCTCGTCAGGTCGAGTCCCGAGGCCAGGAGCGCGTTGGCGTGGCCTTCCGAGCCCTGTGCCCGATTGCCGAGCTGGGCGAGCAGGAACTGGCCGAAGGAGCTCGCACGCAGCTCGTTCGAGACCCCGGCCTGATCGAGCAGGGGCATCACCGCGAGCAGGCTCGTCGCCTGGAACGGCAGTCCCGAGACGTCCTGGCCCGTCTTCGGGTCGACGGCCACGACCTGCATGAAGCCGAGCTGGATCCCGTTCACGACCGCCGGATCCCCCGGATTCGTGGGCGTCGCGGTCACCGTCGTGGTGACGAGCGTGTTCTCGCCGGACGGCGTCGTCGCCGGCACGTCGATCTCGATCTGGGGATGCACGGTGGTCTGGCCGGTGGCGCCCGCGAGCTTCGTGAGGCCCGCGACGGTGATGTGCGGGACGACCGGGCTGCGCGACGGGGCCGTCACGAGGGTCATGCCCACGTTGCCCCCGAGGTTCGCCGCGGTCACGTCGGGGCGGCCGATGGTGTCGACGAGGACGCTCGTCGTCGCGCCGGTGAAGATCGTGAGGGCGAGCTCCGCCGGGCTCGTCGACAGGGCGACCGAGCCGGGCGTCGGGAGCAGCGGCCCGAGGGCGTTCACCGTCCGGAACTGCTTGTAATCGAGAGCGGGGTTGTCGTTCCCGGCGACGGCGTCCTCGGTCGTGCGCCGCACGTCGGGGAAGCGTCGCGCGTAGCCCTCGCCCTCCTCCGGAACCTGGGGTGCGAGGAGCGTGAAGGCCCCGCCCGGGGGCAGCACGGGCTCGAGGTCGATGCCGAGGCCGGTCGTCGGCTGGAGCAGCGGGTCGAAGAGCGGGTCGTCGTTGGGCGCCCAGGCGTCGAGCACCGTCGAGGGCAGGATCGAGGTCCCGAGCGCGAGGCTCGCGTTGCTGTTGCAGATCGTCGGATCCGAATGCGAGCAGAGCGGCAGGTATCCCGCCGCGTCGCGGTTCACGAGGAGCAGGACGCCCGAGCCCTGCTCGATGAGACCGTCGACGGGATGCGTGGTCAGGTTCAGGAACGAGATCGCGACGGGCGTCGCGAAGTTCGTCGTGCCCCCGAACTGATTGCCGTTGAGCGCGATGAAGGTGGAGCCGGGGGTCGAGGTGACCCCGCCCTGGACCAGCGCGACGCGGCTCGAGGGCGTCCCGGCGAGGTCGATCGGCGGGTTGCCGAGGTAGTCGACCCAGCCGATCACGACGGCCCCGCTCGCCGGCCGGGGCAGCGCGCCCGGCGTGAGTCCGTTGTTGGGATCGAGGTCGAAGGTCGGAAGATCGACGCGCCAGTTCACGCGGCCGATCGACGTGCTGATCACGTCGCCCTCGACGTCGTAGACCGCCAGCCGGAGGGCGTCCTTGTTGAGACCCGGTCGGAGATTCGACGCGAGCGGCAGGTAGAGCTCGATGAACTCCTGGTCGCGGTTGGTGGGGGTGCGGCCGACCGGCCCGTCCGTGCCCGGCGGATTCTGGTAGGCCTCCGTGATGAGCGGATGGTCCGGCGCCTGCGCCATCGCGACGCTCGCACACAGGACCCACCCCAGACCCGACAGCCCACCCCAGACCCGACTCGATCGCTCCACGCCCCGTCTCCTCTGCCGGGCGTTGGGAAAGCCCAACCCGGCGCTTCGGGGGCAGAACATGCCGTGGATCCGAGGTCATTAAAAGTGAATTTTTAACCAAATCCCGAGGGGAATTCTTATTTTCGGGCCTGCGAAGGCAGTCGATGCGCAACCGATCGGCAGAAGCGACCTCAATCGAAGCGCGGCGGCTTCGGCGAGGACGCGATCACGTCCGTGAGCGAGCGCTCGATGTCGAGGCGCCAGGTCCGGAAGCGCTCGGCGTCGTGGGCGTGGGTGAAGATCGCGAAGCGCTTCTCGAGGACCGCCTCGGCGACGATCTCCCCGACCGCCTCGGGCGCGATCGCGTCGCGCATCTCCTCGGGAAAGTAGAGCCACTCGCCCCGCCGCTCGGCGGGCACGCCCGAGAAGCGCGCGGTCTCCCCGAGATTCGTGCTGACGAGCCCGGGGCAGAGCACGGACACCCCGACACCGTGGGGCCGCAGCGAGCGCGCGAGGACCTCGGAGAAGCCGTAGGCCGCGAACTTCGAGGTGATGTAGGGGCCGGCATCCCAGGAATAGGCCCAGGTCCCGGCGACCGAGGCGGTGTTCACGACGTGGCCTGCCCCGCGCTCGATCATCGCCGGCACGAAGGCCCGCACGCCGCGCACGAGCCCGAGCACGTTCACGTCGAGGATCCACTGCCAGTCCGCCATCGCGACCCGCTCGCAGGGGCCGAGCACCGAGACACCGGCGTTGTTGCACAGCAGGTCGACGCGCCCGAAGCGCGCGAGCACCGCGTCCCGGAAGCGCTCGACGTCGGCATCGCTCGTCACGTCGCAGCGCAGTCCCATCGCCCGGACGCCCCGGGCCTCGAGCGCCGCCACCGTCTCCGCGAGACGTGCCTCGTGGAGATCCGCGAGGGCGACGTGCGCGCCCCGACGCGCGAGCGACTCCGCGATGCCCCGACCGATTCCGCTGGCGCCGCCGGTGACCACGGCGACCTGACCTTCGAACGCGCCCACGCTGCTTCCTCCCGGCCGCCCCGACGGCGACCTAGCTGTAACGGGCTTCCCTGCCCCGCGACGATCCATGGGTCTCCACCGCCTCGCGCAGATCGGCGAGGAACGCGTCGGCGACCCGCTCGTGCTCGGGCGACACCATCAGGTGCAGCGCGTCCGGCCCCGTCTGCCGGTCGAGGCACCAGCCTCGATCGTCCATGACGTCGGCGATGGCGAAGAGATCGTGGCGCGTCGAGCCGAAGGCGAAGAGGCTCATCTCCGGATCGCCGTGGACGAACAGGCCGTCGATGGCGGCGATCCCCGCGCGCAGCTTGCGGGTCGTGTCGCGGATCTTCCGCGCGAGGCGGACGTAGCCGTCGCGACCGAGCCAGTGGAGGATCGCCCAGGCCGCCGCGATCGGGGCCGCCGGGCGCGCGCCCGCCATCGCGAAGGAGGCGTAACCGCCCCCCGGCCAGTCGCGGAAGGCGAAGAGCTGATGGCGCAGGAGATGGTCGCCGTCGCGGTGGCTGATCGTCGACGCACCCTTCGTCGCGTAGCCGTACTTGTGGACGTCCGCCGAGATCGTCGTGACCCCGTCCACGCGGAAGTCGAAGGGCGGCACCGTCTCTCCGAGCGCCTCCCAGAACGGCCACAGGAAGCCGCCGAGGCAGGCGTCGGTGTGGAAGCTCGCGCCCCGGTCGCTCGCCAGCGCCGCGAGCTCGGGGATCGGGTCGACGACGCCGAAGGGGTAGCAGGGCGCCGATCCGACGACGACCGCCGTGCGGTCGTCGACGAGCTTCGCGGCCGCCGCGACGTCGGCGCGCAGATCGTCCCGCAGCGGAATCGCGACGAGCTCCATGCGCAGGTAGCTCGCCGCCTTCGCGAAGGCGGGATGCGCCGAATAGGGGGCCACGATCGTCGGATGCTCGACGCCCCGCTCGGCGCGGGCCCGCTCGCGGGCCGTCTTCATCGCCATCAGGATCGACTCGGTCCCCCCCGACGTCATGCAGCCGTTCGCCTGCTCAGGCGCGTTCAGCAGCGAGAGCGCGATGCCGACGACGTCGACCTCCATCTGGCGCACGCTGGGAAAGCGGAAGGGGTTGAGCGCGTTCTCGTAGAGATAGAGCTGGTTCGCCTCGGCGAGGACCGAGTCGACGTCCTCGCCGGCCGGATAGCAGAGGCTCCAGGTCCTCGCCCCGCGCCAGTCCGCATCCTGACGCTTGCGCTCGCGCATCGCGGCGAAGAGCGTCTCGCGCTCGATCCCCTTCGGCGGCAACGTCGCCCGGCTCATGTCCGGCCCTCCCGTCGGAACCCCGCTCGCCGCAAAGACCGCGCTCAGCGCCAGGCGATCGCCATGCCGAAGCGCTCCGACATCGGAATCGACGAGCCCAGCGGCTCGAAATAACGTCGCCGGAGCTCCTCCCGGGTCGGAAGCTCGGCGCGCGCGAAGCCGGCGGCGAGGATCGCCTGGCGGAGCTCCTCCGGCCGGTAGCGATTGACCTGAGGCTCACCGGCCCGCTGCAGATAGGCCGACTGCTGGGCGAAGACGTCCCGGTAGCGCTGCGGCAGGTCCTCGAGCGGAAACTGGTAGTCGAGGACGACGGCGCTGCCGGGCGCGAGCAGCCCCGCGAGCTCCTCGAGCGCCCGTTCGACCGTCTCCCGGGCGAGGTAGTAGACGACGCCCATCCAGCTGACGATCGCGGGCTCCCCCGGCCGGAAGCTCGACGCGCGGAGGGCCGCGGAGACCGACGTCGCCTCGAAGTCGCATTCGACGAACTCGAGATCGACCGGCTCGCGGATTCCGCTCGCGGCGAGGCGTGCACGCTTCCAGCCCTGGGTCGCCGGATGGTCGACCTCGAAGACGCGGAGCCCCGCGAGAGTCGCCGGTCGCCGGAACGCGAACGAGTCGAGACCGGCCCCGAGGATCACGAGCTGCCGAACGCCCGCCGCATGCGCCTCGGCGATCCGCTCCTCCCCGAAACGCCCGCGAAACGGCAGGAAGAGCCGGTTCTCGAGCAGGATCCACGGGGCCCCCCGCCCGTAGCTCGCGATCAGGCGCTCCGCGTCCTCGCCGAGCAGCTGCTCGGCGATCCGATCCTCGAGCAGGTGGGGCGGCGGATCGAACCGCAGATGCGCCGCCCGGCTCGCGGCGACCTGGATCGCCGTATGGCTCGGCTCGCCGGCGTTCACGCGGCGTCGCTCGCGATCAGGCGGCCGAGCTTGCGCAGCTGCTGGGTCGCGCCGCCGAGGGTCAGCTCGAGCTGGCGCGCGTAGACGTAGTAGCGGTGGAGCGGGTACTCGCGATCGACGCCGACGCCGCCGTGGAGATGCTGCGCCGCGCGCACCACCCGCGAGCCGCCCTGGGCGGCCCAGTACTTCGCCGCCGCGACCGCCGCTGCGGCCGGAAGATCCGCATCGATGCGCCAGGCGGCCTGCAGCGCCGTCAGACGAACCGCCTCGGTGTCGATGAAGGCATCGGCCGCGCGCTGGGCCACCGCCTGGAAGGTCGCGATCGGCTGGTCGAACTGCTTGCGCGTCTTGGTGTACTCGGCGGTCAGGCGCAGCGCCTCGGCGCAGACGCCGGTCGCGAGCGCGCAGAGCGCCGCGGTCGCGCGCAGCTCGAGCCACTCGACGATCTCGCGGCCCTGCGCGGCGCCGCCGAGCAGCTCGCCGGGGGCGCCGTCGAGCTCGATCAGCGCCTCGGGCTGCTGGCTCGTCGTCTCGAGGGCCGTCCGACGAACGCCCGGCGCCCCCGCCTCCACGAGGAAGACGCCGAGCCCGGTGTCGTGCATCGCCGGCACCAGGAAGAGGTCCGCGATCGCGCCGGCCGGAACGCAGTGCTTCGCGCCGGTGATCCGGAAGCCGGCCCCGTCCCGCTTCGCTCGCGCATCGGGCTCCGTCGCCTCGCGATGAGGCTCGACGAGGGCCGCCGTCAAGACCAGCTGCCCGGTGGCCGCCCCGGGGAGCCACTTCTCCTTCTGGGCGGCGCTGCCGAACCGGGCGAGCGGAAGCGCGCCCATCACCATCGTCTCGAGCAGCGGCACCGGCGCCGCCGTCCGCCCGACCTGCTCGACGATCCCGGCGATCGTGAGGAAGCCGAGCTCCGCCCCGCCCTGCGCCTCGGGCACCGCCGCGGCGAGGAGCCCCGCCTCGGCGAGCTTGCCCCAGAGCGCACGATCGAAGCGCGGCCTGCCCGAGAGCTCGAGGGCGCGCAGGACCTGCGGCGTGCAGTGGTCGGCGAGGATCTGGCGCGCGAGCTCGATCGCCGCCTGCTGTTCGTCGGAGTAGGAGAAGTCCATGTCGCTCGTCGCCTCTCGGCCTCAGTGTCGGGGAATGCGCGGAAGACCCAGGCCGAAGAGCGCGATCAGGTCGCGCTGGACCTCGTTCACGCCGCCGCCGAAGGTCAGGATCATCAGGCTCCGATAGAGCCCCTCGAGATGGCCCGCGGCCACCGCCTCGGGCGAGCCCCGCTTCAGATACGAGCGCGGACCCACGACCTCCATCAGGAGCTGGAAGGCGTCGAGGTAGAACTCGGTCCCGAAGACCTTCGTCGCCGAGGCGTCCGCGGGCGAGAGCGCCCCCTTCTTCGCCGACGACGCGACCTTCCAGTTGATGAGCCGCAGGAACTCGGTCCCGGCAAAGACCTTGGCGAGATTGACCTGGACCCACTCCTCGTCGAGCAGCCGGCGCCCGTCGGCGAGCCGCGTCGCCTTCGCGTAGTCGAGGGCGACGCCGTAGGCGCGCTCCATGATGCCGGAGGAGCAGAGGGTGACCCGCTCGTGGTTCAGCTGGTTCGTGATGAGCTTCCAGCCCTTGTTCTCGCCGCCCACGAGGTTCTTCACCGGGACGCGGACGTCGTCGAAGAAGACCTGGTTGATGTCGTGCTCGGAGAGCAGATGGAGCGGGTCGACGCGGATCCCCTTCGACTTCATGTCGACGATCAGCATCGAGATGCCCGCGTGCTTCGAGACCGTCGGATCCGTGCGCACCGCGAGCCAGCAGTAGTCGGCCCCGCCGGCCAGGCTCGTCCAGATCTTCTGACCGTTGACGACGTACTCGTCTCCGTCCCGCACCGCGCGGCACTGCAGCGAAGCGAGGTCCGTCCCCGAATTCGGCTCCGAATAGCCGATGCAGAACTCGAGGTCCCCGGCCGCGATCTTCGGCAGGAAGAACCGTTTCTGCTCGTCGGTCCCGTAGCGCATGATCGTCGGGCCGACGGTGTTCACGGTCAGCATCGGAACGGGCGCCGCGGCGCGCATCGATTCGTCGAAGAACAGGAAGTGGTCGACCTCGTCGGCCCCGCGCCCGCCGTACTCCTTCGGCCAGCCGAAGCAGAGCCAGCCGTCCTTCGCCATCTGCTGGCGGATCGCCTTCGTCTTCGGGCCGATCCCGTGCTCGCGCAGCAGGTCCTCGCGGACGCTGGGCGTGAGCAGCTCATCGTAGTAGGCGCGCAGGCTCTCGCGCAGCTTCTCCTGCTCGGCGGTCAGTCCGATGTACATCCCCGGTCTCCTCTTCCTTTCCTCTTCCCGATCGCTCGATGCCTAGAGCGGGCTCCACTCGGGCTTGCGCCCCTCGCGAAAGGCGGCGAAGGCCGCATTCAGCTCGCCGGTCGCGGTGCACAGGATCTGGGTCCGATTCTCGAGGTCGAGCGCGTGGCGGAGGCTCGGCGAGTCGACCGTCTGCCACATCGTCTCCTTGGTCATCCACACGGCGAGCGGGCTGTTCTCGGCGATCTCCCGGGCCTTCGCGAGGGCGCGCTCGACGACCGCTCCGTCGTCGACCACCTCGATCACGAGCCCGATCCGCTCCGCCTCGGCCGCGTCGAAGACGCGCCCGGTCAGGAGCAGCTCCGCCGAGCGCGACGCCCCGACGAGCCGCGGCAGGTAGTAGCTCGTCCCCATGTCGCAGGCCGACACGCCGCGCTTGATGAAGACCGCACCGAAGGACGCGCTGCGCGCCGCGAAGCGGATGTCGCAGGCGAGCGCGAGGGCGAACCCGCCGCCATGAGCCGTCCCGTTGACCGCAGCGATCACGGGCTGGCGCAGCCGGTGGATCTTCTCGAAGAGCCCCGCCATCAGCTCCTGCATGACGAAGTTGCGGGTCAGCGGGCCCTTCACCCGACCCAGCAGCTCGCCCATCGCCGATCCCTCGAGCGCGTCCATGTCCTCGGGGCCCGACTTCATGTCGGCCCCCGAGCAGAAGGAGACGCCGGCACCGGTCAGCACCACGGCGCGCAGCTCGGGTCGGGCGGCGATCGCATCGAAGGCGCGGTGGAGCGCGGCGAGGGCGTTGCCCGAGAGGGCGTTGCGCCGCTCGGGGCGGTCGATCGTCAGGAGCACGATGCCGTCCGGCGTCTCGGTCTGGGAGAGGATCGACATGGCGGATCTTCCGGGCCCGGTCGACTCGGCTCGCGGGAGCAGGACGGGCGGATGGGGCTCTTCGGGCAGGGCCGGACGATAACACGGCCCGGAACCCGGAGAACCGGGAAGCTACGCCCGCGGAGGCCCCGAGCCCGCCGTCGGCCGGTCCCGCGCAGCGCGGCTCAGAACCAGGCGCGCAGGGAACCGATGCGCCCCGCGGCGTCGACCTCGATCACGTAGACGACGTCCATCCCGGCGCCGCCCGGATCGCGCGCGAGCGCCGCACGGACGTGGAGGACCAGCTCGCGGCCCCCGCAGAGAACGCCGCCGACGCGCTCGAAGACGAGGCGACCGTTGCGCCGATGGGTCTCGCGGTAGAAGGTCCGGATCGCCTCGCGACCCCGCAGGACCGGCGAGCCCACCGGGTCCTCGAGCCGGGCCTCCGGTGCGAAGAGCGCGACGACGCCCTCGAGGTCGGCCTCACCGTGGCGCGCGAGATAGGCGGCGACGAGCGCCTCGGCGGCCTCGCGATCGAGGGGTCGCCCGGCGGCCTCCGCCCTCTCCTCGTCGCCCGCGCTCACGCCGTCGCGAGGAGCCGGCGGACCTCGCCCTCCACCGCGGTCCCCTCGAAGAAGCGGGGATTCGTGTCCGTGTAGAAGCGCACCGGATTCTCGAAGGCGAAGGCGCGCAGGTCCTGGGGCGAGAGCCAGCCCTTCTCGATCGGCTCGAGCAGCTCGCCCACGACCTCGCGCATGTCGGGGACGTCCCAGTGGCCGATGTCGGAGCCGAGCATCGCCCCCAGCCGCGCCCCGAACGGGAGGATCCGGTCGTCGAAGGCGGTGCGGGTCATCGGATCGTCGGCCTCGCAGCCGAAGAAGAAGCGCGGCACGAAGAGCTCGACGAGATCGGCCTCGCTCGTCGCCTCGAGGGCCGCCCAGTCGTCGACCGGCGCCGATCCGGCACCGCGCATGACCCAGCCGGTCCCCTCGGTGCGCCAGCCTCGCGCACCGGCGTGCCGCGCGAAGAGCGCGTCGAGCCCCGCGCGATCGAGCGCCGCGGGATCGTAGTTCGCGAGCATCGCCGGGTTGCGCTTGCGCCAGTGGGAGAGCTGATCGGCGAGCAGCGTACACGCCCACGCGACGCCGCCCTCGAGGAAGGCGAAGCGCAGCTTCGGGAAGCGGCGCGTGACGCCGCCCATGAAGAGCGATTTGGCGAGCCCCTCGCCGGCCGCCGCGAAGTGGCCGATCTGATTGAACATGTAGTTCGAGATCGAACGGCGGCTGCCCCAGCCCATCCCGGAGCCGTGGGTCGCGAGCGAGACGCCGAGCTCCTCGCAGCGACGCCAGAACGGATCGTAGTCGTGGGCGCTGTCGAGGCCGTAGAAGTCGAGCCACTGGGCCCAGGGCGCGAGCTCGGGCGCCCGCTCCGCGACCGCCTCGATCGGCCGGCTCACGTACGAGGCGATCATGACGGCGCGCAGGGAGAGCTCGCCCACCGCGTGCTCGAGGGCGTCGATCGCCTCCTCGGGCGTGTGCATCGGGATCAGGGCGACGGGGGTGATGCGGCGGCGGTGCTCGGCGTAGAGGTCGGCGTGATAGGCGTTGAGCGCGCGGCAGGCGGCGAGCCGGAGCTCGTCGTTCTGGATGCTCGGGAAGCCGAGGGCGAGCGTCGGATAGACGACGCCGAAGTCGATCCCGAGCTCGTCCATCCGGCTCTCGAGCAGCCCCGGGATCGTCGCCGTCGCGAAGTCGAGGGTGTTCTTCGTCGGCATCGCCCACCAGGGCGAACGCAGCGCGCGCGTGCGCGCCCGCTCCCGCGGCGTGAGCGACGCCCAGCGATGGGCGTCGGGGCCGAGCAGGCCCGCGATCAGGTCGTGGACGCCGACGTCGATGCCCTGCTTGCGCAGATAGGCGTCGATCGCCGGAACGTATTCCTGGGAGTGTCCGTCGGCGTCGACGACGGGATGACCGAGCGCGGCCCGCGCGCGGGCGCCGGGAGATTCGGGTGCCATGCGACCATTATCCACCCGCCGCGTCGCGACCGTCAACCCGCGTCCGCTGCTGGTCCCGCTCGAGCGAGCGGCCGGCCCAGCCGAGGAAGCCGGCGGAGACGAGCATCGCGCTCATCGCGACGAGCAGCGAATAGCGGATCGACTCGGCACCGAAGCGCGGCGCCCCGAGGTCGTTGAGCCAGCCGATGCAGGGCGGCGCGATGCCGAGGCCGAGGATCGTGTTGCTCGTGATCACGAGGGCCGCCGAGAGCGCCCGCATGCGCGGCGGGACCACCGTCTGGACGACGCTGTAGAACGGACCGAGGCAGCTCCCCGTCAGCACCGAGACCGGCGCGAGGAGCCACATCGCCGCCGAGGCCGAGCCCGCGAGCAGGAAGCCCGCGGCGAAGGGAAAGGCGCAGACGAGCGCGAGCGCCGGCTGCCAGACGAGCCAGCGTCGATCTCTTTGCGCCAGCCGATCGGCGAGCGCCCCGCCCACCAGCGTGCCCAGCGCGGAGAGCAGCCCGGAGGCGAGGGCCAGCCGCGCTCCGGCCTCCGCCGTCGAGATGCCGTGGACCCGGGTCAGATAGGGGACGCTCCAGCCGAGCACGGCGTAGACGGCGACGGCGTGGAGGCCCGACGCGAAGAGCACCGAGCGGACGGACGCGACGGTGAACACGAAGCGCAGGCCCACGCGGAACGGAATCGTGTGGGTGTCGTGGACGCCGCGGGGTGGCTCGGGGACGGTGAATCGGATCAGGGCCGCGAGCAGCAGGCCCGGCATCCCGAAGACCATGAAGGCGACGCGCCAGCCGTAGGCGTCGGCGAGCCAGCCGCCCAGGGCGAAGACGAGGATCGATCCGAGCGGGCCTCCGATCGCGAGGATCGAGAGCGCCGTCGCGCGGCGCTCGGGCGGAAAGACGTCCGCGAGCAGCGACTGCGACGGGGCGCCCCCCGCCGCCTCCCCGATGCCGACGCCGACCCGGATCGCGAAGATCTCGGCGTAGCTTCGCGCGAAGCCCGTCCAGAACGTCAGCAGGCTCCAGATCGCGAGGCCGGTGGCGACGATCGTCCGCCGCACGCCGCGGTCGGCGGCGAGGCCGATGGGGATGCCGGCGGTGCCGTGGAGGACCGCGAAGGCGGTGCCCGTCAGCAGGCCCATCGCGCGGTCGCTGACGCCGAACTCGGTCTTGATCGGATCGACCAGCACCGAGAGAAGCTGGCGATCCATCACGTTGAGCGCCGTCATGCAGGACAGCAGGAAGAGGATGAAGTGGGGGCGACCCGTGCCGCCCGACGCACCGCCCGCGGTCTTCGAATCCAGGATCCGCCCCCTTCCGCGGTCGCCGCGGCCCCGTGACTTCGTCTCAGTCGCTAGCATAGTCGCCGCGGTCCGCGCCCGAGGCCCCCGCGGCGGGACGCGACGCGGAAGACGAAGCCGGCGCGCCACCGGTCCATGAAGCCCCGAGCCAGGAGATCCCGATCGTGCACGCCTCCCTCATCACCGGTCCGGGTCGGGTCGAGCCGCGCGAGTTCCCCGAGCCCGCGCTCGTCGCCGGCGGCGCGATCGTCGACGTCGCCTACTGCGGCATCTGCGGGACCGACGTCCACGCCTTCCAGTCGGGCGACCCCTATCCGCCCGGGCTGTGCGGCCACGAGTGGATGGGCCGCGTCCGCGACGTCGCCGACGACGTCGCGAGCCTCGCGCCCGGCGATCGCGTCAGCGTCGGCATCCTGCCGCCCTGCGGCGGATGCGTGGAGTGCCGGGCCGGCCACGGCGCGTGGTGCACCCCGGCGATGATGTCCCTGGGCGGCGGCGATCCCCGCGGCTCGCGGCACGGCGCCTTCGCGCCGCGGATCGCGGCGAGCGCGTCGCGCCTGGTGCGCGTCCCCGACGCGATCAGCGACGCCGCGGCCGCCATGATCGAGCCGGCGACCGTCGCCCATCACGGCGTGCGCCTCGGGCGGATCCGGCTCGGGGACTTCGTGGTCGTCCAGGGCGCGGGGCCGATCGGGCTCTTCGCGCTGCAGTGGGTCCGGCATGCGGGCGCGCGGGAGGTCGTGGTCGTCGAGCCTTCGCCCGAGCGGGCGGCGCTCGCCCGCGCGCTGGGGGCGACGGTGACCTGCAGGCCGGGCGAGGTCGCGGAGCTCGTCGCGGACGCGACGGGCGGGCTCGGCGCGGACGCGATCGTCGAGTGTGCGGGGCGGCCGGAGACGATCCAGTCGGCGGTCGACCTCGCGCGACGCGGCGGCGCCGTGACGCTGATCGGGCTCTCCGACAAGGACGCGACCATCCGGCCGGGCCTCTGGCTGATGAAGGAGATCACGGTCCGCTGCTCGATCGCCTACGAGCAGCGCGACTTCGCCCCCGTCGTCGAGATGCTCGCCGACGGCCGCGTCCGCGCGGAGCCCCTCCACACGCGGACCGTCGGTCTCTCGCGCCTCGCCGACGCGATGGCCGAGCTCGCCGCCGGCGGCGCGCGGGACGTGAAGGTGCTCGTCGATCCCTCGGCCTGAGACGGCCGGCGCGGGACACTCCGCCCCACGCGCGGTGCACCGCGCCCCACGCGCGTGCGGCGCGCGCCGCGCTGCACCAATCGGCTGCGCCGAGGCCCTGCGCGAAGGACGGGCCCCTCGCCTATCGTGATCACGGCGGGCCGATTCCTGCGGCCCCGACCGAATGCAGGAGCCCGCTCGCTCATGGGACTCGCCGGAAACGCCGCGATCGTCGGCATCGCCGACTGGAAGCCCGAGCGCAAGTACGCGGGCGAGCCCCGCTTCACGATCGAGCAGTACGCGGAGCTCGCGCGGCTCGCCCTCGAGGACGCCGGGCTCGAGGCCGCGGAGGTCGACGGGCTCGTCACCGCGCGGATCGGCGAGTCGTCGAACTTCGTGCCCGCGACGGTCGCCGAGTACTGCGGCTTCGCCGTGAACTTCGCGGAGCTCGTCGACCTCGGCGGCGCGAATTCGGTCGGGATGGTCTGGCGCGCGGCGGCGGCGATCGAGTTCGGGCTCGCGAACGTGGTCGTCTGTGCGATCCCCGGGCGACCGACGCCTTTGCGACCCGGGAGCGAGCGGACCGTCGATCCCCGCTGGTTCTACGGCGCGTCCTCGCCGGAGTACGGGTCGCCCCAGGCCGAGTTCGAGATCCCGTACGGCCACCTCGCCCAGAACGCGGGCTACGCGCTGATCGCGAAGCGTTATGCGGCGGTCCACGGCTACGATCCACGCGCGATGGCGAAGATCGCCGTCGATCAGCGGACCAACGCCTGCGCGAATCCCGACGCGGTCTTCCACGGTCAGCCGATCACGGTCGAGGACGTGCTCGCCAGCAAGCGGATCGCCGACCCGCTCCACCTGCTCGAGATCGTGATGCCCGTCCACGGCGGCCACGCCGTCGTCGTCGCCCGGCGGGACCGCAAGCCGCGCTGGCCGCATCGCCCCGCCCGCGTGGTCGGATGCGGCGAGCACCTCGCGATCAAGTCCCCCGCCTATGCCCGGGACCTGCTCGCGACGCCCGTGGGCCCGGCGAGCGAGCTCGCCTTCCGCATGGCGGGCGTCCGACGCGACGAGATCGACCTCGCCTGTCTCTACGACTGCTACACGATCACCGTCCTGCTGACCCTCGAAGACGCCGGCTTCTGCAGGAAGGGCGAAGGACTCGCCTTCGTCCGGGACCACGATCTCACGTACCGCGGCGACTTTCCGCTCAACACCCACGGCGGCCAGCTCTCCTACGGCCAGGCCGGCGCCGGCGGCGGCATGTCCCAGGTCACCGAAGCCGTCCGCCAGCTCCGCCATGCGGCCGGCGCGCGCCAGCTCGGGCGCTGCGACACGGTCTACGTCTCGGGGACGGGCGGCGTGATGAGCGAGCAGTCCGCCCTGATCCTGCGCGGCGAATGACGGGGCGGCGCGCGCCCGAGCGAAGGCGAGCGGTCGTGGGAGGGGAGTCCGAATGACGTCTCGAGAGCAGTCGAAACCCGATCGCACCGCGCGTGCAGGCTCCGCCCCCGCACCGGGGACGAGCCCGGCGCTCGCGAAGCCGCTGCCGGTCGCGACGCCGACGAGCGCGCCCTTCTGGGAGGGGCTTCGCCGCGGCGAGCTCCGCATCCAGCGCTGTGAGGTCTGCCGCGCCTGGGTCTTCCATCCGCGCTCGAACTGCCCCCGCTGCCTCTCGCCGAAGCTCGCCTGGCAGACCGTCCCGGGCACCGGCCGCCTCCACACCTACACGATCGCGCGCGTGCCGACGGCCCCGTTCTTCGCCGACGAGGTGCCCCAGCTCCTCGCGATCATCGAGCTCGACGAGGGCGTCCGGATCCCGTCGACCCTCGTCGGCGTCACCGAGGACGAGATCGAGATCGGCATGCCCGTCGCGCCCGTCTTCGAGGCCACGGAGGGAGGCGAGTCGGTGCTGCTGCGCTTCCGGAAGGCCTAGCGGAGGCCCGCGCGGCCCCGCCTCAGAAGCGGAAGTTCAGGCTCGTCGTCGCCTCGCCGCGGGTGTAGACGTCGCCGATGCGGGTGAAGCTCAGGTCGAGGGTCCAGTCGATCGACTCGCGCAGGGCGAGCACGTAGGCGAGCCGTGCGTGGCCCCCGAGCTCGAAGCGCATCGTGCCGTGGGACTCGTTCACGAACTGGGCCGCGGGGCCGCCTTCGAGGGTGAACTCGTGGGCCTTCCCCCAATGGCCCTCCATGCGCAGGCCCGGGACCTGCTCGGCGTAGAACTGCGGGCTGAAGTAGCCCCCGGCGTCCGGCGTCGAGACCGCCGGATCGACGCCGAAGGCGTCGTTCTCGTAATGGAAGACGTTGGCCCGGTAGTAGGGCCAGAACTCGACGATGCCGAGCTCGCCGAGCTTTCCGCGCACGTCGCCCCGGATCCCGACGAAGGGATTCGCGTCGATGCCCCGGGCGTCGACCCAGCCCGCGTAGGGCTCGATCGAGGCGACGACCCGCTCGCCCTCGCGCCCGAGCCGCGCGGAGAAGCGATTCTCCCGGGCCGCACCGATCGACTGGCCCGCGACCGAGTCGCCGGCCAGCGCGGCGAACGAGTCGAAGCGGAGCTTCCGTTCGAAGCCGACCCGCCAGTCGAATCGCTCGCCATCGCTCTCGTAGGCGACGCGGCCCAGCACGTCACGCGCGCTCTGGGTCAGCGAGTGATAGCCGAGCCCCGCCTGGATGCGGCGTTGGGGATCGAGACGGTACTCGCCGTCGATCTCGAGGTAGCCCGCCGCCTGGTTGTTGCCCGACTGGCCCCCGCTGCCCGATCGGAAATAGTCCTCGAAGCCCACCTCTCCGCCGAGGGTCAGGAAGGGCGTCACGTCGCCGCGTCCGCGGGCACCGACCACGACGCCGCGCAGCTCGGTCTTCGACCCGCCCTCCTGCACGAGCCCCCGCGCGATCGGACCGGCCGACCGCTCGCGCCCCTCGAGCAGATCGCCGCGGAGCCGCGCGCTCTTCTGCGCCGCCGCGCCGTAGCGCAGCGCGAGGTTCGAGTGGTGGAGGGCCTGGTCGCGATCCCCGAGCCAGGCCCAGGCCTGGGCGAGGCCCTCGTGGGCCTCCACGTTCTCGGGATCGCGCGCGAGCACCGCGTCGTACTCGCCGATCGCCGCCCGCGTGTCCTGGCGCTTCGCCGCGAGCAGGCGTGCGAGCTTGAGCCGCACGCCGGCGTCCGCCGGCTTCTCGCGCAGCAGCACGCCGTACTGCATCACGGCCTCGGCCCGCCGCCCCGGGTCCGACGAGAGCAGGTCGGCGTAGGTCTCGCGGACGTCGTAGCGGGGGTTGCGATCGAGGGCCTCGCGATAGGCCTCGATCGCGCGGTCGCGCTTGCGCGGATCCGCCCCGAGGAGCTCGGCGTGGATCAGCCGGAGCTTCGCGTCGTCCGGACGCCGCGCCACGAGCGCGGCATAGCGGCGCTCGGCCTCGTCGCTCTTCGGATCCTTGCGCGCGATCAGCTCGGCGAGCCGCCGCTCGACCTCGAAGTCGCCGGGGCGCTCCTTCTCGAGCTTGCGGTACTCGGCGATCGCTTCGTCGAGATGGCTCGGATCCCAGAGCAGCAGCTCCCGGTACTCCGCGCGCCACTTCGCCTCGCCGGGGCGGGCGGCCAGGAGCTTGCGATACTCGGCGAGGGCCGGCGCGAGCTGCGAGCGGTCCTGGGCCAGCAGGCGGGCGAGCTTGTGGCGCCGCTCGAGGTCCTCGCGCTTCGCGAGCCCCATCCGGTAGTAGCGGATCGCGTCGGCCCGGCGGTAGGCATAGCGCTCCCAGCCGAGGATGTCGGCCTGCTTGAAGGCGACGTCCGGATCGTCGTCGAAGCGCGCCAGATAGCGATCGTAGGCCTCGATCGCCTTCGTCGTGAGCCCCTGCTTCTCGTTCGCGACGCCGAGCTGCTTCAGCGCCTCGCGGTTGTCGGGATTGAGCTCGGCCGCCTTCTCGTACGACTCGATCGCCGCGCGATAGTTCCCGATCTTCATGTTGGCCCGCGCGCGCAGCACGTACCACCACTCCGTCCCCGAGGCGGGGGTTTCGCTCTCCGCCGCCATCACCGTCGTCGCCCCGAAGACCAGGGCGAGGATCAGGACCAGCCCCTTCCGCACGTCAAGAGATCGCAAGCTCGTCCACTCCCATGCCCGGATCCGCAGGCGCCGGGACGAACTCGATCCCGACGCGCCAGAACAATCGCGCCCACCGCCGGACGTAGACCGTCCGCGCGAAGCGCGCCTCGCGCCCCGCCCCACCGATCCGCCAGCGCCCCTCGGTCTGCGGCGGCGTACCGCGGACCAGCAGGCCGAGGCCCCGCGGTGAGCCGTCGCGCAGCCAGGCCCGCCGCTCGAGACCGCCGATCCGCACGCGCGCCCGCTGGAGCACGAGGCGGCGGGGATGCTTCCGGCGCGCGGGCCGGAGCGCGCGGAAATAGCCCGCGAGCGCGGCGAAGAACGCGAAGGCCGCCCCGACGTAGCTGCGGGCCTCGTTCGCGTGGGCGTCGTGCCAGGTCTTCGGGTCGGCGAAGATCCCGAGCAGCAGCGCGTGGGTGGTGGCCTCGTCGCGATCGACGAAGCGCAGGCCGATGCGGGTCCGGCGACCGCGGCGCTCCTGGTACACGAGCTCCGCCCCGAGGCGGAGGCTCTTCTCGAGGCCGAGCTCGAGCTCGAAGCGCGCGGGCAGCGGCGTCGCCTCGTCGAGGTCGATCGCACACCCGCCGATCCCGACGTCGACCGTCCGCGCCGACACCGTCGGGCTCGCATCGCCCGCGCTCCCGGCGACGAAGAGCCGGACCGGGAACGCCCGCGGCACCCGCTCCTCCTCGCGCCGCTGGGGCCGCTCCCAGGCGACCATCAGGCCGCCGAGCAGGAAGAGCAGGTTCAGTCCGGACCAGCCGAGGTTGAAGACGTAGGCGTCGCGCTCGACCCCGAACTGCGCGAGCTCGAAGGCCCCCTTCGCCATCGCGAAGACCATGACGCCCGCCAGCACCAGCGTCCAGCGCGCCGACTGCCAGTCGAAGCGGTGGGTCTGGCTCGTGATCCCCTTCGGCGTGACCTGGAAGCCGAGCGACTTCGGCAGGAGCAGATCGAAGATCGAGCGCGCGAGCGGTGCGCTGACGGCGCTCTCGTAGAAGGAGCCCCAGAAGGGCCGCGACCAGCCCGGAATCAGGACCGCGGAGATCATCGGCAAGACGACGAGATAGGGGATCAACATCGCCGTCAGCACGGCGACGTCCGACAGGATCGGATGGAGGTGGAAGAGCAGGTAGTAGAGCGGCGTCACCCAGAAGACGAGGCGCGGAATCGGGTAGAAGAAGTGGTAGAGCGAGGCGAAGTAGCCGACGCGCTGGCGGAGCGAGAGCCCGCGGCAGAAGAGCGGATTGTCGCGGAAGAAGATCTGGAGACAGCCGAGCATCCAGCGCCGCCGCTGCACGATGTAGGAGGCGAGGTTCTCGGCGGAGAGCCCGACGGCGACGTCGCGGTCGACGAAGACCGACTTCCAGCCGGCGGCGTGGACGTACTGGCTGGTGTGGATGTCCTCGGTGATCGAGAGGAGCTTGAAGCCGCCGACGGACTCGAGGGCCTTGCGGCGGAAGACCGCGCCGCTGCCGACGAAGAAGGCCCCGCCCCAGCGGTCGCGCTGGGACTGGATGCCGTGGTTGAACATGTCCTGCTCGTTCGGGATCCGGCCGTTCGCGCGGAAGGCGTGCTGGAAGACGTCGGGATTGCGGAAGTGGTGGGGCGTCTGGACGAAGCCCATCTGGGGATCGACGAAGCAGGGCACCGTCGCCTCGAGGAAATCCGTCGTCGGGACGTGGTCCGTGTCGAAGATGACGAGCAGCTCGCCCTCGGTCCGGGCGATCGCGTGGTTGAGGTTGCCGGCCTTGGCGTGCTGGCGCGGGCCCTGGATGTAGCGGGCGCCGAGGCGCTCGGCGAGGACGCGGACCTCCTCGCGATGGCCGTCGTCGAGGACGTGGACGCGCAGGTTCGGGTACCGCATCGCGCGCGCGGCGACGAGGGTCCGCTCGAGGATCTCGAGGGGCTCCTTGAAGATCGGGATCATGACGTCGACGCTGGGCGCGAAGCCCGGCGCCTCGGGCCGCTCCGGGACCGGACGCCCGCCGAAGCCCGTCTGGACGACGAGCAGCACCACCGACACGAAGCAGTAGAGCTCGGCCAGCCAGAGCGAGCCCGAGATGAAGGGCCCCGCCGGCTCGATGAAGTTGAGCGAGTTCTGGCCGCGCCAGACGAGATAGAGCCCGCAGACCGCGAACGCCGCGGCGAGGAACGCGAAGCGCAGCGGCGGCTCGAAGCGGGTGCCGCGGGCGAGCAGGACGAGGGGGAAGAGCACGAGGCAGGCGAGGAAGGGCCGCTTCGGAAAGCTCGCCTGGAAGGCCCGGCCGTCGAAGGGCAGCAGGAAGCCCAGCTTCTCGTCGAAGGTCCGGGCGAGGCCGAGGGAGAGGGTCTCGTCGAAGGCGAGCCAGTTGTGCAGGTAGTAGGGCGTGTCACGGCCGACGAGCGCCTTCTTCCAGAGCGGGACGAGCTTCTCCTCCCTCAGTCGCTCGGCGAACTCGGGATCGACGACGTCGGCCAGGGCGTGGAGGGTCGCGTAGAGCGGCAGCGCCTCGAACTTCGACTTCGGCGTCCCGTCCGGGCGATAGCGGTCGAAGAGACGCCCACCGTCGCGGAGATAGGCCTCGCGCAGGGGCCCGAGCATGCGCTCGCGCAGCGCGCCCTCCATCCGCCAGCTCCAGCGCCAGTCGGTGGCCATGCGCCAGTAGATCGGGAACACGTCGTAGCCGAAGTCGCCGATCGCCAGGGTCTTCGGATGCTCGAGCCGCACGATCTCGTTCTTGCGATCGAAGTAGACGCGCTCCGGCGGGAAGTCGAGGTCCTTCTCGACGAAGATGAGCCGCAGGACGTCGTAGGCGGTGCGCGCGACGCAGCCCCAGTCGTGCTCGCGATCGAGCTTCGCGAACTCGCGGTAGGCGTAGGGCGCGAAGTAGCCGACGTGGAGCACCGGGACGCGCTCGCGCTTCGACCAGTCGCCCGCGGTCAGGTAGCACTTCCCGCCGACGACCAGGATCTCCTGATCCCAGATGTCGCGGACGATCTTCCGGGCCTCGGCCTCGAAGGCGGGCTCTTCGAAGCGGCGCGAGGCGAGCAGGAGCGCGAGCGCGATGTCGGTGTCCGCGTCGGTCGCCGCGTTCCGATCGAGGACCCTGCCCTTCCACTTCCAGCTGAAGAGCGCGTCGCCGCGCTGCTGGAGATGCTTCTTCGTCCAGGACCAGACCGCGTCGAAGGTCTCGCGGTCGTCGCCCCAGACCGAGCGCAGCAGCGCGTAGCTCTGCCCCTCGGAGGTCGTGATCCGGTCTTCGTCGAGGGAGATGACCCGGCCGTGCTCGGCCCCGCTCCCGATGTAGTGGAAGCGGTAGTAGCTCCAGAGCGCGGTCAACGCGTCGAGGCGCTCGATGCGCGGATTCGCCGGCGCCTGCGGATCGACGACGACCGGGCGCGTGCAGCCCGCGACCAGGACCAGCACCGCGACCAGCCCCAGCCCGAGAGCGCGGCGTCCGATGCTCCCGTCCCGAATCACCGTGCCCCCGTCTCTCGATCCCATCCCGGTCGACCCCTCGCCGACCTCCGGCTGTCCGCCGGGCCGACCGGCCCGTGGACGCGGGCAGCCCTCCGCGCGGGGCCCCTTACCCCCGAGCGGCCTGCAGTCTAGCGGCGGCCCCCGGATCCGCCCCGCGACGCACGGCTGCGGCCGATCCCCGCGCCCGCCTCCGATCCCCCTTCGATCCCGGGGCGGCGATCGGGCAGGTCGCCTTCGCCTGCACCGAACCGCCGAGGGGGATCAGCCCGCCGGCGACGGAGCGCCGCGGTCGCCTCTCCGCCGCGGACCACGACAGACCGCGAGCAGATCGAGGCAGGTCGGCCCGACCGCCCGGACGGGATAGTCGCTCTCGTCGAGGGCGAGCTCGACTCCACCCCGCCGCATCGCGATCCGCACGACCCGCGCGAGGCGGGCGAAGGCCCACTCGACGAGGCGCCGGGGCAGCACGCGCCGGAGCCCGAGCGGATCGAGCGCCGTGATCCGACGGATCTGCGCCAGGCGGGCGGCGTGATGGCGGGCGGCGGGGCCGACGGCATGGACGCCGAGGAGCTCGACGCGCTCGAAGTGACGGCCGAGCAGCGCGGCGAGCTCGTCCGCCTCGTACTCGTGGAGGTGGTAGGGGTTCTCGCCGTCGGACTCGAGACGGTTCGGGGTGCTGATCAGGGCGACGCCATCCGGCGACAACGTCCGCGCGAGCTCCGAGAGATAGGGGCTCGGATCGGCGAAGTGCTCGACGACCTGGAAGCTCACCACCCGGGCGAGCGCGCCGTCGGCGACGGGGAGCCGGGTCAGGTCGCCGACGAGGAAGGTCGCCCCGGCCCGCCGCGCCCGTTCGGCGGCGCGCACGCGATCGAGGCCGACGACCCGGAGGCCCGCTTCGGCGAGATCGGCCGCGCCGTAGCCGGTGCCGCAGCCGAGATCGGCGACGAGGGACGGGCGCCCGCCCTCCCCGGCCGCGCCCTGCTCCGCGGCGAAGAGCGAGCGCGCGAAGCGGTAGGCCGCGAGGTGACGGGCGCGATCCGCGCGGTAGAGCGCGCTCTCGTCGTCGAGCCGCTCGCCCGTCACGGCTTCCATCGGAGCGGTCCCCGCGGCGCGCGGCGGCCGGTGGGCCCCGGCCGCCGCCGAGGCGCCTAACGGAACTTCGGGATGACCCGCTCGCCGAGATTCCGGATCGTCTCGAGCGCGGCCCACTGGGGCACCGTCCCCATCTGGATCAGGAACATCACCTCGTCCGCCCCCGCGTCCTTCAGGCGCTGGACGTAGCCGATCGCGTCCTCGACGCGGCCGTAGGCGTGGTTCGTGTTGAACATGCCCGTCGACTCGGTGCCCGCCGTGATCTTCTCCTCGTGGAGATAGGCGACGAGCGCCTCGCCCTCGGCCTTGAGCACCTCCTCGTCCGTCATGTCCGCGATCTCGGCCCGCGGCGGCGGCATCTCGACGCCCGGGCTGTACCAGTGGCGGATCGCTTCGGTGAAGTAGCGCTGGCCGCGGTAGCCGATGGCACGCGCCTTCTTCTCGTCGTCGAGCACGATCGCGGGACACAGCGCCGCGAGGTGCTCGGTCGGGAAGTCGGGGATCTGGCTCTCCTTCGTCCGCCGTTTGATCGCCGCGCGATAGACGCGGTTCTTCTTCGCGATGTCGTCCGGCCCCGCGAAGCCGAGCACGAGCGCACCGAGGCCCCACTCGCCGGCCTGGTTGAGCGTCTCCTCGCGCGTGCAGGCGAGGTACATCGGCGGATGCGGATCCTGGTAGGGCTTCGGGAAGATCGGGCGGCGCGGGATCTTCATGGTCGGGCTGTCGTGCTCGAAGTACTCCTCGCGCCACATGCGCGGGATCATGCGCGCCGACTCCTCGAGCTGCGCCGGAATCTCGTCCATCTCGGTCTGGAACGCGCCCGCTTCCTGGGGCGTGCCGCCCTTGCCGATGCCGAAGTCGACGCGGCCCTTCGTCAGCATGTCGAGCATGCCGATGCGCTCGGCGACCTTGACGGGATGGTTCATGCGGAAGGGCAGGCAGACGACGCCGTGGCCGATGCGGATCCGCTCGGTCTTGCCCGCGACGTAGGCGAGGAAGGTCTCGGGGGCGCTCATGTGGGCGTACCACTTGAGGCAGTGGTGCTCGACGGCCCAGATGCGATCGAAGCCGACCTTCTCGCCGAGCACGGCCTGCTCGACGCACTCCTGCATGATCTCGTATTCGCCCTTGCGCGACGTGTCGACGATCTGCGCCTCGAAAATCATTGAGAACTTCACGCCCGGACCTCCTGCTCGCGGACCATTTGTCCACGCACCGTCAATGGAGCGACTCTACCCGACGCGCTCGAAGCGAGGCAATGGGCCACAAGGACGAGCCGAGGCCTAGAACCAGGTCACGCCGTCGTTCGAGCGGACCGTGTCGGTCGTGTACCCGATGTAGGGATCGCCGACGACGACGAAGAGGCCCCCGCCATGGGCCACGCCGGTCCAATCGGCCCGGCTCCGGTTCACGGGCAGACTGCGAACGACCCAGGTCCGGGCGTCGACCGAGCTCAGCACGATGCCCCCCTCGCCGACGGCGACGAAGCTGCTCGAGCCGAAGGCGACGTCCCGGAGCGTGGAGACGACGGGCGAGCTCTCGGAGGTCCAGACCACGCCGTCCACCGACGTGAGGATCGATCCGCCCTCTCCGACCGCCACGAAGAGACCGTCCCCGAAGCCAACGCCACGCAGGTTCTCGGTCGTCCCGGTCCGGCGGCGCGTCCATTCGAGGCCGTCCGGGGAAGTCGTGACGGTCCCGCGATCGCCCACGGCGACGAAGCGGTCCACGCCGAACACGACATCGTGGAGCGCGCGCTCGGTGTGGCTCTCCAGCATTCCCCACGCCACACCATCGTCGGATCCGAGAATGCGTCCGTGGCCCCCGACCAGAGCCCAGCGCTCTGCCCCGAACGCAGCGCCGCGAAGGGCCTGCCCGGTCGGCAGCGCCGTCGTCGTCCACGCGCGCGCGTCGGCCGACGTCGCCTCGAGACCGTGCTCGCCCGCCGCGATCCATCCGTTCGGACCGATCGCGATCGCCATCAACGCGTCGGTCGCCAGCTCCTGGTTCCACGTGCCGAAGGAAGCCCCGTCCGTCGAGCTCGCGATCGTGGTGTTCTCGCCGACGGCGACGAACTCGCCGGCGCCGTACGCGATCCGGATCTTGGTCTGGGACGCGCGCACCAGCCCGGTCGAGCCCGAGCACGAGTATTCGTCGTCTTCGGAATCGGCCGCGAGCAGCAGGAGGCAGAGGGGGAGCAGCAGGCGGCGCGCGATCGGGAAGCGACGGCCAGGACGGATGAGCTTCATTCGGCTCGCCGCCGCGCGATCGCGAAGCCAGCGAGCGCGACGAGACCGGCCGCCAGGCCCGCGACCCCAGTCGGCTCCGGCACCGGCTTCATGCCCAGGTTCCACGGGCTCGACCCGCCCGGCAGACCCCACGGCTTCTGAGACCAGGGGCCGCCCGACGGAAACAGCGTCGCCTGGTCGTAGCGAGCGTTGACGAGCGTGGCGCCCGTGAGATTCGCGCCCGTCAGGTTCGCTCCGCTCAGGTCGGCGCCCGCGAGTCCCGCGCCACTCAGGTTCGCATTCGAGAAGTTCGTCCCCCGCGCGATCAGGTTCCCCATGGCGACGTTCGGGAACGGGAAGCCCGCCAGGTTCAGCCCGCTCACGTCGTCGTTGGTGAAGTCCGCGACCATGCCCGAGGCGAACGGCGAGAGCCCGCCCGGCAGCCCCCATGTCGGGCCGACGAAGGTGGCGCCCGACGGAAAGATCGTCTGCGGGTCGTACCGCGCCCCGGCCAGGATCGTGCCCGCCGAAAGCGTCGCGCCGGTGAGGTCCGAGCCGAAGAGCGTGGCCTGCGAGAGATCGGTCTCGATCAGCACCGCATTGCGGAAGCTGCAGCCGAGACACGCCCCGCCGAGCTGGGCACGGAACAGGTTCGCGCCGCTGAAGTCGGCCTGACTGAACGAGGTCAGGAGGCTCGCGAGGGAGAGATCGGCCTGCGTGAAGAGCGTGCCGACGGCGTCCCGCGCGAAGACGATCTGGAGAGCCGTCAGCGTCGCGAAGGAGAAGTCCGTCCGGTCGAGCCGCGTCGGGCGATTGGAGTTGTAGTTCGTGATCGGGACGGAGGTGAGGTCGGCCTCCGAGAAGTTCGCGTCCGACAGGTCGCCGCCGAAGAAGCGGGCCCCCGCGAAGCTGCGGCCGGAGAAATCCGTCCGCGCGAAGCGGCTCTCGATGAACGTCGTGTTCGTCAGGGTCGCGCCCGTGAAGATCGCGTCGTCGAAGGTCGCGCTCTGGGCGCTGAATCCCGTGAGGTTGGCGCCGTCGAAGTGTGCGCCTGCGAAGCTGGTGCCGATCACGTAGTCGCTGCGCGCGTTCGTCAGGTTGGCGTTCGAGAAGTTGGCGCCCGCGAAGTCCGAGCAGACGAGTCGGGCACTGCGAAGATCGGCCGAGGCGAGGTTGGCGTTCCTGGCCGTGAGCCCCGGACAGATCGGGGTCTCGAGGAACTGCAGGTTCGCGAGGTGGAGATCGGCGCCGTCGAGGTTCCCGGCGAGGAAGACGTGGCTCAGGTTCGCCGACGAGAGGTTCGCGCCGGGCTGGTTGACCGTCCGCGTCGTCACCCAGTTCTCGCAGGCGTTGTCCTGCCCCGCCGCGAGGATCGCGGTGCTCGGCGCCTGCGCGCCGACGGAGGGACAGGGCAGGGTCGACACGGCCCACGACGGCCCGGCCATCAGGGCCATGCCCGACGCGACGAGCGCGACGAGGAAGCGGGATCCCGGCATCGATCGATCCTCCCTCGTCAGGCGCGGCAGCCGCCGCCCCCGCGAGCCGTTCGACACACCGTCGTGCCGGCCTATCTTAGTCGGAAACGTGCCGATCGAGACCGATTTTCGGGGTGCAGCCGACGAATCGATGCACGGGCCCGCTGAGGGGGGCGCGAGCCCGCCGACGGTGCGTCAGAACCAGCTGATGCCGTCGGTGGAATTGCGGATGACGGTGTTGCGGCCGACGGCGACGAACTGGCCGCCTGCGAACGTGATGCCTTCGAGATGCTTGTGGGTCTGGGGATCGCGGGGGGTGAAGGCGAGCGCGTCGGGGGAGCTCAACACGGTCCCGGAGTCGCCGACCACGACGTAGACGCCCGCCCCGAACGCGACCTCGGCCAGGCTGACCGGGACGCCCGAGCTGCTCGGCGTCCAGCTGATTCCGTCCGGCGAGGTCAGGATGCGGCCCGCATCGCCGACGGCGACGAAGAGGTCGTTGCCCCAGCCGATGCCGCGCAGGTCGTCGACGATGCCCGAGGTGCGGACGGTCCAGGCGTGGCCGTCGGGCGAGGTCAGGATCGCGCCCGTGTCGCCGACGGCGACGAAGAGATTCTCGGCGAAGACGACGCCGTTGAGGTCGACGTCCGTCCCGCTCGTCTCGACGGCCCAGGCCCCGGCATTGACCGAGCTCAGGATCCGGCCGTCGTCTCCGACGAGCAGATAGATCCCCGCACCGAATGCCGCCCCGCCCATCGAGCGCGAGGTCGGCAGGAACTGGAAGAACCAGTTGGCGCTGTCGGTCGACGTGTACACGATGCCCTGATCGCCGGTGGCGACCCACTTTGCATTGCCGTACGTGAGCGCGCGCAGAGAGCCACAGCAGTCGAGGCTCTGGCGGGCGAAGGTCTGGCCGTCGGCGGAGTTGGCGATCGTGTAGTCCTGGCCGACGGTGACGTAGGCCGAGTCGGCGAAGGCGACGGCGAGGAGGTGGGGATCGTCGACGAAGCCGTAGCTCCAGCTGCTGTTGCTGCAATCGTTCGCCATGAGCGCGAGGGCGAGCAGGCCGAGAGAAGCGACGAAGGGGAGCTTTCGCGATCGCAGCATGAAGCCTCCAGGAGCGGACGACTCCGGCACGCCGCTCCATAGCCGGCCTCCGAAATCGCCCGGAGCATCGTTCCCGCCCGAGGGACTGCAAGCCGGGCCGTCCGCGCGACGGGGCACCGCCCGACCCGACCCGACGTGCAGCAGCCTCTTGCCGGTTCAATGCACGCCCGTGAGGCTTCGCGACACCCGGGCTCGGGTCGCGCCGTGCACCGCAGACGGCGCGGCCCGCCGCCCCACCTTGCCCCGACCGGCGAGGCCCGCGATCGTCGAGGCGGCGAGGCGCGTACGCGCGCGGATCCGGCGCCCGGATCGCCGCCGAGGATGAATTCCATGAAGTGGTCGTTCCAGATCGCCCGCATCCACGGCATCGCGGTCTACGTCCACGCCACCTTCCTGATCCTGGTCGGGATGGTGGTGGTCTCCCATTGGGCGGTGGGTCACGACCTGGCGAAGGCCCTCGAAGGCGCGGCCTTCATGCTGGCGATCTTCGCGTGCATCGTGCTGCACGAGCTCGGCCACGCGCTGACGGCCCTCCACTTCGGCATCCAGACGAAGGACATCACGCTCTACCCGATCGGCGGGGTGGCCCGCCTCGAACGGATGCCCGAGGAGCCGAGCCAGGAGCTCTGGGTCGCCCTCGCCGGCCCGGCCGTCAACGTCGCGATCGGCGTCGTGTTGTTCACCGGCCTCCGGCTGTCGGGCTCGCTCGGCCCGATCGACGGTCTGAGCCTGACGAGCGGCTCGTTGCCGGTGCGGATCCTGCTGACCAATCTGGGGCTCGCCGCCTTCAACCTGCTGCCGGCCTTCCCGATGGACGGGGGCCGCGTGCTGCGGGCCGCGCTCGCGACCCGCCTCGACTACAACCGGGCGACCCGCATCGCGGCGACCGCGGGCCAGGCGATGGCGCTGCTCTTCGGCCTCGTCGGCTTCTTCGCGAATCCCTTCCTGATGTTCATCGCGCTGTTCGTCTGGATCGGTGCGGCGCAGGAAGCGGGCCTCGTCGAGATGCGGACCGCGCTCCAAGGCCTGCCCGTCGCGCGCGCCATGGAGACGGTCTTCCGCGTGCTCTCGCCCGGCGACCCCCTTTCGGCCGCCGTCGAGGCGACCCTCGCCTCGGCCCAGCAGGATTTCCCGGTGGCCGAGTCGGATCGACTCGTCGGCCTGCTGACGCGCCACGCGCTGCTCGAAGGCCTCTCGCGCCATGGAGCCGACTCGCCGGTCGGTGCTTCGATGGTGCGCGATCCGGTCACGGCGGCGGAGGGCGAGCTGCTCGAGGCGGCCTTCCGCAAGCTCGAGGGCGGGACGGTGCGCAGCCTGCCCGTGCTGCGCGACGGGCGCATCGTCGGTCTCGTGACCGTCGAGAATCTCGGGGACCTGCTGGCGATCCGGGCAGCGCTGACGCGCAGGCCGGGCTCAGCGCGGTGAGCGCTTCCGCCGGACGGTGGCCATCAGGACACCGAGGTCGACCGGCTCACCGGCGGGCGGGAGCTCGACCCGCGGCTCGCGCCGCGGCGGCGGGGTCAGCTGGACCGCGGCCTGCTCGAGCTCGGCGAGCGCCGTCGGCAGCCGGTCCGCGAAGAGCCACGGATCGGGCACCAGCCGCGGGTCGACGAGGAATCCCACGTCGACCTGATCGTCGTGGGAGACGGCGGTCACGTTCATGCCGCTCCCGACCTGCAGCATCGACATCGGATAGAGCTCTTCCACGCGCGCTCCCGCCATGTAGGTCGGGATCGGCAGCCCGCGCACGTTCGAGCAGACGAGATTGCCCGGCATCGGGGCGATGCGCGGAGCGCGGTGGGCGGTCTGCATCACGAGGTGGAGGGCGGCGGGCGCGAGGGACTCGCCGAGGGCGGTGATGAACTCGAAGGCTCCTTCGCGCGTGCGCTGCTTCGCGCCGTCGGCGCTCTCGTGGATCGCGCGCAGGCGCTCGACCGGATCCGCGAGATGGGTCGCGAGGCGGACCGGCATGCTCGTCAGCTGGTTGCCGAGACGCTGATCCCCGGCCTCGCGCAACGAGACCGGACAGAGCGCCACGAGCGACGCCTCGGGCAGCTCGCCCCGCTCGAGCAGGACGTTGCGCAGGACGCTCGAGACGAGCGCCAGCAGGACGTCGTTCAGCTTCACCCCGAAGTGCTTCTTCAGCTCGCGCAGCGGCGAGAGCGGCAGCTTCGTGAAGGCGAACTCGCGGTGGCGCGACAGGCGGGTCGCGTTCCAGGAGACCCGCGGCACCGCCTCCGCGTCCCGCACGAAGAGCCCCTTCGGCACCGCGCGCACCAGCGCCCGCGGCAACGCCGCCGGCCCCTTCGCGAGGTCCCGCAGCGCGCGGCCGGCATGGAGCGCCATCTTCGCCTGACGGCGCAGCCCGTTCTCGACGGCGCGTCGCCCCATCTCCCAGAGCTGCGGCGGTCGGGGCAGCCCCTCGTCCGCCGCGTTCGCGGCCATCGGCGTCTGGCCGGGCTCGGGGGAGAGATCCATCAGGATCTCGGTGAGGCCCATGCCCGACTGGCCGTCGACGAGGCAGTGGTGGAGCTTGATCAGGACGGCGATGCGGCCGTTCGCGAGGCCCTCGATCCACCACGCCTCCCAGAGCGGCCGCGCGCGGTCGAGGGGCTGGGCGTGCAGGAAGCTCGCGAGGCGCGCGAGGGTCGTCCGATCCCCGGGCGCCGCGAGCGCGATCCGGCGGACGTGCTCGCGGATCTCGAAGCCCGGATCCTCGACCCAGTAGGCGCAGTCGAGCCCCAGCGGCACCTCGCGCAGCTTCCAGCGCAGCCGCGGAATCAGCGCGATGCGTTCGGACAGGACCGAGAGGAACGTCTCGAAGTCGAAGTCGGCCCGGGTCGAGGGATCGAGGATGGTCAGCCCGGCGATGTGGCAGGGCGCTTCGGGCGTCTCCATCGCGACGAAGACGGCATCGCCGTCGGCGAGCTGATGGACGTGGCGTTCGTCGGGCGTCGTCATCGCGCCCTCGCTCGGCGGCCTGGCGTACGACGAAGAACGCGCATGGCGACCTCTCCCGGCCTCTCGGGCGGCTCACGGGCTCGGACCGGCGCCGTCTCGACCGCCGACGAGGAAGTCGGGGCCCGCTGGCCTGGCTGGACGGTTTGGATCGATCGAACACGGGGGGATCGGGCGGGAGCTTAACGGCGATCGCGACCGATTGCAGCCCTCGACACACGATCGTCGCCCCCGGCGATGCATGGGCGAGGGATGAGCGCCGGCTAGAAGCGGATCGTCGCGTGGACGGCCTGCTGCTTCTCGTCGAGGGCGAGGCCCCAGTCGAAGGTCGGCTTCGGATCGCGGGCCCCGATCGCCCCGCTCTGCTTGCGCAGCTCGTGGATCTGGAGGCGGAGGTCCCGCCGTGCGTTCAGGCGCGCCGAGAGACGCGGCCCCATGATCGCGAGGGTGATCGCCCCGACCACGATCGCCGCACCGGATCCCGCCGTGATCCCCCAGCGCGTCTCGTCGGAGCAGTTCCAGTAGCCCGGGCAGTTGTACTGGGCCGACACGATCGTCGAGAGCCCGCCCTGGAGGATCACCGCCCCCACGGCGACCCCGACGATCGGCCCCGTCAGCGGGATCCGCGCCCGCTCCGCCTCGAGTGCCTCGATCCGGGCCTCGATCGACGCATCGGCGTCCGCCGACGGCGCCGCCGACGCCGCGGGCAACGCCGCGGGCGAAGAGCCCTCCTCCGCCTGGGCCATTCCTCCCGGGCTCACGAGCGCCAAGGCCAGCGCCCCGGCGACGAGCCCGCGGTAGCCGAACGTCCGCCGCGATCCCCTCGCCCTGCCGTCCATGACTCCCCCGCCTCCGCGTGCCCGCGACCGCGATCGACCCGACCCGACCGTATCGCATCGCCTGGGCGGAAGGACCGTCTCGTGACAGACTCCCGCGCATGAACCCGACCCCGCTCGCCGCCGGAAGCGTCTCCCTCCGCCTCTATGCTGCCGCCCTCGACGCCGAGGCGATCCTCGAAGAGCTCTGCGCCCAGGCGGCGACCGGTGCCCGCGCGGGCTTCGACGGCGTCATGTTCGCGGAGCACCACGGCGGCTTCGCCCACTACCTCCCGAACCCGATGCAGCTCGCGGCCTTCGCCCTCGACGCGATGGAGACGGGCTGGGCGGCCGCCTGTCCGATCCTGCTGCCGCTTCGCCACTGGACGCAGACCGCCGAGGACATCGCCTGGCTCGCGGCGCGCCATCCCGGCCGCGTCGGTGCGGGCTTCGGGGTCGGCGGGCTCGCGCAGGACTTCGAGATGGCGGGCCTCGACTGGGCCGCGCGCTTTCGGTGTTATGCAGATGCACTGCCGCGGGTCGTGGCCGCGCTGCGCGGCCAGGCGCCGGATCCGCTCGGGTGCGACGTCGCGATCCGGCGCTGTGCGCAGGCGCCGGTCCCCGTCGTCGTGGCGGCGCAGGCGCCGAAGGCGGTGCAGCGCGCGGCGGCCCTCGGCGTCGGTCTGCTCTACGACTCGCTGCAGACGCCGGAGCATCTGGCCGGGCTCTCGCGCATCCACGCGGAGGCCGGCGGCCCCGCGCAGCGCATCCTGATCCGGCGCGTCTGGCTGGGCCGCCCCCCCGACGAAGCGGCCGAGGGTCAGCTCGCCTTCTACAAGAGCTACACGTCGGAGAAGACCCAGTCGAGCTGGGGCGGCAACGAGCTCGTCGCGGACGAGAGCGCCGAGCGCCTCGCGGAGCGGCTGGTCGACGCCGCGCGCCAGACCGGCTCCCAGGCGCTCAACCTGCGCGTCCACCAGATGGGCGTCGACCACCGGGCGATCCGCGACCAGATCGAGCGCCTGGGCCGCGAGATGCTGCCGCACCTGCGCGCACGGCTCTGATTCCGCTCCGCGCGCGGGGCGCGCTTCGCGGCGGGCCGCAGGCGCGCGCGCTCAGGCGCCGCCGGTCATCGCCTTCGTGAACTGGGCCATGTCGAAGTAGTCGCGCCAGGCCTTGATCTTGTCGCCCTCGAACTCGAAGACGCCCATCACGCCGGCCTCGACCCAGCGGCCGCCGATCTTGAAGCGGTCGGTCCGCTCGTTGAGCACGGTGCCGTTCGGCGACTCGCCCTGGTGGTGCACCCGGAACTCGATCGCCTCGGCCATGCCGGCGAAGCCCTCGATCGTCTTGCGGATCATCTCGAGGCCGACGTTCGGGGGATCGATCGGGACGTTGGTGTAGACGGCGTCGGGCGTGAAGAACGACATGATCAGGTCGACGTCCTTCTTGGCCCAGGCGGCGATGAAGCGGTCGACGATTTCGGCGTGGCGTGCCATGGCGGCGAGTCTCCTGTGGATTCGGATCGGGAATCGGATGGGGGAAGCGGATCGGGCACCCTCGGGCCCCGGACGGCAGACGCGTAGCGAAGCCGCGCGGGTTTCCCCATGCCGCGCCCGGTGCCATGCTTGCCGGCGAACGCGGGCCGGCCGGCGCAGCCACCTGCCCCGAGAGCGAGGATCCGCCCCATGCGTGAAGCGATTCCGGTGCTCCCGATCTCCGATCCCGACTACTGGCAGGATCCCTACCCCGTCTTCCGCGCCCTGCGCGAGCAGCATCGCGTCGCCCAGAACGACCAGGGCCACGTCGTCCCGCTCCACTGGCACGACGCCGCCTGGGCGGTGAAGGGCACGGACTTCATCGCCGAGGGCATCGAGGTCCTCGAGCGCCGCGGCTTCAAGCCCGGCGATCCGATGCACACCTGGCGCAGCAACGCGATCGGCGTGATGGAGGGCGAGAATCATCGCCGCGTCCGCTCCTTCGCGACCGGCGCGCTCTCGAAGCGCAACATGGACTCGATCCGCCCCCTGATCCGCAAGCACGCCCACGCGCTGCTCGACCGCGCTGAAGGCGAGCCCGAGCTCGACGTCCACCGCGACTTCGCCTCGCCCCTCCCCCGCCTCGTCATGATGGACTTCCTGGGCATCGGTCCCGACGAGCTCTCGGGCTCCTTCGCCGCCATGTCGCGGGTCAACATCGTCGACTGCTTCGGCCCGCGCGTGACGCCCGAGCTGCGCGACGCCGCGAACGAGGCGATCCAGAAGTCGATGGACCACGTCGCCGGCCTCTACGCGAAGCGTCGGAGCGAGCCGCGCGACGACCTGCTGACGCATCTCGTGCAGGCGAAGGACGAGCAGGGCGCCCTCTCCCACGGCGAGCTGATCACCCTCTTCTCGACCATCTTCGGCTCCGGCGCCAGCACGACGAGCGTGCTCGCGAGCGGGATCCTCGAGCTCGCCCGCCATCCCGATCAGGCCGCGCTCTTCCGAGCCGACCCGGAGCGCTGGAAGCGCAACGTGACCGAGGAGACGCTGCGCTTCCGCCCGGCGATCATCGCGATCGGCCAGAAGTCCGCCGTCGCCCAGGAGGCCTTCGGGATTCCCTTCGCGCAGGCGGAGCCGATCGCCGTCGTGCTCGGGGCCGCCAATCGCGACCCGGCGCGCTGGGAGGATCCCGAGCGCTTCGACATCCGCCGTGACCCGAGCGTCATGTCGCTCACCTTCGGCATGGGCGCCCATTTCTGCCTCGGCCACGCCATGGCCCGGGCGACCCTCGACGAGGCGCTCGCCTGCTTCATCGAGCGCTGCGACGACCTCGCCCTCGCGAACGAGCCGCGCTGGATCCCCTTCGTGATGGAGAACAAGCTCGACCGGCTGATCGTCCGGCGGACTCCGCGCGCGTCCCGGGCCTGAGCCCGATGGGAAGCCGGGCGGCAGGGGCACCGCCCCGACCCGGCCGGGGTCAAGCTCCTGCGTTTGACGACCGAAATCGTCTCCGATAGGAATTTCCGCATGACGCGACGTCGATCCCTGGCCGTGGCCGCGCTGATGGTGGTGCTCACCTTCGCGCCGAGCCTCGCCCTCGCGGCGTCGGTCTGTGCGCCGCAGTGCTGCCCGGCGGCGGTCATCGCGGCGCCGGACGCGGCAGACCGGGCCGCCGAGGATTGCCGCGCCGGCTTCGCGAACCGCTCGTGCTGCAACGAGTCCGCGGCCCCGATCGCGCTCGCCGGGACCCCCGTCCCCGATGCCCCCGCCCCGAACGCGCCGCTGCTCCCGGGCGCGGGCGAGCTCGAGGCGACCTCGGCCGCCTGGCTGCGGGCCCCCGCCCGCCATGCGGAAGCACAGCGCGCGCTCCGGATCTCTCCGCTGCGCCTCTCCGTCGTCCTCCGGATCTGAGCCTCTCGCGACCGGGCATCGTCGGGTCTCCGCGCGGGCGGGGACCGATCGCATCCGTTTGCGCGCGAGGTGATTTCGCATGCGTGCTGCCGTCCGGCATGGCCGCACCGCCGGCCTCGCCGCGAGTCTCTTGGGACTCGCGGCCGTGGGGCTGGCGTGTGTCTCTCCGAGCGGGGTCCGATACCGGGCCCTCGCCCACGATCTGGAACGAGGTCCGTCTCCGGCCGAGCGCACGCTCGACTCGGGCGCCGGCCTCTTCACGGGCACGACGACCCTCGACCGGCGTCGGCTCGTCGAGGCGGTCCTCGAGCGCAACCCGAGCCTCGAGGTCGCGCGCCAGGCCTATCGCGCCGCGCTCGCCCGCTATCCGCAGGCCGGAAGCCTCGACGACCCGATGCTCGGGATGGGCGTGGCGCCGCTCTCGTTCGGATCGGCTCGGGTCCACGGCGCGGGCCGCGTCGATCTGGCCCAGCGGCTGCCCTTCCCCGGCAAGCGCCGGCTCCGGGGCGAGGCCGCCCTCGCCGAGGCCGAAGCGGTCGGACGCGACCTCGAGTCGATGCGCCTCGAGCTCGCCACCCTCGCCTCGAAGCTCTACGACGACTGGACGCTCGCCGCGCGCGCCCTCGAGATCAACCAGGTCCATTCGGCGCTCCTCGACGAGCTCCACCGCATCGCCCTCGCCCGCTATGCGTCGGGCGAGGACACGAAGCCCGGGGTGCTCAAGGCGGAGCTCGCGGTGTCCCGGGCGATGATCGAGCGGGGCGAGCTCGAGAGCGAAGCCCGCCTCGTCGCCGAGCAGATCAACGCCCTGCTCCACCGCGCCCCGGGCCTCCCGATCCCCCCGCCGCCGCCGGGCTCGGGCCACACCGCCGAGGCGGCCGAGTCCGGCCCGAGCGACGCACCGCCGGACGCGTCGAGCCCGGTCCTCGCGAGCGAGGCCGACGGCGACGCGCGCCCGGCCAGGCGCGATGCGGACCCCGATGCGGCGCTCCTCGAAGAGGCGCTCGAGGCCCGGCCCGAGCTCGCAGCGGCGGAGGCGCGGGAGCAGGCGGCGGCGAAGCGGGTCGAGCTCGCCGTGCGCGAGTTCCTGCCGGACTTCACGGTCGTCGGGGCCTACGACCGGCTCTGGCAGGAGAGCCCGCTCGCGCCCTACGTCGGTGTCCAGCTGAACGTCCCGCTCCAGCTCGGCCGCCGCCGCGCCGCCCTCGAAGAGTCCCAGGCCGAGCTCGAGCGCTCGCGCCAGCAGCGCCTCGCCCTCGAGGACGAGGTCCGCTTCGCCGTCGGGAGCGCCGCGCTCCGCCTCGACCAGGCCCGGCGCGCCGAGCGCCTCGTGCGCGATCGGCTGCTGCCGGCGGCGAGCGAGCAGGTCGCGGCGACGCGCACGGCCTACGCCGCCGGCGCGTCGAGCGTGCTCGATCTGCTCGAAGCTCTGCGCGAGCTCCACGAGCTCGAGCTCGAACACGAAACCGCCCTCGTCCGGATCCCCCAGCGCCGCGCGGAGCTCGACCGCGCCCTGGGCCGGACGCCGGGCCTCGGCTGGTGAAGGCCATGACACGAAACCCGCTCGATCCTCCGTTCCTCCGCGCCCGTGCCCGCGCAATCGCCCTGTCCGTCGCGTCCGTCGCGCTCACGCTCACGGCGTGCGGCGGGCCCGGCGAAGAGCCGCTGCGCCTCGAGCAGGGCGACGTCGTGCTCGAGGTCGCGCTCGATCCGCCGACACCGCGGGTCGGCGACAACGCGCTCCTGCTCGCCCTCCACGACGCCGCGGGACGCCCGCTCGAGGACGCCCACGTCGAGGCGAGCGTGCGAATGCCGGCGATGGGCGCGATGGCGGCCATGGGTGGGCCCGCCTCGATCGAGTCCCTCGGCGGGGGGCGAATGCGCGCCGACTTCGAGCTCGCCATGGGCAGCACCTGGCAGGTCGAGATCCGCGCCCACGTCGCCCCGGACCGCACCCTGCGCGCCGAGGGCAGCCTGACCGTCGGATCGCCGGGCGTGCGCCTGGCGCTCCTGCCCGCTCCCGACACCGCGGCGATGAAGGCGGCCGACGAGCACCCCGGCGAGCTCGTGCTCCCCCCCGAGCGGCTGCAGCGCATCGGGGTCACCCTCGTGCGCGCCGAGCGCAAATCGCTCTCGACGGCCCTGCGCGTCGTCGGGCGGGTCGTCGCGCCCGAGCGCGATCAGGTCGACGTGTCGCTCAAGCTGCGCGGCTGGGCCGCGCGGATCGGCGCCGTCGCGGTCGGCGTCGCGGTCCACCGCGGCGACGTGCTGTTCGAGGTCGACAGCCCGGAGCTGAGCGCTGCGGCGAACGAGTGGGTCGAAGCCCTGCGCAGCCAGGCCCTCGCCCGCACGAGCTCGGCCCCGATCGCGCCGACGGCCTGGTCGCCGCCGGCCGCAGCCGCCTGATCCGCTTCGGCCTCGACGGCGGGATCTCGCGCGCATCGAACGGACCCTCGAGGTCGGATCGACGCTCCCGATCCGCGCGCCGATCACGGGCTTCGTCGTCGAGAAGAACGTCTTCCAGGGCGCCGCGTTCGAGGCGGGAGAGCGGCTCTACCGCCTCGCCCCGCTCGCGCGCATCTGGGTCGAGGCCGAGGTCTACGAGCCCGACCAGGCGCGCGTCGCCGTCGGCCTCCCGGCGCGGGTCCTCCCGGCCCACGCGCCGGGCCGCGTCTTCGAAGCGCCGGTCGCGCTCGTCTCGCCCGGGCTCGATCCCGACTCCCGCGCGACGCGCGTCCGGATCGAGCTCGCCAATCCCGAGCTCGCGCTGCGCCCCGAGCAGCTCGTGGACGTCGAGCTCGCGCTGCCCGGGCACGACGCGGTCGTCGTGCCCCAGTCCGCGGTGCTCCAGGCGGGGACGCGCAGCTTCGTCTTCCGGGCCCTCGGCGACGGCCGCTTCCGGCCGCAGGCGGTCGAGACGGGGCGCCGCGTCGGCGAGGAGGTCGAGATCGCCTCGGGCCTCGACGCGGGGGACGAGGTCGTGCGCTCCGGAACCTTCCTGATCGCCGCCGAGAGCCGATTGCGCGCGGCACTGGAGCAGTGGTGATGGACGGCGCCTCGCCCTCTCAGGGGACGCGGACGATGCAGACGGCGCAGACGGCGCAGACGGCGCAGACGGCGCCGTCGACCGGCGCGATCGCACGCGTGATGGCGGCGTGCGCCGGCCGCCCGGGGCTGACGGTGCTCGCGGTGCTCGCCGCCTTCGCGGTCGGGATCGCGTCGATGCGCTCGACCCCGCTCGACGCGATCCCGGATCTCTCCGACGTCCAGGTGATCGTGTCGACGGAGTGGCGCAGCCAGAGCCCCGACCGGATCGAGGATCAGCTGACCTGGCCAATCTCGGCGCGCATGCTGTCGACGCCCCGCGTCCGCAGCGTCCGCGGCCTCTCGATGTTCGGCCAGTCGCTCGTCTACGTGATCTTCGAGGACGGCACCGATCCGGACTGGGCGCGCACGCGGGTGCTCGAGCGCCTGAACGCGCTCGCGGGGCGCCTGCCGGCGGGCGCGCTCCCGATCCTCGGCCCCGACGCGACCGGCGTCGGCTGGGTCTTCGAGTACGCCCTCGTCGACCGCAGCGGCCGCCTCGACCTCTCGGAGCTCCGAAGCCTGCAGGACTGGACGCTGCGCCATGCGCTCGAGAGCGTGCCCGGCGTCGCCGAGGTCGCGAGCGTCGGCGGCTTCGTGCGTCAGTGGCAGATCGAGGTCGATCCCAACGCGCTGCTCGCCCGGGAGATCGCCCTCGACGACGTGGTGCGCGCCGTCGAGGACTCGAACGAGGAGGCCGGCGGGAGCACCCTCGAGCTCGGCGACCACGAGTTCGCGGTGCGCGCCCGCGGCTCGGTGAAGAGCCTCGACGACCTGCGCGGGATTCCGCTGCGCGCGACGGCGTCGGGAACGCCGATCCGCCTCGACCAGGTCGCGACGGTGCAGCTCGGGCCCGAGCTGCGTCGCGGGCTCGCGGAGCTCGACGGCGAGGGCGAGGTCGTGGGCGGCATCGTCGTCATGCGCCACGGCGAGAACGCGCTGGCGGTGATCGACGCCGTGAAGGCGCGCCTCGCGGCGCTCGCGCCCTCGCTGCCGGCGGGCGTCGAGGTCGTCGTCGCCTACGACCGTTCGACCCTGATCGAGGCCTCGATCGACACCCTCCGCCGCACCCTCGTCGAGGAGATGATCATCGTCTCGCTCGTGATCTTCGTGTTCCTGCTCCACGCCCGCAGCGCGCTCGTCCCGATCCTGACGATCCCGCTCGGCGTCGTGCTGGCCTTCGTCCCGATGGTCGCCCAGGGCCTCACGGCCAACATCATGTCCCTCGGCGGCATCGCCGTCGCGATCGGGGCGATGGTCGACGCCTCGATCATCCTGGTCGAGAACGTCCACAAACGCCTCGGCGACCACGAGGCGGCGGGCGCAGGCCGCGTCGACGGCGACGGCGACGGCAGCATCCGCGGCAGCGGCGCAGGCCCGGACGCAGGCGCGGACGGCGCGCGATCGCGGGTCGTGCTGCAGGCGATGCAGGAGGTCGGCCCGTCCGTCTTCTTCGCCCTGCTCGTGATCACCGTCTCCTTCCTCCCGATCTTCGCCCTCGAGGAGACCGAGGGGCGCCTCTTCCATCCCCTCGCCTACACCAAGAGCTATGCGATGGGCTTCGCCGCGATCCTGTCGGTGACGCTGACGCCGGCGCTCGCCGCGCTCTTCGTCCGCGGTCGCATCCACCGCGAGGAGGACCATCCCCTGCAGCGCGCGCTCGCCCGCGCCTACGCGCCGATCGTGCGGCACGTCGTGCGCCACCGCGTCGCGGTCGTGGTCGGCGCGCTGCTCCTGCTCGCGACGACCCTGCCCGTGGTCGCCCGGCTCGGCAGCGAGTTCATGCCGCCCCTCGACGAGGGCACGATCCTCTTCATGCCGACGGCGCCCGAGGGCATCTCGATGACCGAGGCGCAGGCGGTGCTGCAGAAGATGAACCGCGTGCTCGCGTCGGTGCCGGAGGTCGCGCGGGTCTTCGGGAAGATCGGGCGGGCGGAGACGGCGACCGATCCGGCGCCGCTCTCGATGGTCGAGACGGTGATCCAGCTCGCGCCGCGGGATCGCTGGCGTCCGGGGCTGACCCCGGACGGCCTCGTCCGCGAGTTCGACGAGAAGCTCGACTTTCCCGGCTTCCGCAACCTCTTCTGGATGCCGATCCAGACGCGCACCGAGATGCTCGCGACGGGCTTCCGCAGCCCGCTCGGGCTCCAGGTCTTCGGCCCCGACGCGGACGCGATCGAGCGGGTCGGCACCGAGCTCGAGCAGGTCCTGGGCACCCTCCCCGGGACCCGCAGCGCCGTCGCCGAGCGCCTCTCGGGCGGCTTCTTCCTCGACGTCGTCACCGACCGCGCCGCGGCGGCCCGCCACGGCCTGCGCGTGCGCGACGTCCACGCGGTCGTCGAGACGGCGATCGGCGGGCGCATCGTCTCGCAGGTCGTCGATGGGCGCGAGCGCTACGGCATCGCGATTCGCCTCGCGCGGGACTTCCGGGAGGACGTCGAGGCGCTGGCACGGATCCCGGTGGCGACGGCCTCGGGCGCCCAGGTCCCCCTCGGCCAGGTCGCGCGCCTCGAGTTCGCGATGGGGCGGCCCTTCGTGCGCAGCGAGGCGGGCCGGCTCGTCGGCTTCGTCACGATCGACGCGGGGACGCGGGCCGTCGTCGACTACGTCGCCGAGGCAGACCGCGCGATCGCCGAGCGCATCACGCTGCCGGCGGGCGTCCGCCTCGAGTGGGTCGGACAGCAGGCGAGCTACGAGCGGGCCCGCGCGCGGCTCGCCTGGGTCGTGCCGCTCACCCTCGCGATCGTCGCCCTCCTGCTCCACCTCAACACCGGCTCGCTCGTCGAGACGGCGATCGTGCTCGCCGCGGTCCCGTTCTCCCTGATCGGCGCCTTCTGGCTGCTCTTCGCCCTCGACTACCACCTCTCCGTCGGCGTCGGCGTCGGCCTGATCGCCCTCGCCGGCCTCGACGCCCAGACCGGCGTCGTGATGCTGCTCTACCTCAAGCTCGCCTTCGCCGAGCGCCTCGCGGCGGGCCGGATGACGAGCGAGGCCGAGCTCGAGGACGCCATCGTCGAGGGTGCGGCCCGCCGGATCCGGCCGAAGCTGATGACGGTCGCCGCGATGACCGCGGGGCTCCTGCCCCTGCTCACGAGCGACGGCACCGGCGCGGACCTGATGAAGCGGATCGCCGCACCGATGGTCGGTGGCCTCGCGAGCTCGTTCGCCCTCGAGCTGCTGGTCTACCCTGCGCTCTTCGCGCTCTGGAAGCGAAGGCAGCTCGTCTCCACCCCGAACCCCGTTCCGACCGGAGGATCCCGATGAAGCCCCGCCTCTCCCGCCCCGCCGCCCTCGTCGTGCTCGCCCTCTCGGCGGCCTTCTCGACCGCCTGCTCGCCGCCCGCACCGACCGAGCACGCGGGCCACGGCGTCGCCGTCGACGTCGATCCGACGGCGCGCACGGTCACCCTCGAGCACGGCGACATCCCGGGCCTGATGAAGGCGATGACGATGACGTTCCCGGTCGCGCCCGAGGTCGACCTCGCCACCGTCGCGAAGGGCGAGACCGTCGACTTCGAGGTCCAGAGCCAGGGCAGCAGCGTGACCGTGACGGCGATCCGGAAGGCCAGCGCTCCGGAGCCGCAGGCCTCGACCGAGCCACAGCCCGCATCGGCGCCGCAGCCGGCAGCCGAAGCCGAGGCCCCGCCGGCGCCCTGAGCCGCGCCCGATGCAGGACCCGCGGCCGGGCCCGAGACCGGGCCTCAGACGGGCGCGATCCGATCGCGCCAGGGCGCCGCTTCCTCGAGCTGGGCCGCGAGGCGGAACAGCGTCGCCTCGTCGGCGAAGCGCCCGGCGAACTGCACCCCGATCGGCACACCCGCCGGCGCGTCCGCGTCGGGCGCGGTCCAGAAGAGGGGCACGCTCATCGCGGGCTGGCCGGTGATGTTGAAGAGCGACGTGAAGCACGACGCTGCGGTCGCCGCCGCGGTGAACTCCTCGAGCGACTGGGAGAGCGACAGGACACCGAGCTTCGCGGGAACCATCGCCATCGTCGGCGAGAGGATCACGTCGAAGCGCTCCATGAAGCGGCCGAGCGCGCGGCTCGCGCCGTGGATCGCGTCCCGGGCCCGGGCATAGTCGATGCCGCTCGGCGCCCGGCCGCTCGTGACGGTGGTCCAGGTGATGGGCTCGAGCTCCTCGCGGCGGGCGGCCCGGCCGAGCAGCTTCTCCCGCGCCGCGACCTTCGCCGCGATCCCGACGCTCGAGAGCAGCCCGAACCCGCGGTACACCGCCTCGACGTCGAGCTCCGGCATCGCCTCCTCGACCGCGTGGCCGAGCGAGGCGCAGAGCGCCGCCGCGCGCGCCGCCGCGGCCTCGCACTCGGGCGCGACCGGCGTCGGAACGACCGGCCGCTTCATCCAGGCGATGCGCAGCCGGGCGGGCTTGCGGCCGAGCTCCTCGACGTAGGGCCGCTCGCGGGGCGGTGCCGCGTAGGCGTCCCCCGTCGCCGGTCCCTGCACCGCGTCGAGCAGCGCCGCGGCGTCGCGCACGCTGCGGCTCACGCAGTTCGCCGCGGACATGCCGCCCCAGCCCTCGTAGATCGCGGGCCCGAGCGGGACGCGGCCGCGGGTCGGCTTCATGCCGAACAGACCGCAGGCCGAGGCCGGGATGCGGATCGAGCCCCCGCCGTCGGTCGCGTGGGCCGCGGGCACGATCCCCGCCGCGACCGCCGCCGCCGAGCCGCCCGAGGAGCCGCCGGCGCTGCGGGTCGGATCCCAGGGATTGCGCGTGCGGCCGTGGAGCGCCGACTCGCTCGAGGGCGAGCCGCCGAACTCGGGGCTGTGGGTCTTGCCGAAGACGACGAGACCGGCGGCGCGGAAGCGCCCGACCAGGGTCGAGTCGTGCTCGTGGCGGGCGTCGGCGAAGAGGCGCGAGCCCTCGCTCGTGACGGTGCCGGCCATCGCGGTCGCGAGATCCTTGAGCAGGAAGGGCACGCCCGTGAACGGTCCGTCCGGAAGCCTTCCCTTCACCGCCTCCCGGGCGAGCTCGAAGTGGCGGACGACGATCGCCGTGAGCTTCGGATCGATCGCCTCGGCCCGAGCGATCGCGAGCTCGAGCAGCTCCGCCGGGCTCGCATCGCCGCGGCGGACGAGGGCCGCGAGGGAGGTCGCGTCGTGGCGTCGGTACTCGGCGAAGCCGGCCGGGGCCTTCGACTTCGCCTGCGCCGCGAGGGCGGGCACGCTGGCGACGGCCGCCGCGAGGGCGCTGGCTTCGAGGAATCGGCGGCGGGTGAGCGGGGCGTCGGCGAGCGAAGCGGCCATGGCGGGCAATCCTCCTGATTCGGCGATCCGACGACGGCCCGGGCGGCGAGGGCCCGGCGCGGCCATCAGCGCGGCTCCGTGACGACGACGGTCGCGAGGCCGCCCGGGGCGACGTTCACCTCGAAGCGGCGCGGCAGCGCGCTGGCGTCGCCGAAGGCGATCTCGACGGTGTGCGCGCCGGAGGGGACCGGCATCCGCGTCGCGAGCACGCGCCCCGGCAGCATCGTCCAGGAGCGCGTGTCCGGCCGATCCGCGGCGACCAGCGCGGCCTCCGTCGCGAGGCCGAGGAGCGCGCCGATCAGGTTGCCGCTGCCGCCCGCCTGCTCGCCCGCGACGCGCGCGCCCTCGGCGACCGCGGCCCGCGCGACGAGCCGACTGACGCCCGCCGCGATGATCTTCGGCTTGTTGGCCTCGTACTCCTGGGCCACCGCCGCCCCGAGGTTCGTGACCAGCTCGAGGGGCGCCGCCTCACCGTCGACGGCGACCGCGATGCTCGAGAGCCCCGAGCCGACGGGCTTGAGCGCGGGGATCACGAGCACCTTGAAGATGCTGTGCTGGAGCACCGACAGATCGTCGGTCAGGATCGTCCCCGCGACGCCGATCGCGGCGCCGATCGGGAGCCGCTCGGGAACCTTGTGCGGCACCCGCCCGACCGAGGTCACGACGAGGATCTCGCCCATCCCGGGCGCATCGGCCCGTCCGCCCGTCGCCGATCCCGTCGCCGAAGCCCCCGCGGCCCCCGCCCCGGCCGTCGGTGCCCCTTCGGCGAGCAGCGCCTCGAGCCGCGGCCCGCGGTAGGGATGACGCTGCGCGAGCCGACTCACCGGCTCGCGCAGCGACTCGAGCGGCCCCGCCCCGGCGAGCGCCTCCTCGTAGTAGCGCAGGGCCCGATCGCCTTCGCCGAGCTTCTCGAAGACGACGCCGGCGAGGTAGGCGCCGAGGCTCGCGGGCCCCGGCGCGTCGAGGCCGTTGTTCGAGAGGTACTCGCGCTGGGTCTGGAAGCGGCGCGCCTCGACCGCCGCCCCGTCGAGGTCGCCCCGGGCGAGGTAGTTGAGCAGGTTGATCGCGTTGAGGGCGAGCCGCTCGGACGGGGGGGCCTTGTACTTCCCGGCGGAGTCACTGTAGAGGTACTTGCCGAGGGCCCCGACCGCCCCGACCCGCAGATCGAGGAGCTCGATCTCCTGCTCCGCCGCCTGCAGGTCGTGGCTGCTCTCGGCGTAGCGCCCGAGGCTCTGGAGCACGATGCCCCGCTCGAGCACCGTCAGCGGGTCGTTCGAGCGCCAGTGCTCCGGCAGCTCCTGCTCCGAGTCGACGCGCAGCGCCTTGTTCAGGGCCGAGAGCCCGTCGGCGTAGGCACCGGCCTCGACGGCCGTCGTCGCCGCCTGCATGCGGTCGGTGTACGTCGCGCATCCGACGCCGAGCCACGCCAGGGCGACCAGCCCGAGAGCGGCGACGAGAAGCGCGCGTGCCCGACGCGGCACGTCGACTAGCGCTCGATCGCCTTGGTGCGGTCGACCTGATCCTGGAAGCGGATCAGCCCGTTCTCGATCTCGAGGACCTGCAGGAAGAGCGAGTACTGCACGCGCCGCATCTTGTTGAGCTTCTCGTCGTTGCCCGTGATCTTGCCCGTGAAGAAGTACTGGGCGCCGAGCATGTGGCCGAGCTTCTGGGCCGAGGACGGATCGAAGATCTCACCCTGCTGGATGCCGATCTCGCGGGCGAGCTCCTCCTGCCGCGAGCGGTCGACGACGCGGACGGAGCCCGTGTTGACGAGCGCCGTCTCGATCGCCGAGAGCAGCATCAGCATCTGGTCGTCGAGGTGCTGCGTCGTCGCGTTGCGGATCGGCCAGATCGCGACGACCGGGGGCGTCCGGCTGGTCTTCACCGTCTGCTGCCAGAAGGCCGACGCCTCGAGGCGCTGGAGATAGCCGTCGACCATGAACGTGATGTCGTCGCGGTCGAGGCCCGTCGACATCGCCGGGCGGTCGAGGTCCGGATTGCCGGTCCCCTCGCCGCCGCGCAGCGCCCGCGGCGCACAGCCCGCGACGGCGAGCGCGAGCAGCGCGAACGCGGAGAGAAGGAGGGCGAGACGCGCGGACTTCGAGTGCAGCCGGGTCATCCGAAGAAGCCTCCGATCAGGGCAAAGGGCAGGAATACCACGTCGAGGGGAACCGTGAAGAGGAAGAGCGGGGCCTTGGCGGCGGGAACGATCGTCGAACGCGCGAGCGAGCGGGACATCCCGAACACGTAGTCGCCGTTCCAGATCTCCCGCTCCTGCTCGTTGTAGGGCCCGGGCTTCCCCGGATCCGGCGCGGGGTAGCGCGGCTCGAGCTCGCGGGGCGTCGTCCCTCCGTCCTGCGCGAGGACGATCGGTCCGGCCTCCGGCGTCGCGTCGACGTCGTCGGCGGCGGCCGCCGCCGCGGCGGCCCGACCGGGAATCCCCGACGCGCCGGCCATCAGCAGGACCGCGAGGCCGGCAGCCGCCCCGCGGCGAGCCCCTCGGCGGGTCTGGACCCGGGCCCGGGGCGACGGGACGGACCCGCATGCGCTTCGAGAACTCATCGTGACCCTCCCCCTTTCGGATGCAGCGCGCCGAATCTAGCCGCCTTCGCCCCGCGCTCGCCATGCCGCGGGGCCTTCCCGGCCGCGGAGCGAGCACCGCCGCGGCGGCGGCGCGCGAATCCCCGACCCATTCGTACCCGCATCGCGTAATCTGGGTCCGACGCCGGCGCCCGATCCGAGGGGTGGCGGTGGGGAGGTGCTCTGCATGGCGACGGTCCACGATTCCTTCTGTCGTTTCTGTCACGCGGGCTGTGCGATCAAGGTCACGGTCGAGAACGGCCGGGCCGTATCGGTGATCGGGAACAAGGACAACCCGATCTACCACGGCTACACCTGCGCGAAGGGCCGGGCCCTGCCCGAGCAGCACGCCCATCCGGACCGGCTCCTCCACACCCAGAAGCGCGGAGCCGACGGCCGCCACCGCCCGATCCCGTCGGGCCAGGCGATGGACGAGATCGCCGAGAAGATCGGCCGCATCGTCGAGCGCCACGGCCCCCGCTCGGTCGCCCTCTATACGGGCACCTTCTCGCTCCCCTACCCCGCCGCGACCCCGCTCGCCCACGCCTGGCTCGCCTCGCTGGGCTCGCCGATGCTCTTCACGAGCGCCACGATCGATCAGCCCGGCAAGATGATCGCGCCGGCGCTCCACGGCGTCTGGCAGGGCGGCGCGCGCGACTTCGACACGGCGGACGTGTGGATGTTCGTCGGCGCGAACCCGACGATCTCGAAGTCGATCGGCATCCCCTGCATGAATCCGGGCAAGCATCTCCACGACGCGGTGCAGCGCGGGCTGAAGCTCGTCGTCATCGACCCGCGCCGCAGCGAGCTCGCTCGCGTCGCCGCCGTCCATCTCCAGCCGAAGCCGGGCGAGGATCCGACGATCCTCGCCGGCCTGCTGCGCATCATCCTCGACGAGGGCCTCGGCGATCGCGCCTTCCTCGCCGAGAACGCCCGCGGCCACGAGGCCCTGCGCCGGGCGATCGAGCCCTTCACCCCCGAGTACGTCGAGCGCCGCGCCGACGTGCCGCGCGCGGATCTGATGCGGGCGGCGCGGCTGTACGCGTCGTCGAAGAACGGCGGGGCCAACGCGGGGACGGGGCCCAACATGGCTCCCCGCGGTGCGCTGACGGAGTACCTGCTGCTCGCGCTCAAGACGGTCTGCGGCCACTACAAGCGCGAAGGCGAGCGGATCTCGAATCCCAACGTCTTCCAGCCCCGGGCGCGGGCGAAGGCCCAGCCCTCGAATCCGACGCCGGGCTGGGGCTTCGGCGAGAAGATCCGCGTCCGCAACCTGACCAACACCGCCTCCGGTCTCCCGACCGCGGCCCTCGCCGACGAGATCCTGCTCCCCGGCGACGGCCAGGTCCGCGTGCTGATCAGCGTCGGCGGCAATCCGATGGCCGCCTGGCCCGACCAGCGCAAGACCTACGAGGCGATGAAGGCCCTCGAGCTCAACATCACCCTCGACATCAAGATGTCGGCGACGGCGAAGGTCGCCGACTACGTGATCGCGCCGAAGCTGTCCCTCGAGGTCCCGAGCATCACGCTGCCGACCGAGTCGCTGACGCCCTACGCGATGGGCTACCCGGCGCCCTACGGCCAGTACACCCCCGCGATCGTCGCGCCGCCCGAGGGCTCCGACCTGCTCGAGGAATGGGAGTTCTTCTACGGCCTCGCCCAGCGCATGAAGCTCCCGCTCTCGCTGGCCGCCGCCTACGAGTGGGGCCCCGATCACGCGGATCCGATCCGGACGCAGCTCGACCTCGAGAAGAAGCCGACGACGGACGAGCTGCTCGAGATCCTGACGAAGGGCTCGCGCATTCCGCTCGCCGAGGTGAAGCGCCATCCGCAAGGGAAGATCTTCGAGGACCCGACGGCCGTCGTCGAGCCGCGCGATCCCGACTGCACCGCCCGCCTCGAGCTCGCCGACGCGACGATGATCGGCGAGCTCGCCGAGATCGCCGCCGAGCCGATCGCCCGCGAGACCGAGTACGCGTTCCGCCTCGTGAGCCGCAGGCTCCCCGACGTCCACAACTCCGCCGGCCGCGACATCGGGAAGCTCGTTCGCAAGTGGAACTACAACCCGGCCTTCATGAACCCGATCGACCTCGCGAAGCTCGGCCTCGTCCGCGGCGACGTCGTCGAGATCAGCTCCGACTACGACACCATCCTCGGCGTCGTCGAGCCCGAGGAGGACATCCGCCTCGGCGTCGTGTCGATGCCGCACTGCTTCGGCGACGTGCCGACCCACGAAAACGAGCTCAAGGTCCGGGAGATCGGCAGCAACACGGGCCGGCTCTCGCCGGTCGATCGCGTCTACGATCCGTACACCGGGATCCCGCGCATGAGTGCGATTCCGGTCAACGTGGCGAGGGCGCAGGTCTGAGAGAAAGCGGACCGGGGGACGGGCTCGAGGCTTCGGGCGGTGCTCCCGGTAGGCTCGCGCAGCGTCATCGAATCTCCCGCGTCGCGCCCGAACGACGTCACATCCGGAAGGCCATCATGGGCGCCGGAGGTGAATTCGAGTGATCGATCCCTGGATCGTGGGCGATTCTCCCGAATCGGGTCGGACCTACGTCGTCCACTGCGTCGAGCCCCGATTCGTGATCGAGATCCACGAGCTCTCCGAGGCCGACTGGGACTTCGGAGCCCTCGTCTGGCTCGATCGCGTGTCGACCGAGGATGCGACCTTCTGGTCGCAGCAGGCGGCGCACATCTACTTTCAATGGGTCATCCGTTGCCCGGACGGGCCGCCCAGGGGCCATTGACCGCGTGACTCTCGCCGCACACCAGCGAGCCGCACGCCTTGCGGCCGTCCGCTCCGTCCCCGATTCGATCCGTGAAGCAGGACGGCCTCCCGCCGGCGTCGACGCCGAAACGACCATGAATCATGCGCTCTTGTTCCGGTGGCACGAATCGGCATCCCGCGCGAGCGTATGATCCTCTGGAGGGGATCGTCATGGAGCGGGGCGATCGAGTCGAGATCATCCGGCGGAGCGCCCGCTACGGGTTCCGGCGCTGGGGAACCGCAACCGTTCTCGAAGGGGGCACCGACGTCGTCCGGGTCCAGTTCGACGACGGCGAGTCCTTCGACGCCTACTGTTGGAGCCCCGAGCGCGCCCGCCTGGATGCCGAAGAAACGACGCGATTCAACCTGGCTCGACCGACGCCGAACTGAAGAGGCGTTTCGACGCGGCAGTCGAAGATCCACCGCCCTCCGCCGACATCGGCCCGGTCCGCTGCCCGGAACCGGCCCCCGATCCAGCGCTCGACGCCTGCTTCAGGTTCGTCGGCAAGCCCGATCGCCGAAGCTTCCCGGCCCATCCGAGCAGACTCCCGAGAACGAGACGGGATCGAAGTGAACGGTCGCGGTACCCCGCCTCGATTCGAGGGGCCACGCCTGCATCGGCCCGCAAGAAGTGCCGAGCGACCGCATGGATCTCGTCGCTGCGTTCGCCCGACAGGCTGTTCCTCTTCGAATTCTCCACGCCACGGCCTCGAGAAGCTCGCGAATCCTTCGCGGTCGCTGCGACCACGATCGCGTACGTTCGATGCCAGCGGATCCTCCGGCCGTAGCTCTCCACCTCCCACGCAGGAGCTTCGACGACGTCGCGAGACCGCTCGTCGATCGGAGCCGACCGGACCGACACCCCGGTCCGGTCTCTCCGATCGACGTCAGGGACCCGACCGATCTCGCCCTGCCTCCGCGGCCAGCGCCACCGTCGCGACCCATCGGAAGATCTTCGATCGCGACCGCGATCCGTAACGAATCCGTCACCGACCCACCCCGAAACGACGACTCCATCGCCGGGCAGCGACCCGAATCGACATCGAGACGCATCCAAAGCGTCGCGCGACGATGACGAGGCGTCGCCTAGCATCGCGAGCCATGGGAAGGGGAGTCGTGCGCTCCGGGCGGTGACGTCCGGCGCACGGGTCCGTGCGGGCGCTCGCCCTGCGTACGACGTCGGCATCCGCCGCGGAGATTCGCGTCTCGTGCCGCACCGCAACGGGTGCGGGTCGACGTGCACGCGGAAAGATCCGTCACGATTCCGCCTTCCTGGAACGAACCTGCGGCCGCATCCATCGCGGTCGCCTACCAGGAGGGTCGAATGCGACCTCATCTGCTCTTCGCCGCCGTGCTTTCCTGCTCCTTCTCCACCTCCCTCGCCCACGCCCTCTCGGTCGACCTCTCCCAGTACCAGCGCATCGCCCGTTATGCGCTCCCCGAGCCGACGACGACCGCGGCGCCGTCCGGCAGCCTGCTCGCCCAGGAGGTCTCCTCCGTCACCTACGACCGCGACACCGACTCGCTCTTCGTGGTCGGCGATGGGGGAACCTCGATCGTCCAGGTCACGAAGACCGGCCAGCTCATCGACTCGATGACGCTCGCTGCCGGATCGAGTCCGCAGGGCACCTACTTCTACGACCCCGAATCGCTGACCTACGTCGGCGCCGGCCGCTTCGTCATGACCGAGGAGCGCTACCGCCAGGCGAATCTCTTCACCTACGCGCCGGGCACGACCCTCGACGGAAGCGGCGTCCAGGTCGTCAAGCTCGGCACGACGGTCGGCAACATCGGGATCGAAGGCATGTCCTACGACCCGCTCACGAACGGCTTCATCGCGGTCAAGGAAAAGACGCCGCAAGGCATCTTCCAGACGACGATCGACTTCGCCGCCGGAACCGCGTCGAACGGCTCGCCGACGACCGTCAACTCGATCGATCTCTTCAATCCCGCCCTGCTCGGGCTCGTCGACTTCGCGGACGTCTTCGCCCTCTCGAACCTCACGAGCCTCTCCGGCGATCCCGACTTCGGGAACATCCTCGTGCTGAGCCAGGAGTCCGGAAAGATCGTCGAGACCGATCGGAACGGAAACGTGCTGTCGACCCTCACGATCACGAACGACCTCGGAGACATCGCCGTCGTCGACCAGCAGCACGAAGGCCTCACGATGGACGAGAACGGATTCCTCTACGTCGTCAACGAGAACGGCGGGGGCGACATCAACCATCCGCAGCTCTGGGTCTACGCGCCCGTCCCCGAGCCCGGCACGGCGACCCTGCTCTTCCTCGGTCTCGCCGGCCTCTCCACCGCCTCGCGCCGCCGACCGCCGGTGGCCTGAGCGGGATCGAAGCCACGCAGAATCTCCTTGATCCGCCACGAGCCTTCTTGATCTCCATTCCCTCCCAAATCCATTCAGGAGCCCATCATGTTCCGACTTCTCCGACCGATCTCGTCCACCCTCGTCCTCGCTTCCCTCGCCCTCGTCGTCCCCACCGCCCGGGCCGCGATCATCATCTCGGAGGTCCATCCGAGCGGCAGCGGCAACGCGGCGTACGGCGCCGACTTCTTCGAGGTGACGAACACCGGCGCCAGCGCCGTCGACATCACCGGCTGGAAGATGGACGACAACTCGAACAGCTTCGCCAGCAGCGTCGCGATCCGCGGAGTGACGAGCATCTCCCCCGGCCAGTCGATCATCCTGCTCGAGGGGGATGCGACGGGCTCCAACGACGCGGCGATCCGGTCGAGCTTCCTCTCGGCCTGGTTCGGGGCGAACGCTCCGGCGAGCCTCGTGGTCGGAGGCTACGGAGGCTCGGGCGTCGGCCTCAGCACCGCAGGCGACGCGGTCAACCTCTTCGACGCGGCGGGCAATCGAGTCACGGGCGTCGCCTTCGGCGCGGCGACGACCGGCGTCACGTTCGACAACGCGGCCGGTCTGGGCAGCACCACCCTCCCGCTCCCGATCCTGACGACGCTGAGCAGCGCGGGCGTGAACGGGGCCTTCCAGTCGCCTTCGCTCGAGACCGGCTCGCCGGGCGTCGTTCCGGAGCCCGGAACGGCGATGCTGCTGGGCCTCGGTCTGCTGGCCCTCGCTTCGGGGTCGAAGAGTCGCGCACGCTGAGTCCCGAGCTTCGCTCCATGGGAGGGGAAGGGCGGCTCCGTACGCCCTTCCCCTCCGAAACGGGATCGTGACGATCGGGACGGGAGCGAGCCGCAATCGTCGCATGGTCTTCCCCGGATTCGCGCCCGCAAGTCACGAAGAGTCGGTTCAATCCGGTCGATCGCCGCATTCCAGCCGCCTCCCCCCGGCTGGTGGGATCGCCGATCGGGGGAGGAACGCATGCGTCACGACGTCCTGGAATCCGAGGTCGACTGGTCGATTCTCAAGCGTGGCCGGATCGACTTCCATCTTCATTCATATGCCTCGAACGTCACGGACTACTACACGTCGAACTCGCTCTCGATCCCCGAGTCCTACTCCGACCCGATCGAGACCTACCATCTGCTGAAGTCGCGAGGCATGGACCTCGTGACCCTCACGGACCACAACTCGATCGACGGGGTCCGTGCGCTCCTCGACGCGGGATTCGACGACGTCTTCGTGAGCGCCGAGATGACGACCTCCTTCCCGGAGGACGGCTGCCGGATCCACGTCACGGTCGCGAACGTCTCCGAGACGGAGTACGCCGAGATCGATCGACTCCGCCCCAACGTCTACGAGATGGTCGCCTATCTCGACGGTCTGATCGCCTCGGAGTCCGGTCGGGTCGACGAGCGGCGAATCGCCTACTTCATGACGCATCCGCTCATGAGCACCCAGAACCGCCCCTACGGACGAGATGGCTCCCTCTCCGTCTGGCATCTCGAACGCGCGATGCTGCTCTTCGACTGTCTCGAGGTCCACAACGGGACGAGGGCGGCCGCATCCAACGCGCTGACCCGTCGGCTGCTCGCCTCGCTCGATCGCAAGAAGATCGAGGAGCTCGCCGCGAAGCACGACCTCGCTCCGAAGGGTGCCACGCCCTGGCTGAAGGCCGTGGTCGGCGGCTCGGACGATCACTCGGGGATCAATCCCGGACGCGCCTGGACGGTCTTCCGCTACCTCGGCGACCGCCCGCGGCCGAACGACGTCGTGGACTCCATCCGCCGCCGCACGACCTCTGCGGAGGGCATGCACGGGGGGCCGGTGACCCTCGCCCATGCACTCGTGAAGCTCGTCTACGACAGCCAGCACAGCCGACATCGGGCCGCGAGCGCGAAGCCGATCCGGATGAGCGACCCGGTCAACATGCTGCTCGAGTTCGCGTTCGGGGGCCGCACGTCCTCCACGCGATCGAAGCTCGCGCTGCGGACGCGCGTCGCCCTCGACGCGATGCTCGGTCCGATCCGACGTTCGCTCGGTCGGCCCGAGTCGTTCGATCGGATCTTCCTCGACGAGGCGCGCGGTCTCCTCTCCGAAGCCTCGTTCCGCGCACGGATCGTCGCGACCGAGTCCACGGACGACAAGATCTTCCTGATCATCAGCACGCTGCTCGACCGCCTCTGCGTCCGCTACGTGACCCGGATCCGCGAGAACTCGTCCGGCGATCTGGTGCGCACGCTCAAGGAGGCGATCGCGCTCGTCAGCTCGAACCTCCTCGTCTCCCTCCCCTACTTCGTGACCCACGCCCACCACGGCGGGGACAAGGCCCTGACGCGCGACGTCCGCAAGGCCTTCGACCTCGACGAGGCGGAGAAGCTCGTGCTCGTCACGGACACGCTCTTCGACGTGAACGGCGTCGCCCTCACCATCCGCAAGCTGATCCGGACGGCGGAGGAGCGGGGTGTGGATCTCACGGTCGTCACCTGTCTCTCCAGGGAGGCCCGGGACGAGAAGGTCCGGGATCCGGAGATCGCGGATCTCGTGACGCGTGGGAAGCTCGTCGTCTTCCCGGCGATCGTCAGCATCGATCTGCCCGAGTACAGCGAGCTCCAGCTCCGCCTGATGCCCTTCCTCGAGTTCCTCCGCTTCATCCAGGAGCGCGGCTTCACCAAGATGCAGATCTCGACGCCCGGTCCCGTGGGCGCCATGGGCCTGCTGGCCGCGAGACTCGTCGGCATCGAGGCGTCGTCCACCTATCACACGAGCTTCCCGGAGTACGTCGAGGAGTACACGAAGGACGTCAGTCTCGAGGCGCTCACCTGGAAGCTCGTCATCCTCTTCTACCATTCGGTCGACGAGGTCGTCGTCCCCTCCAGGTTCATCGCCCAGCTCCTGCACAAGCGCGGGCTTCGCAATCGCAAGCTCCTGGTCCTCGATCGCTGGGTCGACCTGAATCGCTTCCACCCGATCCACCGGACGCCCGGCTTCTGGGCGCGATTCGGGATGGAACGCGAGGACGAGCTGGTGAAGTTCGTGTACGTGGGGCGGCTCGGCGCGGAGAAGGGGCTCGACCTGCTCGCGGAGGCGTTTCGGCAGCTCTATCTGGAGACGCAGGACGTCCATCTCGCGTTCGTCGGGGACGGCCCGTACCGCGCGACGCTCGAAGGGCTTCTCGACGGTCTGCCCGTGACCTTCACCGGCTTCCTCGGCGGCTCGGATCTGCCGCGCGCCCTCGCCTCGGCGGACGTGAAGGTCTTCCCCAGCACGACGGACACCTGGGGAAACGCGCCCCTCGAGGCGCAGGCTTCGGGGATTCCCGTCATCGTCTCGGACAAGGGTGGGCCCCAGGAGCTCATGGAGCCCGGCGTGACCGGCCTGCGCGTGAAGGGCGGCGATGCGAAGGCGCTCCTCGATGCGATGCGTGAGCTCCTCGACCCGGCGCGGCGGACGCGCATGGCGCGCGAGGCGCGGATCTTCGTCGAGGCGAACGACGTTAAGGAGCCCTATTCGGCGATCCTCGACTCGACGGCCTATCGCCGACGCCGCAAGAGCGAGAAGCTCCTGTCGGAGCTCCTGCTCCACAACGACGATCCGAGCGGGTCCGCGGTCGACGCGTGATCGAACGCATCGACGCGATCGTCGCGAGAGTCCCCGTCCTCGGCCGAGCGCACGCGAGGCTCGCGTTGTCCCGGGCGAAGCATCCTTCGCTCGCGGGACACGTGCGCATCGGCAAGCGGATCGCGGGCTGGCTGCCCTACTTCGAGTACGACTCGCGCGAGTTCCTCTGCGCGGATGGCTGTCCCGCACCGATCACCGCCCTCCGGGAGTCGGCGCTCGTGCGCCTCGCATCGGAGCTCGGGGACAAGGCGCCGACGACGATCGAGCAGACGCGCGTGCTTCGCGAGGGCCTCTCCGATCTCGCGTTCACCGACGCCTACCGGGTCCCGTATCCATTCCGCAGCCAGCTCCGCCGCCACCTCCGGATCGGTGCCTTGACCGAGGCGTCGGAGGGCGTCCGCGTCCGCGATCTCGACGGAAACTGGAGCTTCGATCTGACGGGCTCCTACGGAGTGAACGTGTTCGGACTGGATTTCTACAAGGCGTGCATCGATCGCGCGGCCACCCGGGCCCACGCCCTCGGACCGATGCTCGGTCCGCTCCATCCCGTCGTGATCGACAACGTCCGCCGCCTGCGCGCGCTCTCGGGGCTCGACGAGGTCTCGTTCCACATGTCGGGGACCGAGGCCGTGATGCAGGCCGTGGCACTCGCCCGGTACCATACGGGTCGCACCCACGTCGTCCGATTCTGCGGTGCCTATCACGGCTGGTGGGATGGCGTCCAACCCGGCGTCGGCAATCCGAGAGCGGTGCACGACGTCTACACCCTCGCGGAGATGAGCGAGGCGACCCTGCGTGCGCTCTCCCTCCGGCGCGACGTCGCGTGCGTGCTCGTGAATCCGCTCCAGGCGCTCCACCCGAACGCCGCGGCGCCGGGCGACAGCACCCTCGTGAACTCCCGCCGCCGCGCCGGATACGACAAGCAGGCCTACGCGCGCTGGCTCGCTCGCCTTCGCGAGGTCTGCACGCAGAAGGGCATTCCCCTGATCTTGGACGAGGTGTTCCTCGGCTTTCGTCTGGCACGCGGCGGCGCGCAGGAATACTTCGGCGTCGCGGCGGACCTCGTGACGTATGGAAAGACGCTGGCGGGAGGACTCCCCGTCGGCGTGGTGTGCGGCCGCCGCGAGCTCATGAAGCGGTATCGCGACGATCGCCCCTCCGACATCCTGTTCGCGCGCGGGACGTTCAACGCGCATCCCTACGTCATGACGGCGATGAACGAGTTCCTGCTGAAGCTCGACGATCCGGAGATCCGCGCGAGCTACGAGGGGCTCGACGAACGATGGGATCGGCGGGTGACGGAGCTGAACGATCGGCTGGAGCGCGAAGGCCTTCCGGTCCGCTTCGCGAACCTGACCTCCGTCTGGACCACGCTCTACACGACCCCGTCCCGGTACAACTGGATGTTCCAGTTCTATCTTCGGGCCGAAGGTCTCATGCTCTCCTGGGTCGGGAGTGGTCGATTCATCTTCAGCCATGCGTATCGGGACGAGGATTTCCGGGAGGTCGCCGACCGGATCGTCACCGCCGCGCGCAAGATGGCGGCCGACGGGTGGTGGTGGTCGGATCATCATTCGAGCGACCGGGACATCGATCGGGCGATCATGAAGCGGGCCCTCTCGGTCCTGTTCTCCCGGACACCGGGGACCCCCTGAGCCCGACACGAGGGCCGTCCCCTCCCCGGGCCCTCGCCCGCACCGAAAGGGAATCGGAAGGATGACCGAAAATGAGATCGCCGGATTGATTCCGGCGGCGGCCGCGCTCGCCGTCGAGCGGATCACCTACGTCGTCGTGTGGCGCCACCCGGACGCCTTCCGGCAATGGTGCAGCCGGGCCGGGATCGGAGCCCCCGTCGATGCGCTCTGCCGACTCTTCTTCGTCTTCAAGGTCCTCCAGGCCGGAGTCTTCCTCGCCTGGTTCGCCTGGTTCGGAGGATGGTTCACGGCGACCCCGCAACCCCTGCTGTCGAGCGATGTCCGGGCGGTCGCCCTCGGGCTGGCGATGATCCTCGTCGGCCAGGTCCTGAACGTCGCGGTCTTCCGTCGGCTCGGGCGGGCGGGCGTCTTCTACGGCACCCGCTTCGGACTGAAGGTGCCCTGGGTGACGGGCTTTCCGTTCTCGCTGCTCACGCATCCCCAGTACGTCGGAACGGTTCTGTCGATCTGGGGACTCTTCCTCCTCGGCCGGCATCCGCATCCGGACTGGGCCGTGCTCCCGCTGCTCGAGACCCTCTACTACTTCGTCGGCGCACAGCTCGAAGCGGACGAGCGGACTCAACCGAGCTCGGGATCGATCCTCTCGCGGCGGACGAAGAGGTAGTAGGGCGACTTCCAGTACGTGCGCACGTCGTTGAACGGGTCGGTCAGGATCTTCGTGAACCAGACGACGCCCGTCTGGAGATCGCGGATGAAGAAGAGCTGGACGGTGCGGAAGACGAGAGCGCCGATGCCGACGGCGAGCCAGAGCGCGCTCAGGTCACCGAGGAACGTGCCCACCTCGGTGTAGGGACGGATCAGGCCGAAGAGGCTCGGCGACGCGTAGAGCACCAGCGGCGACGCGAGAAACACCGCGAGCAGCCCGATCTTGCGGGTCATGTTGTACCCGACCTTCACGGCCTCCTTCTCCCGATGCGTCATGCCCGCGAGCGCGTCGTAGCTCTTCGGCTCGAAGAAGAAGTGACCGATCTGCCTCGAGATCCAGGCGAGCAGCCATCCGATCCAGACCGCGCGCGTGGTGTCGAACGCGACGAGGGCGTAGGAGCCGAGAAAGCAGCAGGCGCTGAAGAGGTGGAGCGTCTGGTTCGTCCGGCTGTGGTGATAGAGGCGGTGGTCGTCCCAGCGCTGCTCCCGCAGCGCCTCCGCGAACGAGAGGCGGGCTCCGTCCGTCGCACCGGTCGTCACGATCTTCGTCTGCACTTCATCCTCCTCCTGCATGCGCCGGCATCATCGATGCGCGGACGCGTTCGTCGTCGGCCCCGACCCGCCTGCCCTGCCGACTTCGGCAGGGAGCCGGGCGAGCGGTCGCGAGCGTGAGCAGGGGCTCTCCGACCCGGATCACCCGCCCTTCGCGAACGCCTTCGGCGAGCTCGAAGCGCTCGCCTGCGAGAACCAGGATCGTCGAGCCCAGCTCGAACCAGCCGAGCTCCTGGCCCTTCTCGTAGCGCGCGTCGCAGGCGATCCGATTCGGGCCGGTGTATCCGAGGCCGAGCGTCGCATCGAGGCAATGGAGTCGTAGATTCGCGACACCGATCGCCGCGACCGGGACGAGCGTCAGGATCGGGTCGTCCCCTTCGAGCTCGAGCGGGATCACCGCGCGCTCGTTCCGGCAGAACAGTCGTTGCACGCGCTCGATCGCGATCGGATTGACGTTCCAGGTGTCGCCGGCGATGTGGGTCACCTCGCGTACGCGACAGTCGAGCGGCGCGTGGAAGCGGTGGTACATCGTCGACTTGAGCCGGAGGGTCACGAATCGACCCCGCCGGTGGCGGCGGACGAGCTCCGGGTTTCCGAGGAGATCGTCCAGGCAGTAGACGAGCCCCTTGGCCTGGATCAGGACGTCGTCGTCCATCCATCCGCACGCCCCGACGATCGCGTCGCAGGGACTGACGGCGACCTCGGGATCCCGGGCGACGGGGCGCGACCCGGGTCGCAGCTCGCGAATGAACAACGCCCGCAGGCTTCCGAACTCCGTCTCCTTCGCTTCGGACAAGTCGAGCTCGGGAGCGAAGATGCTCCAGATCCGCAATGCGAGACGCACGAATCCGGGGCTCTCGATCCGACCGAGCCACCCGAGCAACCGGGTCGTCGCACGCCGCGGGATGCGGTTGGTCAGCAGGAAGTTGAGCCCGGGCTGCTGGAACAGTCGATCGATCCGGCCACCGTCCCACGAGCCGCTTGCCGTCTTCTTTCGCAGGTCGCTCGAGTGCACGCCTCAACATCGGGCGGCGCTGAATGCACGGCAAGCGCCTGGGCCTCGCCGACGCAAATCCTCGCAGAAGCTCCACGATTCCTCGCTCGAACCGTCACACACGAAATGATCGGAGAGCGCCCGGAGGCCGCGAAGCGTCGTCGAGGATGGATTCGGCGTGTGCGCGATCCTTCAAACGACCCACCCGGATCGCAGGCGGGTTCCGGGGACGACCGATCGCTTCAAGACGGGATCCTCGGCTTCGGCGCCTGCGAGCCTCACGCGCGCAGCGAAGCCAGCCCCAACAGAGTCAGGGCACCAAGCGGCAGAGAGAGCGAGGCCGTCGGCTCGGGCACCGTCACGCGCACCTCGAACCGAACGCGAATCGTGCCGGAATACGAAGCCGAATCCTGGGCCGAGAGATCCAGGGAGACGGGAATCTCGACGACGTCGCCCGGGATCAACGGCGTCAACCGATTCCCCGTCGGTTCCACCGGGCTCCCGGGCGCATTGCGTGAGACGACCGTCGACCAGGACCCCAGATCGAACACGCCCGGCTCGCTCGAAGTCGTCGCCGGCTCCCGCTGGCTCATTCCGATCCTGAAGACGACGTTCGACGGAAGGGTCAGCGTCTGCACTTCGGCATGCAGGCGGACCATCGTCGCCGTTCCCGGAAATTCAGGGGCCGTCAACCGAAGGGTCAGCGTCTCCACCTCCGGCAGAAGGCAAGGCCCGCCCGTGCCGGCTGCATTGACGTCGATCTGCAGCTCGAGCCCCTGATTGACGAGCTGGGTCGCGATCGTCCCGGTGACGTCGCAGACGCCCTCGCTGGTCTCGAAATGGAATCCGAACGGATGGGAGAGCGGAAGCGATCGACCGGTCTGGCTCCCGATCGAGACCGAACCGGGAACGACCACGATCGGCACCTTGAAGGTCTGCGCGGCCCGGGATTCCGTCGGAATGCAGAAGGCGATCGCCAGAGGCGTGAGCAGCACCATCGTCCGGGTCACGAGCCTGGGAACCAGGATGGAATGCATGCCCACCTCCTCGCTCTCGCCCCGGGCTTCCGGCCTCCCGCCCCACGCTCCTGCCCGCCCACGCGGACCGGGCTTCGAGAGAAAGGTGATCGGGTCGGGTCGAGCTCGCTCATCCTGAGCGGAATCGGATCGAAAAGTCCAGAACAAACCGCGCGAGGTCCGTGAGGGTCCGGCTCGCGATCGGACGAGAGAGGGCGATCCCCCCTTCGGAGCAGAAGAGCGCAGCCAGGGATGCGCACGACGGATCGGCGTGATTCGAGGACCTCTTCGTTCACGAGTTCCTGACGAGTTCACTTGGTCGTCGACAGGTCGCGAAAGCCTGGATGCGCGCGATTCAGGTCAAAGTCGCACGGGCGCAGGTCTGAGGAAACCCGCCCGCGACGGGCGTCCCCCCGAGTCAGTCCCCCGGCGCATAGACCGGCGGAAGCCCGAACGCCTTCGCCACCTCCGTCGCACAGCCTGCTCCGGGGAGGAAGGTGACCCCCGGGCCGGGATGACACGAAGAGCCGCAGAGGTAGAGCCCGGGGATCGGCGTGCGGTGGGCCGAGCCCGGAACGAGCGCACGGCGGCCGAGCATCTGGTCGGCGTGCAGCAGGCCGTGGGTGAAGTCGCCGCCGGTCGCGCCCTGCATGGTCGCGAAATGGTCCGAGGAGAAGATCGCGGCCTCGAGGATCAGCTTGCGGATGCCGGGATAGACGCGCTCGATGCGATTCAGGATCCGCTCCTTCATCTCGTCGCGCAGCTTGCCGCGCAGCTCCTTCGGCGCGTCGCACGGGAAGTAGAATCCGTAGATCGTGGCGACGTGCTGGCCGTCGGGCGCGACGCTCGGATCGATCACGCTCGGGATCTGCATCGCGAAGGGCGGCTGCTCCGGAAGATCGCCCGCCGCGCAGGCCTCGAAGCTCTTCTGCAGCTCGCGCGGGTTGGTGAAGCTGCCGATGCTGAAGCGCGTGAGCGGGTCGGCGTTCAGCGCCTCGTACTCGGGTGCGAAGCGCGGGAGCCCGCTCAGCTTGAGCAGCATGTGGACGTAGGCGCCGCGGTGATCGATCTCGGTGACCTGGCGGCGCGTCGCCTCCGGGACGTGCTCGGCGTCGACGAGACGCAGCAGCGTCGAGGTCTTGTCGAGGTTCGACAGCACGACGCGCGCGCGGATCGTCTCGCCACTGCGGAGGACGACACCCGTCGCGCGCCCCTCCTCGACCAGGATCCGCGCGACCTGGGCTCCGAGCCGGACCTCCCCGCCCTTGTCCTCGATCGAGCGCTGAAGCGCCTCCGACAGCGCGCCGATGCCGCCGCGCACCCGCTTCATCAGGCCGCCCGCGTCGTTGGGCGAGAGGGTGTAGATGAGGCAGAACGCGCTGCCCGGCGTGTAGGGCCCCTTGTAGGTCGATTGCACGGCGGCGAAGGCGAGCTGGCTGCGCAGCGGTCGATGCCGGACCTCGTCCGGGAAGAAGCGATCGATGAGGTCCATCGCGCTGCCGTGGAAGGTCAGCTCGAGCTGCTCGCGGCGCTTCGCGTCGGGCGCGTTCGCGATCAGCGTATCGAGGTCCTCGGGCAGCGTCCCGGCCCGGTAGCGCGCGATCACGCGCGCGGGATGGCGCGTGAACGCGACGAGGCGCGCGAAGCCGACGAGCGCGCGCGTCCCGCAGCGGCGCCAGACGTTCCAGGCCATGCGCAGCGGATTCGCGAAGAAGGGCACCGCCGGATCGCCCGGATCGGCGATCGTCACCGACATGATCGGCAGGTCGAGGAGCCGGGCGCCGTAGCGCTCGAGCTCGAGCGCCTCCATCAGGCCCTTCGCCAGGGGAAAGAGCAGCGAGGCGCCGACGTCGTTGCGGCAGCCGTTCAGGATCTCCCGCGTCCCGGCCATGCCCCCGACGAAGCGGTTCTTCTCGAGCACGACGACCCGCAGCCCCTGGCGGGCGAGCAGCGCACCGGCGGCGAGGCCGTTGTGGCCGGCGCCGATGATCACGACATCGGGATTCGACATGGGCGCTCCTCGATCGGCCCTCGGCGACGCGGGGCATCCGGTCGGGCCGCGCGGTCCGCGGGTCGCGCCTCTGCGCCCCGGATCCCGGCCACCCGACTCCGATCCGTAGCAGGCGTTGAAACAAGAAACAAGATTCGTATCATGTTCGGGCCGGTCGGGCCGGTCGGGCCGGTCGGGCCGGTCGGGCCGGTCGAGGCTTCGGAATCGAGATCGAGAACGAGGGAGGCCATGGCGTGACCGAGGGGCTCGAGAGCGATCCGCAGCGCGAGCGCCTGCTCGACGCGGCCGAGGCCTGCCTCGCGCGCTTCGGGCTCGCGAAGACGACGGCCGAGGACGTCGCCCGGGCAGCCGGCCTCTCGCGGGCGACGGTCTACCGGCAGTTCGGGAGCCGCGACGCCCTGATCGCGGCGGTGGCGACGCGCGAGGCCGAGCGCTGTGCGTCGGCGGCGGTCGAGCACCTGCGGCGCTACGACGACATCGGCGACTGGATCGTCGAGGGCATCCTCTTCTGCCTGCGCGACATCCCGGCGCGACCGCTCCTGGTCCAGCTCGGCGGCCCCGCGGAGTTCGTGACGGCGAGCCGCGTGGTGCTCCGCTCCGATCGCATGCGCACCCTCGGCTCCGACGTCCTGCGGCCGCTCTTCGAGCGCGCCCGGGCGAGCGGCCGGCTCGTCGACGACTTCGACCTCGACGAATTCAGCGAGTGGGTGCTGCGGGCGCTGATGTCGTTCCTCGCGGTCCGCTCGGCGGTCCACCGCGACGAGGAAGGGCTGCGCGGGATGCTGCGCCGGATGCTGCTGCCGGCGATCCTGAAGCCGGCGAGCGCGGGGACGAACGGACCGGGCGGGTCGAGCCTCGCCGTCGACGCGACGAACGCGGGCGGGGTGCGCTGATGGACGGACGGCTGACCCTCGGCATGCGCCTGCTCGGAGCGGCCTCGCAGATTGCCTTCGATCGGGCCCTCGAGGCCGTCGGCCGCGGGCTTCCGCGAACCCCGGAGCAGCTCGTCGAGCACGACGTCCTCGATGCGCTCCTGCACGAGCATGCGCCGGAGGGCGCCGAACGGCTCCCGACCCTGCGCTCCGCACGCCTGCCCGGCGTCGCGTTCGAGAGCAGCAACTGCACCAACTTCCTGATCGAGCCCGACTTCGAGCCCGTCACACCGCGCGCCGCGGCAGCGGGCGCGACGGTGTCGACTGCCCTGCCCCGCACGCTCTACGCGAAGCTCCCCTGCCGCGATCTCGCGACCCGGACCTTCGCGAACGCCGTCGGCTTCTGGGAGACCGAGGTCGCGTTCTGCCGGAATCTGGCCCACCGCGTCCCGATCCGCGTCCCGAAGGTCCACGCCGTGGCGAGCCGGGGCTCGCGCTTCGTGCTGCTGCTCGAGAACCTCCACGACGTCGAAGGCGCGACCCTCTTCATCAATCGCGACATGGCCCGGGGCACGACGATCGAGCGCGCCCGCCGCGTGGTGGAGACGTTCGCCGCGCTCCACGCCGGCTTCTGGGGCCTCTCCGAAGACGAGCGCGAGCGACTCCTGCCGCGCCGGCTCCATCCCTATCTCGCGCCGGGCGGTCGCGAGACGATGCGGGCACTGAACGCCTCGGCCATCGACCGCGCCCACCGCGCCGCCCCGGCGCTCTTCACCCGACGCCACGCCGACCTGGCCCACGAGGCGATCGCGAAGTGGGACGCCCTCATGGACGTCTGGTACGCCGAGCCCCTGACGCTGATCCACGGCGACAGCCATCTCGGCAACTGCTTCGAGTACGCGACGCCCGAGGGCCCGCGCATGGGGATGCTCGACTTCCAGGGCGTGCAGTGGTGTCGCGGGATCCGCGACGTCCAGTATTTCCTGATCAACTCGCTCGAGCCCGAGCTGCTCGCGCGGCACGAGGCGGCGCTGATCGATCTCTACGTCGCGGAGCTCGCGGCCCGGGGCGTCGCCCTCGACGCGGCCGAGGCGCGCATGCAGTACCGCGCCTTCGCGTTCCAGACGCTGATGGTGGCCGTCGTCTCCCTCGGCGTCGGCGGGATGGTCGAGCGCTCGGAGACCGTCGAAGCGGTCCTGCGCCGCAGCGTCGCCGCGATCGATCGGCTCGGGTTCGGAGAGTGGCTCGCGAAGCTCGGCTAGAGATGCCGCAGGATCCAGCCCTGCCTTCGGCGCAGATAGGCCGAGGGATTCGCCGGATTCGAGCGCAGCGGGCTCGGCAGCGCGGCGGCGAGCAGCGCCGACTCGTGGGGCACGAGCTTCGCCGCCGGATGCTTGAAATAACGTCGCGAGGCGGCCTCGGCGCCGAAGACGCCGTCGCCCATCTCCGCGATGTTGAGGTAGACCTCGAGGATCCGCTGCTTCGGCCAGATCCACTCGATCCAGAGCGTGAACCAGGCCTCGAAGACCTTGCGCAGGAAGCTGCGCCCGGGCCAGAGGAAGAGGTTCTTCGCGACCTGCTGGCTGATCGTCGACGCGCCGCGCAGCGAGCCGCCGTCGCGCCACTCGTCGAGGGCGTTGCGCAGCTCCTTCCAGTCGAAGCCCGCGTGGTCGTAGAAGCGCTGATCCTCCGACGCGACGACGGCCTGGCGCAGGGAGCGCGCGATCTTCTCCCGCGGCGTCCAGTCGTAGTCGAGGTCGAAGGCGCGCCCCTCGAGGCGCGCGTCGACCCAGCGCTTCAGCATCATCGCCGAGGCCGGTGGCGGCACGAAGCGGAAGAGCGTCACCGGCACCGCCGGCATCACGATCAGGAAGAGCGCCGTGAACGCGAAGAGCCGCCGCAGGCGGTGGCGCGGGCGCGCGGGCACCGCCACCGCGGCTTCGGCCTGGGCGGCCTCGTCCGCGGTCGCTGCGCCGGAATCGACGCGGGCATCCCCTCGAGCGGCAGCGGACCGCCGGGCCGCCCGCGCGCGTCGCCGGTCGGCCGACCGATCGGCCCCTGCATCGGGAGCCGGGTCGGCCGGCGAATCGGTCGGGTCGCGCCTCGCCCGCCGCCGCGGCCTGGGCCGCGGCTCGCCCGCCACGATCCGATCGGCGCCCGCGCGGAGCTTCGCCGTCACCGGCGGCTCCGGCGCCCCGGTCCCATCGGGATCCCCGACCTCGTCGGCCTCGGCCGCATCCGGGACGCCGTCCGGCTCCTCGCCCTCGGCCCCGTCCGGATCGGCCAGCTCCTGCTCGAGCAGGTCGAAGGGATTCTCCGCGGCCGGGCCCGGCGGCCCGTCGTGTCGTCCGTCCCCCCGACCTCGTCCGCGCGCACGCGATCGGAATCTCATCCCGCGGCTATCCCACCCCCCGGCTGGATCGCGCAAACGTGGCACAGGCCGCCCGGCGCGGCGACCCGCGCGCCCACCGCCGCGAACGCGCGTCCACACCCCGTCTCCGCCGCGACACACGGTGCAGCCGATCCGAGGCTCTGGCATGCTCGCGCTCCACGCGGTCGCGCGCGCCCGAAGCGACCCCGTGCGACCCCTCGGACGGCAGGAGACCCCCGCAAGCATGTCGATCGAAGAAGGCAAGAAGGCCCCCGCGTTCACGCTGACCGACGAGAACGGCAAGAAGCACTCGCTCAAGGACTACGCCGGCAAGCACGTCCTCGTCTACTTCTATCCCAAGGACGACACGCCCGGCTGCACGAAGGAGGCCTGCGGCTTCCGCGACCTCTTCGGCGATCTGAAGAAGCGCGGCATGGTCGTCCTCGGCGTCTCCCCGGACGGCGCCGCCGCCCATCAGAAGTTCATCGCGAAGTACGACCTGCCCTTCACGCTGCTCTCGGATCCCGACAAGGAGCTGATGACGAAGTACGGCGCCTACGGCGAGAAGATGATGTACGGAAAGAAGGTGACGGGCGTGATCCGCTCGTCGGTCTGGATCGGCCCCGACGGCAAGGTCATCAAGCACTGGAAGAAGGTCCCCAAGGCGGAGGCCCATCCGGCGTCGGTGCTGGCCGAGCTCGAGGCCTACGAGAAGGGCTGAGGCGAAAGCCGAGTCTCCACGCGAGGGTCGCCAGCGACCCTTTCGGTGGTCCATGAGCGGACAGACTTGGCTGGATGTAGGTTTTGCCATCGATGACGGCCATTTGCGCGAACGCAACGAGGCGCTGGAGTGCACCGACATGAAGGTCTGCTATCGCGTCGAGATCGAACGCGAGGATGACGGGCGCTTCCTGGCCGAGGTGATGGAGCTGCCGGGCGTGATGGCCTATGGGGGATCCGCCGAGGAAGCGCTCGCCCACGTTCAGGCCCTCGCCCTTCGTGTGCTGGCGGATCGGCTCGAGCACGATGAGGGACCGCGGGGACCGGTGAGCATTCAGTTCGAGACCTCGGCCGCCGCGTGAGCCCGCGAGACTGGAGCGCGACCCGGGCGTCGCGGGTCTTCGCAGCGCTGATTCGCATCGGCTGGGTCGTCAAACGGGAGGCACACGGATCCCACCGAGTCCTCGCCCGCGAGGGCTTCCCGAACTTCGTCTGGTCCTTCCATGATCGCGAGGAAGTCGGCCCAAAGATGCTGGCGCGAATCTCGAAGAGAACGGGACTGCGTCCAGAAGACCTTTGATCGAAGCTCGACTCGCCGCTCGCTTGCTCGGCTCCTAGGCCAGCCCGAACTGGGGCAGCGAGCCCTCCGCGATCAGCGTGAGGCTCCCGGTCCCCTCGCCGTCGAGCCCCGCGCCGCGGACCGAGAGGGCGACGGGCTGGATGCGGTGGATCGGGCGGACGCGCGCACCGTCCGGCCGCACGACCTCGCACGGATGCGAGACGTCCCAGGTATCGGTCTCGAGATGGTCGTCGCCGCGCCAGACGCCGAGGCCGCGCCCGTCCTGGTAGCCGCCGCTGTATCCGAGCCCCTGCATGTCGACTGCGGGACACAGCGCCCGGGCGTCGATCACGACCTCGCGCCCGTCGCGCGTCTGCGCCTCGAAGCGCGCGCGCTTGATCCGCCGCGGGCGCCCGTCGTCGTGGAACTCGAAGGTCGGCTTCGCGTCCTTCAGGTGGATGTGCTGGAGCGGCGCGCCGGCGCCGCCCGCCGCGTCGGCCCCCGGCCGCCCCGCGCGCGGCGATCTCGGCCGTGAAGTAGCTCGGCCGGCCGGCGAACTGCGCCATCTGGAGATGGCCGCCGATCGACGTCGTCGCCGAGGCGCTCGAGAAGAAGAGGAACGCGAAGAAGGAGCCGGCGGAGGGGGCCGGCGCGGGCCCCGTCACCGGCTCGGGGATGCCCATCATCTCGCGCACGCCCCAGGAGTGGTCCCGCGTCGCCCACCAGCGGTCGAGGACGATGCGCTCGCCGGCGAGCTCGAGGGTCCCCGTGCAGTGGCCGACCTGGTCGAAGCGGCGCGACTCCTCGACGACGCGGCCGCGGACGCGGGTGAAGCGGGCGGACTCCTCCTGCGCGGGAAAGTCCCCGATCCACTCGAGGTCGGCGGCGACCCCGTCCGCCCCGCTCCGCGCGAGGCGCAGGCGCGCGCGGCGCAGCGGCTCGAGGATCTCGACCGAGAACGGCCCGACCGCCGTCTCGAAGCGGGGCCGCAGCGAGCGCGAGGCGCGCACGTTGAACTGGCGACCGTTCCGGATGGCGACGAAGCCCGCGTCGACGACGTTCATGTTGTTGTAGACGCCGAGCGTCAGCTGCAGCGTCCCGCCGCCGCGCGGATCCGAGGCCGCGAACCAGTAGCGATCGAAGAAACGCGGATCGCTCGTCCCGACGTGGTCGAACGTCGTGGGATGGGTGTGCCAGAGGGTGTCGTCCATGGGTGTGAGCATGATGGGCCCACACTATCATGGAGGCCTGGGCTGTCGAGCGGCCCCGGGCGCCGCGAGGACGCACGCCGAAACGCGCGGATCCGGGCGCCGAGCAGGGCGGAGAACGAGGCGGAGAGCGAGGCTTTGGCGACGAGCGACCGAGGCATGCAGGACGGGAAACCGGAGGGCGCGCAGGACGCCGACGCCTTCGAGGAGCGCGTGCTCGCCTGGCTCGCGGAGAAGATGCCGGGCGCGCGCGGGCTTCGGCTCTCGGGCCTGCGCAAGCCGGGCGCGGGCATGTCGAGCGATACCCATCTCTTCACGATCCACTGGACGGGCGACTCGGAGCTCGCGCAAGGCGGCGGGGAGCATGCGCTCGACGCGGTGCTCCGGTGTGCGCCCCGGGCCGACGGGCCCTTCCCCGAGTACGACCTCGCGATGCAGTTCGGGATCATGCGCCAGCTCGGGCGACACACGGACGTGCCGGTGCCGCCGGTGCTGTGGCAGGAGCAGGATCCGCGCTGGCTCGGTGTCCCCTTCCTCACGATGAAGGCCGTCGCGGGCGAGCCGCCCCTCGACTGGCCCTCGTATCACGCGAGCGGCTTCTACGCCGACCTCTCCGAGCCGGCTCGCCGGCAGCTCTGGCGGGGAACGATCGACGCGCTGGCGAAGCTCCACCGCGCGGACTGGCGCGCCGTCGGCCTCGACTTCGTGCCGGGCGGACGTCCGGGGGACGACCCCTCCCGCCACCTGCTGCGCTACTGGCGCCGCTACCTCGACGAGTGGATCAAGGACGATCCGCGCGAGGTCGTGCCGGTCTACGACGAGGCCCTCGACTGGCTCGAGCAGCACCAGCCCGAGTGCCCCCGCCCGAGTCTCGTCTGGGGCGACGCGAAGCTCGGCAACGTGCTCTATCGCGTCGCGCCCCGGGCTGCGGCGCCGGTCGAGGTCGCGGCGGTGATCGACTGGGAGATCGCGATGATCGGGGACCCCGAGGTCGATCTCGCGTCGCTGCGCATCTCGGACCTGCGGGCCCAGCAGTCGGCGGGGCGCTGCCTGCCCGGGACGCCCTCCGAGGCGGAGCTCGTCGCGCTCTACGAGCAGGCGACCGGCAGCCGATTCCGGGACTACCGCTGGGCCCTCCTCTATTCCGCCTTCTGGCGGGGCGCCGTCACGATCAAGGTCATGCGGCGGATGAAGGCCCAGGGGCATCCGATCAGCGACGAAATGCTGACGAGCCACTTCCCGGTGCCCCTCATGCGCGAGCTGCTTTCGCGCTAGCGTTTCGCCGTGCAGGGTCGGCCGCCATCCACCCGGGCTCCCCACGCCGCCTGCCAGGAGGAATCGCCATGGGCCTCGCTCATCCGATCGCCGGCTACTCCCACGTCAACATCCTGGTCGACGACCTCGATGCCGCCCACGACTTCTACATCAACAAGCTGGGCTTCACCGTCCTGCCGCGGCCGGACTTTCGCGGCTTCGGCGGCGCCTGGTACCGGATCGGCAACCTCCAGCTCCATCTCTCGGTGGTCCAGGAGATGCCGGACCTGAAGGGCGGCTTCCCGCATCTCGCGCTCCACGTCGAGTCGGCCCACTTCGATCAGACGATCGACGCGCTGAAGAGCATGGGCGTCCCCTTCGTGATGGACACGATGTCGCGCGAGGACTTCGGCGTGCCGGTCCGCGCCGCCTTCTGCAAGGATCCGTCGGGCAACGTCGTCGAGCTGACGGACGTCGGCCCGCTGGCCTGATCGGGCGAGCTCCTTCGGCGCCTAGCGCGCCGACGCCATCGACCAGAGCCGCGCCGCGGTCCCGCCGAGGCAGGCCTCCCGCTCGCCCGCCGACAGGCCGCCGAACGCGCGCCGACCGAGGTCGACGAGCTGCGCGTAGCTGCGGTCGTGGGTCTGGCTGAAATCCGAGCCCCACATCATGCGCTCCGCTCCGAAGACCCGAGCGATCTGCGCGACGAAGGGCTCGGGCTCGCCGTGGTGCTCGGCGCCGGAATCGATCACGTGGCTCGTGACCTTCAAGTGGAGCTTCGGGTAGCGCGCGAGCTCGAAGAGCGAATCGGGCTCGGCGGCATTCGGAAAGCCGCAGTGGTCGAGGGAGATGGGGACGTCGCGGAAGGCGTCGAGGAAGCGGATCAGCTCCGGCAGCTGGTGGGGCCCCATGATCGTCACGATGAGATGGGCTCCGAGCGCCAGGGCGCGCTCCCAGAGCGGGAACGTCGCGGGATCCCCCAGCCAGGAGGTCGTCCGCGAGACCGCGAAGATCCGCAGCCCCTGCATCCCGCGCTCGCCGATCCAGCGCTCGATCTCCGCCCGTGCCGAGGGTCCCATCGGGTCGATGCAGGCCGCCGACCGGAACTTCCCGGGGCGCGCCGCCGCACTGTCCGCGGCGTACGCATTGTCGAAGGAGTACGCGCCGACGGCCTGGACGAGCACCGCGCGATCGACGCCCGCCGCCGCCATCTCCTGCTCGAAGCGCTCCGCCGAGCACGGCGCGTCGAGGTACCACTGGCCCGAGAGCGAGCGGGGCGTGAAGGGATAGCGGGCGTGGTCGCTCGCGATCACGTGGACGTGGCTGTCGACGATCACGGCTCCCCTTCCCCGCTGCGTCGGCGACTCTTCCCCGACGAGTTCCCCGTCGCTTCGCCGCCCGTCGGCTCCGCTGCCGAGGGCCAAAGTCAGGGTTGCGCCCGCGCGTCGGCGGACCGAAGCTAGGGTTCCCGATCGCCACCACGCAAGCGATTCCGAGGGACGGCTGCGGGCCTCCGTTCGGCCCGATGGCGCGAGTCCCGGGCGATCGGACGAGGTGCCCATGCTCGACATCCGTCCCGTGAATCCCACCATCGGCGCGAACGTCGCGGGCGTCGATCTGCGCAAGCCCCTGTCGCCCGCGGATCGCGACGCGATCGAGGCGGCGCTGCTGCAGTACGGCGTGCTCTTCTTTCGCGACCAGGACATCACGCCCGAGCAGCACATCGCCTTCGCCCGTCAGTTCGGCCCGCTCGACGTCCCGCCGCTGCAGACGAAGTACAGCGCGAACCCCGAGATGACCGTCCTCGACCAGGACTCGCCGAAGGGCGAAGGCGCCGACGAGTGGCACAGCGACAACACCTTCGCCGCGATCCCGCCGATGGGCTCGGTCCTGCGCGCGGTCATGATCCCGCCCCTCGGTGGCGACACCTGCTGGGCCAACATGCACGCCGCCTACGACGCCCTCTCCGGCCCCCTGCGCCGGATGGTCGACGAGCTCTCGGCCGTCCACGACATCACGAAGCCCATGCGCAAGGCGATCGCCGCGGGCCACAGCATCGAGTCCCTCGCCGACATCCAGGCGAAGTGGCCGCCCGTCGTGCATCCCGTCGCCCGGACGCATCCCGTCACGAAGAAGAAGGCCCTCTTCGTGAACGGCAACTCGACGACCCACCTCGTCGGGATGAGCGAGCGCGAGAGCGAGTCGATCCTGCGCCTGCTGATCGACCACGTCCGCGACCCGGTCTTCCAGGTCCGCTTCACCTGGGACCTGAACTCGGTCGCCTTCTGGGACAACCGCTCGGTCCAGCACTACGCGGTGCCCGACTACGACAAGCGCCGCATCATGAACCGCGTCACGATCGTCGGCGATCGACCGTACTGAACGAACGAAGACGAGAGAAGAGAAGAGGTCCGACATGCCCGAGCTCCGATTCCGACACCTCGACGGCGAGAAATGGCAGGAGGTCCGTGCCCTCGAGATCGACGGCCGACGGGCCAGCGTCCGCGAGAAGTGGCTCGACTTCACGCCCTCGTTCCTCTCGCTCTACGCCGAGTGGGATCCGGGCATGATGGTCCACAAGCACGGTCACAACAGCGACCACGTCGTCTACGTGATCAAGGGCGAGATGACCTGCGGCGACGTCGTCTGCAAGGCCGGCATGCACATCACCCTCGAGAAGGGCGCGGTCTTCGGCCCCTTCGTCGCCGGACCCGAGGGCGTCGTGCTCTTCGAGGTCATGATGGGCGACCCCCGCTCGTTCGCCGCGGATCCGGAGGGCTGGAAGAAGCTGCTCGAATCGAAGAAGGCGAAGCAACTCCCCAACCCGCCGATCGACATGCCGGACTGGCTGGTCGACACGCGCTCGAAGTGACCGACATGAGCAGCCAATTCCGACGCCCGTACGAAGTCATCGACCACCAGGAGCTGATGCGGACCCACGTGCCCGCGCCCGAATACTTCGAGACCGACTATCTGATCGGTCCCGAGGCGATCGAGAAGCGCCAGCTCGAGCGCCTGCAGAAGCGCGCCCAGGCGGCCTACCAGGTGCCCTTCTTCCGCAAGCGCTGGGACGCCGCGGGCTTCCATCCGAGCGACCTGCGGACCCTCGACGACCTGGCGAAGGCCCCGGCCTATCGGGTCGACGACATCCGCAAGAGCATCGAGGGCAACCCGCCGCTGGGCGACTACCAGGGCGTCTCGATCGGCGACGCGACCCGCTCGCCGATGCGCGTCTACATGTCGGGCGCGACGACGGGCGCGGCCCGGCCCACGCTCTACACGACCTGGGACCGCCAGGCCGGCGCGATCCTGACCGCCCGCGCCCTCTACGCCCAGGGCATCCGCCCCGGCGACGTCGTGATCAACGCCTGGGCCTACTCGACCCACAACGGCGCCTTCTCGATGGACGAGGCGCTCTACGACTGGCTCTCCTGCGTCGTGCTGACGACCGGGACCGGCAACGTGACGAGCAGCAAGCGCCAGGTCGAGCTCGCGCGGCAGTACCAGGCGACCGCGATCCTGACGACCGGCGACTATCTGCTCCATCTCGCCGACGTCGCGCGTCAGATGGGCCTCGACCCGAAGAAGGACTTCAACATCAAGGCGCTCCCCAACGTCGGGGATCGCGAGAAGCTCGAGGCGACCTGGGGCGTCCCCTGCTACCAGTCCTACGGCTTCCACGAGGTCCAGTGGGTCGCGATCGAGTGCCCCGCGCGCAAGGGGCTCCACGTCTTCGAGGATGCGTTCGTCATCCAGGTCGTCGACAAGGAGACGGGCGAGCCGGTGCCGGAGGGGACCCTCGGCAGCCTCTGCGTGACCGAGATCTACAAGACCGGCAGCCCGCAGTTCCGGTACAACATCCAGGACCTCTCGGCGCTGATGCCGCGGGAGAAGTGCGACTGCGGCTCGTGGCTGCGGCGGATCGCGCCCTTCGCCGGCCGCGCCGACAACATGGTGAAGCTGCGCGGGGTCAACATCTGGCCGGAGGCGATCGGCGAGGTCGCGCTCCAGGACGCCCGGCTCGAGAACGAGTACTTCGTGCGGGCGGTGCGCCAGGGCGAGCGGGACGAGATGATCGCCCACGTGACGACGCGCGCCGAGCCGTCGAGCTACGAGGAGATCGCGCGCTCGACCGAGGCGCGGCTCAAGGAGCGCTTCGGCGTCCGGATCCTCGTCGAGGTCTCGGGGCTCGACTCGCTGGACGCGTGGACCGAGATCAAGACCTCGCCCAAGCCGAAGCGGTTCAAGGACGAGCGCTGAGCGCGGCCCGGCCGGTGTCGAGGGGCCCCGGGCCCCTTCACGGGCGTCGGGGCGGTTTCGACGGGCAGCGGAGTCGGGGACGGGAGTCGGGGACGGGACATGGGTGCGATCGACGTCTGGTGCAACGGTTTCACGCTCGAACACAAGTCGCGCTGGGAGAAGGTGATCGAGGCCCAGGGTCTCGCGCTCCGGATCCGCAAGGGGGACGACGACTCCTTCGTCGAGCCGGAGGCCATGGTCGCGCGCATGGACGCGATCGGCTTCTCGACCCTGCTGCTCGCCGCCTGCGAGGTCCCCGAGCACGCCCTGCCCTTCGCCTACGAACGATATGCGAGCTCGCCGGCCCTCGTGACGCGGCTCGCCCGCGAGCATCCGGGGCGCTTCTACGGGCTCTTCAGCATCGACCCGACGACGGGCCAGGACGGCGTCGAGGAGGCCGCGAAGGCCCTCGCGCAGAAGGAGTTCGTCGGACTCCACTGCCATACCCACAGCTGGGACCGCCCCTTCGACCACCGCGACTACTACCCCTACTACGCGCTCTGCGCCGACCACGACGTCCCCTTCATCATGCAGGCGGGGACCTCGGGCGGGATCATGCCCTCGGAGTGCGGCAAGCCGATCGGGATCGATCGACCGGCGATCTACTTCGGCCGCGTCCGCTTCGTGCTCTCCCATCTCGGCTGGCCCTGGACCGAGGAGGCGATCGCGATGGCGATGAAGTTCCCGAACGTCTACATGGGCACCGCCGCCTGGCCGGCCCACCGCTGGCCCGCCGCCTTCGTCGACTTCGTGAAGGGCCAGGGCCGCGGCAAATGCATGCTCGGCACGAGCTTCCCGACCGTCGGCCACCGCCACGCCCTCACACGCCTCGACGGCCTCGGCCTCGACCCGGAGGTCCGCCACGAGTACCTCGAGGGCGCGGCGCGCCGCGTCTTCTCGCGGATCGCCTGAGCGCCACGCTCGTCCTCCTGGAGCCCACCATGCGCAACGGATTCAAGGTCTTCGACGCCGACGCCCACGTCGTCTATCCCCGCGACCTCTGGTTCAAGTACCTCGACAAGAAGTACCTCTCGCGGATCGAGGTGCGCGATCCGGCCGGTCTCCAGCACTACAACCCGGTGATGGTCGACGGCCGCTACACCCAGCATCCGACCTCGCTCTACGGCCAGTTCCAGAAGGCGATCGACTGGACCCACGACGACATGGTCGAGCAGTACGGCGAGCTCATCACGAAGGGCTTCACCGGCGAGCGTGTCGCGAAGGCCCTGGCCCGCGAGGGCATCGACCTCGCCGTCGTCTACGGCCCGGAGTACGACATCTGGTTCGACGGCATCGACCCGGACCTGCAGGCGGCGATGGTCCGCGCCTACAACCGCTGGGGCCAGGAGATGCGCGAGACCTCCGGCGGCCGCGTGCTGACCGCCTCGCCGATCGCGATCGGCGACGTCAAGCGCGCGATCGAGGAGATCGAGTACGCCTACCACGTCCTGGGCCACCGCAGCTTCTGGGCGCGCCCGAACTTCCTGAACGGCCGCAACCTCGGCGACCGCTACTACGACCCGATCTACGCCCTGATCGAGAGCCTCGACTGCGCCTTCGCGACCCACGAGTTCATGGGCTTCGCGACCGAGAGCGAGGGCTCGAACCGCTTCTTCACCTTCACCGAGTGGCACACCGTGGTCCATCCCCACGAGGCGATGAACGCCATGGTCTCGATGCTCGTCCACGGCGTCTTCGAGCGCTTCCCGAAGCTGCGCTGCGGCTATCTCGAGGCCGGCTGCGGCTGGGTCCCCTCCTGGCTCCACCGCATCGACGAGCAGCTCGAGATGGCGGGCGCGAAGGAGTTCCCCGAGCTGACGATGACCGCCACCGAGTACTTCAAGCGCAACTGCTGGACGACGACCGAATGCGAGGACCCGTTCGTGTCGGACGTGATCCGCTGGCTCGGCAACGACCACATCGTCTTCGAGAGCGACTTCCCGCATCCCGACTCGAAGTACCCGGAGGCGACGAAGCATTTCCTCGAGCTCCCGAAGGAGCTCCTCTCCGAGGAGAGCAAGCGCAAGATCCTCTGGGACAACGCGATCGACTTCTACCGGCTGCCGGAGTCGTACCTGCCGACGGAGTTCTTCGAGGCGCCGACCGCGGACTAGCGCTTCCGCGCAGCGGATGAGCGGCACAGCGGGCAGAAGGCGCCGCGGACGAGCGGCGGACGAGCGGCGATTCGGCGACCGGTTACCCTGCCGAGCGAGGGAACCAACCGGACACAGGAGGGATTCCGTGTCGCCCGATCCCCTGCCCGCCCCGCTTCGACGCTCCGTGTTCTTCGTCCCCGGCTCGGAGCCCCGCAAGCTCGAGAAGGCGCGGGGCCTCCCCGCCGACACCCTGCTCCTCGACCTCGAAGACGCCGTCGCCCCCGCGGAGAAGGACCGCGCCCGCGCCCTCGTGGCCGAGCTGCTGCGCGAGGCCGCGGCGCGCGGGCCCGAGCTCGCCGTCCGCGTCAATCCGACCTCGACGCCCTGGTTTCGCGCCGATCTCGAGGCCGCGGTCGCGGCGGGCGCCTCCGCCATCGTGCTGCCGAAGGCCGAGAGCGCCGCGCAGATCGCCGCGGTCGCCGCCCTGATCGACGGGCTCGAGGCGGGGCGGGATGCGCGGGCGAGCGGGCCGGTGCGCCTGATTCCCCTGGTCGAGACGGCGCGGGGGATCGCCGACGTCGCGACGCTCCCGGCAGCGGCGCAACGGATCGATGCACTCTGCTTCGGCCACGCGGACTTCTCCCGCGACATGGGCCTCGCGGAGGCCGATCCGAACGGCCCCGTCGTACTCCACGCGCGCTGCGCCCTCTCGATCGCCGCGCGGGCCGCGGGGCGTGCCGCGATCGACACGGTCTGCCTCGACGTGCGCGATGCGGGGGCCGTTCGCCGCGAGGCGGAGCTCGGGCTGCGGCTCGGCTTCGAAGGCAAGCTGTGCATCCATCCGATGCAGATCGAAATCGTCAATTCGGTCTACACACCGTCTTGTGAGCAGATCGAGTTCGCCCGTCGCGTGATGGAGACGGCCGCCCGCGCCGAGGCCGAGGGGCTGGGCGTCTTCACGGTCGACGGCAAGATGGTGGATGCGCCCCTGATCGCCGCCCAACGGCGGATCCTCGATCGGGCGCGCCGCGCGGGAGCGCTCTCCACCGAGGAGTGACGCCTTGAGCACTCGCCCGGTCCCGATCGGAGGTCCCTGGTTCGAGGACCTGCACCACGGCCAGGTCTTCGACGACGCCCCCGCGGTCACGTTGACTTCGGGCCACGCGGCCGTCCACGGCGCGGTCTTCGGCGACCGGCTGCGCCTGCCCCTCGACGCCGAGCTGTGTCGCGCCGTGACCGGCCACGACCGCCCGCTCGCGCATCCGAGCCTCGTCTGCAACCTGGCGATCGGGCAGACGACCGTGCCCTCGACGCGGGTGATCGGGAACCTCTTCTACCGCGGCCTCGTCCTGCAGCGCCCCGTCCATCTCGGCGACACGCTGCGGACCACGACGAAGATCGTCGCCCTGCGGCAGAACGCTCGGCGCCCGGACCGACCCGCCACGGGCCTCGCCGTCTTCGAGATCCACGTCGCGAACCAGCGCGGCGAGACGGTGCTCCGCTTCTGGCGCTGCCCGATGCTCCCGTGCCGGAGCCCGGAGGTCGAGACCGGTCATGCCGACGCGCTCGAGCGGATCGAGGCGGCGATCGACCTCGAGCAGCTCCGGAGCGCCGTGCCGACGGGCTGGCGCCTCGATGCCTTCCGCGAGCGGGTGCCGGGAGCGCATTTCGACGCGCTCGAGCCGGGCACGCAATGCCGGGTCGAGAGCCGCGACACCGTGACGTGTGCCCCCGAGATCGCGCGCATGACCCTCAACGTCGCCGGCGCCCACACCGACGCGGGCGCCAGCCATCACGGCCGCCGCCTCGTCTACGGTGGCCACGCGATCTCGACCGCGGCCGCCCAGCTCGTCCGTGCGCTGCCGAACCTCGTCACGCTGCTCGCCTGGCGCAGCTGCGACCACACCGCCCCCGTCTTCGAGGGCGACGTCCTGCGGAGCGAGATCGACGTCGAGGCGAAGCATCCCCTCGCGAACGGCGGCGGGCTCGTCGACTTCCGGGCCCGGGTGCACGCCGAGCGCGGACCGCAGAGCCCCGATCCGGGAACGGAGATCCAGGTACTCGATTGGCGCGCGGTGGGCCTGATGGCCTGAGGACCGCGCCGGGAGGGTCGGCCGATGAGTGGAATCCTTTCGGGCATGCGCATCGTGGAGGGCTCGGCCTTCGTGGCGATCCCCCTCGGCGGAATGACGCTGGCGCAGCTCGGCGCCGACGTGATCCGCTTCGATCCGATCGGCGGCGGGCTCGACTCCACCCGCTGGCCCGTCACCGCCGAAGGCCGCAGCCTGTTCTGGGCCGGCCTCAACAAGGGCAAGCGCTCGATCGCCGTCGACATCCGCACGCCCCGCGGCCAGGAGATCCTGACCGCCCTGATCTGCGCGCCCGGCGAGGACGCCGGGATGTTCGTGACCAACTTCCCCGCCCGCGGCTGGCTCGACTACGAGACCCTCAAGCGTCACCGCGACGATCTCGTCATGGTCGTGCTGACGGGCCGACGCGACGGGAGCTCGGACGTCGACTACACCGTGAATCCCTCCGTCGGCTTCCCGACCGTGACCGGGCCGCGCGACAGCCCGCGGCCGGTGAACCACCTGCTGCCCGCCTGGGACGCGATCGCGGGGAACATGGCCGCGACGGGGCTGCTCGCCGCCGAGCGCTTCCGGCGCCGGACGGGCCAGGGCCAGCTCGTCAAGCTCGCGCTCCGCGACGTCGCGCTCGCGATGCTCGGCCATCTCGGGAAGATCGCCGAGGTGACGATCAACGACGCCGACCGCGCGAAGGACGGGAACTATCTCTACGGCGCCTTCGGGCGGGACTTCGAGACCCTCGACGCGAAGCAGCTGATGGTCGTGGCCCTGACCGGCGCGCAGTGGAAGAGCCTGAAGGACGCGACCGGGCTCTCGGGCGAGATCGACGCCCTCGGCAAGCGCCTCGGCTTCGACCTCGACAAGGAAGGCGACCGCTACCGCGCGCGGCGCGAGCTGACGCGCATCTTCGATCCCTGGTTCCGCGGGCGCATGCTGTCCGAGATCCGGAAGGTCTTCGACGAGCACCGCGTCTGCTGGGCGCCCTACCGCCGGATCCGCGAGGTCGTCGAGAAGGACCGCGAGTGCTCGCCCGAGAACCCGATGTTCGAGCTCGTCGACCAGCCCGGCATCGGCGAGTACCTGATGCCCGGCACGCCCTTCGACTTCGGCGCCGTCCCGCGCGAGTCCCCCGTGCGTGCCCCGCTGCTCGGGGAGCACACCGACGAGATCCTGCTCGAGATCCTGAAGCTTCCCGAGTCCGACGTCGGCCGGCTCCACGACGACGGCATCGTCGCGGGAGCCACCGGCTGAGTCGAGGGTCGCGGGACGCGCGTCCGCAGGCAACGATGGACGGTCGGCCGTGCGCTCGACGGGCCGGGGTCCGGCGGCGCACAAGACGCGACCGACGCGGCGCTGGGGGCGCGAATGGCTCGCCCTTGGCACGACCGGCTTCGCTTCTCGGAAGTGGGCGAGTCTGCGACCGACTGGATGGAGCGGCCTGCGGGCTGCGCTTGACTTCGCGCCCCCAGCACCGCGCCGCTCGCTCGCTCGGGTGCCAGGCCAGGCCGTGCTCGTCGTGTGCACGGAAGCTCCTTCGAACGAAGACGTGGACGCATGCCCCGGCTCGGCTGGAAATAGGTACGCGAGCCACGACCATCTCGAGCCGGGCGTTGCGCTGTCCGAATCGGTTGTACGCAGGAATGAGCGTCCGGTGCGGTGCGGGTCGGCGCGAAGTCAAGCGCAGCCCGCAGGTCGCCCGGTCCAGTCGGTCGCAATCTCGAAGTCATCCGAGAAGCGACGAAGCCCGTGCCCAGGGCGAGCCATTCGCGCCGACCCGTGCCGTACCGGACGCGACGTTGTGCCCCCAAACAGCTCAGGGCAAGCGACGTCAGGCGGTCAGAAAGAGTCCGGATTCGCCACGATCTCCGCCGGAACCGGGTGCCGGAACAGCTCGGACGCGTTCCGCCACGCGATCCGCTCGACCTCGGCCGCGGGGAACCTTCCGATCTGGCTCCAGACGATCGACTGGGTGTCGGGCCAGGTGCCGTCCTGGTGGGGATAGTCGGACTCGAGCAGGAGGTGGTCGACACCGATGTGGTGGCGCTGCTCGAGGCCGGCGAGATCGTCGATGGTGCAGAACCAGAAGTTGCGCTGCATGACCTCGCGCGGGGACATCGAGATCCCCTCCCAGGTCCCGAAGATCCGCTGGTAGCGCGAGACGTGGTCGAGGCGGTCGAGGAGCCCGGCGACCCAGCCGATGCCACCCTCGGAGAGGCAGATCTTGATGTTCGGGAAGCGCACCGGGATCTTCGAGTAGAGCCAGTCGATCGCCGCGAACATCGCCCAGCCGAAGAAGAGCACGCCGACCGTGTCCGAAGGCGCCCCCGACGAGGTCGTCGGCGCGGTCGAGGACGAGCCGACGTGGAGGCAGATCACGGTCCCCGTCTCCTCGCAGGCGGCCATGAAGGGATCCCAGTAGCCGGTGTGGAGCGACGGGAGCCCGAGTCGCTCGGGCAGCTCGGGAAAGGTCACGGCGGAGAAGCCGCGCTTCGCGTTCGCGCGGATCTCGGCGGCGCCCTCCTTCGGATCGAGCAGCCAGGGGAGCTGGAGCGGGATCATGCGCCCCGGGTAGCTGCCGGCCCACTCCTCGCGGTGCCAGTCGTTGGCCGCGCGCACGACGGCGCGAGCGAGCTCGCGGTCGGGGACGTCGAGCTGGTAGCGCTGGCCCGCGAAACCCGGCAGCGAGGACGGGAAACAGACCGAGGCGTAGACGCCGTTCAGGTCCATGTCGCGGATGCGGGCGTGGATGTCCCAGGCCCCGCGGCGCATCTCGTCGAAGCGGGCGGGATCGAAGGTGCGCTGGTGGAGCGGCTTTCCGACGACGGCGTTGAGGCCGACCTTGTGGTGCTTCTTGCCGTTCCAGAGCCAGAACTCGCTGCGCCCGTCGTCCTCGGTCATGACCCGGGGCGCCTGGTCGGCGAATCGCTGCGGCACGCGGCCCTCGAACATGTGGGGCGGCTCGACGAGGTGGTCGTCGACGGAGATGAGCGTCGTATGCCTCTTCTGGCGGGGCGGATCGGGCAGCCAGTCGATCTTCTCGGGCTTGGCGCCGGTCGCGAAGAAGCCCTTCTTCGTCTCGATCTCGTCGAAGGTGATGGAGCCAGCCATGTTCGTCCTTCTCGTGGTCGCCGCGGACAGATCCGCCGTCTCGTCGCCGAGACGCGTCGCCGTCGTCAGAGCACGATCACGCCGCGGGTCACGCGGCCGTGGTGGAGGTCGTCGAGGGCCCGCGGCGCCTCGTCGAGGGAATAACGGGTGTCGAGGATGCCCGCGAGGTTCAGGCGGCCCTGCAGGCAGAGCTCGACGAACTCCGGCAGGTGACGGCGGGGATGGATCGAGCCGCCGAAGGTCCCCGTCAGCGTCCGGTGGCGGAGCAGCGCCGAGGTCTCGACCCGCAGCTCGACCGAGCCCATCGCGCGGCCGATGACGACGACGGTCGCCCCGGGCCGGGTCGCCGCGATCGTCTGCTCGAGGGTTCCCGGCACACCGACCGCGTCGAACCCGTAGTCGGCGCCGCGCCCCGCCGTCAGATCCTGCACCGCCTTCACGACGTCGGTCGTCGACGCGTCGATCGCGTGGGTCGCGAAGCCGAGCTCGACGGCCTTCTTCGCCTTGCGGGCGAGCTTGTCGACGGCAACGACGGTCGTCGCGCCGCGGAAGCGCGCGCCCATCATGGTCGAGAGGCCGACGCCCCCGGAGCCGATCACGACGGCGCTCGAGCCCGGGACGACCTTCGCGCGGTGGATCGCCGCACCGAGCCCCGTCGAGACGCCGCAGGCGAGGCCGCAGACGATCTCGAGCGGCGCGTCGTCGCGGATCTTCGTGACGAAGCGCTCGGGGACGACCGCGTACTCGGCGTACGAGCCCTGGTAGTGGAGCGTGTGGATCGCCTCGCCGCCCTTCGACAGGCGGGTCGTCCCGTCGAGCATCTTCCCGGTGAACATCGGCGCGCCCTCGCAGAGCGCGGGCTCGTCGTGCAGGCACTGGAAGCAGGCATCGCAGGGACCGATGATCGAGCAGAGCACGTGGTCGCCGACGCGAATCTCGCGGACCTCGGGGCCGATCTCGACGACGACGCCCGCGCCTTCGTGGCCGAGCACGATCGGGAACGGGACCGGGACGTTGCCCGAGGTGAAGTTGAGATCCGTATGGCAGACGCCGACGGCGGCGATGCGGATCTTGACCTCGCCCATGCGCGGCGTCGGATCGTCGATCTGCTCGACGGCGACCTTCCCCGGCCCGCGACAGACGACGGCCTTCATGATGTTCCCCCACCCGCGCGCAGGATCCGTCCGGGACGCGCCGTCAGCTCGCCGACGAGCGAGCGGCCGTTCTCGGTGATCGCGACGCCGTTCACGAAGACATGCTCGATCCCCTGCGGCTGGTCGGCGATCAGCCGCTCCTCGTCGCCGGGGAGATCGCGCACCCGCCGCAGCGGCCCCGGATCGATCCGCTCGAGATCGAAGACGACGAGATCCGCCGCTGCGCCGGGCGCGATGCGGCCCCGATCGCGGATCCCGAAGAAGTCGGCGAGCTCGCTGGTCAGCTTCTGGATCGCGCGCTCGAGGGTGAAGACCTTGCGGTCGCGGACCCAGTAGGCGAGCAGCTCGGTGGGCATGTTGGCGTCGCAGAGCTGGGCGACGTGGGCCCCCGCGTCGGACTGGCCGAAGACCGCGCCGGGCTGCTGCATCAGCTCGGCGACCGGCCCGTCCTCGTCGTTCGAGAGGACGACGAGGAAGCGCGTCTCGAGATCGTCGTCGAGCGAGAGATCGCAGAGGACGTCGATCTCGGTGCAGCCCCGCTCCCTCGCGAGCGAGGCGACGTCGCGGCCGACGAGCGCCGTGTGCTTCTTCGTCTCGGCGACGACGAACTTCTCCCAGACGACCGGCGGCTTCACGTCCGGCACCTGGCGCACCGCCTCCGCGCGCCACTTCGGATCCCGGTAGAAGCGCGGGAACTCGGAGGGCGGATGGCCGAGCAGCTCGAGGAAGATCGGCACCGTCCGGAAGTAGTACGGGTTGTCCATCCGGAACTGGAGCTTGAGCGGGAGGCAGGTGATCTGGGGATGGACGTCGGCGCCGCGGGCGAGCCCCTCGGCATGGACCTGCATCATCTGGCGGTAGTCGCGCTCGGGATAGGTCGTGAGCATCGGCGTCCAGGAGAGCGGCCGACCGATCGCGGGCTGGATCTCATAGCTGTCGCGCCAGGAGACCGGCACGCCCGGGGCGTAGGAGACCGCGCCGTAGCCGAGCTCGCCGAGCACGCTCGCGAGGGCGACGAACTCGTCCTTCGTCCCGTTGCGCGACGGAACCGGCAGGCCACGATCGCCGCGGTGGTTCGCCGAATAGCTCGACGCGAAGCCCAGCGCCCCCGCGCGCATGCTGTCGGCGACGACCTCGCGCATCTGCGCGATCTCGTCGGCCGTCGCCTCGCGCTCGTAGCCCGCGTCCCCCATCACGAAGAGGCGGACGGGGCTGTGGCCCACGTAGCAGCCGTAGTTCAGGATCGTGCCGCGGCGCTCGATCAGCTCGAGATACTCGCCGAAGGTCTCGAAGCGCCAGTCGATGCCGGCGTCGAGCATCTTCTCCGACATGTCCTCGACGGCCTGCAGCGTGCGCACGATCGCCTGGCGCTGCGCGGGCCGGGTCGGGGCGAGGGAGAAGCCGCAGTTGCCGGCGACGACGGAGGTGACCCCGTGCCAGCAGGAGGAGGACAGGCCCGGATCCCAGAAGACCTGAGCGTCGTAATGCGTATGCATGTCGAAGAAGCCCGGGGCGACCACGCGGCCGCGCGCGTCGACGATCCGCTCCCCTTCGAGGCCCTGCCCGACGGCGACGATGCGCCCGTCGGAGACGGCGACGTCCTCGACCCGGCCCGGGGCGCCGGTGCCGTCGACGACCAGACCGCCGCGGATCACGAGGTCGGCGCGCATGCTCACCACGTCTCCGGATTCGCCACGACCCGCTCCGGCACCGGATGCCGGAACAGCTTCGCCGCGTTGCGCCACGCGACCTTCTCCGCGTCGGCCCGCGGCAGCTTCGAGAGATGGCGCCACACGACGGCCTGCGAGTCGGGCCAGGTCCCGTCGAGATGGGGATAGTCGGTCTCGAGGGTGACGTGATCGCTCCCGATGTGGTGGAGCACGTCGTAGGCGGCGGCCTCCTCGAGGGAGCAGAACCAGAAGTTGCGCTGCAGGACCTCGCGCGGGGTCAGCGGGATGTTCTCCCAGGTCCCGTAGATCGCCTGGTACTTCCCGACGTGGTCGAGGCGATCCATCAGGCCCGCGACCCAGCCGACGCCGCCCTCGGAGAGGCAGATCTTGAGGTTCGGGAAGCGCACCGGGATCTTCGAGTAGAGCCAGTCGACCGCCGAGAACATCGCGTAGCCGAAGAAGAGCACGCCGATGCAGTCGCCGGGGGCGTCGCTCGAGGTGTTGGGCGTCGAGCCCGAGGAGCCGACGTGCAGGCAGACGACCGTGTCGGTCTCCTCGCAGGCGGCGAGCAGCGGATCCCAGTAGCCGGTATGGATCGAGGGGAGCCCGAGCGGCTCGGGGTTCTCGCTGAACGAGATCGCCTTGAAGCCCCGCGCCGCGTTGCGCCGGACCTCCTCCGCCGCGAGCTTCGGATCGAGCAGCCAGGGAATCTGGCAGGGGATGAAGCGCTCGGGATAGGCCCCCGCCCAGGCCTCGAGATGCCAGTCGTTGAAGGCGCGCACCGTCGCGAGCGCGAGCTCGGGATCCTTCACCCCGAGCTGGAGCCGATGGCCACAGAAGCCCGCCATCGCCGACGGGAAGCAGACCGAGGCGTAGACGCCGTCGAGGTCCATGTCGCGGATGCGCGCGTGGACGTCGAAGGACGCACGGCGCATCTCGTCGAAGCGGACCGGCTCGTAGGAGCACTCCTCGATCGGCCGCCCGGCGACCGCCGCGAGGCCGATCTGCGGATTCAGCTTGCCGTCGTAGAGCCAGGCCTGGCCACCGCTGGGGTTCTCGACGACCCGCGGCGCCTGGTCCGCGAGCTTCTTCGGCAGCCGCCCCTCGAACATCTCCGGCGGCTCGACGAGGTGGTCGTCGGTCGAGATGATCGGGAGATGGCGCTTCGCCCGCGGCGGGTCGGGGAGCAGCGTGACCTTCTCGGGCTTCTTGCCCTTCATGAAGCCCGACCGGGTCTCCATCTCCTCGAGCTTGATGGCCGCCATCGGTGGCTCCTCTCTTTCGGAACGCGCTCTCGAAACCTCTGCGCAGCGCGGTCCGCTCCCGGACGCCCCGCCTAGCGCGCGGCGGGCGCGAGCGACCAGCCCGGCAGGAGACCGAGCTCGCTGCAGAGCTCCTGGCCCTGGATCGTCTCGCCGTTGTGCTTCGCCGCGTCGGGCGACTCGAGCAGCCAGCGGCAGACCTTCCCGATCACCGCCGCCGGCGCGCCCGTCGAGGCGTCGAAGCCGAAGGCCTTCATGTCCTGGGCGATCCGCTCGGTCGCGACGTAGCCCGGCTGGATGTTGAAGGCGCGGACGCCGGTCTCCCGCAGCTCGACGGCGAGGATGCCGGCGATGCGGTGGAGCGCGGCCTTGCTGAAGCCGTAGCCGAGGCCCCAGCCGCCCTTGCCCGCCGGCTCGCTCGGGTCTTCGTAGGCGACGGTCGACGTGATGTTGATGACCGTCCCCTGCTTGCGCTTCACCATGTGGGGGACGACGGTCTTGATGAGCACGAGGGGCGCGAGCGCGTTGCCCTCGAGATGGTCGCGCAGGACGCGGATCGGCGTGTCGAGGATCAGGTCCATGTGGCCCGGGCCGATGTAGCGGGCGTTGTTGATGAGGACGTCGATCTGGCCCCACTCGGCGATCACGCGATCGACCGCCGAGACGAGCGACGGATGGTCGAGGATGTCCGCCGGAACGCTCATGCACCGCACGCCCGCGGCCTCGATCAGCGCGGCGGTCGAGTCGAGGGAGCCGGGCAACGGCGTCGTGTCGGAGCGCTTGATCGTCGAGCTGTGCTCCCGGGACTCGCCCTCGTGGACGGTGCGCGCCGTGATCGCGACGTCGTAGCCGGCCTGGGCCAGCTCGACGGCGATCGCCTTCCCGATGCCGCGGCTGGCACCGGAGACGAAGGCGACTTTGCGATTCGGATTCGAACCTCGGACGGCGGTCGACACGGGGGGCTCCATTCTCGGCCCCGAAGATCCGCCCAGGGAAGGCCG
>JAXLZA010000017.1:0-107082 GCA_046351135.1 Myxococcota bacterium | reverse complement strand
TGGGAGACCAGGGCATGCGGAGCGGCGGGAATCCGGTTCGGCAGGGCAGCGCACGCGGGCGGCTCGGGGCGCTCTTCGTGCTCGGCGCGGGGCTCGTGCTCGGACTCGGGCTCGTGGCGTGCGGGGGCGATCCCGACGCGGGCATGCCGGCCCACGTCAAGCAGCGCCACGTGCTGCTCGAGGGCGCACCCAACTTCCGCGATCTCGGCGGCTACGCGACGAGCGACGGGCACCACGTCCGCTGGGGCCAGTTCTACCGCTCCGACGACCTCGGCTCGCTGACCGACGCGGACCTGAAGAAGGTCGCCGGTCTCGGGCTGAAGCTCGTCTGCGACTTCCGCTCGCAGCACGAGAAGGAGGCCGAGCCCGATCGGCTGCCGGCCGAGAATCCGCCCGCCGTCGCGGATCTCGCGATCGGGGCGGAGAACTTCATGGTGAAGGACCTGCGCGAGCGGATCGGCTCGGGCGATCTCGAGGGGCTCGACCTGCGCGCGATGATGATCGAGGGCAATCGCCAGTTCGCCACGACCTTCGCGCCCCAGTACGCCGCGATGTTCGAGCGCATCACGAAGGCGGAGAACCGCCCCGCGCTGGTCCACTGCACCGCGGGCAAGGACCGCGCCGGCTTCGCCTCGGCGATGATCCTGACGGTTCTCGGCGTGCCGCGGGAGACGGTGATGGAGGATTTCCTCCTGACCAATCACTACACGAAGCGCGCGACCGACCGGCAGCTGCTGATGATCAAGGTCTTCTCGCTCTTCCGCACCGACACCGAGCTCCTGCGGCCCTTGTTCGGCGTCGAGCGCGCCTACCTCGATGCGGCCTTCGAGGCGATCGAGAAGAACTACGGCGACTTCGACAACTACCGGCGCACCGCGCTCGGCCTCGACGACGCGGAGGTCGAGGCGTTCCGGGCGGCGGTGCTCGAGTAGGCCGCGCCTGCGTCAGAGGCCGTAGAGGGCGCGCGCGTTGCCGTACACGACGCCCTGCTTCTGGGCAGCGCTCATGCCGGTCGTGACCTCGTCGGCGATCCGGCGCGAGTTCGGATAGGTCCCGTCGCCGTGCGGGAAGTCGGTCGCCCACATCACGTGGTCCATGTTCAGCGCGTCGACGACCCAGCGCACGCTCGAGTCGTCCTGGAACGTCGTGTAGACGTTGTCGCGGACGTACTCGCTCGGCTTGCGCGAGAGCGCACCGATCTCCATCGACCAGCGGTGGCGTTCCCAGGCGTGGTCGAGGCGGAAGCTGAAATGCGGGATCCAGCCGGCGTCGTTCTCGACCATCACGACCCGGAGCGCCGGATGCCGCTCGAAGACGCCGCCGAGCACCATCATCATGATGATGTTCTGGTTGCCCCGGACGGTCACGATCTGCTGGATGACCTTCGGCCCGCGCACCGCCATCCCGTAGCTGTCCTTGCCCGTCAGGATGTGGAAGCTGACGGGGAGACCGAGCTCGATCGCCGCCTCCCAGATCGGGGCATAGCTCGGATGGTCGTAGTCCTCGAAGGCGGGATCGCCGCAGAACATCACGCCCTTGAAGCCCTGCCGGGCGATCTCCCGGAGCTCCCGCACGCCCTCCTCCGGCGAGGGCAGGGCCGCCATGCCGATCCCGATCAGCCGCTTCGGAGCGGTCGCGCAGAACTCGGCGAGCCAGCGGTTGTAGGCCTCGAAGCAGGCCTTGCGATAGGCGACGTCCTCGTGGAGGCAGAGGACCATGCCGGCCGAGGGATAGATGACCTCGCCCTCGACGTTCTCCTCGTCCTGGATCGCGAGGCGGGCCTTCGGGTCGTACGCGGCGGGATGGATCGCGCTCCAGGGCTGGGGCTTCGCCCAGTCCTGGAAGCGCACGCCTGCGCGGGAGAGCATGCCGGAGGGGATCGTGAAGTCCATGCCGGGGACGACCATGATGGCGCCCTGCTTCGGATCGTCGGTGGCCCGGGGGCGGAGCGACTTCCACTTCGGATCGATCTCGGCATAACAAGCCTCGACCTCGACGACGTGGGAATCGGCGGAGAAGAGCGGGCTCATGGCGTTCCTCCTTCGGCGTGGACGGATCGATCCGATTCTACGACCGCCGGAGCCGGGTGGGAAGCGGAGTCCGTCTCCGTCGGGTAGCGTCCGAAGCGGGGCCGGTCGGCTTCGGAGCCGGACCGCCCCTCGCGATCCATGCCCACGATCCGCGCCCGCGGTCCGCCGCGCGAGCCGGGAGAGGAGCTTCGAGCCATGAACGTCGACTACGTGATGCACTTCGGGATCTGCGTGCGCGATCTCGAGAAATCGATCCGCTTCTACCGGGACGGGCTCGGCTTCGTCGAGAAGGGCCGGCTCCACGTCGACGACGCGCCGACCTCCCAGATGATGGGCATCCCGGACCTCGACCTCCAAGCCGTCTACCTCGAGCGCGACGGCGTGAGGATCGAGCTGCTCGCGTATCCGAAGAACGGGACGGTCGGCCCGGCGACGGCGCGGCCGATGAACCAGCCCGGGCTGACCCACTTCGCCGTGCGCGTCGACGACCGGGACGCGATGATCGGGAAGCTGACCGCGCTCGGTGGGTCGGTGATCCCGACCAGCCGAATCGAGAACCCCGTCTTCCAGGCGCGCATCTGCTACGTGACGGATCCCGACGGGACGCGGCTCGAGCTGGTCCAGGTGCCGACGGACCCGACGCGCTAGGCGCGGCCCGGCCTGGTCCGGCTCGCAGGCCGACGGGGCGGCCCCGCTCAATCCTTGGGCGGTGCGTCGCCGACGAGCAGGTCACGCGCGTCGCCCCAGGCGACGCCGCGGCCCGTGCGCTGGCGCTCGGCCTCGTGCTCCGCGATCACGTTGCCGATCGCGACCTTGAGCTCGCCCACGATCTTCCGGCTGTTCTTCGCGAACCACTCGAGGCTCTCGACCCGGCCGCGATTCTCGTCGCGCAGGGCCGGCAGCACGCGGTGGGCGAAGAGGTCGTAGCTCGCGCGCGTCCGCTCCGGGCTCGCGCAGTCGTGGGCGAGCATCAGGATCGTCCCGAAGCCGCCCGATTGGCGCTCGAGGGCGCGGATGCGCGCGACGGCGTCTTCGGGCGTTCCGATGATCGCGCGGCCGAGCAGCGTGAGCCCGCGCTCGGTCCACTGCTCGATCGCTGCCTCCACCGTCCTGATCCCGGCGAGATCCTCGCCGCCGAGCTTCTCGAAATAGCGCACGAGCTTGAGCAGGCCGTACTCCATGTCGGCGTAGGCCTGCTCGCGGGTCTCGGCGAGATGCATCGGCACGACGAGGCGCCAGTTCTTCCGGTCGACCTGCTTCCCATGCTCGGCGGCGAGCTCCTCGCAGACGGCCCAGTGGGCCGGCAGGACGTCGAAGCCCTGGTCGCTCGTCGCGGCCATGGAGAGGATGCCGATGCCGTGCTGACCGGCGGCCCGGGGACCCGACGGCGAGACCGCCGCCGCGACCGCCATCTCGACCATCGGATGCGAATAGCATCCGAGCTGGCACTGGGCGTCGCGCAGCTCGAACCAGTCGGTCTTCATCGTCACCGTCTCGCCGCGCAGCAGCCGGACGACCGCGTCGAGGGATTCGTTCATCCGCCGGCGCGAGTCCTTGACGTCAATGCCCATCATGTGTGCGTCGGAGGGCAGCTGGCCCGGGCCGACGCCGAACATCACGCGGCCGCGCGTCAGGTGGTCGAGCATCGCGATGCGGTCGGCGACCATCAACGGATGGTGGTAGGGCAGCGAGACGACGCCCGTCCCGAGCCGGATCCGGCTGGTCCGCTCCGCCGCCGCCGCGATGAAGATCTCCGGCGAGGCGATCGACTCGAAGGAGGCGGAGTGGTGCTCCCCGATCCAGAGCTCGTCGAAGCCGAGGCGGTCGAGCTGCTCGGCGAGCTCGAGGTCCCGTCGGAGCTGGAGCCCCGGGCTCTCGTCGTCCGGGTGGTAGGGGGCGAGGAAGACGCCGGAGCGCAGCGGCGGCCTCGAGGGTCGGTTCTCGTTCGCGGTCATCGGATCACCTCGACTTCTGCTCGAGCTCGGCGGCATGGCCCTTCGCCGCCTGCTTCAGGATGTAGGCCTGGATGATCCGCACGTCGTCCTTCGTCAGCAGATCGTCGAAGCGCGGCATGCCGGCCGGCTCGTGGAGCCCGCCGAGCACCGTCTGCTCGAAGAGCGAATGCTGCGTCGCGTCGAGGTAGCGCAGATCCGGGACCGCGGAGCCGCCGCCGATCACGCCGGGGCCGTGACAGGCGCTGCACTGGGTGTGGTAGACGACGCTGCCGCGGCGCAGCTCCTTGTCCGTCGCCGCGACCTTCGCCGCCGGCGGGGGCACCGGGCCGAGCGGCGCCTTGCCCGGCGGCACCACGGCCTTGCCCCCGAGCTTCCACGCGAGCACGCGGCCACCGCCGCGGACGCCCGCGAGCAGCGCGGCCTCGCCGCCCGAGAGACCGAACGAGCCGCCCCAGCCCGCGGCGACGGCGACGTACTGCTCGCCGTTCACGACGTAGGTCACGGGGCCGGCCATCGCACCCGTCCCGACGGGCGACTCCCAGAGCTGCTTGCCGTCGCTCGCGCGATAGGCGACGAAGCGGCCGTCGGCCGCGCCCTCGAAGAGCAGGTTGTCGCCGGTCGAGAGGGTGCCGCCGTTGAAGCCGGTGCGATGCGTATGCCGCCAGACCTCGCGCTGGTTCACCGGATCCCAGGCGAGCAGGTAGGCGCCCCAGGTCTCCGTGCTCTCGGCCTCGCCGAAGCTCTCGAAGGCGCTCATGTCGAGGCCCGTGTTGAAGGTCCCCGGCTTGAACTTCCAGTCCTTGTCGCCGCCGTAGATGTATCCCATGTCGGTCACCGGGAGATAGACGAGGCCGGTCTTCGGATGGAGGCTCATGGGCGTCCAGGTATGGGCGCCGTAGGGGCTCGGCTTGATGAACCGCGAGCCGTCGCGGAAATCGGCGTTCGGCGTCTCGACGGGGCGGCCCTTCTCGTCGTAGTGGGACGCCCAGGTCACGGGGGCGATCGGCTTCGCGGAGATGAACTCGCCCGTCACGCGGTCGATCACGAAGAAGAATCCGTTCTTCGGCGCGTGGAGCAGGACCTTGCGCAGCTTTCCGCCGATCTCGAGGTCGGCCAGCATGATGTGCTGGGTCGAGGTGTAGTCCCACGACTCGGCGGGGGTCGTCTGGTAGTGCCAGACGAGCTCGCCCGTCTCCGGTCGCAGGGCGATGATCGACGAGAGGTACAGGTTGTCGCCGCCGCCGGGGCTGCGCAGCCAGCGCACGTGGGGCGAGCCGTTGCCCGTGCCGACGTAGAGGAGCTTCAGGTCGGGGTCGTAGGCCATGGCGTCCCAGGCGGTCCCGCCTCCGCCCGCCTTCCACCACTCGCCGGTCCAGGTCTTCGCGGCCGCCTCGAGGGCCTTCGACTCGAAGCCCTTCGCGGGATCGCCGGGGACGGTGTAGGTCCGCCAGACCTGCTTGCCGGTCTCGGCGTCGTAGCCCGTGACGTAGCCGCGCGCGCCGAGGTCGGCGCCGGCGTTGCCGATCACGACGATGCCCTCGACGACGCGGGGGGCGCCGGTGATCGAGTAGTTGAACGCGGGCTCGACCGTCGACGTCGACCAGGCCTGCTGGCCCGTCGCGCGGTCGATGCCGATGATGCGCCCGTCGAGGGTCCCGACGAAGACCTTGTCGCCCCACAGCGCGACGCCGCGGTTCACGAAGCCGCAGCAGATCTTGCGCGCGTAGGAGCGCGGGACCTCGGGATCGAAGGTCCAGACCTTCTCGCCCGTCGCCGCGTCGATCGCGTGGACGATGCTCCAGGGGGCGCTCACGTACATCACGCCGTCGGCGACGAGCGGCGTCGCCTCGACACCGTGGTCGCTCTGGAGATCGAAGCTCCACGCGAGGCCGAGGTCCTTGACGTTCGCCTCGGTGATCTGGTCGAGGGGGCTGTAGCGCTGCTCGGCGTAGTTGCGGCCGTGCGACGTCCACTCGCCGGGATCCGCGGCGACGATGCGCGCTTCGTCGACGGCGCGCGGCGCGGTCCTGCCGGGCTTCGCGCTCGCCGTCGCGGTGGCCGCGTTCGTGGCACCGGCCGCGGCCGCATCGCCGCTCGAGGAAGGCGACGAAGAGAAGAGGCTGCAGCCGGCGAGGGCGACGGAAAGGGCGCCGATCGCGAGCGGGAGCGACGCGACGGCACCGAGCGACCGGATGGCGGATCGCAGCGGAGGGATCGGACGTGCGGACGGGAGAGACATGCGGGCGCTCCTTCGACGAACGGGTCGCGCTCGACGATACGAAACGCCGTGAGGGATGGGAATGGGTCGTTATCATGGGTCGAGCGCACGGGAATCGGTGCACACCGCCGGCGGCGGAGGCGGAGCGGGCGGCGAAGGCGGCGGTCACCCGCCGCGGCGCGAACGAGGAGGTCGATCATGGCAGTCAAGGGCAGGCTCGAGGGCAAGGTCGCGTTCATCACGGGAGCGGGCTCGGGGATCGGCCGGGCGTCGGCGAAGCTCTTCGCCGAAGAGGGCGCCTCCGTCGTGATCGCGGAGAAGAACGCCGAGGCGGGCGCGCTCGTCGCGAAGGAGATCGAGAGCGCGGGCGGCCGCGCCCTCGCGATCGAGACCGACGTGACCGTCGAGGCCTCGGTCGAGCGGGCGGTCGCCGCGGCGATGGCGCGCTTCGGTGCGATCCACGTGCTCTTCAACTGCGCGGGCGGCTCGATCCCCCAGGACGGGCCCGTCGCCGACGTCGACCTCGCGGTCTGGGACCATACCATCGGCCTCGATCTGAAGGGTACGCTCCTCTGCTGCCGCCACGTCATCCCGAAGATCATCGCGGCCGGCGGCGGCTCGGTCGTGAACAGCGGCTCGGTCGTCGCCCTGATGGGCCATCCGATCCACGTCTACGCCGCGGCGAAGGGCGGCGTGCTCTCGTTGACGCGGTCGCTCGCGTCGACCTACGGGCGGCAGAAGGTGCGCGTCAATGCGATCTGTCCGGGGCTCGTCCTGTCCGATCGCATCAAGGCGCGCATGGGCAACGGGCTCATGGACCAGGCCGCGAGCAACGGGCTCTCCCTCGACGCCCATCCCTTCGCGCTCGGCGAGCCGATCGACATCGCGCGCGTCGCGCTCTTCCTCGCGTCGGACGAGTCGCGCATGATCCACGGCGCGATCATCCCGGCCGAGGGCGGCATGTCGGCCTACTGAGGCTCGAGCGGGGCGCGCACGGCTCCGGAGTGCGTGGCACGTCGGCCGCGTTCCTTCGGCGCGGCATCGCCTTCGCGCCCTCAGTCGGCGGGGAGGCGCAGCGCCGCCGGCGGGTCGAGGTAGCGCTCGAGGACCTCGTGCATGCGCCCGATCCGCGCCTCGGCCCGGGTCAGCTGGAAATGCGTGAGCCCGGGCTGGTGCAGGCCGCGCTGGATTCCGGGCAGCAGGTCGAGATCCTGGAGCAGGACCGGGCCGAGGGCGCGGATCTCCTCGGGCGAGAGCACGCGCGCGACCGGCCGCGGATGCGCGTTCGGAAGGTCCTCGCGTCGCAGGTCGAAGTTCCACATGTCGAGCAGGCACTCGTCGGGCGTCGCCCCGGGCCGGGCACGGATCAGCCCGAACCAGCCGGCGAAGACGTTGATCACCGCGTTCGGGAAGATGTGGTAGTGGAAGTCGTCGATCACGTGGTGGTCGTCGAGGTCCGCGTAGATCGGGCCCATGCCCGCGAGATGCGCGCGGATCCGTCCGACCAACACGTCGCGCATCGTCCGGCCGGGCGGGATCGGCGGGTGCGGCCCCGGCGCGCCCGCGTCGGCGAAGGGGATGCCCATGCGGTGGCCGAGATTGCCGACGAAGGACTCCCAGAGCTCCTGGTCCGAGACGGACCCATGCCGCCGCGGGCTTGGCACGCCGTAGGGCTGCACGAACTTCGAGTGCTTGTCGTAGAGCGTGATCGGCGTGTGGACGTCGTCGGCGATCGCGAGCATCTGGGGATGGACGGCGTGGAGGTGGTAGGTCTCGACGAACGCGTCGACGACCGCCTTCCAATTGCACGCGATCGGCACCGTCATGAACGCGTCGCAGGAAAACTGCTCCATCCCGACCCAGGCGAGCTCCGCGGGCAGATCCTCGAGGAAGCGCGCGAGGGGCTCGGCGGCGGGATCCGGATTCACGAACACGAAGCCCGCCCAGGTATCGACCTGGACCGGGATCAGATCGAGGCGGCTCCCGCGTCCGCCGCTCGCCGGGGGCGCGGCCGCCGGTCGCTCGTCCTGGGGAGAGATCGAGGTCAGCCGACCGCGCAGATCGAAGCACCAGTGGTGATAGGCGCAGCGGATCCCGTCCCTTCGGCTGCCCGAGCCCGTTGCGAGCAGGTTTCCGCGGTGGGGGCAGGCGTTCTGGAAGGCCCGGATGCGGCCATCGTCGCCGCGCACCACGAGGATCGAGAGGCCGGCGATCGCGTACTCGAAGAAGTCGCCCGGCGCGGGGACCGAGTCGACGGTGCAGGCGATCTGCCAGACCTTCGGCCAGAGCCGCTCGTCCTCGAGGGCCTTCCAGGCCGGAAGGGTGTAGCGTGCGGTCGGGATGCGCATCGAGCGGGCTCCGGTCGGCGACGGTTCCAGGGCGGCGACCTCCTGATCGCGCGAATACAGCGCGGGCGGAACCCGGGCGCAACCCACGCTCAACCCAAGAGGAGCACGACCATGGCCGAGGCGATCGATTTCTTCCTGATCCAGAACGAGCTGAACCGCTACTCCGACGCCGTCGATCGGGGCGACTTCGACAAGGTCGGCCGGATGTTCCAGGACGCGGACGTCTACTTCCCCGGCGAGGAGACGCCGTCGATCCGCAAGGGCACCGGCGACTTCGCGAAGCACCTGCGCAAGTGGACCCGCGTCTTCCCCGACACCGGCAACCCCAAGACCCGCCATCTCTGCGTCAACCCGATCATCGACTTCGACGACGCGACCCACGCCCGCTGCCAGACCTACTTCGTCGTGTTCCAGGCCGCGGAGGGGCTGCCGCTCCAGCCGATCATCACCGGCAGCTACCACGATCGCCTCGAGAAGCGCGGCGGGGAGTGGATCTTCACGGAGCGCCGTGAGACGGTCGGCCAGGTCGGCAACCTCTCGGCCCACCTGCTCGTGCCCTTCGACGGCCCGACGGGCGACTGAGCGGCGGGGCTCAGACCTCGCTCTTCACCCCGAACCAGTCCTGGATCGCGCTCCACTTCGCCCGTTCGCTCGCGATCAGCTCGCTCGAGCCGACGGCGTAGTCGTGGTGGCCGAACTTGTCCTTCGGCTTGTTCGCGAGGTATTCGAGCATGGCGCGCCGGCTCGTCTCGGGGAGCGGGAGCCCGAGACCGGCGTAGAGCTTCTCGAGTCCGCGCTCGGGATCGGCGAAGAAGTCGAGGTAGGGGACGGCCTGGATGCGGTCGCGCGGGATCGTGCCCGCCTCGGTCCAGTCGATCACGCGCTGCAGCGCCTGGACGGCGGGGTGACCGTCGATGAACTGGCCGTGGCGCTTGTTGAGCGCGGTGTCGTCGCTCCGCATGTAGAAGAGCGTCCCCGAGACGTCGACGACGGAGGCGGTCGCCTTCACCGGGTCCCTCAGCATGAGCACGAGTCGCGCGTCCGGATAGCGCTCGAAGAGCGCGGGCAGGACCGGCAGATGCGTCGGGCCCTTCAGCAGCCAGTGGGCCGGCTTCCAGCCGGATTGCAGGAGCTTCAGGATCTTCTCGTGCCAGAGAAACGCGCTGCGATGATCGTTCGCGGCGACCCAGCGGGTGTAGTTCGGGACGTGGAAGGAGGCCGAGAAGGCGTAGGAGACGAAGGAGGAGTAGGTGAACTCGATGCACTCGACGGGGAGCTCGCCGCCGACCTTGTGCATCGTCGCCCACTCCGGCGTGATCGCGTCCTGCAGACCGACGAGCGCTTCGGCGCGGGCGATCCGCGGATCGGGCTTCGGATCGTCGGGTCGCGGCGGCGGGACCGGGAACTTCGCCTCCCACATCCGGACCGAGCGCGCGTTCGGATCGGCGCCGAGGATCTCCTCCATGATCGTCGTGCCGGAGCGCGGCAGGCCGACGACGAAGACGGGGGCCTCGATCCGCTGCCGCTCGATCTCCGGATGGCGCTTCAGCCAGTCGACGACCCGAAGTCTTCCCTCGAGATGGACGAGCAGGTCGGAGCGCGTCATGAGGCGGCCGACGAGATGGAGCGCGGCGTGGCGCTCGAGGTCGTCGAGCAGGATCCGGAAGGGCTCGCGCCAGTCGTCGTCGCCGAAGTCCGAGAGGCCCGTGTTCGCCATGGCCGTCTCGAGCAGCGACTTTTCGTCGAGCAGCACCACGCTCTTCGCGTCGATGGCGCGCCCCATGGCGTTGGCGCCGCGGACCCACTCGGGGCGCGGGCGGGGCTGGTAGCGGAGGCCTTCCGTCGCGTCGTTCGCCATCCCGGGTCTCCTCCTGGCCCCCGTCTTCGCGTCGGATCTTCGGCCAATCCCTTCCGATGACGGGCCCGGTTCACGATATCAGGTTCGAGGGATCGGCGAGCGTCGCAGGCTCCCATCGACCTTCGTGGCGTCGACGGCGGATCTCCAACGAAAAGGGCGCGGCATCCGAAGATGCCGCGCCCGACTCCTTTGCCCATTCTCGGCGAGCGCGCTCCCGGGCCGCGCGATCCGTCGAGAGGACCCGATCTAGAACTGGTAATACATCTGGGCGATGGCCGCGACCGATTCGGGGCCGTTCTTCCCGGTCAGGAAGACCGAGCCGCCCGTCTTGAGCTCGCGGTCGTACCGGATCTCGCCGCGGACCTTGAGGCCCTCGGTCAGCGCGTGGTCGAGGACGCCCGTGATGGTGATGTACTCCTGATCCTTGGTCACGCCCAGGTTCACGCCCTCGTCCTGCGTCAGGTACTCGAAGCGGGCTGCGATGCCGGTGTCGTCGGTGATGCCGACGCGGCCGGCGGTCGCGAAGCCGAACTTGTCGCCGTCGCTCACGTTGCTGCCCATGTACCGGACCCAGTCGAAGTTGGCCCAGAGGGTGATGTTGTCGGTCGGATTGATCGTCGCGTTCACGTCGAAGACCGAGGTATTGCAGTCGTCTCCGGTGTCGGTCGGGTTGGCGTTGCAGGTCGGTGCGGTCGGATCCTCACCGACGATGCCGCCCACGTTGAAGAACCACTTGTCGCCGGAGAAGCGAAGCTGCGCCATGCCCGCCTTGTCGCGATCCACGCTGAAGTTGGTGTCGCGGTAGACCTCGTTCACCACGGCCAGCACGAGGGCCAGGTTGTCCGTGAGCTGCGTCGTCGCCGCCACGCCGGTGTAAGTGAAGGGCTGCAGCTTCTGGAACACGACGCCTTCCGTCACCGTCAGGTTCATGTTGGTCTGGAGGACCTCGACGCCGAGCGTGGTGGCCAGCTTGCCCGCGTCGAATCGGATGCCCTTTCCGATCGGCGCGAGGTAGCTCACGTACCCGGTATAGAGGAGGCCCGAGTCGCGACCGGCATCGCGGCTACCGACCGAGAGAGCCTGCTGTTCGGCGGTCTCGCCGTACACGATGTCGGCGTGGAAGCCGGCGCGGCTCTCTTCCGTCGGAGCCTTGTCCAGCGTGATCCAGAGCTGATCGAGCTGGAAGCTGTCGGCGTTCTTGTGGGTGAAGTAGCTGGAGTTGAGGGCCGCGGCCGAGTTCTTCGGGAGGCTGTTGCCGCCGTCGTTGTCGCCCGAGTCGAGGAACCGGTAGTTGTAGCTGCCGGCCGCGATGCCGCTCACGTTGACCATGTCGAAGAACTTGCCGACCTTCGAGCGGAGCCCCTTCTCGCTCTCGTCCACGAGGCCCGCCTGCTCGAGCAGGACGCGCTGTTCCTGGTTGCTCTTCTTCTCGTCCTGGAGCTGCGCGGAGGTCGCCTGGAGGCGGTCCTCCATCTCGGCCACGCGCTGCTCGAGCAGACGCATCTGCTCGTCGGTGGCCGCGTTTGCCCCGAACGACGCGAACGACAGAGTCGCGGCGCTGGCGAGGGCGGTGATCGTCTTGGAACGCATTGGGAGTCTCTCCTGATGGGTTGTCGGGTCGTCCGCCCGGGCGAAGACGCGACTCGAGTCCTCGAGTCGAGCCACCCCCCGAGTGGACCGGGACTAGGCCCAGGGCCCTTGGCGGAGACGGGGCCGGCGATTGCAGCCGTCGGTCCTCGCATCCGTCGAAGGAGGAGAGAGCAATGTGCGTGCCGGATTCGTATGGCGGACTGGGCCGCTCAGAGCCGATCCTGTGCCGTCTCGCGCCGGACTGTGCGCGCGATTGCTAGGTCGATCACCAGTCGTTGCTCAGGGATCGGGCAGTGTGCCGTTTCCGGCACGATCGACGATCAGCCGAGGAGGCGGATCGGATGGCCCGAGCGGAAGGCGGCCAGGGCCTCGACCGCGGTGCCGTAGAAGACCCGGTAGGTCTCGACGCTCGCGTAGCCCATGTGGGGGGAGAGGAGGGTGTTCGGGAGCCTTCGCAGGGGGTGGTCGGCGGGCAGGGGCTCCCGGTCGAAGACGTCGAGGGCAGCGCCGGCGATCCGCCCGGTCTGCAGGGCCTCGATCAGGGCGGCCTCGTCGACGACGGGGCCGCGGGAGGTGTTGACGAGGAGGGCGGTCGGCTTCATCCGGGCGAGCTCGGCCGCCCCCACGTAGCCGATCGAGCGGGGGGAGAGCTTGAGCTGGACGGTCAGGACGTCGCTCTCGGCGAAGAAGCGCTCGTAGCTGACAACCTCGACGCCAGCCTCCGCGGCGGCCGCCGGGTTCAGGTTCCGGCTCCAGGCGATCGGTCGCATGCCGAGCGCCCGGGCCATCGGGAGGATCGCCCGGCCGAGGTTGCCCAGGCCGAGGATGCCGAGGGTCTTCCCCGCGAGCAGCGGAGGCAGGGTCACCTGCCAGCCCCCGGCCCGCATCGCGGCGTCCTCCTCGTGGAGGCGCCGGGCGAGGCCGAGGATCATCGCCCAGATGTGCTCGACGGTCGTGGCGAGGCCGGGGCCGTTCTCGGTGCCGCAGACGGTGATCCCGCGTGCCTTCGCCGCCTCGAAGTCGATCGTCTGATGGAACATGCCCGTCGCGACGAGGAGCTTCAGGCGGGGCAGGCGGGCGAGCAGCGCGCCCGGAAAGGGCGTCCGCTCGCGCATCGCGACGATCGCGTCGAAGTCGCCGAGCCGGGCGACCAGGGCGTCCTCGTCCGCGAGGTGGTCGTGGAAGAAGGCGACCTCGCCGCCCTCCGCCCGCGCGGGCGACCAGTCCGTCGACTGCGCCGCGACCCGTTGGAAGTCGTCGATCACCGCGATCCGGAACCGCGCGCTCATCGCCGCTCCACGCGGGCTCCGCTCGCCGTCCGCCTCACGCGCCTCTTCACGAAGAGAGGGCCGCGAGATCGAAGCCGTAGAGCCGCGCCACGTTGTCGCAGGTGATCGCCCGGCGATCGGCCTCGGGCACGCCGGCGAGGACCCGCTCGAGGATTTCGCGGGAGCGCGGGAAGGTCGACTCCGTATGGGGATAGTCGCTGCCCCACATCAGCGTCCCGAGCCCGACGGTCTCGCGCTCGCGCATCCCGATCGCGTCCTCCTGGAAGCTCATGAAGCACTGGCGCTTGAAGTAGTCGGAGGGCAGGGCGCTCTTGTCGGCGAAGCGGTGCCAGTTCCCGCGGACCGGGCGCTGCGTGTAGGTGTAGTCCATCTGGAACAGGAAGAAGGGGGCCCAGGAGACCTCGTGCTCGACCGAGCCGATCCGGAGCTTCGGATGCCGCTCGAAGACGCCCGAGAAGATCATCTCGCCGATCGACTTGCGGACGAAGTGGTCCTGCAGGTAGAAGGCCGAGGGCTTGACGTCCTTGATGCTCGTCTGGGTCGTGTCGACCGAGGCGACACCGCGACCCGTCGCGACGTGCATCGAGATGGGCATCGCGAGATCCTCGGCGGCGGACCAGAAGGGCTCGTAGATCGGGAGGTCGTAGGACCGGTCCGCCGGCGGGAGGACGGTGATCATCGCCCCCGCGAGCCCCTTCTTGCGGCAGCGCCCGAGCTCCGCGACGGCCTCCTTCGGGTCGTCGACGTTGATCAGCGCGATGCCCTTGAGCCGCAGCGGATCCTCGCTGCAGAAGTCCGCGATGTAGTCGTTGTAGGCGCGCATCGTCGCCGAGCAGAGACCCGTGTCGGGGATGCCGTAGAGGAGCATCGCCTCGCTCGGGTACACGACCGACGCCGCGACGCCGTCCTCGAGATTCTCTTCGACGTAGCGCTTCGGGTCGTAGGCCGCCGGGCGCACGTCCTCGAAATGCGCCTCGATCACGAGCTCGGAGGACGCCTTCTCGAAGCGATCCCCGGTCTGGATCCCGAGGAAGGACATCGAGTGCTTGCCGTCCATCACCCACCAATCGCCCTTCTCCTCGCGCACCACGTGGGGCGCGCGATCGCGGTACGCGCGGTCGATGCGCTCGGTCCAGAGATCGGGCGGCTCGATGATGTGGGAGTCCGAGGAGATGAGGAGCGATCGGGCCATGTCTGCCTCCGTCGTGCGCCGCTGCGGACGGTCTTCGGGTTCGCGAGCAACGATACCACCCGCACCGACGCCCGCCGGAGGCGATCGCGGAGCGTCTTTCGACGCCCGACCGGGCGTGCCATGCTCGCGCGATGGCCGTCTTCGCCCTCGTCCATGGCTCGATGCACGGTGGTTGGTGCTGGCGCGATCTCGTCCCCGTGCTCGAGCGCCGGGGCCACCGCGCCGTCGCGCCCGACCTCCCTTGCGAAGACGCATCCGCGGGGCTCGTCCAGTACGCGGACGCGGTCGAGGCGGCGCTCGCTGGCGTGCCCGGCGGCGAGCGGCCGGTCCTGGTCGGCCACTCGCTCGGGAGCCGCACGATCCCGGTCGTCGCGGCGCGTAGGCCCGGTGCCCGGATGATCTTCCTCTGCAGCGTGCCGACGGGGGTCGGCGCCGTCGATGCCGAGGCCTTCGCCGGCATGGTCACGCCGGAGTACGCGTCGGCGCGCTTCGACGATCGCAGCGACGGGGCCCGCCGAATCGACGCCGAGGCGGCGCGGAGCGTCTTCTATGGAGCATGCGATGCGGAGACCGCGGCCTGGGCGGCCTCGCGGCTGCGCTGGCAGGGGGCGCGACCGCTCGCGGAGCCGTCGCCGCTCGAGCGCTGGCCCGAGGGCCCGCTCGACGTCGTGCTGACCCGCGACGATCGGACGGTCCGGCTGGAATGGGCCTCGAAGGAGGCGGCCCGCTGGCTCGGCGGGCGACCACTCCGCGTCCTGCCCGGCGACCACTCACCGTTCCTCTGCTGTCCGGAACGCCTCGCGGACACCCTCGAGGCGTGTCTCGTCGACTGATCCGCACCGCCCGGCGGCCTCCGGGAGGAGACCGCCGGGTCGTGCGCGTTCGCGCCGATCAGGCCGGCCGGCGCTCGATCAGCGACAGGCCGTTGTCGCGCATGATCAGCTGGACCTCGTCCTTCGAGAAGCCGTGCAGGTCGTCCACGAAGTCGATCGGGTTCGCGAGCCCCTCGGCGTGGGGGTAGTCGGAGCCGAACAGGATGTGGTCGGAGCCGATCGCCTCGCGCAGCGCCGGGAGATCGTCCTCGTAGTAGGGCGAGACCCAGACGTGCTTCGCGAAGGTCTCGAGCGGATTGCGCTTGAAGGCGTAGGGCATCTGGCCGTAGGCCTTCTTCAGCTTCTGCAGCATCGGATGGACCCAGGAGCTGCCCTGCTCGATCGTCGCGAAGCGCAGGTTCGGGAAGCGATCGAAGAGGCCGTCACAGATCAGTGTCGCCATGAAGTCCGCCGACGGGCTCGCCGACAGACACAACCGCTTGGGTTGGAAGTCGAAGGCCTGGAACTCGCCGCCGCCGCCCCACATCTCGCTGAACGGGAGGTAGCCCGAGTCGCCCGAGTGGCACGCGACCGTGATGCCCGAGTCGTTGACCTTCTGCCAGAACGCATCGAACCGGCGATCCGCCGGCGAGACGAAGCCCGTCGCGGTCCGGATCGGCGCCGAGCGCATGTTGAAGGCGCGGGCGTCGTTCGCGAGGGCGAAGTCGAGCTCGGCGATCGCGGCTTCGGGATCGATCAGGGAGATGTACGGCGTCGAGTAGATCCGGTTGCGATAGTTGAAGCCCCAGTCCTCCTCGAGCCAGCGATTGAAGGCGCGGAACGCCGCGACGGCCGCCGCGGGATCTCCGGCGAGCGCCTCCTCCATGCCGACGGCGAGGGTCGGGAACATGAAGCAGGCCTCGATCCCCTGGCTGTCGAGCTGGGCGAGCCTCGCATCGCGATTGCGATAGGCGGGATGGATCGGCTCGAGCTCGCCGAAGATGTCGCGGATGCTCTTGCCCTCCTGGTTGCGGCCCCGGAAGTACTCGTCGAGGCAGCCCGGCTTCGCGACGGGATCGAAGGTCGGATTCGGGATGAAGCGATTGATCTTCCCTCCGACGAGCAGGCACCTGCGGCCCTTGACGTCCGCCCACTGCATCGCGCGCTTCGCCATGCGCGGATCGATGTGTCTCGTGAAGGCGTCTTCGGGCTCGTAGTAGTGGTGGTCTGCGTCGAAGGCGGCAAAGCCGAGTCGGGTCATCGCGAAGGTCCTCTTGCGGATGGGAGGGGAGCGCCGGGGAGCCGTCGGCTCCGGTGGGTCCCCGCCGCCCGCTGCGGGCGGTCGGGGCTCGGCCGATTGAAAGGTGAATGAATCCGTCGAGATTTTCAATGAAAAAAGTCGCGGGATCCTTCATTTTCATGTCAAAATCGAGGGGCGTCTGATTCCTCCGGGGAGCCTGGTCGCGTCGGCGCAGTCGGCCTTTTCTGGGCCGGGCGGACGGGACCGTCGCGAGCGGGCCGGCGGTCGCGCTGAAGCCCGAAGCCCGAGGACCGGCGCCGAGGGCAGGGAGCATCGATGAGTCTCCGAAAGCAGGGCCGCGAGCAGCGTCTCCAGCGCATCGTCGATGCGGCCCGCGGCTGCTTCGCCGAGCAGGGCTTCGCGGGCACCACCGTCGAGTCGATCGCGGCCCGCGCCTCCGTCTCGAACGGCCTGCTCTACAAGCACTTCCAGGGCAAGGAGCACCTCTTCCAGGTCGTCGTGACCGACATCGTCCGCGACTGGGTCCGGGCGCTCGTCCCGGCCGAGTCCGAGGGGCTCGGACCGACCGAGAAGCTCGAGGCGATGTTCCGGCGCTCGGTCGCCTTCTGCCGGACCAATCCGCTGCTGCCCGCGGTGCTCTCGGGCGACAAGCGCTTCGAGCTGGCCCGCATCGGGAGCCCCGACCGCGGCCGCGTGCATGCCCACCGTCAGCTCGTCGCGAGCGTGCTCGCCGACGGGATCGCGAAGGGCGAGTTCCGCGCCGATCTCGAGGTCGACGCCACGGCCGACCTGATCCAGCACATCCACGCCGAGTACGCCTCGCGTGCCTATCGGAACGATCCCGAGTTCCCCTACGATGACGCGCTGGTCGACGCCGCGGTGCGCTTCATCCATGCCGCGGTGCGAGCCTGAACGGGGGCGCCGTGACCGAGCTCTGCTTCAACCTCTTCAACGAATCGGCCTACTTCGGGCCGACGCCCGACCTCGAACGACAGATCCGCGCGGCGGCCGCGGCCGGATTCGACTCGGTCGGGCTCGACACCTTCTCCCTCGCGCGGCTCGTGCAGACCGGCGGGCGGATCGAGGCGATCGCGGAGCTGATCCGGAGCCTCGGGCTGCGGTGTCCCGAGATCGCGGCGCTCCTGATCGACGACGATCCGGCGCAGACGGAGGCCCAGCTCGCTCCGCTCGAGCAGGCCGTGCGGATCCTTCGGCCGGATTGGATCCTCGTGAACTCGAATCTCGTGCCGTCGGCGCAGACGGCCGGCGAATTCCGGCGCGCCGCCGACCGTCTGGGCGCGCTCGGGACGGGGCTCGCCGTCGAGTACCTCGCGATCAGCCCCGGCGTGAGATCGATCGCGGGGGCGCTCGAGCTGATCGATCGGTCGGGCGCGGCGAATGCCGGCGTGCTCGTCGATACGTGGCACTTCTTCCTCGGCCCCGACGACTGGGAGGATCTCGCGAAGCTGCCGCTCGAGCGACTCGCCTACGTCCAGTTCGACGATCATCCGGCGATCACCGGCGACGACCTGCGCGAGGAGACGCTCCATCGCAGGGTCCTTCCGGGCGAGGGCCTCTTCGATCTCGAGCGCTTCAGCCGCACGCTGCGCGCGCGCGGCTTCGACGGTCTGGTCAGCGTCGAGGTCCTGTCGCAGGCCTGGCGCGGCGGGGATGCGGAGGCCTTCGTTCGCGAGGCCCATCGCTCCACCGCACCGTTCTGGCGCTGAAGTCCGCGGCGCTCCCGACCTCGCGGGCCGGGCGGGTCAGAGAATGACTTCGAAGCCCTCGAACTGGGGGTGGCCCAGATAGGTGCCCTGCGGCGCGCGCGCCTGGGCGTGGGCTTTGCGGAAGGACTCCGACTCCGTCCAGGCCTCGAAGTCCTGGCGCGAGCCCCAGACGGAGTGGGAGGCGTAGAGCGTCGCCTCGTCGTCCTCTGGACCCTTCAGCAGGTGGAACTCCCGGAAGCCCGGGACGCCTTCGAGGTGGGACTCGCGCTTGCGCCAGAGATCTTCGAAGACGGGCTCGCGGCCGCGCGCGATCCGGAAGCGATTCATCGCGATGAACATCGTCAGATCCTCCTCGGGGCGACGTCGGGAAGCGGCCGATCCGCGGCCACGATCGGCGTCGGCGTTCCGGCGGATCTCGGGATGGCCGCCGGCAGCGGGGCCTCGATCGTGACCTGGTAGAGCCGCCGCGAGCCCGAGAAGTCGGGCACCGCATAATGCTGCACGCAGCGATTGTCCCAGAGCGCGAGCGTGCCCGGCTTCCAGTGATGGCGGCAGGCGAACTTCGGCAGCTGGGTCAGCGTCCGCAGGCGCGCGAGCACGAGCTCGGTCTCCTCGGGCAGGAGCTCCGCGAAGTCCTGGACGTGGTGGGCGCTGTAGAGCAGCACCTTCCGTCCGGAATCCGGATGCGTGCCGACGAGCGGGAAGCGCGCCTCGTCGCGGACGCGGCCCCCGTTGCCGGTGTTGCGGTGGATCGCGGTCAGGCCGTCGAGGAGCTGCTGCATGCCCGGCGAGAAGGCGTCGTAGATGCGGTAGTTGTTGACGAAGATCGTGTCGCCCCCACCGTCCGCCGCACACTCGACCATGTTGAGCGTGCAGATGCCGCAGGGCACGAAGTCCGGATCGTAGTCGCAATGCCAGACCGCCGAGACGCCGTCGACGGGAATCACCACGACGACCTCTTCGTCGGAGCCCTCGAGGACGCGCGGTCGCTCCGGATGCTTCTGCACCGTCCCGAGCTGGCGCATGAAGGCGCGCTGCTCGTCGGGCGACAGCGACTGGTCGGGGAAGAAGAGCACGAGGCGCTCGCGGATCAGGCGCCGGATCGCCGCGATGGCCTCGGGCTCGAGGGCCTTGCGCAGATCGACGCCCCGGACCTCGGCTCCGATCGACCCGCTCGAGGGCTCGATCTGCCATGCGGCGGGCGATCCGGGGCCGGCGTTCGCTCGGAGCTCGGGTTGCGTCATGGCGGATTCCTCGATGGTTGCGCGGAGATCGAGACGGTAGGCTACCCGCGGAGAATCGAGCAACCACGGGTTCGGCGCGAGCGCAGGGGAACGGGGGCAGGGGAGTCATGAACGGAGCGCGCATCCAGATCGAGGCCGCCGACGGGACGATCCCCTGCCGTACCTATCATCCGCCGCTCGGCGAGACGAAGTCGTGGCCGGCCGTCGTCTACCTGATGGACGGCATGGGGATCCGGCCGACCCTCCTCGGCGCGGCCGAGAAGCTGGCGGCCCAGGGCTTCTACGTGCTGGTCCCGGATCTGTACTACCGCGGTCGGCCCTACGCGCCCTTCGACCACTCGACCCTCCAGGACGATCCGGTCGAGCAGAAGCGGGTCATGGGGCTCGTGAAGCTCGTGACGAACGACGGCGTCATGCGGGACCTGCAGGCCTTCTTCGCGTTCTTCGATCGGCAGCCCGAGGTCGCGGGCAGGCGGGTCGGTTGCGTCGGCTATTGCATGGGCGGGCCGCTGGCGCTGTATGCCGCGGGGACGTATCCGGAGCGCGTGACCGCCGCGGCGTCCATCCACGGCGCCAATCTCGCGACGGATCGCCCGGACAGCCCCCATCTGCTCGCGAAGAAGATGACGGGCGAGCTCTATCTGGGCGTCGCCGAGCACGACCCGTACATCATTCCCGGGGAGACCGAGCGCATCGATGCCGCGCTCCGCGAGGCCGGTGCCCACTATCGGCTCGAGCGATATCCCGGCTGTCATCACGGCTTCGCGCTGCCCGGTGCCCACGGCTACGACGCGAAGGCCGACGAGCTGCACCGCAATCGCGTCGTCGAGATGTTCCGGCGCAATCTCGGATGAGCGGGTCCGTCGGAAGACGTGCGATCGCCCGGCGTCGTCGGGCGCGCCGACTCCGCCTCCTCGTGCGCTCCCTGGTGCAGGGTGCTTCGATCGCCGTCACCGCCGTCACCGCCGTCACCGCCGTCACCGCCGCGGCCGCCGACCCGGCCGCGCCTTCCTACTCCCCCCGGCTCCGTCCCGATCCGTCCCGCAAGCTCTATTGGGGTGATGCCCATCTCCACACTGCGCTCTCCTTCGATGCCAACGCATCCGGCAATCGGCTTCCGCCCGAGGCCGCGTATCGGTTCGCGAAGGGCGAGGTCGTCGAGGCGAGCGGGGGGCTCCGGGCGCTGATCGACCGCCCCCTCGATTTCCTCGTCGTCTCCGATCACGCCGAATACCTCGGCCTGCTCGACGCGCTGCGCGCGGACGACCCCGCGATCCGGGGAACGGCCGCCGGGCGGCGCATGCGCGATCAGGTCGCGAGCGGGCCCGAGGGCTCGGTCGCCGTCTCCTGGGAGATCGCGCGATCCGCGACCTCGGGCGCCGCGATCGACGTCGACCCGCGCGTGGGGGCGACCGCCTGGCATCGGCTGACCGCCGCCGCCGACGCCGCGAACGAGCCCGGCCGCTTCACCGCGATGATCGGGTTCGAGTGGACCTCGATGCCGGGGGGCGACAATCTCCATCGCGTGGTGCTCCTGCGCGACGGCGCCGACCGGGCGAATCGCGTGATGCCGTTCTCGGTCTTCGACGGCGAAGATCCCGAGGATCTCTGGCGATTCCTCGAGCGCTACGAGGCGACGACGGGTGGACGCGCGATCGCGATCCCCCACAACAGCAACGTCAGCAACGGGCGGATGTTCTCGACGTCCGACTTCTCCGGACGGCCCGTGTCGAAGGCCCATGCCCGGACTCGAGCGCGTTGGGAGCCGATCGTCGAGGTGACCCAGACGAAGGGCGACAGCGAGACCCATCCGCTGCTCTCGCCGAAGGATCCCTTCGCCGACTTCGAGCGCTGGGACAAGGGCAATCTCCTCCTGATGGCCGCCAAGAAGCCGGAGATGCTTCCCTTCGAATACGTGCGCTCGGCGCTCGGCATCGGCCTGGCCCTCGAGCGACGGGTCGGCGTGAACCCCTTCGAGTTCGGCATGATCGGGAGCACCGACTCCCACACCTCGCTCTCCACCGCAGAGGAAGACAACTACTGGGGCAAGGTCACGCCCCACGAGCCCCACGCCGGTCGCGACGCCTACGAGGTCGCACCGCCGCAGGAGGGGACCGGCCTGCGCATGCTGGGCTGGGAGTTCGCCGCCTCGGGCTATGCCGCAGTCTGGGCGACGGAGAACACGCGCGAGGCGATCTTCGACGCGATGAAGCGGCGCGAGACCTACGCGACGACGGGGCCGCGGATCGCGCTGCGCTTCTTCGGTGGGTGGGGCTTCGAGGCGGTCGACGCCGACGGCGTCCGGACCGTCGAGCGCGGCGATGCGGACGGTGTCCCGATGGGGGGGCGATTGCCGGCCCGACCGGCGGGCGCGTCCGCCCCGGGCTTCCTCGTCTGGGCGACGAAGGATGCGAACGGCGCGAACCTCGACCGGATCCAGATCGTGAAGGGGGCCCTCGATGCGAAGGGGCGCGTCCGGGAGACCCTCTACGACGTCGCGCTCTCCGATCCGGCTCGGCGGAAGCCCTCCGGCATCGAGCCCGTCGGCAACACGGTCGACGTCGCCCGTGCACGCTATGCCAACACGATCGGTGCAGCCGAGCTCCGGACGTTCTGGCGCGACCCCGACTTCGATCCCGCGGAGCCCGCGTTCTACTACGTCCGGGTCCTCGAGATCCCGACGCCGCGCTGGACGGCCTACGATGCGGAGCGGTTCGGTCGGGATGCGTCGGAGGAGGTCCCGATGGTGATCCAGGAGCGCGCCTATTCGTCGCCGATCTGGTATCGACCCGGACGGCGGTCGGATCGCTGAGGACCGGGAGGCGGGCGAGGGTCGGGGCGTTCGCCTGCGACTCCCTGATCCCGACGATTCTCGAGACGACGCTGGAACCCGAAGACAGGAGCATCCCGCAGACATGGGCAGGACGAAATCGATTCTGTTGTGGGTGATGGCCGTGAACTATGCGGCCGCGGGCTTCTTCCATCTGCTGAAGCCCGACTTTTTCCTGCCGCTGATTCCGCCGGGTCTTCCGTCGCCCGAGTGGCTGAACCTGCTGTCGGGGCTCGCGGAGATCGTGCTCGGCGTCTTCCTGCTCGAGCCGAGGACGCGGATCTTCGCGGCCTGGGGGATCATCGCGCTGCTGATCGCGGTGTTCCCGGCGAACGTCTATGGCGCGCTCGAGAACGTCGGGCCGGAGGGACCGGGGAGCGGCCCCGGCGTCTTCCACTGGATCCGGCTTCCCTTCCAGCTCGTGCTGCTGGTCTGGGCCGGCTGGTACACGCGCGAGGATCACGTCCGGGATTGACGGGCTCGATCGCGCTCCCGGAGCCGGTGCGCGTCGTCTCGCGAGGGGAAGGAGAGGAAGGATGACACCGGGATCGGTCTCGGATGCGGAGCGCGTGCGGAGCCGGCTGTGGCGCACGCGCCTCCAGGCCCTGCCCTTCGCGCTGCGGGAGCTCGGTCGCTACGTGCGGGCCACCGTCCTGCGTGAGCCGGATCGACGCGAGGCAGCGCTCGACTTCGCCCGTCGTCATGCGCGGCCCGGGGATCCCGACTCCGTGCTCGCGGCGCTCGACCGCTTCGCGCGGGAGGATCGCTTCCTGATGAACGTCGGGCCCGAGAAGGGAACGATCCTCGTGGACGAGCTGCGGCGGATCGGGCCGGAGGCGCGCGTGCTCGAGCTCGGCAGCTTCGTGGGCTATTCGGCGATCCTGATGGCGCGGCTGCTCTCCGATCGCGGGCGCATCGTGTCGATCGACGTGAGCCCGGAGTCGAGCGAGGTCTCGCGCGCGATGGCGGAGCTCGCCGGCGTCTCGAAGCGGATCGAGTTCCTGACCGGCAGCGCGAACGAACGCCTCGATTCGATCGACGAGCGCTTCGATCTCGTCTTCCTGGACCACTGGAAGGATCTCTACCAGCCGGATGCCGAGAAGATCCTCGCGCGCGGCCTGCTCGCCGAGGGCGCGGTCGTCGTCGCCGACAATCTGGGGCCGATGTTCGGCGAGAATCCCTACCTCGCGTGGATGCAGGCCCGGCCGGATTTCGAGAGCCGGTACGTCGACGGCCACGTCGAGTACCAGCAGATCGAGGACGGGGCGCTGGTCTCGCGGTGGCGGGGGACGCGCGGCGACGGCCGCTGAGCCGGGGCCGAGGCCGCCGGGGCGGACGCCTCCGGGCGCGTCCGGCGGCCGGATCGCGCGAGGGAAAAATGGAGCCGACGAACCGATTTGAACGGTCGACCTGCTCATTACGAGTGAGCTGCTCTACCAACTGAGCTACGTCGGCCCGGGGACCCGGGAATCCGGTGGGACCGACGACCCATCGGGTCGTCGGGGCGCGGAATGTAGCGTCGACTTTCCGGGCTGCCATCGCGCGGGGGTGGTGCGGGGTTTCCGGCGCGACGGCGGCTCGGGGACCTGCTTCGGCGGACCTCGACTCCCCAAGATGTTCGATTGACCCGCGATCCTCGCGCGGTTTAGGATGGTCGGAGAGCCAGGAGGCCCCCCGATGCCGGTCCTTCCCCTGATCGATCTGCTGCTGCTCTCGGGCTGGACGGCGCTGCTCGTCGGCTTCGTCCTGAAGGTCGTCTATCTGACCACGACCTACCGACCGACGATCCTGTCCCTCGCACCGGGTGATTTTCTGGAGGTCGCGATCGCCGCGATGCTCTTCGCGATCGCGCTGGCGGCGCGGACCTGGGTCAAGAGCCAGGAGCCGGGGCCCGCAGCGGCTCGGCGGCGGGATGAGACCCTGGCCGCCTGGAGCAAGCTCGCCGCGGGCGAGAACGCCGCAGCCCATCCGCTGGCGCGGGACTGAGCGCTTCGCGCGGCCGGCGCCGGAGCTCAGCGCCCCCGGTAGGTCTCGGGGCGGAGCAGCTCGCTCGCGGACAGGGCGAGCTCCTTGTAGAGGCGGGCGGCGGTGACCAGCACGTTGCTGGCGTGTCGGATGGCGGTGCTCATCGATCGACCTCGCTGACGGGAATGCGAAGGGGAAGTAGCCGCCGGGGCGCGGCGCGTGGCAGGAAATCCGGCGCGAGCCGCCGTCGCCTCCCAAATCCCTGATACATTCCGGCCCGTGGGAAGCGCCGCATCGACGACTTCGGTCTCGCGGGATCCGGATCGCCTGATCTGGGTCGACGGCGAGCTGCGACCCTGGGCGTCGGCGACGGTGCACGTCCTGTCCCACGCGATCCAGCGCGGCTCCCTGGTATTCGACTTCATGTCGGTCCACGAGACGCCCCGTGGGGCCGCCGTGTTCCGGCTGGAGCCTCACATCGAGCGCTTCTTTCATTCGTGCGGGCTGATGGGGCTGCCCGTGACTCAGTCGGCGGACCAGCTGCGGGCGGCCATCTGCGAGACGGTGCGCGCGAATCCGGGGGCGAAGGCGGTCAAGATCAGTGCGTACTTCGCGTCGGTCGAGATCGACGTCGTCCCCGTCGACACCCACGTCACGATCGCCATCGCCGCCTACGACCCGAAGGCCGACATCAGCGATCGCCTGCCGCGGCCGTCGCCGCCGAAGCCGGCGCATCTCAAGCTCTGGATCGAGAAGGAGCGGGCCAATCGCCGCGAGGACATCCTCTCGCCCCAGGCGAAGGTCTCCGCCAACTACGCCTCGCCGATGACCGCCAAGGCCCGCGCCCGGGCCGCGGGCTACGACGAGATCGTGCTGGTCGACGAAGACGGATTCCTCGCCGAGGGGCCGACGACGAACCTCTTCCTCGTGAGCGCTGCGGGCGAGCTGCTGACGCCGGCCGCCGAGAAGGTGCTCCACGGCGTCACGCGCAGCTCGATCCTCGAGCTCGCGAAGGCCGAGGGCATCCCGTGCCGGGAGACGCAGCTCGTGCCGGAGGCGCTGCTCGGTGCCGCGGAGGCGTTTCTCACCGGCACCACCGCCGGCGTCTGGCCGGTGGAGTCCGTCGACGGCATCGAGCTCGGGGCGGTCTGTCCGGGCCCGATCTCGACCCGCCTGCGCGACCGCTTCCGCCGCGCCGCCACCGGCGAAGACGCGGAGTTCGCCCATTGGCTCACGCCCGTCGGGGCCTGAGCGTTGCCATCGGAATCGCGCGCCCCATGTCCAGCTCTTCGTCGTCCAGCTCCCCGCGATCCGGCTCCGCGTCGTCCGCCCCGTCGACGGACGCGACGTCGGCGTTGCCGAAGCGCGCGCAGATCGTCCTCTCCGGCACCAAGCCGACGGGCGAGAACCTCCATCTCGGGAACTACTTCGGGGCGCTGCGGCAGTTCGTCGACCTGCAGGACCAGCACGACACCGCGCTCTATTTCATCGCCGACTACCACTCGATGACGAGCCTGCGCAACGGCGCCGAGCGCCGGCGCAACACGCTGAACGTCGCCCTCGACTATCTCGCCGCCGGTCTCGATCCCGAGCGCGCGATCCTGTTTCGCCAGAGCGATCTGCCCGAGGTCACCGAGCTGACCTGGATCCTGACCTCGGTGACCCCGATGGGCATGCTCGAGCGCGCCCACGCCTACAAGGCCGCCCAGGACAAGGGCGAGGACGTCGACCACGGCCTCTTCACCTATCCGGTCCTGATGGCCGCCGACATCCTGCTCTACGGCTCGCATCTCGTCCCCGTCGGCCGCGACCAGAAGCAGCACATCGAGATGGCCCGCGACATGGCCCACCGCTTCAACCGCCTCTACGAGTGCGAAGCGCTGACGCTCCCCGAGCCCTACATCCTCGAGGAGACCGCGACCGTCCCCGGCACCGACGGCCGCAAGATGTCCAAGTCCTACGGCAACACGATCGCCATGTTCGCCGCGAAGAACGCGGTCAAGAAGGCGGTGATGGGCATCGTGACGGACTCGACGCCGGTCGAGGCCCCCAAGGACGTGAACCAGGCGGTCTTCGAGATCTGGAGCCTGTTCGTGACGGCGGAGGAGCGCGAAGCGATGTTCGCGCGCGCCCGGGCCGGCGGCCTCGGCTATGGCGACGTGAAGAAGGACCTGCTCGCGCGGCTGATGGACTACTTCGAGCCGATGCGGGCGCGGCGCGCGGCGCTCGAGGCCCGGCCCGACGAGATCGAGGAGATCCTGCGCGCGGGGGCGGTGCGGGCGCGAGCGCTCGCGATGCCGGTGCTCGAGGCGTGCCGCGAAGCGGCCGGGCTCGGGCCGCTCCGGGGTTAGGCGGGCGCCCGGCGCGCCTTCAGTCCTCGAGGATCGCCCCGAGCTCTCGCGCGACCTCGGCCGCGCTGCGCGGTCGATCCTCCGGTCGCACCGCCATCATCCGCTGGATCAGGCGCGCGAGCGAGCTCGGGACGTCGGGCAGCCCCGCGCTCGCGTCCGGCCGCGGCGCGGTCCGATGCTGCCCCGCGATGTCGCCCTCGACGAAGGGCAGGCGTCCCGTCACGAGCTCGAAGAGCGTGACGCCGAGGGAGTAGAGATCCGTGCGTCCGTCGCCGACGGTGCCGGCGGATTGCTCCGGAGCCATGTAGTAGGGCGTGCCGGCGATGAGGGTCGCGCCCTGGTCGCGGACGGCCTCGAGGATCTTCGCGAGGCCGAAGTCCATGATCTTGAGCTGGCGGTCGCGGGTCAGGAAGAGGTTCGCCGTCTTGACGTCGCGGTGGACGATGCCCTGGTCGTGGGCGTACTGGAGCCCGGCGCAGACCTCCCGGCCGAGGCGCGCGGTGTCGCGGGGGCCGAGGCGGCCGCGCTGCTTCAGGATCGTCGAGAGCGGCAGGCCCTCGAGATGCTCCATCGTGATGAAGAATCGGCCGTTCTCCTGGTCCGCGTCGTAGAGCGTCACGATGTTCGGATGATTCATGCGCGCCGCGGCCTGCGCTTCGCCCATGAAGAGCTGGAGCGCGGCGGGATGGTCGCGCAGGCTCTCCGGCATGCGCTTCAGCGCGACGATGCGGCCGAGCCGGCGATCGCGGGCCTTGTAGACCTGGCCCATGCCGCCGCGGCCGATCTCCTCGAGGATCTCGTAGCGCTCGGCGGCGACGAAGGCGGTCGCGCCGGGCGGGACCGGCGCCGCGTCGTAGGCGGCGTTGCGGACCGGAGCGGACAGCTTCTTGCGGAGGGACTCGATGCGCGAGGCGACGTTCGGATAGGTCGGCTCGCGCTCGCGCAGCGCCTGCAGGATCTCGAGCGCGCGGCCGTAGTCGTGGGTCTCCTCGAGCAGCTCGGCGAGATGGAGCTCGAGGCCGGGTGCGGACTCGCCGGGGGCCAGCAGCTCGAGGCGGCGCTCGAGCTGGCGGGCGGCGAGGTCGTGGTGGCCCTCCTGCTCGAAGGCGAGGGCGAGCAGCTCGCTGGCGCGGCCGAAGTCGGGATCCTGGGGCCCGATCTGCTGCAGCAGGCGGATCGCCCGTGCCCGATCGTCGATCTCGCTCGCCAGCGCGGCGGCGCGGAAGAACGCGCCCTCCGCTTCGAGCGCGTCGATCCGTCCGCGCGCGTCCCCGGCCCGCTCGAAGCAGCGCGCCGCGTCGGCGTAGGCCTGGGCCGTGTGATAGGCGCGAGCGGCGAGAGCCCAGGCGGAGGCACTCTCGTGGCTCGCCGCCGCCTCGAGGATCAGGCCGGCACGCTCGAAGAGCGTGGCCGCACGGTCGTGATGGCCCAGCGTGCGGCGCAGCTCGGCGGCCTCGCGCCACCGGCCGGCGTTCTCGAGGCGCTCGGCCGCCCGCTCGCTCTGGCCCTGCTCCTGGTGCAGCCGAGCCAGCAGCAACGAGCCGACGGCGCCCTGTCCGTCGCGCTCGAGGGCGCGGGCCGCGGTGCCGAGATCGCCCTGCAGGAAGGCCTGGACCGCCGGCGGGCAGCCCTTGAAGACGAGGCCCTCGGGCGCCGCGAGGTCCATGTGGACGACCTTGGGCTCGTAGCTGTCGATGCGCACCGACCGCTCGACGACGCGATCTCCGGCGCCGACGACGAGCCCGTGCTCGCCGAGGGCGAGGGTCGTCTTGAGCTGGCCCTGCGCCGCATAACGCAGGGTCTGCGGTCGCCCGTCGACGCAGAGCCCGACGTCGCGGGCGGGCTGGCGATCCCAGTGGATGCGGAACTCGACGGGGGCCTCGACGTCGGCGAGGCGGTGGACGATCGCGGTGCAGCCCGTCGCCTCGACCTGGACCTCGAGCTCCTCGTGGACCTTCGCGAGCACCGCCCGCGAGCGCGGCGCGCGCAGCTCGCCGTCGAGCCCGAGGTACCAGACGCCCGGGGCGATTCGATCGAACTGGGTCTCCCGGTGGACGCCCTTGCGGAGGTGGCGCGTCTCCCGGCGTCCGGCCGCGCTCCGACCGCGCTTGCCGGTCCGCCGTCGGAGGCGGACCTCGAACTCGCCTTCGATCACGTCGGGGAACTCGAGGCGGAGCGAGAGGCTTCCGGTCGGGCGCATTCGGGCGGCGATGCGCAGGACGAGCAGGCCGGCGAATAGGACGGCGGCGAGCCCGAGCCCGCCCTCGGTCGAGGACGGCAAGGACGCGAGGGCGTCGAGCCGGTCGGGGAGGGCGAGCCCCGCGCCGAGCGTCCGGACGAACGCATCGATCCACGCGGCGAGGCCTGCGAGCGCATCCGACGCGTCGACGGCGCGGACGTCGAGGCCGGCCGGCACGCGCGCCCCCGCCCCGGTCGGAAGGACCGGAGTCGCGGCGGCACCGCCCGCGATGGCGGCGAGGAGGGCGCGAGCGGAGATGTGCATGTTCGCCCGATCCATCGGCCGTGGGGCAGGGGAAATGAAGCCTCCGGTCGACGGGGCCCGACGGGACGGAACGGCGCGGAACGAGCGGGGACGGGACGAGACGCGATGGACGTCGCGGTCGGCGCAGCGGACGTCGGGCGTGCGCTCAGGGCTGTCGCAGCACCGCGTAGCGATTCGAGCGGCCGTGCGGCCCGTCGTCCTCGTAGTCGTCCACGGGCTCGAGGCCGAGGGCGTCGGGCCAGGACTCGAGCTCGGCGGCCGTGACGGCATGGCAGTAGCGCGGCGGGGCCGTCGGATCGGCGCCGAAGCGCAGCAGCGCGTCGCCGGGCTCGAGCTGCGACTCGTCGATGGAATGCCCGAGGACGCGCCCCGCGGACGCGAAGGCGACCCGCTTGCGCGCCTCGCGTGGATCGTCCGCGAACTGCCAGATCGCGAGGGCGAGGAGCCCGCCCCGGGCCAGCCGGGCGGTCGCGGCTCGAAGCAGGGCGAGGCGGCCCTCCGCGCCGGGGACGTGGTGCAGGACGCCCATCAGGACGATCAGCTCGAAAGGGCCTGCCGGCAGCCCGGCCCCGGGTGCGCCCCCCGCCAGGAAATCGTGTCGGATCAGTCGGGCCTCGGCGGCCGGGCCCACCGCCAGCTGCCGCCGCGCCGCCTCGAGCAGCGCCGCGTTCGCGTCGACGCCGGTGTAGCGGAAGCGGAAGCCCGCCTCGTGCAGGAAGCAGGCGAAGCGCCCGTTGCCGCACCCGATGTCGAGCACCGAACCGAGGTCGCGGGGCGGCGAGGGGGGCAGGGGGAGAGCGGGCGGCGCCGGCGTTTCGGAAGAGAGGCCGGCGAGCCGGGCCGCGAGCCGCTGCCAGCCGGGCCAGGGGCGCGCGCCACGGCTGCGATCGAAGGCTTCGGCGTGGGCCTCGTAGAAGATGCGATTGAGCTCGAGCAGCTGATCCCGGGTGCGGGCGTTCACGGCGGGGGGAGTCTAGTCGAAGGGGGCCGGGCCGGGCCTCCGGTCGACCCGAGCGGCCGGGCAGGCGGCCCCGCTCGAGCGGACGGCTGCGGACGGCTCGGGGGCGGGCGGGCTGCTCTAGACTCCGCCGCCGAGGTTCTGCGGTGGCGACGATGGATCCGACACGGCGCGGCGGGCGCTTCAAGGGGCGCGGTCCCGACCGCGACTTCGACCCGCGCCCCCTGCGCGCCGCGATGCTGCCGCTGCTGCGCGAGATCGCCGAGCTGCCGAGCGAACAGGGCGAGACGCTTGCCGCCGACCGGCTCGATCCGCTGCTGCGTCGGCATCCGCGTCCGGGCGGCGGCTACTTCTCCCGGAGCGAGCTCATCGCGGGCTTCCGTGCCTTCGGTCGCGAGGCGGGGCTCGACCTCGACGAGGCACGCTTCCGCCGGCGGGTCCAGCGCCGCCCCGTCCGCAGCCAGAGCGGGGTCACGCCGCTCACCGTCCTGACCCAGCCCTTCCCGTGTCCGGGGCAGTGCATCTTCTGTCCGAACGACGTGCGCATGCCCAAGAGCTACCTCTCCGACGAGCCGGGGGCCCAGCGCGCGGCGCAGAACCGCTTCGATCCCTACCTGCAGACCTGGAATCGCCTCGCAGCCTTCGACGCGACCGGTCATCCCGTCGACAAGATCGAGCTGATCGTCCTCGGCGGGACCTGGTCCTTCTACCCGGAGGCCCATCAGGTCGAGTTCGTCGAGCGCTGCCTGTCGGCGATGAGCGACTTCGGCGCGGGGATCGATCGCCGCAGCGAGCACGCGCCGAGGCTCCCGGACTTCGAGGCGATCGATGCCGCCGTCGACGGGGCCGCCTTCGCGAAGAACCCGTACAACCAGCGCGTCTCCGCGTTCCTCGCCGCGCACGCAGCGGGGCTCGCGGGCGATCGCGACGCCGGCGCGGCGGACTGGGCCGCGCTCGAGCGGGCCCAGCGCCGCAACGAGTCGGCCGGCGCGCGCTGCGTCGGCCTCGTGCTCGAGACGCGCCCGGACCAGGTGACGCCCGAGGAGGTCCTGCGGCTCCGACGGCTCGGGGCGACGAAGGTCCAGCTGGGCGTCCAGAGCCTCGACGACGCGATCCTCGACGCGAATCGCCGCGGTCACGACGTCGCCGCGACCCGCCGCGCCTTCCGCCTGCTCCGCGCCGCGGGCTTCAAGATCCATGCGCACTGGATGGCGAATCTGCTGGGCGCGACCCCCGAGTCCGACCGCGCCGACTTCGCGCGGCTCTTCGGCGAGCCCGACTTCCGCCCGGACGAGCTCAAGCTCTATCCCTGCAGCCTGATCGAGACGGCCGAGCTGATGCGCTTCTGGAAGTCGGGTGCCTGGCGCCCGTACGGCGACGACGAGCTGCTCGGGCTCGTCGCCGATGCCCTCGCCATCGTCCCGCGCTGGTGTCGGGTCACCCGCGTCATCCGCGACATCTCTTCCGACGACATCGTCGTCGGCAACAAGCGCACCAACTTCCGGCAGATCGCCGAGGCCGAGGTCGCGCGCCGGGGCGGGCGGATCGAGGAGATCCGCCGGCGGGAGATCCGCGGCGAGGCGTTCGATGCCGAATCGCTGCGCCTCGTCGAGTCGACCTACGAGGCGGGCGGCGCGAGCGAGGCGTTCCTCGAGCTCGTGACCGCGGATGATCGGATCGTCGCCTTCCTGCGCCTCTCGCTGCCCGGGTCGCGCTCCTTCGTCGAGGAGCTCGGTGACCATGCGATCGTGCGCGAGCTCCACGTCTACGGCGGGGCGGTCGGGATCGGCGCCGAGGCGGCCGGTCGCGCACAGCACCGCGGCTTCGGAGCCCGCCTGCTCGAGGCGGCGGCCGAGCGCGCCCGTGCGGCGGGCTACGCCACGCTCTCGGTCATCTCGGCGATCGGGACCCGCGACTACTATCGCCGCCAGGGCTTCGTCGATGGCGTCCTGTACCAGCACCGCGCCCTCGCAGGAGTCCGCCCGTGAGCTCGTCCCCGGTCCTGCCCGCCACCGAGCCCGTCGACGCGCCGCGCGCCGCCTCGCCCGAGGCTCCGCCCGAGCCCGCCCCCGAGGCCGCCGCCCGGCCGACGGACTCGGCCAACTTCAAGCGGCTGCAGGCCCGGCTGCGCGGCCTCGTCGGCAAGGCGATCGCCGACTTCGGGATGATCGAGGCCGGCGATCGGGTGATGGTCTGCCTCTCGGGCGGCAAGGACTCGTACACGCTGCTCGATCTGCTGCTCTCGCTGCAGCGCGCGACCCCGGTCGAGTTCGAGCTCGTCGCGGTGAACCTCGACCAGAAGCAGCCGGGCTTTCCCGAGCACGTCCTGCCCGAGTACCTGACGGCCCTCGGTGTCCCGTTCCGGATCCTCGAGCAGGACACCTACAGCGTCGTCAAGCGCGTCGTTCCAGAGGGAAGGACCCAGTGCGGGCTCTGCAGCCGGCTGCGGCGCGGGGCGCTCTACCGCTTCGCGCGCGAGAATGGGATCGACAAGATCGCCCTCGGCCATCACCGCGACGACATCGTCGAGACGCTCTTCCTCAATCTCTTCCATGCCGGTCGCCTGAAGGCGATGGCGCCGAAGCTGTTGTCCGAGGACGGCCGCAACGTCGTGATCCGGCCGCTCTGCTACGTCCCCGAGCGCGAGATCGTCCGCTATGCCCGGGCGCGGGCCTTCCCGATCATCCCCTGCACGCTCTGCGGGTCGCAGCCGAACCTCCAGCGCAAGGCGATCGCGCGGATGCTGGCCGAGTGGGAGAAGGCGAGCCCCGGTCGGATCGACTCGATCTTCCACGCGCTCTGCCACGTCCAGGTCTCCCAGCTCGTCGACCCGAAGGCCTTCGACTTCGCCTCGCTGGTGCGGACGGCGGTCGACGGCGGACCGGCTCGGGGTGCCGGCGAGGGCGAGGTCGGTGCGGGAGCGTGCGAGATCGGCGGGCTCGCGCCCGACCCGGCCCGCGGCGCCGGCACGGAAGCGGGCCAGGCCGTCGCCGACGACGATCAGGCGGAGGCCGCGATCCGGGGCTTCGTGCCGCTTGAGGATTGGCGCGGACGCGCCACACTCTCGCCCGACTGAGCCGGTCGCGAGGGGGCGCGGCTCGAGCGACGCCATCCTCGTATGCCAACCGGGAATGCCAACCTGAAACGCCGGCCCGGATCGCCGGTCCGGGCCGTCTGGAATCCATGAGCTCCGATCCGATCGAATCCGACGCGGAAGAGGCCGAGCCCGGCCCCGCGCCCTTCGGCACGCTGCTCGGCGTCGCGCCCGGCAACGTGCCCGTCTACTCCTCCGACTACGAGACCGCGGACCCGCGCAGGCTCCCGGATCGCAGTGCCTTCCGAAGCCATCTCGACGGCCTCTACATGGGGTACAAGTGGCAGTGCGTCGAGTTCGCGCGCCGCTGGATGTATCTCAACACCGGCTGCGTCTTCGACGACGTCGCGATGGCCCACGAGATCTTCCGCCTGCGCAGCGTGCGCGAGGTGAAGACGGGCCGGACGCTTCCGCTGTACGCCTTCCGCAACGGCTCGCGCAGACCGCCTGAGCCGGGCTCCCTCCTGATCTGGGAGCCCGGCGGCGAGTTCGAGCACACGGGCCACGTCGCCGTCGTGACCGAGGTCGGTCTCGACTTCATCCGCTTCGCCGAGCAGAACGTCGGCCACCGCGTCTGGCCCGAGGGCCGGAACTTCGCGCGCGAGCTGCACACGAAGGTGACCGAAGAGGGCGAGTACTGGGTCGAGTGCTCGTTCAAGGACGCGACGATCCTCGGCTGGGTCATCCAGACCGACGACTCGACCCACGCGGAGCCCATGGCGCTCGTCGACCCGCGGCTCTTCGAGATCGAGGGGCGCGAGGTCGAGAAGAAGCGGCGCTCGCGCAAGTCCTGGCTGAACGTGGCCAACGCGGACGAGGCCGCCTACGTCGAGGTCATCGGGGGCCACCGCCTCGCGACCCGCGACGAGGACCAGCGCCTCTACTTCGCGATCTCCGAGACGGCCCACGACGAGCTCGTGCGCGCCACGGGCGAGCTCCACGGTCTCTTCATGCACGCGACCGACCACGTCCTGCGCGACGAGGCCCTGCTCGCGCGCTTCAACCTGCCGCGCTCGCTCTGGGGCAAGATCCACGAGTCCTGGGACAATCGCCTGAACCAGATGATCACGGGTCGCTTCGACTTCGCGCTCTCGCCCCGAGGCCTGAAGGTCTACGAGTACAACGCGGACTCGGCCGCCTGTCACATGGAGTGCGGCAAGATCCAGGGACGCTGGGCGGCGCACTACGGCTGCGAGGTCGGGCGCGATCCCGGCGAGTCCCTCCACGACGAGCTCGTCGAGGCCTGGAAGGCGAGCGACGTCGACTCGACGCTCCACATCATGCAGGACCGGGATCCCGAGGAGACCTATCACGCGCTGTTCATGAAGGAGGCGCTGGAGGAGGCGGGGATCGCCTGCAAGATCCTGAAGGGGATGGATGGCCTCGCCTGGGGCGCGAAGGGCGACATCCTCGATCCCGACGGCGAGCCGATCCGGTGGGTCTGGAAGACCTGGGCCTGGGAGACCGCCCTCGATCAGATCCGCGAGGAGTGTGGCGACGATCCGGAGAAGCTGCGGACCTATCAGCCCGGCCAGCGCCACGCCGGGACGCCGCGGCTCGTCGACGTGCTGCTGCGCAAGAGCGTCATGGTCTTCGAGCCGCTCTGGACCCTGATTCCCTCGAACAAGGCGATCCTGCCCGTCCTGTTCCAGCTCTTCCCGGAGTGTCCCTATCTGCTGCGGACCTCGTTCGAGCTGACGGGCGCCCTTCGCGAGCAGGGCTACGTGTCGAAGCCGATCGTCGGGCGCTGCGGCTCGAACATCCGGATCTACGACCGCGATGCGGGGCTCATCGAGGAGACCTCCGGCGCCTTCGAGCGCCAGGAGCAGATCTACCAGGAGCTGCATCGCCTCCCGGTCGTCGCCGGCTACAACGTCCAGATCAGCACGTTCACCGCGGGCGGCACCTGGGCGGGCACCTGCCTGCGCGCCGACCGGCAGCTCATCCTCTCGCAGAAGAGCGACAACCTGCCCCTGCGCGTCGTCCCCGACCACGAGCTCGGCGCCCGGCGTCCCGGCGGCCGTTAGGCCGCTCCCGGGACGCCCGGCTCACGCCGATCGGGCGGCGATCGGGCGGCCGGTCACTCCCCGCGTTCGACCGCCACGTAGAGCGTGTTCTCGCCGCGGCGGACGAGCAGCAGCGCGCTCTTCTTCGTCGCGCCGAGCTTCTTCGCCAGCGCGTCGGCGCGGTCGACCGGCGTCCGATCGACCTCGACGATGACGTCGCCGCGGCGGATGCCCGCCTCCGCCGCCGGTCCAGCCGGATCGACGTCGGCGACGAGGACGCCCTTCGCGTCCTCGATCCCGAGCTGCTCGGCGAGGGCCGGGGTGAGATCCTGGAGCCGCAGGCCGAAGGCGCCGGCTCCCTCCTCCTGGGTCTCGTTGGCCGCCATCTGCTCGTCGTCGGGCAGGCGGCCGACGCGCACGCGCAGCTCCTTGCGCTTGCCGTCGCGCATCACGACGACCTTCGCGTCCTTCTCGACCCGGGCCTCGGCCACGATGATCGGCAGGTCGCGCCACTCGCCGATCGGCTTGCCGTCGAACTCGACGATGACGTCCCCGCGCTCGATCCCGGCGTCCGCCGCCGGCGTGTCGGGCAGGATCTGGGAGACGAGGGCGCCGCGCGCCTCGTCGAGCCCGAACTGCTCGGCCATCGGCTCGGTGACCTCCTGGATCTGGACGCCGAGCCAGCCGCGCGTGACCCGTCCGTCGGCCTTGAGCTGGGGCAGGATCTGCTTCGCCTGGTTGATCGGCACCGAGAACCCGATCGTGTTCGCATCGCTGCGGATCGCCGTGTTGATGCCGACGACGCGGCCCTGGAGGTCGATCAGCGGGCCGCCCGAGTTGCCCGGATTGATGGCGGCGTCGGTCTGGATGAAGTCCTCGTAGGACTCGCCGGAGACGTCGCGGCGATGTTTGGCGGAGACGATGCCGGCGGTCACCGTGTGCTCGAGACCGAAGGGATTGCCGATCGCCACGACCCAGTCGCCGGCGCGGATCGCGTCGGAGTCGCCGAGGGCGATCGTCGCGAGGGCCTTGCCCTTCGGATCGACCTTGAGCAGCGCGATGTCCGTCTTCGGATCGCGCCCGATCACCTTCGCCTCGAGCTTGCTGCCGTCTTTGAAGCTGGCGGTGATCTCGTCCATGTTCTCGACGACGTGGTTGTTGGTCACGATGTAGCCGTCGGGCGAGATCACGAAGCCGCTGCCCTCGCCGCTGCTCTTGTGCTTGCGGCCGCGTCCACCCGGTCCGCCGTGGGGACCGAAGGGGCCGCCGCCGAAGAACTCTTCGAAGCCGGGGGGGAGCATCGGCTGGGCGCCGAGGTCGACGGTGCCGCTGGTCTGGATCGAGACGACGGCGGGCGCCACGCGCTCGGCGAGATCGGCGAAGCTCGTCGGGATGCCCGTCGGCTGGGTCTCGGGGATGCCGCTCTCGGTCCGCCAGAAGACGGCGCGCTCGACGCCGCCCTTCGCGCTCGCGTCGCTCCCCTCGTCCGCGACGGTCTCGACGCTCTTCTCGTCGTCGCTCGCGAACAGATCGAACCCGACGGGCGTCGCGGATTCGGCGTCGGCGGGCGTCGGCAGCGCGGCCGATCTGGTCGATTCGTTCTCGGAGCAACCCGGGACGCCGGCGAGGATCAGGACGGCGAAGAGGATCGCGATCGAAACGGAACGCATGCTCGAATCTCCTCGTTCTGGGCGCGGAGAGGCGATCTCTCGCCTCGGGATCTACGGATCTTCGGTCCCGGGGACGTCTAGATCAGCGGAAGGGTCAGATGGTATCGGCCGGGACCCCGCTGAACCACGATGAGTGCCCGAGGCGAGCTGCGAAGTCGCGCGACGGCGCGCCGGAGGTCCTCGCGAGAGGCAAGCGTGACGCCGTTCATGCGCAGGAGGTGATCGCCGGCGCGCAGGCCGAGCTTGGCGGCGGCGGATTCCGGGGCGACGTGGGTGATCTCGAAGCTGCCGATCGTCGGGACCAGCTCGAGCTCGAGGCCGAGCTTGCGGCTCGCGATGCTGTCGACCATGGCCTGGGGCAGCTCCTCCGCCGTCACGGTCGCCTTGCGCGTCCGCCCGTCGCGGAAGAGCTCGAAGACGCGGACCTGGCCGGGGGTCATGCCCTCGAGCATCTCGAAGAGCTGGGTCGCGTCCCGGATCGCGCGGCCGTCGAGGGTCGCGACGAGATCGCCGCGGCGGATGCCGGCGCGCGCGGCGGGGCTGTCGGGATGGAGCCGGTTGATGAGTGCGCCGCCCACGCCGCGCGGGAGCGCCAGCACCCGACGCAGCTCGGGGTCGAGATCCTGGAACTCGAGCCCCAGCCAGACCGGATGGACCTCGCCGTAGAGCAGCAGCTCCTTGATCACCCGCCGCGCCACGTCGATCGGGATCGCGAAGCCGATCCCCTCTGCTCCGCCGTAGATCGCCGCGTTGATCCCGACGAGCTCGCCCTCGGCGTTGAGCAGCGGACCGCCCGAGTTGCCCGGGTTGATCGCGGCGTCCGTCTGCAGCAGGCCGTGGAACGCGAAGCTCCCGCGCGCGTTCAGCGAGCGGTCGACCGCGGAGAGCACGCCGGTCGTCACGCTGTTCGAGAACCCGAACGGATTGCCGATCGCGATCACCGGCTCGCCGACCATCAGATCGCGGGATTCGCCGGGCGGCGTGAACGGCAGCGGCTCGTTCGTCAGGATGCGGAGCACCGCGAGGTCGTTGTTCGGGTCGGCCCCGACGAGCTCGGCGTCGAACTCGCGCCCGTCGCCCAGGGTCACGGCGACGCGATCGGCGCGGGCAACGACGTGCTCGTTCGTCAGCACGTGGCCGTTGCGGTCGAAGATGACGCCCGAGCCGAGGCTCTGCGTCGGGCGCTCCCCCGCCTCGAAGAAGTTCTGGAAGAAGTCGTCCGAGAGCGGGCCGATGTCGGGCTGGCGGTTGGTGGAGAAGGGGCTCGGCGTCTCCTGGAGCCGCTCGGTCGTGATGTTGACGACGGAGGGCCCGACCTTCTCGACGACCCGGACGGTCGCGGTCCGGCGCAGGAACGGATCGGCCGCCGGAGCGGGGCTCGCGGCGACCAGCAGGAGGATGGCGGTCGCACACGCCCCCGCGACGCGCCCCGACCTCCCTCCGCATCCGACCATGGCGACTCCCCATCCTCCCGACCGGCTCGGCCCGCGAGGCAGCGCGCGGGCCATGGCGTTCGATCGTCTGAAGCCGCGGGCGACGGGTCGGTTCATCGGGCGGCCGTGTCTCGCCGAGCGGACGCCGGGGCCCCGCCCGGCTCCGGTGCGGAGGGGGGCTCGTCGAGGGCCGCCCGCAGCACGCGGACGGCGGTGGCCGGGTCTCGGGCCTGGCTGACGATTCCGGTCACCGCGATCCCCGCGGACCCGGCCGACACCGCCTCCGCGGCTCGCGCCGGGTCGAGACCGCCCTGGGCGAAGACGAGGAGGCCGGCGCGCTCCGCGAGGCGGGCGGCGAGGCCGAGCAGGCCCGGGCCGAGGGGCGGGCGCTCGGCAGGCTTCGAGCGGGGGGGCCAGATCGGCGCGAGGTGGACGTAGTCGAGGGGCTCCCCCGACGCGACGATCGCTTCGAGCTCCGCGAGGGCGTGGAGCGAGGCTCCGATCCGCGGCCGCTCGGGGCGGGCGAGGGTGCGGACGAGCGATCGGACGGCGCGCGCGTCGAGGGCATCGACCCCGAGATGGACCCCGTCGGCGCCCGCGGCGAGGGCGACGTCCGCGCGCTTGTTCACGAGGACCCGCGGCGGATGCGCTCCCCCGCTGCGGCGCTCCGGATCGGAGGTCGTGGCCCGCACCGCATCCCGCGCGGCGACGAGGTCGCGGGCGAGGGCGAGCAGCGGGGCCGCCTCGAGCGCGCGATCGCGCAGCTGGATCCAGTCGACGCCGGCCTCGAAGAGCGACGTCGCGGCCGCCCGCGGCGCCGGACCGAGCGCGGCTCCGTCGAGCACGGCGCACAGGATCGGCCGCCGCGGCGCGCTCATCGCATCGCTCTAGAAGCTCGCCGTTCCGTCCAGCGGGCTCGAGGCCGAGGCGTACAGGCGCTTCGGCATGCGACCGGCTTCGTAGGCGAGCCGGCCCGCTTCGACGGCCTTGCGCATCGCGATCGCCATCTTGATCGGGTCCTTCGCCTGGGCGATCGCGGTGTTCATCAGGAGCGCCGTCGCGCCGAGCTCCATCGCGATCGCCGCGTCGCTCGCCGTCCCGACGCCGGCGTCGACGATGACCGGGACCTCGACGGTCTCGAGGATGATGCGGAGATTGGCGGGATTGCGGATGCCCATGCCCGAGCCGATCGGCGCCGCGAGCGGCATGACGGCGGGACAGCCCATCGCGGCGAGGCGCTGGCAGGCGACCGGGTCGTCGGTGATGTAGGGAAGCACGGTGAAGCCGTCGGCGATCAGGCGCTTCGCGGCCTCGAGGGTCGCGGGGACGTCCGGGAAGAGCGTCCGCTCGTCGCCGATCACCTCGAGCTTGACGAGGTCCGTGCCGAGCAGCTCTCGGCCGAGCTGGGCGGTCGTGATGGCGTCCTCGGCGGTGTAGCAGCCGGCGGTGTTGGGCAGGATCGTGAAGCGATCGGGCCGGATGACGTCGAGCAGCCGCGGCCCCTTCTTCGCGTCGAAGTTCACCCGCCGCAGCGCCACCGTCACCATCTCGGCGCCCGAGGCCTCGGCGCACGCGAGGTTCTCCTCGAAGCTGGCGTACTTGCCGGTGCCGATGATCAGGCGGGAGCGGAACGCGTGGCGTCCGATCCGGAACGCCGGGGCGTCGCTCCCGGCCGGGCGCGCGCCCTCGTTCGTCGTCTGCTGCGTCATGCCTAACCTCCTCCTACCGCTTCGAGGATCTCGATCCGATCCCCCGCCTCGACCCGGACCTCCGGATGCCGCGACCGGGGCACGACGGTCCGGTTGACCGAGACCGCGACCCGCTTGCCGCCCAGCTCGAGCCGTTCGAGCAGCTCGGCCACCGTACACGGCAGGGGCAGGGCGAGCTCGGCGCCGTTCACGAGCACGGCCCCGCCCGCTCGGGGCAGGCGCCCGTGCACGCCGTCCGCCGCGCTCTCGGGCGGCGCTCCGGCGGGTCCTTCCCTCGCCATCCCCTTCGTCTTTTTCGTCGTTTTTTCCGTCGTCTTTTCCGTCGTCTTTTCCGTCAAAGGAGGTCTGATCTCCGACGACCCAGGTGCCGATTCGGGCAGGATACCGGAGGCAGCAGGGGGCCGCCTCGCAACAAAGCCCGCGCGCATTCGGTAGCCTACGCCCCGCCGCGCGGGCCGTGCGCCCCTGCCGCTGGAGGTCATGGATGCGCGAAGCCGCCGAGGAGCGACCCGCCTGGGCCTGGATCGACCTCGCGGCGCTCCGCCACAACGCCCGGCGCGCGATCGCCTTCGCCGGGGGCCGGGCGGTGATCGCCGTCGTGAAGGCGGACGCGTACGGCCACGGCGCGGAGCCCGTCGCCCGCACGCTGCTGCAGGAGGGCATCACGCGCCTCGCCGTCGTCAGCGTCGCGGAGGGCGCGAAGCTGCGGCGCGCGGGCATCGTCGCGCCGATCCTGCTGCTCGGGGGCCTCGACGACGTCGCGGGGGCGGAGCGTGCGGTGAAGTGGGGGCTCACGCCGGTGCTCCACGACGAGCGCGGCTTCGAGCTCGCCCGCCGCTTCGGTCGCAGCGAGTCGCCCCTCGCCGTCGAGGTCGAGGTCGACACCGGCATGCGGCGCATGGGCGTCGCCCGCGAGGCGGCCGCGGCGCTGCTCGCCCGCATCCGCGCGACCCCCCAGCTGAGCCTGACCGGGATCTTCAGCCACCTCGCCTGCGCCGACGCGATCGATCCCGAGCCCTCGCGGGTCCAGTGGGCGGCTCTCGGTCGCATCGTCGAGGAGCACGTCGCCCGCGGCGGCCATCGCCCCTCGGTCCACATGGCGAACTCCGCCGGCCTGATGCGGCTGCCCGAGCTCGAGGGGAAGGGGGCCGGCGAGGAGCCGGGGCGGGATCCGGGGGCGCTGCTCGTGACGCAGGCGGTGCGGCCGGGGCTGATGCTGTTCGGCGTCTCGCCGTTCATGGGGCCGGGCTCGGTGCTCGGCCGGGACGCCCGGGCCCTCGAGCTCGAGCCGGTCATGACGCTGGCGGCGCGGGTGGTCGCGACGCGGCGGGTCGCGAAGGGCGAGGCGGTCGGATACGGGGCGACCTGGCGGGCGCCCCGGGCGACGACGGTGGCCACCCTCCCGCTGGGCTACGCCGACGGGATTCCCCGGTCGGCCGCGGGCGGCGGCCGGGTCCATCTGGCCGGGGCGCTCCGGCCGATCGTCGGCCGGGTCTCGATGGACTACGTGGGGGTCGACGTCGGCGACGCCCCGGTCGAGGTCGGCGAGGTCGCGACCGTCTTCGGCCGCACACCCGAGGGCACGCTCGTGCCCGTCGAGGACTTCGCCGCGGCGGCGGGGACCCTCGGCTACGAGATCCTCGTCGGCGTGGGCGCGCGGGTCCCGCGGCGCTACGGCGAAGGGGCCCCTCCGGAGGAGAGCCGACCCCTCGATCGGGCCGTTTGACGGCGCGCCGCCGCGCGGGTACAAAAGGCGAGCCCCCAGCATCCCCGAACAGGATTCGCGTCCGACGTGCGTGCGACGACCCGAAGCGCCGGCTGGCCGAGAGGCTCGCCGGTGGGCGGCGGAGGGGCGTTCGCGGCGTGTGCGGCATTCCGGGCGGAGCCGCGCTCGCGGCGGTCGATGCGCCGGGCGCGGCGGATCCGGCGAGCCCGGTAGCAGGAGGAAAGCCTCGTGGCCTCACAATCAGCCTCTCATGGATCGGAGTCGGGCCGGATCGTGGACGATCCCGGGTACGATGCGGCGCGCGGGGTGCGTCGGATCGCGCGGGCGCTGCTCTCGGTCTCGGACAAGACGGGGCTCGTCGAGCTCGCGAAGGAGCTCGCCGGAACGGGCGTCGAGCTGATCGCCTCCGGCGGGACGGCGACGGCGATCCGCGACGCGGGGCTTCCGGTCCTCGACGTCGCCGACCTGACGAAGAGCCCCGAGATGCTGGGCGGTCGCGTCAAGACGCTCCACCCGAAGATCCACGGCGGGATCCTCGCCCGGCGCAACCTCGAGAGCGACCGCGCGGATCTCGCCCAGCACGCGATCGGCGAGATCGACCTCGTGGTCTGCAATCTCTATCCGTTCGAGGCGACGGTCTCGCGCCCGGGCGTGACGCGCGCCCAGGCCGTCGAGAACATCGACATCGGTGGCCCGTCGATGATCCGCTCGGCCGCGAAGAACCACGCCTTCGTCGCCGTCGCCTGCGACCCGGCCGACTATTCGTCGCTCGTCACCGAGCTGAGGGAGAAGGGCGGCCTGACCGATGCGACGCGCCGCCGCCTCGCGCTCAAGGCCTTCGGCCATACCTCCGCCTACGACGCGGCGATCTTCCAGTGGCTGACGGACAACGATCCGGAGATCCCGGCACCGACCTTCCCGGACCGGCTCTTCATCTCGCTCGAGCGGGCCGAGACGCTGCGCTACGGCGAGAACCCGCATCAGCAGGCCGCGCTCTACGGCCGCTTCTCCGAGATCGCCGAGCTGCTCCACGGCAAGGAGCTCTCCTACAACAACCTGATCGACGCCCAGGCCGCGCTCGCGCTGATCGTCGACTTCATGCCCGCCGGCGGGACGCCCGGAGCCGGGGCGACGTCGACCGACGAGCCCGCCGTCGTCGCGATCCTGAAGCACAACACGCCCTGCGGCGTCGGCGCCGGCGCGACGCCGCTCGAGGCCTACGAGCGGGCCTTCGAGACCGATCCCGAGTCGCCCTTCGGCGGCATCATCGTCTCGAATCGCCCCTTCGATCTGGCCCTCGCGGCGAAGGTCGACGAGATCTTCACCGAGGTCCTGATCGCCCCCGGCTTCAGCGACGAGGCCCTCGCGCTGCTCAAGAAGAAGAAGAATCGCCGGCTGCTGCGCTTCGATCGCGACAAGATCGACGCGGGCCAGCTCGAGCTGCGGCGGGTCTACGGTGGGCTGCTGGTCCAGCAGGCGGATCCGGCGCCCGACGAGGTCGCCGTCGCGCGCCTCGCGACGAAGCAGGCGCCGAGCGATGCGCAGCGCCGTGCGCTCGAGTTCGCCTGGCGCGTGGTGAAGCACGTGAAGAGCAACGCCATCGTCTTCGCGGCCGAGAATCGCACGCTCGCGATCGGGGGCGGCGCGACCTCGCGAGTCGACGCGGTCCATGCGGCGGCGGCGAAGGCGGCGCGGGTCGGGATCTCGCTCGCGGGATCGGTGCTCGCGAGCGATGCCTTCTTCCCGTTCCCGGACGGGCTCGAGACGGCGATCGGCGCCGGGGCGGTGGCGGTCGTCCAGCCCGGCGGCTCGACCCGGGACGAAGAGGTGATCGCCGCGGCGGATCGGCTGGGCATTCCGATGCTGCTGACGGGGACGCGGCACTTCCGGCATTAGGCCCGATCGGAATCGGACACGCCGCCGCGGGCGGTGGCCGCCCGGAGCGGGCGGGCGAGGGGGCGCTTCGTGAGGGTTCTCGTGATCGGCAGCGGTGGACGGGAGCACGCCCTCGCCTGGAAGCTCGCGCGCAGCCCGCGGATCTCGCAGCTGCACGCCGCGCCGGGCAGCGCCGGCATGGCGGAGCTCGCGATCTGCCATCCCGACACGAAGGCGGGCGACGTCGCGGGGATCGTCGCCCTCGCGCGGCGCGAGGCGATCGAGCTGGTCGTCGTGGGCCCCGAGGATCCGCTGACTGCGGGGCTCGCCGATCGGCTGCGCGAAGCCGGCATTCCGACCTTCGGCCCCTCCGCCGCCGCGGCGCGGCTCGAGGGCAGCAAGTCCTTCTCCAAGGCGTTCATGCAGCGCCACGGCATCCCGACCGCCGGCTACGCCGTCTTCGACGAGGCCGCCGCGGCCCACGCCCACGTCGACGCGATCCGTCGGCCCTGCGTCGTCAAGGCCGACGGGCTCGCCGCGGGCAAGGGCGTCGCAATGTGTGCGACGGCTGTCGAGGCCCATGCCGCGATCGACGAGATGATGGAGGCCCGGCGCTTCGGCGACGCCGGGCGGCGTGTCGTGATCGAGGAGTGGCTGCAGGGCGAGGAGGTCTCCTACTACGCGATCACCGACGGCACCCGCATCGTCACCCTCGCCGCGGCCCAGGACCACAAGCGCGTCGACGACGGAGACCGCGGCGAGAACACCGGCGGCATGGGCGCCTACTCGCCGGCGCCGGTCGTGAGCGAGGCGGTCGAGAAGAAGATCCTCGAGCGGATCGTCCATCCGACGATCCGCGGCATGGCACGCGACGGGCATCCGTATCAGGGCGTGCTCTTCGTCGGGCTCATGATCGATCCGGCGGGCGATCCCTTCGTGATCGAGTTCAACGTCCGCTTCGGAGATCCGGAGACCCAGCCGCTGATGGTGCGCATGCAGAGCGATCTGCTTCCGGTGCTCGCGGCGGCGGCGAAGGGCGAGCTCGCCGAGGGGACCTCGATCGAGTGGGGCGAGGCCGCCGTCTGCGTCGTGCTGGCCTCGGGCGGCTATCCCCGGGACTACGCCACGGGCAAGCGGATCGAGGGGCTCGAGGCCCTCGCCGCCGAGGCGGCGACCGAGGCGGGGAGCGACGCCGGAGCGGTCGTCGTCTTCCACGCCGGCACGCGGCGCAGCGCCGACGGCCGCGCCTTCGAGACCGCCGGCGGCCGGGTCCTCGGGATCACCGCGCGCGGGCGCTCCGTCGCCGAGGCCGTCGAACGCGCCTACCGCGCCGTCGGCCGCGTCCGCTTCGAGGGCATGCACTTCCGGAAGGACATTGCGGCGCGGGCGCTCTCGCGTTAGGCGCGCGGGAGCACGGCGGACCGCGGCGTCCGACGCCGGCCCGCCCTGGATCGATCGAGCTCGAGGAGAATCGCAGACGATGACCGTTGCCCGCCCGTTCCGAGCCGTTCGCTACGACCTGCGGCGCGTCGACCTGTCGGCCGTGATGGTGCCCCCGTACGACGTCATCGCCGCGGACGAGCGCGCGGGCTTCTTCGATCGCGATCCCCACAACGCGATCCGCTTCGAGCTGACGCGCGACGTCGCGGAGGAGGCGGCGGCGGACTACGGCTGGATTCGCGGAACCTTCGACGCGTGGCGGGCGGAGGGCGTACTCGTGCAGGATCGCGAGCCCGGCTACTACGTCATGGGCCAGCGCTACGTCGCGCCGTCGGGCGAGCGCCTCGAGCGGATCGGATTCTTCGCCGAGCTCGCCCTCGAGGAGTACGACGCCCGCGTCGTGCGGCCCCACGAGCGCACCCTCGCAGGCCCGAAGGCCGATCGCCTGAAGCTCCTGCGCGCCGCCGAGGCGAACCTCTCGTCGGTCTTCCTGCTTTACGAAGATCCGCAGGACGAGCTCGGCGCGCTGTTGGTCGCGGCCTTCGAGCAGTCCCCGATCGGGACCGCGCGAGACAATGCCGGCGTCGAGTACCGCCTCGCGCGGATCGTCGCGCCCGCCGCGATCGCGAAGATCGAGGCCTTCCTCGCGGCGCGGCCCACCGTGATCGCCGACGGCCACCACCGCTACGAGACGGCCCTCGAATACCGCCGCGAGATGCGCGCGCGCGACGGCGATCGCGCCGACGCACCGTGGCAGTCGACGATCGCCTACTTCGCGAACGCCTACGCGCGCGGCAGCCTGCTGCTCCCGATCCACCGCGTCGTCGCGAAGCTCCCGGCGCCCTCCGAGGAAGAGTGGCGCAAGCGGCTGCCCGACTGGCAGGTGACGCGGCTCCCGCGGATCGCCCTCGACGAGGTCGATGCCTGGCTCGCGCGCCATCTCGCGCCGCTCGCGGCGCATCCCGCCTTCGTGGCGGAGCCGGCGGGCGGAGATCCCCTGCTGATCCATCGCGCGGTGCCCCTCGGCGAGTCGTTGATGGTCCGCATCCTCGAGAGCGAGATCCTCGGCGCCGTCTTCGGCCTCGACCCGGCGGCGATCCGCGACGGGGCGGTGCTGTTCCCGAAGAGCGCGAAGCGGGCGGCGCAATCCGTCCGGGACGGAGAAGGCACCGTCGCGCTCTACCTCAATCCGCTCTCGCCCGAGGCCGTCTTCCGGGCGACCGCGAAGGGCGACGTGATGCCGCAGAAGTCGACGTTCTTCTATCCGAAGGTCCCGACCGGCATGGTCTTCCGGGACCACCGCCCCGCCGCGGATCGCTCCGCATGAGCGGCCGCCCGCCCCGACGCCAGGGCCGGCCGACGTCCTTCGCCGACGCGGTCGGTCGGGTGCTCGGGGAGCTCGGCCTCGACTCGGTCGCCAAGGCGCATCGCATCGGGCAGCTCTGGCCGTCGCTCGTCGGCGAGGCGGTGGCGGCCCACTGCCGGCCGGTCGGCCTGCGCGGCGACGTGCTCGAGCTCGCGGTCGACAGTCCCGTCTGGTCGCAGCAGCTCCAGATGCGCAAGCCCGAGCTCCTCGCGGCCCTCGCCCGGGAGCTCGGCGCCGACGCGCCCCGCGAGCTGCGCTTCCAGGTCGGCTATGCTCGGCGCCGCTCGTAGGCCGGGGGCCCGGCAGGGTGGAGGTCCGAAGGGCGGCCACCTCAGGAGGATCGCATGAGCTCGGATCGGTCGAAGTCGGGCCCGGCGGGACGCGAGCCCGGTGCCGGGGCGGGGCGGCGATGCGACCTGTGCGGCCGGGAGGTCGCCTCCGTCCGGCGGGTCGCCCTGGACCGGGAGTACGACCGCCTCCAGCTGGCCCACAAGGAGCTGTACGCCTGCGACCCCTGCTTCGAATCCAAGGAGCAGAAGCGGCTGGGCCTGAACCGCCGCTGACCGGGAACACGGCTTTCGCCGGTTGACCCGGGACGCCGTTTTTCCTAATGTGCGCGCCTGCTTGCAGGCGGCTCCGCCGCCGAGGCCGGTGCGCGAGACGCCCGCCGAGGCCTGAGTCCCGAGAGGAATCGAACGAGATGGTCAAGATCCGGATGATGCGCATGGGCTCGAACAACAATCCCTTCTATCGCGTGATCGCGATCGACGAGCGCAAGCCGCGCAACGGACGCCCCCTCGAGTTCCTCGGGACCTACGATCCGACGAGCAATCCGCCCGCGCTGAAGCTCGACCTCGAGAGCATCGATGGCTGGGTCGCCAAGGGCGCGCAGCTCTCGTCGACGGTCGGCAGCCTCGTGCGCAAGCTGCGACGCGGCGCGGGAGCGACGGCGAATGGCTGAGCGAGGACGCGACTCCGCGGAGCTGGTCTCCTATCTCGCAAAGGCGCTCGTCTCCGAGCCCAACGAGGTGGAGGTCGTCGTCGAGGAAGACGGCGAGCTGATCGAGCTCGAGACGGCGGACGACGATCGCGGCCGCGTGATCGGTCGCCAGGGCCGCGTCGCCAAGGCGCTGCGCGCCATCCTGAACGCGACGGCCGACGGCCAGGGCGCGCGCCTCGACATCGTCGACTGATTTCGTCGATTCATTCCGGGGACGGAATGAATCGACTGAGATCGCGGGCGGCGTGGGTCGCAGGACGTCCGCCTCGAAAGACGGGCTCGCGGGCGCCGCGCGGCGCCGGGGGCCTGCATGGATTCCGATTCCCGCATCGTGCTCGGTGAGATCGTCGGGGCCCACGGCCTGCGCGGCGAGGTCCGCGTGCGCATCGCCGGCGACGGCGGCGAGAGCCTGCTCGACCTCGAGGCGCTCTGGCTCGGGCGCGGCGTCGACGACGCCACGGCGCGGCGCGTCGCCGTGCTCGGCGGTGGCCCGGGGCGCTCGGGCGAGATCCGCCTGCGCCTCGAGGGCATCGGCGACCGGGACCGGGCCGAGGCGCTCCGGCGGCTCGTCGTGATGACCGAGCGCAGCCAGCTCCCCGCGCTGCCCGCCGGCGAATACTACTGGCACGAGCTGATCGGCTGCCGTGTCGAGTCGGAGTCCGGGGCCGTCGTCGGCACGGTGCAGGAGATCTGGGAGACCGGTGCCCACGACGTCCTCGTGGTCGTCGACGAGGGCGGGGTCCGCCGACTCGTCCCGACCGCGGAGGCCCTGATGAAGAGCGTCGACGTCGAGGCGCGCCGGATCGTCGTCGCCGAGCTCCCCGGTCTGCTCGACCCGGTCTGAGTCCGGAGATCGCCTGATCCATGCAGATCGACGTCCTCACGATCTTCCCCGAGCTCTTCGGCCCCTTCCTCGAGACGGCCTTCGTCGCCCATGCCCGACGTCAGGGCGCCCTCGAGGCCCGAGTCCACGACCTGCGCGCCTGGACCACCGATCGCCACCGCAAGGTCGACGATGCTCCCTATGGCGGGGGCGCGGGCATGGTCATGACCCCCGAGCCCCTGGTCACCGCGATCGAGGCCCTCGCCGGGCCCAAGGGGCCCGGGCGTCGAGCGCGGGTCGTCTATCCCTCGCCCCAGGGCGAGCGGCTGACCCAGGCCGGGCTCGAGCGCCTGGCCGGGGAGGCCGCGCTGCTCTTCGTCTGCGGGCGCTACGAGGGAGTCGACGAGCGGGTCCTCGAGCTGACGGTCGACCTCGAGCTCTCGATCGGGGACTATGTGCTCTCCGGGGGCGAGCTGCCGGCCATGGTCGTGATCGAGGGGGTCGTCCGGCTGCTGCCGGGGGTCCTCGGAAATCCCGACTCCATCGAGACGGAATCGTTTCGGGGGGGCGACCTTCTCGAAGGTCCGCACTATACTCGGCCGCCGATTTACCGTGGCCTGTCGGTGCCCGAGGTCCTGCGCTCGGGGGACCATGCGGCGATCGCGGCGTGGAGAAGACGACAGGCCGAGGTCCGGACTCGAATGCGGAGGCCCGACCTGATCTTCGGAGACCCGCCCGCGAAGCCGACTCGGACCGAGCGGACGACGCGGACCGCGGAAGCCGCGGAAGCGGCGGAAGCTGCAAGAGACGAAGAGCGCGAGTAGGACGCGAGCAAGAGACGCGAGCAAGAAGAGCAGACAGTCGAGCCGGATCGATCGCTCGGATCCACCGGTGCGGTCGGGACCTTCGTTCCCGAACGCGATGGTGCAGCGGGCTCCGGACCCGAGACGGATCGTGTGAAGTGGGCGCGCGAAGCGCGCAGAGAGATGGAGAGAGAGATGCGAACCCTGGATTTCGTCGAGAAGCAGAATCAGCGCCGGGACCTCCCGCCCTTCAAGGTCGGTGACACCGTCGTGGTTCACGTCAAGGTCCGCGAGGGCGACAAAGAGCGGATCCAGGTCTTCCAGGGACTCGTGACCCGACGACGCGGTGCGGGCGCCGGCGAGACGTTCACCGTCCGCAAGATCTCGAGCGGCGTCGGCGTCGAGCGCATCTTCCCGGTCCAGTCGCCCCTCGTCACGAAGGTCGAGATCAAGGCCCGCGGCTACGTCCGCCGGTCGCGGCTCTACTACCTGCGCGATCTCTCGGGCAAGAAGGCCCGCCTCCACAGCAAGGTGCGCGACCTCTCCGGCCTCATCTCCGAGGAAGAGGGCGAGGCGATCGCCAACGCGAGCGACCTCGACGAGGCCGCTCCGGTCGAGGAGGCCGCTGCCGAGGTCCACGCCAGGCCGGCGGCCGCGGACGGCGAGCTGAAGGGCAAGGCGCGCAAGAAGGCGGCGGCCGAGGAAAAGGCCAAGCGCAAGGTCGTGCTCGAGGCCGAGGCCAAGGAGCGCGCCGAGCGAAAGGCCCGCGAGGCGGCGGCGGCCGAGGCGGCCAAGGCCGCGGAGACGCCGAGCGAGTAGGGCGCGGCGGCTCGTCCCCGGGCCGCGCGTCAGAAGGCGGATTCCCAGTGTTCGATCGACCAGCGCGCCGGCTCCGGCGCGCTGGTCTCGTTTCGGGCGCCGATCTCGCGCAGCACGCAGGTGACGACGTCGAAGCGGTGTCGGCGAGCGCCCCGCGCTTCGGCGGGTCGGGTCGCGAGCCAGGCCAGCGCGCCGTGGCGGAGCCGGCGCTGCTTGCGCGCATCGACCGCCTCGGCGGCGAGCCCATGGCCCACGCCGCGCCGGCTCTTGACCTCGACGAACACGATCGTTTCGCCCCGGCGCGCGATCAGGTCGAGCTCGACGCGGTCGACGCGGACGTTGCGCGCGACGATCTGATACCCTCGTGCCGCCAGATGATCGGCGGCGGCGTTCTCGCCGCGGCGCCCCAGGGCTGCGCGGTCGCTCTCGTCGGGCATGTCCGGGCGTCTTCCTGCGGCCTCGCCGGGCGCTTCGGGGACGGGTCCTTTCGAAGGTCGCTTCAAGCGTCGACCGCCTGCTCCGGATCCGGGACGCAACGCGGAGCGGGATGGGGCGGGTGGCCAGGATAGGGATGGGCACGCTCCACGTCGTCGCGACACCGATCGGCAACCTCGAGGACGTGACCTTGCGGGCACTGCGCGTGCTGCGGGAGGCGGACTGGGTGCTCGCCGAGGACACGCGGCGGACCCGCATCCTGCTCGACCACTTCGAGATCGCGAAGACCCCGACCTCCCTCCACGCCCACAACGAAGCGGCGCGCGTCGACCAGGTGCTCGCGGCCCTCGAGGAGGACCGCTCGGTCGCCCTCGTGTCGGACGCGGGGACGCCGCTCGTGTCGGATCCCGGCGCGCGCCTGGTCGCCGCCGTCGCCGCCGCCGGCCATCGGATCGACGCGGTGCCCGGAGCCTCGGCGCTGCTCTCGGCGCTCTGCGTCGCGGGGCTCGACACGCAGCGCGTGCTCTTCCTCGGCTTCCTGCCGCGCAAGGCGGGCGACCAGACGCGTCTGCTCGAGCGCCAGCGCGGACGCGAGGAGACCCTCGTCCTGTTCGAGTCGCCCCACCGCGTGGCGGCGACCTTCGCCCGCCTGGCGGAGGTGCTCGGCGACCGCCCCGCCTGCCTCGCGCGCGAGCTCACCAAGCGCCACGAGGAGGTCGTGCGGGGAACGCTCGTCGAGCTCGCGCGGCGCTTCGAGGCGGAGCCGCCGCGGGGCGAGTGCACGCTCGTCGTGGCGGGGGCGGCGGTCGGCGCCGACTCGCCGGAGGCGGCGCGCGAGGCGGTCGACGTCGAGCGGACGATCGAGGACGCGCTGCGGGCGGGGCTTGCGCGGGGCGAGTCGGTGCGCGACCTCGCGACCGAGGTCGCGTCCCGGACCGGGCGGGCCCGGCGCGACGTCTATGCGCGGGCGCTCGCGCTGCGCGACGAGGACGCGTCGGACGCCGGGTCGCGGCCGGGCGGAGCGGAGGAGGCATGACGCAGGGGCGGGGCGCGCTCGCGCGGCGACTGGGGCGCCTGCCGACGATCGTGCGGACGGTGCGCCATCTGCGCTTCGCGCAGGCGGTGGCCCAGCTGCATCACGCGCTCTTCGGGATCGGCTCGCCGCGCTCGGTCGCCGGCGCCGCCCCGGATCTCGCGATCGAGGCGCCGGCGGCGCCCTTCCTCCCGCCCCCGGCCCACGTGAAGTACCTCGGCGGCCAGCGCTTCGAGCTGCTCGCGACGCCCTTCGAGGCCCCCCGCGGCGCCGGCTGGGCGCAGACGGTGCACGGCCCGCTCTTCGCCTATCACCTCCATCAGCACGAATGGCTCCGCTGCGCGGGCGTGTCGCCGGAGGTGCGGGCGGCGATCCTGCTCGACTGGATCCAGTCGAATCCGAGCGGGATCGGCTGGGATCCGCATCCGACGGGGCTGCGCCTGCTCGCCTGGGGCAAGCTGCTGACGACCGCGGGCAGCCTGCCCGACGATGCGGCGCTCCGGACCGAGCTCCTGCGCGCCTTCGCCGATCAGGCGGAGACCCTGTCCCAGGGCCTCGAGATCCGGCTCCAGGCGAACCATCTGCTCTCGAACCTGCTCTGCGTCGTCTTCGCGGGCCTGCTCGTCGACTCGCCCGCGAGCACCGCCTGGCGCGCGCGATCGGACCTGCTCCTCGAAGAGCTCGCCCGCCAGATCCACGCCGACGGCGGCCACGAGGAGCGCAGCCCGATGTACCACGCGGCTCTGCTCGAGGGCGTGCTCGACGTCCTCGATCTCTGCCGCGCGCGACCGGAGCGCGCGCCGACGGGGCTCGAGGCGGGCCTCGTCGGGACGGCCGCGCGCATGCAGCGCGCGCTCGAGCGACTGTGCCACGGCGACGGGCGCATCGCGCTCTTCGCCGACTCGGCCTTCGACGTCGCGCCCGAGCCGGCGGCGCTGCGTGCCCAGGCGACGCAGCTCGGTGTTCCGCTCGAGGAGGGGCGCGCGCAGAGGCCGATCGGGTCGGGATCGGGCGCCGCGGCCGGCGCTTCCGCTCCGGCCGGGCCGGTCCGGGGGTCCGCGCGTCTCCCGCAGACGGGCTACGTCCGCCTCGAGCAGGGAGACTGGCTGCTGCTGGCCTCGGTCGCCGGCCCTGCGCCCGCCCATCAGCCCGGCCATGCCCACTGCGACGCGCTCGCCTTCGAGCTCTCCTTCGCCGGTCACCGCCTCGTCACGGATACGGGGGTCTTCGAGTACCGCGCAGGCCCGCGACGGGAGCGCGCCCGGGCCACCGCGAGCCACGCGACGATCGCGATCGACGGCGAGGAGCAGGCCGAGATCTGGTCGGCCCACCGGGTCGGCGGGCGGCCGGTCGTCACGCTCGTCGACGGGGGCGACGACGGCTTCGCCGAGGCGACCTGCCGCGGCTGGTCCCGACCGCGGACGCTGCATCGGCGACGCTTCCGGGTCGACGCCCGCGGCGTCGAGATCGAGGACACGGTCGAGGGGCCGGCCCGCGCGCTGCGGACCTGCCTGCCGATCGATCCGGGCTGGTCGGTCGAGCTGCGCACCGGCGATCGGTCGAACGACCGGGACACCGCATCGACCTCGGCGATCTGTCGGCGGATCGGCGAGCCCGAGCTCGTCGTCGAGATCGAGCTGCCGGACGCGTTCGCCTGGCACGTCGAAGAGGGCGTCTGCTTCCCGAGCTTCGGTCGCGAGGTCCGGCGCCCGGTCCTCGTCGGCCTCGGGCGGGCCTGCACCGCCGCGCGCACCCGCATCCACCGGATCGCCTGACCCGCTCGTCTCGGAACGCGCCCCCTCGTTCGGCGCTCGGCCCGCTCGGCGCTGCGGGGCGCTCAGGCCCGCTCGGCGATCCTTTCGGCGAGCAGGGCCTCGAAGCCCGCTTCGTCGAGGATCGGGACGCCGAGCTCGCTCGCCTTCTTGAGCTTGCTGCCGGCCTCTTCGCCCGCCAGCACGTAGCTCGTCTTCTTCGAGACCGAGCCGCTGGTCCTGCCGCCGGCGTCCTTGATGCGGCGCTCGAACGTCTCCCGCGGCTGGCTCAGCGTGCCGGTCAGGACGAAGGTCAGGCCGGCGAGCGCGTCGCCGCCGCCCGCGCCCGGCGACGGGCGCGCGGGGGGCGCCTCGACGACGAGGCCGAGCTCTTCGAAGCGGGCGATCTCCGCGCGGTTGTGCGGGTCGGCGAGGAAGCGGGCGACGCTCTCGGCGATCGTGCCGCCGATGCCCTCGATCGCGCCGATCTCCTCGGGCGTCGCCTCGAGCAGGCGCTCCATCGTCCCGAAATGGGAGGCCAGCATCTCGGCGACGGTCTCGCCGACGTGCCGGATGCCGAGGGCGATCAGCCAGCGCGCGAGGGTCGTGTGGCGCGCGCGCTCGAGGGCGGCCACGAGATTCGCCGCCGACTTCTCGCCCATCCGGGGAAGCGCCTCGAGCTGCTCGGCGCGCAGTGCGAAGACGTCCGAGAGCCGTCGCACGAGGCCCGCCTCGACCAGCTGGTCGACGAGCTTCTCGCCGAGCCCGTCGACGTCGAGGGCCCCGCGGCTCGCGAGGTGGCGGAGATTGGTCTTCAGCTGGGCCGGGCAGTCGAGGTTCGCGCAGCGCGTCACGGACTCGCCCTCGAGCCGGACCGTCGCCGCGTCGCAGACGGGGCACCGCGCCGGGAGCCGCGTGCGCGCGAGCGTGTACCCCTCGGCGAGCGCGTCGCGTCGCTTGTCGAGGCGTACGCGCACGACCTGCGGAATGACGTCCCCCGCCCGCTGGATCACGATCCGATCGCCGACGCGGATGTCCTTGCGGTCGAGCTCGTCCTGGTTGTGGAGCGACGCGTTCGAGACGGTGACGCCGCCGACGCGGATCGGGCGCAGGCGGGCGACGGGCGTGAGCGCGCCGGTCCGGCCGACCTGGAACTCCACGTCCGCGAGCACCGTCTCCGCCTGCTCGGGCGGGAACTTGTAGGCGATGGCCCAGCGCGGGGCGCGGGCGACGAAGCCGAGCTCGGTCTGCGCCTCCAGCCGATCGACCTTGAACACCGTCCCGTCGATCTCGATCGGCAGCTCCCCCCGGCGTGCGAGCAGCGCCTCGTTGAACGCGATCGCTTCGCCGGCGCCCCGTGCGCGGCCACATTCCGGGCTGACGAAGAAGCCCCAGTCGGCGAGCCGGGCGAGGACCTCGTGCTGGCGGGTGATCCCGTCGGGCTGGCCCTCGGCGAGGGCGTAGGCCCGGAACTCGAGGGAGCCGAGGCGCTCGAGGTCGACGTCGTGGATCTGGCGCAGGCTGCCCGCGGCGGCGTTGCGCGGATTCTCGAAGGGGCGTAGGCCCGCCGTCACGCGCTTTTCGTTCAGCCGTTCGAAGGCGGCGAGGGGGAGCACGATCTCGCCTCGGATCGACGCGATCGGCGGCGGGCTCCCGGTCGCGAGCCGCTCGGGGATCGTCGCGACGTGGCGCAGGTTGACCGTGACGTCCTCGCCCGTCTGTCCGTCGCCGCGGGTCAGCCCCTGGACGAAGCGACCGTCCTCGTAGATCAGCTCGATGCCCGAGCCGTCGAGCTTGGGCTCGGCGACGTACTCGATCTCGTCGTCGGTGCCGAGGAGCTTCTTCACGCGGGCATCGAAGGCGCGCATCTCGTCGGCGTTCATCGCGTTGTCGAGGGAGAGCATCGGCGAGCGATGGGGCGCGGTGGCGAAGCCTTCGGCGGGCGGCGCCCCGATGCGCTGCGTCGGCGAGTCGGGGCGGATCAGCTCGGGATGGGCGGCCTCGAGGGTCTCGAGCTCCCGGCGCAGCAGATCGTATTCGCGGTCGGAGATCTCGGGCGCGTCTTCCTGGTAGTAGAGCTGGTCGTGGCGGTCGAGCTCGCGGGAGAGCGCCTCGATCCGCAGACGAGCGGCCGCGAGATCGTCCGATCCCGGATCGCCTCGGCGGGGCTCGATGGGGCGGGAAGAGCGGCGGGCCACGGCGCTGAATCGACTCCTGCGTGTCGGATTCCGATCCGCTGCACGCCGCGAGAGCGGGCCCGATGTCGACGCATCGCGCGGCGCTTCGTGGTTGGGAATCCCGTCAAGGGCCCCCATGGCGGCGCCGAAGACGGATCGAGCGGATGGCTGGACCGACCGAGCTCGGACGATACCACGCCCCGCCCCGAATCCTGGACCGCGGAGACCCACACCGAGATGGCTCGCACCTTCGACAGGCCCGGCGCAGCACGCCGCGACGCACGCCCCGCGCCGCCCGACGAGGACCTGCGCCGCGAGCTCGATCTCGCGCAGAAGCGGATCGCCGAGCTCGAGAGCGAGCTCGGTCGCCAGGCGCGGGTCCGCACCGAGCTCGTCCATCTCGTGGCCCACGAGCTCCGCACCCCGATCACCGTCATCTCCGGCTTCAGCCGCCTGCTGCTGTCGTCCGCCGGCTCCGCCGCGCTGTCCGATCAGCAGCGTCACTTCGTCGACGAGTCGCTGAAGGCATGCCGCCGCCTCGATCGCTTCGTCGGCGACCTGATGGAGGCGGGCGCCGAGGGAAGCACGCCGCTCACCGTCGAGATCGTCGATGCGGACCTCCACGCCACGATCTCGGCCCAGCTCGAAGCGCTCGCGCCACTGCTCGCGGAGCGCGCCATGACGATCGACCTGCGGCTCGCGACCGCGCTCCCGCGCCTCGCCTTCGACCCGCGCCGGATCGAGCAGGTCATCACGAACCTGATGACCAATGCGATCCGGTACGGCCGACCGAAGGGCGTCGTGCGGATCGAGACCGCCACCGTCCGCGACGCCGCGGGCGCCGAGTGGGTGGAGGTCGCCGTGGAGGACGACGGCGCGGGGATCCCCGAGAACGATCGCGAGCGGCTCTTCGCGCCCTACGTCCGCGGCGAGGGGCGCACCCGATCGGGCGGCCTCGGCATCGGCCTCGCCATCTGCCGACGGATCGTGAGCGCGCACGGCGGCTCGATCCACGTCGAGTCGGGCGAGCTGGGCGGAGCGCGCTTCGCCTTCACCCTGCCGATCGGTCGGCCCGGGCCGGTGGAGCGCTGAGATGTCGTCGTCCCTTCGCCGCCAGGGCACCTCCGCCGCCGAGGACGAGCGCATCGGCCTCCCCCGCGTCCTCGTCGTCGACGACGCGGACGGCATGCGGGCCTACCTCGCCAGCCTGCTCGAGACGCGCGGCTTCGAGGTCGACACCTGCGAGGACGGCCGGCGGGCGCTCTCGCTGCTCGAGAGCGGCGCGAATCCGGACCTCGTCCTGCTCGACGTCATGATGCCCGGCGACGATGGGCTCACGACCCTCGCCGCGATCCGATCGCGCTGGCCGGCGCTGCCCGTCGTGATGATGTCGGTGATCGGGCGCGCGAGCACGATCGTCCAGGCGATGCAGGCCGGTGCGGCCGACTATCTGACCAAGCCCTTCGAGGAGCTCGAGCTCGACGGGGCGCTCGATCGGCTCGGCCTCCACAGCTCGCGCGAGCGCGCTCGCGACGGGCTGCGCGGCGAGCTGCGCAGCGGGGGCTCGACGACGGTCTGGGTCAGCTCCGCGATGCGCGAGATCCGCGGCGTGATCGAGCGGATCGGCGAGACCGACGTGACGGTCCTGATCCAGGGCGAGAGCGGCGTCGGCAAGGAGGTCGTCGCGCGCGAGGTCCACGCGGTCTCCTCGCGCAAGAACGGCCCCTTCGTCAAGGTCAACTGCGCGGCGCTCCCGACGGACCTGCTCGAGAGCGAGCTCTTCGGCTACGAGAAGGGCGCCTTCACCGGCGCCGTCGGGCGCAAGCAGGGCAAGTTCGAGCTCGCCGACCGCGGAACCATCTTCCTCGACGAGATCGGCGAGATGGGCGCACCGCTCCAGGCGAAGCTCCTCCAGGTCCTGCAGGACGCGGAGTTCACGCGGCTCGGCGGGAATCGCGAGGTCAAGGTCGACGTGCGGATCGTCTGCGCGACGAACCGCTCGCTCGTCGAAATGGTCGCGAAGGGGACCTTCCGCGAGGACCTCTTCTTCCGCCTGAACGTCGTCGCCGTCGAGATCCCGCCGCTGCGGGAGCGGCGGGAGGAGATTCCGCTGCTGGTCGAGAGCTTCCTCGGTCGCTATTCGGCGCTCTACGGCCGCCCGCTCCGGGGGCTCTCCCAGCGCCTGATCGAGGCGATGCGCCAGTATCCCTTCCCCGGCAACGTCCGGGAGCTCGAGAACCTGATCAAGCGCATCGTCGTGCTCGAGAGCGAGGAGCAGGTCCTCACCGAGCTGACGCGGCCGCGGGTGACCCGCGGCGAGCGGCGCGCCGAGCTCGAGGCGATCCTGACCGAGATGGAGGAGACGGCGGGAGACCTGCCGCTCCGCGAGGTCGGCCGCCGGTTCGCGATCGAGGTCGAGCGCGAGGCGATCGAGCACGCCCTCGAAGCGACGGGCTGGAATCGCAAGCTCGCGGCCCGCAAGCTCGGCGTCAGCTACAAGACGCTGCTCCAGAAGATCCGCGAGTGCGAGGTCGACGCCCCCTGATCGGCGATCGCCGCAGGCCCAGCGCCGTGCTAGGCGGATTCCCGGACCACCCGCTCGAGGAAGGCCGACATCTTCCGCGCCAGGTCGTCGCGCAGGAAGCCCGCCTCGACCCAGCGCCGCCCCGCCGCCGCCCGTCTTGCGGCGGCGTCCGGATGGGCGACGATCTCGTCGATCGCCGCGATCAGCTGATCCGCGGCCTCGGGATCGACGACCAGCGCGCCCCCGGCCTCCTCCATCATGCGCCGGATCTCCCCCTTCGCCGCCAGGATCACCGGCCGCTCCTGTGCCAGGAACTCGAAGATCTTCGACGGGATCACGGTCTCGAACACCGGCAGATCGCGCAGCATCACGAGCAGCACGTCGATCGAGGCGATCCAGTCGGGCATCGCGTCGCGCGGCTGCAGGCCGAGCAGGTGGAAGTTTCGGAGCCCGCGCCGCGCGACCTCGGCCTCGATCTTCTCCCGATCGGCCCCGTCCCCGATCAGCACGAAGTCGATGCCGCTCCGGTCCCGGAGCCGATCGGCGACGTCCACGAGGAGGGAGAGGCCGTGGGCCAGGCCGAGGGTGCCGACGTAGGCGACGGTGAAGCGACCCTGGAGGCCGTGCTTCGCCAGCAGGGCCTCGTTCTTCGGGCGCGGCTTGAAGAGGGCGGGATCGATGCCGTTGTAGACGAGCTCGATCGATTCGGGGCGCACGCCGCGGGCGGTGATGTGGTCGTGGAAGGTCCGCGTGTTGACGACGACGCCGGCGGCGCTGCGGTAGAGCCAGGTCTCGAGCCATTCGAGGGCGGACAGCACGGGGCCCGGGCCGAGCTGGCCGAGCTCGACGATCGACTTCGGCCAGAGGTCGCGGATCTCGAGCACGAAGGGCCGCCGCTTCAGCTTCGCGATGATCGAGCCGGCGACGCCGCAGAAGAACTGCGGGCTCGTGGCGACGACGACGTCGGGGCGTCCGGCGCGCGGGCTCGCGAGGACCGCCGTCAGCGCGAAGAGCAGGTAGTTGGCCACGCGGCGCAGGAAGCCCGAGTTCGGCGTCAGGTACATCCAGGTCCGGATGACGCGGATGCCGTCGACGGTCTCTTCCTGGATCCAGCGATTGCGGTAGCCGGGAAAGATCCGGCCGCGGGGGTGGTTCGGGACGCCGGTGAGGACGGTGACCTCGTGGCCGTCCTTCACCCAGCGACGACAATGCTCGTGGGTCCGGTTCGCCGGTGCGTTGACCTCCGGCGGAAAGTAGTGGGACACGAACAGGATCTTCATGCGGGGCTTTCCGACCGGCGTGGTCGGCGTTCCTTGTCCGGTCGGTCCCGTCCGGACGGACCGTCCGATCGGGGCGTTCGGGTCAATTGGGGATGTACTTCGGCAGCAGCGGGGCCACGTGCTTCGCGAAGTCCCGGAAGCTCGCCTCGGCGACCGCCTCGCCCCCGTCGAGGGGGATCAGGATCGTGAAGCGCACGAGCGAGCCGTCGGTCCGATGGCGGGTCGTCCGGTCGAGGAACATCCAGAAGATCTTGTGGTGGTTCCGGGCGACCACGCGGCCGTTCGACTGGTACCAGAAGTAGACCAGTGCGCGCTGCGTGCCCTTCGCGATGACGAAACGCTTCGCTTCGCCGGGGATCCCGAAGTCGATCGGCACGACCTTCGAGTCGATCACGTCCCAGCCGCTGCCCGGCAGGCAGTGCTCCGGCGGGTGGATCGCGGCGACCTCGCCCGTGTTGCGGTCGCGCGTCTGCCGCTCGTGGTAGCCGATGTAGAGATGGACCGGGATCTCGGCGGGATTCGGGTCGTTCTCGAAGTTGCAGGAGACGTAGTCGGTCAGCTTGAGATTGTTCAGGATCGCGTCGTCGAGCACGTCGCGCGACCTGCATTTCCAGCCGTCGAGCTGGTTCGGGAACTCCGCGAACGCGACGCGCGGAGGGATCACCTCCTGGTTGCCCATGTACCAGTAGACGTACCCGTTCAGGCCGAGGAAGAACAACGCGACGAGGAGCTTCGACATGCTGGCTTCAGTCCGTCCCGGTCCCGGCTTCAGGCGACGCGGTCGCGCCGGTCCCGCGCCGGCCGAGCAGGATCTCGATCAGGCGACCTTCGCCGAGCAGGAGGAAGAACGCCATCCCGAAGGTGATGACGCCCTGGAAGTCGTGGATCGCGCCGCCGGCGGCCTCCTCGCCGAAGTGGTGGGCCAGGTATCCGGTCAGCGCCACGCGGAAGGAGTTGACCGCGATCGCGATCGGGATCGTCGAGGCGACGAGCAGGACCTGGACCCAGAGGACCCCGCGCTTGAAGAAGTGGGCGAAGACGACGCCCAGCGTCACGAGCGCCATCAGGCTGCGCAGCCCGCTGCAGGCCTCGTGGACGAAGAGCTGGGTATGGGCGAGATGGATGATGTTGCCCTCGACCAGCGCCGGGATGCCCAGCTGCTGCAGCGAGAGGACCGCGACCTTGGCGGCGATCAGCTGGAGCGGGAAGGCGATGGTGTTCACGAGGGACTGGGGGAGGGGCACCATCAGGAACAGGAAGAAGAGCGGGAACGCGAGGATCTTGAAGATCTCGCGCCCGAGCACGAGCAGGACGAGGCCGATCAGCGTGAAGACGAAGGCGCTGCGCATCGTCATCAGCTCGGTCCCGAGTCGGCCGATCGCGAGCGAGGCCACGCCGATCAGCAACGGGACGACGCCGAGCCAGGAGCCCTCGATGCGGGCGTCCTCGAGGTCCCAGCGCCGTTCGTAGGCGAAGTAGAGGGCGAGCGGCACGATCAGGAAGCCGTGCTGGTAGTCCTCGACGGCGGCCCAGTGCTCGACCATGATGCGGAGGATGGGGAAGTAGATCCCCAGGAGGAGCACGATCGCGCCGCAGGTCGCGTAGACGAGGAAGCGGTCGCGCGCTGCCGCTTCCTCGGCAGTCGTGCCGGGGCGCCGGGAAGCGTCGATGGCTTCGGACATGAATTGCGCTCCCGCTCTCCGTAAGGCCGTCGTCCGGTCGTCGCGGCCCGGTCCCGCCTAGCCGACCGACGATCCGATCTTCGCCCCGAGATCGCGTTCGAGGACGTCCACGATCCGCACCGCCGCCCGTCCGTCCCACAGCGCCGGCGTCCGTCCCGTCGGCCAGGGGCTCGAGAGCTGCTTCTCGATCGCCTGCTCGATGGCGCGGGGATCGGTGCCGACGATCGTGTTCGTCCCTTCGGACACGGTGACCGGCCGCTCGGTGCTCTCGCGCAGTGTAAGGCAGGGAACGCCTAGCGCAGTGGTCTCCTCCTGGATTCCGCCCGAGTCGGTGAGCACCATCTGAGCGTCCATCAGGAGTCGCAGGAACTCGAGGTATCCGAGGGGCTCCGTCATCCGGAGATTGATCCGCTCGCCCTGGAGATTCTTCTCGATCACGCCGCGCGTCCGGGGATGGACGGGGAAGACGACGGGGATCCGGTCGCCGAGGCGCGAAAGTACGCCGAAGAGTCGGCGCAGGTGGTCCGGGGAGTCGACGTTGCTCGGGCGGTGCAGCGTGAGCACGGCATAGCCCCGGGGCGAGAGGCCGAGGCGCTCGAGGGTGTCGAGGCGGCGGGCATGCTCGCGATGGGCCATCAGCGTGTCGATCATGACGTTGCCGACGAAGTGGATCTTCTCGCGCGGGACGCCCTCGCGCAGCAGGTTCGTCTCGGCCGAGGGCTCGGTCGTGAAGAGCCATTCCGACACCGCGTCCGTCAGCACGCGGTTGATCTCCTCGGGCATCGCCCGGTCCCAGGACCGCAGCCCGGATTCGACGTGGGCCACCGGGACGTGGAGCTTCACCGCCGCCAGCGTCGCCGCGATCGTCGAGTTGACGTCGCCCACCACGAGCACCACGTCGGGCTTCCGCTCGACGAGCAGCTTCTCGATCGCGACGAGGACCTGGGCGGTCTGCTCGCCGTGGGATCCCGAGCCGACCCCGAGGTTCACGTCGGGCTCCGGGATCCCGAGGTCCCGGAAGAACGACTCGCTCATCGCCTGGTCGTAGTGCTGGCCGGTGTGGACGAGGATCGGCTCGAAGCGGTCGCTGCGCCGGGCGAGCTCCTTCATCAGGGGCGCGATCTTCATGAAGTTGGGCCGGGCGCCGGCGACGGCCAGCAGGCGGATCCGGCGGGGACGGGCGGTGTTCGATTGGGTCGGGGCCATGGTGGTGTCTCGACGGTCGGGGCAGGGGGTTCCAGGGCGTCAGTCTCTTGTGGCCGGCCGGTGCCAAAGGGGTCGACCCGTCCGGCAGAGTTGCCGCCGAGGCGCCCATCGTTTGGACTCCTCGCGGGGGTTCTCGGGACCCCTGACCGGCACCTTTAGCATCGGCTGCATCGCCCCGTTTAGCACCGGGGCCCCGCCCGAAGCGGGCCCGGCCCCCCCGACGACGCGACTTCTTCCCGCGATCTGCACCAAAACGACCGGCTACGGCGCGATCGTTCCGCCGTCCGGGGTTTCGCTGAGCGGAATCGCCCAAGCTGGGCAGTCGGTGGGCCGATGACGCGGAACGGTCTTTCCCAACGGGTCGTCAGGTATCCAAACTCGGAACTCTTTTTCACAAATCTCCAAAAACCGGAGCCACCTCCGGCTACCCTCTGGCCACTCCTGGTGGCTGCTCCGGGGATCTGGGAAAACGATGTTTGAGCGGACCTCCGAGGAACGGCACATGGGGATCGTCGACCGGACCTTCGAATCGAGAGTGGAGCGCACCCGCTGATGTCCGAACGAGTGACGGTCCTCGTGATCGACGACGACCCCAGCATCCGCGACTACCTGCATACCCTGGCCACGCGCCAGGGCTATGGGGTTCACACCGCGACCGACGGCGAATCCGCACTGGCCGGCCTCGATCGGACCCGTCCCGACCTCATCACCCTCGACACGGTGCTGCCCGGGATGGACGGCCTCGAGACCCTGCGTCGGATCAAGCAGCGGATCCCCGAGGTCCCGGTGATCATGCTCTCGGGTCATGGCCAGGCGCGCACGATCGTCGAGGCGATGCGCCTCGGGGCCACCGACTTCCTGCGCAAGCCCTTCGAGGTCGAGGAGCTCGAGCTCGCCTTCAAGAAGGCCCTCGAGAACCGGGCGCTCGAGGAGGAGGTCAAGCACCTCCGCGGCCGCGTCCGCAGCGAGGTCGACGCGCTGCTGCTCGGCGGCGACAACCCGAAGATGCGCGAGGTCCGCGAGATCATCGAGCAGGTCGCGGACACCGACATCACGGTCCTGATCCGCGGCGAGAGCGGCACGGGCAAGGAGGTCGTCGCCCGGGCGCTCTTCCAGCTCGGCAACCGCCGCAATCGCCCCTTCGTGAAGGTCAACTGCGCCGCGCTCCCCTCGGAGCTCCTCGAGAGCGAGCTCTTCGGCTTCGAGAAGGGCGCGTTCACCGGCGCCCAGAAGCGCAAGCTCGGCAAGTTCGAGTACGCGAACCAGGGCACCATCTTCCTCGACGAGATCAGCGAGATGGCCCCGGGCCTTCAGGCCAAGCTCCTGCAGGTCCTCCAGGACGGCGAGTTCTCGCGCCTCGGCGGCGAGGCCGACGTGCGCGTCGACGCACGCATCATCGCGGCGACCAATCGCAACCTCGAGGAGGCCGTCGCGAAGGGCGAGTTCCGCGAGGATCTCTACTACCGGCTCAACGTCGTCACGATCCAGATCCCGCCGCTGCGGGAACGGATCGACGCCGTGCCGCTGCTGGTCGAGCACTTCCTCGGAATGTACAACGCGCAATATCACAAGAGCGTCGAGAAGCTCTCGACCGACACGATGCGCGTGCTCATGCACTACCACTGGCCGGGCAACGTCCGCGAGCTCGAGAACATGATCAAGCGCATGGTCGTGCTCGGGAGCGAGCAGACGGTGCTCCAGGAGATCGGTCAGCGCGGGCTGGCGGCGGCCTCGCCCCGCGGCGCGGACGACGACGTCGATCTCGCGGCGCTCGGCGCGGACATCGCGGCCGGCCGGGATCTCGACCTCAAGGCGATCGCGAAGCGGGCCGCGCAGATCGCGGAGAAGAAGGTCATCGAGCGCGTGCTCGCGCAGACGCGCTGGAACCGGAAGGAAGCCGCCGAGCGGCTGCAGATCAGCTACAAGGCGCTCCTCTACAAGATGAAAGAGAACGGGCTCAGCGATGATCGTTAGTTGTTCGGCGATGGGGGGAAACGAAATGGGTCGGAATCGAAGCGTCGGGCGACGAATCGCCGGGATGCTCGTCGGATGTCTGCTCGCGGCGCTGCTCGCCGGGTGCGTCGGCTCGAACGCGACGCCTCCGCCCGAGGAGGAGCCCGGAGAGCGCGAGGAGTACGTCATCGGCATCCCCGACGTGCTGAAGATCGTCGTCTGGCGCAATCCCGAGCTCTCCGTCGAGGTGCCCGTCCGACGGGACGGCAAGATCTCGGTTCCGCTCGTCGACGACGTCCAGGCCGAGGGGCTGACGCCGGAGGAGCTGAAGGAGGTCCTGACCGAGGCGCTCGCGGAGTTCGTGACGGCCCCCGACGTGACGGTCGTCGTCCAGGAGACCAACAGCCACACGGTCACCGTCGTCGGTGGCGTCGCGCGGTCCGGGCAGATCGCGCTGACCCGCCAGATGCGCGTCCTCGAGGCGATCGCCACGATGGGCGGGTTCAACGCCTTCGCCAAGAAGGACCGGATCAAGGTGATCCGCGAGCTGCCGAGCGGCGAGACCGTCGAATACGACTTCAATTACGGTGCCTATGCGCGTGGCAAGGCTCCGAACTCGAACATGATCCTCCAGCCGGGCGACACGATCATCGTACCGGAGTAGCAGGGGCGCCAGATGCGGTGGGCGCGTTTCTGCGCAGGTGTGGGTTTGCTCACGATGTTGACCGGAACGTCGGCATGGGCGGGACAGGCTGATCTTTCGCTCGAGACTCGACTCGGCGGAGACAGCAACGTCTTTCGCCAGGAGAAGCGGGACCATCCGAAGCTGACTTCGGACGGCACGTTCGATCTTTCGCCTCGCGTCGGCTTTCGCGACGAGAACGACGATCTGCCCTATTCGTTCGACTACCAGCCGACCTACCGCAAGTTCATGACGACCTCGGGCATCACCGGCGTCGACCACATCGCCCACGGGAAGGTCGGTTGGCGGATGACTCCGCTCGACAGCCTCGAGGCGAGCGGATCCTATTTCAACGGTCGCCAGTTCCTGTTCGGCACGCAGGGCACCGGTTCGACCTTCAGCAGCGTGAACGACCGGGAGCGGATCCGGATCTCCGACGGCAATCTGGGATACCGGCGATCCCTGACGCCGCAGCTCTCGCTCCGGGTCCAGGGGATCCTCAACGACTTCGATGCGTCCGGAACGAGCCCGAACAGCCAGACGGACAGCCGCGTCTACACGGGGCGAGTCGCCCTCGACTACGATCTCGACGCCCTGACGGAGCTCGGTCTCTCGACGTCCGGTCGCTACCGCCAGAATCGTGCCGTCGGGATCTTCCGGCCTTCCTCGACGACGGAGGTCTGGGACGTGATGGCCTCCGTCTCCCGGAAGCTCTCGCCGACCTGGAGCGTCTCCGTGCAGGCGGGGCCGTCGATCATCCGGCAGCAGCAGATTCCCGGTGGAGGGAGGGACCCGAGCTCCGCCAGCTGCGTGCCGGGCAGCTTCTCCACGACCTGCGATCGCTATGCGAAGGACGAGAAGAGCAAGGTGACCGCCTTCGCCGCCGCGTCGATCAAGAAGCAATGGAAGGTGAGCGACCTGACCGTCTCCTACGTCCGGTCCGAGTCGAGGAGCGGCACCGTCAATTCGAGCTCGGCGATCAACGACGAGATCGACGTCGACGGCAGCTACCGGATCAACGACCGGATCGTCCTGCGCGCCTCGGGCGCATGGAGCCGATACTCCCAGGTCGCCAAGCAGCAGGCCCTGGCCAACAAGTTCAAGATCGACGCCTATCGGGCCTCGGGGGTCGCGGAGTTCATCGTGTCCAGGCGGATCATGCTGCTCGGGCAGTACACCTACGCGCACCAGGACAACAGCAACAGTCTCGGCGGTTCGAGCAGCGTGGGCGTACACACGGGATACGTCGCGATTCGCTACTCGTTCGAATCTCTCTCCTACTAGGGCAGGATCCTGACATGAACGTCGACCAGGGTGCACAGGTCATCGATTTTCTCGGGTTCGCCCGCCGTCGCGGCAAGCTGGTCGCGGTCGTCGCGGGCGCGTTTCTCCTCGTGACCTACTGGGTCGCGATGGCCCTGCCCAATCTCTATTCGTCGTCCGCGACCATCCTGGTCGAGCCCCAGAGCGTCGACAAGGACCTCGTCAACTCGGGTGTCCGGGAGACGGACCTGAACGAGCGGCTGGGTCTGATGACGGCCGAGATCCTCTCGCGAACGCGTCTGTCCACCATCATCAACGAGTTCAAGCTCTACGAGGACGAGTGGGACGAGATGGAGCGGACCGAGGTCGTCGAGCACATGCGCGACTTCGTCTCGGTCGAGCCCGTGTTCAACCAGCTCGAGACGGGACAGCCCCGGGTCAACCGCGACTTCGAGTTCAACACGTTCCGGATCGTCTTCCTGCACGAGGACAAGGAGATCGCGCGAGACGTCGCTCAGCGGATCGCCAACGACTTCATCAACCGCAACATCAAGGATCGGACCTCGGTCACGGCGAAGAGCCTCGAGTTCATGCGCGACAAGATCGAGTCGCTCTCGAAGGAGCTGGCCGCGGTCGAGAAGCAGATCGCCGACGTGAAGGCCGAGAGCGTCGGGAGCCTGCCCGAGGAGCTCGGTGCGAACCAGAACTCCCTCCAGTTCGCGACCAACGACCTGCGGGACGCCCAGCGGATCTTCGATGCGGCCCAGAGCGATGCGGCCTACTGGAAGAATCAGGCCCTGAACTCCGGCGACCTGTCCACCCCGAACGACGTGACCAGCCCGGTCTACCGGATGCGCGCGCTCGAGCTCGAGCGCAACAGCCTGATCGCTCGCGGATACACTCCGAAGCATCCCGACATGGTCCGCGTCGACGCCGAGATGGCGGTCCTTCGCGAGAAGCTGAAGGCGCAATCCGACGAGTCCGACGATCCGACGTCGATCGGCGAGCAGAATGCGCGCGCCGAGCAGAATCGGGCGGAGAAGCGCGCGGCCGCCGCTGCCGAGGACGTGGACCGGCTCCGTGCCGAGATCGCGGCGATCGAGGCGCGCATCGCGGCGACGCCCGCCGTCGCCGAGCGCCTCGATGCGCTGAACCGCAACTACGACCAGCTCGCGAGGACTTATCAGGACTTCAGCGATCGACTGCAGCAGGCGAGCGTGCAGGCCGACATGGAGCGGCGCCAGCTCGGCGAGAAGTTCATGATCCTCGAGTCTGCGGAAGAGGCCTTCGAGCCGAGCTCTCCGAATCGGATCCTGCTCCTCTCGCTCGGGGCGATCCTCGGGCTCGCCCTCGGCGCCGGCATCGGGCTCGTCGCGGAGGTGACCGATTCGTCGCTCCATACGTCGAGCGAGCTCCAGACGGCCCTCGGGATCCCGGTCCTGGCCTCGGTGCCCCGCATCATGCTGGAGGCGGATCGAGTGGCGCGAGCGCGTCAGAACCGGCGCGAGGCCTTCGCGGCGATCGGTGTCGTCGTCTTCGTCCTGCTCGGCGGCGCGGCGACCTATCTGTTCGTCAACGGCTTCCCGGGCTTCAAGCCCATGACCGAAGAGGCGGGGTCGGCGCCGCAACGCGAGGCGTCGGAGACCGGTTCACCGCAGGCCGCGCTGCCGGTCGTTTCGCCACACGGGTGAGAGGGGATCGGCAGCGATGTACAACGAGTACTACGGGCTGGTGCGGGCGCCCTTCGAGATGACGCCCGATCCGTCCTTCCTCTACCTGGGGGAGGCGCATCGGGAGGGGCTCGCGACGCTCGTCTACGCGGTGAACTCGGGCAAGGGCTTCGTGATGCTGACCGGCGAGGTCGGGACGGGCAAGACGACGCTGCTGCACGCGCTGCTCGGTCAGCTCGATGCCAAGACGAACTCCGCCTTCATCTTCAATCCGCGGCTCGATCCGCTCGGGTTCTTCCGCGTCCTCTTCGAGGAGCTCGGGATCGGTCCGGCCTGCGAGACGAAGGCCGAGTACCTGCTGACGTTGAATCGCTACCTGATCGAGAAGCTCGCGGCCGGCGAGCGGGTGCTGCTGATCGTCGACGAGGCCCAGAACCTCTCGGCGGAGATGCTCGAGGAGATCCGGCTGCTCTCGAATCTCGAGACGCCGACCTCGAAGCTGATCCAGATCATGCTGGTCGGGCAGCCCGAGCTCCAGGCGTTGATCGACAAGCCCGAGCTGCGTCAGCTCCGCCAGCGCATCGCGCTCCGTCATCACCTCCGGCCCTTCGACGGGGAGGAGATGGCCGAGTACGTGGAGGGTCGGCTCGAGAAGGCGGGCTACACCGGCCGCGGCGTCTTCAACAAGCGCGCGCTGCGCGAGCTCTTCCACGTCACGCAGGGGACGCCGCGCCTGATCAACGTCGTCTGCGACGGTGCGATGCTCCTCGGTTATGCGCGTCAGGAGTCGACCATCGGTCCGGACGCGATCCGGGAGGTCGCGCGGGACCTCGGGCTCGTGCCCAAGGACGAGAGCGAGGACGACGAGGTCCAGAAGGAGCCGGCGCGCGGTTCGAGGCGGCGGTCGCTGCGTCGATTCTTCCGGTTCGGGCGATAGGAACAGGGATCAAGGGATCAAGGGATCACGGGAGAGAGGTCATGGCCAAGCATTACGAGGCGCTTCAACGGGCGGAGGCGGAACGGCGTCGCAAGACGACCGGCTCCGAGACGGCGGCTCCGTCGGCCCCCGCGTTCGAGGGCGCGGCGATCACGCCGCCCTCGCGTGCGGAGAAGCCCGGCGTCTTCGCGCGCATCTTCGGTCCGGATCGGAGCGTTCCGGGGGACGCGCCTTCGGACGCCAACAAGCGTCGCATCTCGCTTCTCCAGCCCGACTCCTACGTGGCCGAGCAATACCGGACCCTGCGCGGCCGGCTGGACAGCCTCGCGTCGCAGCGCCCGCTCAAGACGATCGCCGTCACCAGCGCGAACGCGGGCGAGGGCAAGTCGACCTGCGCGGTCAATCTCGCCACGGTGACCGCGATGAGCGTCGGGCGGAGCGTGCTGCTCGTCGATTGCGACCTGCGCAAGCCGAAGGTCCACTGGACGCTGGGCCTCCAGCCGCACGTCGGGCTCGCCGAGGTGCTGCTGAACCAGGCGACCGTCGACGAGGCGGTCACGAAGCTCGACGGAGTCAACCTCGACGTCCTGCCGGTGCGCATGATCCCGAGCAATCCGTCGGAGCTGCTCGCGTCGCCGGAGATGCGGCGGGTGATCGAGGAGGTCGCGCGCCGGTACGATCGGGTCGTGCTCGATACGCCGGCGTGTCTCGGGCTGCCCGACGCCAAGAGCATCTCGGAGCTCTGCGACGGGCTCGTGATGGTCGTGCGTGCGGGCGTGACGCCCAAGGAGGACGTCCAGGCCGCGCTCGACATCCTCGATCGACGTCGCGTCGTCGGGCTCGTGCTGAACGGGTCCGAGGCGACGCGGGAGCAGTACGGGTACTACTGAGGCAACGCGCGACCGGGACGGGGGAGACGGGTGCTTCGCGCCGCATCCCGTCCGGCTTCGCGGAGGGGATTCGCTTGGACGGGATTCGAGCCATCGCGATCGTGCTCGTCGCCGCGGGTGTCGCCGCGCTCGCGACGCCGCTCGTGATGCGCTTCGCGCTCGCCGTCGGAGCGGTGGATCGTCCGAACGAACGCAAGGTCTCGCGGCGCGAGCGGATGCCCCTGCTCGGCGGGCTGGGCGTCGCCGCGGGCTGCGTCGCGGGCCTCGCCCTCGCCACGGTCTGGGCGGGCGGGCCGGGGATCTGGCCGAAGGCGACGGGCTTCCTGATCGGAGCGGCAGTGCTCGTCGCCGTCGGATTCGTGGACGACCGGTTCACGATCCGCGCCAGCGTCAAGTTCGCGTTCCAGGTCGTCGCGGCCCTGATCGCGATCCGCGCAGGATTCTGCGTCGATCTGTTCAGCGATCCGATCACGGTGCAGACCTACGACGTGCCCGTCTGGATCATGCTGCCCGTTTCGCTCGTCTGGATCGTGGGGGTCACGAACGCAATGAACCTCATCGACGGGCTCGACGGACTCTCGTCGGGGCTCGGGGCGATCATCGCGGCGACGCTGACCATCATCTGCTGGCAGGCCGAGCAGTGGGTCGGTGTGGTGATCGGGCTCTCGCTCTTCGGCGCGCTGCTGGGCTATCTCCCGTACAACTTCCCGCCGGCTCGGATCTTCCTGGGGGATACCGGCTCGCTGTTGATCGGCTTCGGGCTCTCCGTCCTGGCGCTCGAGGGCTACCGGAAGGCGGCGTTCCTCGCCTTCATCGTGCCGATCCTGGCGCTGGCGATCCCCCTGCTCGATACGCTCCTCTCGATCGCGCGTCGCCTCCGCAGCGGGCGCAGCATGTTCTCCCCCGACAAGCTCCACATGCATCATCGCCTCCTCGTTCGGGAGGGCTCCCACAAGAACGCGGTGCTGATGCTCTATTTCCTGACGAGCTGCTTCTGCATGATCGCCATCTCCTTCGCCCAGATCGATGGATGGCTCGCCTTCGTGTATCTGGCGGCGGTCGTCGCCGTGACGATCCGCCTGCTGCGCAACCTCGACGCCTTCTCGCTCGACGTGCCGTCGACGCCTGCCCGTGACGCAGCCGACCCGGCCCCGTCCGGGACTGGCGGTGAAGATGGAGATCGGAAATGAACGTCGCCGTCATCGGCACCGGATACGTCGGCCTGGTCACGGGCGCCTGCTTCTCGGAGTTCGGCGTTCAGGTCACCTGCGTCGACAAGATCCCCGAGAAGATCGAGGCGCTGCGGCGGGGCGAGATCCCGATCTACGAGCCCGGCCTCGAGGACATGGTCCAGCGCAACACGCGCAGCGGGCGCCTCTCCTTCACCCTCGACCTCGTCGAGGCGATCAACCAGACGCTGGTGATCTTCGTGGCGGTCGGCACGCCGGCGGGGCCCGACGGCAGCACGGACCTGTCGTTCGTCGAGAGCGTCGCGCGCGAGATCGGCCGCTGTCTCTCGTCCTACAAGGTGATCGTCACGAAGAGCACGGTCCCCGTCGGCACCTCGGACCACGTCCGCGGCTGGATCCAGGAGGAGCTCGACCGGCGTGGCTCGAAGCTCCGCTTCAGCGTCGCGTCGAATCCCGAGTTCCTGCGCGAGGGTGCCGCGATCGGCGACTTCATGCGACCGGATCGCGTCGTGATCGGGACGGAGCCCGGGGACGACCAGGCGCGTGCGATCCTCAAGGACCTCTACCGGCCGCTCTATCTGAACGAGACGCCCTTCGTCGAGACCAATCTCCACACCGCGGAGCTGTCGAAGTACGCGGCGAACGCCTTCCTCGCGACGAAGATCTCCTTCATCAACGAGCTCTCGGTGCTCTGCGAGACGGTCGGCGGCGACGTCCAGGCGATCGCCCGAGTCATGGGACTCGACAATCGGATCGGCAAGAAGTTCCTGCACGCGGGGCCGGGCTACGGAGGCTCCTGCTTCCCCAAGGACACGCTCTCGGCCGCCCAGTTCGCACGCCGTCTCGGTCACGAGTTCTCGATCGTCGAGGCGACGATCCGAGTCAATCAGCGCCAGCGCGCGCGGATGGTGGACAAGATCGTCGCGGCCCTCGATGGCGAGGTCGACGGCAGGACCGTCGCGGTGCTCGGCCTCTCCTTCAAGCCCGAGACGGACGATCTGCGCGAGGCGCCGGCCCTCGACATCGTGCGCGCCCTGATCGAGCGGGGGGCGAAGATCCGGGCCTACGACCCGGCCGCCCTGGCGCAGGCCGGTCGGCTGATCCCCGAGATGGTCCTCTGCAAGGACGCCTACGAGGCGCTCGAGGGGGCCGAGGCGATGGTCATCGTCACGGAATGGAACGAATTCCGGATGCTCGACCTCCCACGCGCTCGAGAGCTGATGGCGGAGCCCCGAATGCTCGACCTGCGCAACGTGTACAAGCGGGATCCGGTCGTCGCGGCCGGCTTCCAGTACTGGGGCGTCGGCCGGTGATCGGCCGGGTCCGAGGCCGCCGACCTGAGACGGGAAGGGCGGATCAGATTCGGGACGATGATCCCAAATAATCCATCCAGAGATCTGAAGAACTGTGATATCAGTCACCAAGGGTCGGGCCGGTTGAGACGTACGATCAGCGCGAGGCCGGCGATGGGAGCAGGGCCCACCGAAAGCCCGACGAGGTCCACATGAACACCACTGGCTCGATTCGAAAAGACGTTCTGGATTCGCTCCGGGGCATCCCGCTCTTCCGCCGGGTCTGCGAGAGCGATCTGGAAGAGCTCGCGACCCACCTGATCGAGCGCCGCTTCCCGAAGAACGCGACGGTCGTCGAGGAGGGGCTCCCGGGCGACTACATGTACGTGATCCGCGAAGGACGGGCGAAGGTCACGAAGGCCTCCGACGACGGCCGAGAGAAGATCATGAACTTCCTCGAGGCCGGCGCATTCTTCGGCGACATGGCGCTGCTCGGCAACGAGACGCGCTCGGCCAGTGTGAAGACGCTCGAGGAGTCGGTGCTCCTCGCGCTCTCCCGTCGGGACTTCATCGATCTCCTGCGCCAGAGCCCCGACCTCGCCCTCGCGGTGATCGAGGAGCTCGCGAACCGTTTGCGGGAGACCAACGAGCAGGCCCGCTCGCTCTCCTTCCAGGGCGTGGAGGAACGCACGCGCAATCTCTTCGAGCGGATCGCACGGCCGGCGGAGAGCGGGCCGGCGCGCTTGATGACGCCTCCCCTCACGCATCAGCAGATCGCGGACATGGTGGGGACGTCCCGCGAGACGGTGACCCGCGCGATCAAGCAGTTGAAGGAATCCGGCTGGCTCCTCCAGGAGGGCAAGCGCTACGTGATTCCGGCCGATCGCTGAAGCACCCCCCGGCGAGATCGGGGGGGAGTGACGGCGCACATCTGCGAGCGAAGACGAGGGCGCATGCGGCAGCGCCTCGGGCCCGAGCCGTTCTCTGGCGGGGTCCGGGGGGATGCCGCAAGCTTGCCCCCGATTCGCTTTCCCTCGGGCTACGCAGGCTCGTGAACCCCGATCGTGAACCCCGATAAAGGATGAGTCGTGAACGTCTTCGAACGTCAATCCCTGCTTCGGACTCCCCGTCTCCACGCGAGTCGTCTCCTGCTCGGACTGCTGCTCGGACTGCTGATCAGCGTGGGCCTCGCCGGCTGCGCGAGCGATGCGGATCGGATCGCCGACTTCATGAAGAGCGGTGAGGCCTACGCCGACAAGGGGCAGTTCGACGAGGCCGTGATCGAGTTCAAGAACGTCCTGCAGATCAATCCCGAGCATGCGGGCGCCCACGAGGCCCTCTCGCTCGCCTACCTCGAGACCCAGAAGCCGCGCGAGGCCTACTGGGAGATGTCCGAGACGGTGCGGCTCGACCCGAAGAACGTCGAGGCGAGGCTGCGATACGGCACCGTGTCGGCCGCGATCGGCGAGCACGACGTCGCGCTCGAGCAGGCCGAGGCGGTGCTCGCGCTCGATCCCAAGAGCTCTCCGGCCTTCATCCTCCGCGCCCAGGCGCGCGAAGCCAAGGAGGACCTGGAGGGCGCCGAGGCCGACTTCAAGGCCTCGATCGACTCGGATCCGAAGGGCCCCGCCTATCGCTTCCTCTATTCCGGATTCCTCGAGCGCCGCGGGCGCTTCGACGAGGCCGAGCAGCAGCTGCGCGATCTCGTCGCCGTCGAGGAGAGCTACATCGCCTACTCGAGCCTCGCCCGCCTGGTCGCGCGCTCGACCGATCGCGATGCCGAGGCCGAGACCCTGTTGAAGAAGGCGGTGGAGCTCGCCCAGCAGGCGCCGGAGGAGGCCCCCAAGCGCAACGCGAAGGAGAAGGCGGGGACGACCACCTCGCTCATCCCGAACTTCCTGCGCGAGGAGTCGGTGCAGTCGTCCTATCTGCTCCTGTCCGCATTCCACTATACGCGCGGCCGTTTCGACCAGGCGATCGCCACGCTCGAAGAGGGCGTGACCCACAGCAAGTCGAAGATCGAGCTCATCTACCAGATGGCGCGCCTGAACCGGGTCGAGGGCCGACTCGACCAGGAAGCGGCGCTCATCCGCCGCGCCACCGAGGAGGCACCCGACAGCCTGGCCGCCCAGCTGGTGCTGTCGCTCTACCTGGGTCAGCAGAACGACCTCGAAGGTGCCCTGGCGGCGGCACGCAAGGCGGTCGAGATCGACCCCGAGAACCGCGGCGCGCAGCTGCGCGAGGCCGAGCTGCTCGTCGATCTGGGCTTCAAGCGCAAGGACCCCGAGTCCATGGACAAGGGGCGCAAGATCGTCGACGCCATCCTCGAGAAGGAGCCCGACAATCCGGAGGCCAACTTCGTCAACGCGAAGATCAAGCTGACGGACAACGATGCGGCGGCGGCCAAGCAGTCGCTCGAGACCGTCCTGCAGGCGAAGCCGGACTGGGCCCAGGCGCGCTTCGTGCTCGGCTCGACCCTGGTCGCATCGGGCGAGTTCTCTCGCGCCCGGGTCGAGCTCGCGCGTGCGGTCGAGCTCGATCCCCAGCTGCTCGACGCGCGCAAGCTGCTCGCGAAGGTGCACGCCCAGCTCGGCGAGCACGAGTTCGCGATCGAGCAGGGGCGCGCCTATCTCGCGCAGCGGCCCGACGACGGGGACGTGCGGATCGTGGTGGGCCAGAGCCTGATCCGCGTCGGGCGCAGCGAAGAGGCCTATCAGGAGGTCGAGAAGATTCCCGAGGAGAAGCGGGATGCCGCGGCCCACTTCGCCCTCGGCCGCCTCGATCTCGCCTTCGGTCGCATCGAGCAGGGCCGCGCGCGCCTGCTCAAGGCGGAAGAGATGGCGCCGGGCAACGCCCAGGTCCTGCGGACCCTGCTCGCCCTCGACCAGCAGCAGGGCAAGCTCGCCGATTCGGTCGCCCGGATCGAGAAGGCGGCGGCGGCCAACCCGAAGGACAGCTCGCTCGCCGAGCTCCAGGGCGAGGTGGCCCTGCTGGGCGGCGACGTCGCGGCGGGCCGCAAGGCGCTCGAGCATGCGATCGAGCTCGACGGCCGCAACGTCACGGCCCAGCTGACCCTCGCCGACGTCGCGCTCCGGGAAGGCAAGTCGGCCGAGATGGTCCAGATCCTCGAGCGGGCGGCGGCGTCGGTGCCCGAGTCCGCGGATCTCCAGTACCGGCTCGCCATCGCCTACGAGCAGAACGACCGCCGGGACGAGGCGATCAAGACCTACGAGAAGGCGATCGGCATCAACAACGACCTCGCGATGGCGAAGAACAATCTCGCCTACCTGATCGCCGAGAGCGGCGGAGATCTCGATCGGGCCCTCGAGCTGGCGCAGCAGGCCAAGGAGCAGCTGCCGGACGACGGCAACGCCTCGGACACCCTCGGCTGGGTCATGCTCAAGCGCGGTGTGCCCTCGGCGGCCATCGGCTACCTCGAAGAGGCCCGGGGCCGCTTCCCGCAGGACGCCTACGAGGTCCAGGGCATCGTGCGAAACCATCTGGCCGAGGCCTACGAGCGCAACTCCGAGGCCGACAAGGCCATCGCCGAGAGTCGGAAGTCCGTCGAGTTCGGCCAGAACCTGGTGGCGGCGTCCAAGAAGAAGGGGCTCTCCATCGACGAGCCCGCCTGGGCGGTGGAGGCCCGCAAGCGCCTCGAGCGTCTCGGCGCGAAGGGCTGAGCCCGGTCGCATCGACGTCCAAGGAGCGGGTCGGCCCCCGCGGGCCGGCCCGATCGTCGTTTCCGTGCAGTCGTCAAGAGTTCCCGGACGCGCACCGATAGGTTCGCCGGAGGGGTGCGTGCGTCCGTGGCCGGGCGATCGCCGCCCCTGCCACCGGTCGGCCGCCCAAGCGCGGACACGGTCCACGGAGGAACTCATGAGGCGCACCGAAATCCTGCTCGTCTCCCTCGTCGCCATCGGCTTGTCCGCGGCGCCTGCGGCGGCGGAAGACAAGGCGAATCCGCCGGCGGCCCAGACCGAGGCGGCTCCGACCGCCCCTGCGTCCGAGCCCGCGGCCGAGCCGGCCGCGACGGCGGCGATGCCCGTCGAAGGGGATGCGCCCGCGGCGACGGCCGGGACGACCGACGCTTCCGTGGCGGCCGCAAGAGAGACTGCGCCCTCCATCGCGGCCGAGACCGGCGAAGCGGTCCGGGTCGTTCGGGGAGGCAAGACGATCGTCCTCGGTCCGCAGGGCGTCGACGATCAGGGCCGCATCGGTCGACTCCATACGGTGTCGCGAGGGGATACGCTCTGGGATCTTTCGGCGGCCTATCTCGGCACGCCCTGGGTCTGGCCGTCGGTCTGGACCGACAACCACGACATCGCGAATCCCCATCGGATCCGCCCCGGCGATCGCATCTGGATCACGGCCAACGAGATGCGCGTCGTCTCCGACGACGAGGCCGACGCCTTCCTCGAGCGCCTTGTCGAAGAGAGCGCCGCAGCGGAGGACGCCGTGGCTACGGCGACGCCGCCGGTGGAGCCCGCCGCTCCGGCGATGGACGAGGAGCCGCTCGAAGAGGAGATGACCGAGGCGCCCGAAGAGCCGGTGCTCGCGGCTGTCCCGGATCCGACGCCCACGGGTCGGAAGATCACGGTGAGCACCCGGGCGGCGATGGGCTTCCTGACCGAGGAGCAGCTCGCGGGCGCGTCGAGCATCGTCGACAGCCCGAGCGAACGGACCAACATCGCCGAGGGCGACGTCGTGTACCTCGGCCTCGGCGAGGGCGACACCCAGGTCGGCGATCGTTTCACCATCTTCGAGGCCGTCGAGATCGTGCGCGAGGTCGGCTCGAATCGGATCCTGGGCCATCACGTCGACGTGCTCGGCTGGGTCGAGGTCCGGCAGCTGACGGGGGACACCTCGGTCGGCGTGATCCGCATGAGCTATGCGGAGATCCGCCGGGGCGCGCGCATCCTCGCTCGCCCGACCGCGCCGCGGCAGGTCACGGTGGTTCGCACGCCCGATGCGCGCGAGGGCAACATCGTCTTCCTGCCGGGCTCGCGAACGGTCATGGCCGACGGCGGCTACGTGTATCTGAATCGCGGCGAGCTCGACGGTCTCGAGGTCGGGAGCGAGCTCGAGGTCGTGGGACGCGGCGGAATCCGACACGACGTTTCGCGGGCCATCGACGTCCAGACCCCGGACACCAAGGTCGGGACGCTCGTCGTCGTCTCTGTCGAGCCGAGCACCGCCGTCGCCTTCGTGCTGAACGCGGCGCGGGAGCTCGAGGTGGGCGACACCGTTCGACCCATGGCGGCGCGGCTGGCCTCGCGCTGAGCGTGCACGCCGCTTCGCGCGGCGTGAACGATCGGCTTCGGGTGGACGCGCCGGATCGGCTCTGATTCCCTGGACAGACCCCGGTCGGTCCCGGGAGTCGGTCGACGGAACCCTCGAACTCGAAGGGCGAGACGCGCTCTGCCGGCCTCGCCCCGCCGGACGCTCGCGCCTGGCTCGCACTGCAGCGCGCGCTGGCCTTCCAGCCGGAGCAGCTCGCTCCGGCGCTGCGGGCCGGCCGAACCGTGGAGTCGCTGCTCCTCGAGGCGGGTGTAAACCTCGAGGCGGACAGGGCCGCGCTCGATGCGCTGGTGACCCGCCACGAGCGCCTCGGAGCGCGCCTCGTCCCGATTCCCGATCCGGCCTATCCCGAAGCCTTGCGAGCCCTCGACGATGCGCCGCTCGTGCTCAGCGTTCGGGGGCAGGCGGAGCGACTGGCCGATCCGTCGGTCGCGATCGTCGGATCCCGGGCCGCGACCCTCGCCGCCCGCCGCTTCGCCCACGACCTCGCGCGGGATCTCGCCCGCGAGGGCATCACGATCGTGTCGGGGCTCGCGCGCGGGATCGACGCCGAGGCCCATCGGGGCGCGCTCGAGGCCGGCGGTGCGACCTTCGGCGTGCTCGCCTGCGGTGTCGATCGGATCTATCCGCCGGAGCATCGACGGCTCGCGGAGGAGATGGTGCGCGCCGGGGCGATCCTCTCCGAGCTGCCGCTCGGGACGCTGCCGCGCCCCCTCCATTTCCCGCTGCGCAATCGCATCATCAGTGGTCTGGCCCGCGCGGTGGTCGTCGTCGAGGCGCGCAGTCGGAGCGGGTCGCTGATCACCGTCCGCCACGCCTTGAATCAGGGCCGCGAGGTCTTCGTCGTCCCGGGGACCGTCGACGGGCCGTTCGCAGCGGGGACGAACCAGCTCCTCCGCGAGGGGGCGCGGGCCATCCGCTCGGCGCGGGACCTGCTCGAGGATCTGGGAATCGCCGTTGCGCGGCGAGCGAAGCGATCGGCCCGCGCCGGGACCGCCCGGGGCGCGCAGGGGCCGATCGGGGAGGGCGGCGGGCCGCGCGCCGGGGGGCGCCGGGGGGATCCGCTCGAAGCCGAGCTCCTCGCCCTGCTCGACGAGGCGCCGCGAACGTCCGACGAGCTGCTCGCCGCGACGGTCGGCGACCCGGGGCGCGTCGCGACGGTGCTGCTCGAGCTCGAGCTGGCGGGGCGGGTCGTGCCGGAGCGGGATGGCCGGATCCATCCCTGCCGACGGGCCGGAGATCGAGAGCCGGTCCACCCTTCGCTACGCTGCGCGCCCCCGGAGCCCGAGGAGATCCCGCCGTGAGCGATCCGACGTCGAGCCAGGGCTCGAGCCAGGACGAGCCGGTCGTGGTGGTCGGAGCCGGTCTCGCCGGCTGCGAGGCCGCCTGGCAGCTCGCGCAGCGCGGGGTGCGCGTCGTGCTGGTCGAGATGAAGCCGGACCGCCTGTCCCCGGCGCACCGCTCGACCGACCTCGCCGAGCTCGTCTGCAGCAACTCCCTGCGCGCGAACACGCTGGGCAATGCGGTGGGCCTGCTCAAGGAGGAGATGCGGCGGCTCGGCTCGCTGATCCTGCGGGTGGCGGACGAGACGGCGGTGCCGGCGGGCAAGGCGCTGGCGGTCGATCGCGTCGAGTTCTCGCGGCGGGTGACGGAGGCGATCCGGTCGGAGCCGCGGATCGAGCTGCGCGCCGAGCGCGTCACGCGGATCCCGCAGGCGGCGCACGTGATCCTCGCGACCGGTCCGCTGACGGACTCGGAGCTCGCGCAGGACCTCGCCCGCGAGCTGGGCGAGGCCTACCTCTACTTCTACGACGCGATCTCACCGACGATCTACGCCGACTCGATCGACGAGCAGATCGCCTTTCGTGCGTCGCGCTACGACGCGGACACGGGGGAGGGCGAGGGCGACTACCTGAACCTTCCGCTCTCGAAGGAGCAGTACGAGGGGTTCGTCGAGGCCCTGCTCGCGGCCGACACGGTCCCGCTCCACGAGTTCGAGCAGGCGCTCTTCTTCGAGGGCTGTCTCCCGATCGAGGAGATGGCGCGGCGCGGGCGCGAGACGCTCGCCTTCGGTCCGTTCAAGCCCGTCGGGCTGGTCGATCCGCGGACGGGGCGGCGGCCGTGGGCGGTGGTGCAGCTGCGCCGCGAGGATCGCGCGGGGACGCTCTGGAACCTGGTCGGCTGTCAGACGAAGCTCCGCGTCGGCGAGCAGAAGCGGATCTTCCGGATGCTCCCCGGTCTGGGCGAGGCCGTCTTCGCCCGCTTCGGCGGGGTGCACCGCAACACCTACGTCAACGCCCCGCTTCAGCTCGACGCCGAGCTCCAGCTGAAGAAGCGCCCCGGCGTCTTCCTCGCTGGCCAGATGTCCGGCGTCGAGGGCTACGTCGAGTCGGCGGCGGTCGGCCTGCTGGTCGGGATCGGCGTCGCGCGGCGCGTGCTCGGCCTGCCGCATGCGGCACCGCCGCCCGAGACGGCCCATGGCGCGCTGCTGCGGCATCTGCAGAACGCGGACGCGAAGCACTTCCAGCCGATGAACGTGAACTACGGCCTCTTTCCCGCCCTCGAGCCCGAGCGCGCGACCTTCGTCTCGAAGAGCGGGCGGCGGATCAAGCGGCCGAAGCGCGAGAAGAACGAGGAGCTCGCGCGCCGCGCCCTCGAGTCCCTCGCGGACTACCGTGCGCGGATCGCCGCGCCGGATCCCGTCGACCGGTCGGGGGCGGCATGAACTGGACGCGCGCGCTCGAAGGCTACGGCCGTCACCTCGCGAGCGAGCGCGGCATGTCCCCGCACACCCAGCGCGCCTATCTCGCCGACGTCCGGCAGCTGACGATCCAGCTCGGTGCCTCGATCCCGCCGGCGCGGGTCGACGCCGATCACGTGCGCGGGTGGCTCGCCGCGCTCAACAAGCGACGCAGCGCCGCGACGCGCGGACGCAAGCTGGCCTCCGTCCGCTCCTTCTTCCGCTGGCTCGTCCGCGAGGGCGTCCGCCGCGACGATCCGACGGCGGGCATCCCGATGCCGAAGCTCGAGAAGCGCCTGCCGCGGCCGCTCTCGATCGACGACTGCGCCCAGCTCGCGACCGCCGAACGCGCGACGAGTCGCCGGCCCGCGCCCGAGGGCGGGGCCCGCGCCCGGGCGGATCAATGGCTCGCGCTGCGCGACCGGGCGATGGTCGAGCTGCTCTACGGGACCGGGATCCGCGTCGGCGAGCTCGTCGCCCTCGACGTGCGGGATCTCGAGCTGCGGGCGCGCGAGGTGCGCGTGATGGGCAAGGGGAACAAGGAGCGGATCGTCCCGATCCCCGAGCGGGCGCGGGAGGCGCTCTCGGCGTGGCTGGCGGTGCGGCGCCATGCCGGCGTCCTGCGCGAGCCGCTCTTCATCTCGCTGCGACCGCGCCGCGAGCAGGCGCCGCGGCGGCTCGCCGCGCGGGAGGCCCGGCGGGTCCTCGACGAGCGCGCCCGGGGCGCCGACCTGCGCGAGCACGTTCATCCCCACCGCCTGCGCCACAGCTACGCCACCCATCTCCTCGACATGGGCGCCGACCTGCGCGAGATCCAGGAGCTGCTCGGCCACGCGAGCCTCTCGACGACCCAGAAATACACGGCCGTCTCGATCGAACACCTGCGCGACGTCTATGATCAGGCCCATCCCCGGGCGCGGGGAGGCGCCGAGGTCGCGGCACGCGAGACCGGCGATGCCGCCCGGCCGCCCGGTCGCCGCCCGTCGCGCAGGACCGCGGGCCCGGCCGAGGGACGGCGCCGCAAGGGCGCGGCGACACCGGCGCCCGATCCGGGCCAGGCCTGAGCGGGCAGGTGCCGCGGCCGGAAGCCGCGGTCCGGACGCATCGGGAACGAGGGAGCACGATGGAAGACGGGACGACGAACCTGCGGCCGCGGATCCGCTCGACGACGGTCGTCGCCGTGGTGCGGGACGGGAAGATCGCGATCGCGGCGGACGGGCAGGTGACCCTCGGATCGACGGTCATGAAGCAGCGGGCGGAGAAGGTCCGACGGGTCGGCAAGGGCCGCGCGCTGGTCGGCTTCGCTGGTGGCGTCGCCGACGCGTTGACCCTGCTCGAGCGGCTCGAGGGGAAGTTCGAGAGCCATCCGGGCAACGTCCGCCGCGCGGCGGTCGAGCTCGCCCGGGATTGGCGGACCGACCGCGTGCTGCGCAAGCTCGAGGCGATGCTCCTGCTCGGCGACCCGCAGACGCTGCTCATGGTTTCGGGGACGGGCGACGTCATCGAGCCCGACGACGGCGTGGCGGCGATCGGCTCGGGGGGCGCCTATGCCCTGGCCGCCGCGCGCGCCCTGGTCCGGAATACGTCGCTGTCCGCACGCGAGATCGCCGAGGAGTCGCTGCGCATCGCGTCGGAGATCTGCATCTACACCAACGCCAACATCACCGTGGAGTCCCTGCCATGAGCCAGGCGAGCGTGTTCACGCCGCGGGAGATCGTGTCGGAGCTCGATCGCTACGTCATCGGCCAGCGCGAGGCGAAGCGGGCGGTGGCGATCGCGCTGCGCAATCGCTGGCGGCGGCAGCAGGTCGCCGGCGACCTGCGCGACGAGATCGCGCCGAAGAACATCATCATGATCGGGGCGACCGGCGTCGGGAAGACCGAGATCGCGCGCCGCCTCGCGAAGCTCGCCCAGGCGCCGTTCATCAAGGTCGAGGCCTCGAAGTTCACCGAGGTCGGCTACGTCGGTCGCGACGTCGAGTCGATCATCCGCGACCTGACGGAGCTCGCCATCAAGATGGTCGGGCAGGAGGAGCAGGTCGCGGTGCGCGCGAAGGCCGAAGAGCGCGCGGAGGAGCGCCTGATCGACGCGCTGCTGCCGAGCCCGGTCCCGATCGCGGGTCCGCCCGATCCGGGGGCGACCGAGCGGGCGAAGGAGACGCGAGAGAAGCTGCGACGGCTGCTGCGGCTGGGCGAGCTCGACGCGCGCGAGGTCGAGCTCGAGCTCGCGGAGGCGCCGGCGGCCGGGCCTTCGCTCTCGGTCATGGGGCTGGGCGGCGGCGAGGAGCTCGGGTCCCAGTGGAAGGACCTGATCGCCGGCATGCTGCCGAAGAAGACGCGCAAGCGGCGGCTCACGGTCGCCGCGGCGCGCGAGGCGCTGATCCAGCAGGAGGCCGAGGCCCTCGTCGACGCCGACCGGGTCCGGGAGCTCGCGATCCGGCGGGTCGAGCAGTCGGGCATCGTCTTCATCGACGAGATCGACAAGGTCGCCGTCGCGGGGGGCGGGCGGCAGGGACCCGACGTGTCGCGCGAGGGGGTGCAGCGGGACCTGCTGCCGATCGTCGAGGGCTCGACGGTGCAGACCAAGCACGGGCCGGTCGCGACCGACCACATCCTCTTCATCGCGGCCGGCGCCTTCCACGTCGCCCGGCCCTCGGACCTGATGCCGGAGCTGCAGGGTCGCTTCCCGATCCGGGTCGAGCTCGCGAGCCTCGGGCGGGAAGAGCTCGTCCGGATCCTGACCGAGCCGACCAACTCCCTGGTCCGCCAGTACACCGCCCTGCTCGCGACGGAGGGCATCGAGCTCGTCTTCGAGCCGTCGGGCATCGAGGCGATCGCCGAGATCGCGGCCACCGTCAACGAGCGCAACGCCGACATCGGGGCGCGACGCCTCCACACGGTGATGGAGCGCCTGCTCGAGGATCTCTCCTTCGACGCCCCCGACCTCCCGGACCAGCGGATCACGGTCGACGAGGCGCTGGTCCGCAAAAGATTGGGCGATCTACTGGACGATCAGGACCTTTCGCAGTTCATTCTGTGACGTTCGGTGCCCGGCGGGCGGGTCGGGCCCGTCGGCCGGACGGGCGAGTCGGCCGGTCGGACGGCGAGTTGGAGCGAATCGATGCGCAATCGCGTCCTGATCGTCGACGACGAGCTCTTCTTCCTCGAGGCGATCGACGAGATCCTCTCCGAGAACGGCTACGAGACGATCCGCGCGGTGGATGGCGCGGAAGCGCTCGAGCATGCGGCCGATCCGACGGTGGCCGTGGTCGTGCTCGACGTGCGGCTCCCGGACATGGACGGCATCTCGGTGCTGGCGAAGATCCGGGAGGATCGCCCCGAGCTGCCGGTGATCATGCTGTCGGCTTCGACGGACCAGGAGATCGTGCTCGAGGCGCTCCGGCTGGGGGCCTCGGACTACCTGGCGAAGCCGCTCCACGACGAGGAGCTCGTGCTCGCCGTCGGCCGGGGCGTCGACGGGCACGCGGCGTCCTCGGGCCGTCGCCGGCTCCAGGCGCGGATCGATCGCCTGGTCGAGAGCATGGAGCGGCTCTCGCAGCTCGTGCGCTGGGCGGCACCCGCCGAGCGGGCGGAGGTCCTGCGCCGGGGCATCGTCGATTCGGCGGCGACCGTCTTCGAGGCGGGCCGCGTCTCGCTCATGCTCGCGGACGAGGATCGCGAGTGGCTCGCCGTGGTCGCCTGCCGCGGGGTCGACATCGCTCGGGAGACGCTGACGCCGCGCAAGGTGGGCGAGGGGGCCTCCGGGCGCTGCTTCGCCGAGGGGACGGTCGTCTGCGTCGCGGACGTGGCGAGGGATGCGCGCTTCGCTGGCCGCGGCGTCGGGAACTACCAGGGCAGCGCCTTCGCCGTCGTCCCGCTCGTCTGCCTCGGGGAGCCGGTCGGCGTGCTGTGCCTGACGGATGCCCGGGACGAGCAGGGCTTCGCGAGCGACGAGGCGAACGTCCTCCGACTGCTCGGGATGCAGGTCTCGGAGTTCCTGGCGGCGGATCCCGAAGTCGAGCGCATCCTCGAGGCCGCGAACACCCTCGAGGCCGAGGGGGTGAGCGGGAGCTTCTCCCGCGGCAGTCTGCGGACCGACCCCGACGCCGAGCTCGCGCGGGCGATCTGCGAGGCGGTGGCGGCGGAGGTCGAGCCGGGTCGGGTCCTGCGCAAGGCGCTCTCGAGCGTCTCCCGCGCCCTGGGTGCGGCGCCCGTTGCGCTCTTCCTCTACGGGGCCGACGGCGTCGTGCTCCAGCGCGAGGCCGAGATCGAGGGCAGCGCCGCCGGCGACCGGTCCACGCTGCCCAACGACCGGGGGCTGACCGGGACCGTCTGCCAGACGGGTGGGCTCGTCGTCGCGGACTCGCCCGCCGCCGACCGCCGCTTCGACCCGCGCGTCGACACCGCCGCGGACGGGGTCCCGCGCGGCCTGCTCTGCGTGCCGGTCAAGCTGCGCGAGAAGGTGGTCGGCGTGCTGCGGGTCTTCTTCGAGGAGGGCGGGCGCCCGTCGGCCCGGACGGCGGAGGTCCTGGCCGCGGCGATTTCCGCAGCCGTCCGCAACGTCCTCCTGTACCGTAGTCTCCTTCAGAGCATCGAGGAGCTCGCGACCGCCCGCCGCGAGGCGCGCGGGGACGGCACGCCGGTTCGTTAGGCGACGCGCCGACGGTCCCGCTCGGATCGGGCGATCCGTTCGGGGGACCGCCCGGGGCGTCCGCCGGACGGGCGTGCGGGGCCTCCTCGGCTCCTCCGGCCCTCTCGGTCAAGGATGGAACGCGATGCAGCAGCTGGTCGACAAAGCCCGGGTCCTGATGGAAGCCCTGCCGTACATGCGGCGCTTCATGGGGCGGACGATCGTCGTGAAGTACGGCGGCCACGCCATGACGGACGACTCCTACCAGGCGTCGTTCGCCGCCGACGTGGTGCTCCTGAAGCACATCGGCCTGCGTCCCGTGATCGTCCACGGCGGCGGTCCCCAGATCGAGGCGACCCTCTCGCGCATGGGCAAGAAGTCCGCCTTCGTCGACGGTCGCCGGATCACCGACGACGAGACGATGGAAGTCGTCGAGATGGTGCTCGGCGGCAAGATCAACCGCGAGATCGTCGAGCTCGTCCAGCAGGCCGGCGGGCGCGCCATCGGGCTCACGGGCAGCGACGGCGGGCTCCTGCGCGTCACGCGCAAGCTCATCAACGGGCAGGATCTCGGGCGCGTCGGGGATCCGTCGGCGGTCGATCCGAGCGTGCTGCAGGCGGCGGTGGACGCGGGCTTCATCCCGGTCGTCGCGCCCATCGGCGTCGACGAGAAGGGCACGAGCTACAACGTCAACGCCGACGAGGCGGCGGGCGCGATCGCCGCGGCGCTCGGCTCCGAGAAGCTGATCCTGCTGACCGACGTCGAGGGCGTCCTCGACGCGAAGGGCCAGCTGATCAGCCAGCTCACGATCGAGCAGTGCCGGCGGCTGATCGCCGACGGAACCATCAAGGGCGGCATGATCCCGAAGATGGAGTGCTGCATGCGGGCGCTCGCGGGGGGCGTCTCGCGAACGCACGTCGTGGACGGTCGGATCCGCCACGCGGTCCTGCTCGAGATCTTCAGCGACGACGCGGGGGTCGGAACGCTGCTCGTGCCGTGAGGCCTCGCGCCGGGGCCGTTCGAATGCCGATCGGCGGCCGTGCCCGGGTCGGGCGCGCCGGGGCCGCGATCGTTCGGGGAGAGATGGGGTGCCGAAGGATTTCTTGACGGTGGCCGACTGGCCGGCGGACGCGCTCTGGTCGATGGCCGAGCGGGCGGCCTATCTGCGCCGCAACCATCGGACCGGCAAGCGCCCGCGGACCCTCGAGGGCCGCATCCTCGCGATGTACTTCGAGAAGCCGTCGCTGCGCACCCACGTCACCTTCGAGGCCGGCATCGCCCAGCTCGGCGGCCACGCGATCCTGCTCCGGCCCGAGCAGGTCGGCATCGGCACCCGCGAGAGCCCCGAGGACGTCGCGCGCGCTCTCTCGCGCTGGGTCGACTGCCTGATGGCGCGGACGTTCAGCCACGAGCTGGTCGAGAACCTCGCGCGCAATGCCACCATCCCGGTCGTGAACGGCCTGACCGACCTGCTGCATCCGTGTCAGGCGATGGCCGACCTCGTCACGATCGCCGGCGTCATGAAGCCGAAGGACGCGACCATCGCCTACGTCGGCGACGGGAACAACGTCGCCAACTCCCTGATCAACCTCGCCGCCGTGCTCGGGCTCCGGCTCCGGGTCGCGACGCCCGCGAGCCATCCGCCGGCGACCCGGATCATGGGCCGCGCGCGGGAGCTCGCCCGGGTGAGTGGCGCGGAGATCCGGCTCCTCGAGGATCCGGTCGAGGGCGTCCGCGGCGCCGACTTCGTCTACACGGATACCTGGACCAGCATGGGGCAGGAGAAGGAGGCCGCCGAGCGGCGCAAGCTCTTCCGCCCCTATCAGGTGAACGCCGCCCTGATGGCCCACACCAACGACGCCTACCTCCTCCACTGCCTCCCCGCCCACCGGGGCGAGGAGGTCACGGACGAGATCCTCGACGGCCCGCGCAGCCTCGTCTTCGACCAGGCCGAGAACCGTCTCCACGCCCAGAACGCCATCCTCGAGCATCTCCTGAGCAGCTGAGCCGCCGAGCACCGGCCACCCGCGCCCCGTCTTCGGGCCCGCGTCGCCGCCGGCCGGCTCGATCGCCCGGCCGGCGCGCCACCGGGATGCCGTCCGGCTCCGTCCGTCGGCCGCCGTAGGTCGGCCCTCGTCTCGTTTGGCCCCCCGGGTCGCACGGCATGCCGTGCCGACGGAGACCCGAGCGCGGATTTCCAAGGGGAATCCGCCCCCTCGCACCAGACCTTCCTCAGCTTTCTCCCGGGGCGGCCGAAGAATGACGAGCGGACGCATGCGCGGGGCATGTCGTCTGCTTTCCCGGTGCATGCGGGACGTGGATGACGAAGTCTGCGCAGGAGAGCGACCGGTTGGCACACGTCGTCGCCATCGCCTCGGGTCATGACCCGAAGCGGCTGCGCCTGTCGGCGGCCGAGGGCTATCTGCTCTCGCGCATCGACGGGCGGACGCCCTGGCGTCTGCTGCGTGAGATCGGCGGCATCCCGCCCCGGGACGTCGACGCCTGCCTCGAGCGCTGGCTGGCCGACGGCGTGCTCGAGCTCGTCGGGGGCCGACCGTCGACGGGTCCCGCTCCTGCCTCCGAATCGAGGGCGAAGCCCGCGACCTCGCCGCGCATGGCGACCGACGCGGCGACCGCGCCGCGTGCCGCCGCGAGCGTGCCGATCGATTCCAGGCTCCTCGATCCGTCCCTCGACATCGACTGCGACGTCCAGCGTCGGATCCTCGAGTTCGAGCTCTCCCTGTCTCGCCCGTACCACGAGCTGCTCGGCGTGCCGGCCGGTGCGGATGCGAAGACCGTGAAGCGCGCCTACTTCAAGCTGTCGAAGGAGTTCCATCCCGACCGCTATTTCCGCAGGCAGATCGGGCCCTACTCCGTGCGCCTCGAGCGGATCTTCAAGAAGGTCCTCGAGGCCCACGAAATCCTCTCGGACCCGGAGCTGTGTCAGGTCGAGAATCAGGCCGAAGGGAGCGTCGCCGAGAGTGTCGACGCGGCGGTCGAGGCCGCGAGCGCGCGGGCGGCGGAGGCCGGTGCGACGCCGACGGCGACTCCGGTCGCGGCGAGCGCTCGGGCCGGTGTCGCGCCGGCCGCCACGGGCGCTCCGTCGGCGAGCCCGGCGGCGTCGGCGAACGCGGCGACCGCCCGCGCAGCGGCGACGGCCGTGCGACCCGAACCCGCCGAGGCCGCGACGCCCGCCTCACCGGGCGCCACGCCCGACGAGAAGAAGCCGCTCTCGAAGCTCGAGCGCCTGAAGCAGCGCATGCCCTTCAAGATCGACCAGGCCGCCTTCGCCGCGCGTCGGGCGCGGGCGCGCGAGATCTTCCAGGCGGCCGAGGCCTCGCTCGCGGCGGGTCGCCTGAACGAGGCCGAAGCCAACATCCGCATCGCGATCACCTTCGACCCCGCGCGGGCCGAGTTCAAGGAAGCGCTCGGCTCCCTGCGCATCCGTGCGGCGGGCGACCGGGCCGCGAAGCTGCTCGAGACGCCGACCGATCGCATGAGCGAGGTCGAGCTGCGTGAAGTGCTGCGCTTGATCGAGGACGTGCTGCCCTACCGACCCCACGACGCCGAGCTCAACGTGCGCGCCGCGGGGGTCTGTCTGCGCCTCGGAAAGCACGACGAGGCCGCCGAGTACGTCGAGACGCTGCTCGAGACCGCGCCCGACGTCGCGAGCCACCATTCGCTCCGGGGACGCATCGAGCGCGACCGGGGCAATCTCGTCGCCGCACGAGCCGCCTTCGAGAAGGCGCTCGGGCTCGACCGGGAAGATCTTGAAGCACGGAGGGCCCTCGCCTCCATGCGCATTGCCGCGCACGACGCGGCGCGAGGAGGGAGACGATGAGCCGGGTGATCGGAATCGATCTCGGGACGACCAATTCATGCGTGGCGGTGATCGAGAACGGTCAGCCGACGGTGATCCCGAACGCGGGGGGCTACAAGACGACGCCCTCGATGTTCGGCATCTCGCAGGACGGCAAGCGCCTGGTCGGCCACCTCGCCAAGCGCCAGGCGATCACGAACGCGCGCAACACGATCTTCGCCAGCAAGCGGCTGATCGGCCGGCGCTTCGACGATCCGGAAGTGCAGAAGTCGATCGACCTCTGCCCCTACGAGATCGTCCGTGGCCCGAACGACGATCCCCGCATCAAGATCGGCGGCAAGACCTTCACCTGCCCCGAGATCGCGGGCATCGTGCTGCGCGAGATGAAGCGCGTCGCCGAGGAGTACCTCTCGGAGACGGTCCAGGAGGCGGTGATCACCGTCCCGGCCTACTTCAACGACGCCCAGCGCCAGTGCACCAAGGACGCGGGCAAGATCGCCGGCCTCGAGGTCCTGCGCATCATCAACGAGCCGACGGCCGCGGCGCTCGCCTACGGCATGAACCGGACCGGCGAGGAGAAGATCGCGGTCTACGACCTCGGCGGCGGCACGTTCGACATCTCGGTGCTCGAGATGTCGGACGGCGTGATCGAGGTCCTCGCGACCTCCGGCAACACCTTCCTCGGCGGCGAGGACCTCGACCGCCGCATCGTCCAGCACCTCGTCGAGTGGTTCCAGGAGACGAGCGGTCTCGACCTGCGCGGCGACACGATGGCGCTCCAGCGTCTCAAGGATGCGGCGGAGAAGGCGAAGTGCGACCTCTCGCTCCGCGACTCGGTCGAGATCAACCTGCCCTTCATCGCCAGCGACGCCGACGGACCGCGCCACCTCAACTACGAGCTGTCGCGGGAGAAGCTCGAGGAGCTCGTCGGCGACATCATCGAGGGGACGCTCAAGAGCGTCGAGCAGTGTCTGGTCGACGCGGGCGTCACCGTCGCGGACGTCGATCAGGTCGTCCTGGTCGGCGGCCAGACCCGCATGCCGCTCGTCCAGAAGCGCGTCAGCGAGTTCTTCGGCAAGCGCCCCCACAAGGGCGTGAACCCCGACGAGGTCGTCGCGCTCGGCGCCGCGGTCCAGGCGGCGATGCTGCTCGACAACAACAACGACATGCTGCTGCTCGACGTGACGCCGCTCTCGCTCGGCATCGGCACCTTCGGCGGCCACTTCGCCCGCCTGATCGAGCGCAACACCACGGTTCCGGTCAGCAAGGGCCACGTCTTCACGACGACGCGGGACGACCAGTCGGCGGTGAAGATCCGGGTCCTGCAGGGCGAGAGCGACCTCGCGGCGGAGAACGACCTGCTCGGCGAGTTCGTGCTGTCGGGCATCCGCCCGGCGCCGAAGGGCGAGCCCGAGATCGAGGTCAGCTTCGACATCGACGCGAACGGCATCGTCTCCGTCTCGGCGCGCGACCTCGCGACGGGCAAGGAGCAGTCGATCACCGTCAGCTCGACGGGCAAGCTCTCCGACGCCGAGATCGACCAGATCATCCAGGAGCACGACCTCTACGAGGTCCAGCTGAAGGGCTGAGGGGCGTATGTCGGCGAAAGCGTCGAAGGCAGAGCAGGTCTCGCAGCTGCTCCAGAAGGGCCTCGAGTTCTACGGGGCGGGCGACGTCGCGCGTGCGTTCCTGACGTGGCGCGAGGTGCTCGACGTCGACCCCGGCAACGCCGAGGCCCTCGACTACATGCGCGACGCGGATCGCCGCACGCGGCCGCGGTCGGACGAAACCTCGCGCCGCCCGCTGCTCGACGATGCCCGCCGCATGCTCCACGACGGCAATCCCGAGGAGGCGCTCGAGCTGCTCTCGAGCGCGCCCGGCAACCGCACGCTCGAGACCGAGGCCATGATCGAGCTGTTGCGCGCGCATCTCTTCGGCCACTACCGCGCGGCGCTCGGCGACCTGGCGGGCGTGCCGCGGGTGGCCAGCGTGAGCGCCGCGAACCTGCAGAGCCGGAACCTGCCGCCCTCCGCGGGCTTCCTGCTCTCGATGATCGACGGCATGACGCCGCTCTGCGACCTGATCTCGGTCTCGGGCATGGATCGCTTCGAGGCGCTCCGCTCGGTCTACCGGATGCGCGAGGCCGGCATCCTGGAGCTCGCGGCATGAGCCACGCCGAAGAGATCTCGCTGCTCGGCCATCTCGACACGCCGATCCTCGTCGGTGATCCCGAGGGCCACGTCGTCTATGCGAATCCGAGCTTCCGCCGGCGCTTCTGTGCCGGGGGAGACGATCCGACCGGGCAGTCGCTCGCGACCGTGTTCGGGGGCGGGTCGCGCGAGGTGGTGCTCAAGGTGACCGCCGAGGTGCTCCGGCGGGGCCAGGCCGCGCGGCTCCAGATCCGCGAGGGCGGCGTCGGCTACACCGGCCTCGCGTCGCCGATCGAGGCCGAGGACGACCGCGTCGGCGTGGTCATGGTCATGCTCGAGGAGCAGTCGAACGAGGATCATCTCGCGGGGCTCGCCGAGGAGATCGCCGAGCCGATCGCCGAGGCCCAGCGGGCCTTCGCCCGCCTGGGCGACCCGTCCGCAGCGGTGGCCCTCGGAGGCGATCAGCGCGCGGCTCTCGAGCGCGGCATCCAGGCCCTCGACACCGCCCACAAGTGGCTGCGCGAGCTCCAGCTCGCGATCCGCGGCGGCAAGTCGCAGCAGGGGCGCTTCGACGTCGCGGCCGGCGTCCTGCGGACCGCCGAGCGCCTGCGCAGCGAGGCCGATCACGAGCTCGATCTCGAGGTCCTGATGCCGCCGAACCTGCCGCGGGTCGTGGGCAGCGGCGTCGCCTTCGAGCGCGCGCTGCTTCAGCTCGTGCGCCACCGGCTCGCCGAGGCCGATCAGGACCGGCCGATCACGCTGCTCGCGCGCGCCCTCGGCGGCGAGGGGGCCCGGGGTGTGATCGTCTCCGTGGTCGATCGGCCCGACGCCGAGCGCCGCCGGTCCGACGGGCAGCCGCCGGACTCGGTGGTCCAGGCGATCCAGGCGATGGGCGGGGACGTGGCCCTCGTCGAAGACTCCCTGCTCGGTCGCGTGACGGCCCTGCGCCTCGCCGCCGCGACCCACTGAGGCCCATCGGTCGACAGCGCGCCTCAAGGCCGCGACTCTAGAACCCGATCAGGCGTTTGGGAGCACGGTTGCCGGTGCTCGTCCGCTTCGGGCTGGAGTCCGGAGAGCGGGCGCGCGCGGGGCCGGGAGGAAGCGTCGATGACGGATTCGGATGCGAGAACGCCGATTCCGGTCCTGCTGGTCGGAGAAGGCGCGTCGCGGATCGAAGCCGGTCTCGTCGCGGGCCTCGCCGCGGCGGGCATGACGTCGCGCTTCTCCTGCGCGGCCTTCGCGTCGGTCGAGGCCGCGGCCAACGCCTCCGCCGGAGCGGCGAAGCTGATCCTGATCGCCCTCGGTCCGACGGCCGAGCGGATCCTCGAGAGCCCTGCCTGGGCGCCCTGGGAGGGGCCCGGGACGGCGATGGCGCGCATCGCGATGAGCGATTCCCTCCCCGCGATCGATACGGGCGCCGACCTGCCCCGGGCGAGCGACGGCCGCATCCACTACCGCCTGCCGCCCGCCCAGGTCGAAGCGCTGCCGATGGCGACGGTGGTCGTCGCCCAGCTGCTCGACGCCGAGGCGGCGCGCGCCGAGCTCCGCTCCCGGCTCGAGACCGAGCAGGCCTGCGTTCCCCTCGCGGCCTGTCTCGACCCCGGCAAGCTCTATTCGATGACCCTCGAGCTGCTGCTCGAGCGACTCTCGGCAAGACGGGGCATCGCGCTGTTCTCGCCTTCGCCGGCGCCCCGCGAGGCCGGCGTCGTCGCCCGCGGCTTCGACGAGCCGACCCGCGACCGGCTCTGCCGGCTGCTGCTCGACGAGAAGACGCTCGAGGCGTCGATGGGGCAGGGGGAGCTGGGCGTCGTGCCCTGGGGACCGCTCCACCACGTGCTCGGCCGGATCGGCCTCGAGTCGCCGGGGGCGCTGCTGTCGGTGCCCCTGCGCGGGGCGGACCGGGAGGTCGGCCACGTCTGGATCCTCGCCGACGGCCGCCGCTTCGGGGACCTCGACCTCGCCGCCGCCGAGACGATCATGCGCCGCGCGAACGCCGCCCTCGCGACCGCCGAGCGCTACCACCACGCCAAGGAGCGCGCCTTCATCGACGACGTCACGGGCGTCTACAACGCGCGCTACCTGCTGGCGACCGCCGACAACGAGATCCAGCGGGCCGCCCGCTACGGCAACCCGCTCTCGGTCCTCTTCCTCGACCTCGACCGCTTCAAGTCGGTCAACGACGTCCACGGCCACCTCGTCGGCTCGGATACCCTGCGCGCGCTGGCTCGGCTGCTCTCCGAGTGCGTCCGCCAGGTCGACACGCTCGCCCGCTACGGCGGCGACGAGTTCACCATCCTGCTCGTCGACACGCCCCACGACGTCGCCCTGAAGGTCGGCGAGCGCATCCGCTCCCGGATCGAGAGCCACGTCTTCGAGGCGGGCCGGGAGGGGGCGCTCCGGCTCAGCATCTCGATCGGCGTCGCGACCTGCCCGGGCCACGGGACGACCCGCGAGGCCCTGCTCGACGCCGCCGACAAGGCCATGTACCGGGCCAAGAGCGAGGGCCGAAACCGCGTCTGCTCGGCCGACGACCTCGGCCCCTCGGCGAGGCCCTCCCACGATTGACAGTGGGAGGCGTGGTTGCTAACCAACCCGCCGATTTCACGACGTTTTTTCTGGATTCCCGGTGTTCGGCCGAGCGGCTCGCCGCTCCGGCCCGACGCGCTCGCGAGAGCGCGTTCCCCCGTCGCGAACCCGTGTCGTCGAACCGAGGATCGGCCTGCGCGCCGAGCCTCGTTCCGCCCGCGGCTGCGCGGTGAGCGACCGGCGGGCCGAACGACGCGTGGGTGGGATCGGGAACGACTAACGCGGATGCGCTGCTTCGGACCCGAGCGGCCCGGGAGCCTGGATGACGACGACCGGCATCGAGCTCGATGGAATGGGATCGCTGCGCCGCAGCCACCGCTGCGGCGAGGTGATGGCTTCCCGCGTCGGCAGCGAAGTCGTGCTGGCCGGCTGGGTGCACCGCCGGCGCGACCATGGCGGCGTCATCTTCGTCGACCTGCGCGACAAGACGGGCCTCGTCCAGATCGTGTTCCGACCGGAATCGGCGCCGGAGGCCCACGCCCGGGCCCACGCGCTGCGCTCGGAGTGGGTGCTCATGGTCCGCGGCGTGATCGAGCGCCGCAGTGACGACACGATCAATCCCAATCTTCCGACCGGCACGATCGAGATCGACGCCCGGGAGCTGCGGATCCTGAACAGCGCTTCGGTGCCGCCCTTCGCGATCGAGGACGAGACCGACGTCGACGAGCAGATCCGCCTGCGCCATCGCCTCCACGACCTGCGCCGGGCGCCGCTGCAGCGCGCGCTCCAGACCCGCCACGATCTCGCGCGGGCGGTGCGCGAGTCGCTCTCGAGCCAGGGCTTCATGGAGATCGAGACACCGATCCTCGCGCGGGCGACGCCGGAGGGCGCGCGCGACTTCCTCGTCCCGAGCCGCCACCATCCCGGCCAGTTCTACGCGCTGCCGCAATCGCCGCAGATCATGAAGCAGCTCTTCATGATCGCGGGCTGCGACCGCTACTACCAGATCGCCCGCTGCTTCCGCGACGAGGACCAGCGCGCCGACCGCCAGCTCGAGTTCACCCAGGTCGACCTCGAGATGTCCTTCGTCGGCGTCGAAGAGATCCTCGCGGTGCTCGAGCGCGTCACGATCGAGGGCTGCCAGGCCTGTGGCGTCGCGCTGCCGACGCCGTTCAAGCGGATCACCTACGCGGAGGCGATGGGCCGCTACGGCTGCGACAAGCCCGACACGCGCATCCAGCTCGAGCTCGTCGACCTGACGAGCGAGTTCGCCACGAGCGAGTTCAAGGCCTTCCGCGACGTCGTCGCCGGTGGCGGCATCGTGAAGGCGCTCCCGATCGCCCGGGCCGACGAGCTGACCCGCGGCGAGATCGATCGCCTCGAGAAGTTCGTGCGCAAGGAGCTCGGCGCGAAGGGCCTCGGCTGGATCCGGGTCGAGGCCGACGGCTCCTGGAAGTCGCCGATCACGAAGTTCCTCGGCGCCGCCGAGACCGCGGCCATCCAGGCGCGCTGTCAGGCCGAGCCCGGCATGGTCATCCTCTTCCAGGCCGACGCGAAGGACAAGGCGAACGCCATCCTCTCGCGCCTGCGCGAGGACATCGGCCGCCGCCTCGGCCGCGTCGACGGCCGCGCCTGGGATCCGCTGCTCGTCGTCGACTTCCCGCTCTTCGAGCGCGACGACAAGGGCCAGCTGACCTACGTGCATCAGCCCTTCGTCGCCCCCGTCGAAGAGGATCTCCCGCTCCTCGACACCGATCCCGAGAAGGTGCGCGGGACCCATTACGACGTCGTGCTCAACGGGACCGAGCTCGGCTCCGGCAGCCTGCGCAACCACCGCAGCGACGTGCAGCGCCGATGCCTCGCGATCATGGGCTACAGCCCGGAGAAGATGGAGCAGAGCTTCGGCTTCATGCTCGACGCCCTCGATACCGGCGCCCCGCCCCACGGCGGCTTCGCCTTCGGCTTCGATCGCTGGGTCATGAAGCTCGCCGGCGTCGAGAGCCTGCGCGACGTGATCCCGTTCCCGAAGAGCCAGCGCGGCCAGGACCTCCTGATGGAGGCGCCGTCGCCGGTCGACGAAGGGCAGCTCGAGGAGCTCTCGCTGAGGGTGCGGCTCGCGCCGGTGTGAATCGGAGCGGAACCGGGGTTCCGCGCTTGGAATCGGAGGGTCGGGCCGGGAGCCCGGCTCGAACGGACGAAGGACCCGGGCACGACACGATCCGGGCAATCAAAAGGGGAGGGACCGGAATCCATGGCAAGGCCGAAGATCGCGCTGATCGGCGGGGGCAACATCGGGGGCGTGCTCGCGGAGCAGGCCGCGTATCGCGAGCTCGGAGACGTCGTGATCTTCGACGTCGTGGAAGGGTTGCCCCAGGGCAAGGCGCTCGACATGGCGGAAGGCTCGCCGCTCGTCGGCAGCGACGCGAAGATCAGCGGCTGCAACGACTACGCGGGCATCGCCGGCGCCGACGTCGTCATCATCACCGCGGGCCTCGCGCGCAAGCCGGGCATGAGCCGCGACGATCTCCTCAAGACGAACCTCTCGATCATGAAGCAGGTCGCCGAGGGCGTGAAGAAGCACGCGCCGAACGCCTTCGTGATCGTGATCTCGAACCCGCTCGACGCGATGGTCTACACCTTCAAGCAGATCTCGGGCTTCCCGAAGAACCGCGTGATCGGCATGGCCGGCGTGCTCGACTCGACGCGCTTCCGCAGCTTCGTGGCGTGGGAGCTCGGCGTGTCGGTGAAGGACGTGACGGCGCTCGTGCTCGGCGGCCACGGCGACACGATGGTGCCCCTCGTCCGCTACTGCACCGTCGCGGGCATCCCGGTCTCGAAGTTCCTCTCGAAGGAGAAGATCGACGCGATCGTCGAGCGCACGAAGCAGGCGGGTGGCGAGGTCGTTGCGCTGCTCAAGACCGGCTCCGCGTTCGTGTCGCCGGCGCTCTCGGCGATCGAGATGGCCGAGGCCTACCTACGGGACAAGAAGCGCGTGCTGGCGTGCGCGTGCCTCTGCGAGGGCGAGTACGGCGTGAAGGGGCTCTACGTCGGCGTGCCGTGCGTGATCGGCGGCAACGGGCTCGAGCGGATCATCGAGCTCGAGCTCGACCCGCAGGAGAAGAAGGAGTTCGACGCCTCGGTCGAGCACGTGCGGACGCTGATCTCGCAGATCCAGCTCTGATTGATCGCGAACGCGCCGGACGGCGCGTTCGCTGACCTCGGTTCGAGAGTGCGGTCCATGGACGTGTCGTCGGTGGTGACCGCTCGAAAGGTCGAAGAACATGAACGTTCATGAGTATCAGGCGAAGGCGCTGTTCCGGGAGTTCGGCGTCGCCGTCCCGAACGGGCAGCTCGCGACGACGCCGGAGGAGGCGGAGCGCGCGGCGAAGGCGCTCGGGTCGCCGGTCGTCGTCGTGAAGGCGCAGGTCCACGCCGGCGGTCGCGGCAAGGCCGGCGGCGTCAAGGTCGTGAAGTCCCCGGCCGAGGCCAAGCAGGCCGCGAGCCAGATCCTCGGCATGACGCTGCACACGCCGCAGACGCCGCCCGAGGGCAAGCTCGTCCGCAAGGTCTACGTCGAGGCGGGCTCGAACATCGTGAAGGAGTACTACCTCGCGGTGCTCTTCGATCGGGCCTCCGAGAAGTTCGCCATCGTCGCGTCGACGGAAGGCGGCATGGAGATCGAGGTCGTCGCGGAGAAGTCGCCGGAGAAGATCCTGACGACGCAGGTCGAGCCGAACGTCGGGCTGCGCGAGTACCAGGCCCGCGATCTCGGGTTCCGCCTGGGACTCGACGGCGAGCAGATCAAGAAGTTCGTGCCCTTCGTGATGGCGCTCTACGCGCTCTACCAGGCGAAGGACTGCTCGCAGGTCGAGATCAATCCTCTCGTGCTGACGAAGGAGGGCGACTTCTTCGCCCTCGACGGCAAGCTCAACTTCGACGACAACGCGCTCTACCGCCATCCGGAGATCGCGGAGCTGCGCGACCCCGACGAGGAGGATCCGCGCGAGCGGGCCGCGAAGGAGATCGACCTCGCCTACGTCGGGCTCGACGGCAACATCGGCTGCATGGTGAACGGCGCGGGCCTCGCGATGGCGACCCTCGACATGATCCACTTCTGCGGCGGCAAGCCGGCGAACTTCCTCGACGCGGGCGGCGGTGCCGACAAGCAGAAGGTCAAGGAGGCCTTCAAGCTGATCCTGCGCGACGAGAACGTGAAGGCGATCCTCGTCAACATCTTCGGCGGGATCGTGCGCTGCGACCTGATCGCCGAGGGCGTGGTCGCGGCGGCGGACGAGCTCGGCGTCAAGGTGCCGCTGGTCGTCCGGCTGCAGGGCACGATGGCCAAGGAAGGCCGCGAGATCCTCGCCCGCTCGAATCTCAACATCACGCCCGCGGAAACGCTGAAGCAGGCCGGCGAGCTCGCCGTCGCCGCCGTGAAGGGGGCCTAGCATGGCGATCCTGTGCGACAAGAACACGAAGCTCCTGATCCAGGGCATGGGCAAGATGGGCACGTTCCACGCCGGCCTGTCCCGTGCCTACGGCACCCAGGTCGTCGGCGGCATCCACCCCGGCAAGGGCGGGACCGAGATGGACGGCATCCCCGTCTTCAACACCGTCCGCGAGGCCGTGGCGGCGACCGGCGCCAACGCGTCGGTCATCTTCGTGCCGCCGCCGGGCGCCGCGGACGCGATCCTCGAGGCCGCCGAGAACGGCCTCGACCTCGCCGTCTGCATCACCGAGGGCATCCCGGTCATCGACATGGCCCGAGCGAAGGCGGCGATCCGCGGCAGCAAGACGCGCCTGCTCGGACCGAACTGCCCCGGCGTCGTCACGCCGGGCCAGTGCCGCATCGGCATCATGCCGGCCCAGATCACGCGGCCGGGCCCGGTCGGCGTCGTCTCGCGCTCGGGCACGCTGACCTACGAAGCCGTCGACCAGCTCTCGCGCCTCGGCATCGGCCAGTCGACCTGCGTCGGCATCGGCGGCGATCCGGTCATCGGGACCAACTTCATCGACGCGCTGCGGCTCTTCCAGGACGATCCGGCGACGAAGGCGGTCGTCATGATCGGCGAGATCGGCGGCTCGGCGGAGGAAGAGGCGGCGGAGTTCGTGAAGGCCCACATGACGAAGCCCGTCGCGGCCTTCATCGCCGGCCAGAACGCGCCGCCCGGCAAGCGCATGGGCCACGCCGGCGCGATCATCGCCGGCGGCAAGGGCAAGGCCTCCGACAAGATGGCGGCCCTCAAGGCCAACGGCGTCGTCGTGGCGCCCTCGCCGGCCATGATCGGCGAGACGCTCGCGAAGCACGCGGCGGGCGTGCTCGGCTAGGCGCCGACGCCGTCGCTCGACGCGATGAATGGGCCCGGTCGGACCAACCGACCGGGCCCGTTTCTATTCAGGATTGCGGAAGCGGGCGCCCTCTCGACGATCGACGCCGACGCCGACGCCGACGCCGAGGCTGCGTCGGCCCGCGGCCCGCAGCGCTCCTCGCACTCAGTCGATCTCGCGCAGCCCGCCCATCCGCAGCTTCGCCCACAGCCCGCAGGCGATCTGCACCCCGCCGTACGCCGCGACCACCGCCGGCAGCCCCACGAAGTCCGCCGCGAGCCCGCCGAGCTGTGCCCCGATCGGCAGCGAGAGCATGATCCCGAGCAGCTGGAACGAGGTCACCCGCCCACGGAACTCGGGCGCGACGTACTGCTGAATCGTCGTCGTGACCGAGACGTTGACCATCACGTGGGCGATGCCGGTGATCCCGAAGCCGAGGAGGCCGACCGCGAAGACGTCCGTCGCGGCGACGACCTGGAGCCCGAGGCCGTAGAGCACGAGGCCCGAGGTCACGAGCGTCGAGCGTCGGAGGCGGTCGCCGAGGGAGACGGCGAGCAGCGCCGTCAGGAACGACATCAGGCCGATGGACGAGACGAGCAGGCCGAGTCCGGCCTCGTCGACGTGGAAGACGTCCTTCGCGAGGCCCGCCGCGAGGGAGTAGATGCTCATGCCGAACATCGAGCACAGCGCTCCGGTCAGGACCGCGATCCGCAGGCGGTGATCCCGCCAGACGACCAGCGCACCCTCGACGATCTCGCCCGCGACGCTCGTCGCGACGCTGCGCTGCACGTCCCGGGTTCTTATCACGGCGAGCACGCAGAGCAGCGGGGCGAAGGAGAGGGCGTTGACGAGGAAGGCCGTCGTCGGTCCGAAGCGGTGGAGCACGAGCCCCGCGACCGCCGGACCGATGGCCCGCGAGACGTTGAACTGGATCGCGTTCAGGCGGTAGGCGGCGGAGATGTGGCGCGCCTGGACGATCTCGGCGACGAAGGACTGGTAGACCGACGTCTGGGTCGCCGACGCGAAGCCCATCGCCGCGGCGAGGCCGATGAGGAGGCGAATGTCGAGCAGGCCCGCGCGGCTCGTCGCGAAGAGCACGAGGGCGAGGGCGACCTGGATGCCGCCCGCGACCAGGAGCAGCGTCCGCTTGGCGTAGCGATCGGCGAAGACGCCGCCGACCGGAGACGCGATCAACGAGGGCAGGTTCGAGGCGACCGCTGCCACGCCGAGCCAGGCGCTCGAGCGGGTCAGCTCGTAGACGAGGTACGGCACCGAGAGCGAGAGCATCCAGTTGCCGGACGCCGCGAGCGTCCCCGTCGCGAAGCAGGCGAGGAAGCGCCGCTCGCGAAAGGGCGCGAGAGGTCGAACCGGACCGACCGTCGCGTCCGGGGTGTCCTGGCTCGTCGATGGCATCGGGCGCGTCAGATCTGCCAGGTATCGCCCGAGTGGAGCAGCGCCTTCAGGTCGCCCTTGCCGCGCTGCTTGATGGCCGAGTCGACCTGGCTCTGCAGCATGTCCTCGTAGGTCGCCTTCTCGACGGCCCGGAACACGCCGACCGGCATCGGGAAGTCGGGGCGCTGGAGCGTCGCGAGCATGCCGGCGTAGGACGAGGTCTTCGCGTGCTCGTCGTGGATGACGACGCCCTTCGCGATCGGGTCCTCGCCCGCCGCGAGGTCGATCACGGTCGGCTCGCCGTTCTTCAGCACGATGCCCTTGCGCGCGTCGGGCGTGCCGAAGACCAGCGGCTGGCCCTGCTCGAGGTTGATCGTCGAGGTCGCACGGGTCTTGCGGTCCTGCATCTCCTCCCAGACGCCGTCGTTGAAGACCGGGCAGTTCTGGAGGATCTCGACGAAGGCCGTGCCCTTGTGCTGGTGCGCGCGGGTCAGGACCTCCTGCATGTGCTTGGCGTCGACGTCGATCGTCCGGGCGACGAAGGTCGCACCGCAGCCCAGCGCGAAGGCGATCGGGTCGAGCGGGTGGTCGATCGAGCCCTGGGGCGTCGACTTCGTCTTGAGGCCCATCTGGGAGGTCGGCGAGTACTGGCCCTTGGTCAGGCCGTAGATGCGGTTGTTGAAGAGCAGGATCTGGCAGTCGACGTTGCGGCGGATGGTGTGGATCAGGTGGTTGCCGCCGATCGAGAGGCCGTCGCCGTCGCCGGTCACGACCCAGACCGAGAGCTCGGGGCGCGAGGCCTTGATGCCGGTCGCGAAGGCCGGGGCGCGGCCGTGGATCGTGTGGAAGCCGTAGGTGTTCATGTAGTAGGGGAAGCGGGAGGAGCACCCGATGCCCGACACGAAGACCACGTTCTCCCGCGGCACGCCGAGCTCCGGCATCACGCGCTGCACGTTCGCGAGGATCGAGTAGTCCCCGCATCCGGGACACCAGCGGACGTCCTGGTCGGAGGTGAAATCCTTGGCGGTGACTTTGACGGCGGGTGCGGCCATGACTTGGTTTCCTCGATCGGTGGGAAGCGGTGACTGGATTCGGGGACGACGAACGGATTCTCTGAGGGCGGACGGTGGGGCGACGCCGGGCGCTCCGAGCGCCGGGCGACCCGTCGGATCGCCCGGCGGCTTCGGATCGGTCAGGCCCCGTGGACCTTTCGGATGGCCTCGAGGAGCTCCGAGACCTTGAAGGGCTGGCCGATGATCTTCGTGTACGACTGGACGTCGACCAGGTACTTGGCGCGGAGCAGGAGGGCCAGATGGCCGTCCGTCAGCTCCGGCAGCAGCACCTTCTTGAAGCGTCGCAGCACGTCGCCGAGGTTGCTCGGGAAGGGGTTCAGGTGGCGCAGGTGGATCTGCGACACCGAGAGCCCCTCGGCCCGCGCCGCCTCGACGGCGGCGGTGATCGAGCCCTTCGTGCCGCCCCAGCCGACGACGAGCAGCTCGCCCTTTTCGGGACCGTCGACCTCGACCGGCGGCAGATCGTTCGCGATGCCTTCGATCTTGGCCTTGCGCAGGGCGATCATCTTGCCGTGGTTCTCGGCGTCGTAGCTGACGTTGCCGGTCTGGTCCTGCTTCGTGAGGCCGCCGATGCGGTGCTCGAGGCCGGGCGTGCCCGGGATCGCCCAGGGGCGGGCCAGGGTCTGCGGATCGCGCGAGTAGGGCTTGAAGGTCCCGACCTCGACCGGCTCCGCGAAGTGCACCGGATTGCGCTCGAGCGAATCGACGTCCGGGATCAGCCACGGCTCCGAGCTGTTGGCGATGTAGCCGTCCGACAGGACGACGACCGGCGTCATGTACTTGACCGCCAGCTTGAAGGCCTCGAGCGTCGTATAGAAGCAGTCGCCCGGGGTCGAGGCCGCGAGGATCGGGAGCGGGCTCTGCGAATGCCGGCCGAAGAGCGAGGAGAGCAGGTCGCCCTGCTCGGTCTTCGTCGGCGAGCCGGTCGACGGTCCCGCGCGCTGCACGTTGATCGCGACGAGCGGGAGCTCCGTCATCACCGCGAGCCCGAGCGCCTCCTGCTTGAGGACGAATCCCGGTCCCGAGGACACCGTCACCGCGAGCTGCCCCGCGAAGGCCGCCCCGATCGACGAGGAGACCGCGGCGATCTCGTCCTCGGCCTGGAACGTCTTCACACCGAAGTGTCGGTAGCGCGCGACCTCGTGGAGCACGTCGGAGGCCGGCGTGATCGGATACGCGCCGAAGAAGACGTCGCGCTCCATCTGGACGCCGGCGGCCACGATGCCCCAGGCGATGGCCTGGTTGCCCGTGATGTTGCGGTAGGTCCCGGGCTGGATCTTCGCGGCGGGCACGACGAAGGAGGCGGGGAAGAGCTCGGTCGTCTCACCGAAGGCGTGGCCCGCGCGCAGGGTGCGGATGTTGCCCTCGAGGATCTCGCCCTTGAACTTCGTCGCGAGCCAGCGCTCGGTCGACTCCATCGGCCGGCCGTAGAGCCAGCACAGCACGCCGAGGGCGAAGAAGTTCTTGCAGCGATCGATCTCGCGCGAGGACAGATCGAGTCCCTGGAGCGCGTCGCGGTTCAGGGTCGTGAACGGGACCTCGATCAGCTTGTAGCGCTCGCGCAGCGCCGGGAGCGGGTCGCTCGTGTAGCCGGCGCGGGTCAACGACTTCTGATTGAAGGCGTCGATGTTGATGATGATCATCCCGCCCGGGCGCACGTCGTTCGCGTTGCCGCGCAGCGCGGCGGGATTGAAGGCGATCAGCACGTCCGGCCGGTCGGCGGGCGTATGGATGTCCTGGCTCGAGAAGTGGATCTGGAAGCCGGACACGCCGGCCATCGTGCCGGCAGGGGCGCGGATCTCGGCGGGAAAGTCGGGAAACGTCGAAAGATCATTTCCGAAGAGAGCGGTCTCGTCGGTGAACTTCGAGCCCGTGATCTGCATGCCGTCGCCGGAGTCTCCGGCGAATCGGATGGCGACGCTCGTCAGTTGTTCGATCGGCTTGTGGCTGGAGGAAGGATGGCTGGTGGTCACGCTGGCCCGTCTCTCGTGTCGCGCAGGATTCGCGATCGACTCGCGACCTTCGCGGCCGCGGGGTGGGGATTTGGATCTGGGAACTTCGGACTGTCTTCGAACCCGGCCCGACGTCGAACCCGGGTCTTCTTCCCCGAAGCGCGACGCGGACATGACTCGCGAGGCCGGCTCGACCCGCGCAATTCGCGGGCTCATCCGAGCGGCCTTTGGAGGTCAGACCACCCGGCCGAGCATCGGCCGCCCGGATTGTATCGGGTCGAGGGGCGCGCGAAAGGTCCCGCGCGCGCCGGTCCGGGCCCCGATCGACGCGGAAAAAAGGTCGGCTCGACCGGGACTTTGGGCCTCGGCTGCCGCTCCATGAGGCTCAAGATTCCCTCGGCAGCGCCGATGCAGGGGACATGTTCCGCCGTCTGTCCGAACCGCTTCCGCTCTCGGAGGCGAGCATCCTGCATTTCCGGCCGGCCCTGAACGCCCCGGTCCTGAACGTCGGCTACCTGCCGGTCGGACCGGCGCGGGCCGCCGTGGTCGCGTTCGGCGAGGAGTACGGCGGCATCGGCATCGCGCTCGGCGTGCGCGCCAGCGAGTCGCGCCAGGTCGTGGTGCTGCGCAACCAGGAATCGATCGACTTCGACGTGCCCCTCGACCAGGCCCTCGAGCCGCTGCTCGAGGAAGCGGAGCGCATGGGCTTCCTGTTCGACGAGGACCTGCTCGAGGAGACGCCGGGCCAGGCCGGGCGGGCCCGGGCGATGGCCCACTGGGCGGACCTGATGGGGGGCATGGAGAGCCTGCTGCCGCCGCGCTCCCCGGACGCGGAACGGGACCGCGACGACGACGACGGCCCGGTCGGCCCGCTCTCGCCGAGCCAGGCGGTCGAGGAGATGCAGTATCCCGAGCTGATGCTCGACGACGTGGCGCCCTTCGTGCTCGACGACGAGCCCGCATCGCCGCTCGGCCTCGACGCGACCGAGACCCTCGAGCCGGACCTCGAGCTCGAGCGCGAAGCCACACCCGAGCCGATCCGCGCGGATCGCATCCAAGCTGCGGATCTCGACGAGCCCCTCGAGCATGGTCTCGACGAGGCCCTCGCGGACGCCCTGGAGGATGGCTTCGACGACGGGCTCGCGAACGATCTCGACGACGACCTCGATGGGGAAGACGACTGGAGCCTCGAGGACGGGGTCCTCGGCGAATCGGACCTGACCGAGCCGACGGCCCCGATCGCTGCCGCCCCGTCCCGCGTCGCGCCCCCGACCCCGCCGGCCCCTCCCTTCGCGCCGGTCGCGGCATCCCGGCCCGCCCCGGCTCGAGCCCCGGAGAGCGTCGCCCGACCCGTCCCGCCGACCGCGGTCGCCGCGTCGCCGGCGCCGTCCCCCGTGGTGTCCATGGCGACCCGGCCCGCCGCCGAGCCGCCTTCGGCCTCGCCTGGCCCGACCTCGGACGACGCGACCCCGACGACGGGGCTCCCGGGGACGGTTGCGGTGTCCGCGAAGCCTGGGGGCGGGGCTTCGCCTGCCGCACCCCGGTCCGAGGCCCCGGCCGAGCCCAAGGGGGCCGTGGTCCGGCCTCCGCGGGTGGTGCTCTCGAAGTTCCGGAATCCGGACGGGCTGCGGGGCGGCGCCCGGCCCGGCGCGTCGGAGGTCGGTGCGGATCGCTCGTCGGAGCTCGCGCGGATCCCGATCGTGCGCGTCCGCCGGGAGCGCGACCCCGCGAAGCGGGTGCCGCTGCTGGCGCGCCTCTTGTCGAGTTTCTGAGCTGGCCGTGTCGAGTGCGGCGCCTTTGCCTGGAGGTCCGAGGATGGAATCGAATGCGAGCGTGAAGGGCGGAGTCGGAGCCGAGCGGCGGCTCGCGGCGCTGATCGGGGCGATCCTGATGGCCTTCGCGGGCGGGTGTGCCACGACGACGATCGACGAGGGGGGCATCGAGGTCGCGAGCCAGGGGCGCGCCAAGCGGGACCTCGGGATCGACTACCTCTCGACCGGTCGCACCGCGATGGCGATCCGCGAGCTCTCGGCCTCGCTCGAGCACGACCCGTCCGACCCGGTGACGCATCTCTGGATCGGCGATGCCTATCGCCGCAAGGCCCAGACCGAGAAGGCGCTCCTGGCCTTCGAGACCGCCGTCCGCCTCGCGGAGGAGAATCGCGACACGGAGACCCTCCAGGACGCGCGGCTCAACCTCTCGGCCCTGCTCTCGCAGATGGGCCGGCCGGCGGAAGCGATCCCCCATTGCGAGGCGCTGGCGGTCGACCCGACCTTTTCGAGCCCGTGGCGTCCGCTCACGAACTGCGCCTGGGCGATGATCCAGCTGGGACGCTACGACGACGCCCGGGCCCGCCTGACGACGGCGCTCGACTACTTCCCCCGCTACGGGCCCGCGCTGCTGAATCTCGGCATCCTCGAGTCGAAGCTCGGCAACCGCGTCGCGGCGGTCTCGGCCTTCGAGCGGGCCATCGCCAGCGGGCGCCTCAGCGGCGCGGGGCGGACCGAGGCGAACTTCCGGCTCGGCGAGATCTTCGTCGCCCTCGGCGACCGGGAGAAGGCGATCGCCCACTTCCGTGCCGCCGTCGAGACCGGGCCGATGCTCGAGTGGGGATCGCAGTCCCAGGCCTATCTCGATCTGCTCCGCTGATCCGTTCGCACCGCCTGCAGGCCGTGGCGCTGCTACGCTGCGCGCCGCGGGGTGGGCATGAGCGAGAGCCAGGGAATGCTGCGCGCGAGCGGGGGCGAGCTGCCGCCGACGCCGGACGACGGCGACGGGGCCGCTGCGACTTCGATCGGCGGCTACCTGAAGCGCCAGCGTCTGCTGCGCGGGATCACGATCGAGGATCTCGCGGCCGATACCCGCATTCCCCTTCGCTCCCTCGAACGCCTCGAAGCCGGCTACTTCGACGGCGTCACCGACGGCTTCGTGCGCGGCTTCGTCCGGACCGTCGCCACCGCGCTCGGGCTCGACGCCGACCAGACGGTCGCGCGGATGCTCGACGAGCCGGTCGCCCGCCGCTGGGATCGCGACGGCGTCGGGCTGTGGCGCAAGCAGCTGCTGGCTCTCGTCGCCCTCGTCGCGGCGACGGCGATCGCCGTGCTCGTGCTGCGCGCGGGCTGGAACCTGCTGGTCGGGGGTGGCTCGGCCCGCGGACGCGAGGTCGTCCTCTGGCGGGATCCGGTCCACCAGCTCGCCCGCGACGTCGCCGAGGGGCGCTTCGTGGTCCCGCCGCCTGCGCCCGAGCCGCCGCCCGAGCCGGAGCCGGTGTCCGTGCCCGCGGTCGACCTCGCGCCCGAGTCGCAGCCCGTGCCCGTTCCCATGCCCGTGCGCGAGCCCACGCCCGAGCCGCCGCCCACTCCAGCGCTCGCGCCGGCGCCGGAGCCCGTGACTCCGCTCGAATCCGTGGCCCCGCCCGAGCCCGTTCCCGCCTCCACGCCTGAGCCCGCCGTTCCGACGTGGACGGAGGGCGAGGCTGCTCCCCCGGTCACGATCCCGGACCCGGCGTCCGGTCCGGCCGGGGCGGTCGGTGGGCCGGCGTGAGGGTGGCCGGTGGCGACGATCGAATGTGAGGCGGTGCTGCTGCGCGCCGTCGAGTTCGGGGAATCGGACCTCGTCGTCCACCTCCTGACCGAACAGACCGGCCGCCTGACGGCGATCGCGAAGAGTGCCCGAAAGAGCCTGCGGCGATTTCCGGGGACCCTCGACCTCTTCAATCAGCTCGCGATCGAGGGGCGCACCCGTCCCCGGGGCGGCATGGGCTTCCTCGAGCGGGCGCGCCTCGTCGATCCCCACCTCGGGCTGCGCCGAGAGCCCGCGCGTTATGCGCTCGCGAGCTTCCTGGTCGAGCTGTTCGACCGCTTGTCGCCCGAGGCGATGGAGGCGGCGGAGGCGCGACCGCTCTTCGCCCTCGCCAGCCGGAGCCTCGGGCTCCTCGAGCGCGTGCGCCCGACGCCGAGCCTGCGGATCCTGCTCGAGCTCCGGGTGCTCGACGCGCTCGGGCTTCGGCCGGAGTTCGCGCGCTGCGTGCGGTGCGGGCGAGAGCCCGGGGAGCACGTGTCGGATGCGCACGGGGTGAATTTCCACGTGCCCGATGGCGGGCTGGTGTGCAGCGCCTGTGCAAGAGGGCAGGAGGGGCTCGTGCCCATCGCGCTCGGGACGCTCCGTTCCCTCGCGACGGGGCTCGCGAGGCCTTTCGAGGCGCTCCCGGACCACGTGCTGCCCGCCGCCGGCGTGCGCGAAGCAGCGCGTCTCGTGTTCCGGTTCCAGCGCTTCCACGTCGGGGTCGAGCTGCGCAGCGAGCGGTTCCTCGAC
>JAXLZA010000016.1:0-146984 GCA_046351135.1 Myxococcota bacterium | reverse complement strand
TGGTCGAGCGCGGATCCGGCGCCCCCGATGCGGCCCTGGCATGCCGCCTGGTCGGCGCGCGGCCACGGCTTCGGCCTCGTCTACGGCCATTGGGCGCGACAGGGTCTCCACGCCGCGCCGGGTCTGCGCGGGCTCGACACGGGCTGCGTCCACCACGGGCGCGGTCGCGACGGCTTCCTGACCGCCTGGGTGCCCGACGAGACGCCCCGCTCCGACGGGCGCCGCAGCTTCGACGTCCCCGACGAGCGGTTCTGGCACATCCCCGCGCGCCGCCGGTACTACTTCCCGGAGAATGGCCGCCTCGACGATTGAGCCGGCGGCAGCGGGACGGCGCGGCCGCGTCTCGGGCGTTTCCTCCACGCGTCCCCTCGGATCATCCGATCGCTTCGGCCTGGCCGGACGCCGATGCAGCCTGCGATCCGACCCCACGACGCGCGAGGCAGAACCCGCTTGAACGACGAGTCCCGTCAGTCGACGCTCGTCCCGGACGCACGCTCCGGGACCGTCGACGGCCGCTACCGCGCCCTGTTCGAGCAGGTCTCCTGTGGCGTGCTCCTGCTCGCGCCGGACGGGACGATCCAGGCGTCCAATCCCGCCGCCCATCGCCTGCTCGGCCACGAGCCCGAACGCTCCCCCGGCGCCGGCCTGAAGGCCCTCTGTCATCCCGAGGACGTCGAGCGCGAGCACCTCGACCTCGACGCCCTCGCCCCCGGCCTGACCGCGCGCGCCGTCTGCCGCCTCCGGCGCGTCGGCGACGACGCCTGGTTCTGGGCCGAGCTCTCGGCGACGCGGCTGCCCGACGGATGCGCGCAGGTCATCCTGCGCGACGTCACGAGCGAGCGCGAGGCGGCGACCCGGATCCGCAACCTCGCCTACTTCGACGCGCTGACGGGGCTGCCCAACCGGGAGCTCTTCCGCGAGCAGATCGACAAGGCGATCGAGCGCTGCCGCCGCGTCGACAAGCCGATGGCGCTGCTCTTCCTCGACATCGATCGCTTCAAGACGGTGAACGAGTCGCTCGGTCATTCTTCGGGCGACGTGCTGCTGACGGAGATCGCGGACCGGCTGCGGGCCGCGGTGCGGGGAGGCGACACGATCGGTCGGCTCACGACGGGCGCGGATGCGCAGCGCCCGTCGAGCAACGGCGTCTCGCGCCTCGGCGGCGACGAGTTCACCGTCGTCGTCGCCGACCTCGAGCATCCCCAGGACGCCGCCCGCGTCGCGCGCCGCATCCTCCATGCGCTGTCGCGTCCGTTCCAGGTCGCCGGCCAGGAGATCTACGCGGGCTGCAGCATCGGGATCGCGGTCTGGCCCGAGGACGGTGCGAACAGCGAGCTGCTGCTGCGCTCCGCCGACATCGCGATGTACCACGCGAAGAGCCGCGGCGGCGGGGCCTACGCCTTCTTCAGCGCCTCGATGAACGTCACCTCGACCCGGCGCCTCGCCCTCGAGAGCCGCCTGCGCCGCGCGCTCGAGCGCGACGAGTTCCGGCTCGTCTACCAGCCGATCCGCGACACCCAGACCGGCCGCGTCTCCGCCGTCGAGGCGCTCGTGCGCTGGGTCGACGGCAGCGGGCAGGCGATCTCGCCGGCCGAGTTCATCCCGATCGCCGAGGAGGCGGGGCTGATCGTCGACATCGGGGCGTGGGTGCTGCGGACCGCCTGCCGCCAGGGGCGCGCGTGGCTCGACCAGGGCTTCGCGCCGATCCGCATCTCGGTCAACATCTCGGTCCACCAGCTCCGGCGGACCGGCATCGTCGACTCGATCGACCAGATCCTGTTCGAGTCGAATCTCGGCGCCGAGAGCCTCGAGCTCGAGATCACCGAGAGCTCCATGCTCGACGCGAATCCGAACATCAGCGCCGCCATCGGCCGCCTGACCGAGATGGGCATCGGCCTCGCCCTCGACGACTTCGGCACCGGCTACTCGTCCCTCTCGGCGCTCCAGCGCTTCCCGATCGAGCGTCTCAAGATCGACCGGTCCTTCGTGAACGGCGTCGGCGGCAACGCGAACGACGAGTCCCTCGTCTCGGCGATCGTGGCGCTCGCGAAGCGGCTCTCGATCGAGGTCGTGGCCGAGGGCGTCGAGACCGAGGAGCAGGCCCGCTTCCTGACCGAGCTCGGCTGTCGCGAGCTTCAGGGCTATCTCTTCAGCCGGCCGCTGCCGGCGGCGGAGGTCGAGGCGATGCTTCCGCGCGCGGTGAAGACCGCCGCGGAGGACGGGGCGGCGGACGTTACGGAGCCGATCGACTAGAGGACGGAGGGAGCGCGAAGGCGGCATGGGGAAACCGGAATCCGAGACGCCCCCGAGCCCGCCGCCGATCGCGCCCGCAGCCGAAGCGGTCGTGTCGATCACCGCCCTCGCCTCCGACGGCGACGGCATCGCGCGCACCGCCGACGGGCGCGTCGTCTTCGTCGAGGGGGCAGTGCCCGGCGATCGCGTCGTGCTCGGCGACGTCACGCGCCGGCGCAAGGTCCTGCGGGCCCGGATCGCCCGGCTCGTCGAGGCGAGCCCCGATCGGGTCGAGCCCGCCTGCCGCCACTTCGGTCGCTGCGGCGGCTGCGTCTGGCAGCACGTCCGTTATGCGGCCCAGCTCGAGGCCAAGCGGGCCAACCTGCGCGCCGCGCTCGAGCGGATCGGGGGGCTGCGCATCGAGGGCGGGCTCGAGATCGTGGCCTCCCCCGATCCGCTCCACTACCGAGCCCGTACCCGCGTCGTCGAGGCCGAGGGCGGCGTCGGCTACCGACGGCGCAGCTCGAACGACGCGCTGCGCGTCGAGTCCTGTCCCGTGCTCGTGCCCGCTGCCGAGGCGGCGCTCGTCGGGCTCGGCCGTGCGGTCGCCGAGGAGCAGGCCGGATCGTCGCGGCGCCAGGCGCGTCCTCCGCGCGCGAGTGGACGATCACCGCCGGCAGCGCGGGCCCGGCGCAGGTCTACGCGCTCGCGGACGGCGGCCCGAGCGCGCCGTCTCCGTCCGTCACGCTGGAGGTCCTCGGTGAGCGTCTGCGCGTCGGCGGACCGGGCTTCGTGCAGGGCAACGCGCTGCTGTGGGCGCGCTTCGCGGAGACGGTGCGCGAGCGCGCGACGGCGCCGACCGACGGACGGACGCCGCGTCGCTTCGTCGAGCTCTACGCGGGGATCGGCTTCCTGACGCTGCCGATCGCGCGGGTCGGGCTCGCAGGCCTCGCCGTCGAGAGCGACCGTCAGGCCGCCGAGGATCTCGCCTTCAATCTCGAGCGCGCCGGCCTCGCGGGCGCGGTGCGCGCGCTCGCGGCCCGGGTCGGGGACGCGCGGGGGCTCGCGGGCTGGCTCGCGGACGCGGACGTCCTGATCGTCGATCCTCCGCGCGTCGGGCTCGAGACGGGCGTCCGGGAGACGATCGCGGAGCACGGCCCGTCGGCGGTCGTCTACGTCTCCTGCGACCCGGCGACCCTGGCGCGCGATCTCGTCGGGCTGCTCGCGCGGGGCTACCGGCTCGCCTCGGTCGTGGCCTTCGATCTCTTCCCGCAGACGCCCCACGTCGAGGCGATCGTCCGGCTGGAGCGATGACCCGCGCGCGACCCGGCTCCGCGCCGCGGGGTCAGGGCTCGATCAGGCCGTGGCGCAGCGCATAACGCACGAGCTCGGTCGCCTTGCGTACGCCGAGCTTGCGCATCAGGCTCGTGCGATGGGCCTCGACGGTCTTCGTGCTGACGTCGAGCTGGACCGCGACCTCCTTCGCCGAGAGGCCCTCGGCGATGAGGTGCAGGATCTCGCGCTCGCGGCTCGAGAGCAGCGTGAAGGGATCGTCGCCGTCGGGGCGCGGCGAGCGCAGGCGCTCGACGATCTCCCGGGCCACCGCCGGGCTGAAGTAGCTGCCGCCCTGGATCGTCTCGCGGATCGCCGTCACGATCTCCGCGACGCGTCCGTTCTTCAGGATGTAGCCGTCCGCGCCGAGGGCGATCGCGCTCTGGATGAAGGCGGGATCACCGTGGACCGAGAGCAGGATGACCTTCGTCTTCGGATGCTCGGCACGCAGCCGCTCGAGGGTCTCGAGCCCGCCGAGGCGCGGCATCGTGATGTCGAGGACGACGACGTCGGGCGCGAGCGTCGCGACGCGATCGAGCACCTCGCGCCCGTCCGCGGCCTCGCCCGCGACCTTGAAGTCGGGCTCGGTCTCGAGCAGGCGGCGAAGCCCCTCGCGCACGATCCCGTGGTCGTCTGCGATCACGATCGAAATCATTCGACGACTGTACTCACCGGGCCCGGTCCCATCAAATCCGCTCGGGTGACAGCGCTTCGGTGGCATAGTACGTTCCGAACGGGTCGTTCCACGGCCCCGTGAATCGAGGCCTGCGCGTGTTCCGCCGAGATCCAAAGCGCCGCATGCCGGGCTACCCAGCGGGACGCAAGGCCGCACGCGCCGGGCACCGGACGCCCTCCGGTGGCGCGGACGGCGCGCGCGGGTCCGAGCGGACCGGCGGGCCGCACGAAGAGCGCTTCGTCCTCTACGTCGAAGGGGCGCGGGATCGGGAGATCCTGACGGGCTGGGCGCGCCACGTCGGCCCGGTGTTCGGGCGAACCCTGGAAAGCAGCACGGTGATCCTCGGTGGTCGCCAGCCCGCGCGCGCGGTCGACGACTTCCGCCGACGGGGCGGAGCATCGGCCGGCTACTCGGGGCTCGTCGTGCTCGATCGCGACGAGCACCCCGACGATCCGGTCGCCCCGCGCCTGCTCGAGCCCGGTCTCGAGCTCTTCGTCTGGTCGCTGCGCCACATCGAGAGCTACCTGCTCGTCCCCGCCGCGATCCGCCGCGTGGCGCCCCATGCGCCCGACGACCGCACGCTCGCGGCCTGGATCGAGGGAAGGGCGGAGGCCGTCGCCCGTGCGTCGGAGGCGGTCGGGCGCCGCGTCGGGCCGCATGCGAAGCGGATGCTCGGTGCGGGGGGCGCGCTGTGCGAATCGCTCGGGGTCGAGCTGCGCGCCGGCGAGATCGCCCGGGCGATGCGCCGCGACGAGCTCCATCCCGACGTCCACGACCTCTTCGCCCGGATCGCGCTGCTGCGGGGCGTGACGGCGGCGACGGGACCGGAGGTCGTCGTGCGGTCCTTCGTGCGGGCGCCGAGCGAGGACTGAATCGCGCTCGGCGCCTTGGCCTCGGCGCGCTTTCGCTCTACTCTGACGAAACCCCCAAAGCAGTCGTGGAGTTCGCGCTCCGCCGGGCCGATGGCCGTGCGGAACACGGAGTGGATCGCTTCGCTCGGACTCGGATGGGAACCGCTCGTCTTCGATCGGCGCCCATCCCGTCGAGGGGTCTTCGCGCATGGATCTCGGCTTTCGCATGCACGCGGAACGGACGCCGAACCCGAACAGCATCAAATGGGTGCTCGGTCGGACGGTGGCCGACGTCGTCGCGTCGGCGTCCTTCGGGAAGGGCGTCGCGGCCGAGGTCTCCCCGCTCGCCGCGCCGATCGTCGCCCTCGACGGGGTCGTCGGTGTCCTGCTCGGGCCCAACTTCGTGACCGTGACGAAGGACGAGGGCGCGGAGTGGACCGCGCTCGCCGCGCCGGTCGTCGCCGCGATCAAGGCCTGGGCCGCGGCCGGGCAGCCCGCGCTGGGCGCGGCTTTCGTGCCGCCCGCCACAGCGGACGACGACGAGGTCGTGGCAAAGATCCGCCTGATCCTCGAGCGCGATGTCCGCCCCTACGTCGAGCAGGACGGGGGCGAGATCCGCTTCGCCGGATACCACGATGGAATCGTCGAGGTGGTGCTGCAGGGCGCCTGTGCGGGCTGCCCGAGCTCCTCCGTCACCCTCAAGCTGGGGATCGAAGCCCGTCTCAAGGACGAGATTCCCGAGGTCAGGTCGGTCGTTGCCCTCTAAGTTGCACTCGAGTCCGAGCCGCCGTTCGTCGATGAAGCGGGCCGTGATGGGGACATCGCCTCGGCCTCGTCGGAGTCGGTCCGGGGAGGTCCGGTGGGCCTGCGCCGGGGGGCGGTGTCCGCGGAGAGCCCTGGCGTGATGCTCACCTCCCGACCGCCCCGCAATCGCTACCGCCGCCGGCCCTCGCGCCTGACCGCGCTGGGCAAGGGCGTCGTCGCGTCGACCGTGACCGGCATGCTCGCCCTCGGCTGGGCCAGCCAGGCGAGCCGCCATCCCGACGCCCCGCCGGCCGCGGAGGCCGTGCCGGCGCCGCGGGCCGAGCCCGGACCCGTCTCGGCGCCGCCGCGCTGGGCCGGTGCTCCTTCGTTCGGGGCGATCGCGGCGCCCGAGCGCGACGCGATCCCGGCCGATCCGCACGAGCCGGTTCGCGCCCCGGCCGCCGCGCCCGATCCGGCCGCCCTCGCGGTCGAGCCCGCCCCGACGGGGGCGGCTTCCGCTTCGCCGACGAGCACCGGGCCGACGAGCACGGGGCCCGGGCGGACCGCGGCGGTGCCCGCCGACGGGCTGCGCCTGGTGGCGCCGCCGACGAGCCGGGCCCGCTTCGAGAAGGCGCGCGCCCACGCCGGCGCCGGGACGTCGCGGGCGGTCGCCTCGGGCCGTCCGCGCCTCGCCGAGTGGGTCGAGCCCGCGGCCCTCGGTCTGCCCGCCGTCGCCTCCGCCGCGGCGAACGGCGCGCCCGGGGGCCCGGCCGCCGGACGCGTGCGTGTCGAGTACAGCCTCGACGAGGCGCTCACCGACCGCGTCTTCGAGATCCTGCGCAACGGCCGCGTCGAGCGGGGCATCGCGATCGTGATCGATCCGCGCACGGGCCGCCTGCTCGCCTACGCGACGACGGACCCGAACGTGCTGCCGGTCGAGCGGGCCTACCCGGCGGCGTCGATCGTGAAGGTCGTGACCGCGGCGGCCATGCTCGAGCAGCGCCCCGATCCGGCGGCCTGGGACTGTCTCTACGAGGGCAACAAGTACCGGCTGAGCCAGCGCCGCCTCGATCGCCCGAAGCGCGGCAACCACGCTTCGCTCGAGGACGCGCTCGCGTCGTCGAACAATCAGTGCTTCTCGCAGTGGGCGATCCACGGCCTCGGGGAGCCCCGGCTGAGGCGGATGCTCGACCTGTTCGGCTGGAGCGGCGTCCCGGCGATCGGCCACTCGCCCGGGCGCGTCGAGCCGGCGGCCACGCGCTTCGATCTCGGCCAGCTCGGCAGCGGCCTCGACGGCGTCCGGGTGACACCGCTCCACGTCGCGAGCCTGGCCACCGTGCTCGCCGACGGGCGCTTCGCGACGCCGCGCTGGATCGATCGCGTCGTCGACGCCGAGGAGCGGGCGATCCCGATGCCGCGACCCGAGCTGCCGCGGCGCGTCGTGAGCCCGCGGACCGCGGAGAACCTGCGGGAGCTGATGGTCGCGACGACCAAGCGCGGCACCGCGCGCCGCGCGTTCCGGACCCGGCGCGGCGTGCCGGTGCTCGGGTCGATCGACGTCGCGGGCAAGACGGGCAACCTGAACGGCAGCAATCCGCCCGGCCGCTACGAGTGGTTCTTCGGCGTCGCGCCGGCGAAGGATCCGAAGATCGGCGTCGTCGTCCTGCAGGTCCACGGCCATCTCTGGTGGGCGCGCTCGTCGGAGCTGGCGGCGAACATCCTGCGCGAGGTCTTCTGCGAGCGGTCGTCCTGCCGGCCGGAGCTCGCGCTGCGCTTCACGGGATCCGACGCCTCCCGCTCCGGCCCCGTCCTCGTCTCGGATCTCGACGCCTCCGCCGGTCGCGCGGCGTCGCGCGCCGGGGATCCGGCCGTTCACGACTGAGCCCATCGCCCGCAGTCCGCTCCGTTCCGGTCGCGCCGACGCACCGTCGGCGCGGGCTTCGGCCCGGCACGGGTATACTGCGCACTTCGCTTCCGTTTGTGCTCGGGAGGGCCGGTCGGATGGGTGACCACGGACGCGGAGGGATCGGCGGGGGAGGCAGGCGACCGCCCGTTGGACCCGGCGGCGTCGCCCCGGATCCGGCCGATCGCCCCGGCGCCTCGGGCCACCGCTTCGGTCCCGGTCTCGTCTGCTCCGAGTGCGGCATCCGCTGGGACGCGCACCAGCGCTCACCCCATCCCTGCGCGGTCGAGCTGCCCGACGATCCCTTCGCGAGGCGCCCCCGGCCTCCCTCGTCCGCGGAGGGCGCGCGCCGGAATCCGACCGTGGTCGGTGCTTCGGGCGACGTCGATCCGGACGACGGCGAGGGCGACGGGCGCTGAAGTTGCCGGTCCGTTGCCGCCCGCCTGCCGGCTCCCGGATCCGTCCGGGCGGTACGGGTCGTGTCCGAACGGATCGGACGTGACGAATTCCGTCCCTCGCGCTGCCGAGCTGCGTCACTTTCGAGTGTGGAACGCGCGCGTTCCGACGTTCCCCCGAGCCCGTCGCGGAAATCCATCAAAACGCTGAAGACGGCGATCCGGCTGGCCGACCAATGACCTGGTCTGCGGACCTGCCGGTCCTGGATCGGTTCGGTCCGAAGGGATTCGAGAGCTGGCACGCCAGTTGCTCTGGTCCGGTCGGGCGGAACGAGTGCCCTCCTGGTTGGGAACTCGAGACCCGCAGCCACACCTGCACGGGGCAGGAACTCGATCACTCGAGTGACTAACATAGAACTTAAGGAAAGACCCAACTAATGAGCAATCTCATTCGCAAAGCCAAGAAGGGCTTCACCCTCATCGAGCTCATGATCGTGGTCGCCATCATCGGTATTCTCGCCGCGATCGCGATCCCCAACTTCCTGCGCTTCCAGCTCAAGTCCAAGAGCTCGGAAGGCAAGGTGAACATCGCGGCGATCCGCACGGCCGAGGAGTCCTACCTCGCGGAGTTCGGGAACTACGTCGGCGTGACGACGCCGGTCCCGGCCACCGTCCCGGGCACGGCGAAGAAGGCGTTCACCCCGGCCGGCAACTTCAACACGCTGGGCTGGTCGCCCGAGGGCCAGGTGTTCTTCAACTACGCCGTCAACTACGCGTCGGCCACCCCGAGCGCGTACACGATCACGGCGGCCGCCGACATCGACGGCGACACCGTCAACCAGGTCTGGGGCTACGTGAAGCCGGTCACCGGCACGACCGCGGGCATCGCCCCGGTCGGCGCGCACGGCTCGTGCACGGCGAACGGCATCGCGGGCAACCTGCTCTCGACCGTCGGCCCCTGCATCGCGACGCACGGCCAGTCGATCTTCTAGTCCTCGCGACGGAAGTCGAAACGACGGGGGCCGGGCAGCGATGCCCGGCCCCTCTTGTTTCAAGGCCGGGCAGCGATGCCCGGCCCCTCTTGTTTTCAGGCCGGGCAGCGATGCCCGGCCTCGCGTGTCTTCAGGCCGGGCCGAGAGGCCCGACGCGTCCGGTCGGCGTCAGCCGATGATCCGACCGCCCCCGCCGCCGAAGGGCCCGCCGAGGCCGCCGCCGGGCATCTGGCCCGGGACGACGATGCGGCTCGCCTCCTGGCGCTGGATCTCCCGCGCCTCTTCCATCAGCCGCTCGACCGCCAGCTGCACCGCCTGCGGAAACGCCGCGAAGGCGTCTCGCAGGTTCGTCGCCTCGATCGGGCAGTTGATCGGTAGCGGGCCCCGGGAGGACATGAGCGTCGTTTCGCCGACGAAGATCGCGGGGCGCGAGAAGTCGTCGCTGCCGTCGGCCTTGATCGGGGTCAGCCGGCGGATCGAAGCGACCTTCAGGTCCGTGAAGGTCTCCTCGCGGTAGAGGTTGTCGGTATCGACGGCGATGTCGGCCAGCGGGTTGTTGGCAGCGCTCAAGGGGCTTCTCCTCGGTTCGCCCCATATTCGCAAACCACGGCCGGGATTCCAATCACGGGCGCGTGTCAGTCCCGGACGATCTCCGAGAGGACGGAGCCCATTCCCGCGAGCTCGCCGTCCTCGAGCGACTCCACGTCGGGCAGGCACGCCACGAGCTTCTCCAGCACGTTCGCCGTCTCCCGGTCGACGCCCAGGAAGGCGAGCGCGAGGCCCTGATCGGCGTCGTCGCGGACGACGGTGGCCTCCAGCGTGAGCGGGCGGGCCAGGGTCGGGCCGTGCAGGGCGAGCCGGAAGCGATCGCCGAGGGCGAGCTCGGGATGGCGCTCGATCCGCATGCCGCGGGCCGAGAGGTCGCGCCCCACGACCGCGATCGGGTGCTCCTCGTGGGTCGCGCGGACGACGGCCGGGAAGAGGCCGCGGGGGCTGCCGCGGCGCTCGCTCTCCGCGGTCTCCGCGCCGGCGGAGTCGCCGCGTCCGGCCGAGGTCGCGAGCTCGATCGCGACGTCCCGATCCGCGCGGACCGGGGGGTCGGTCTCGTCGTTCAGCATCAGGTCGGGCAGCGAGGGCAGCCGACAGGCCGGGATCGCCGGTCCCTCGACCGCGGCCCCCGGAAGCGCGCCGGACTCGCCGGCAGCCCAGTGATTGATCGCGGTGGTCAGGCGCTGACGCACCGACCGCGGGAGGTCCGCGTCGAACACGACGGCACAGGTCTGCCGGTCGGAGCCCGCGAGCCGGGCGATGCGCCGGATCCGGCCGGAGAGCGGCAGGGGCTCCGCATGGCCGTCGGGCAGCGCGGCCCCGGGAATGCTGAACCGGACCGCGTCGCCGACGGCGAGCGGGGTGCGGGTCTGGATCCGGCAGCCGCGATTCGAGAGGTCGACGAGCATCGCCTCCCGGAGATCGGCCTCGACGGCGACGTCGGGGGCGACGCGGGTATCCGCACGGCGCTCCTCGCCCTGGTAGAGGGCGCGCGCGATCAGGAGCCGCCAGGTCTCGCGGCGGGCCGGCAGGCGGACGAGGAGCTGGATGCCCCGGCGCCGCAGCCGGCGTCGGAGGGCGGGGGAGTCGTCGGAGACGGCGACGATCCGCAGCGGTCCCGGGTCCTGTCTCGTCGGGGACGCGGCCTCCGCCTGCGCCCCGCTCATGCCTGCGTTTCCGCCCGTGCGGGCGCCGCCTCGGGGCTTGCGCGGGGCCACGACATGCTCGAGCCGCCGGGCCGTCGCGATCAGCAGCTCGCGGGGCTCCGCGAGATGCTCCGGGATCTGCCCACCGCGGTAGCGCTCGAAGGCGAGGCCACCCGCCTCGAGGACACGGGCCACGTCTTCGAGCTCGCCGTCGTCGACGAGGACGATGGCGGCCGCAGGGGAAACCGACTTCATGGGGCTCTCCGGGGCGCGCCGAACGGAAGATGGGGCGCGCGTGCGAATCGATCTTCGTCACGCGCGCAGGCGCCCTGAAGCGGCGCGCGCTCCGATCCGGTCGGGTGCACCCGCCTGCGTGCGGGCTGCGCGCCGCCCGCGCCGGACCTGCCGGTTCCTCCCCTCCGCGCCGTGGCTCGCCCGAGCGGGCCGCTGCTACGCTGCCTCGCGTGCCGAAATCCGAGCTCTGTTCGTCGTTGCTGGTGGCGATGCCCCAGCTCGCAGATCCGAACTTCCGCCGCACCGTCGTGCTGATCGTGCACCACGACGCCGACTCGACCTTCGGCCTCGTCCTGAATCGCGAGGTGGACCTGACCGTGCGCGAGCTCTGCGAGAGCCTCGAGTTCAGCTGGCATGGGAAGGCCTCGGCCGAGGTCGCCTGGGGTGGCCCCGTCGAGACGAACACGGGCTGGCTGCTCTTCCAGGACGACATCGACACACGGGTCGAGGGCGAGCACGTCTCGCGCCTCGAGGGCGAGCTCTGCTTCGCGGGCTCGATGGACGTCCTGCGTCAGCTCGCCGAGCGACCGCCCCAGGACCTGCGGATCTTCCTCGGCTACTCGGGCTGGGGCCGGGGGCAGCTCGAGGCGGAGCTCGCGCAGGGCGCCTGGGTCGTGGCGCCGATGTCGCCGGAGATCGTCTTCGACGTGCCGCCGGACGAGATGTGGGAGAGCGTCCTGCGCCGCATGCAGATCGATCCGGCGCGGCTCTTCTCGACCGCGGGCGTCCATTGATGGGCGGCTCGTGGACGCGCGGCCCGGGCCGGAGCGGCGATGCACCGCGCGCCCAGGGGGCCCTGGGCACGCCCTACGAGGTCCGCTGTCCGCGCTGCGACGTGTCGTTTCCCGTCGAGACGCGCCGCTGCATCCACTGCGGTGGGGCGACCTCCGCGGCCGGTGCGGCCGTCCCCGTCGCGGCCTTCACGGGGTCGGTCGGCTCCGCGTCCGGGGGACGCTCCGGACCGGCTCCGCCCCCGCCGATCCCGATCGCGGGCGGCGACGCGTCGGACGCGCCGGAAGAGGCGGTGCCACAGCAGGGCATCGGCGCCGCGCTGCTCCGCTCCTTCGGAAGCCTCTTCTGGGTCGTCGCGTTGATCGGCTTCACCCTGTTGCAGCGCTGCAAGGAAGGCTAGGCCCGTGTCGGACCAGCGACCGCGCGGGACCCTGCATGGCGTGATCTTCGCGCCCTACGTCCGCAAGGTGCGGGCGGTGCTCGCGCTGAAGTCGATCGCCCATCAGCAGGTCAGCGTGATGCCGGGCGCGATGGAGCCGGGCTTCCTCGCGAAGTCGCCGCTCTCGCAGGTGCCGGTCTGGGAGGAGTCGGGCTTCCAGCTGCCGGACTCGTCGGCGATCTGCGCCTACCTCGAGCGGATCATCCCCGAGCCGGCCCTCTATCCCGTGGAGCCCCGGGCCTTCGCGTCGGTCCTGTTCTGGGAGGAGTACGCGGACACGCGCCTGGTCGACGCGGTCGAGCCGGTCTTCTTCCAGCGGATCGTGCGCCCGCGCGTGCTGCGACAGGCCTGCGACGAGGCGATCGTCCGGCGTCAGCTCGAAGAGGTGATCCCGCCCGTCTTCGATCAGCTCGAGGCCCTCTACTGCTCGCCGGGGCCACTGCGGGCCGGCTACGTTCCGCCCCCGGCGCCGGGGGCTGGTCCGACGGGGTGGCCCGACGTCGCGGCGATCGCGGTCTGGTCGGTGCTCGTGAATCTCGACCACGTCGGGGCCGCCGTCGACGCGGCGCGCTGGCCCGGGCTCGCCGCGACGCATGCGGCGACCGGCGCGCGGCCCGCACTCCAGTCGCTCGTGGCGGGGGAGCGGGCGGCCCTCGCGGCGCGCTGAGCGCGTCGTCGCGAGCGCGCCGCGGAGACTCGGGCCGGGATCGGGAACGAACGCAGGACAGGCAACGCAGGACGAAAGAAGGAAGAAGGAATGGGAATTCATGAAGATCGAAGCCGCCATCGCCGTCGCCGCCGGAAAGCCGCTCGAGATCGACACGATCGAGCTCGAGGGGCCGAAGGAGGGCGAGTGCCTCGTCCGCCTGGCCGCCACGGGCGTGTGTCATACGGACGCGTTCACGCTCTCGGGCGACGATCCGGAGGGGCTGTTCCCGGCGATCCTCGGCCACGAGGGCGCGGGCGTCGTCGAGGCGGTCGGTCCCGGCGTCAAGTCGCTCGCCGTCGGGGATCACGTCATCCCGCTCTACACCCCCGAATGTCGGGCCTGCAAGTTCTGCCTGTCGGGCAAGACGAACCTCTGCGGCGCGATCCGCGCGACGCAGGGCAAGGGACTCATGCCCGACGGCACGAGCCGGATCTCCTGGCGCGGCAAGCCGATCCACCACTACATGGGGACCTCGACCTTCGCGCGCGCGACGGTCGTCCCCGAGATCGCGCTGGCGAAGGTCCGCAAGGACGCGCCGCTCGAGAAGATCTGCCTGCTCGGCTGTGGCGTGACGACGGGCATCGGCGCCGTGCTCAACACGGCGAAGGTCGAGCCGGGCTCGACGGTCGCGATCCTCGGCCTCGGCGGCATCGGGCTCTCTGTCGTACAGGGTGCCGTGATGGCGGGCGCCGAGCGCATCATCGCGATCGACATGAACCCGAAGAAGTTCCCGCTCGCGCTGCAGCTCGGGGCGACCGAGTGCATCAATCCGAAGGACGTCGGCGACCTCGAGGCGTACGTGATCGATGCGACCGACGGCGGCGTCGACTACTCCTTCGAGTGCATCGGCAACGTCGAGACGATGGGCACGGCGCTCCGCATCGCCCACAAGGGCTGGGGCCAGTCGATCATCATCGGCGTCGCCGGCGCGGGCAAGGAGATCCACGCGCGCCCCTTCCTGCTCGTCACCGGCCGCGTCTGGAAGGGCAGCGCCTTCGGCGGCACGAAGGGACGGACCCAGCTCCCGGGCCTCGTCGACCGCTACATGAACGGGCGGATCAAGCTCGACGAGATGGTGACGAAGGAGCTGCCGCTCGCGAAGATCAACGAGGCCTTCGACCTGATGCACCACGGCGAGGTCATCCGCAGCGTCATCCGCTACGACCTCTGAGCCGATCGCGAGCCTATCGCGAGCTGGTCGCCGCGCGCTCGCCGCCGATGCTAGTCGTCGGCGGCGAGCAGCGCCGTCAGCCCCGAGCCGACGAGGCGCGCGGCGACGAGGCTGAGGGCGACCTTGTAGATCGTCGGAAAGAGCGACTCGGGGATGCGCTCGAGCAGCCGCGTGCCGAGCGACGTCCCGATCACGACCGCGACGATCATGCCGCCGTAGAGCACGGCGTGGGCCGCGAAGTCGAAGCCGCCGCTCCCGAAGAGCGCGAGCTTGACGAGGTGGCCCGTCGCCTGGCAGGCGGCGGTCGTGCCGATCAGCTCGAAGCGGGTGAGGCCGAGGCCCAGGAAGAAGGGCGAGATGAAGGGGCCGGTCGCACCGACGACCGGGCCGAGGAGCCCCGCCACGCCGCCGACCAGGGTGAAGCGCGCGAAGGTCGGGATCCGCCCCGGATCGAGCCCGAGCAGCAGCCACTCCCGCCGCCAGGTCGCGATCAGCACGAAGAGCCCGATCGCGAGGCGCAGGAGGTCCGGATCCGCGCGCTGCGTCAGCGGGACCGAGAGCATGCCCGCCGGCACCAGCAGGACGAGATAGGGCAGCAGCAGATCCCGTCGCACCGTCCGCCAGTGGACCAGGCTCCGGCTCGCATTCGAGGCCAGCTGGGCCACCGCATGGACCGGGATCGCGACCGCCGGCTCCAGGAAGAGGAGCATGACGGCGAGCAGCATGATCCCGCCGGCCATGCCGAGCACAGCGGACACCGCCGCCGTCAGCGCGCTCACGCCCCAGAGAATCAGGCTCTCGGGTCCGACCTCGAAGCCCACGCCCTGCCCGCCCGTCCGGCTCGCCCTGCCCTGCGCCCCGGTTGCCGGCGCGCTGCGCGTGGCCGTCCTTCGGCTGCCGGTCGCGGCCGAAGTCGGCCCACATTGACGCCCTTCACGGCATTGATCAAGTTGATTCAGGCATTCATGATCGACTACATTGAGCGCGCTCATGAACTCCCATCCCGATCCCTCCCGCCCGGGCCGGTCCGCGATGCCTGCGCGTCCGGCGATGCAGCGCCCGGTCGCGTCGAACGCGACCGCGTCGCGGTCCTTCGACGAGACGGCGGCGCCCGGCGAGTTCCTGACGGCCGCGGAGGCAGCGGAGCTCCTCGACGTCAAGCTCGCGACCCTCTACGCGTACACGAGCCGCGGACTGGTCCAGAGCGTGCCCGGAGGACGGGGACGCAGCCGGCGCTATCGGCGCCGGGATCTCGAGCGCCTCTGCGCCCGCCGCGACGCCCGCTCCGGCCACGGCCCGGTCGCGGCCGCCGCCCTGCGCCAGGGCGAGCCGGTGATGGACAGCGCCATCACCCTGATCTCCATCGAGCAGGGCCCGATCTACCGCGGCCGGGCGGCCCTCGATCTGGCCCGCGAAGGGCGCAGCTTCGAGTGGGTCGCCGAGGGGCTCTGGTCCGGAAACTGGGGCGAACGACCGGAGCCGGTCGGCTGGCAGTGCGACGGGCTCGGCTTCGAGCTCGAGTCGCTGATGCGGATCCTGCCGCCGCGGGTCGGGCCGCTCGCGGTGCTCTCCCTCGTCGTCTCGCTGCTCGCGACCCGGGATCCCGGGCGCTTCAGCTGGCATCCCGATGCGGTGCTCGCGCGGGTGCGGCCGCTGATGAGGCGCTCGGTCGCGGTGCTCGCCCTCGGTCATGACGATGCCAAGGCCGAGCGGGCGGTGCCGGCTTCGCTGGCGGCGCCGAGCCTCGCGGCGGCGATCGGCATCGCCTTCGGGCGCGAGCTCGAGCCCGCGGAGCTCCGCGCCCTGAACCGCGCCCTCGTGCTGGCGGCGGACCACGAGCTCAACGCCTCGACCTTCGCCGCGCGGGTCGCCGCCTCGACCGGGGCCGACGTCTACGGCTGCATCCTTGCCGCCCTCGCGACGCTCTCCGGACCGCGCCACGGCGGCGCCGCCGACCGCGTCGATGCGCTGCTCGTCGAGGCCGGTCCCGCCGCGCGGGTCGAGCAGGTCGTCCACGACCGCCAGCGGCGCGGCGAGGTCATCGAGGGCTTCGCCCATCCGATCTACGCGCCCCACTCCGATCCGCGGGGCACCTTCCTGATCGACCTCGCGAAGGACCTCGCCGCCTCGCGCGAAGAGGTCCGCTCGGTCGTCGCGCTGGTCGACGCCATGCAGGAAGGCGGCTTCGGCGGTCCCTCGATCGACGTCGGCCTGGTCGCCATCGCCCGCGCCCTCGGCTTTCCGACCGGCAGCGCCTCGGCCCTCTTCGCCGTCGGCCGGACCGTCGGCTGGGTCGCCCACGCCCTCGAGCAGCAGGATGCGGGCTTCCTCGTGCGCCCCCGCGCGCGCTACCGCGATGGCCATGACCACGCCGATCCCGTGGCACGCAGCCGGAACGTCGGGGCCGACGCGTGAACGATCCGACCAGCCGGGAGCACGAGGCGGCGGGCGAAGGGCTCGCCGGATGGGTCCGGAGTCCCCTCTTCTGGCTCGGGCTCCTCGTCGTCGGCCTCGCCGTCTGGGTCTACCGCCCCCTCTTCTTCCCGGCCAACGACCACGAGTTCACCGCCCAGGGCGAGGAGTTCTTCTTCGAGGCGAACCAGTCGGCCGGTGCGCCGGTCCTGATGCTCGCGACCTGGCTCTTCTATCGCCGCAGCCACTACCGCGACCTGCTCGCCGGCGGCGGCTCGGCCCTCGCCGGCGCGATCGTCCTGGCGCTCACCTTCGCGCTCTACGCCTGGGGCACCTACACCGGTGCCCCCGATCTGCGCCTCGCGAGCGCCACGCTGCTGCTCGCGGGCGTCGCCCTGCTCCTCGGCGGGCGTGCGGCCCTGCGCGCCTACTGGGTCCCGATCGTCTTCCTGCTCTTCGCGCTGCCGATCCCGCCGGTGCTGCTCTCGGCCGTGATCTTCCCGATCCAGCTCGCGACGGCGAAGCTCGCGGGACTCGTGCTGAACGGCATCGGTGTGCAGTCCCTGGTCCAGGGCGATCAGATTCTGCGGCCCGAGAACACGTTCATCGTGATCGAGACCTGCAGCGGGGTGAAGACCGTCGTCACGCTCTCGATGCTGACGGTTCTGCTGATCGACCTCTTCGAGCGCCGAGGCTGGCACGCCGCGATCCTGCTCGCCCTGACGCCGATCGTCGCGTTCCTGACCAATGGCCTGCGCGTCGTGACCCTCGTGCTCAATCCCCACTCGTCGATCCACTCGATCCACAACCTGCAGGGCATCGCGATGCTGCTCGTCGGGCTGACCGCGATCTACCTGCTCGATGGCCTGCTCGAGCGGCTGCTCGGCTCGCGGGATCCGAGCGCGGCGGACGGCGACTACGGGCTCGCGACGACGGAAGCGGCACCGGTGGCGAAGCAGGCGATGCGGCTCGCGCTCGTCGCGGGGCTGCTCGCCTCATTCGTGGTCGTCGACCGCGCGCTGCCGCGCTGGCCGGATCGGCGCGGGATCGAAGAGCTCCCCGACGCGCTGCTCGCCCGCGTCTTCGGCGCCGAGGCGTCGAAGAAGGTCCAGCCCGACTTCCAGTTCACGGGGAGCGTGCGGTACCTCTCCCACTCGCGTCGCCGCGTCGACATCGACGGCGCGCCGGTCGACATCCATCTCGGTGTGGGCGACGAGCAGGAGCGACGCTTCACGCTGCTCTCGCCGCGGCTCGCGTGGCCGGACAGCGGCTATGCGACGGTCGAGCAGAGCGACGTCGAGCTCGTGCCGGGCGGGCCGAAGGTGCGCCGGATGCTGCTGCGGCGGGGCGCTCGCTCGCTCCTCTCCTACTCCTGGTTCGAGCGCCGCGGCAGCTTCCTCGAGGAGTGGTGGCGACAGGCGGCCGCCCTCGACCGCAGCCCGTTCGTCCGCCCGGACCACATCCTCGCCCTCCGCATCTCGACGCCCGTCGAGCGGGGCGAGGCGAGCCTGCGCGACGCGGAGGCCCGGGTCCGTCAGGCCTGGGCGCGGCTCGCGCCCGAGCTCGAGGGCTACGCGCCGAGCCGCTACGCCCCGCCCCTGGATCCGCCCCGGCCGGCCCATCGGGCCGCCCGGCCGGCTCCGGCCGGTCCCGGGCAGGTCGATTGAAGCTCGAGTTTTCCTCCCGGGTGGAAAAACTTTTCCCTCACCGGGATCGAAGGCGAATCAAATCCCTTTGAAATCAGTGAGTTGAGCTGGAATCCGCACTGGCATACGGATTGCTGTCCCTCCTCTCGTCGCCCCGGGTGGGGAGGCGTGGTCCTCGGAAGACGGGAAGAACGAAAAAGAAATCGCCGCGCAGCTCGTTCACGCGCTCGCGACAAGAACTTCGCCGTTTTGCTCGAATGGCGTCGCTCGGATCCGCAGGGGAATCAGATAGGCTCTGGTCTGGGACGAACCCCACGGATTTTTTGATTTTTTTCTTGACCTTTTCGGCGTCTGATGGCCAAATACAAATGCTGGCTCGTTTCTCACAAGTCTTCACAGGCTCACGGTTTTAGGAGAACCCAAACAATGAAGCTCAAGCTTGCTCTGCTTGTCGGCCTCTTCGCGTTCGGTTACGCGATGTCGGCTGCCGCCGGTGCGGTGACCGATACCGATGGCGACCTCGTTCCGGATCAGTTCGACAACTGCCGCACCGTCGCCAACGGCCCGAACCAGGGTACGAACCAGGTCGACAGCGATCTCGACGGCTACGGCAACCGCTGCGACACCGACTACGACAACTCGCTCACGACCACGACGGCCGACTTCGGCGTGTTCCTGGGTACGTTCGGCACCAACAACCTCGGCGAGACCGACGCGGACGGATCGGGCACGATCACGACCGCGGACTTCGGCATCTTCCTGGGCAAGTTCTCGTCGGCCCCCGGCGCGCCTGGCCCGTCGGGTCTGGCCTGCGCGAGCGGCGCGGCGACGGCCTGCACGCCCTAATGGCAGTTTGAGGAATCGGCTCGGCTCTTCGGAGCCGAGCCGGCTCCGAGCCGACGGTCGAATCCGACAAGAGGCTCTGGATCGAAGGCTGAAAGAAAGATCAAAAGATCAAGAGTGGCCCGAGCTGAAGAGCTCGAGGCTCGAAGAAGAAGAAGGTCGTCTGCCTCGGTCGACCTTCGGATGCAACGAGCGCAAGCCACGCACGAGAGCAGAAGCCACAGGGGCAGAAGCTCAAGACTAAGGAGAATGGTAAAGATGCGGCTGTTTACTTCTGTACTCGCCTCTGTGGCGATGATGTTCGTGGCTTCGGCTGCGAGCGCTCTGACGTTCGTCGCGACGGCGAGCGTCGACACGGGCCATGCCCTGAATGCCCTCCAGAATGGTGACGTCGTCACCATCAACATCCGAATGTCGAACCCGGCTGCGGTTGCGATCTTCGGCATCGGTGCTGGCGTGCAGGGTTGGGACAACAACGTGGCCGTGTTCCAGGGCGCGGACCTGAACCTCGGCAAGTACTTCTGCCCGACCACGGCGTGCAACACGGGCCTCGACAACGGCGTGATCTACCCGAACTCGGACCCCGACACCGGCAACCCGCACGTGACCCCGGGCGACGTCCAGAACGTCGCGGGCGTCGGGAACTACTTCCCGATCGTCCAGGCGATCTCGACGACGGGCCGCGCCGGCAACGGCGCGCGTGACCCCGGCCTCGACGGCGTGGTCAACGGCGGCGACGCCCAGTTCCGCGTGGTCTTCCGCGCGGGCGCCCCGGGCACGACCCTCATCAACATCGGTACCAACGCCAACCCGACCCTCGGCAACGTCGTGGTGCTCGCGGGTGGCGCGACCGAGCAGGCGACGAACGCTTCGTTCTCCCTGACGGTCGTTCCGGAGCCCGGCACGGCGCTCTTGATGGGCCTCGGCCTCGCGGGCCTCGCGGCGGCTGGCCGCCGCAAGTAATCGCGACCGATCGGGGAGGAGCGATCCTCCCTGACCGATCCGGTACTGCAAACTGATCGCCCTGACTTCTTCGGAAGTCAGGGCGATTTGCTTTTCGGGCCCCGATCATCCATCGGCCGGACCCGGTGAGGTTGCGGACCTGCGAGCCTGCAGCTTGAGGATCTCTCCTCTTCGCCGCGGCAGAGCTGCGGGCGGGGGGGAGGGTCCGGCCGCTGGCGGCCCGGATTCGCGCCAGACGATCCCCGGCGAGCGCCGGGCGGGAGCAAGGTCGGGGGGATGCGACCAGCCCGAGTCGATCCGCCGCGGCCGAGATCGATTCGAAGTCGATCCCGTTGCTGGGGCCGGGCGTTCGGCGGCGACCGCCTTCGATCGCCGGTCGACCAGGGGTGGGGAGCGGGGGATTCGCGAGGCCGGCAGGGCCGCGCGGAGGAAGAGGCGCGGGCAGGTCAGGGAAGAGCCTCCTCGTGTCGTTGGCCGCGACGGATAGGCCGCTCGAACACGCGACCGAGGGAGCTCCCGGCGTGTCGGTGCGACCGGACGACTCGACGCCCCTCGCCCATCCCCGGGTCGAGCGGGCGTCCCGCCCCCGGCATCACGTCGGGATCCCGGGTCCCGGTCGGTCCTCGTCCCCGCGTTCTCTGATCGCCCGCTTCGACCGACGGACAATGCGCGATCGAAACCCGGTCCAACCGCCACCGGGCTCCATGCGGCGCTCGCCGTGCGCCGAGCCATTCCAGACCGGTCGATCCAAAGCGAAAGAGGCCCGGGGTTGCCCCCGGGCCTCTCCATCCGTCTCGATTCTCGAGTCGAACTCGCTCTCCGGTCGAGCCCGCCAGGCGGGCTCAAGTCCGGGATGCGGACTGTGCTCCGAGCGTCAGATCGACATCCGGCGTCGCAGACCCGCCGCGGCGACCGCGAAGCCCAGCGCGCCCATGCCCGCGAGCACGGCGCCCGGCTCGGGGACCGTGATGTTGAGGACGGCGTTGTTCGCCTGCTCGGTCGCACCGCCCGCGAGCACGACGACGTTGCCGACCGTCGGGTTCGGATCGGTCCCGAACGTGATGGTGGTCGAGCCGTTCGCGACCGCGGTGAACACGAATCGGAACTGGGCGTCGCCGCCGTTGACCACGCCGTCGAGGCCGGGATCCCGGGTGCCCGTGCCGTTGCGACCGGTCGTCGAGATCGCCTGGACGACCGGGAAGTAGTTCCCGATGCCCGCGACCGTCGTCACGTCGCTCGGTCCGACGAGGAAGTTTCCCGTATTCGGATCCGAGTTGGGGTACGCCACGCCGTTGTCGAGGCCGGTGGTGCAGGCGACGGTCGGACAGAAGTACTTGCCGAGGCCGAGCTCAGCGGAGTCGAAGCGCATGATCGCGTTGTTCCAGCCCTGGGCGCCGGCACCGATGCCGAAGATCGCGACCGCCGCGGGGTTGGCCATGCGCAGATTGACCGTGACCGTGTCGCCGACCTGAAGCGCGTTGAGGGCGCGGCCGCCCGTCGTCACCGTCGTCGCGTTGAAGTCCACCGCGCTCGCGGACGCCGCCGCCAGCAGACACGAGGCAAGAGCCGCCATCATCGTACGAAGCTTCATACCCTGATCCTCTCCCGAATCGGATTCGATTCGCAAACGTCTCTTGCTAGTTGCAGCTCAGGAAGATGCCGTAGTCGGCGGTCGTCACGCTGCCGGAGCCATCGAGGTCCGCGGCGGCGACGTAGCCCTCGTCGCCCTGGGACTTGCCGAGGGACGACTGGAGGATCTTCACGTCCGCTTCGTTCGTGACCCCGTCGCCATTGAGATCGGTCTGGCAGGAGTTCGCCGCGCTCGCGGTGAACCCGTAGAAGAGGGCAGCTGCGAAGAGGCCACCCGACAGAAGCTTCCGCATGATTGATTCTCCCTGATCCGTTGAGATCGCCTGGACACCGTGCAGCAGCATGAGCGTCCGCCCGGCCGACGATACCGTTTCTCGCGACCCCTCGCCGGCCGAATCGGGCCTGCTGCCGGCGGTCGTGATCTGACGCCCCCTTGGATCCACCCCGAACCGCCGGGCCCGATCCGACACCGCGCGATGGGTCCGCCCGGCACCGGTGGGCGCGAACCTTCCCTCCGCCCGTTCGTCGACGTCTCGTTCATTCTGAACGACTTTCGCCCCGCTCGGACCACTCTCCACGCGGGAGGCCGGATCTCTCCGCAGCCGGTCTCCAATCAGCAGGTCTCCAATGGCGCCTGGCCGAATCGCCCGACTCGTCCGACTCGTCCGAACCGTCCGACTGGTCGGACTCCTCCGACACGTCCGAATCGTGCGCTCGCTCCGTCCCGCCGGAGGCGCTCGGCCCGACGGCAGCCGGCGCTCCGCCCGGACCGCCCCGATCGTCCTCCTCCTTCACGCGCTCCTGGCGATCGGCCTGGTCCTCGTTGCCGCCGCGGGCGCGCCCAGGGTTGCCGCGGCTGCGGGCGGAGCGCCGCGGTCCCTCATCGTAAAGCTCCGCAGCGGCGGGCCCGCGGCGATCGACGCCTGTGCCGAGCAGCTCGACCGCACCGGGCGCCGCTTCGCCTCGGCGGCCCGGGACGGCAGCGACTCCCTCGACCTCGTGTTCGAGCGGCATGGGCTCAGCTCCCCGCGGGCCGCCTTCCCGGCCGGGAGGCCCGGCGGTGGCCTCGCCGCCCGTCGGGCCGCCCTCGAAGCGCGCCACCAGGCGGCGCGCGCACGGAAGGGGCGAGCGGGCTCGGCTGCCCGATCCATCTCCGGCGGGCAGAGTGCCGCCCGCTCCGCTGCGGTCGCGACGACCTCCCCGGCCTCTTCGACCCTTCCCGATCTCGCCCCGATCTACCGGATCCGCGTCCCGGCCGACGCCGACCTCGATGCGGTCCTGGCCGACCTCGCCGCCGACCCCCACGTCGAGTACGCCCAGCTCGACCATGCGATGGAGCTCGATCAGGTCGCCGCGCCGCCGGGGCCGGTCAGCTTTGCGAACACGATCCCTGACGACCCCTTCCTCTCGAGCTCCGGCAGCTGGGGCCAGCCCTACGCCGATCTCTGGGGTCTCACCGCGATCCGCGCGACCGAGGCGTGGTCGACGGCCCGCGGCGAGGGTGCGGTCGTCGCCGTCGTCGACACCGGCCTCGACGCCGGGCATCCCGACATGGCCGCGAACGTCTGGGTCAACCCCGGTGAAGACCTCGACGCCAACGGCCGCGCCGATGCGAGCGATCGCAACGGCCTCGACGACGATGGCAACGGCTACATCGACGACCTCACGGGCTTCGACTTCGCGAGCTCGATCGACGCCAACGAGGACGGCGACTTCGACGACCCCGGCGACGTCTCCGACCCCGACCCGAGCGACGACAGCGGCCACGGCACCCACGTCGCCGGAACCATCGCCGCCGTCGCCGACAACGGGATCGGGATCGCGGGCGTCGCTCCCGGTGCGCGCCTGATGGCGCTCAAGGGCTTTCCGGCGAGCGGGTCGGCGAGCGACTCGGTGCTCTGGCGCGCGGTGCTCTACGCGGCCGAGAACGGGGCAGCGGTCGTCAACAACAGCTGGTCGTGCGGGTCGCCGTGTCCCTCGAATCCCCTCGCCGAGGAGGTCCTCGCCCTGGTCGAGGCGCTCGGGACGGTCGTGGTCACCTCCGCGGGCAACGATGGGGCCGACGTCGCCTTCACGAGCCCGGAGAACGGGCCGATCGCGATCGTCGTCGGCGCGATCGGTGCGGACCTGAGCCTGCCCGATTTCAGCAACCGCGGCTGGCTCGTCGACGTCGTCGCCCCGGGCGGGGGGCCGCAGGCGCCCTTCACGATCCCGGTCGCCCGCCGCAACATCCTCTCCCTCCGGGCGCAGGGCACCTTCCTGAACCAGTCCGCCTTCATCGTCGCCGAGGACTATCTCCGCCTCGCCGGGACCTCGATGTCCTCGCCCCATGTCGCCGGCGCCGTCGCGATCCTGCGCGCGCTGCGACCGGAGCTCGACCCGGGCGACGTGCGTCGGCTGATCCGGCTCGCGGTCCGGGATCTCGGGACGCCGGGGCCCGATCCCGAGTTCGGCCCGGGTCTGCTCGACCTCGTCGCGCTGATCTCGGCGCCGGTGCCCGACGTCGAGCTCACCCTCGATTCACCGCGGGTCGCCACCGTCCACGACCCGGCGACGGGCCCCCTCGAGCTGCGCGGCATGGCGTCCGGCGGCGACATCGTGGCGCTCGAGGTCGCGATCGCCCGCGGCCTCTCCGGCCGCGTCTTCGCGCCCCTCGAATCCTTCGCGGGCTCGAGCCTCGACTGGTCGGCCGACGGCTCGGCGACGGGCGGGCAGGGCGCCTACGTCGCGCGCTGGGACACGACGTCGGTCGAGGACGGGCCCCACGTCGTGCGCGTGCGGGCGCGCCTGCGCGACGGACGCAACGTCGACGAGCTGACGCTCGTCGGTGTCGAGCGCAATCGCCCGCTGCCGATCTCCCGGAGCGAGGGAGACGCCGGGCCGCCCGCCCTGGCCGGCCGCGCGCTCGTCTGGCAGGTCCCCGATCCCGGCGAGACCCCCGACGACCACGATCTCGCCCTCGGTCGCTTCCCGGAACGGGAGCGGCCGCGACCGGATCAGGAGCGCGTGGTCGCGCGCCCGGGCAATCAGCGCGATGCGGTGCGCGACGGCGCGGAGCTCGCCTGGCTCGAGCGCGCGCAGAGCGATCAGCTCGTGCTGATGCGCTGTCGGCTCACGGGCGCGGGGGACTGTGCGGCGAGTGTCGCGAGCAGCGCGCCGGGCAGCTACGGGCCGATCTTCCTGGAGGGCGGATGGCTCGTCTGGGGGCGCGCGCAGTCGGGACAGCGCTTCGTCGAAGGCTGCCGCCTCGACCCGTCGATGAACGCCTGTGAGCCCCGCGCGCTGATCGACCCGGCGGCCGGGTCGGGCTGGAATCTCCAGTCCTTCGACGGAGCGAGCCTGCTCGCGAGCACTTCCGACCGCTTGATCCGCTGCCGCCTTGCGAGTTCGCCCGGCGGACGGAGCTCCAGCGCCGGCTCCGTGGCCGGCGCCACCGCTGCCCCGCCGCGCACCGCGCCTGCCTTCGCGAAGTCGGGAACGAAGCCTTCCGCGGCGTACTGCTCCCCCGAGACGATCGTCTTTCCGAGCGGCGACGTGCCGACCGAACCGAGTCACGACGGCGACCTGCTCGCGTTCAGCCGCGTCGACATCGACTCCGAGCGGCCGCCGGGCTGCAGCGCGAACGATCCGCGGCCGAGCTGTGCGCGTCGCTTCGTCGCGGTGGTCGAGTATCTCGCCTGCGCGATCGAGCCGTCGACCTCGAGCTGCGACCCGATCGTCGTCTCCGACCGGCAGCCCGTCGAGCGGGCGCTCGGCCTCGCCGTCGCGGGCCGGCGCGTCGTCTGGTCGATGGGGACGCGGGACGAAGAGCCGGCGCTGCGCTTCTGCGAGCTCGACTGGCCGAATCGCCGCTGTCCGACCCAGCGCCTCGGCGGTGCGCTCGCCCTGCAGACCGCCGCCTCGATCGACGGCAATCGGCTCGCGTGGTCCGACGGGCGCGACGGACCCTTCGCGGTCCTGGGCCTCGAGCTGCCGGCGCTGCGGCTGCCGGAGAGCCGATCCGTCCGGACGAGCGTGCCCTTCGTGATCGTCTTCGACGCGGATGCCGGCTCGTCGTCGAGCCTGCGCTACGAGCTCGAGGGCGAGTCGGGGGTGCCGCCCGCGGCGGCCGGTGCCTCGGTCTTCGATCCAGGGCGGCCGGGCGGGCGCGTCTTCCTCCGCGGCGTGCTGCCGATCGGATCGCCGCGGTCCACGCGCTGGCGCGTGCGCGTCGTCTCGGGCGGCGGGCTCTCGAGTGAGACCGTCGTCGAGCTCGTGACGAGCGCGAAGGGTCGGCCCGCGTACTGAGGGGCGGCGGCGTCGGTCCCGTCCGAGGCGCCGACTAACGTCGGTAGACGAGCTCGTCCGTGCGCTCGTCGCGCGCCCGGATGACGAGCGCGTGGTCCGGGGAGAGGGAGCACGCCGGGTCGGTCTTCGAGGCGTCGCCGAGCAGCCGGAAGGCCTGGCAGCGGCAGCCGCCGAAGTCGCGCTCGCGCTCGGGGCAGCTCCGGCAGGGCTCGCTCATCCACGCCGTCCCGCGATAGGCCTGCATGCCGGGCGCGGACTCCCAGGCGTCCTCGAGCGTCCGATCGGGGACGCGCCAGAACTCGAGCCCCGGCAGGTCCGCGGCCTCGTGGCACGGGAGCACGAGCCCCGTCGGGTCCACCACGAGCGCGAGCCTCCCCCAGCCGCCCATGCAGGGCTTCGGCCGGCCGGAGTAGTAGTCGGGCCGGACGAAGAGCACCGCGAGCCCGCAGGCCTCCGCGCGCGGCCGCGCCGCCGCCACCGCCGCGCTCGCCGTCTCGAGCTGCTCCTGCGAGGGCATCAGGGCGGCGCGATTGCGGAGCGCCCAGTTGTGGAACTGGGTGTTCGCGAGCTCGAGGCGCGACGCACCGAGCTCGATCGAGAGCTCGATCAGGCGCGGGACCTGGTCGAGGTTCTGGCGGTGGAGCACGCAGTTGATCGTCAGCGCGAGGCCGAGCTCGGTCGTCCGCCGCGCGATCGCGAGCTTCTCCTCGAAGCTCGGTGTGCCGGCGATCCGATCGGAGCGCTCGGCGTCCACGGCCTGGAGCGAGACCTGGACGCTCTTCAGCCCGCGCTCCGCCATCGCCTCGAGGCGCGCCGGTGTGAGCGGGCGGCCCGCCGTCACGAGGTGGGGGTAGAGGTCGGCGTCGACGGCGCGGGCGAGGATGTCCTCGAGGTCGCTGCGGGTGCTGGGCTCGCCGCCGGTCAGCCCGAGGTGGACGACGCCGAGCTCGGCGGCCTGCTCGAAGACGCGCCCCCAGTCGGCGGCGTCGAGAGCCTCGCGCCGGCTGCGGAAGTCGATCGGATTCGAGCAGTAGGGACACTGCAGCGGACAGCGATAGGTCAGCTCCGCGATCAGGTTGAGCGGGGTCGGGGCGGCGCTCGCACGGGCCGCCGACGCGGACGCGGCTCGCCCGCTCGCCGCCGCACCGCCCGCCGAAAAGGCCTTCGTCCCGGCCTCGACCAGCGCGCCGACGCGGAGCATCTGGGCGACGAAGCCCTGGACCTCGGGCTCGAGGCCTTCGCTCGCCGGGTAGCGGGCGGCGAGGGCGGCCGCGACCTCGGCGGCGGTCCGCGCGCGATCGAAGAAGCGCAGGATCTCCCCGCCGCTGCCGCCCAGGCGGATCGCGCGCTCGGGCAGGACGAGGACGTCGCCCTGGCGGCGCGTCTTCAGCGCCGCGTGGGCCGAGAGGACGAGGCGGGTCCCGCCGGCGCCGCTCACAGCGCGAGCTCCAGGCCGTCGTGCGCGACGAGCACGCCCGCCTCGTGGATCCGCGCCCAGTCCTTGCCGTCGGTCTCGCAGGCGGGATTGCTGGCGGCGAGGTGGACGTAGATCGAGCGGCCCGCCATGCCCGAGAGCCAGACGAGCGAGCCGTCGCGGCCGTCGATCGGCAGATGACCGAGATCGCGCGTGCCCTGTACACCGGGATGGATCAGGCGACCCTCCTCCTCGGCGAGGCAGGTCCCGTCGACGAGGCGCACGTCGGCGGCGCGCAGCTCGGCGAGGGTCGCGGAGTCGTAGCGGGCGATGCGCGGGGCGAAGACGAGGCGCGAGCCGGTGCGCCGGTCGGTGATGCGGATACCGGCGCGGGCGCGACCCGCCATCGGCGCGCGCTCGCGGAGGGCCTCGGGGACGGGGCCGGGGAGGGGGAAGAGGCGCGCTTCGAGGTGGCCCTCGCGGTCGAGGGGGAAGGGGCGGTCGAAGGCGTGGCCGGTCCAGCTCGCCTCGAGGGCGCGGAATCCGGCATCGTGGTCGACGAGGGCCTCGCGCAGCGCGTGGGGCGACGCGATCCGCAGCGAGAGACCGCGGGCGAAGGCGAGGGCACCGGCGCAGGCGTCGAGCTCGGCGCAGGTCAGGACGAGGGTGTCGATCGGGACGTGGCGGGTCCCGGGGGCCGGGGCGAAGCGCGGGTCGCGGGCCAGCGACTCCGCCAGGTGGAGCGGCGCCTCGATCAGCGAATAACGCACCCCGTCCGCCGACACGGCGAGCGCCGCACCGCGCCGCCGCGGCATCGCCGGATCCCCCGCCCGCGCCCGCAGCGCCCGGGGCGAGCCGTCGTTCCAGGCGGGCACGCCGGCCGAGATCCCCGACCCGAGGACGACGACCGAGAGCCGCGGGCTGGACGGAGAATGCGACGCCATGCAGTCCACGCTACCAAATCGCCCGTTCCGCCGAGGCTTTGCCCCGAGGTCGCCCCCGCCATGCCCGAGCTTCCCGAGGTCGAGACGACGCGCCGGCGGATCGGGCCCCTGCTCGTCGGGCGCCGGATCGAGGGCGTCGAGACGACGGCCGAGAGCTACTTCTTCCTGACGCCGCCCGCCGAGCTCAAGCGCGCGCTCGAGGGGCACCGGATCGAGTCCCTCGACCGCGTCGGCAAGTATCTCGTGGCCGGGCTCGAGGACGGCTCGCGGCTGCTCCTGCATCTCGGCATGACGGGGCAGCTCTTCTCGAGCGCGGCGACGAGCGTGCGGCTGCTCTCGGCGACGGTGCGCGCGTCGCTCGCGCCCGACGAGCAGCGCCGCTTCGAGCCCGACGTCCATACCCACCTCCGCCTGCGCCTCGACGGCGGCGGCCCGCAGGTCTACTTCCGCGACGTCCGCAAGTTCGGGAAGGTCCAGTGGCTCGCGCCCGGCGCGCGCAACGCCCGCCTCGATCGCCTGGGCACCGACGCCCTCGCGCTGACCGGCCAAGAGCTCTTCGCCGCCTGCCGCGGCCGCAAGGCGGCGATCAAGGCGATCCTGCTCGACCAGTCGATCGCCGCCGGCGTCGGGAACATCTACGCCGACGAGGCGCTCTTCGTCGCAGGCGTCCGGCCGGCCCGGGCGGCGGGGCGGGTCACGCGGCGCGAGTGCGACGCGATCGTCGCGGGGCTCCACCGCGTCCTGCTGCGCTCGATCGAGACCGGCGGCTCGAGCATCAGCGACTACGTCTCGCCCGACGGGGCCGACGGCGGCTATCAGGACGAACGCAAGGTCTATGGTCGGACGGGCGAGCCCTGTCTCGTCTGCGGCGAGCCGATCAAGCGAAGGATCGTCGCCCAGCGCTCGACCCACTACTGTGCGCGCTGCCAGCGCTGACCCGCGCGCCGCGGCCGGGATCCGGGAGAAGGCATGCTGAGTCTGGTCGAGCTCGAGCGCGTCGTGCGCGCCCTCCAGCTGCGCTGGGTGGGCGGGCTCGTCGAGCGCTGGGTCGAGCCCGCGCCCGGCCGGATCTGCTGCGCGCTCTACCGGCGCGACGGCGAGGTCCAGCGCAAGGCGGTGCTCGACCTCGACGCGCGGCCGGACCTCGCCCACGTCGGCGAGCTCCCGCGCATGCCCGCCGCGCCCGAAGCGCTGCCCGCCTTCAGCGCCTATCTCCGCGCCCATCTCTCCCGCGCGCGGCTCGAGGGCGCCGGGCTGCGCGGCGGCGATCGCCAGCTCGTCCTGCGCTTCAGCGCCGAGGAGGGCGCGTTCGAGCTCGTGCTCTCGATCTTCGGCCGCAAGAGCAACCTCTATCTGCTCGACGCCGGCGGCCGGCTGGTCCAGGCGCTACGCCCCCTGCGCGACACGCGCCCCGAGCTCGCCCTCGGCCGGCCGTATGCCGATCCGGCGAGTGGTCCACCGCGCGCCGGGAGCGATCGCTTCGCCGGGATCGACGACGCCCTGCTGCTCGCCCACATCGGCGCGCAGTATTCGGGGGAGCAGATCGAGCAGTCGGTGGACGACGAGCGCCGGAGCCTGCTCGGCGTCCTGCGCAAGGAGCGCAAGGCGGCCGAGCGGCGGATCGAGCGCATCGAGGAGGAGCTGCGCGAGGCCGACGAGGTCGGCACCCTCGAGCGCCACGGCGAGCTCCTGAAGGCGAACCTCGCGAAGGTCGCTCCCGGCGCAGCTTCCGTCACCGTCGCCGACTTCGAGACCGGTCTGCCCGTCGAGATCCCCCTCGATCCGAAGCTCCCGGCGCGCCAGAACCTCGAGGCGCTCTTCAAGCGCTACCAGAAGCTGATCCGCCGCCTGACGAAGGCCGGCGGCCAGATCGACGCCGCGCGGGAGGCCCTCGCCGCGCTCGTGGCCCTCGAGGCGGAGGTCGGGGCGGCGGGCACGGGCGAGGGGCAGCCGGTGCTGTCGGAGATCCTCGCGCGGGAGCCGGTGCGCCGTCTGCTCGGGCGCGGGGGCGAGGGGCGCGGCGCGCGCGCGGCGGCGGAGGCCGCCGGATCGGGGAGCCCGTCGGGCGTGAGCGGTTCCGGCGCGGGCGGTGCACCGGCGCGTCCGAAGCCGTCGCTGCCCGCGGCCTATCGCGACAAGCCGAGGCGGCTGCATCCGCGACGCTATGCGACGGCGGCGGGCCTCGAGATCTGGGTCGGGCGCAGCGACGACGCCAACGACTTCCTGACGACGCGGCTCGCCCGGGGCAAGGACCTCTTCTTCCATCTCGCCGGTGCCCCCGGCAGCCACGTCATCCTGCGCACCGAAGGCCGCGACGATCCGCCCTCGGAGGCGATCCTCGACGCCTGCGAGCTCGCCGTCCACTTCTCGAAGCAGAAGAACGCGGGCTCGGCCGAGGTCCACGTCGTCCCGATCAAGAACGTGAAGAAGCCGAAGGGCGCGAAGCCGGGGCTCGTCTACGTGACGGGTGGGCGCTCGCTCCATCTGCGCCGCGAGAGCGCGCGCCTCGAGCGGATCCTCGCGGCGCGGATCGAGGATCCCGGCGCCGACGCCTAGCGCGTCTCGGGTCGATCGGACTCCCCCGCGCCTTCGGGCCCGGTGTCCGCTTCGCCTGCGCTGCGGGCTTCGCGGGCCTCGCGCGAGAGCTCCCCCGCGAAGGCGAGGCCGAGCAGGGCGCGCGCCAGCGTCAGCGCGATCGACATCAGGATGCTCATCGAGAGGAGCACGTCGTCGGGGGCATGGGTCGCGAAGAGCGTGACGAAGGCGACCTGCGCGGTGCCGATGCCGGCCACGGCGATCGGGAGCGCCGAGATCAGCAGCAGGACGGCGACCTTGAGGGCGAGCTCCGTGACACCGATCGGAACGTCGAAGGCCCGAAACAGGCCAGCGACCATGCCGACATAGCAGGCGACGAACACGACGCGCAGGGCGATCAGCTCGAGCAGCACCCCGAGCGGGATCGTTCGCAGCGCCCCCAGGATCTCGAGCGAGCGCAGGCGCTCGAGGGAACCGAGCGATCGCCGCGTCCGCAGCAGGAAGAAGCCGCCGGCGACGCCCGCGAGCAGCGTCAGCAGGAGCCCGCTGCGCAGGCCGGCGCCGAGCTCGGGCTGGAGCGCCCCCGCGAGCAGCGCCATGCCCGCGACCGAGCCCATGTCGAGCAGCGCGATCACGAACACCGCGCTCGCCGCCCGGGCGAGGGATCCGCCCATGCGCCGCCGCAGCAGGAAGGTGAGCGCGGTGGCGCCGGCCGCATAATGGAAGAGGCTCAGCAGGTAGCAGGCCGACTTGATGCGCGCGGCGGTCGTGCGGGCGATCGCGCGACCGCAGGCGCCGGTCACGCGGTGGAGACAATGGGCTTCGATCAGCAGCGTGACGCCGTTCCAGATCGCGAGCGGGGCGAGGAAGCGCAGCGTCGTCGGGAGCGTGAGATGCTCGAGGGCCGCACGCAGGTCGATCCGGAAGGCGAGATGGGCGAGCAGGGCCGCGCTGACGGCGACCGGCAGCGCGCGCCGCGCGAGCGCGCCGGCTGCGCCCACTCCGCCGGGCGCCCGCGTTTCGCGCGAGCTGCCCGCCGATCCGGGTTCGCTCCCGCTCACCCGATCGCTCCCCGCGGCGTTCGCGCGATGCAGGCCTCGATCGCGTCGAGGAGCTCGTCCGCCGCGCGATCCCAGTCGAAGCGGGTCGACCATTCGAGCGCCCGCCGGCGCATCGTGCGCGCCTCGTCGCCGTCCGCGAGGAGCGGGGCGAGGGCACGGGCGTAGTCCGCGGGATCGCCGCCGGTGACGAGGCGTCCGGTCTCCTCGTCGCGGATCGAGTCGCGCAGCCCGGGCGCGTCGCGGGCGACGACGGGCGTCGCGAGGGCGTTCGCCTCGACGACGGTGAGCCCGAAGCCCTCCTTGCTGGAGGGGAAGACGCAGGCGGCGGCGGAGGCGAGCAGGCGATCGCGCTCGGCGTCGGGGACGAAGCCCGTGAAGCGCGTGCGCTCCGCGAGGCCGAGCCGCCGGGCGAGGGCGACGAGTCGGGGCTGGTCCGCGCCGCGCCCGATCACGAGCACCTCGAGGGCCGGGACGACGGGCACGAGGCGGGCCGCGGCCTCGAGCAGGATCTCGACGTGCTTGTAGGCCTCGAGCCGGCCGAGGTAGGCGACGATCGGTCGGCGCGGCGCATCGGGGTCGACGACGAGCGCGGGGCGGTCGATGCCGGGGGGGCTGATTCGGATGCGCTCGGGGCGGATGCCGCGGGCGACCAGGTCGTCGCGGGTGCTCTGCGAGATCGCGAGGAAGTCGACGTCGTGATAGGCCCAGGGGATCCCGCGCTCGGCCGCGAAGACCGCCGCGGCGATCGGCCAGGGCGCCTGGTCGAAGGCGACCTCTCCGAACAGGTGATGGCAGAGGGCGAGCACCGGCGAGCCGGCGTAGAGCGGGCTGTAGAAGGGGAGCTTGTTGAGGCACTCGACGACGACGTCGAACTCGCCGCGTCGACCCGCCGCCGCGACCCGGGCCGGCAGCATCGCATAGTAGGCCGGGAGCGGACCGCCGCGGACGATCTCGATGCCCTCGCGCGAAGCAAGGCGGGCTCCGCCGGGGAAGCCGGTGGAGAGCAGGACGACGCGGTGGCCCCGGGCGGCGAGCCGACCGAAGAGGCGCTCGACGTGGACCTCCGCACCGCCCGCCTTCGGATGCGCGCCGTCGCGCTCGTTCAGCACGAGCATGCGCAGCCGGCTCACCGACCTCCCTCCGGAGCGGCCCACGCCGCGGCTGCCCGCACGACTAGAGCCATCCGAAGAGGCTCGCGAGCCGCAGCCACCACACGATCCAGAGCGCCTCGAGGCCGATGCGCAGCGAGAGCTTCGACTCGCCCCGGGTCCGGTCGAGGAAGAAGAACGGGATCTCCCGGATCCGCGCGCCCGCCTTCACGAAGCGGTAGTTGAGCTCGATCTGGAAGGCGTAGCCGTCGGCCTTGATCCGCTCGAAGCCGATCTTCTCGAGCATCGCGCGCCGCATGCAGCGGAAGCCGCCGGTCATGTCGCTGAGCCCGAGCCCCGTCGCCTTGCGGGCGTAGAGGTTGCCGAACCAGGAGATCAGGATCCGCTCGATCGGCCAGTTGACGACGGTGATCCCGTTCAGGTAGCGGGAGCCGAGGACGACGTCGGCGGTCTCGAGCTCGGCGAGCAGCCGCGGGATCTGGTCGGGCGGATGCGAGAAGTCGGCGTCCATCTGGATCACGACGTCGGCCCCGAGCTCGAGGGCGCGGGTGAGGCCGGCGCGATAGGCCGCGCCGAGGCCCTCCTTCGTCTTGCGGTGGAGGACGTGGACGCGCGGCTCCCGGGCGGCGAGCTCGTTGGCGAGGCGGCCGGTTCCGTCGGGCGAGTCGTCGTCGACGACGAGCACCTCGATCGTCGGCGTCTGCTCGAGGATCTTCGGCACGATGAGCGGCAGGTTCTCCGCCTCGTCGTATGTCGGAAGGACGACGATCGTCCGGCTCATGCAGACTCCGCGCGCGAGGGTTCGGGGACGCCGGGAGCTTGGCCCAGGATGGATCGGCGGTCAGGCTCGGGCGTGGCCATCCGGGGTGCGGCTCCTAGACTGACGCGATGATCGACGACGTCTTCCGACCCGTGGTGCCCCGCTATGCCGGGCCCTTCGTGGCCCTGTATGCGCGGCTCGGTCTCTCGCCGAACCACGTCACCTTCATCGGATTCGCGCTCGCGATCCTTGCGAGCTTCGCGGTGGCGCGGGGCGAGGCGGGGCTCGCCCTGGTGCTCTGGTGGGTGTCGCGGATCGCCGACGGGACGGACGGCTACTACGCGCGCCAGACGGGGCGGGCGACGCCCTTCGGCGCCTATCTGGACATCCTGCTCGACATGGCGGCCTACGGGGCGATGGTGCTCGGGTTCGCCGTGGCGGAGCCGGACCTCGCGCCGCGCTGGACGGCGATGCTCTTTCTCTACGTCCTCTGCATCACGAGCGCCCTCGCGCTCGGCGCCCAGGAAGAGCGCCTGGCGCGTCCGGCCCGGGATGAACGAGGCCTGCGCCTCGGCGCGGGCCTCGCGGAGGGGGGAGAGACGGGAATCGCCTACAGCATCTTCCTTCTCTTTCCGGCGTGGCTGCCCGTGACGACGGCGATCTGGATCGCCGTGCTCGCCCTGACCGTCGTCCTGCGGACGCTCCTCGCCCACCGCCGTCTGGGCTGAGCGTCCCCGCCCGCCGCGGGTCCAGCCATGCCCGCCCGTCCTTCGATCCGCCCCGTGCCGACCGCTCGCCCTTCCCTCGGCCGGCCCCGTGCCGCGTGCCGCACGGCGTCCCGTCGATTTGTGAGATCGATCATCAAGCGAGCTCCCTTGCCCGGCCGATATGCCTACGAGCTTCTTGCGCGTGAGCCATCGGGCTCGGAGGGGTTTCCCGTGATGGGTCGCATTCGAATCGGGTCGGGCGTCGCCGCCCTCGTCGGGACGCTCGTCTTCGCGGCGGGCGAGAGCTCGGCGGAGTGGAAGGTCTACCTCCAGGGCGGCATCGGCCTCTCTGGCGCCGAGGTCGACACCGACGGCAACGCGGGCAACGCGCCGGTCACCCGCCTGATCGGCAAGGACCACGACTCCTCCCCGATGCTCGACGCCGCCGCCGGCATCGAGGTCCCGATGGACGAGCTCGTCCCGCGCGAGTTCCTGCTGAAGGTCCGCCTGCCGGACTGGCCGGTGCGCAGCGAGATCGAGGCCGCGGGTCTGCGGGAGTACCAGTTCTCGACCGTCGCCGGCGGCGAGCTCTTCTTCACCGAGCTCAAGGCGACGACCGTGATGTTCAATCAGTGGGTCGACGTTCCGCTCGTCGCGATCGCGAAGCCGTTCCAGTATCTCTTCGGCCTCGGCCGCCAGCCGCGCCTGCGCCGCTACCTCGAGCCGGCCAGCCTCTACGTCGGCGCCGGCATCGGCCTGACCGCCCTGATGGACATCGACGGCACCTCGAACGTCGTGGGCGCCCATGACGACGTCGTCGACTTCGCGTGGAACGTGGGAACGGGGATCAACGTCGCGATGTCCGAGCGTGTGACGCTCTCCGCCGGCTATCGCTACGTCGGGCTGCCGAATCCGTCGGTCAGCACGCAGGGTCCCTTCGCGCCGGGCGCCGGGAACAAGCTCGACTACGACTTCCAGGTCCACGAGCTGCGCATCGCGATCCGCGTCCGGGTCTTCGACTTCGCGAGCCCGTGGCGCTGACGCCGTCGCGCGTCGCTGGCGCCTCCGCGCGCCGCGGTGCGCGGGCTCGCATAGCGGCTCTGCGGGCCGTCGGATAGCCTCCCCGCGTGCCGACCCGCCGCTTCCGATCGATCCGTCTCCGCTGGTCCGGCCTCCTGGTCGCGCTCGCCTGCGCGCTCGGCCCGCCCGCCGCCCTCGAGCTCCACGCCCAGGCTCCGGTCCCGCCCGCGGTCGGCGGTCGGCCGCCCGGCCCGGGCGACGCGCGCATCCTGCTCAACCAGAAGCGCATGGACATCGACCAGCTGATCGAGCTCGTCTCGAAGGAGACGCGGCGCACGATCCTGTTCGACGAGCAGGTCGGCGGCATGGTCTCGCTCGTTTCGAAGCGGCCGGTCACCGAGGAGGAGGCCTGGGCGCTGCTCGACTCGGCGCTCCATCTGCTGGGCTTCGCGCTGGTGCCTTCGACGGTGAACCAGTGGCGGATCGCGCGGATCGCCGAGGCGGTCGGCGAGTCGCCCTTCACCGAGCGCGCGCGGAGCGGCTCGGACCGCTACGTGACGGCGCTGATCCCGCTCGAGGCCGCGGGCCTCCAGTCGGTCCTGAACGTGCTGCAGCCGATGGCCGGCTCGACCGTCACGCTGGTCCCCCTCGAGGCGACCCACAGCCTGATCGCGAGCGGCCCCGAGAGCTCGATCGCCCGGCTCACCGAGATCGCCGACGAGCTCGACCGCGTCGAGGAGCGCGGCCTGCGCCAGCGCGTGCTGCGCTACCGGGACGTCGCCGACGTCGACGCGATGATCCAGGCCCAGTTCGAATCCGGTCGCTTCGCCGACCGCGAGCTCGAGGTCTGGAGCGACGAGCGGACCAACAGCCTGATCTTCCGCGGTGCGCCGGACGCCGTCGACCGCCTGATCGGCTTCCTCGAGCAGATCGACGTCCCGATCGAAGGGGAGGGCGAGATCCGGATCCTCCGGGTGCTGAACCGCGAGGCCGGCGAGATCGCGCAGATCCTCGGCGGGCAGGCGTCGGGCTCGTCCCGTTCGAAGAAGAAGAAGCAGGAGGACGGCGCCGCGGGGCAGGGCGGCGACACGAAGAAGCCGACCGATCCCACGACCTCGAAGGACGCGACGCAGGATTCGAGCCGGACCACCGGGACCAACGCCAATGCGGCCAATCTCAATGCGGCCAATGTCAGCGCGGCCGACATGAGTGCGGCCGATGCCGTCGCGGCCGACCTCAATGCGGCGCCCGAGGACGGCCTGACGCCCCAGGCTCCGCAGACTCCTCCGACGCCGGGCTTCGCCAGTGCGGTCTCGAGCCTCGACCTGAAGTCGCTGCTCGGGGGCGAGGACTACTCGATCGTGGTCGACGAGCCGACGCGCTCGCTGGTCGTTCGCGCGAGCGAGCGCGGGCATCGGGTGATCCGCGAGCTGGTCGAGAAGCTCGACGCGCGGCCCCAGCTGATCGCCGTCGACATCACGATCTCCGAGGTCCGCACGCCCAGCAGCCTCGCTCTCTCCCTCAGCTACCACGTCCCCCTGTTGCCGGGCGACTCGCTCAATGAGTACGTCGGGCGCCTGATCAGCGTGCCGACCGGGGGGGGCTTCCGGACGACGCCGATCGCCGACAGTGCGCTCTTCGGACGCGTCTCACGGGATGCGGGCATCAACTTCGACATTCCGGGCGCCGGGGGCGTCCTGATCCCCATCGAGGACACGGGCGAGATCGACGCGTCGAGCATCAAGGCGCGCGTCGAGATCCTGAACCAACCTTCGCTCGTGATCGTGGCGGGCGAGGAGCACGAGCTCTTCGTCGGCTCGAACATCCCGATCCCCGTCTCCCAGGGGACCCCGTCGCAGACCGGTGGGACGACGAGCGGGTCGACCAACCTCCTCGGCGTCTCGGTCACGTTCAACCGCCAGGACGTGGGCGTGCGGATCAGGCTCGAGGCTCAGGCCGGCGAGGTCGGGCCGATCGATCTCCGCCTCGACACGGAGCTCTCGTCCCTCGGTCCCTCGGTCGCCGGAGACCCCACGAAGGTCGGGCCGACCCTCATCAAGGAGGCCCTCACCGCCAAGGCGCGGCTCGAGGACGGCGAGACGGCGATCATCGGCGTCGATCGCGAGCGCACGGAGACGACCGCCGTGGGCGGGACGCCGTGGCTCACCGACATCCCCTTCCTGGGCTGGTTCTTCAAGGCGCGGGGCAAGGTCATCCAGGACAATCGGCTCGTGATCGCCGCGCGGGCGCGCCGGGTCTCGACGCCGGCCGAGCTCGTCGCCGACACGATCCGGCGTCGGATCGCCTTCGATCGCCAGCGCGCGCGCGAGCAGAACCTCCCGGACTCCGGCGGAGCGCCCTACGGCGTGCGGGTCACGACGCGATCCCTCGAGTCCGACGCCGTGGCGATCGCCCGCGATCTCGAGCGCAAGGGCCATCGCACCCGCGTCCAGCGCTGGCAGGGCATCGATCGCCGCGAGCTCTTCGACGTCTACGTGATGGGCTTCGACTCGCTGTCGGAGGCGGGGGATCTCGCGCTAAGCCTGGCCGACGATGGCTGGGACGCGGATCTCGTCGTGTTCTCGACGCGCCGCTCCTGAGGCGAGCTGAACGCTGCCGCTCGTGCGCCCGTCCTGACCGATCACGAGATGGGGCAGACCCAGGCGGGCGAGGAAGTCGAGGCTCCGGGCCTCGTCGTGGAGCATCGCGATCGTCGTCGCCGCGCCCGCGAGGAGACAGAGCGGTGCCGTCACCGACACGCTCGCCGGACCTCCGCGGAAGCTCTCCCCCGTGCGCGGATCGAGCAGATGGGGATGGCGGACGCCGTCGACGATCATGCAGCGCTCGTAGTCGCCGCTCGTCGCGATGCCGCCCGAAGCGACGGCGATGCGCGCGATCGCGACGCCCGGCCGCCGCGGATGTCGGATCCCGACCTGCCAGGGCGAGCCGTCGGGATGCGGACCGACGACCGCGAGATCGCCCCCGAGATCGACGAGCCCCGACTCGAGGCCCGCTTCGCGGCAGAGCGCCGCGGCGCGATCGGCGGCGTACTCCTTGACGAAGCCGCCGAAGTCGATCTGCATGCCGGGGATCGGCAGCACCAGCCGCGGGCGCTCCCAGCGGAGCTTCGACCAGCCGACGAGCGTGCGGACCCGCGCGAGCTCCGCGGGATCGGGCAGGCGATTCGAGCGGAAGTCCCAGACGCGTCGCAGCACGCCCGAGGTCGGGTCGAAGCGCCCGTCGCTCTCGCGGTGGGCCGTCTGCGCGAAGTCGAGCAGCGCCGCGGTCTCCTCGTCGACCTCGAGGCCGCGCGGGTCGCCGGCGCTGCGATCGATCGCCGCGGCGAGGCTGTCGTCGCGGAAGCGCGAGTACTTCCGCTCGAGCCGGGTGACCTCGTCCACGCAGCGCCGTGCGATCTCCTCGAGCCGGTGCCGCGACGGCCCGTAGAGCTGGAGCTCGCAGGGGCTCCCCATCGCGCGGAAGCGGAGCCGGAGCAGCGCCATCGTCAGAAGCGGCCGGTCAGGGTGAAGGCGAAGATCTGGAAGTTCACGAGGGCGGGCGCCTCGTCCCGTGCGGCGACGCTCTTGATCGCGAACGCGCCGTCCGAGATGTAGCGCTCGTACGAGAACGCCAGGAACAGATCGAGCCCGCCCGAGAATCCGAACGCCTCGGCCCGGCTGCCCGCCCGGTAGTCGAAGAGATCCTCGAGCGAGGCCTCGGCCTTGACCTTCCACGAGACGGCGCCGTAGGGCGAGAGCCGGAAGTCGCTGGAACGATGGTTCACGACCCGGGGCAGGATGGTGTCGTAGAACTCGGCCTTGCTCTGGCTGTAGTAGCGGGCGCCGGGGATGATCGTGAGCCAGCCGAAGAGGTTCTGATGCCAGGCGAGCTCGAAGGTGTGCGAGGTGACCTGCCAGGTATCGACGTAGAAGCGATAGTCGAAGTGGACGGAGGCCGAGATCGGCTCGAGGTGATGCCGGTAGCGCAGCAGCAGGCTGGTCTGATCCTTCAGGTCGGGCCGGTTGTCCGAGAGCAGGCCCTGGTTCGGATCGACGGTGATGATCGCCTTGTAGGGATCGCTCAGGTAGCCGTCGGAATGCTTGTAGTTGATCGTCGCCTGGATCGCCGAGGCCCGCGTGAGGAGCTGGGTCAGGCCGCCGAAGAGGTCGACGCTCCACTTCTCGCCCGAGGTCGGTCGGACGCCGCGCGAGACCTGGGGATTGTTCGGGGTGATCCAGTCGTACGAGAACGAGCCGGAGGTCGAGAAGGTGGTGTTCTTGTCGAAGAAGGAGCGCTCGGTCCCGATGCCGCCGTGGACGGAGAGGTAGTCCTGCTCCTTCGAGACGCCGCCCGTGATCGTGTCCTTCGCGTCGTCCATGTAGTAGCTGAGCCGGCCCGACACGTCGTAGCGGGTGTCGTCGATCGTCGCTCCGCTCATGACCTGGACGCGCTCGTTTCCGCTCGCCTGGACGTACCAGGGGGAGGCGCCGCTCATCTTCTCGTAGAGGAAGTCGACGCCGGCATCCATGCGCTTCGAGACCGGAAGGTCGACCTGGAACTGGTGCGTCAGGACCTCGTAGCGCTTCGAAGATCCGCCGCCCGGGACGAACCGTCGGTTCCGGACGAGGTTGTCCTCCTTGTAGACGCTGAAGGCGTAGGAGCTCGTCGCCTGCTCGATCGGCGTGTCGGCGCGCGCCGGGGCGGGGGTCACGATGCCCGGAATCGCGAGTGCGCTGGTCGTCAACGCCGTCAGCGCACGACCGGGCAGGGCGAGGCCGTCCGCGGATTGCTCGCGGGCCCCGTCGACCTTCTGATCCCGATCCCCCCTCATCGAAGCCTCCGGATCTCAGTTGCAGCCGCAGCCGCCGCCCCCGCCGCTGCCACCCGGCATCGAGGCTTCCTTGCTGAAGTAGACGTGCGATTCGCGCTTGGCCTCGAGCGCGTCGGGCTCCCAGGACATGTCCCGGCGCGCGAGCAGGTCGCGCTCCCAGGGGCTGACGCGGGCACAGCCCGTGGCCGCGAGCGCGAGCAGGATCAGGACGAGCAGGGTCGGGAGCGAGCGCATCGACTAACGGCCTCCGAGCAGCTTTCGGATCTCCGCGCGCAGCTTGACGCCGTCCTCGCGCTGGAATCCGCGATGGACCAGGCGGATCACGCCCTTGCCGTCGATCAGGTACGAGGTCGGCATCGTGTCGACGCCGAATTGCTTGGGCAGGCGCCCCTTCGGATCGCTGGCCGAGGGGTAGCCGATCGGGTGCTTCTCGAGGAAGCGCAGCGCCTTCTTCGGCTGCTGGTCGAGGTTGACCGCGACGACCTGGAAGTCCTCGCCGGCGAGCTCCTTGCGCATCGCTTCGATCTCCGGGATCGCCTTCAGGCACGGTGCACACCACGACGCCCAGAAGTCGAGATAGACGACCTTGCCCCGGTACTGGGCGAGGGAGACGTTGCCCTGGCCGTCCAGCGAAGGCGCCGAGAAGTCGGGCGCCGCGTCGCCCGCCTCGAGCGCGAGCGCCGCGGTCGACGCGAGCAGCGCGACCCCGAGCGAGCAAAGCAGCGAGCCGAGCGGAGCGACGAGCCGGGTACGGAGGGACGGGCGCTTCGAGGAGCCGGCGCGCGCGCGGGTCTCGAGCGAGCGCGGGCGGTGAGCGGAGGCCATCATGGATCCAGGATCTCCTTGGGTCCCGAGCGGGGCGGGCGCGACGTCCGTCGGAGCGGGCTCGCGGGCGCACCTCTCGATCCCAGGTTGCATCGTCGTGTCGGTGGGTCCTGCTGAGCGAAATGTGATCGCCGACCCGAAGGAGGCGGTCGGCTCCGGCCTCAGATGCGCGCGGCGGGCGCGGCTGCCTCGAGCGCGGCGAGGACGGCCTCCTGGCTCAGGAGCTCGGAGAGGACGCGGGGGCGATCCGGCTCGGCCGGGTCGTAGACCAGGTAGAGCGGCACCCCGGCCCGGCCGAACTCCGCGAGCTTCGTGCGGATCCCCTCGTCGCGGCGGGTCCAGTCGGCTCGGAACAGCGCGAAGCCGTCTCGTGCGAGCGCCTCCCGGACGGCGGGGCGATCGAGCACCGTTCGCTCGTTCACCTTGCACGTGATGCACCAGTCGGCGGTGAAGACGACGAAGACCGGCACACCGGCGGCCAGGCGCTCGCGCACCGCCGCCTCGTCGTAGGGCCGGAACCCGTCGCCCTCGAGCCCGGACTCCGCAGCCTCGGCGCCCGTCGCCGAGGGGCTCGCATCGGCGCGCTCGAAGTCGATCAGGTTGAAGCTCGCGAAGGCGAGCAGCGTGATCGCGACGGCGCTGCCCCGACCGAGCCAGACGCTGCGCATCGGCTGCAGCTGCCCGAAGGTCCAGAGCAGGAAGGCCAGGAAGAGCAGCGCGGCCGTCAGCGCCACGACCGCGTCGGTTCCCCCGCTCTGGCCGACGATCCAGAGCAGCCAGATCACCGTCGCGAGCAGGCAGAAGCCGAGGCCCGCCCGCAGCTTGAGCATCCACGGGCCCGAGCGCGGCACGAAGCGCGCGAGCGCGGGAAAGAAGCTGACCAGCAGGAAGGGCGAGGCGAGGCCGACGCCGATCGCGAGGAAGATCGAGACGATGACGAGGCCGGAGCTCGCGAAGGCGAACCCGACGGCGGTGCCGAGGAAGGGCGCGGTGCAGGGCGTCGCGAGCACGACGGCGAGCAGCCCCTCGAAGACCGAGCGGGAGAGGCCCGTCGCGTCCTGGCCGACGGTGGCGAGGCGGCCCTGGCCGAGCTCGATCTCGAAGACGCCGAAGAGGTTCAGCGCGAAGGTCACGAGCAGCGCCGCGATGCCCGCGACGAAGAGCGGCTCCTGGAACTGGAAGCCCCAGCCGACGGCGTGGCCGGCGCCGCGCAGGCCGACGACGAGGGTCGCGAGGGCGAGCATCGAGCCGAGCACGCCCGCGGTGTAGGCGAGGCCGTGAAGGCGGACCTCGTTCGCGTCGCGCTCCGCGAGATCCGCGACGGAGACGACCTTGATCGCGAGCACCGGGAGCACGCACGGCATGCCGTTGAGGATCAGCCCACCGAGCAGCGCGAGCAGGATCGCCTGGAGGGCGGCGAAGGAGCCGAGGGCGACGGTCGGCGTGCTCGTCCCGGTCGCATCGGTCGGCGTGTCCGTCCCGATCGCGCCGGCCGGTGCGGCCGCCGTGCGCGCCGCGCCGTGCGTCCGGATCGGGACGTCGATCTCGACGTGGCGCATGCGACCGTTCGCATCGCGCAGGGCGACGACGCCGGAGAGGCGATCCTCGCCGGGCTCGAGACGCGTGGCCTCGAGCGCGAGCTCGATTTGCCCGCCTCGCGCGGAATCGACGGAAACGACCTGTTCTCGCGCGAGCTCGAAGGTCTCGCTCTCGAAGGGCAGGAACGCGGGCGCGGGATCGCGGACGTCCGCGGCGACGCAGCCGACCGCCTCCGCCGCGCACGGCTCGAGGGCGAGCACGAGGCTCGCGTCCCCGTCGACGTCAGGCGCGCCGCCCTGCCAGACCGCGTCGAACTCCCAGCCGAGGGCGCTGGCCGGCACCGGGAGCCGAGCCTCCGCCTCGCGGAAGAGCGAGCGGATCTCCGCGCGCACCGCCTCGTCGACGTCGAGCGCGAGCGGGGACGCGAGCGCGAAGCTCGCCGGCACGCACTGCGTCCGACACGCCAGCACGTCGACCCGCGCGCGCACCGCCGGCGCCGCGGTCGCGCTCGGCGTCGCCGCGCCCGCGGACGCCGCCGCGCCGCGCACCGCGTCCGGATCGGCCTCGAGGTCCGCCGCGAGCAGGACGTGCCCCTCGTAGCCGTAGGTCGTGAACAGGTCGTCCGCCTCGCGGAAGATCCGGGGCACCGGCCAGTCGACGGCCCCGACGGCGTACCCGTCGGCGTCGAGCTCGAGCTCCGGGGCGACCCCGGTCTCGCCGGGATTGCGCCAATAGAGGTGCCAGCCCGGGGCCATCTCGAAGAGCACGCCGACGCGCGCCGGCGCCTCCGGCGAGACGATCAGCGTCGCCGTCAGCTGCGGGCTCTCGTCCTCGACGATCGCCGTGCCGCGGGCGGACGCGGGGAGGCTCGCGAGGGGCCGGGAGGCGGAATCGAGCAGCCGCGCGAGGGCGCGCGACTCGGGCTCGCTCGAACGCGCGGGCAGCGAGAGGGCCGCGAGGGCGATCCAGGCGAAGAGCGCCCAGGCGAGCAGGGGCCACGCGATCGGAGCGGGTCGGAGTCGGTGGATCGACGCCATCGGGTCGGGATTCCTCTGTGGTGGTCCCGCGCCGACGTGATCGTCGAAGCGGGCCGAAAGCCCACGCCCTCATCGGTCGGATTGTGCGGTCGACCTTTGTGCATTTCGTCGCGGCGACCGTCCGGTCGCGTGACCCGCGTCGCAGCGGCATGCCGTGCCGGCAGCCGCGATGCGCCGGTGCGGCAGGCTCGCACGCGCACCGGCAGCCCCCGTGCAGCTCGCGAAGACGTTCGGGGTCGTGACGCGAAAAACACACAATGTTGTGGCGGGCATCACCGAGAAGCCCTCTCGCGTACCGAATGGAAATCGAGCCCCGGTCCGGAAATCTCGGAGCTCGAGCACGCGGATCCCGGTGGCGACGCCACGGTCCGCAGCCAGCGAGGTCGAGTCGAACATGTCCCACGCAATGCGAAGACGAAGTGCCGATTCGGTTCGGAAGGGCAGGCTCCTGCTGGCGGGCCTCGCGCTGCTGGTCGCGCAGGCGGCGTCGGCGCAGATGGACGACACCGACCGCGCCCGCCGCATGCACGACCGGATCGCCGGCGTCCCGCCGAGCGCGGCCGTCCTCTCGCAGATGGCGGTCCACATCGGTGCCGGCCGCCCGGACCTCGCCGCCGAGCTCGCGATGCAGAACCCGGCCTTCTACAACGTCTCGCTGAAGAACCTCGTGACGCCCTGGACCAATCGCGATCGCACGGTCTTCGCGCCGCTCAACGACTACACCGCGACGGTGATCGGGATGGTCCGCGACGACGTCCCGTTCAACACGGTCCTCTCCGAGGACATCGTCTACACCGGCGCCAACAACCTCGTCACGCCCAACTACGAGCAGACCTCGAACGACCACTACGTCGCGCTCGAGCAGGCGGGCGTCGACCTGTCGAACCCCGCGATGCTGGTCCGCCGGATGCAGTCGACGCTGCCGGGCTCCCAGATCTCGGCCAGCGAGGCCGCCGGCGTCAACACCACGCGCGCCGCCGCCGAGGCCTTCTTCTCGGGCGGCACGAACCGCCGCATGTGGCGCTACACGGCGATCAACCATCTCTGCCGCGACATGGAGCAGCTCCACGACGTCACGCGGCCGGGCGACTGGATCCGCCAGGACGTGAGCCGCAGCCCCGGCGGCGACTCCGAGATCTTCCTGAACAACTGCTACGGCTGTCATTCGGGCATGGACTCGGTCGCCGGTGCCTTCGCCTACTTCGAGTGGGATGCGACCGCCGCCCGCATGATCCACACGCCGGGCGTCGTCCAGGCCAAGTACCTGATCAACGGCAACGTCTTCCCCTACGGCCACATCACGACGGACAACGGCTGGGTCAACTACTGGCGCGAGGGCCCGAACTCGCTGCTCGGCTGGCGGGGCGCGGCGGATCGCGGCTTCGGCGCCAAGAGCCTCGGGGCCGAGGTCGGTGCGTCGCGCGCGTTCTCCGTCTGCCAGGTCGAGAAGGTCTTCAAGCACGTCTGCTTCCACGGGCCCAAGAACCAGACCGATCGGGACGCGATCGAGGCGATCGCCGACACGTTCGAGGCGAACGGCGAATACAACCTGAAGGACGTCTTCGCGGGCGTCGCGGCCCACTGCATGAACGAAGAGTGAGCGGACGCGGACGGGCCCCGGACGACGTCGAACGGACGTCGCGGGCGCCCGGGCGGCGGAGTCGGAGCGGTCGGGATCGAGAACTGCGAGGGATCAGGGGACCAAACGATATGAGACAAGCATTCCCCGTCGAGTCGTTCGTTCGTCGTCAGGACGCCGGAATCCGCCGGATCTTCGCGACGCTCGCCCTCGCCCTCGCCGCCACCGGCTGCGGCGACTACGGCGGCTCCAACACCGACACCTCCGTCCTCGGCAACGGCGGGCCCGGCGGCGGCGGCGGAACGCCCGACGGCCTCTCGGTCGCCGAGCAGGTCACCGCGTTCCAGTCGACCGTCTATCCGATGCTCGATCAGTACTGCTCGGACTGTCACGGCGGCAGCGGCCCCGGTGCGCCGCAGATCGCCCATCCGGATCCGGCGACGGCGTGGTCGGCGGTCGTCGACAGCCAGAAGGTCAACTTCTCGGATCCGTCGGCGTCGCGGCTCGTGCGCCGCCTCGCGGTCGACTTCCACTTCTGCTGGTCCGATTGTGCGACCAACGCCTCCGAGATGCTGGCGCAGATCGTCGCCTGGCAGCAGGCGATCGAGGCCGCGGGCGGGACGACGGGCGGCGTCGACGTGAACGGCCTGCAGAGCCCGACGCGCATGATGGCGGACGGCGTCGAGGAGGTCGGCGCCGAACGCTTCGACACCGGCATCATCGCGCGCTGGGACTTCAAGGAGCAGACGGGCACCACCGCCCACGACACCAGCGGCGTCGCGCCGGCGATGGACCTCACGCTCGAGGGCCCGACGCTGATGTCCGCCTACGGCATCGACGTCGCCGAAGGCCGCGCGATCGCGACCGCGGACACGAGCCGCAAGCTCTACGACCGCCTCGCCGACCAGCGCACGGGGACGCAGACCTACTCGGTCGAGACCTGGATCTCGAACCTCAACACGACGCAGGAGGGGCCGGCCCGCATCGTCAGCTACTCGGCGAACTCGGGCTCGCGCAACTTCATGCTGGGCCAGGTCCAGTACCAGTACGTCGTCCGCAACCGCGCCTACACCAAGGACTCGAACGGCAACGGCGGTCCCGACCTCGAGACCTACGACGTCGACCAGGACGCGCAGGCGACGCTCCAGCACGTCGTCATCACCTACGACCAGCTCGCCGGCCGCAAGATCTTCGTCGACGGGGTCTGGACCGAGGACCTCGATCCGATCGCCGCGGGCCGGCTCTGGAACTGGAGCGCGAGCCACCGCCTCGTGATGGGCAACGACGTCAGCAACGACCGGCCGTGGCAGGGCCAGATCCGCTTCGTCGCGATCTACGATCGCGCGCTCTCGCCGGCGCAGATCCAGAAGAACTACGAGGCCGGCATCGGCAAGCGCATCACGCTGGCCTTCGACGTCTCGGAGTGGACCGGCGGCAGCTCGCGGATCGAGTTCTCGGTGACCGAGCTCGACCGCTACAGCTACCTCTTCTGCGCGCCCACCTTCGTGACCGACGTGGCGGCGCCGATCCGTATCCACAATCTGCGGGTCTCGCTGAACGGCATCATCCCGGTCGCGGGCCAGGGCTTCGTCAACATGAACGCCCTGGTCACGACGCCGCGCCAGCTGCTGTCGCGCCAGTGCACGATCGTCGGCGGCCTCGTCGACGCCGACACCGACGTCTTCCAGCTCCACTTCGAGCAGCTGGGCATCTTCCAGGATCCCGTCCCGCCGCCGACCCCGCCGACGCCGGCCGCCGAGGACTTCGGCGATCCGGAGCCGACCTTCGGCGTGCGCAACTTCGCCCGGGTCAACGCCTCGATGGCGGCGCTGACGAACGTCGATCCCATGTCGGCGGAGGTCGACGCGACCTTCCAGGAGCTCGTCCAGCAGCTGCCGGCGGGTCCGGACCTGCGCTCCTTCGTGTCGGCCAACCAGGTCGGCGTCGCCAAGCTCGGCGTCGAGTACTGCGACGCCCTGGTCGGCGGCGAGACGGCCGGCAGCCAGACGCTCCGCAACCAGTTCTTCACCGGTGCGGGCGCGTTCGGCTGGAACCAGCCGCCGGCGACGGCCTTCGCGAACCCGGCGAACGTCGACCTGATCACGGACCCGCTGCTCGACAAGATCGTCGGCGCCGGTCTCCGTGGCGACGTCGGCGGCAATCCGGCTCGCGACCAGATCGAGGCGATGCTCGATCAGCTGATCGTCGATCTCTCGGCGACCTGCGGCGGCGGCGGCCAGCCGGCCTGCGACGGGGTCTACACGAAGAACATCGTGAAGGGTCTCTGCACGGCGGTCGTCTCGAGCGGAGCGGTCCACATCCACTGATCCAGGCAGCGACGACCGCTCGCTCCGAGCTCGAGCGGATCGGTCCCGAATCCTCGCAGAGGAGGCAAGCAAGATGGCCAGCAGACGAACGCCGACGGAGATGGGTCGCCCCTTCTTCCATCCCGATCACCGCCGACCGCGCACGCGCCGCGAGTTCCTCGCGCAGGGCTTCCTGGCCGGCTCGGCCTACGTCGTCGCGCCCTCGCTCCTGTCGATGCTCGGCGTGAATCGGGCCAACGCGCAGGCCTCCTGCGCGCTGACCGGCGCGGGCGCGGGCAAGATCCCGTTCATCGGGATCGACCTCGCCGGCGGCGCCAACATCGCGGGCTCGAACGTGATGATCGGCGGGCCGGGCGGCCAGGAGGATCCGCTGTCGGAGGGCGGCTACGCGAAGCTCGGCCTGCCCCTCGACATGACGCCGCTGAACTCCCAGCTCGCGACCGCCTTCGACCGGACGATGAACCTCGTCTTCCACTTCGACTCGGCGATGCTGAAGGGCATCCTCTCGAAGGCCTCCCCGGCCACGCTCGCCAAGGTCGAGGGCATCATCATCTCGGCCCGCTCGGCGAACGACACCCAGAACAATCCGCTGAACCCGATCTACGGGGTCTACCGGGCCGGCGCCGACGGCGGGCTGCTGTCGCTGATCGGGACGCAGAACTCCGACTCGGGCGGCAACAGCGTGATGCCCATGTCGATGTTCGATCCCTCCGTCCGCCCGACGAAGATCGATCGGCCCGCCGACGTGCGGGGCCTCGTCGACACCGGGAAGCTGACGGAGCTGCTCGGGAGCGCGGGCGCCGGCAACGTCGCGTCCACGATCCAGGCCATCTCGTCCCTCAAGGTCGAGCAGATCCAGGAGGACCAGGCGGTCAAGGATCTCGTCAACTGCGCCTATCAGCAGAGCACGGACCTGATCACGCTCTTCGGCGACCCGGCGGCCCTCGATCCGGAGCTCGACCCGCTGATCGTGAACGCGAACCAGGCCAACGACACGACGCGCATCTTCACCCAGGCGGAGATGACGCAGAGCGAGTTCCGCAAGACGGCCTCCGTCATGAAGCTCGTGCTCGAGGGCCACGCGGGCGCCGGCACGATCGAGTTCGGAGGCTACGACTACCACGACGGGACGCGCCGGACCGGCGAGGCCAAGGACTTCGCGGCCGGCCAGGCGATCGGCGCGATCTTCGAGTACGCCGAGCGCAATCCGCTGGTCGGCGACGTCATGGTCTACCTCTTCAGCGACGGCTCGGTCTTCTCGGACGGTCAGGCCGACAACCAGGCGAACGGCAAGTTCGTCTGGCGCGGCGACAACTCCGGCTCGGGCGTCAGCGTGATGATGGTCTACCGCAAGAGCGGCAAGCCGACCCTGCGGGCGCCCTTCGCGACCACCCGGCAGATCGGGTACTACCGCGCGAACGGGGACGTCGAAACGGGCGTCAACTCGGTGGCCAACAATCCCGAAGCGCTCACCCAGGCGGCGATTCTCAACTACATGGCGCTCCACGGCGAAGAGGGTCAGTTCACGACGCTCTTCCCGGGCAGCGCCATCCAATCGGACATGGCGAACCTGCTGGCCTTCACGCAGATCCGCTAGGCGCGGCGCGGGCCGGAGCGGCCGAACGGGCCGGATCCGGCCCACCGCGTTTCGATTCGAAAGCAGGTTCCGGAGGGGTCGAACATGCAAGATCACGGCGATGGTGCGCCGGCCTGGCTCTTCTCTTTCCTCGATCTCGCGCTGCTGATGCTGATCGCGATGACGCAGCTCGCGCCGGACACGCCGCCCGAGGTCCCGGACCTCGGCGCGATCGTCGTCCCGAAGATCGGCGAGGCGGGCTCGACCGAGCTCGCGGCCGAGTCGGTCGACGTCTGGCAGCTGCGCGTGCATCCGCCCGAGGAGGGCATGGCGAGCCCGTACGAGCTCGTCCGCGTCGTCGACGGCAAGGCGGTCGATGAGGGGCAGCGCATCGAGAGCGCCGCGCTGCGCAGCGAGCTCGGCAAGCTGAAGGAGGCCGCCCTCCACAAGCCGATGCTCGCGCCGCACGAGGACTCCCGCAGCCAGGACATGCTCGAGGCGGCCGCGATGCTCGAGGAGATCTGGCCCGGTCCGCGCTGGGCCACCGTGACGCGGGTGGCCGACCGGGGATGACCGCGCGCCACATCGAGCAGCACTACGGATTCGGCGCCGCCCGGATCGCGATCCGCGGCGAGATGCACCGCGTCTCCGACTCGGGGCTCGCGGGCGACTTCGCCGCGATGCTCTCCGAGGCGGGCGCGGGCGGCCCCGGCGCGGTCGCGCGGCGCTTCGTGGGCCCGGTGCTCGGGCTGATCACGACCTGCGCGTTCCTCGGCTTCGTGATCGCGGGGCTGATGGGCCAGGAGGCCGAGCGCGAGGCGCTCGAGGTGGTGATGCTCGAGTCGGCGGAGGCCGTTCCGCCGCCGATCGTGCCGCCGATGGTCGAGATCCCGGTCGAGCCCGAGCCGATCGTCCCCGAGCCCGTCGTGCCGGAGCCGGTGAAGCCCGAGCCGCCGCCGATCGTGGCCAAGGTCGAGCCGCCTCCGCCGCCGAAGGTCGAGCCGCCCAAGGTCGAGCCCCCGAAGATCGAGCCGGTCCGGATCCAGCCCGAGATCGCGAAGGTCGCACCGCCGCCGGTCGAGCGGGCGCCGCGGCCGGTGGTCCGCGAGCGGCCGGTGCCGGTCTCGAAGCCCCGGGTCGCGATCGACGCGGTCGCGGTCGCACCGGACCGGGCCGCTCCCGTCGCGCCCTCCGAGCGCATCGCGCGGGCCTCGGCCCAGCCCGTCAGTCGGGCGATGCCCCGGATGGACGCCCCGGCGGCGCCCTCCCTCGACCTGCCCAGCGAAGCGGCGCCCGAACGCGCGTTCCGGGTGGCGGCCGCGCATGCGCCGGCCGGGACCCGGCCTCGGGCGATTCCCGGAGTCGCACCGGCCTCCGTCGGCACGGCCGACCTCGATCTGCCTCCGGCTCGCAGCGCCCCGACCCGGGGTGCCGCGGTCGCCCGGCCGGCGGGTGGGGCGCAGAGCCGCCCGGTCCCGCGCTTCGAGCTCGACGCGGCGCCGGCGGCGGCGTCGGCTTCGGAGGGGGCGGCGCCCCAGGTCGTGGCCCGCGCCGAGCGGGCGGCCCGACCGGCGGCGAGCGCGGGCGGGGGCGCGGGGAGCGCGCGGCCGGGTCTCTCGGGCGTGCCCCTCGGCGAGCTCTCGGCCTGCGTCACGGATCGGGAGGAGGATCGCCTCAAGCAGGCGGTCGTCGCGGCCGTAAAGACGCAGAGCGAGTGCGTAAGTAGCAAGGGCACCTATCGATTCGTCGAGACCAAGAATCTGAACGCGTTCCTGATGTGGATCGACCGGGCACCGTCCCGCCGCGTCGAGGATCGCTGTGCCGAGCTCCGGTACGCACTCGAGTGTCTTCAGGGCGCCAATCGGCGCGCATCGCGTTAGGCCAGGTTTCCGTCGCCCGGGTCGGGCGCGGAGACGGAGGCGGGGAAGAGGGGATGGCAACGATGATCAATGTCGAGCGACCGCGCGCGGGACACGGTTCCGTGGCGCGCCTTCTGGTGGGTCTCGCGTTCCTCCTGGCCGCACAGTGGACCGGGGGAGCGGGCGGGGCCGCCGCGGCGACCTGGGACGACTATCTCGATTTCGCCTACATCTACAGCTCCGCCGACGCCGATTCGCTCGCGACGCGGATCAAGGGCTACGAGCGCGAGGTCGGTCTTCCCCTCGACGCGTACGTCAAGCGGACGCTCGAGGATCGCGACGCCAAGAACGGCGAGGACTCGACCCAGACCCGGCGCCGTGCGATCGCGCTCCTGCTGCAGTACCTGGCCACCCGCGAGCCCGCGCATCTCGAGGACAGCGTCGACACGGTCGAGGCGTTCTCGGACGGCGAGAGCCGCCAGGAAGACCGCTACTGGTACCACTACATCAACGCCCACCGGGCGCTCGAGCGCGGCAGCGACACCGAGTTCGTCCGCCACGTCCTCGGCCTCTGGATGGACGTCGTCGTCCCGCTCGAGTCGCCCTTCGACACGCTCCAGGCGCTCTCGCTGTCGCAGACGGCGAACTCGGGCTTCGTCTCGGCGCTGCCCTACGTCTACGAGAACGTGGCGCGGCTCGTCCTCCTGCGCAGCCAGGAGATGGGCATGGGCTTCGGCCTCGACTCCCTCGCCGCGATCGTGCGCCTGCTCGGCGATCAGCGCGTCGGCGCCTTTCCCGAGGTCATCCCGGTCGAGGCCTCGGTCCGCGACTACCTCGAGCGCATCATCGCGCGCCTCGAGGGCCCCGAGTCCGACGGCGGCAGCCTGACCTTCACCCTCGTGCTCTTCGAGGCGAGCAAGGCCCACGACGCCTCGCGCGGCCTGCTCGCCGCCGAGGGCTTCTCCGACAAGAGCATCGCGGCGATCCGCGCGGCCGGCGCGGCCTACGCCCGCGCCGCCGACCTCGCCGAGACGCCGTCCGGCGAGGCCGCGGTCTACATGCGCATCCTGCGCCAGATGGGCGAGGTCCACGCCGCGAAGCAGCGCCTCGGGGTCGACCCCGACGTCGAGCTGCCCTTCACGATCGAAGGCGCCTACCAGGTCTACGCCTCGCTCCACCAGGCGCGCGACGGCGGCTGGCGCGAGCTCGGCTTCCGCAACAGCGGCGAGGAGTCCTATCTCCAGTCGATGCGGGCGCTCTGGGAGGAGATCCAGGAGGCGACGCTCAACAGCGCCGACTATTACCTCTCGCGGGCGAGCGAAGATCCGGCCCGATCGGCCGAGCTCGTCCGGAACGCGGCGCGGCTCTACGCCCGCTACCTCGCCCACTTCGAGCGCTATGCGGAGGCGGACTCGACGAAGTACGTCCCCGACTCGGCCTACTTCGCGGCCTACGAGGCGGCGCGCGGCTACGGCGACGCGTTCGTCGCGTACGGCATCGCGAATCCGGCTCCGGCGGAGATCCAGCTCGCGGCCTCGCGCTACCAGCTGGCGCTCCGCGCCTTCCCCTTCGATCGCCTGCTCTGGCCGGCGCTGACGACGGCGCTCGAGCGACGCGGCGGGGCGAACGACTTCCTCGCCATCACCCGCCCGATCGCGGAGCACGTCGCCACCTCGCGCCACGCCGCGTCATGGATCGCGCAGAACGGCGCGGGCTCGAAGACGATCGAGGTCTACCGCCGCGGCCTCTCGGACGAGCTGGTCCTGATGTACATGGGCTTCGCGGACGCGAAGGGTCTCGGCGAGCTCGAGAAGAGCCTCGCCGACCTGAAGAGCCAGCGAGACGGTCTCGCGCGCAAGCTCGGCAGCCTCGCCCAGCAGCGCAACGGCCAGGGCGCTCCGCCCGCGTCGCCGGCCGGCGACGGCGAGATGGCCGAGGCGGCCGTCTTCGGCACCGCCGAGAGCCAGCGCGTCGCGCGCGAGCTCGAGGACGGCGGCCGACAGCTGGCGAAGCTCGACAAGCAGATCACGGCGCGCACGCGGGCGCTCCCGCTCTTCCGCGCCATCGTCGAGACCGAGGACCTGGCCCCGGCGCTCCGCAGCCAGCGCGAGCACGCGATGCACACGCTGCTGCGCCGCCTCTACCACGAGGGCTCGGCGCGCGCGTCCGCGGCCGCGGCCGACGACGAGGACTGATCGCGGGAATCGATGAGCGGGCCCGAGGGCTCGCGGAGGGATGGGCATGCGATTTTCAAGGGGACTCTTCCTGGCGGCGTCGCTCGGGCTCGCGCTCGGGCTCACCGGCTGCGCCTCGAACGACGGTCCGAGCGACACGGAGCTCGCGCAGCAGGAGGCGCTCGAGGAGACGGCGCTCAACGGCGAGGCGCTCTCGCAGCGCCGGACCGACCTGATGCGGGCGTGGCGGGATCTCGTCCGCCTCGACGTCACGATGCAGGCGCTGACCGACCGCAACGACAGCCCGAGCATCGTGCTGCTCGACAACTTCATCGCCGAGTACATGGCGAAGCACCTCGATCCGCTGCTCGAGCCGGCCTGGCAGAGCTCGCATCCCGAGGTCATGGCCCTCGACGCGAACCTGCGGTTCATGAAGGCCCAGCTGCTCTCGAACATGCGCTACCCGCGCAAGGTCCAGGAGTCGATCGACGACATCGAGGATCGCTTCGAGGGCCGCGAGAGCATGCTGGTCGAGTATCCGGTCGGCGAGCAGCGCTCGCTCGGCGAGGCGCTCGACATGCTCCGCGATCAGAAGTGGAACAGCTAGCTGGGGATGGCTCGATCGGGAAGGCGCGTGCGCATCCCTGGGAGTGAACGATGACGAGTAGCATGTGGTCGGCGATCATCACGACGGGCGTCTTTCTGGCGGTGCTCGTTCCCTTTTCGAACGGCATCCGGGCCGTCATCTCGGCCTGGTCCGCGACGCGCCGCGTCGGTCCCGAGGAGCTGCGCCGCGGCCAGTCCGACCGACCGGGCGGCGCCGAGCCGCTCGCGATCCTGATGGTCCGGATCCTCCAGAAGTCGCTGCGCGAGAACGAGCACGAGGGCCAGCCCTCGGACTTCGTCTTCGACGCGTCGCGCCAGTACGTCATGAACGAGTACGAGCACAACTACGCCCGCCTGATCTCGATGTACGCGAACCTGCTGCCCCCCCTCGGCTTCGTCGGGACCACGGGCGGCATGCTGATCAACTTCCTCTCGATGCACACGAAGGACGAGGGCCTCGAGGTCATCTCGCTGGCCCTGGCGCTGTCGTCGAGCTTCTTCGCGCTCTTCTCCTTCGCGATGCTCGACGCGTTGAAGCTCCGGCTCTACTCGCGGCTGCTCGCCGCGACCCGGGACGTCCAGGTCCTCTACAACAAGGCCGAGAGCCGCCGGGACCAGCCGACGGTCGATCGCCCGATCGTGCCGAAGGGCGCCCGCGCCGGGGCCTGATGCCCTTGCACCGCGGATCCGGGCTGCGACACTCCGCGGCCTGGAGGGGCTTCGCGGGGCATGGGTCAGCAGCAGCCGTCGTACGATCCCTATTTCTCGCATTGGGCGGACATCGCGGCGCGCCGCGTGCTCGCGGCCCATCCCGACCGCCGGCCGATCGTCGTCGCGGCCGGGATCACGCCCTCCGGCGTCGTCCACATCGGCAACTTCCGCGAGGTGATGACCGTCGACCTGGTCGCGCGAGCGCTGCGCGACCAGGGGGCGGAGGTCCGCTTCATCTATTCCTGGGACGATTTCGACGTCTTCCGGAAGGTGCCCGCCGACGCCCCGGAGCCGGCGATGCTGACGGAGAACCTGCGCCGCAGCGTCGCCGACGTGCCCGATCCCTTCGCCGGCCACGCGGACGACCGCGTCGGGCCGACCGACAGCTACGCGAGCCACTACATCGCCGAGTTCGAGTCGAGCCTCCCGCCGATCGGGATCGAGCCGGAGTTCATCCGCCAGTCGAAGGCCTATCGGGCCGGCCGCTACGCCGAGGGCATCCGCCGGGCGCTCGAGAAGAAGGAAGTCATCCGCGAGATCCTCGATCGCTTCCGGACCGAGCCGCTGCCCCCCGACTGGCTGCCGCTCGCCGGCTTCTGCCGGGGCTGCGGCCGCGACCGGGTCGACTTCGAGTGGGACGGCGACTGGGGCGTCGCGATGAGCTGCCGCGACTGCGGCGTCCGGACGCAGGTCGACCTGCGCGAGGGGGGCGACGTCAAGCTCCCGTGGCGGATGGACTGGCCGATGCGCTGGGCCTTCGAGGGCGTCTGCTTCGAGCCCGGCGGCAAGGACCACAGCACCGCCGGCGGGAGCTACGACACGGCGAAGCAGATCGTGGGCCCCGTGTTCGGCGGCTTCGTGCCCGAGTACGTGCCCTACGACTTCGTCCGCATCAAGGGCGGGGGCGGCAAGATCTCGAAGTCGGCTGGCGGCGTCGTCACCGTCGCCGACTGCCTCGAGGTCTACGAGCCGGAGATGCTGCGCTGGATCTTCGCGTCGCAGCGGCCGAGCTCCGAGTTCCAGATCTCCTTCGACGTCGACGTCATCAAGCTCTACGAGGACTGGGATCGCGCCGTCGCGAACGCCCACGAGCCCGACGACGGCGGCAAGAACGACAAGAAGCGCCAGGTCGTGCGCCGCACGATCGAGCTCTCGCGCATCGTGCCGGGGCGGATCGTGCCCGGGACGAAGCCCGTGCCGGTTCCGTCCTTCCGGCCGCTCTCGATGACGCTCCAGATCTACGACGGCGACCTCGAGCGCACCCTCGAGCACTACCGGCGGACCGGCGAGGTCGCGAACGAGGCCGAGGCCGAGCGCCTGCGCCTGCGCGCCGTCCGCGTCTGGCGCTGGATCGAGCAGCACGCGCCGGAGGACTTCCGCTACCGGATCCGCGAGACGCCCTCGAGCGATCCGCTCTCCGGCGAGCCGCGCACGATCCTCGCCCGCCTCGTCGCCGCCCTCGAGGCCTCGCCCGACTGTCGCGAGGAGGAGCTCGTGCCCCATCTCAAGACGATGTGCGAAGGGACGTCGCTCTCGGCGCAGGACTTCTATCCCTACGTCTACGAGCTGCTGATCGCGCGGCCGAAGGGCCCGAAGCTGACGACCCTGCTCTCGACGATGGGCAGCGCCCGGGCGCTGCCGCTGCTGCGCGCCGGACTCGCTTAGCAGGGCTTGGAGGGACGCGCGTACGGGAGCGGCGCCGTGCCAGATGCCCCGGCCGGACCTCGTCGCGGACTCGGGTGTCGGACGGCACGCGTCGAGAGACCGGTCGGCGTTGGCGGGCGTCGCGCTGCATTCTGCCGTCGAGCATGCGCTGGCGGCATTGGACGCTCCGGGACGGCCGCCCATCTACGACGCCCGCTCATCCAGCGAAGCCAGTCTTGACTCGCGATCTGTCGGCTCGTCGCCGAGGTGCTTCGATCTCTCGCGGCGTGATTGAACGGTCCGCGATCGCTCATCGCCCCGCCTCACGGATGGGGTGATGGCGAGGGAGCAGGGGGACTCCGCGGCGGCGCCCGCAGGAGTCCTGCTGCATCGAAGTCGCGGAGAAGCTCGCGGCCTGATTCACGGTGGAATATCGCAGGTGATTCGGCGGATCGAAGCCGCTCAAGAGGCGCTGGCGGCACCATCATCGGACTAAGGGGGTGTTCGTTATTCGAATATCGTGGTATAGCGTTATTCATATGGCGTCTCGGCGTCTCGGCGCCGCGGTGGTTTGCATCACGCATGGGGGCGCCAATCATGCGACGACTTCCGTCCGCCTTTCTCTTTCTTGCCTCGGCTCTGGTCCTCGTCCTGCCAGCGCTCCCGGCCGCTGCTCAGTAGAACTGCTATTTCGTCGTGACCTGGACTGCGACGGGAAATGTCTGCGGAACCAACCGTCGCCAGATGCAGATGCTCGATCCGAAGGTTCGCGAATGCGTGACGGGAGACGCACGGCTGTTCGACGTCGGGCCTCCCAGCGGATGCCGGATCGGCGTGACGCAAGCCCAGGGATACGTCGACTACAACAGTCAATGTTCGCCGGTCGGAACCGTGATCGGTCCCGAGCCCCTCAACGGGTGCGGCGGGGATCTCTCGGCCCCGGTGGATTGTTCGAGCTCGGACGGCCGGAAGGACAAGCCGGGCTGCATCGGGGACCCGGTCAATCTCAGGACCGGCGCGCTTTCGATCGATCCCGTCGATCTGGATCTGGGTGGATTGCTTCGATTCGCACGTCACTACTCCAGCGACGCCCTCGTCTTCGCTCCGCCTGCGTCCGAAACCCTGCCCAACGTCGGCTACAAGTGGTCCCACAGCCTGTACTGGAACGTCGTGCGTACCGTCGCGTCGGGCGTGCCCACCGTCGTCGTCGTGACCGAGCCGATGCGCCCGCCCGTTCCGTATCTCTTCGACGGAACCAAGTACAAGCCGGCTGCCGGGGGCGGCGGTACCGTCACGGTCGATCCCGACTTCGACGTCCACTTCACGAATGCAGCGGGAACGCAAACCGACTTCAACTTCAATACGGCCGATTCGAAGTACTACCTCACCCAGATCCGCGTTCCCGGCGAGCTGCCGATCAACGTCTCTGCCGGTCCAGGGGCGGGAGAGACGACCTTCGCACGCGGGACGCAGTCGATCGTCCTCAAGAAGTTCACGAGCGGTGCAGACGTCGGGAAGCTCTCGCGCGTGACCGCGAACGGGGAGCAGTGGGATTTCACGTACGTCGGAGGAATTCTGAAGACGGTCCAGGGCCCCGATCCTTCGACCCCCTCGACGACCGACAAGACAACCTGGACCTACACCTATAAATCGACGACGCCGGCCGGACGCCTCGTGCTCCTCGAACGAAACACGACGGCCAACCCGACCAACGTCACCCTCGGCACCTGGGACTACGGCCCCTCGAATCGCGTCATCACCGCCGACGAGCAGGCCCTAGAGCAACCCCTGACGATTTCCTACTCGACGCCGCCGGGATTGCTCCAGGCGACCGTCCGGAATGCGTCCAGCCAGCTCCTCGCCGTCTTCGAGAGCAAGTACAACGCGAATACCGTCTCGGATCCCGTCACGGCCACGACGGGCGTCATCACCCAGGTCACGAATGCGACGGGTCCCGTCACGCCCGTTCCGGGCGGCCCCGGCGTCGACGTCCCCTTCGTTGCGCAGACGACGGTCGGCCCGAAGAACCCCCTCGTGAAGACGCGGACCGACAAGCGCGGCAACAAGACGCTCTTCGAGAACTACGACAACCAGAGCCGCCCGGGCCGCGAGGTCAATGGCTGGGTCGACGGTCCGTCCCAGCCCGGCGTCTTCTCCGCCGACGACACCTACGCCTCGCTCGAAGAGACCGTCTGGCATCCGGTCCTCCAGAAGCCGTTGATCGAGTACACGCCCTCGGTCCTGCCCGGCGGAGGAACGAGGACGACGATCTACGACTACGACGATCCGGCGACCCCGGGAGACAACCCGACCGTTCCGAACCAGGCCCCGACGCAGAAGCTCTTCTCGGGCACGGAGCAGGGCTACACCCTCGACGCCTCGGGCAACGTCGTCCTCGCCGCCTACAAGACGACCTTCACCTACGACGCCGCCGGCCACATCAAGACCGTGAACGGCCCCCGCCCCGAGAACTTCACGGAACACTTCTACGACGCGACGACGGGCTATAAGACCTCGACTCGCCGCTACCTGAATGGCCCGAGCTCCTCGTACCTCGAGACCGTCTTCTCGAATTTCGACTCGCTGGGCAATCCCCAGACCGTGACCGACCCGAACCTCCAGGCAACCCAGTTCACCTACGACACGAAGAGCCGGATCAAGACCGTGACGCCCCCGTTCTCGGGCGGGTCCTCGACGATCTCGTTCACCTACGACGTCGACGGGAATCTGACCCGCATCGACTTCCCGCCCGACTCGTTCGCGCAGGCCTATTTCCTGCGTCTCGGCTACGACACGAAGAACCGCCTGACCTTCCTGGCCGACGCCGCCGGGAACGCGATCGTCTACGAGCGGACCGGCGGTCGGGTCACGCGCGAAGCCCTCTATTCGGGCTTCGTCAGTCTCGCGAGCCGGGGGACGCTGACGGGCGACTCGACCTTCAGCTACGACGCCGCCGGCCGGATGCTGAAGGCCTTCAATCCGCTGTTCGCCGGCAACACGGTCTTCACTCAGTATGGCCCCGACGCCAACGGCAACCCGACTTCGATCACGGACGAGAATGGGAAGCAGGACACGCGCATCTACGATGCGCTCGATCGGCTGAAGCAAGTCTCGCAGGTCCGCGGCGCGACGACCTACGTCACGCAATTCGACTACGACCTGCAGGGCCGCATGAAGCGGATCACAGACCCGGCGACGAAGGCGACCGATTACCAGCACGACGACTTCGGTCGCCTCGTGAAGGTCACCTCGCCGAATACGGGCGTGACGCTCTACACCTACGATGCCGCCGGGAACCTCGTCGCCAAGAAGGAGAATTTCACGGGATCCTCGAGGACGACCGGCTATTCCTATGATGGCCTCGACCGGTTGACCCTGGTCGACTTCCCGACCGACGCCGACTGGGTCTTTCCCTATGACGCGAGCACCGCGCTCAATCAGATGGGCCGACTCTCCTCGGTCTCCAACGGGATCGTCACGACATCCCGCGAGTACACCGCCCGGGGTGATCTCGCGCGGGAAGGAACGACGATCGGCGGAACGACCTACTTCGTGACCTACGGCTACGACGCAGGCGGCAATCGGACCTCGGTCCAGGCCCCGAGCGGCGTGACCGCAGCCTACGCGTACTCCGGCGGACGCGCGAAGACCCTGACGGTGACGGCCGGGTTCGATCAACAGGTCGTTCGCAACATTGCTTTCGCTCCGTTCGGGGGCCGGACGCGGGCCGAGTTCCCGCCGTTCAACTCGGGGACGGGTCTCAACACGGTCATCAGCACGCGCAGCTACAACCTGCGCGGCCAGGCGGCGACGATCCAGGTCACGTCTCCGGCCGGAACGGTCCTCGATCAGAGCTTCGAGTATGCCTATACGGCGGGCGGGGCGGGGCCGGTCGACGCGGGGCCCAATCTGGATCGCGTGATCGACAATCGGGATGCGAACGAGAGTCGGTTCTATTTCTACGACGACCTTGACCGGCTCTGGAAGTCGAGCTCGCTCGCGGGGGCGGCGATCTACACGTACACGTACGATGCGAACGGGAATCGCATCGGCGAGATTGCACCGGGGCTCGCGCAGACGACGAGCTACGAGGCGGGGACCGACCTCCTCGCGCAGAGCACGGGAACGGTCCCGCGCTACTACAAGCACGACGTCTATGGGAATCGGATCTGGGCGGGGCCGAGTGCCTATGCGGGGCTGCCTTCTGCCGTCTTCAATCAGCGCAACCAGCTCGTCGAGGCGCGCGATCCGGTGACGCAGGCGGTGATCGGCTTGTACACGTATGACGTCTTCGGGCGCCGGGTTCGGAAGATCAATGCGGGCGGGACGACGCTGTTCTTCTATGGCTCGACGGGAGGTCTCATCGAGGAGCGCAGCCTCGCGACGTCGCCGAATTCGGTACGCAGTTATGCCTGGATTGAAGATGAGGCTGTCGGCGTTGTTGATTCAGGGGCGCAGCCGACGAAGTTCTCGTGGATTCATGCGGATCGACTTGGGACGCCGTTGGCGGTTACGAGCTCGCCGAGCGTCGGGGGCGCGCAGACGATCTGGCGGGCGAGCTATGGACCGTTTGGATCGGTGACGACCAATCAGGATCCGGATGGGGACTCGCAGCAGTTCGTCCTCGACATGCGGTTCCCGGGGCAGCTGTGGGATGCGGAGACGGGGCTGCATTACAACTGGCATCGGTACTATGACCCGAGCATCGGGCGGTATGTCTCGGCGGATCCGCTTGGGCAGCTAAGTGAATTTAATCTCTATAGCTATGCTCAAGATGATCCGACGCGATTTATCGATCCAACTGGTGAATGGGGAATCGCCGGCGCAGTATTAGGTGCTGTCTCGGGCGGTGTTGGTGCCGCGATTACGTCTGGGGGCGATCCGACGTCGATAATCGCCGGAGCCGGTGTCGGGGCTTTCGTCGGATTTTTGATTCCGAATCCGATGGCATCGAATTCTATCGGGGCCGCCATTGGATCCGCTGGCGCTAGCGCTCTGGGACAGGTTGTCGGAAATTTTTTGACCGGGAAGAGCCCCGGGTGCAACTTTAGTTTCGGTGCCGTGGCTGGGTCTGCCGTAGGAGGCGGAGGCTCTGCGTACGCTGGCGTAGCGGCACAGTTTGGCAGAGAGACGGCGAAACTAGTGGGTAGGGGTGCGATTGGAAGAGTTGCGGGACTAGTGGCAGAGGGAGCGCACGAAGGAGTTATCACAGCCGGAACTGAATCGATCGGTGCGGCCGCAGCCCCCGGAAATAATTGTGGCTGCCAGACTGGACAGAGCATCTCGAGATGAAACCGACTAAGAGAGTGGCGAGCGTCCTGTCTGCGGTTGGGTGCGGCCTGGGAGCCTCGGCTGGATTAGTTTCGATGGTGCTTCGAGTTGCGCCTCGATCTGATTCTGGCCTGACGGCGTTCGGCTTGTTTTTGGTAGGAACAGCTTTGGCCATTGGATTTTCGGCTGGAGTCTGGATTTGGGCATTGGTCGCAACGCGATTAAAGCTGTTGACATGGGAGGACGTCGAGCGGATTCTTGGATCCTCGAAGCCTCCCGATACCTAGGGTTATTTCTCAGAATGATGCGGATGCAGGGGCCGTTCCGCCATCGGGGGAGTCTGCCCATCAGTCAGAGTCGTCGACGCGAGCGTCGCTCTCGAACTCGGTGCATGGGACTGCCCCGAATCCTCCAAAACCCCGATCAGCTGATCTGCGCCGAAGTCGCGCCGTCGAAGATCTCCTCGAGCTCCGGCACGCTCTCCGCCAGCACGTTCCGACTCCGCCGCAAGCTGACCTTCACCGCCTCGCTCGACTTGCCGAGGCTCTTCGCAATCGAGCGGATCGACTGGCTCTCGGCATAACGCAGGCGGAAGATCTCGCGGTGGGCCGGGCGCCGAGAAGCCTCGAGGGCCTCGTCGCAGCGGGCGAGCAGCCGGGTCGCGTCGAGCCGGCTGTCGATCGCGGCGTCGCTCGGGGTGTCCTCGAGCTCGCGGGCGTCTCGCGGACCGACCATCCAGCGCGAACAGTGGCGGAAATAACGGGAGCAGACGTTGTGGGCGATGCCGAAGGTCCAGGTCAGCAGGCTCGAGCGGCCCTCGTAGGAGGGGAAGGAGCGGTGGAGCTGGACGAAGGTCTCCTGGGTCAGGTCCTCGGCCTCCGCGGGATCGCCCATGCGCTTGAGGACGAACGCGTAGACCCGGGGAAAGAACGCCTCGTAGACCTCCGCGAAAGCCCGCTCGTCCCCCGCCCGGACCCGCGCCACCCACGCCTCGTCCCGTGCCCGATCGTTCTCGCTCTTCCGATTCCGCTCGTTCCGCATCGCCCTCTCCTGGTTCTCCGGATTGCGGGTACGGACCCAACCGCCGCCCCTGCCGATCCAATGCACGATCAGCGTCTTCCGGATCAAACATGGGCACCGTGAAGGACTTCACACAGGATCGTGAGAATTCCGGGGCGAGAGGTGCGGGGTGCCCGGCGCCGCGGGGGGCGGCGGCGCGTCGGAACGGGGCGGGCGAGGGGCGAGGGCGAGGCGGCGCGCCGCGGTGGGGCGGTCGCGAGGCGCGGTGTCCCTGCGGAGCGCCCCGGCGGAGCCTTCGGGCGCAGGGTCAGACGGGGAGGCCGGCGCCTTCGTCGAGGCCCAGCATCAGGTTCAGCGACTGGATCGCCGCGCCGCAGGCGCCCTTGCCGAGGTTGTCGAGGAGGCCGACGAGCAGGACGTGGCCGGCGGGGTTCGGCAGGACGTGGAGCCGCATGCGGTTCGTGTCGTTCAGCGCCCGCGGATCGAGGCTGAAGTCGTCGATCGCGGCCGAGCCTTCGCCGCCGGTGCCGGGGAGCGGCGCGACCTCGACGAAGCGCTCGCCCCGGTAGCGATCGGCGAGGGCCTGCCAGATGGCCTGGCCGGTGGTCCCGGGGGTGAGGAGGCTCCCGTGGACCGGGACCTCGACCCGCATGCCGCAGGCGAAGGGGCCGACGGCGGGGACGAATTGCGGGGCGAGCTCGAGGCCCGAATAGCGGTGCATCTCGGGGACGTGCTTGTGGATCCGCTCGAGGGCGTAGGGCGCCTCGTAGGGGAGGCCGATGCGGCCGCCGTCTGCCGCCTCCCAGCGCTCGATCAGGCTCTTGCCTCCACCGGAGTAGCCGGACAGGCCGTGGACCGGGAGCGGGGCGTCGCGCCGCAGCAGTCCCGCGTCGACGAGCGGGCGCACGAGGGCGACGAAGGGCGTCGGGTAGCAGCCCGGATTCGAGACGAGCTGGGCGTTGCGGATCGCGTCGCGCTGGCCCGGGGCGAGCTCGGGCAGGCCGTAGACCCAGCCCGGGGCGACTCGGTGGGCGGAGCTGGCGTCGATCAGGCGCCCGCCGGACTGCTTCGCCCAGGCGGCGGCCTCCTCGGCGGCGGGGTCGGGCAGGCAGAGGACCGTCACGTCGGCCTCGGCGATCGCCTTCTGGCGCGCCGCATCGGATTTCCGCTCGGCCTCGTCGAGCATCCAGAGCTCGAGGTCGGTCCGCGGACCGAGCCATTCCCGGATGCGCAGCCCCGTCGTGCCGACGTGGCCGTCGATGAAGATGCGGGGCCTGGATCGCGATTTCCCGTTCGACATGGCGGAGGACGCTAGCAGAGCGGGCCGGGCCCCGCGGACGGAACGCGTGGACAGGCCCTGCGGACGGCGATCGGATCGGGCGTCCGCTTGCGGGGCTGGACTCCGGGCGCGGGGCCGTCGTGCGGTCGGCGCTGACCCGGGCGGGTGTGCCGCCTATCGTCTTGCGCCGCGCCCGCGACCCGATGCGGCGCCCGCAGCCCGCAGACGATCCCGCGGCCGACCCCGCAGAAGCAAGAAGAAGGAGGCGATCCCCATGACCGACGGCACGACCGAGGCATCCCCGCGCGAACGGCTCATGACCGGCCGATCCTGGGAGGAGTTCTGCGACGCGATCAAGTCCGCCGGCCGGACGATCCTCGCCGACGGCCAGCCCGTCGACCCGATCGATCGCGCCGAGGGCTTCCGCTACCTGACGCGCCTCACGCGCACCGCCCTCGAGGCCTTCATCGAGCACGCCGACCCGCGCGCCCCCGTGCTGAACCGCCCGGTCCACGAGACGGCGAAGATCGGTGCCGACAACCCCGACAACTACTACCAGCACGCCAACATCAGCGGCGCCTTCGAATACCGCATCCGCGGCAAGCGCAACACGATCCACTACCTCGACTTCGGGACCCAGTCTCCCGGCGTCGCCTCGACGGGCAAGTCCCAGCAGGCGGGCCACCTCGACGCGAAGGACATGCAGATCGGCCCCGACGGCCGCTTCGAGATCGTGCTGTCGTGCGAGCCGAAGCCGGGCAACTGGCTGCGGATGACGCCGGAGACGACGCAGCTGATCGTGCGTCAGACCTTCCTCGATCGGAGCAAGGAGATCCCCGCCGAGCTCGTGATCGAGCGCGTCGGCGGCGACGGGCTGCCCGCCGTTCTCACGCCCGAGGCGGTCGACGCGGGCCTCAAGCAGGCCGCCGGCATGATCGTCGGCTGCACCGCGCTCTTTTCGAACTGGGCGAAGGGCTTCCGCGACAAGCATGTGAACCAGCTCCCCAAGTTCGACGATTCGATCTCGATGGGCGCCGGGGGCGATCCGAACATCTGCTACTACCACTCCTACTGGCAGCTCGGCCCCGAGGACGCGCTCGTCATCGAGGCGACACCGCCGGAATGCGAGTCGTGGAACTTCCAGCTCGACAACCACTGGATGGAGTCCCTCGACTACCGCTACTACACGATCCACGTCAACAAGCACACCGCCGTCTACGAGCCCGACGGCTCCGTCCGCATCGTGGTTGCCCACGAAGACCCCGGCGTGCCCAACTGGATCAACACCGTCGGCCACGCCCAGGGCACGATGTGCTTCCGCTGGATCCGCGCGAAGTCGCATCCGCAGCCGCGCACGCGGGTCGTGAAGCGCAGCGAGCTCAAAGGGCTCGCGCGTTGAGCGAACCGACCGCATCCGGGCCCGCGGCGCCGGGTCCCGTCGGAGCAACGACCGCGTCCGTTCGCGCGGCGAGACCCGCCCCCGTGCGCGAGTCCGTTCGCCCGGGCTTCCGCGTGCCGCCGTTCCCGCTGCCGGCGCGGATCGGGCTCGGGGCCTGGCGCGCGGTGACGAAGCTCGGTGTGCCGGCGCCGCGCTTCGACGCGGACGAGCTCGTCGCGAGCGCGCGGCGGCGGACGGGGCTCGAGGACTTCGGGCCCGAGGACTTCCGGACGCCGATGGGGCGGCTGCTGCGCGCCTTCGACGAGGAGGCGGAGCTGCACCTGCTCGGACGCGCGGTGCTGCGCAGCAGCGTCGTGCGCGCCCTCGAATGCCGGCTGCGGCTCGAGCGGATCCGCGCCGTCGATCCCGAGCTCGAGGCGACGCCCGTCTCGGCGCCGGTCTTCATCACGGGCATGCAGCGCACGGGGACGACGAAGCTCCACCGCCTGCTCGCGTGCGCCCCGGAGCTCCGGCACCTGACGTCGGCCGAGGGCCTGAACCCGACGCCGCTCGGTCGGCCGGTGCGCGACGAGCCCGGCGACGCCGAGCGGCGCATGGCCTTCGCGAAGCGGGCCGAACGCGGCATGAAGTACATGTCGCCCGCGCTCTTCGCGATCCATCCGATCGAGGCCGACGCGCCCGAGGAGGACGTCTTCCTCTTCGACGTGACCTTCATCAGCCCGGCCGTCGATGCCTCGCTGTCCGTGCCGTCGTACACGCGCTGGATCCGCGAGATCGACCAGCGCCCGCCCTACGTCTACGTGCGTCGCCTGATCCAGTGCCTGCTCTGGCAGCGCGCCGGGCGCTACCTCGGCAAGACGCCCCACCACCAGGAGAACCTCGACGTCCTCTTCGAGGTCTTCCCCGACGCGAAGGTGATCCATACCCACCGCGATCCGCTCGCGGTCGTGCCCTCGTTCAGCAGCATGATGGCCCACGCGGGGGCGATGCTGTCGCGGCGGATCGATCCCTTCGAGGTCGGGCGGCGGGTCTCCGACCAGATGGTGAACTCGGTCGAGCGGGCGATCCGCGCGCGGGAGAAGGTGGCAAAGGGGCGCGTCCTCGACGTCCAGTACCGGGATCTCGTGCGCGATCCGATCGGCGAGCTGCGCCGGATCCATGCCTTCGCCGAGCTCGAGTGGAGCGCCGCCTCCGAGCAGCGCGCGAAGCGCTGGCTCGCCGAGAACCCCCAGCACAAATACGGCACCCACCGCTACGGCCTCGCCGACTTCGGCCTCGATGCCGAGGAGCTCCGCGCGCGCTTCAAGGCCTATCGCGAGCGCTTCGGCGTCGAGGAGGGCTAGGCGATGGGCGTGCGGCCGAACGACCTGCGCGGCGACATGCAGGGTCGGACCTGCCTCGTCACCGGCGCGACCGACGGCCACGGCAAGGCCGTCGCGATCGCCCTCGCCGCGCGCGGCGCCGACGTCGTGCTCCACGGCCGCAGCCGGGAGAAGACCCTCGCGGTCCGCGACGAGGTCGCGCAGGCGGCCGGGGGCAAGGCGCCGGAGATCCTGCTCGCCGATCTCGCGCGCCCCGAGGAGATCGACGCGGCCGTCGACAGCTACCTCGCCAGCGGAAGGCCGCTGCATTGCCTCGTCAACAACGCGGGCCTCGTCGGCCTCTCGCGCCGGACCACCGCGCAGGGCCTCGAGCTGACCTTCGCCGTCAACTATCTCGCGATGTTCCGCCTGACGCTGGGGCTGCTGCCGCGCCTCCGCGAGAGCGCGCCCGCGCGGATCGTGAACGTCTCCTCCGACACCTACCGCATCGCGAGGCTCGACCTCGACGATCTGCAGCTCGAGCGCGACTACTCGATGATGAAGGCCTACGCCCAGTCGAAGCTCGCGATCCTCTACTTCACCCTCGAGCTCGCGCGGCGGCTCGAGGCGGAGGGCGAAGCCGAAGGCGCGACGCGGGCGCGCCGGGTCACGGTCAACGCCGTCGATCCGGGGCCCGTCGCGTCGAACATCGGCGCCGACAATCCGGGCCTCGCCTATCGCCTGGTCGGGCCGCTCATCCGCGGCTTATTCCCGAGCGCCGCGCGCGCGGCGCGGACGGCGGTGATCCTGGCGGCGGATCCGGCGCTCGAGGCGGAGACCGGCGGCTACTGGCGCTCGCGCAAGCGGCGCGACCATCCCCTCGACTTCGATCCCGCGCTCTCTCGCGCGCTCTGGGCGCGGAGCCTCGCGCTCTGCGGCCTCGCGGAGCCCCGAATCGGCTGAGTTGCTATATCCGTCGTATGCGACGACCCCTCGATCCGGATCGCCTGAATCGGGTCCTCGAGAGCCTCGGGCGTGCCTGTCGGGGGCCGGGGACGCTCTATCTGACGGGTGGTGCGACCGCGCTGCTCGAGGGATGGCGGGCGTCGACCGTCGACGTCGACCTGCGGCTCGATCCCGAGCCCGAGGGCGTCTTCGCGGCGATCGCGCGCATCAAGGAGGATCTCGACGTCAACATCGAGCTCGCCTCGCCCGCCGATTTCCTGCCCGAGCTCGTCGACTGGCGGAGCGAGAGCCGACTCGTCGGGCACTTCGGGCCGATCGAAGTCCGGCACTACGACTTCAGAGGACAGGCGCTCGCCAAGCTCGCGCGGGGATTCGAGCGCGACGTCGCCGACGTGCGGGCCATGCTCGATCGGCAGCTGGTGAGCTGTGCACGACTTCGGGCGGCGTTCGCGGAGATGGATGCGCGGCTCGACCGATTTCCCCGGATCGATCGCGGCCGGTTGCTGCGGCGACTCGAAGAGCTCTGTCCTCTGGAGGAGAGCGGGTGATGAGCGCTGCGATCGACTCGCTGGAGGCGCTGCCGGGGGGCGATCTCGTCTCGAAGGGACTCGCGGATCTGGCTCGGTCGCGACCGACCGCCGAGGCTGCGCTCGTCGAGATCGCGCGGAGCCGGTTCGCCGAGCTGGGCTTCCCGGTCGCCGGCCGGACCGTCGGGATCGGTGAGGATGCGGAGCTCGCCCTCTACGCGCGGCTCGGCGAACGTCATCCGGACCAGGACGTCTACGGTCTGTACTGTGCCTGGCTCGAGCAGCTCGTGAGCTTTCTCTCCGCCGCTAGGCCCCCGCGATCGGGAGGCGGGTGACGCCTTCGCCCTCCGCGCGGTCGGCGTCTTCCGACCGCTCGGACCTCGCGGACTCCGCGCCCTCCACCCGCCGTGCCCGCCGGTCGATCGACGGCAGCGCGTCGAGCGGGACCGACTGGGCGACGCCGAGCTCCGCCATCCGCCGCGCGGAGACCTGGACCCGCGACTCGAGCGAGCCGATCGCCTCGTTGTAGGCGACGACCGCGGCGTCGAGCTTGCGCCCGAGCGAGCCGAACTTCTCGTTGAGGCCCACCAGCCGATCGAAGAGCTCGCGCCCGATCTTCGCCACCGCCGCCGCGTTCTGCGCCATCTCCTCCTGCTGCCAGCCGTGGGCCACCGCGCGCAGCAGCGCGATCAGCGTCGTCGGCCCCGCCAGCAGCACGCGGCGCGCGGCCCCGTCCTCGATCAGCTCCGGGTCGCTCGCCAGCGCGGCGGAGAAGAAGGGCTCACCGGGCAGGAACAGCACGACGAACTCGGGAGAGCCCGGCAGCTTCGACCAGTAGGCGCGGCTCGCGAGCCCGTCGAGATGGCGACGGACGTGGCGGGCATGCTCGGCGAGCCTTTCGTCGCGCTCCGCGTCGCTCGTCGCCTCGCTGGCGGCGAGGTAGGCGACGAGCGGCGCCTTCGCGTCGATCGCGATCGAGCGGTTGCCCGGCAGCCGCACGATCAGGTCCGGCCGCTCGCGCCCCTCGGACGCCGCGAGCGTCTGCGACCCATTGAGAGTCGTCTGCTCGACGAAGTCGCAGTGCTCGAGCATGCCGGCGAGCTCGACGACGCGGCGCAGCTGGAGCTCGCCCCAGCGGCCGCGGGCGTTGGGCGAGCGCAGGGCCTGGGCGAGGTTGCGGGTCTCCTGCTCGAGCAGGCGGTTGGCGCGGGTCACGTGCTCGAGCTGTTGCGTCAGGGACTGGTGGTGGCCCTGTCGCTGGGTCTCGACCTGCTGGAGCTTCGTGTCGACCCGGACGAGCGCATCGTGGAGCGGGCGGACGAGGGCCTCGACGGCGGCGGCCCGCTTCTCGAGGGAGGCGTCGTTGGCCCGGCCGAGGAGGCCCAGGCGCTCGCCGGCCAGATGGAGGAAGCGCTCGCTCGTGCGGTCGAGGGCGTGGGCTGAGAGCGCCTCGAAGCGGTCCTGCAGGCCGAGATGCAGGCGCGACTGGACGCGGGCGGTCAGCCAGGCGCCGACGAGGCCGCCGACGACGAGGCCGATCAGCAGGGCGAGGGCGAGCTCGGGACGGAGGAGGGGGAGGGCCGGATCGAGGGCGGTCGGGAGCGTCGGGGACATGCGGGGACCTCGCGCGGTGGGGTGTCCCCGTCATCGGCGATCGGTATGACGGATGCGGTCACGACCCCGGGAAAAAGCGCTCGCGAGCGCGGACGATCGTCTAGGATCGAGGGCCCGATCCCGCGGCTCCTCGATCCTGGGCGGTCGTCGCGTGCGGCCCGGGACGGAGCGGGCGGAGCGCCCGGAAGGAGTCTGCGATGTACACGATGCGATTCGACATGCGCGCGCCGGCCTTCGGTGCACCGCGGGCCGACCTCTACCGGGCCGCCCTCGAGATGGCGGAGTGGGGCGAGAAGAACGGCTGCACCGGCGTCCAGGTCTGCGAGCACCACCGCTCCGTCGACGGCTACCTGCCGGCCCCGTTGATCCTGGCCTCGGCGATCGCCGCGCGTACGAGGACGCTCCCGATCCAGGTCGCCGCCCTGATCGTGCCGCTCCACGACCCGGTCGAGCTGGCGGAGCAGATGTCGGTCCTCGATCTCGTCTCCGGGGGCCGCGTCGCCTACGTCGTCGCGATCGGCTACGTGCCGGCCGAGTACGCGATGTTCGGCCGCGAGATGAAGGGCCGCGGGCAGCGCCTCGAGGAGAGCGTGCGCGTCATGCAGCGGCTGTGGAAAGGCGAGGAGCTCGAGTACGAGGGGCGGCGGGTGAAGGTGACCCCGCTGCCGCACACGCCGGGCGGGCCCTTCCTGATGCTGGGCGGCGGCGTCGCCGCGGTGGCGAAGCGGGCGGCGCGCCTCGGGCTCGGCGTCCTCGCGATGGGCAACGATCCGAACTTCGAGGCGATCTACGCCGAGGCGTGTCGCGCCGAGGGCCGCGAGCCGGGTCTCTGCATCAACCCGAAGCCCGGGATCCCCCTCTCGGTGTTCGTCTCGCGGGATCCCGATGCGGCGTGGAAGAAGTGGGGACCCCATCTGCTCCACGACGCGCAGGCCTACGCCGAGTGGATGGGCGACGACATCGAGTCGGCGACCAAGAGCACGGCCCCCTCGGTCGAGGCCCTGCGCGCCGAGAACGGCAACTACCAGATCGTGACGCCGGACCAGGCGGTCGAGCTGATCCGGAAGCACGGGTCCCTGATGCTCCAGCCGCTCTGCGGCGGGATGCCGATCGACTACGCCTGGGAGTCCCTCGAGACCCTCGCCCGCGACGTGCTGCCGCGGGTCAAGGGCTAGGGTCACCGCCGGGCGGACGGCCGACGGCGGGCCCCGGGCGCAGGTCGCGACGGCGCGGGGCGCGGGGACGGCGAGGGGAGCGGAGATCTCATGGCGGAACGATGGCGGCGCTGCAGCGCGTGCAAGAAGGACATCGCGCTGTCCTCCGTCTACTGGGTCTGCAGCGTGTCGACCTGCAACCGGGCCCGCACGGCGCTCGTCTTCTGCTCGGTCGACTGCTGGGAGATCCATCTCCCCACCGAGCGCCACCGCGTCGCCTGGGCCGTCGAGAAGCGGGCGCCGAAGGTGCCCGACGCGGCGGAGGCGGGTGCGGCCGGGAGCGGCGGATCGGGGGCTGGCTCGCGCGCGAAGCCCGGCGCGGGAGGCGCCGGCAGGGCGATCGGCGCGGGCGGCGCGTCGGTGAGCGGCCGAGCGGCCGGCCCGGGGGCTGCTCAGGCCGAGGCCGAGATCCGGAGCGACCCGACGGACGTCCTGGTCGTCGCGAGCAAGCTCAAGGCCTATGTCCGGGAGAGCTCGGGCTTCAACACCTCGGACCGCGTGCTGCTGGTCCTCTCCGACGTCCTGCGCAAGCTCTGTGACGACGCGATCCGCAGCGCCAGGCGGGCGGGGCGCGACATCGTGACCGACCGCGACCTGCCGCCTCCCCCGTCCGCGGCCTGAGCGCCCGTGGGCTAGGCTCCGCGCCGTCGGGCCTTCGGCCGGAGGGGCGGGTCTCGACCCGGGAGAAGGCGAGTGGCAGTTCGCAGGCAGGTCGCGCGCGGAAGACGGGGCGTGCGGCGCGCGGCGCGCGCAGTCCGCGAGCAGGCGGTGCGCGCCGGCGGGCAGGCGACCCGGGTCACGGCCCGCGCCACCGCTCGGGCCCGCGACCTCGCCCGCCGCGCCCGCGACGAGTCGATCGCCCGGGTTCGCGACCTCCGCAAGCAGGCGACGGATCGGATCTCCGGGAGCGTCGTGCCCCATTTGTGCTTCGTGATGAGCCCGCGGCGGCCGATACGGCGAGTCGTGATGCGGGACACTCTGCGAATCGCGACCTACAACGTCCACCGCTGGCAGGGCGGCAAGGGCCGGGGCGAGCCCGACGTCGCCCGGGCGGGCTACGTCATCTCCGAGCTCGACGCCGACGTGATCGCGCTGCAGGAGGTGCTGCGTCCCTTCTCGAGCTCGCGCGCGGACGCGGCGTTCTCGGTGCGCGACGGAGACGATCCGCTCGGGCTGCTGTGCGACGAGCTCGAGCTGCATCTCGCCTTCGCGGTGACCCGGCAGCATCGCCGGGGCCAGCTCGGCAACGCGATCCTCTCCCGCTACCCGATCACGGCGATCTCCGTCCTCGACATCTCCTACTCGCGCATCGAGCGCCGGGGCGCGCTGGCGGCCCAGGTCGGCAACGAGCAGACGGGCCTCGGCATCATCGCGACCCATCTCTCCCTCGTCGATCGCACGCGCCACCGCCAGGTCCAGTCCCTGCTCGAGCATCCTGCCCTGAACAGCGGCCCCGCCGTCCTGCTCGGGGACATGAACGCCTGGCGCAAGTGCAAGGGCTCGAAGGCCCTCGAGGCGAACCTCGGTCTCCACCACAACCAGGACTGGCCGGCGACCTTCCCCGCCGGCCATCCGCTCCTCGCCCTCGATCGGATCTACACGCGCAACGCGGAGCTCCTCGAGGTCCGCCACCACGACTCGCCCGCGGCGCGGCGCGCGTCGGACCACCTGCCGGTGGTGGCGGAGGTGCGGATCGGAAAGAGGGAAGACGCGGACGACCTGCCGTGAACCGCGACGCCCTCTACGCGGCGATGCCGATCGCACTGCAGAACCTCGCCTGCACCTGGGCGGGCTATCAGCGGGCCCGGTCGCGCTTCACGCCCCATTTCCACAAGCGGCTGCGCGAGTGGGAGGCGTCCGGCCGCTCCTCGAGCGAGCGCCTGCTCGCGATCCAGCAGGACCGCCTGCTGACGCTGGTCGAGCGCGCGCGCCTGTTCGTGCCGCATTATGCGAAGCTCGGTCTGCCCGAGCCCCAGGGCGACGCCGATCCGAATCGCGGGATCGACCGGATCCTCGCGAGCTTCCCCGTGCTCGAGAAGACGGACTATCGGAGCGCGCCGGAGTCCTTCATCGCGGGGGACATTCCGCCCGAGAGGCTCATCAAAGGCAAGACGAGCGGGACGACGGGAAGCGCGCTCCCGCTCTGGTACACGCCGGAGGCGCTGGCGGAGGAGTACGCCGCGGTCTGGCGCCTGCGCCGAAGCCTCGGCATCGAGCTCTACGACCCGCACTTCTCCTTCGGCGGCCAGCTGCTCGTGCCGATGGCCCAGTCGAAGCCGCCCTTCTGGCGGCGCAACGCCTGGACCGGGCAGACGCTCTTCTCGCTCTACCACATGACGCGCGCGAACCTCCCGCACTACATCGACGCCATGCACGCGCTCCCGGCGGTCTACGTCCAGGGCTATCCGTCCTCGCTCCACCTGCTCGGCCGAGCGATGCTCGACGCCGGGCGCCCGCTCGCGGCCGGGAAGATCCGAGCGATCTTCACCTCCTCGGAGTCGCTCCTCGCCTTCCACCGCGAGGTGATCGAGGAGGCCTTCGCCGCCCCGATCTTCGACCGTTACGGCACCAGCGAGTTCGCGGTGTCGATGACGGGCTGCGCCGAGCGCCGGCTCCACGTCGACATGGAGTTCGGGATCGTCGAGGTCGAGGTCGAGGAGGAGACCGAGGACTGGGTGCGCGGTCCGCTGCTCGTGACGGGCTTTGCCAACGACGCGACCCCCTTCATCCGCTACCGGGTCGGCGACGTCGGGACGCGCTCGAAGCGCCCCTGTCCCTGCGGCCGCCCGGGCGAGGTCTTCCTCGACGTCGACGGCCGGGTCGAGGACTACGTCGTCACCCCCGACGGCCGCTGGATCGGCCGCCTCGACCACATCTTCAAGGAGCAGCTCGACGTCGCCGAGGCCCAGATCCTCCAGGAGACCGAGGCGGCGATCGAGGTCCGCTTCGTCCCCCGCCGGTCCTTCGACGCCCGCGCCGAGAAGGAGCTGCTGAAGGAGATCCGCTCGCGGCTCGGCGACGAGATCGCGATCGAGCTCGTGCGCGTCGACGAGATCCCGCGCGAGGCCAATGGTAAGTTCCGGGCCGTCAAGTCGAAGGTCGGTCGACAACAGGGGAGCGTTCGATGATTCGCGTGGGCCTCGCCCGCTGCCGCCCGGGGTACGACGGCCTCGCGGCGCCGTGGGGACCGGGCAAGTCGTATCCCGAGCTCGAGCGACTCTTCGGAGATCGCGCGGGGGAGGGGGCGCCGAACGAGGTCTACGGCGCGGTGCGCATGGCGCTCTTCGGGATGGGGCTCGACGCAGCGCGCTTCGGAACGCCGGACTGGAACCCGATCGGGGCCCTCGTCGCGCCGGGCAAGCGCATCGTCCTCAAGCCCAACCTGATCCGCCACTGGAACCCCGCCGCCGACGGCCGCGGCGGGACGGTCGCGAGCGTGATCACCCACGGCGCCATCCTGCGCGCCGTCGCCGACTACGCCTTCCTCGCCGCCGGTCCGGACGGCAGCGTCGCGATCGCCGAAGCGCCCCAGATGGACTGCGACTTCGAGCAGATCCGCGCGATCACCGGCCTCGACGCGATCGTCGCCTTCTACGACGAGGTCCTCGGCCGCGAGCTCGAGGTCATCGACCTGCGCCGCGAGGCCGTCGTCTTCCAGGACGGCATCATCGTCGACCGCAAGAAGCTCCCCGGCGATCCCCTCGGCTACCGCGCGGTCGACCTCGGCGACAAGAGCTTCTTCACCGGCTCGGGCCTCGACCCCAACCGCTTCCGCGGCGCCGACTACGATCCCGGACCGACGGCGACGCAACACAGCGGCGGCCGCAACGCCTATCTGCTCTCCGAGACCGTGCTCTCCGCGGATCTCGTGATCAACCTGCCGAAGCTCAAGACCCACAAGAAGACCGGCGTCACCCTCGCCCTCAAGAACCTGGTCGGCATCAACGGCGACAAGAACTGGCTGCCCCACCACAGCCTGGGCTCCGTGGGCGAGGGCGGCGACGAGTTCCCCGAGAGCCGCCTCGTCGACCGGCTGCGCAGCCGCGCGACGGAGATCGCCCGGCCGCTGCTCGCCCGGGGCCTCTTCGGCGGCCTCTTCCGCGCCTATCGCCGCGTCGAGACCGCGGCCCGCGGCGACCAGTTCATCCGCAGCGGCAACTGGTACGGGAACCGCACGACCTGGCGCATGTGCTGCGACCTCAATCGCTGCCTCTACTACAGCGACAAGGACGGGCTGCATCTCGACGCGCCGGCTCCGGTCCGGACGGTGCTCACGATCATCGACGGCGTGCTCGCGGGCGAGGGCGAGGGACCGCTCGCCCCGAACGACGTCCCCCTCGGTGCCGTCATCGCCGGGGCCGATCCGATCGCCGTCGACCTCGTCGCCGTGCGGCTGATGGGCTTCGACGAGCAGAAGCTCGCGAAGCTGCGCGGGCCGATGGAGGACGCGGGGCCGCGGATCACGGCGGTGCGTCGGGCGGACGACGTCCGGGTCGGCGAGGTCGCGCGCGGGGCCGCGCAGGTTGCAGACCGCTCCCTCGACGAGATCGCGTGGGAGCGGACCTTCGTCGCCCATGCCGGCTGGGTCGGACACGTCGAGCGGGGCCCGCGCCCCGCCGACGCGGATCGTCCGGCCCCTCGGAGGACGACGCGTTGAGGCAGATCCTCCAGAATGCGCGCACCGGCGCGCTCGAGCTCGTCGAGGTCCCCGCGCCGGCGCTCGCGGCAGGCCAGGTCCTCGTCCGCAACGCGTTCTCCGTCCTGTCGCCCGGGACTGAGAAGATGGCGATGGACTTCGCGCGGAAGTCCCTGCTCGGCAAGGCGCGCAGCCGGCCCGATCTCGTCAAGCAGGTCCTGCGCAAGCTGCGCCAGGAGGGCCCGCTTCCGACCTATCGAACGGTGATGGATCGCCTCGACGTCCCGCAGCCCCTCGGTTATGCGAGCGCGGGGGTCGTCGAGGCGGTGGGCGAGGGTGTGCACTCGCTGGCGGTCGGGGATCGCGTCGCCTGCGCCGGTGCGGGGTACGCGAATCACGCCGAGCTCGTCGTCGTCCCGGAGAACCTGACGGCTCACGTGCCCGAGGGCCTCGCCCTCGAGAAGGCGGCCTTCGCGACCCTCGGCGCGATCGCGATGCAGGGCCTGCGCGTCGGTGCCCCTTCACTCGGCGAGGTCGTCGCGGTGATCGGCCTCGGGCTGATCGGCCAGCTGACGGTGCAGCTGCTGCTCGCGAACGGCTGTCGCGTGTATGGCCTCGATCTCGATCCGAAGCGGATCGCCCAGGCGATGGCCCTCGGCATGGACTTCGGCGGGAGCCCCGGCGACGACCACGACCCCGTCCTCGCCCGCGCGACCGGCGGCCACGGCGTCGACCTCGCGATCGTGACCGCCGCCTCCGACAGCTCGGCCCCGATCCAGCTCGCCGCCGAGCTCTGCCGCCACAAGGGTCGCGTCGTCGCCGTCGGTGCGACCGCGATGGATCTCGATCGGCGCACCTTCTACGACAAGGAGCTCGAGCTGCGCATGAGCATGTCGTACGGCCCCGGCCGCTACGACCGCCGCTACGAGGAGGTCGGCCTCGACTATCCGATCGCCTACGTGCGCTGGACCGAGCAGCGAAACCTCCAGGCCTTCCTCGACCTCGCCGCCCGCGGCTCCCTCGATCCCTTGAAGCTCGACGTCGAGACCGTCGAGTTCGAGCGGGCGACCGGGACCTACGAGGCGCTGGCGAAGGGCGAGCGCCGGGCGCTGGCGGCGATCTTCCGTTATGCCGAGAACGTCGACCGGAGTCGGGGGCTCGCGCTCACCGCCGGAGGCCGATCGGCCGCTGCGGGAGCGGGCGCGACGACCGCGTCCGGCCCCTCGTCGATCGCTCGTTCGTCGGCGCCGACCGCGCGAACGGGCGAGGTCGGCATCGCCTTCCTCGGCGCCGGCAACTACGCCAAGGGCGTGCTGCTCCCGATCCTCGAGAAGACGAAGGGCCTGTCGAAGCGCACGATCGTGACCGCGACGGGCCCCTCGGCGAAGCGGACCGCCGAGCGCTTCGGCTTCGCCGCCTGTGGCACCGACCCCGCCGCCGTCCTCGCCGACCCGGGCGTCGGCCTCGTCTTCATCGCGACCCGCCACGACTCGCACGCGTCCCTCGCCGTCGAGGCGCTGCGCGCCGGCAAGGCGGTCTGGCTCGAGAAGCCGGTCGGTCTCTCGATGGCGGAGGTCGAAGAGGTCGAGCGCGCGGTGCGCGAGACGAACGGATTCCTGATGGTCGGCTACAACCGCCGCTTCTCGTCCCATGCCCGCGCGATCCGCGAGGCCTTCGCTCGACGCGCCGGCCCGATGGCGATCCAGTACGTCGTCGCCGCGGGACCGACGCCCGGTGGAACCTGGCTGACGGACCCGCGAACCGGCGGCGGGCGGATCGTCGGCGAGGCGTGTCATTTCGTGGACCTGTGCACGTATCTCGTCGGGCAGGTTCCGAATGGGGTCGAGGCGCGGGCCCTCGGTCGCGACCGCGAGACCGACGACTCGACGATGATGCTCGTCGCCTATCCCGACGGCTCGACGGCCTCGATCGCGTATCTCGCGAATGCGAGCACGGAGCTGCCGAAGGAGCGCTTCGAGGTGCACGCGGACGGCAGGAGCGCCCTCTGCGAGAACTACCGGGTCACCACGCTGCCGGGCGGGAAGACGCTCAAGGGGCTGAATCAGGACAAGGGGCAGGCGGAGGCGGTGCGGGTGACGCTCGAGGCGGTCCGGACGGGGGCGGCGAGTCCGATTCCGGTGGGGGAGTGGGTGTCGACGAGCGGGGTGACTTTCGAGGCGACTGGAAGGTCGATCGTGCCTACCGAAGGAACCAGCCATGCGTAACACCGCCGGCATCTCGGGTACGTTCGCATCGATTCTTGCGATCGCGACGCTTGCAGTCCTGATCGTCTGGGGTGCGATGACGATCGAAACCCGGGGGAATTCCCTGGTCCATTCGGGAGTCGTCCTTCACTTCGCCTTCAACACGATCATCGTCCTGATCGCTCTGGGATTCGCGCTCCGTCGACACCCGTACTCGATGAATCTCTTTCATCTCGTCGGGTTGCTGATTTTTGCTTGCGTTGCGGGCTTTTATCAGTATCTGACGGGTGCATTCCCGCTTGCGGGACCAGTGATGATATTTGTCGACGAGATCCCAGTCGCGTCTTTCGTGGTCACGCTCTGGATCCTCTTCTATCTGGGGGGCTATGCGGTACGGGATCGCATGTCGTCGCAAATTCGGCCTTCTCGATTCATTCATTCATTCGAAAAACCCGTAAGCGTCGCCTCGGTACACTTTTCGCTGATCGTGGGTTTTTTTGCGCTGATCTATCTCGCATCCTTGGGTTTGGTTGGTGCGTTCACGCGCGCGGCGGCGGAGAGTACGCTTTCACTGACGTCTAGCGGACCCCTCTATCTCGTGAACCAGGTGTTCGTCCGTGCGATTCCCTTGCTAGCGGTCGCGGGAACGGCGCTCGCGATTCGCCACAGCGGATCGGTGATGGACATCGGTCTGCTCCTGCCGATGTTCCTATTCGATGTCGTCGGTGTATTGATCACAAACAGTCCGTTTGCTGCGGCACGATACTGGTTCGTTGCAGTCGCCGTCGGCATGTCAGCTCCCCATCTGCTGGCCGGTCGGAAGACGGCAGTCCCGATGCTATTTTGTTTGATCCTCGGCTTGAGCGTCCTGCCATCGATCGGAGCGGCGCGCGATGCCCAGACGCTGGCAGAGGTCATCCGCGACTACCTGCGGATTGACTCGCCTTTCGAGTATCTGGCCCACTCGGGCGACGTCGATGCTTTCGGGATGATCTGTCTCGCGCTCAAGTGGATGGCCATTCACGGGGTTCGCTGGGGGATGCAGATGCTCGGGGCGGCGCTCTTCTTCGTTCCCCGTTCGATCTGGCCCGACAAGCCCATTGGGACCGGCGCAATGGTGAGTGGAGACCTCGGGTTCGACTTCACGAATCTCTCGGTCCCGATCATGACCGAACCACTGGTGGACTTCGGCGTGATCGGTGTTCCAGTCGTGGCGTTTGCCTTTGGGTGGATCCTCGCCTCCTTGGACCGCAGCTACTGGACTCCTTTCGACCCGGCCTCAAGCCCAACGGGATTCCGACGAATCGACATCATCTACCCGTTCTGGGTCGGGCTGGTCCTCTTCATTACCCGCGGAGATCTGCTCTCGTCGTTCGGATACACGGTCGGGATCACTATTGCCATGCTCCCGTTTGTGATCGTGCCGGCGCGCATTCGCGCACGGCATGCAGCAGTTGACCAGGATTCGGCGAGGGACTTTTCGGACCCGCTTGCACCATCCCGGAACGGCTTCAGCGATTTGCGTTGAGCGCGGTGCCGCGTTCACTCGAACAGATCGACGCTTCGTGTGCGGTACAAGGTCGTGGCGAGTGCCGTCGCATCACGCCACGGAATAATCGTCGCGAATCCGATCGCTGCGGCGCAGATCACGCCCGTCAGTGAAAGTCCCACCAGCCCGTAGATCGTCGCGTCGACCGACCACCGCGCGACGAGCCACGACACGGCAAAGATCGCCGTCACGCTCGCGACGTGCGGCACACGTTCTCGGGGCGCGCGGCCCTCGAAGAGACTAGAAAACACACGATCGATCCCCAGCATGCTCGAGAGGATGTAGTGCGCCGTTCCGATAGCGATGGCCCCCAGCCACGAATGCAGCGACGCGATTCCGAATCCGATCAATATGCTGGCGACGATTGCGGATGCCGTGATCGTCGGGATCGCGGCGGTCAGGGCGCCGTTCCCGATCAGAATGGAGCGCCGGATGAGCGTGGAGGTCTGAATCCCACATCCTGCGACCATGATCTGAGTCGCGAGTACGATCACCGAGTACTCTTTGCCGAGCCAGAGTGGAATGACCACGGGTATCCAGATGATGAGCTGTCCGAAGGCCGTCGCGATGCCGAGTCCATAGGTGGCCTCCAGCTGCAGGAAGCGGTGTAGTCGTGATGGCGAAGCCTCCGTCAGGCGCAATCGCGACGCTAAGGGGACTGCGAGTGGTTGGAAGACCGCGACAAAAATCTGCAGTACGTAGCCCTGGAGCGTGTTGGCGACGATCGCGACGTATCCTGCCTCAGTTGCACCCAGGAAGCGCGAAGCGAGGATCACGGGGATGTTTCGGATGAGGAGAGTCGAGCCCTCGACGAGGGTGACTGGCCCAGCATACCGAACGGTCTGGATGGACCGCATCAGCGGCGCGCGATAGAGGTCGCGACGCTCCGCTGGTGCGATTCGGAAGAAGAACGCCAGCTGTCGGATCAGCACGAAGATCGCCTGGATGCCGAGGAACGCGGCGATCGAGGGGCGACAGAAGCTGAACCAGAGGAACAGCGTGGCAGTCCGTCCGATCAGCTCGAGCATTCCGATCAGGTTGACATAGGCCAGGTCGCCCCGTGCGAGCAGCGGTGATCGGACAGGATAGAGGGCAGTCTCGAACAAAGTGATTGCGATCGTGGCGGCAAGCGCAAGTCGGTAGGGAGACGTCGTGGGGATCCCGAGCAGCTGGAGGAGCTCGGTGCCGAAGGCGAACACCGGAATCAGGCAGACGAGGGACACGAGCAGATGGATCTTGATGGCACTGCCGAGCAGCGCGGCTTGGTCTTCGACCGTCTTCGATGGAGCGGAGACGGCCTTTGCAAGCGAGCGGTCGGCTGACGTATGGAGCCCGACGGTCGCGATCGAAACCATTCCGAATGCGCCGAGGAGCGCGAATGCACGTCCATAGTCTTCGACGCCGAGTACCGCGGGGTCGAGTAGGAAAGGAACGAGGGCGACCGATGCGGCGAACTGAACGGCCTTGAAGACGTATCCCGAGATGACGCCGGTCGCGAGTTGATTGAGGTTCAAGGACTTCCTAGCTTTCGCGGGGCAACACGGCTTTCGGGAGTCGAGCGGTCGACTGGGGGGGATGTGAACTTCAATCGGTCGTCTGTCAACTCGGCTGTATCCCGTCTGGGTGCGACGGTCTTTCTCGTTGCTTTCCTCTTCGTGTCGTTCGTTGCGGGCATATCTATCGCGGATCCTATCGCGTCACCCCTTCCGCATCCCAATTCACGTGCGGCCTGTCGACTGCGATCGGCGACGCCGCCGCGATTCGAGTGGTTGGCGGGAGGCACCATTTCGACCGCTGGCGATCTCCAGGTCACGTCGCGCGGTGATGCGCTCCTGATTTCCAGCCCTGGGGTCAGGGCATTGGTTTCCGCGCCCGTCTCCAACCGAGGCGGAGGGGTCCTCGAGGGCGTCACCCATCGGGTGTCCGGGGGGGATCTGGTGGCACCGTCGGCATCCCGCCCCGACGCGCGAGCGTGGGAAGTCTGTCTCGGTACGCGAATCACCGATCCCGATTCATGCGGGCCGGACGGCGTCTGGATCGATAGCCGCACCATGCCGGCCGAATGGCGGGTGGTGGAAGCTGCGTCAGGGGGCGTCCTGCGGTTCCACTGGAGCGATCGCGATCGCGGGCTTGCCGTCGACCAGGAAATCTCGATCCAGGGCGACGGATTGGCGCTCCGACTGGCTGCCCGAGCGACTGGTACGAGGCGCGGAATCGTCGCAGTTCGCTTTCCGTTCCTCGATCTCGATTATCGATCCGATGGAGGCAGACACGGAGAGCTCGTCATTCCGCGCGGGAATCTCGGGCTTCGCTGCTCCGATTGTCGAGCCTTCAGTGCGATGTATCCAGGCATGTACCAGACGATGCCATGGTTCGGCGTTCTGAAGGGCAACGTGGGGCTTTACGTCGGAGCGCACGATCCGATGGGGGCGATGAAGCGCGTGGTTGCGTTCGGGCCGGGTGGAATTGGAAAGTCCTATTTCGAGCTCTACCCGGAAGACTCAGGTGCCGTTGCCAACGAGGTCTCTCCCGATTGGGCGATCGCCGTTGTTCCCGTCTGCGCAGAGCGCGGCTGGCCGGCGCTAGCTCATGTCTACAAGGAATGGGTAACGAGCTCGACTGCATGGGGACGGGCACCCCTGCTGCGCGACCGAGCCGACATTGCATCCGATCTGCGAGACGGCGCATGGTGGTTCGTTCATTCGATCGTGCCCGAAGGCGGAATCGCACTGCTGGAGGCCGGAACGGATCGATTCCGGCAGGACTTCCCGAACCTTCCGACAGTCCACCATTGGTACGAGTGGCATCGGCCGGGCATGGACAGGGGATTTCCCGATCATCTTCCGAAGCCCGGGGTGAAGGAGGCTATCGCTCGTCTCCAGGCGGACGGCCGCACGCGTATCCTTCTCTATACGAACGCGACGCATACAGATCAATCGACTGCGCCGCTGGAATCGGGGCGTCCCATCTGTTCCAAGGGCGTGAGTCAATATCCTCGCTACTGGACAGAGACGGTGCAGCGCCCCGACGGCAAACGCGTCTTTGTGGTTCCCTTGAGTCATGCGTGTCTTGCTGTGATGGACCTGGCCTCGGAGATCTGGCGCACGCTGGTTCTCATGAACAGCAACGCGGTGACTGGTCGCTTGGGAGCATCGGGAGTCTACCTCGACGTGATCGGCAACGCGATCGAAGGCTCATGGGCCTCCCCACGCAATCCTCCGGGTCGAGGGGCATGGGTGACGCGGGCAGCTCGTGACCTGGTTGACAATGTCGCGGGGAGCGGTCGAATGGTCGTCGTCGAGGGAGCGCTCGAACAGATGACCGGAATCTCCACGGCGGGCGTGAACTACATCGATGCTTCGTCCGAGTCGATTCCGCTTTTTCCGCTCGTTTGGCACGAGCGTTTCATCTTGGCGGGGATGCCCTCTCTGGTACCCGACGATCGGAATGCACTCCGAATCAAAAATGCTCTCGCGATCGCATGGGGTCTGCAGCCCGGGCTCGCCAATCTGCAATGGTATGAAGCGCACGCATCCGAGGCTGTCGGTTGGGCGAGGGATCTGCTGCGCGTACGTCGCGGCTGGGCGGACTGGCTCGCCTATGGTGAGTACATGGGGCCGATCGAGCTCGCCGGGGATGATGTCCCGAATATCGCGGCCAGGAGTTGGGTCGCTTTCATGGACGATCGGCCGCCGCGTGCGGTGCAGCGGAGTGCGGTCGAAGCGAGCCTGTATCGGAGCGTCGATGGGCGACCGGCGATCGTGTTCGTGAACATGGGTGAGCGGCGCGCAGACGCGCGATTTGTGCTCCCCGCTCCCTTCGAGAGGGCGCGGGTGGTTCTCGTTAGCGCATTGAGTCCCGAGAATCCCGGGCGTTCCGTGGGTCCGGTCGAGGGGGTTTTCGAGGTCAGACTCGGACCGGGAGAGCTCGCGCGCGCGGACCTCGTCTTGACCGAACCAGCCCCCGGCCGGTCTGTTCCCGCCAATTCTGAAAGTGTAGGCGTGCGATGAGCGCGAGGCTGATTCTCATCGGCGCCCTGCCGCCGCCGATCGACGGGCAATCGATGGCATTTCAGATGCTCGTCGATGGTCTTCGAGACGCCGGCGAGCCATTCGAGGTCATCGGGATCGGTCGGCCCAGCGAGACCTTCGCTCGCTCCGCGACCGGTCGTGTCTTCGACTACGCACGAGCGCTCGCTCGATTCGCCGGTGCGTTGCGCCGCAACGCGCAGGCCACCGTCTATCTGACGGTCGCCCAGTCGCGCGCCGGGTTTCTGCGGGACTGCGCATTCGTTGGTCTGGCCAGAATCTTCCGTCGATCGGTCGTGATTCACGTCCACGGCGGCAACTACGATGGCTTCTACGCCGCACAATCGCGTGCATTGCGTTGGGTAGTACGAAGAATGCTGTGCTCGACCGAGCGAATTCTGGTCTTGGCGGAGCGTCTCCGTTCGATGTTCGATTTCGATCCGTCACTCGCATCGCGTATACGGGTCGTGCCCAACGGACTCCCCGGGGATGTCCCTGCCTTCAGTCCAATTTCGCCGCCGACCGGTGGCGAGCCGTTGCGCTTGCTCTTCTTGTCGAATCTGATCGAATCCAAGGGATATCTCGAATCCATCATGGCAGTCGCGATTCTCGGTCGACGAGGTGTCCAGGCCGAGCTCGAGCTCTGCGGCGAGTTTCGGCTGAATCCGAGCGACGACCGTCGGGTTTCCTCCGTCGAGCAGGCGCACGGGCTCGTCGAGGAGCTTGTTCGAGCTGATGGACTTGAATCCCGGGTACATCTTCGTGGGACTGTGAGCGGCGAAGCCAAGCGTGTCCAACTTTCTCGTTGTCACGTACTCGTACTTCCTACCCGCTACGACAACGAGGGGCAGCCCCTCTCGATCATCGAGGCGATGGCCTGGGGGCGTCCGGTGGTCACGACGGATTATCGAGGAATTCCCGATCTGGTCGAAGATGAGGTGAGCGGATTCCTGTTGGAGGCGCCCGATCCCGAAGCACTCGCCGATCGGCTCTACCGTCTTGCGACGGAGCCCGGACTGCTCGAATCGATGGGAGTGGCAGCACGGACTCGATTCGAGGCGCACTTTACGGGTGCGGCGCATGTGCGATCGATGAGGACCGAACTGTCGCTGGTTCCGTGACCGCGGCGCCGCGACGGACGGCGACCGATGGGCGGTTCGCGTGGGCGCACGGCAAGATGCGACGTGGGACGTGGAGAATTCGCGAGCCAGAGCGTTCGTTGGATTCGAGATGCGAGTGGGCCGGGAGGCTCGAGATCGGCGGCGGGTCCCCGGGGCGATCGCGTCCATCTCATTCCGGTCGATTGGGACCTCGCCTTGCTAGTACATGACGTAGACGAACGGCGAGATGTCGGCCGTCTCTTCCTCGGCGACGTCGAGCTCGCCGGCGATCGCCATCAGCTCGGGGACGAGCTCTGCGAGCTCGGGCAGTCCCTGGGCGGACCACAGCGCGCGCAGCGCCTCGCCCCAGGCCGCCGCGTCGTCGAGGGAAGCGAAGTCGGGGCCGGTCGGCGGCGGTGCGTAGTAGCTCGCAGCCCCGGCGTCGGGCCCGAGCGGGAAGAACGCGACGCCGCGCTCGCGCAGACGGCGGGCCGCCGGCTCGAGCCGATCGACGTAGAAGCGGCGCAGGCGATCGTCGTCAGTCGAGCTCATATTCCTGCCTCCAGGACTCGTCCTTCGGGACCGCGGGCTGCTTCGACTTCTCGAGGATGCAGTCGTCGAGGACGAGCAGGTCCATCTCGGTCCGCATGAAGCAGCGGTAGGCGTCCTCGGGCGTGCAGACGATCGGCTCACCTCGGACGTTGAACGACGTGTTCACGACGACGGGACAGCCGGTCGCCTCGGCGAACGCCTCGATCACGGCGTGGTAGTCCGGCGCCACGTCGCGGCTCACGGTCTGGACGCGGGCGCTGTAGTCGACGTGGGTGATCGCGGGGACGCTGCTGCGTTCCTTGCGGACGTGCTCGAGGAGGTCGGTGTCGCCGAGCTCCGACGAGGGGAGCTCGAAGGGCTTGCGCAGCGACTCCCGGACCGGTGCGACGAGCAGCATGTAGGGGCTCTCGGCGTCGAGCTCGAAGTAGTCGCCGCAGCGCTCCTCGAGGACCGAGGGGGCGAAGGGTCGGAACGACTCGCGGTACTTGATCTTCAGGTTCATCACGGTCTGGGTGTCCGCGCGGCGCGGATCGCCGAGGATCGAGCGACCGCCGAGCGAGCGGGGACCGAACTCCATGCGACCGGAGAGGAAGCCGACGACCTTGCCTTCGGCGAGGGTCTGCGCGATCCGACGGACTCGGGTCTCGCGATCCTCGATCCGCTCGTAGGGATGGCCGTGGCGCTCGAGGAACGCGCGGACCTCGTCGCTGCTGTAGGCGGGGCCGAGGTAGCTCCCGCGCATCGCGTCGCGTCCGCCCTCGACGCGCCGGGGCACGCCGAAGTGCATGTGGCTCGCGGCGAGCGCCGCACCGAGAGCCCCGCCCGCGTCGCCGGCCGCCGGCTGGATCCAGATGCGGTCGAAGATCTTCTCGCGCTCGAGCCTCCCGTTCGCGACGCAGTTCAGCGCGACGCCGCCCGCGAGGCAGAGATTGCGGGAGCCCGTGACCTCGCGCGCGTGGCGGGCCAGGGCGAGCACCGCCTCCTCCGTCACCTGCTGGATCGACGCCGCGAGGTCCATCTCGCGGCGCGTGATGCGGCTCTCGGGCTTGCGCGGCGGCCCCCCGAAGAGCGCGTCGAAGCGCTCGTTGGTCACGACGTCGCTGTCGAGGTAGCCGAAGTACTGCATGTCGAGGCGGAAGGAGCCGTCGGGCTTCGCGTGGAAGAGGTGCTCCCGGATGCGATCGGCGAAGACCGGGCGACCGTAGGGCGCGAGTCCCATCAGCTTGTACTCGCCGGAATTGACCTTGAAGCCGCAGAAGTAGGTGAAGGCGCTGTAGAGGAGGCCCAGGGAATGGGGGTAGTGGATCTCCTCGAGGGTCCGGATCCGGCCGCCTTCGCCGCGCGCGAGGCTCGTCGTCGCCCACTCGCCGACGCCGTCGAGGGTCAGGATCGCGGCCTCCTCGAAGGGGGAGGGATAGTAGGCGGAGGCGGCGTGGGAGAGATGGTGGCGCGTGAAGAGGACGGGGACCTCGCGCTTCAGTGCGCGGTGGACGTAGCGGGTCACGAAGAGCTTGATGCCGAGGAAGGACGGACCGGCCTTCTGCCACTGGTCCGCGCTGCGCGGGGCCGCGGAGAGCATCGACTTGATCACGCGATCGAAGGAGAGGGTCGGGCTGTCGTAGAAGACGACGGCGTCGAGCTCGTCGGGCTCGAGGAAGGCCTCCTCGAGGCAGTAGTTGATCGCGCGGAGCGGAAAGCGCGGATCGTGCTTCTTGCGGGTGAAGCGCTCCTCCTGGGCGGCGGCGACGATCTCGCCGTCCTGGACGATCGCCGCGGCCGAGTCGTGATAGAAGCACGAGATCCCCAGGACATTGGCGGCCACGTCGATCGGGTCTCCTAGCTCGGCTTCGCCATCAGGGGCTCGATCGTCCGGGCGAGCGAGCGAGCCAGGACCTCGTGGGCCGAGGGCGTCAGATGGCAATCCACCTCGAACCGGTAGGATCGGCGCTCCGCCCGCGAAACTTGTTGGAAATCCCCGAGCGGATCGTGGATCCGGACCCGGGGCGGGGCCTCGAGCTCGCGAAAGCGGGCCTGGTAGCCCTTCGGCGAGGCCGTCTCCTCGATGTACTGGTAGAGCGGGATGGGGCAGATCACCGCCGGCCCCGGCAGCTCGCTCGTCCAGCGCGTCAGGATGGCCCTCATCAGCAGCCAGTCTGGATGGGTCGGGCGGTCGTAGGCCGGCAGGGGCTGGTAGCGGGTCCACCGCTGTAGCCGCTCCTTCATGTCCGGTCCGAGCTTCGCGACGAGGCGGCGTAGCCCCTCGAAGCGCCCGCCCCGGTCGACGTGGCCCGCGTCCTCGCCGGCGAGGTCCGCCTCGGAGAGGGGCTCCTTCGGGACGGGCACGTTGTGGAGCGCGAGCTCCCCGGAGCGCTCGAGGGTGAAGTAGGGCTTCGCGAGCAGGATCGGCTGGCCGTCCGGGGTCTCGTAGGGCCGGTAGCGCGCGACGATGCGGCGGATGTTCTCGACGAGCACGCCGATCACGACGAGGTCGTGCTCGATCTCGCGGGCCACCTCCCGCCAGATCAGGTACTGCTGGTCGGTCCCCGACCCGGAGAGGCCGAAGTTGTAGACCTCGAGGTCCGGGATCAGCGTCTCGAGGACGTCGCCGTAGCGGAAGCGATCGCTGACGCCGTCGCCCGCGGTGTACGAGTCGCCGAATAACAGGACGCGGAACTTGCCCGGCGTCCGCTTCTTCTCGAAGGCATGGCGGCAGCGGAACCCCTCGCGGTTGGTCCGCAGCAGATAGCCGCCGGCCTCGTGCTCGACGCGGGCCTTGATGCCCGGCACGAAGAGGTAGCCGATCGTGTCGTGATGGCGGAAGAGCTGACGATTCATGGGCCCCGAGACGGCCGCTCAGGCGACCAGAATGCGCGCCCGAACGTATGGTCCGGTCGCGGAGACGTCAATACGGGAATCACGTCGCAGCGCAGACTTCGCCGTAGCGGCCCCGATGAGCCATTGAGGACCCTAGACCTGATCGGAATTGTGATGACCCAAGTGCGATAACCGACCCACAAGGGCGAGCCGGGTCGACGGCTCTATGCCAGCTCACGTCAATAGTCGACCCGTCAGTCCCGGTGATTCGCGATAGTTGGCGGATCTGAGTCGTTCAGTCACCGGCGTTCGTTTTGGTTCCTTCGGTCGGCGTGGTTCCGAGTGATTTCGGGATGGTGTGCTCCAAACGAGACGCGGCCGGAACCCGGCAGAAATCGTTTTAGCGGGATTTGGACAGGTCGGTTAGAGCCAGCTCGAATGAAATTAGGATAGAGCCAGATAGATTGGGCTCGACCTTATCCCCGTGTAACGGCGAGTGCGAGACCCATGAAGCTTCATGAGGATCGAGCGGTGACGCCATCCGCGGTATCGACACTTCGGATCATGTTTGCCGTGGGATCGGGTCTATCGATCGCCCCCGCGGTTGGAGCTCCTGAAGGCCACGGACATCTCCGTTCTCTTCGGCCTCGGTACACGACTCAAGCATGCCCATCGGTACGTACGCCAGACCTCGGCGGTCGGGAGCCCGTCGTCCGCGCTTCCGTCGATCTCCAGGCGCCCTCTAGATGCGGAAGCTCCGGTCTCGAGGTGCTCACGAGGAGGCTTTGTCGCGGACCGTCCCCTGACTGACCCTTGCGGTCCAAGTCTTCCAGATGACCTTGAGATCCCAATCCCGGCTGAGGGTAGAGCCCCTTACATCCCGGATGAGTTGGAGCGACTGCACGTCGCAAGGGGAATTCGTCGATGCTCTGGAAGCGGATTTTCTTCAGGGAGAATGTGAGCGCGACGATGGCGAGCGAGGGTGAATTGAGTAAGGACGCTGCAGAGGAAGCGTGGGGATGCGGGGAGCCAGGCTGCCCGGGCAACTCCCAATTCGCCGAATTCAGGGGGCTCGATATCGAATGCGCCCGCGGAGCTCGGACGAATTTCGCGCCAGAGCTGTTTCTTGTTGGTGGAAAACGGAACGGGCAACCCCCGGGGTGACCTCAAGTACTCTGGCTGGTTGCAACCCGCTGGCGACGAACCGAGCCCCTGCCTGACGATTCTCGTTCATTCGAAGTCGAACGTCCCGGCCCTCGATCCAAAGACGTAAATCTTCTATTCGGCGGAATTGCAATCGCCGCGGCCGACATCTTCAGCCGGCAAAGCGACGGTGACCTTGAGGATACTTGAGTCTGCGACCATCATTCATCACGCAAGTCGATGGAGCAGTTTCGATGCGTGGCGGCGGGTACGCCGGGAGAGAGAATCGAGATGGACTATCGCCGAGATATTGATGGCCTCCGGGCGATCGCCGTCCTGTCCGTCATGCTATTTCACGCGAAGGTCCCCGGGTTCGCCGGTGGATTCGTCGGTGTCGACGTCTTCTTCGTCATCAGTGGATTTCTGATTACGAATATCATATTCGGAGAGCTCGAGCGCGACGAGTTCTCCATCGTTCGATTCTACGAGCGGCGCGTGCGCAGAATCATTCCGGCACTCTTTTTCATGATCGCGGCTTCGGTCGCTATTTTTTTCCCCTTCATGCTCCCGGATGACCTCGAGAACTTCGGGCAATCCATCGTCGCGACCACGGCTTTTGCGAATAATGTTCTCTTGTGGATCACGTCCGGCTACTTCGAACCCTCGGTAGACCTAAAGCCGCTCGCACACACATGGAGCCTTGGTGTTGAAGAGCAGTACTACCTCGTGATGCCTTTGATCATGATCGCTGCCTACAGAATCGGGGGACGCAGGGCCGCGATGTCTGCCATCGCTACGATTTCAGTCGTCAGTTTCGCGTTCGCGCTGAGAGAATCGCGAGTCGACCAGAACTTCAATTTCTACATCATGACGTCGCGTTTCTGGGAGCTCGGAGTAGGGTCGATCGCGGCATTTACCCGAAACCGTTGGCTGGGCGTGAAGCAGGAGACGGCTAATCTGGCTTCGCTCGCGGGAATCGTCGCCATCATGGCGTCGATCTTGGTCTTGGGGGGACACCAGTCCAATCCCGATGAAATCACGCTGTTTCCCGTGCTCGGGACCGCACTCGTGATTCTGTTCGCTCGACCTGGGGTCTTGATTCTTCCCATTCTCACAAATCGGGTCGCCGTGGGAATTGGATTGATCAGCTACAGCCTCTATCTATGGCATCAGCCTCTTTATGTCTTGCTTCGTCTCACTAGCCTGGAGGAGCCGCTCCCGCTCCAGTACCTGCCATACGCGGCTCTGACTTTCCTCCTCGGATACATCTCGTGGAGATTTGTCGAGGGTCCGTTCCGCGCGCGCGGGCGTGTCTCGCGAGGCTGGGTGTTTGCCACGGCAGGCGTGGCATCGGTCGGCGCGGTGGCGATCGGCCTGGCATTCCACCTCACCTCCGGGTTCTACGACCGTTGGCCTGAGCTGGCGTCGAAGGATCGGGAGTTCACCGCGAATCGGAATAGCAGCTTTAATCTCGAAGCCAAGCGCTTTTCCGATCGAGTCCTTCCGCCAGAAAGCTTCGATCGCAACGTGCTCGTCGTCGGCGACAGCTTTGCTCGGGATGTGATCAACGTCTTTCGGCAGGATCCGTTGCTTGCGACTCTCGAGTACTCATACAGCGAGGTGGCCGAATGCGACGAAGCGACCCAGCGCGTCAAGACGATTCCGCTCGCAAGGAACGCGAGATTCGTGGTTCTTGGATGGGGCGTGGACGGCGAAACCGCAGCCTGCCAAAGATCTTTGGCTGACATCATTGAAGCGTCGGGGCGACGCGAAGTTGTTGTTTTTGGAGACAAGAATTTCGGGTGGAACAATAACGGGGTGATGTTGATTCCTGAGTCGAAACGTTATGCCTTTCGCGCAAAGGTCAGAGAAGATGCGTTGGTCGCGAACGAGATCGGACGGGTGACCTTCCCGGATGGGAACTATGTCGACCTGTTGAGCAGCCTGGGGTTGGATCGGGAGGGTCGAGTTCCCGTTTTTACGCCGGATCGAAAATTCATTTCTCAGGATCGACAGCACCTGATGCCGGCCGGTGCCCGCTATCTGGCGGTCCTGCTGAGGGACCACCCTGCGCTCTCTGCGATGCGAAGAGCCGCCTCGGCGACGGGCCACGTGAGCGAAGGCGGGTGAGGAGACGCGCTGGTTTGCAATCGGACGAACGTCGCAGGGGGCCGCGTTGCAACCATGATGCTCGCTGTAAGCTCCCCGCGCCGGTCCGACATTAGCCCGACGGAGCCCCGTTCGTGACCCTCGCCGCCCTGATCCGCACGATTCCCGACCACCCGAAGCCGGGCATCCAGTTCCGCGACGTGACGACCCTGCTGCTCGACCCCGACGGTCTGCGGCTCGCCGTCGACGGCCTTGCCGACCGGCATCAGGGCGGCCGGATCGACCTCGTGGCCGGCATCGAAGCGCGCGGATTCATCTTCGGCACCGCGGTCGCCTATCGCCTCGGCTGCGGCTTCGTCCCGCTGCGGAAGCCGGGGAAGCTGCCGGGCGAGAAGGTTTCGCGAAGCTTCGAGCTCGAATACGGGAGCGACCGGATCGAGCTGCACGTCGGCGCGGTGCCGCCCGGGGCGCGGGTCCTGCTTGTCGACGATCTGATCGCGACGGGCGGGACGGCGGAGGCGGCGGTGTCGCTGCTGCGCGAGGTCGGCGCGCAGATCGTCGAGTGTGCGTTCGTCGTCGCCTTGCCCGAGCTCGGGGGAATCGGCCGGCTCGAGCGGGCGGGCTGCGCGGTGCGCTGGCTCTGCGAGTTCGCGGGCGAGTGAGCACGTGAGGATCGGCGGACGCCACTACCGGTCGATCTGGCTCGACGAATCCTCGGGTCTCCCGACGATCATCGACCAGACGCGGCTGCCCTTCGAATTCGAGCTCCGCACGTTGGCGAGCCTCGAGGACGCCGCCGAGGCGATCAGCGCGATGCGCGTCCGCGGTGCGCCGCTGATCGGCGCCGCCGCGGCCCACGGGCTGGCTCTCGCCCTCGCCCTCGACCCCTCCGACACCGGTCTCGCACACGCGATCCGCGTGCTCGCGGCGACCCGCCCGACGGCGATCAACCTGCGCTGGGCGTTGGCGCGGGTCGAGCGCGTCGTCGCGTCGCTGCCTGCCGAGGCGCGGGCCGCACGCGCCCGGGCCGAGGCGATCGCGATCTGCGACGAGGACGTCGGCACCTGTGCCGCGATCGGCCGCCACGGCGCCGCGCTGCTCGAGCGGATGGTGGCGGAGCGCCGCGGTCGGCGCCTCGAGATCCTGACCCATTGCAACGCCGGCTGGCTCGCGACCGTCGACCGGGGCACCGCCCTCGCCCCGATCTACGAGGCCCACGATCGCGGCATTCCGGTCCACGTCTGGGTCGACGAGACCCGCCCGCGCAACCAGGGCGCCGCGCTGACCGCGTTCGAGCTCCGCGAGCACGGTGTCCCGCATACCGTCGTCGCCGACAACGCCGGGGGCCACCTCATGCAGCGCGGCCGCGTCGATCTCGTGCTGGTCGGGAGCGACCGCACGACGGCGGCCGGCGACGTGTGCAACAAGATCGGCACCTATCTGAAGGCGCTGGCCGCCCGGGCCCACGGCGTCCCGTTCTACGTCGCCCTGCCGCTCTCGACGATCGACTGGTCGATCTCGGACGGCCTGCACGAGATCCCGATCGAGGAGCGCGGCGCCGACGAGGTCCGCGTGGTCTCGGGCCGCACGGCCGACGGGCGGATCGAGCGGGTCGAGCTGTTCAGCGCGGAGAGCGCGGCGGCGAACCCGGCATTCGACGTGACGCCGGCGGCGCTCGTCACGGGGCTCGTCACGGAGCGGGGCGTCGTCGCGGCGACGGCCGAGGCGCTGGCCGCCTTGAAGCGCGGGCTCTCGGTCGGATGAGACCGCGAGGACGTCGACGCGCGGCACCTCGCGGATCGCCCCTCAGATCCCGTAATACCCCCGATACCACGCCACGAACCGCGCCATCCCGTCCTCGAGCGCGACCCGCGGCCGATACCCCACCGCCTCGACCAGCGCCGACACGTCCGCATACGTCGCCCGCACGTCGCCCGGCTGCATCGGCAGCATGCGCTTCACGGCCTTCTTCCCCGTGCACTGCTCGATGACCTCGATGTACCGCAGCAGCTCGACCGGTCGTTCGCAGCCGATGTTGAAGATCCGCCAGGGCGCGGAGGAGCGCGACGCGTCGGGGCGGGCCGGATCGTAGGCGGGGTCGGGCTCGGCGGGGTGATCGCTCGTGCGCAGGACGCCCTCGACGACGTCGTCGACGTAGGTGAAGTCGCGCTGGTGGTCGCCGTGGTTGAAGACGTCGATGGGACGGCCTTCGAGGATCTGCTTCACGAACAGGAAGGGCGACATGTCGGGGCGGCCCCAGGGCCCATAGACCGTGAAGAAGCGCAGGCCGGTCGTGGGCAGCGCGAAGAGATGCGAGTAGGTGTGGGCCATCAGCTCGTTGGCGCGCTTGGTCGCCGCGTAGAGCGAGACGGGATGGTCGACGGGGTCGCGCTCGGAGAAGGGCGTCTTCGTGTTGCCGCCGTAGACCGAGCTGCTCGAGGCGTAGGTCAGATGGAGGACGCGGCCGTGGCGGCAGCCTTCGAGGACGTTCAGGAAGGCCTGAAGGTTCGCGTCGCCGTAGGCGAGGGGATTCGAGATCGAGTACCGCACGCCCGCCTGGGCGGCGAGGTGGATCACCCGCTCGGGCGCCTCCTCCGCGAACAGCGCGCGGGTCCGCGCGGCGTCGGCGAGGTCGAATTCGTAGTGGCGGTAGCGCGCGTGGTCGGCGAAGCGGGCCAGGCGCGCGCGCTTCAGCGACGGGTCGTAGTAGTCATTCAGGCTGTCGACGCCGACGACCTCGTCACCGCGGGCGAGCAGGGCCTCGGCGACCGCTGCGCCGATGAAGCCCGCCGTTCCGGTGACCAGGATCTTCGCCACGGCGCGGATTCTCGACTAGATCCGGATCCGTCGCCACGCGCCCGAGCGGAATCGCAGGAAGAGGACGACCGCGAGGGTCGCCGACGAGAAGACGCCGCCGATCCAGGCGCCGACGAGGCCCATGTCGAGGTGGAAGGCGAAGTACCAGGCGGCCGGCAGGAAGATCAGCCACGAGCCGAGGCAGCGCGCGACGAAGGGCCAGGTCGTATCCCCGGCGCCCCGCAGCGCGCCGTCCGAGAGGACGGAGAAGGCGTCGAAGAGCTGGTAGAACGCGCCGATCGAGAGCAGCGGGATGCCCAGCGCGACGACCTCGGGATCGCTCGAGAAGAGCGTGACGAGGAGCTCCGGAAAGGCGACGAAGGCGAGCGCGAGCAGCGCGCCCGCCGTGCCGCCGAGCACGAGCGAGCCCTGGAAGCGCCGGGCCGCCCGGTCGGGATCGCCCGCGCCGATGGACTGGCCCACGAGCGTCGCCGTCGCCGTCCCGATGCCCGCCGCGACCATGAAGGAGACGCTCGCGAGCTGGCCGAAGGCGTGGGAGGCGGCGAGCGACGCGTCGCCCATCCGGGCGACCAGCGTCATGAAGATCGAAAACGCGAGCATCTCGATCACCCACTGTCCCCCGACCGGCAGCCCGACGCGCCAGAGCCGCCGGACCGACTCGAGGTCGGGCCGACGCCAGCGCGTGTCGAAGCGCGCGCGCAGGGCCGGTCGCAGGAAGGCGATCAGCATGATCAGGAAGTAGAGCCATTCGGCGATCGAGGTCGCGATGCCCGCGCCGAGGACGCCGAGGGCGGGCAGGCCGAACCAGCCGTACACGAGACCGAGGGCGAGGAAGACGTTCGCGGCATTCGCGATCACCGTCGCCATCAGCGGGGTCCGCGCGTCGCCGATTCCGCGAAAGAACGACGAGATCGCGATCGCCGCCGTGAGCCCGACGACGCCGACGGCGCGGGCCCGCAGATAGCTCCCGGCGAGCGGTGCGATCGAGTCGTCGGACACGAGTGCGTCGACGAACGCGTCCGCGCCGAGGAAGAGCGCGATGGCCGCGAGGACGGCGAAGGGCACCGCGCCGCCGAGCCCGTGCCACGCCCAGGGCCCGCACGCGCGCTCCTCCGCTGCCCCGAGGCGCTGGGCGACGAAGGTCTGGACCACGCTCGAGGCGCCGATGAAGAACGAGGTCAGGGTCCAGAGCCAGGTGCCCGAGAGGCCGACGGCCGCGAGCTCCGTTGCGCCGAGGCGTCCGACGATCGCCGCGTCGACGAGCCCCATCGTCGTGAACAGGATCTGGGTCAGCACGAAGGGCACCGCGAGCACGCCGACCTCGCGGATGCTCGCGAAGAGGCCGTCGCTCCCGGTCGATTCGCTGCGCGGTGTCATGGCGGGTCGTCGACCGATCGGGGGCCTCGCCATCGGGACCTCGGCGGAGACGGAACGGTCTCTTCCGGGGCGAGTCCGGGGCGAGGGCAATCGAAATGAGCCGGGGTCGCGCTCGCGCGCCGGCTCGCCTTGGTACCATGCGGCCGGATCGCGATCAAGCTGCGGGGCGCGGGGCGCGCTCCCGGTCGGGACGCGCGGCCGTCGCGATCGGGTCGCGGTGTCGGAGCCGGGCCGTGGTCGACGGGATGAATCGGAGCGCCATGGCGTGCGGTCGGGGCGTCGGATGGTGCGGGGAGGGTCGGGTGGCCCGCGGACGCGCGCGCCTTGCCGGCGGGGCCGCGACGCTGCTTCTTCTGGCCGCGCTCGCGGTCGTCGGCTGCGGGGGGTCGCCGCCGGTGCGGGCGGTGCGCGCCGCGCGTTATTATGCGGCCGGCACGCAGGCGCTCGAGCGGGGCGAGACGCGGGGCGCGATCGATGCGCTCGAGCGCGCCGCCGATCTGATGCCGAACGCTTCCGAGATCCACAATCATCTCGGGCTGGCCTACTGGTCGGACGGTCGCGAGGCCGCGGCGCTGCGCGAGCTCGAACGCGCGGTCGAGCTCGACTGCGAGAACGACGCGGCGCTCGGCAACCTCGCCCGCCTGCGGGCCCGGATGGCGGGCGGGAGCGGGGTCGACTCGCCCGGGGCGTCGGTGCGGCCGGCCGGGGTCGAAAGGAGTTCGGTGCATGGCGGATGATCGTCGGAAGCTTTCGTACAGCGAGCGGGATCGCATGCGGCGCGAGGGCAAGGGCGCGGGTCGCGGCGAGCGACCGCTGAGCGGCCGGGACCGTGCGCTCGAGGAGAAGCGCTCCCGCCTCGCCCTCGCCGCCGCCGAAGAGCTGTTCACCGACGAGAAGGGCGGCCAGGTCGGCAAGGCCCTGGCGAATGCCGTTCGCGAGGCCCACGGCACGAAGGGCCTCGCCGCCGCCTGCCAGGCGTATCTCGAGAAGGTCGGACCGCCGTCGACGGGCGAGCTCGCGTCGATCTTCCTCGATGCCGGCGAGAAGGCGATCAGCCTGCCGGTGCTCGACGAGCTGCTGCGCCAGAAGAGCCAGGGGAAGCTCGAGCTCGAAGGCGGCTTGAAGCGCCAGATCCGGCTGCTGTCGGAGGACTTCGACGACGAGCTCGCCTCCCGCGCCGAGGATCTGCTGGCTTAGCTCGCGGGCGGGCGGGGGATTCGAGGGCCGCTCGCGAGGCCGTCGGCGAGCCTGTCCGCGAGGCCGTCCGCGAGGCCGTCTGCGAGAATGTGGCGCCCGCGCGTGGTACGCTGCGCCCATGGCGCACGAAGTCGAGATGCGAGCGCTCGCGGAGTACCTCGAGCAGCACAATCTCAAGCACACGAAGCAGCGCGAGCTCGTGCTCGCCACCTTCCTCGAGGCGCGTCGCCACGTCTCCTCCGAGGACCTCTACCAGGTCGTCCGCGAGAAGCATCCGAACGTCGGCTACACGACCGTCTACCGGACGATGAAGCTCCTCGTCGAGGCGGGCCTCGCGACCGAGCGCCACTTCGACGACGGCATCACGCGCTACGAGATCGAGCAGGAGCACCACGACCATCTCGTGTGCGTGAAGTGCGGCAAGATCCAGGAGTTCGAGTGCGGGATGATCGAGGAGAGCCAGCGACAGATCGCGGCGCGCTACGGCTTCCGGATCCTGCGCCATCGCCACGAGCTCTACGGCCACTGCACCGACTGCATCGAGCGCAACGAGCGGGACCGGGCCTAGCCCGCAAGACGCGGAAGCTCGGCCTCCGGGATCTCCGCCAGACGACGGGCCGTGCGATCCTTCGCGGAGAGCAGGAGCGGTCCCACCGCCGGCCACGGGATCGCGAGCGCGGGATCGTCCCAGGCGATCGTCAGCTCGCTCGCCGGGTCGTAGAAGTCGGTGCACTTGTACTGGATCTCGGCGTCCTGCGAGAGCACGCAGAAGCCGTGGGCGAAGCCTTCCGGGATCCACAGCTGGCGGAAGTTCTCCGCAGAGAGGACGACGGCGACGCTGCGGCCGAAGCGCGGCGAGCCGCGGCGGATGTCGACGGCGACGTCGAAGATCTCGCCGAGGGAAGCGCGGACCAGCTTGCCCTGGGGCCTCGCGAGCTGGGCGTGGAGACCGCGGAGGGTTCCTCGTCGGGAGCGGCTGTGATTGTCCTGGACGAAGCCGGCGGGGAGGCCGGCCTCGGCGTATTTGCGGGCGTGCCAGGTCTCGAGGAAGAAGCCGCGCTCGTCGCGGTGGACCGTCGGCTCGACGATCAGGACCTCGGGCAGCTCGGTCGGGATGATCCGCAAAAGGGCGCCTCCTCTGCGCGAGGAGGATGCCGCGGAATCAGCCGCAGAGCTTCGCCGCCTGGGGCTCCTCGTAGACGCCCCGCAGCCGGACCGACCCGGTCCGGAGCATGTGCATCACGGTCGCCACGACCTCGCGCTCGGAGGCGCTGTACTCCGCCACGGCCTCGACGAGCTCGCGGAGGCTCACCTCGTCCGGATCGGCCACGCATTCGGCCTCGATCACCTGGACCCGTCGGCAATACTCGATCGGAATCGAGACGCTGGTCGGCTCGTTCATGTCCGTGATCCTCCTCTGCTTCCGCTCGTCGGCCCCGTTTCGCACCCACCCGGACTGCACCGGGCTCGAGTCGCTCGGGACGTCTTCCCGAGCGGCCCCTCTCCTCGATGACGCGATCCGTCCAGGTCCGGGCTTCGAAGTCGCGCTCCTTCGCCTCTTCCCTCGTCGTCCCCCGGCCCTCTCGACCGCACCCCATCGATCCTGCTCCTTCGTCATTGCATCCTGCATGCCGGCTCGTTGATGAGCCTTGAATCGCTCGGGGGCGGCGGATTGGATGCCGATTTCGGACCTTGGGCACGTCTCGAGCCACCAGAGGGTGGCCCAGGCCGGCTCATTCGAGGGGAATGCGGCCCGATTCGCGCGTCTCCCGTGAACACCCGGTGGCGCGGAGATGGGCAACGGCTGTTCGCAAATCCAACAGTCGGTTCGCACCGGTGCAGGCCGACCGGGGCCTGCCATGGCGCCGATCAGCGCTGCCGATCAGCGCAGCGGTCTCAGCATCAGCGCCTCCGCCACCGCCGACGGTCCCGTCGTGGCCTCGCCGGCGAGATCCGCGACCGTGCGCGCGACGCGCAGCAGGCGCCGCGCGACGCGGGCCGAGAGGTGCATCCGCTCGACCGCCCGCCCGAGCAGCTCGAGGGCTTCGGGCTCCGCGCGCACGAGCTCGTCGAGGCGCGCGTCCGGGATCTCCGCGTTGCGCGCAACGCCGCGAGCCCGCTGCCGCGCGCGGGCCGGGATCACCCGCGCGCGTACGGCCTCGCTCGTCGGCCCCTCCGCGGCCCCGCGCAGCACCGACCACGGCACCTCGCCGACCGCGACGACGAGATCGATCCGGTCGACGAGCGGACCCGAGAGCCGCCGCCGGTAGCGCGCGAGCGCCGCGTCGTCGCAGCGACAGTCGCGTCCCGGCGAGCCGTAGTCGCCGCAGGGACACGGGTTGGCCGCGGCGACGAGCTGGAAAAGGGCGGGGAGCTCGCACGCGACGTTCGCCCGGGCGATCCGCACGACGCCCTGCTCGAGGACCTCGCGCAGCGACTCGAGGCAGCGCCGATCGAACTCCGGCAGCTCGTCGAGGAAGAGCACACCGTGATGGGCGAGGGAGGCCTCGCCCGGGCGCACAGGGCTCCCGCCCCCGAGCAGGCCGGCGGCGCTCGCCGTGTGGTGGGGCGCGCGAAAGGGCGCCTGGTCCGGGATCGGCTGCTCCGGCGGCAGGACGCCGGCCGCGTCGAGGATGCAGGCGGCCTCGAGGCGCTCCTCGGGCTCGAGGGGCGGGAGCAGGCCGGGCAGGCGCCGCGCGAGCTGGGTCTTGCCCGTCCCCGGCGGCCCCGTCAGCAGCAGGCCGTGGCCGCCCGCGGCGGCGACCTCGAGGGCGCGCTTGGCGAGGGGCTGCCCGCGGATCTCGCTGAGGCAGGGGAGGGCGGGCTCGAATCGCTCCGGGCCCCGGAGGCCGCCGCCGGCGGTCCGTGCACCGGGCGGTGCGGTCTTCCCGCTGGGCATCGCGTCGCCGGAGGACTCGGCGAGCGGAAGCCGCTCCTGATCGATCAGATGACCGACGACCGTCCGCAGATCGTCCGCCGCCCGGACGACGACGCCCGGGGCGTGGCGGGCGCGCGGGGCGCTGGCGCTGGGGACGATCGCCTCCGCCACCGGCCCGCCCCGGAGCGCGAGCAGGCAGGGGAGGATCCCGCGCGTCGCGCGCAGCCGACCATCGAGGGCGAGCTCGCCGAAGAAGGCCCGCCCGGCGATCGCCTCGGCCGGCACGGCGCCCGCTGCCGCGAGGATCGCGACGGCGATCGGCAGGTCGAGCCCCGCCCCGTTCTTGCGCAGCTCCGCCGGCGCCAGGTTCACCGTCACCCGGCGATCGGGAAATGCGAGCCCCGCCGCCGCGATCGCCCCGCGGATCCGCGAGATGCTCTCCCGCACCGCCGCCTCGGGCAGTCCGACCACGTCGACGCAGGGCAGCTGGGAGGAGATCCGGACTTCGACTTCGACGGGCACGCCCGTCACACCGACGACGGTGGCGCTCCAGACACGGGTCATCGACACACTCGTCGGGACCGGGTGGCGGGGCGAACGCGGATCGATCAGGGGGAGTCGGGTCGAGCGAGCTGGACCCGGGTCCCAAACGCAAGGGAGGCAGAGCTCTCAGGGTAGAGCTCTGCCTCCGACTTTCGTAAAGCCCCGCGAGGAGCGGGTCTACATGAATGGAGTGTCTCGAGATCTGCCGATGTGTCAAAAAAATTGCGCTCGAAGCGCAGATTCTCGAGGGGGGCGTGATCCCTCCCGGCCCGGCCGACGTCCGCCCGCCGCCGGACGGACGCATTCGGCCGAGATCCGATTCGTGAACGAGTTCGCGTGATTGCCCGGGGCTCCGCGCGGTGCCCGCCACCGATGGCGGACGCGCGTCGAGGTCGCACCGAAGAGGCGCCTCCGCGGGGCGTGCCGAGGACCGGGCGCGGGGCCTCGGCGAGGGGGTCGGAAATCTCCTCCATCTATCTGATTTTTCATAGGTTTTCATTGCGGCCCCAAGGTCGGCACGCTAGTTTGTCCAACCCGATCCGATGCAGCCGAGCCCGGCCCGCGGTGGGTCGGCCCGGTCCGCGCCCGACCCGAATCCGCTCTCGAGCCCCTGCGCCCCTCGCTGGCGGACGCGGGGATCCGATGGCGAAGCCGTGACGGACGCGGGACGGATTCGCGAGGCGGTGAGCGCGCGATGTGTACGTTGATCGTCCTGCATCGTTGCGTGCCCGGCCGACCGCTGGTGGTCGCGGCGAACCGCGACGAGTTCCTGGCCCGGCCCGCGGAGGGACCCGCGGTGAGGCCGGCGCGAACGGGACGGATTCTCGCGCCGCGCGACCTCGAGGCGGGCGGGACCTGGGTCGGACTCTCGGAGCGCGGCGTCTTCGCCGGGCTCACGAACCTGCGGCCGATCGCCGGCGCCCGGGTGGGCGTGCTAGGCGAGGCGGGCGCCGGGGAGCCCTCGAAGGCGGCTCCGAAGCTTCGGTCGCGCGGAGAGGTGGTCATGGCGGCACTCGAAGCGAGCAGCGCAGCGGCGGCGACCGAGTCCCTCGCGCGACTCGACGTCGGTGTCCACAACCCGTTCCAGCTCCTCGTCGCCGACGCGCAGAGCGCGGCGCTCGTCGTGTACCGCGAATCGCCGCGGATCTTCCCGCTCGAGCCCGGCATCCACGTCGTGGGCAACGTCGAGGACGAGCGGGTCGCGGGGGCGCTCGGCGCGGGCCTCGAGCCCGCCTGCATCGCATCGGCCGACGGGAAGCCGTTTCCGGGCTTCGAAGGCATCGAGGGATTGATCGACACCGAGGAGCCGCGAGCCCAGAAGCTGGTTCGCATCCGCGGTCAGGTCGAGAAGCTTTTGACGGAGCCGGGTCGGGACCTCTTCGAGGGCCTGGCGCGGATCTGTCGAGAACACGTCGAGGAAGGCGACTCCTGCGAGACCGGCGCTCGGCCGGCCCGCAAGAGCCCCTTCGAATCGACTTGTGTCCACGTGGCGGATCGTTACGGAACTCGCAGCTCTCTCCTCCTGGAGCTGGCCGAGGAGCTCCCGACGAGCCGTTTCTGGACGACGGACGGACCGCCGTGTCGGCGGCCCTTCGAAAATCGATCGTTCCTGCTCTCGGAGCTCGGCGTCCGGCCGGCTGCGTAGCGGGAACCGAAACGATGCGAGGATGAAGCGTTGAGAAGAATCGGCAGCAACATTCGCAAGAAGAGCTCGGAAGAGCGGTCGCACCGCCTCACGAAGAACATCATCGAGTACACCGACAAGGAAACCCCCAAGAACGAGTACCCGCGCCGGATCGTGTCCCCCACCCGGGCGTCGAAGTGCTGCACCGACGACAGTCGCATCAACGTCGGTTCGGTGCGCGAGGTCGAGGGATTCATGTTCTGCTACCGCGTCTGCCAGGAGTGCGGCCACGCGGTGAAGTACTTCTACCCGTCGTCGGAGTCGACGAGCCCGGCGCTGAAGGCCTATCGCGAGCGCCAGAAGTACATGCTGCAGTAGCGCTCCGCGGGGCCCTCTCCCGCCCCGCGTCGACGGCGAGCTCGCCGCGGCGACGGTCGAGCAGGCGGCCGAGGCGATCCCGGTGAGGCATCGGAGAAGGCGGTCGAGCAATCGGCCGCCTTCTCGCGTCTCGGGCCCCGGCGTCGCGTGCGTCGTCTAGTCTCCCGCCGGTCCGGAGCCCGCGCGGATCGATGCACCGCCGGCCGGACCCGCGGACGAGGATTGCGATGCGGAGACCCGGCCCCGAGCCCCTCTCGAGCTTCGAAGACGCGACGCGCTACCTCGATGGCCTGATCAACCGGGAGCGCTCGACTGCCTACGCCTACACGCGCCTCGACCTGCGCCCGATCGAGGCGCTGCTCGACGCGATCGGCCGCCCTCACGAGCGTCTCAGCGTCGTCCACGTCGCGGGCTCGAAGGGCAAGGGCTCCACCTGCCTCTTCGCCGAGGCGATCCTCGGCGCCCTCGGCGAGCGCGTCGGGACGTTCACGTCGCCCCATCTCGAGAGTTGGATCGAGCGCTTCCGCATCGGCGGGCGCGAGGTCGATCCGGATCGCCTCGTCGCGGCGGTCGAGCGCGTCCGGCCGGCGGTCGATGCGCTGCGCGCGGGCCCGCCCGAGACGCAGCCGAGCTTCTTCGACGCGACGACGGCGATCGCCTTCCTGCTCTTCGCGGAGGCCGGGGTCGATCGGGCGGTGATCGAGGTCGGGCTCGGGGGGCGTCTCGACTCGACCAACGTCGTGCGCCCCGCGGTCACCTGCATCACGAGCATCGAGCTCGAGCACACCGACAAGCTCGGCCCGACCGAGGCGCTCATCGCCGGCGAGAAGGCCGGGATCCTGAAGCCCGGGGTCCCGGCCGTGCTCGGCCGGCTCGGACCCGAGGCCGAGGCGGTGATCCGGCGGCGGGCGGTCGAGGTCGGGGCGCCCGTTCTTGCGATGGGCGAGCACTTCGAGGTCGCCTCGACCTCGGGTCCCCTCGATCCCGCCGGCCAGTCCTTCCGCTTCACGTCGCGCGACGGGCTCGAGGTCGAGGCGACGCTGCCGCTTCTCGGTGAGGCGGCCGTCCTGAACGCGGGGCTGGCGATCGCCTGCGTGCACGCGCTCGGGGCCCACGCGCCCGATCGGCTGCGGCAGGCGGCGGCGCGCGGGCTCGCCGGGGCGGTGCTCCCGGGGCGGATCGAGATCCTGGCGAACGATCCCGCCGTCCTGATCGACGCGGCCCATACCGAGCGCTCGGCCCGGGTCCTCGCCCGCACGCTCGAAGCGCTGGCTCCGGCCGGCTGTCCGATGCTGCTCTCGATCTCGAGCGACAAGAACGTCGAGGGCGTCCTCGCTGCGCTGCTGCCCCGGGCGACGCGCCTCTGGCTGACCCGCTCGGACGCCCAGCGCTCCCTCGACCCCGAGCGCCTCGCCGCGCTCGCCCGGGCCGGCCGCCCGGAGCTGCCCCTCGAGATCGTCGAGGATCCGGTGCACGCGGCCCGGATGGCGCGGGCGGCGCTCGCCCCGGGCGAGCGGCTCGTCGTGGTCGGCTCGGTCTTCCTGGCCGGGGCGGCGCGCCGGGCGCTCGGCGCGCAGCGGACGCCGGAAACGGAAGCGCCCGAGCTGGCTCCTCGCACGTTCGTGCGAAGGGAGGGGTAGCCAGCCCGGGCGCGAGAAGGGGGGCCCGCTCCTCGAGGACGCCCCACGATCAACTGAACGGGGATAGAGCAATCGCCGTGCCAGATCGTGGGGAATTGGCCCTGGTTGAACTGTCGGGGTGGATCGGCGAAGCGATCGCGAGAGCCGTGCGGCGGGATCGCGGGGGAACGGCAGGCGTCCGGAAGTGGCGGCGATCGACGCGGATCGCAGTGGAACGGGGTGACCCAATTTGGGGATCAGGGAGGCGTGATTCGTCCCGGGCTGGGCGTCGACAGCCGGGCGGCGAGGGCGGCGATGTGGGCCGGGGTCGTGCCGCAGCACCCGCCGACGATCCGGGCGGCCGCGCCGGTCCGGTTCCCGGCCTCGAGCCAGGGCTCGAGGGCCCGGGCGAAGGCGTGCACCGGCTGGGAGGCGTCCCGGGTGAAGCCGGTCTGCGGATCGGGGGCGCCGAGGTTGGGCGAGACGAGCAGGGCGCGGCCGAGGTCCGCGAGCGCGCGTCGGCAGGGCTCGAGATTGGAGGTCGGCAGGCAGTTCACGCCGACGGCGGCTGCGCCGAGGTCGAGCGCCGTCCGCGCGGCCCAGGCCAGGTCCTCGCCGGAGAGCAGGCGCGCCCCGTCCCACGCGACGAAGCCGACGGCGAAGGGCAGCCCGGTCCGTGCCGCCGCGGTCGCGGCCGCGCGCACCTCGCGCAGGCTGTTCATGGTCTCGACGAGGATCAGGTCGACCCCCGCCTCGCCTAACAGTTCGGCCTGACGGCCGTGCTCGCGGGCGAGCGCGGCTTCGTCGGGGACGAGATCGGGGCGGTAGCAGTCCTCGAGCGGCGGCAGCGATCCGGCGACCCAGCGCGGCGCGATCGGTCCGTCCGCCTCCCCCTCCGCCGTGCGCGTGGAGCTCGACCGCCTGGCGGGCGAGGTCCACGGCGAGGCGGGTCAGGCGGGCGTCGGCGTCGCCCAGGCCGGCGCGGGCGAGGGTGCGGCGCTGGGTGCGGAAGGTGTTCGCGGTGACGAGCTCGGCGCCGGCCGAGAGATAGGCGGCGTGGATCCGCAGGACGCACTCGGGGGCCTCGAGCAGCGCATGGCTCGACCAGAGCGGAAGGCCGGTCGGGAGCCCGGCCCGCTCGAGCTCGGTCCCGGTCGCCCCGTCGAGCAGGATCGGGCCACCTTCGCCCGCGAGGCGCGCCCGCAGCGACCCCGTCGCCGTCGCACCGCCGGCGTCGCCGCCGCCGTCCCGTTCGTCCACCCGCGCCGCCCGCAACGCCCGCCTCCCCGATTCCCGCCGGCGCGAGGATGCGCTACCCACCCTGCCTGCGCGAATCCCGGAGAGCCCCGTGAACGAAGGACCCGGCCCCACGATCCCGGCGGATCGATCGCTCGCGGTCTTCTGCGACTTCGACGGCACGTTCTCGATCCAGGACGTCGGCTCGACCCTCGCCCGCGAGCGGCTGGCCGAGCGGCGGCGCCAGCTGTGGGCGCGCTTCGAGCAGGGCGAGTTCACGGCCTGGAGCTACGTGGTCGAGCTCTTCGACGGCTTCCATCTGCCGCAGGAGGAGCTGTTCCGGTTCCTCGAGACGATCGCGCTCGATCCCGGGGCGCGCGGGCTCGTGGCCTGGTGTGCGGCGGAGAAGATCCCCTTCCAGGTCCTGTCCGACGGCTTCGACTGGAACCTCGATCGGCTCCAGGAGATCCACGGCATCCGCTTCGCCTATCGCGCGAACCACCTCGAGTACGAGCGCGACGTCTGGCGCATCAGCCCCGGCGGCCCGAATCCCGCGTGCGGCTGCGGCACGGGCACCTGCAAGCGCCAGATCATCGCCGCCTATCGCCGCGCGCATCCGGGCGCCTACTGCGTCCACATCGGCAACGGGCGCGTCTCCGATCAGTGCGGGGCGATCGAGGCCGACCTCGTCTTCGCGAAGGACACGCTGGTCGACGCGCTGCTCGAACGCGGCAAGGCGTTCGTGCCGTTCGAAACCCTCGAGGACGTCCGCGGGGTACTCGAGGCCGGGCGCCGGGCGGGGCGCGAGCGCGGCGCGCGATGAGCGCCGAGCCGACCTCCTTCGCCCGCGTCGCCGTCGTCGGCGCGGGCCTCGCCGGGCTGCGCGCGGCCTGGCTCCTCGCGCGGCAGGGCATCGACGTCGTGGTCTACGAGGCGCGCACGGTCGTGGGCGGGCGCGCCTGCGGCGAGTGGTGCGACGGCCACTGGATGGACTCGGCCTGGCCCGTGCTCGAGGCCGGCAACGCGACGCTGCTGCGCTGGGCCGTCGACCTCGGCCTCGCCGACGACATGCTGCCGTTGCGGCCGGTCCAGATGAAGGCGTGGCATCGAGGTCGCGCGCATCCGATCGAGCCGACGAGCCTGCGCGGGGCGGCCTGGATTCCCGGCTGGCCGATCCTGCAGACGCCGAGGCTGCTGCGCTGGCCCCGGCTGATGGCGCGTTATGCGAAGCAGATCGATCCGAGCGAGCCCGCGCGCGCCGCGGCCCTCGACTACCGCAGCGTGCGCGACCACGTCGAGCTCTACTTCGGGCGCGCGGCCCTCGACGTCTGGCTGACCCCCGAGCTGCAGACGAGCTACGGCGATTCGGTCGAGGACCTCTCCCGCGTCGCCTTGCTGCAGTTCGCGCGGGCGCGCGGCCTCGGCGCGGCGCGGCCCGGCATGGCCGGGCTGCCGCGGCGGCCGCTCGCCGATCTGGCGCAGGCGTCGGCGGAGGGCCTGCGCGTCTTCCGGGGCCTGCGCGTCGAGCGGATCGACGAGGAGCCCTCGGGCGGCTACCGGATCGAGGCGATCGACGATGCGGGGCGGCGCAGCGACGCCTGCTTCGAGTCGGTCGTCGTGACGACGCCGGCGCGGGAGGCGCTGCGCATCGCGAGCCCGCTCCTGACGCTGGCCGAGCGCGACGCCTTCTCGGGGATGCGCGAGCGGTCCGTCGTCTGCCTCGCGCTCGCCGTCGACGGCGTCGAGACCGGCATTCCGCAGGAGATCCGCTTCCCCCGCGGCGACGCCTCGATCGTCGCCTCCCTCGTGCTCGAGCCGGGCCAGCTGCTCGGGCGCGCACCGGAGGGCCACAGTCAGATCGTGGCGCTGCTGCGCGATGCCGCGAGCGCGCGCGCGGCGAGCGAGCCCGACGACGTCGTGACGAAGCGGGCGCTGCGCGCGCTCGCGCGGGTCCGGCCCGACCTCGAGGAGCGCGTGCTCGCGACGCGCGTCGCGCGCTCGAGCGTCCCGTTCTTCGAGGTCGGGAGCTATCGGCGCCTCGAGCGCTTCGTGCGCGTCCAGCGCGATCGGCGCACCCTCGGCCGCCGCCTCTACTGGGCGGGCGACCAGTACGCCGGGGCGGGCTTCGAGGCGGCCGTGCTCTCCGGGGATCGCGCCGCCGCCGAGGTCGCGGCGGATCTCGCCTAGCTCGCGAAGGCGATGCCGCTCCAGACCGCGAGGCCGGTGAAGACGAGGCCGACCAGCCAGATCAGGCCGATCAGGAGCGCCCCGTTGCGGTAGCTCGCGCGGCTGCGCGCGCGGAAGGCCACGTCGACCGTCACACCGACGATCAGCAGCAGGGCGGCCGCCGCGAAGGGATTGCGGTCGAGGATCGCGAGCACGATCAGCGCGGCGGCGAAGGCCCCGCCCGAGCCGACCACGACGGCGAGCACCGGCCAGAGCGACGGCTCGCGCAGGAACGTCCCGATCAGCTGATCCCCACCGGGAAAGTGCTCGCCATCCGCGTCGGCGGGATCCTGCGGCGCACGCCGGCCCTCCGTCTCCTCGCCGTCCCGCTCCGCCGGCTCGTCGCCCATCCGCCTCAATCCTTTCGCAGCACCGCGCGCGTCGCCCCCGCGCCGCCGTCCTCGCGCGAAGCCTCGAGCATCTCGACGACGAAGCGCGAGCGCGGCAGATGCTCGCGCACCGCCCGCCGCATCGCCCCGGTCCCGATGCCGTGGATCACGCGCAGCTCGTCCCGTCCCTCGACCGCCGCCTGGTCGAGCACCTCGTCGAGGCGGTCGAGCCCCTCCTCGACCCGCAGGCCGCGCAGGTCGACCTCGACGACGCCGCCCTGACGGAGCGCGGGCGCCGGCTCGCGGCGCGACGGCGGGCCCTCGAGGCCGCGCAGCGCGGTGCCGCCCGAGCCCGCGTCGCCGGGACGCGCGCGCCCTGCGCCGGCGACGCGTCCGAGCTGATCGCGGGGGAGCGTGAGCTTCGCGCCGGCGGTCTGCACGGTGACGCGGCCGCTGCGGTCGGGGAGGGAGAGGAGGGTGCCGACGGCGCCGTGGCGGGTGCGCACGGCGTCGCCGGGGCGCGCCTGCGACCAGTCGATCGGGGCGACCGCCGCGTCGGCGGCGTCCTCGGCGCGGATCGTCGCGTCGATGCCGTGCTCGCGCTCGAGTCCCTCGGCCTCGCTGCGGAGCCGCTCGAGTGCCTCGCGCGCCTCGGCGGCGCGCTGCGAGGAGGGATCGCGCTGCAGCTCGGCGACGACGCGCGCGACCGCGCCGCGGGCCTCGCGGAACGCGGCGTCGAGGGTGCTCCGCATCTCGCCGAAGATCTGCTCCCGCCGGCGCTCGAGGCGCGCGAGCTTCGCGGCGTAGTCCGCGCGCAGCGACTCCGCGGCGTGTCGCGCCGTCCGGGCCGCGGCGAGCTCGTTCTCGAGGGTCGCGCGCGTCGCCGCGAGCTCCGAGAGCATCCGGTCGAGGCTGCGGTCCTCGCGGTCGAGGAGCGCTTCGGCGCGGGCGAGCACGCGCGCGGGAATGCCCATGCGCGCCGCCACCGTCGCCGCCGACGAGGCGCCGGGCGAGCCGATCCGGACGCGGTAGGTCGGGGCGAGGGTCTCGGGATCGAACTCGACGCTCGCGTTCGCGAAGCGCGGATCGAGCTGGGCCATCTCCTTCAGGAGGTTGTAGTGCGTCGTGGTGACGACGCGGGCCCCGGCCTCGGCGAGATCTTCGAGGGCGGCCTGGGCGATCGACGCGCCCTCCGCCGGGTCGGTGCCGACGCCGATCTCGTCGAGACACACGAGGGTGTGGGGACCCGCGGAGTCGAGCACGGCGGCGAGGTGGGCCATCGCCGCCGAGAACGTCGAGAGGCTCGCGGCGAGGTCCTGGTGATCGCCGACCTCCGCGACCACCGCGTCGAAGAGATCGACCCGCGCGGCGGGCTCCGCCGGCACGTGGAGACCCGCCCGCGTCATCAGCGCCGCCAGCGCCATCGCCTTCATCGCGACGGTCTTGCCGCCGGCGTTGGGGCCCGAGAGGATCAGGACGGCGAAGTCCGCGCCGACGCGCAGATCGTTCGCGACGCAGCGTGCCGGCTCGATCAGCGGATGGCGCAGCCCCGGCAGCTCGAGGATCCCCTCGCGCCCGACGCTCGGCGGACAGGCGTCCATCTCCCGCGACAGCGCGCCGCGGGCGAAGGCGAGATCGAGCCGCTCGATGCACGCGAGATCCGCGCGGATCGTCTCCCCCTCACCCGCGACCGCGCCCGACAGCTCGCGCAGCACGCGCAGCGTCTCGCGCTCGACGGCGAGCTCCGCCTCGCGGTGGCGGTTGTTGAGCTCGACCATCGCTTCGGGCTCGATGAAGAGCGTGGTGCCCGAGCGCGAGGCGTCGTGGACGATGCCGCGGACCTGGCTGCGGGCATCGGCGCGGACGGGCAGGACGAAGCGGCCGTTGCGGATCGTCGAGTAGGCGTCGGAGAGATGGGCGGCGAGGTCCGGGTCGCGCAGCTCGCGCTCGACGCGCTGGGCGAGCTCGCTGGCGAGGCGCGCCTGGTCGCGGCGGGCGGCGGCGAGGGTCGCCGAGGCCTCGTCGCGCAGCTCGCCGCCCTCGTCGAAGCAGCGCGTCAGCCGGGCGACGAGGGCCGGGCTCGTCGCGATCGGCGCCGCGAGCGCCGCGAGCGCGGGGCACCGCTCGCGGCGCGTGTCGAAGAAGCGCGCCGCGGCGAGCGTCGCCTTGAGCGTGCCGCGCACGTCGACGAGCTCCGCCGGCTCGAGCAGGCCCCCCTTCTCGGCCCGGGCGAGCAGGGGCCCGACGTCGACGCAGCCCGCGAGCCCGGGGAGCTCGTCGCGGTCGATCAGCGCCCGGGCCTCGGTCGTCTCGAGCAGCCGCGTCTCGACCTCCGCGCGGCTGGCCTCGAAGAGCGGGCGGTCCACCGCGCCCTCGACCCGGGCGAGGCCCTGGGGCGTCCGGCAGTGGCGGCCGAGGCGCGCCAGCAGGCGGCTCCATTCGAGGCTCTCTAGGGTTCCGGGGGCGACGGTGAACGACATGCCGGGAGTCTAGGAGGCCGACCCGGGATGGCTCACCGGGGACCCGAAGGTCTGGCTGCGGGCCCCCCCCGATGGCTCTGCGATCAAGTTGCCGGTCCGCGGGCCGAAAGGGGAGACGATGGCGGAGAGACGTCCGACGGAGGCGCCCCTCGAGCGTTCGCGCGCGCTCGACGAGATGGACGCCCTGGAAATGCTGCGCTTGATCCACAGCGAGGACGGCCGCGCCCACGCGGCGGTCGGCCGCGTCCTGCCCGCCATGGCCGAGGCGGTCGAGGTCCTCGCCACTTCGCTGCAGGGCGGTGGGCGCTGGTTCAACGTCGGCGCCGGAACGAGCGGCCGGCTCGGGGTGCACGACGCCTCGGAGCTTCCGCCGACCTACGGTGTCTCGCCGCGGCGGGTCCAGGGTCTGATCGCCGGCGGCGACCGCGCGCTCCGCCGCGCGGTCGAAGGGGCCGAGGACGATCCCGAGGCCGGGGCCTTCGAGCTCGAGGAGCACGGGGCCACCCTCGGCGACGTCGTCGTCGGCATCTCCGCGAGCGGGGCCACGCCCTACGTGCTCGGCGCGATCGAGGCGGCGGCGAAGCTCGGTGCCCGAACGATCGGCATCACCTGCGATCCCGACTCGCCCCTCGCCCACGCCGTCGAGATCGCGATCACGCCCGAGGTCGGCCCCGAGGTCGTCACCGGCTCGACCCGCATGAAGGGCGGCCTCGCCCAGAAGATGATCCTCGCCGCGCTCTCGACGGCGGTGATGGTCCGCATGGGCCGCGTGCGCGGGAACCACATGACCCACGTCGCGCCCGTCTCGAGCAAGCTCGAGCGGCGGGCGATCGCGATGCTCGTCGAGCTCGCCGGCGTCGAGGAGCAGCAGGCGCGCGAGTGCCTGGATCGCGCGAGCGGCTCCGTCGAGCGCGCGCTGGCGGCGATCGAGGCCGAGCGGCGCGGGCGCTAGGGAGCGCGACCGGGCGATCGGCTCCACCGGGGGATCCGTCCGGTCGGCCGCGCGACGCGCCGGGGCCTAGCGCGGGTGGGCCGAGAGCTTGGCGGCGTGCTTCAGGTTCTTCGCCTCGGCGGCCAGGATGACCTCCTCGGCGATGTTGGTCGCGTGGTCGCCGACCCGCTCGAGATCCTTCGTGATGAAGATCAGGTCGATCTCCTGCTCGGTATGGTCCGGGGAGACCGAGAGGCGCGAGATCGCGCCGCGAATGATTCGGCCCTCGAGCTCGTCGATCGTGTCGTCGGAGCCGAGCACCGCCCGCGCGAGCTCGACGTCGAGCTCGCGGAAGGCGCGGATGGCCTGATTCAGGGCGGTGCGGCTGCTCTGCTCGAGGATCTCGAGCTCTTCGCCGAGGGGGATCGGCGGATGCTCCGAGAGGCGTCGCGCGCAGCCCGCGATGTTGCGCGCGATGTCGCCGATGCGCTCGAGGTCCGTCGCGATCGACTTGATCGCGATCACGTGGCGCAGATCCGAGGCGACCGGAGCGTCGAGGGCCAGGATCTGCAGGACGAGGTCGTCGATCTCGATGTCGAGCTGGTCGATGGCGAGGTCGTCGTGCTTGACCTCCGCCGCGAGCGCGGCGTCCCGGCCCCGGACGGCCCGCAGGCTCTTGGCGAGGATGGCCTCGCAGAGCTCCGCCATCTTCACCGCCCGCCCCCGCAGCGAATCGAGGTCGCGGTCGACCCGGATGTGGACCCGATCAGGCATCCCGCACTCTCCCGTCCACGTCCCGCCGCGCGTCCGCGCCGCCGTCGCCCCGCTCCCGCCCCGGCGCCCTGCTTCGGGCGGGCACAACGTAGGCTCCTCCGGCCGCGCCGGAAAATAAGGCGATCCGGTTCCGTTTCAAAGGCGTCCACCCCGTCCGACCTTCGTATTCGTCACGAAACTGTCACACGGCCTTCCGTGCGAAGGCACCGAACGCGCGTAACCTGCCCGCCGATCCAACCGGATGGGAAGGAAAAAGATCGCATGCGCACCGCTCTCCGAGGCTTCGTCGTCCTGCTGATCGCGCTCGCGGGCGCCCCGCTCGCGAACGTGGCCCAGGCCCGGGACCAGATCCACATCGTCGGCTCCTCGACGGTGTTCCCGTTCTCGACCGCCGTCGCCGAGCGCTTCGGCCGGGCCGGCAAGTTCAAGACCCCCGTCGTCGAGAGCACCGGGACGGGCGGGGGCCTCAAGCTCTTCTGCTCGGGGGTCGGCGACAAGACGCCGGACGTCGCGAACGCCTCGCGCCGGATCAAGCCGACCGAGGTCGACCTCTGCAAGGCCAACGGCGTCGTGCAGATGGTCGAGGTCAAGATCGGCTTCGACGGCATCGTGCTGGCGAGCTCGAAGAAGGCGCAGCAGTCGAAGCTCACGCTGCAGCAGATCTTCCTCGCGCTGGCCAAGCAGGTGCCCGTCGGCGGCAAGCTCGTGCCCAACCCCTACAAGACCTGGAGCGACGTGGACAAATCGTTGCCGGCGGTGAAGATCGAGGTCCTCGGGCCGCCGCCGACCTCGGGGACGCGGGACGCCTTCGTCGAGATCGCGATGGAGGGCGGGGCCCGGACGATCCCGATGCTCGAGGCCCTGCGCGCCAAGGACGAGAAGGCCTTCCAGGCGGTCGCCCATGCGATCCGCGAGGACGGCGCCTACGTCGAGGCCGGCGAGAACGACAACCTGATCGTCCAGAAGCTCGAGGCGAACCCGCAGGCGCTCGGGATCTTCGGCTTCTCGTTCCTCGACCAGAACGCGGACAAGATCCAGGGCGCCCTGGTGGGCGGCGTCGCACCGACCTTCGAGGCGATCGCCGACGGCAAGTACGCGGTCTCGCGCTCGCTCTACTTCTACGTGAAGTCGGCCCACGTCGGGAAGGTGCCCGGGCTGCGGGAGTTCATCCGGGAGTTCACGAGCGAGGCCGCCTCCGGCGACGAGGGCTACCTCTCGGATCGGGGGCTGATTCCGCTGCCGGCGGCGGAGCGCAATGCGGTGCGCCAGTCGAGCGCGGCGCTGACGCCCTACAAGCCCTGAGGGCGGGCCCTGAAGCCCGGTCCGGCCCAGCTCCGAGCCGCCGAGTCCGGCCGCGAGGAGGCGGGGTCCGAAAAACGAAGAGGCGCCGTGGTCCCGACCGGACCACGGCGCCTCGTTTCGTTCCGGCCCGCGCGTTTCCGCCCCGGCACCGGGATCGGCTCAGGCGGTCGGCTGCTCTTCCATCGCGCGCAGCTTCTTGTTGAGCGCCGCGATCTTCTTCTCGAGCTTCTTGACCTCTTCGAGGCGGGCCAGGTTGAGCTTCGTATAGACCTGGTCGAGGCCGGCCTCGACGCCGGTCTGGACCCGGGTCTCGAGGGTCTGGCGGATCGCCTCGGCCCGCTTCACCGCCGGCAGCTTGCGCAGCTCGTGCTGGATCTGGGCGACGCCCTTCTCGATCCGCTTCTGGCTCTCCTTGCGGAACTTGTTGCTCCGGGTCTGGAGCTCGTCGGACCACTTCTCGAGCTCCGAGTTGATCCGCTCGATGCCCTCGCTCGCCCACTCGGGGCGGAACTCGCTCCACTTCTTCCAGTCGGCCGACTTCGAATGACGCTCGCTCATGGATCTCCCTCCTGATGGGGTGGCCGGCCGCGAAGCCGGGATGGACGCCCGCAGCGTAGACGCACTGCGTCATTCGGTCAATCGGCCCCGGGACCTTTAATGCGATGCGTCAGGCCGAGGGAGCCGGAGGCGGCCTCGCCCGGGTCGGGACCGAGCCCAGGGCGGGCCGATGCCCGCCGGACCGGGCTGGATCCGAGCCGGCGGCGACTCAGCTGGCAGCTCAGCCCCAGCGGAGCAGGGCCGAGGCCCAGGTGAAGCCGGACCCGAAGGCCGTCAGCGAGACCAGCTGGCCCGGGGCGAGGCGACCCGCCCGGGAGGCCTCGGCCAGCAGGATCGGCAGGGCCGCGGCCGAGCAGTTCCCGAGGCGCTGGATGTTGTTCAGGACCTTCTCCGCCGGGATCTCGAGCTTCTGGGCGACCGCTTCGTTGATCCGCAGGTTCGCCTGGTGGAACAGGAAGAGATCGACGTCGGCGAGCTTCACGCTGGCCGAGTCGAGGGTCTCGAGCAGGACCTCCGGCATCCGGGTCACCGCGTGCTTGAAGACGAAGCGCCCCTCCATGTGGGGATAGATGCGCCGGTCGTCGATCATTTCATGGGTGATGCGACCGGGCGCGGCGCTGCTCGGCGCCTCGAGCCAGAGTCTTCGTGCGTGCTTGCCCTCCGCATGGAGGCGGACCGCGAGCACCCCCGGCCCCGCCGTCGCGTCGACCGCCTCGAGCACGACGGCGCCCGCGCCATCGCCGAAGATGACGGTGACGTCGCGGCCGGCGGTGCTGATGTCGAGGCCGGTCGAGTGGACCTCGCAGCCGACGAGCAGGATGCGCCGGTAGCGCCCGGCCGCGATCAGCGCGTCGGCCATCTGCAGCCCGTAGAGGAAGCCGCTGCACTGGGCCCGCAGGTCGATGCACGGGATCTCGCCCGCGTCGATCGCCTCGTGGAGGAAGAACGAGGTCCCGGGGAAGTCGTGCTCGGAGGAGAGCGTCGCGAGCAGGATGCAGTCGAGGTCGCCGACCTCGAGCCGGGCGTCCGCGAGCGCGTCGAGCGTCGCCTCGCGGGCGAGGTCCGAGGGCTTCTGGTCGGGCTCGATCCAGCGGCGCTCGAGGATGCCGGTGCGCTGCTCGATCCACTCCTCGCTGGTGTCCATCCACTGGGTCAGCAGCGAGTTCGGGACGACCCGCCGGCCGACGGCCATGCCGGTCCCCGCGATGCGTGATCGAAATGCCATCGAAGGCCTCCTCGGCGCCGGGAGGGCGCTCGCCTAACGGACTTGCTGGCCGGCGTAGTGCCCGGCGAACGGGGCGTCCGCCGATCCGCTCATGCGCGCCGCGACGCCGACGCCGTCCTCGTCGTCCCAGAGCATCGCCTCGGCGCGCTCGAGCAGGAGGGTGAGCCCGCGCGACTCGAGCGCCGAGACGGGGACGGCGCCGTAGCGGCGGGCGAGCCCTTCGACCTGGTCGGCGGGCATCCGGTCGATCTGGTTGAAGACGAGCAGCTCCGGCTTCTCGTCGAAGCCGAGCTCGCCCAGCACCTGGCGCACCGCCTGGATGCGACGGTCGATGTCCGGGCTCGCCGCGTCGACGACGTGGAGGAGCAGGTTCGCGTCGCGCAGCTCCTCGAGCGTCGCGTGGAAGGCGGCGACGAGATCGGCGGGGAGATCGCGGATGAAGCCCACCGTGTCGGTGATGATGACTTCCCGCTCCCGGGGAAAACGCAGGCGGCGCGAGACCGGGTCGAGGGTCGCGAACATCTTGTCCTCGACGTGGACGTCGCTCTGGGTGAGCGCGCGCAGGAGCGTGCTCTTGCCGGCGTTCGTGTAGCCGACGATCGAGAGGACGGGGACGGAGCGGCGGCCGCGCTTGCGCCTTCGGCCCTCGCGCTGGTCCGTCAGCTTCTCGGCCTCGCGTTCGAGGCGCGTGATGCGATCGCGCACCCGGCGCCGATCGCTCTCGAGCTTCGTCTCGCCGGGACCGCGCCCGCCGATCCCGGCCGCGAGGCGCGAGAGCGAGAGGTCGGCGCGCTGCGAAAGTCGGGGCATGCGGTAGCGGAGCTGGGCGAGCTCGACCTGGAGCTTGCCGTCTCCGGTCGACGCGCGCTGAGCGAAGATGTCGAGGATCAGCTGGGTCCGGTCGATGACGCGCAGCTCCATCCGCTCGGCGAGGTTGCGCGCCTGCGCGGGCGTCATGTCCTGGTCGAAGATCACGAGGTCGACGTCGCTCTGGAAGCAGCGGATCGCGAGATCCGAGAGCTTGCCGGCGCCGAGGACGGTGCGCGGGTCGACGGCGGGGCGCGACTGGGTGATGACGTCGACGACGGTCACCCCGGCGGCGCGGGCGAGCTCGCGCAGCTCGGCGACGTGGAGCTCGAGGGTCGCGCGGTCGCGGCCGGCGGTGACCGAGACGAGGATCGCGCGCTCGCCGTCGCCGACGTCGTGGGTCGCGGTCGTGCGGGCGAGCTCGTTCTCGAGGTCGCGGATGAAGGCGCTGAATTCGACGTCGAGGTCGGCGGGATGGCAGGGCGCGAGCTTCGCCGTCGTGCGCCCGTCGGCGTTGGCGGCACACAGCGACGCCGCGTGGGCGAGCGAAGGCAGCCCGTCTTCGCGGACGCCGATCGACACGACCGCGTCGAGGCGCAGCAGCGCGAGGTCGGTCAGGTCGTCCCGGGTGAGGCCCTCGTCGGCGAGATGGGTCTTGATGAGCCGCAGGCCGCGCAGGCGGCCGCGCCCGGCGCGCAGGCGGCCCCAGTCCGGGAGCTCGGTCTCGGACGGGCTGCCGACCATCGCGTGTTGGACGGCCCCCGCTCGATCGACGAGGACCCCCACCTGCCGGCGGATCTCCGAGGAGAGGGCCGTCAGCTCCCGGGCCAGCTCGTTCGTGACGAGGCGGTCGGCGGAGAGGCGCCGGCGCAGCAGGCGCTCGAGCGCTTTGACCTGGCTGGCCTTGAGACCGTTGGTATGACCGTGAACCTGGATGAGGGGCTCCTGGACGGGCGGCGGCTCCGGTCGCGGGTCGGACCGGAAGCGGGGTTGCTGGCGGCAGGGTAGGCGACCGGGTCGGGGGACGACAGGCATCCGGGCCACCGGCGCGCGTCGCCGGGCCGCGGCGGACGCTGGCCCCCGAGGAACCCGAGCTCCGGGTCGCGGTGTCCCGACGGGCCCGGGCGGCTCCAGCCGACTACCGTCTCCGGACCGCGCGGAGGGACGACGCAGCCGGCTGGGCCGGGCGCGGCGCACGTCGGTTGCCGCGGACCTGCGCGAGGCGCACGCGAGGCTCACAAGAGGGACAAGTCGGGCCGCTTCCCGACCGATCACGCGCGGGTCGGGCACGCGCCTTTTCCATGGATCCGGGCACTCACGTCCGGTGACGAGGCGGGGCCGTCCCGCCGATCGCTGCGTGCGCGGAGGACGACGGGGAGCGATGCGAACGGCACGATGCGAGGGGAGCGGGGCGTGAACGAGATCGCCGTCATCGTCCTGGCCGCCGGCCAGGGAACCCGGATGAAGTCGCGGCGGGCGAAGGTCCTCCACGAGGTCTGCGGCGTCGCGATGCTCGAGCACGTGCTGCAGACGGCCGAGTCGCTCTCGCCGTCGCGGCTGGCCGTCGTCGTCGGGCGCGACGCCGACGAGGTCCAGAAGCGTTATGCGGAGCGCGCGGAGTTCGTGCTCCAGGCGGAGCAGCGCGGGACGGGCCATGCGGTGCGCGTCGCCCTCGCGGCGCTGCCCGAGCTCTCGGGCGACGTCCTGATCCTCTACGGCGACACGCCGCTCCTGCGCGCGCAGACGATCGAGCGCATGGTCGCCGCCAAGCGCGAACGCAGCGCCGATCTGCTCCTGCTCTCGGCCCACGCGCCCTCGATCCCCGGCATCCTCGTGCGCGACGCCGAGGGCCGGCTCGAGCGCATCGTCGAGTCCCAGGACGCGACCCCGGCCGAGCTCGCGATCCCCGAGCGCAACACCGGCGTCTACCTCGTTTCGGCGAAGCTGCTGCGCGACGGCGTCGCTTCGCTCACGCCCCACAACGCCCAGGGCGAGCTCTACCTGACGGACGTGGTCGGCCACGCCGTCCGCCACGGCTTCCGGGTCGAGACGCTGCGCGTCGACGACGCCGACGAGTGTCTCGGCGTCAACACGCGCCGGGAGCTCGCCGCCGCGTCCCGCGTCCTGCGCCGGCGGATCGTCGAGCGGCTGATGGACGAGGGCGTCACCTTCATCGATCCCGACGCGGTCTACGTCGACGCCACCGTCCGGATCGGCCGCGACAGCGTGATCGAGCCCGGCGTCGTGATCACCGGCCGCTCCCGCCTCGGCGAGGGCTGCCACATCAAGGCTGGCTGCGTCATCGAGGACAGCCGCATCGGCGACGACGTGACGATCGGCCCCTCGGCCCACCTTCGCCCCGGCAACGAGCTGGCTTCGAAGGTCAAGGTCGGGAACTTCGTCGAGCTCAAGAACTCGAAGCTCGGCGAGGGCACGAAGGCGGCCCACCTCGGCTACATCGGCGACGCCGACGTCGGCGCCCACGTCAACTTCAGCTGCGGCGCCATCGTCGTCAACTACGACGGCTACAAGAAGACGCGCAGCACGATCGGCGACCACGCCTTCGTCGGCTGCAACGCGAACCTCGTCTCGCCGATCGAGGTCGCGCCCCACGCCTTCATCGCCGCCGGCTCGACCATCACGAAGAGCGTGCCCTCCGACGCCCTCGCCATCGCCCGCGACCGCCAGCGCAACATCGAGGGCTGGGTCGCGCGCAAGGAGGGTCGTGCCCCGGCGCGGGTGCCGCGGCCGGCGCCGGAGGCCGAGGCGGAGGTCGTGGTCGTCGCACCGCCGGCGCCGGAGGCGAGCGCTCCGAAGGCGGCGCCGAGCGAGGCCGGTCCGAGGGCGGCGGCGAAGCGCCCGGTCAAGACGAAGCGCGCGAAAAGCGCGGCGAAGAAGCCTGTGAAGAAGGCGGCAAAGAGCGCGGCGAAGAAGAAGCCGGCCCGGGCGAAGACGCCGGCGCGGAAGAAGAATCGGCGCCGCTAGGCGCCCGAATCGGGAGAAATGCCATGTGCGGAATCGTCGGATATGTCGGGCGTGAGCGGCGGGCGGCGGACGTGCTCCTCGACGGGCTGCGCCGTCTCGAATACCGCGGCTACGACTCGGCGGGCGTCGCGATCCTCGAGGGCAACCGCCTCGAGGTCCGCCGCGCGAAGGGCAAGCTCGTCAACCTCGAGGGCAGCCTGCGCGAGAAGCCGCTCTCGGGCCACCTCGGCATCGGCCACACCCGCTGGGCGACCCACGGCAAGCCCTCCGAGCGCAACGCCCATCCCCACCGCGCGGGCTCGGTCGTGCTCGTCCACAACGGCATCATCGAGAACTACCGCGAGCTGCGGGCGGCGCTCGAGAAGCGGGGGGCTACGATCCAGTCGGACACGGACACCGAGCTGATCGCCCACCTGATCGACGAGTTCGTCCAGGCCGGCCGCGATCTGCTCTCCGCCGTGCGCGCGGCCTGTCGCGAGCTGACGGGCTCCTACGCGATCGCCGTCCTCTGCGACAAGGAGCCGAACCTGCTGGTCACCGCCAAGCAGGGCGGCAGCCCGATCATCATCGGCCACGGCGACAAGCAGGCCTTCCTCGCGAGCGACATCCCGGCCGTGCTGCCCTACACGCGGGAGATCATCTCCCTGCGCGACGGCGACTTCGCGATCCTGGCCGAGGACCTCGTCCAGGTCGTCGACGCCGAGGGGCGGATCCTCGACCGCGAGTTCCAGACGGTGCAGTGGGATCCGGTCTCCGCCGAGAAGGGCGGCTTCGACCACTTCATGCAGAAGGAGATCTTCGAGCAGCCGCGCGCCGTCACCGACACGATCGGGACGCGCATCAACGAGTCCGAGATGAACGTCGACCTCGACGGCATCGAGTTCACGAAGGCCGAGCTCGACGGTCTCTCCGGCATCACGCTCGTCGCCTGCGGCACCTCCTACTACGCCTCGCTGCTCGGCAAGTACATGATCGAGCAGATCGCCGGGATCCCCTGCGAGGTCGATCTCGCGAGCGAGTTTCGCTACCGCCGGCCGATCGTCGGCAACAAGCGGATCGTGATCCCGGTCTCCCAGTCGGGCGAGACGGCGGACACGCTCGCCGCCCTCGAGGAGGGCAAGCGCCAGGGCGCGCGGGTGCTCGCGATCTGCAACGTCCGCGAGTCGACGATCGCCCGCGCCTCGGACGACGTCCTCTACACGCAGGCCGGGCCGGAGATCGGCGTCGCGTCGACCAAGGCGTTCGTGACCCAGGCGATCGCGATGTACCTCGTGGCGCTGAAGCTCGGCATCGTTCGCGGGCGGCTCTCGCGCGACGAGATCCGGACGCGCCTCCACGACGCCATGCGGCTCCCGCGCATGATCGAGACCGTGCTCGGCCTCGACAAGGACATCCAGCGCGTCGCGAAGCAGTACTTCAAGGCCCAGGACTTCCTCTTCCTCGGCCGCGGCATCATGTACCCGATCGCCCTCGAGGGTGCGCTCAAGCTGAAGGAGATCTCGTACATCCACGCCGAGGGCTACGCCGCCGGCGAGATGAAGCACGGCCCGATCGCGCTGATCGACGAGAAGATGCCCGTCGTCGTCATCGCGACGAAGGGTGAGCTCCACGACAAGCTGGTCTCGAACCTCGAGCAGGTCCGCGCCCGGGACGGCCAGGTCATCGCGATCGCCTCGAAGGGCGACACCGAGATCGCCGAGAAGGCCAACGAGGTCATCCAGATCGAGGACCTCGGCGAGTACCTGACCTCGATCCTCGCCGTCGTCCCGCTCCAGCTCCTCGCGTACCACATCGCGACGCTGAAGGGGACGGACGTCGATCAGCCGAGGAATCTCGCGAAGAGCGTGACGGTCGAGTGAGGGTCCAGTAAGTTCGCCGGAACCCCGGCGGACGAAGCGTGGACCCCTCGAACGACCCCTCGACCCAGAACGGCCTCGCCGAGACGATCTTCGCCGGCCTGAACCCCGAGCAGCGCGCCGCCGTCGAGACGACGGAGGGGCCGCTCCTCATCCTCGCGGGCGCGGGCAGCGGGAAGACCCGCGTCCTGACCTCGCGGATCGCCTACCTGATCGGCGTGTGCGGGATCCCGGCCGACCAGATCCTGGCCGTGACCTTCACGAACAAGGCCGCCGGCGAGATGAAGGAGCGGGTCGAGAAGCTCCTCGGGCCGGTCGCCCATCAGTGCACCATCGGGACCTTCCACTCCGTCGGCGTCCGCATCCTCCGCAAGGAGATCGGTCATCTCGGCCGCAGCCGCGGCTTCGTGATCTACGACGACGCGGACACGATCTCCGTCCTGAAGGAGGTCCTGAAGAGCGAGGGCCTCGACCCGAAGGTCCACGATCCGCGCCGGATCCGCTGGCAGATCGACCAGTGGAAGAACGCGGGGCTCCTGCCCGCCGCGGCCGCCGAGCAGGCGAAGGACCTCGACGGCGAGCTGTGCGCGCGGCTCTACGCGAAGTACCAGCGCAAGCTCGCCGAGGCCGAGGCCCTCGACTTCGGCGATCTGCTGCTGCTGACGGCGGAGCTCTTCCGGCGCCATCCGCGGGTCCTTCAGTACTACCAGCAGAAATGGGCCTACATCCTGGTCGACGAGTATCAGGACACGAACGGCGTCCAGTACGGGATCGTCAGCCAGCTCGCTGCGGGCCATCGCAATCTCTGCGTCGTCGGGGATCCCGATCAGTCGATCTACGCGTGGCGCGGGGCGGACATCCGCAACATCCTCGACTTCGAGAACGACTACGCCGATACCCGCGTCATCAAGCTCGAGCGCAACTACCGCTCGACCCAGCCGATCCTGGCCGCCGCCTCCGCCGTCATCGCGAACAACCGCGACCGCAAGGACAAGCGTCTCTTCACCGACCGGGAAGGCGGAACGCCCATCCGCTTCTTCGAGGCCGAGGACGACCGCGAGGAGGCCCAGTTCGTCGTCCGCAACATCCTGACGGCGAACCGCCAGAGCCACATCCCCTACGGCCATCAGGCGATCCTCTACCGGACCAACGCCCAGTCCCGCGTCTTCGAAGAAGAGCTGATGAAGTACGACGTGCCGTACACGATCGTCGGCGGCCAGCGCTTCTACGACCGCGCCGAGATCAAGGACGTGATGGCATACCTGCGCCTGATCGTGAACCCGAAGGACGACGCGGCGCTTCGGCGGATCGTGAACAAGCCGACGCGAGGCATCGGCAAGGCCTCCTTCGACAAGGTCGAGGAGCTCGCCGCGCGCCAGGGGATCTCCCTGCTCGAGGCGATGAAGATGGCCTGCGGCCTTCAGCTCGTCGGCCGCTCGACCGCGAAGCTCGCCGACTTCGTCGCGCTCCATGCGAGCCTCGCCCATCTCCGGACCGGCCACGCCCTCGAGGACCTGATCACCGAGGTCCTCGCGAAGACGGGCTACCTGCGCGCCCTCGAGCAGGAGGACACGCCCGAGTCCGAGGCCCGCCTCGACAACCTCCGCGAGCTCCAGTCGAGCGCCCGCGACTTCCACGCCGCGAACGAGGACCAGCTCGGGGACGGCGCCGAGGGGGGCGGCGAGGGGGAAGAGCGCAGCGAGCTCGAGCTCTACCTCGACCAGGTCGCCCTCATCTCCGATCTCGACGGCTACGAGGACCGCGCCGACCGCGTCTCGCTGATGACGGTCCATTCCGCGAAGGGCCTCGAGTTCCCGATCGTCTTCCTGGTCGGCATGGAGGAGCGCATCTTTCCCCACGCGTCTTCGTCCCGCGACGAAGGCGGTCTCGAGGAGGAGCGCCGACTCTGTTATGTCGCGATGACCCGCGCGATGGAGCATCTCTTCCTGTCGTGCGCGTCGCAGCGCATGCAGTGGGGCGAGCGCAGCTACCAGTCGCCGAGCCGTTTCCTGCAAGAGATCCCCGACGAGTGGATCGAGACGCTCGGCGCCGCCCACCGCGGTCCGCGCTCGCGGACCGGCTCCCCCCGCAGCGGCTCGCAGTTCGACTACAGCTATGCGCAGGACGTGCCGGCGGACGATTCGCCGGGCGAGGGCGGCGTCGCGGTCGGGACGCGGGTCCGCCATCCCGTCTTCGGCCGCGGGCAGGTCCTCGCCGTGATCGGGACGGACCTCAACCAGAAGCTGCGGATCAAGTTCGAGCGGGCGGGGGTGAAGACGGTGATGGTGCGGTTCGCGAACCTCGAGCTCGCCTGACGCCGCGCTCGCCGCGACCGGAGGAGCCCGCACGCATGCCCGCCCTCGCCGCGCTGTCGCACCGCGAGTTCCGACTGCTCTTCATCGCGCTGCCCTTCGTCACCACGGGCAGCGGCATGCGGGGCGCGGTGAACGCGTTCCAGGTCTACCAGCTGACCGGCGACGCGCGCCTGCTGGGCCTCACCTTCCTGATCCAGGGCCTGCCCTCGCTCGTGATGGGCCTCTTCGGCGGTACGCTCGCCGACGTCATGGATCGCTGCCGGCTGCTGCGCTTCGCGGTCGGTGCGCAGATCGCGATCGCCCTCGCGCTCGCGTGGCTGACCGGCACGGGTCGCATCGAGGTCTGGCACATCTACGTCGCGACCTTCGTCGGCGCCGCCTTCCAGAGCCTCGCGAATCCTGCGCAGCAGGCGCTCGTGCCGGCGACGGTGTCCGAGGGCGAGCTGATGAACGCGATGGCGCTCCTGTCCGCGGGCGGCCAGGCGGCGATGCTGCTCGGCCCGCTCCTCGGCGGTGCGCTGCTCGATCTCTCGGGCGCGACGATCGCCTACGTGATCGACGCCGCGCTGATCCTGCCCGCGATGCTCGCGCTCGCGATGCTGCGCATCCGGGACGAGCCGGCGCGCCGGCAGGTCCGGCTCAACCTCGAGTCGATCTTCGAAGGACTCGCCTTCGTCCTGCGCACCCGCGTCCTGCTCGCCTTCCTGCTGCTCGACACGGTGACGATGGTGATCGGCTACTACCCCGCGATGATGCCGGTCATCGCGAAGGACGTCCTCGCCGTCGGCGCGACCGGCCTCGGCGCGCTGCTCGCGGCCCCCGCCGTCGGCGCGCTGCTGGGCTTCGTCGGCGTGCTCGCGCTCGGCAACATCCGCCGCAAGGGCGCCGTCATCGTCGCCGTGAGCGTGGCCCACGGCATCGTGCTCGCCGCCTTCGCCTGGGCTTCCTGGTTCCCCGCGGCCCTGCTCCTCGCCGCGACGCTCGGCTTCCTCGATTCGCTGAGCGTCTCGGTCCGCGTCACCTGCTTCCAGCAGCTCGCCCCGGAAGAGCTGCGCGGCCGCGTGATGAGCGTGCTCTTCATCGCCGCCGTGAGCGCGAACTCGCTCGGTGGGGCCACGCTCGGCCTCGCGACGTCGTGGGTCGGGCCGCAGTGGGCCCTTGCGGCGGGCGGGCTGATCGCGGCGGCGTTCAGCGTCGCGATCGGGGTGGGCTGGAAGAGCGTGCGGACGTTCCGCTTGTAGGGCGGGGCATCGCAAGGATCAAGCCAGGCCGCGCGATCGAGCTCGATCTCCTGAGGCCGACGCCCCATCGGGCCGAGCCGCCTCGCCTCGCCGCGAGCCGTTCGCCCGCTGCACACGCCACCCAGCCACCGCACCGTCGATCAGCGGCGCGCTCCGCCGCAAGCGCCCGCCGAGCCACCCCGGTCGCCGCCCGACCGCAGAGCCTGCGCCCTATCGGGGCGCGGAGAGCGCGTCCGTCTGCAGCGACGTTCCGACGGCGGCCGGCCCAAACGGGCCGGACCGCCTCGGCCGTCAGAGCATCTTGCTATTTGAGGATTTCGCCGGCGTTCACGAGCAGCGTCTCGCCGGTGACCATCCGCGAATAATCCGAGCAGAAGAAGATGCACGCGTTGGCGACGTCGTCGTCCTTCGGGATCTCCCCGAGCGGCATGTTCTTCGTGATCGACTTGATGATCACCTCCTCGGAGACGCCCTGGCGCTTCGCCTCGCCCTGGACGAACCCCTCGACCGGCGGTCCCCACATCCAGGTCGGGATGACCATGTTGACGCGGATCTTGTGGGGCCCGAGCTCGTGGACCATGTGGTACATCGCGGAGAGCAGCCCGCCCTTCGAAGCGGCATACGCGATCTGCGGTGCCATCGGCGGGTACCACATCGACTGCGATCCGATCAGCACGAGCGAGCCGCCGCCCGTCTTCTTCATGTGCTTCGCGGCGGCGAGGCAGATCTGGGCCGCGCCCTGGACGTTGATCGCGACGCACGCCGCCCAGTCCGCGGGGTTCGTGTTCTCGAGGCCGCCGAAGGCGCGGTCGAGGGCCGCGACCAGCACGACCGCGTCGACGCGGCCGAACTTCTTCGCGGCCGCGTCCATCAGCGCATTGCACTGGGCGTCGTTGGTCACGTCCGTCGGCACCGCGAGCACGCGCTTGCCGGACGGGTCGAGGCTCTTCGCGGCCTGATCCAGCTCGTCCTTGCGGCGGGCGGCGATCACGACGTTGGCCCCGTCGCGCAGCGCGGCCGAAGCGACCTCGCTTCCGAGGCCGGGGCCGACACCGACGACGACGACGGTCTTGTCCTTGACGAGCATGGGGAGTCTCCTGTTCTTCCTGGATTCGAATCGCTTCGAGGGGTTCGATGGGAACGCGTCGCCGGACCGGCTGCGCGGGACCCGACGAAATCGCGCGGGGGAGCCGCTGTCAACCTCCGCGGGGCGGCCGCCTCGGCTCGAGTCGAGCCGAGGGCCTCCGGTCGACAGCGACCGCCCTGCTTCTTAGGCTGTCGTCGAGGGAGACGCCGATGCCGAAGGGAATCGTGCTCGTGAGCGGGGCGACGGGGCTGGTGGGGCGGCGGCTGGTGCCCCGGCTCGCGCTGCGCTTCGCGACGGTCCGGGTCCTGTCGCGCTCGATCGGCGGCGTCGGGGCGGAGGACCTGGCCGGTCCGGGGGCCGGTGGCGCCGGGGGCGGAGCGCCGGGCCGCGGTCGGATCGAGCGCCGCACCTGGGACGGGATCGATCCCGGCGCGGCCGCGGTGACCGGCCTCGACGCGATCGTCCACCTCGCCGGCGAGCCGATCTTCGGCGGGCTCCCCACGGCGGCCCGGCGCGCGCGGCTCCGGGAGAGCCGGGTCGCGTCGACCCGTCGGATCGTCGAGCGCATCGCCGCGCTGGCGCCGGGCGCCCGTCCGCGGACCCTGGTCTGCGCGTCGGCGGTCGGGATCTACGGCGATCGCGGGGACGAGGCGCTCGACGAGACCTCGCCGCCGGGCGAGGGCTTCCTCGCTGACCTGTGCCGCGACTGGGAGGACGCCGCGACGGCGGCGGAGGCGCTCGGTGTGCGCGTCGTGCGGGTGCGGATCGGCGTCGTGCTCGCGCGCGAGGGCGGGGCGCTCGCGTTGATGCGGATTCCGTTCGCGCTGGGCGTCGGTGGGCGGCTCGGCAGCGGGCAGCAGGGCTTTCCCTGGATCCACATCGACGATCTCGTCGAGATCCTGCTCGCGGCGCTCGAGCGCGAGGACGTCCATGGGGCGCTCAATGCGGTGGCCCCGGAGATCGTCCGCAATCGCGAGCTGACGACCACGCTCGCGAAGGTGCTCCACCGGCCGGCGGTGCTGCCCGTTCCGGGCTTCGCCCTCCGCGCGCTGCTCGGGCCGCTCGCGGGCGAGCTGCTCGGGAGCCGCTGCGTCCGGCCGCGAAGGCTCGAGGAGCTCGGCTTCGCCTTCCGGCATCCGACGCTCGAGTCGGCGCTCGCGGCGGAGCTCGCGCGCTAGGCGTGCCGACCGCGTCGCCGCGCGAGATAGGCCGCGCGGAACTCGGCGCGGATCGCCTCGGGCAGGGGCACCGGCGTCCCCAGGCGCTCGGCGCCCGCCATGATCCGCGCGGCGCGCTCGACGAGCTTCGTGAGTGCGATCGCCTCGGCGGGCGTCTCGGCGACGACGACGAGGCCATGGTTGGCGAGCAGGGCGGCGGCGCGATCGCGGAGCAGGGGCGCGACGGCCCGGCCGAGCTCGGCGGTGCCCGTCCGATGATAGGCGGCGACCGGGACGTCGCCGCCGACGTAGAGCTCGACCTCCTCGATCGCGCAGGCGATCGGCCGGCCCGCGACGGCGAACATGCTGGCGTGGACCGGATGGGTGTGGGCGACGGCGCCGATCTCGGGGTGGGCCTGCAGGCAGGCGAGATGGAGCGCGAGCTCGGTCGTGGGCGGGCGGCGGCCCTCGAGGATGCGGCCGTCGGCGTCGGTGACGACGAGATCGTCCTCGCTCATCTCCGCATAACGCATCGCGGTCGGGGTCAGGACGATTTCGCCCGCGGCGGTCCGGGCGGAGAGATTGCCGGCCGTGCCCTCGGTCAGGCCGGCACGGTCCATCTCGCGGGCGGCCTCGAGCAGCGCGCGGCGGGCGGTGCGGCGGGCGGCGAGCGGGTCGGGTTGGTCGGCGCGGTCGGGGGCGGACGCGGGCGTCGGAGTGACCGCCGGCATGGCGGGCGCGTCGGCGAGGCTGCGGGTCGCGGGACCCTTCAGCTCGACGGTGTTGCCGTCGGGGTCGGTCAGGTAGATCGAGGGGCCGAAGCCGCCGGCGCCGTAGCGCTCGGCGGTCTCGCTCGCGGGGATGCCCGCGCGGGCGAAGAGGGCGCGCAGGCGCGGCTCGTCGAAGTCTGCGAGGGCGAGGGCGAAGTGGTCGACGTTGCGGGCGTTCAAATCCGGCGGCCCGCCCCCCGCCCGGCCGAGGGGCGAGTCGACGGGGACGAGATCGATGAGCGCGCTCCCGGCGCGCAGCTGGACGAGGCCGAGCTCGTCGAGGCGTCGCTCGATCGGAAAGCCCAGGGCGTCGCGGTAGAAGGCGAGGGCGCGCGGGAGATCGCGCACGCGCACGACGACGTGGTCGAGGCTGCGCGGTGCGACGGGATGCGATCGGTCGTGCGGCTCTCGATCCAAGCGAATCTCCGCGCGGCGCGGTCGAGAAGCGCTTCGGCGCCCGCGCCCGCTCAGCCCTTTTGCGGCTTCCCGACGGCCGAGCCGCCCGAGATCGGCGGCGGCGGCTGGGTCTCGAGCTTCGAGCGCCGGTCGTGGCGCTCGAGGGCGAGCTCGATCAGTCGATCGAGGAGCTTCGCATACGGGAGGCCGGAAGCCTCCCAGAGCTTGGGATACATCGAGACGCTCGTGAAGCCGGGCAGGCTGTTCAGCTCGTTGACGTAGGCGCGGCGCGTCTTGCGATCGAACAGGAAGTCGACGCGCGCCATGCCCTCGCCGTCGAGGGCGCGGAAGGCGGCGATCGCCATCGCGCGCAGCTGCTCGCTCTCGGCCGGCTCGATGTCGGCGGGGATGAAGAGCTCGGTCGAGTCGTCGTGGTACTTGGCTTCGTAGTCGTAGAACTTGCGGTGGGACCGGATCTCGCCGCAGATCGAGGCCTCGGGCTCGTCGTTGCCGAGGACGGCGACCTCGATCTCCCGCGCGTCGATCGCGGTCTCGACGAGGACCTTGCGGTCGTAGCGCTGGGCCATCGAGATCGCGGCGACGAGGTCGGGGAGCGTGTCGGCGCGGGAGATGCCGATCGACGAGCCCGAGTTCGCGGGCTTCGCGAAGGCGGGAAGGCCGAGCTCGGCCTCGGCGCGCTCGGCCGCGCCCCGCGGCCCGATGCGCGCGAGGGTCGAGCCGCTGAAGGTCAGCCACGGCGTCACCGGCAGCCCCGCGCCGGCGAGCAGCCGCTTCGCGAAGTCCTTGTCCATCTGCAGCGCCGAGGAGAGCACGCCCGACCCGACGTACGGGACGTCGGCGAGCTCGAGCAGCCCCTGCAGCGAGCCGTCCTCGCCGCCGCGGCCATGGATGATCGGGAAGACGACGTCGAGGCGCGCCGCGGCGCCCAGCGCGCTCTTCGCGCCGGGGGCATCGCTCGGTCGGAGCATCGTCTCGCCGGGGACGGCGGGCAGGAAGACGCCGGGCTCGCGCAGCACGGCGGCGAGCTCCCGCGCATCCGTCGCGAGATGCCAGCGGCCGTCGGGATCGACGCCGATCAGCGACACGTCGTAGCGGGACCGGTCGAGCGCGTTCAGGATGGAGGTCGCCGAGACGATCGAGACGTCGTGCTCGACCGAGCGGCCCCCGAACAAGAGTCCCACGCGCAGCTTTCCCATGATCCCCCCATTGCCGGTCCAGCGTCACTCGAATTCCAGGGCGCCGGTCGCGAGCGCGGCGCCGATGATACGCCCGCCCCCCGAGGCTCGCTTGACCCTGTCCCTCCCCATTCGTAACCTCGCCGCGTGAGCTTGACCCCCGATCGCAAGACAGCGGCTTCGCCGGGCCCGGCGCCCGATCCGGCGCCTCATCCGGCGCCGGACGCGGCGGCTCATCGGACGCCCGATGGGGCGGCTGGTCTGGCGGCCGACGTCGCGACCGACGTGGCGGCCAAGCAGGACGCCCTGCTCGCGCGGCTCGCGTCGGCGGGCCGGCTGCTGATCGCGTTCTCGGGCGGCGTCGACTCGAGCTACTTGGCCTGGGCGGCCCGGCGGGCGCTCGGGGACGACGCGCTGTGTGTGACGGCCGTCTCGCCCTCGTACCCCGAGAGCCATCGGGCGATGGCCGAGAAGCTGGTGGCCGACTTCGACCTGCCCCACCGCTTCGTCGAGACCCACGAGATGGAGCGCCCCGCCTACCGCGCCAACGCCTCGGACCGCTGCTACCACTGCAAGAGCGAGCTCTTCGAGACCCTCGACGCCCTGGCCCGCGAGCTGCGCTTCGACGCCATCGCCTACGGCATCAACACCGACGATACGAGTGACTTCCGCCCGGGCCACCGCGCCGCCCGCGAGCACGACGTCCTCGCCCCCTTCCTCGACGTCGGCCTGTCGAAGCAGGAGATCCGCGCGCTCTCCCGCGCCGCGGGCCTGCCGACCGCCGATCTCCCGGCCTCGGCCTGCCTCTCCTCGCGCCTGCCCTACGGCACCGAGGTCACCGTCGAGCGTCTGCGCCAGGTCGAGCAGGGCGAGGAGCGGCTCCGGGGCCTCGGCTTCCGCCAGGTCCGCCTGCGCCACCACGGCGAGCTCGCCCGCGTCGAGGTCGATCCCGGCGAGCTCGCGCGCGCCCTCGATCCCGCGATGGCGAAGCGGATGGTCGAGGCGCTCAAGCCGCTCGGATTTCGTTATGTCTCCCTCGACCTCGAGGGCTACCGCATGGGCTCGCTGAACGAGGTCCTGCAGATCCAGCGCGAGCCGATCCGCTGAGCCGATTCGCGCCGGGCGCGGCGCAGAAGCCAGGAACATGTCGCGAACGATCGAGTGCGCGGGCCATCCGCGCGACATGGGCTTCGCCCAGGGCCGGGCGCTCGCCGAGGCGATCCGCGCCGAGGTCGCGCGGGCGGGGCTCGCGACGCGGCGCTCGCGCTTCCCCAGCCTGCGGCCGGTCGTCTCGGGTCCGCTGCGCGGACGCGGTGCCGGGCGCGAGCTCTTCCGTCATTTCGCCCACCAGGCGGAGCGCCTCGAAGGCCTCGCCCAGGCGGCCGGGCTCCCCCTCGACAGCCTGCTCGCGCTGCAGCTGCGGATGCGCGCGGCGGCGGCGACCGTGTTGGTCGTGCGCGAGAGCCGGCCGGTCGTGGGGTTCCGATCGCTCGAGCTCGGCTGTGCGTGGCTCGTGCCGGCCCTCGCGGGAGTGAACGCGGCGGGCCTCGCGGTCGTCGCGGATTGGCCGGCGACGGGGCGGGCGGAGGATGCGGCATCGCGCGGCGGCGATCGCGGGCGCGATCCGCACGAGGGCGATGCCCCGCCGCTGCTGCTCGTGCAGGACTGCCTCGCGCGCTTCGAGAACGTGGCGGGCGCGCTCGACTGGTGTCGGAAGCGGCCGGTCGAGGGCGAGCTCGTGCTGCGCTTCGGCGATGCGTCGGGCGCGCAGGCACGGGTCGTGGTGTCGGGGCGCGAGCGCCGGGCGGAGCGGATCGACGCGGCGGGGACGGACGCCGAGCCTTGGCTCGAGGGGACGTTCGGCGAGGACGCGCGCACGGGTTTCGGCTGCCGCGTCCGCCTCGAGCCCCGCGCGCGGCGCCTGCGCGTCGAGGGCCCGGCGCTCGGGCAGGACGGTGCGCCCTTCGATGGCGCGCTCCCGCCCCATGCCGACCCGCCTCACACCGAGTAGAGACGCGCCCCGACCTTCCGGACCTCGCAGCCCGCGAGAAAGCCCGCGAGATCGAGCAGCTCGCGGCCCCCGCGAAATCCATCGAGCCAGCCCTCGAGCGCGGCCCGCGCCGAGGCGTTCGCGAGCGCGGGGCGCATCGCCCGCTCGATCCGACCGAGCATCCAGAGCTGATAGGGGACGACCATGCGCCGCGCGCGGATGCCGCCGAGCTCGAAGGCGTGGGTCAGCGGGCCGTCGCCGGTCTGCAGCGCCTCGAAGCCGGGCGTCGCGAAGAAGGACTTGCCCGGCAGCTCGCCGCCCGGCGGATGGGCCGGGCTGGCGAGGTGGGCGCGGAGCGCGTCGCGCGCGGTGCACAGCACCGGCCACATCTCCTCGAAGAAGACGGCGACGACGGCGTCGAGGGTCGCCGTGATCGCGTCGTCCGGGAGCCACTCGGCGCCGTCGCTCGAGGCGGGGCGACCGACGAGCGAGCCATCCTTTCCGATCGAGTAGAGCTTCTGCCCATAGGCACGCGCGTTGAGCGCGCCCTCGCCGTTCGTCCGCTCGACCCACTCGGTGACCAGCGGGAAGAAGGTCCGCAGCGCGAAGCCCGCGACGGGGTCGCGATAGAGGTGGGCGTAGAGCGGGCCCAGCAAGCCGAAGTCGGCGAGGCTCGGGCGGCCGCCGAGGACGAAGTCGTGGCGGGCGAAGTGGACCTCGAGGCGCTCGAGGATGCGGTGCTGGCTCGCCTGCCAGGCGCGCTCGGTCCGCGCGTCGCAGCCGAGATGGACGAGCCCCGCGTAGACGCCCTTCGGATGGACGCGGGTGTCCGCGATGCCGAAGGCGGCCGCGAAGAAGCCGGCGCCGGCGGCGCGGCGACCCGGTCCGTCCTGTCCGGGGGCGAGCATCGCGCCCCATTGCTGCTCGTTGAAGGCGCGGTGGCTCGGTGTGCTTCCGTTCTCGCTGAAGAACCAGCGCTGCCAGAAGGCCGGGACGAGCAGCCACTCGTCGGCGAGCAGCTCGACGAGCAGTGCCGCGAGCCGTTGGCGCGGACGGGAAATCGCGTCGGGCAGGATCGGCCATTCGGGATGGGCCGCTTCGCAGTAGTCGAGGATCTCGCTCGAGTCCTGGATCCAGGTCCCGTCCGGCGCCTCGAGCTGGGGCACCGCCCCGCTCCCGGACTTCCTCGCGAGCAGTCCCGCGAGCAGCTCGGGCGTCGCGAGCACGTCCTCGAAGCCGGGCCCGAGGGCGCCCAACCGCTGCTTGAAGCGGAGATAGCCCCGGACCTTGCCCGAGAAGTAGCTGTGCTCCCAGGAATAGAGGCGGTACATCGGGCGGCCTCGCCGGGGGATCTCGTCGAAACGCGATCGGCGTCGGGCGGGCGGGCGGGCGGGTCGGGTCGCGTCAGCGCGGCCGGCGTCGCTCGCCGCCGCCGCTTCGGCCACCGCCGGCGCCGCCGCCGGAGCGACCCCGGTCGCCCCCGCCCGAGCGACCGCCGTCGCGTCCACCATCGCGTCCGCCCGAGCCGCCGCGTCCGCGCCGCCGCCGCCCCCCCGCGCCACCGCCGGCGCCGCCGGCGCCGGGCGCCTGGTTCGCGCGATCGGCGTCGTGGGCCGCATCGCCTTCGTAGTGCTTCGAGGCGGAGCGCCCTTCGGCGTCGTCGGCGCCCGAGTCGCGGAGCCCCTCGTCCGACGCGCCTTCGCCGTCGTCCTCGCGCTCGCGCGCGGCGGCGTCGGACGGAGCCGAGGCGCGCGCCGCGCCCCCGCGTTCGCCGGGCGGATCGAGCAGGAACGCCGCACACACCTTCGCGAGCTCCTCGAGCCCGTCGTCGTTTCCCGCGAGCCGCTTCACGAAGGGCAGGATCCGCTCCGCGCGCTCGAGCACCTCGGCGTGGGGGATCGTCGCGAGCCGCTCCTTCGCGCGCTCGATCAGGCGCTCGAGCTCGGCCTCCGACTTCTGCTTCACGCGCTCGGCCGCGCGCGCGGCGATGTCGCGCTCGGTCGGGACCTTCTTCTCCTTCACGGCGATCCCGGAGACCGTCTGCATGAACTTGAAGTTGCCGATGTCGAGGCCCGACACCAGCGAGATCGCGATGCCCGACTTGCCGGCGCGGCCGGTGCGGCCCGTGCGGTGGACGTAGACCTCGGGCGAGTCGGAGGTCGTGTAGTTGATGACGTAGGCGAGGTCGCTGATGTCGATGCCGCGGGCGGCGACGTCGGTCGCGACGAGGAAGCGGAGCTTGCCGGCCTTGATCTTCGCGATCGCCTTCTCGCGGGCGGATTGCGGCAGATCGCCGGAGATCTGGTCGACGTTGAAGTCGCGCTTGGCGAGATAGGCGGTGATGAAGCGGACGTCGGCCTTCGTGTTGCAGAAGATGATCGCGCTGTCGGGCTCCTCGTAGGCGAGGATGCGCGCGAGCACCGACTCCTTCTCCGACGCCGTGCAGACGTAGTAGAAGTGCTCGATCTTCTGGGGGTTCGCGCCGTCGGTGTCGATCGTGACGTCTTCGGCGTTGGTCAGGAAGAAGCGCGAGAGCGAGCGCACGCGCTCGGGCATCGTCGCCGAGAAGAGATGCGACTGCCGCTTCTTCGGCAGGTAGCTCGCGATCTCCTTCATGTCGGGCCAGAAGCCGAGGCCGAGCATCTCGTCGGCCTCGTCGAGGACGAGGACCTTGGTCGAGCTGAGGTCCATGCGGCCGCTCTTGAGATGATCGAGGATGCGGCCCGGGGTCCCGACGATGATGTGGGCGCCCTTGTCGAGGCCCTCGAGCTGCGGTCCGTAGGCGACGCCGCCGTAGATCGGCAGCGTGCGGACGCCGCGGTACTGGCCGAGGGCGTCGAGGTCCTTGGCGACCTGGTTGGCGAGCTCGCGGGTCGGGAGCAGCACGATCGCCTGGGTCTTCGGGAGCGACGTGTCGATCGCCTCGACCAGCGGGATGCCGAAGGCGCCGGTCTTGCCGCTGCCGGTCTGGGCACGGACGATCAGGTCGCCTCCGGCGCGCATGCGGGGGATCGCGGCCGACTGGACGGGGGTGGGCGTCCGCCAGCCCAGGTCGCGGATGGCGCGCTGGATGTCGGGGGCGACTTCGGCAAAGAGCTCGGCGAGTTCGGAGTTCGGGTCTGTCATAGGCCGCGAGCACGCTACCCCATGCTCGGGGACCCGCAAAGCGCCCTCTTTCGGGCGATTCGGCGCGGCGGCCCGTGCTAACGTGCCGCGCATGTCGAGGATCGGACACGCAGAAGTGGCCCGGGTGGCCGCGCTGGCCCGGCTCGCGCTCTCGGAGGCCGAGATCGACGGGATGGCCCGCGACCTCGAGCAGATCCTGGCCCATGTGGCCTCCCTCGACGCCCTCGACACCCGGGACGTCCCGCCGACCCTCCACGGCTTCGACCTGCCGACCCCGCTGCGGCCCGATCGCCCGGCGCCGCCGCTGGACCCCGAGCTCGCCGTCGCCAACGCCCCGGCCCGTCAGGGGACGGCCTTCCTCGTGCCCAAGGTGCTCGAGGAGGAGGGGTAGCGGGATGTCCCAGGCCGAGAAGGTGCTCTCCGGCAGCCTCCGGACCCTCCGCGAGGCCCTCGACCGGAAGGAGATCACTGCGTCCGAGCTCGTCGCTGCGAGCCTGGCCCGCATGGACCGCGGTCAGGACCTCGCCGCCGTCGTGACGCGCAACGACGAGAAGGCGCTCCGGGCCGCCGAGGAGGCCTCGCGCCGCATCGCCGCCGGCCAGCCGCGCTCGATCCTCGACGGCATCCCGGTCGTCCTGAAGCACAACATCGTCGAGCAGGGCGAGCTCGCGACCTGCTCGTCGCGGATCCTCGAGCATTTCGTCTCGCCCTACGACGCGACGGTCGTCGAGCGCCTGCGCGAGGCGGGGGCCGTCTTCGTCGGCCGCGCCAACATGGACGAGTTCGCGATGGGCTCGTCGACCGAGAGCTCGATCTACGGCCCCGCCCGCAACCCCTGGGATCGCGAGCGCTCCTGCGGCGGCAGCTCGGGCGGCAGCGCCGCGGCCGTCGCGGCGGGCTTCGCGCCGATCGCGCTGGGCAGCGATACCGGCGGCTCGATCCGCCAGCCGGCGAGCTTCTGCGGCGTCGTCGGCTTCAAGCCCTCCTACGGCCGCATCTCGCGCTGGGGGCTCATCGCTTTCGCCTCGTCCCTCGACCAGATCGGGCCCTTCGGCCGGACGGTCTCGGATTGCGCCGCGGCCTTCGAGCTCATGGCGGGCCACGACCCGCGCGACTCGACCTCGCTGCCCGAGCCGGCGCCGAAGGTCTGCGAGCGCCTCGACGGCGACGTCGCGGGCCTGACGATCGGGCTGCCGAAGGAGTACTTCGTCGAGCAGGGCGTCTCGCCCGGGGTCCTCGCGCGCGTCCGCGAGGCGATCACCGTGCTCGAGAAGGCGGGGGCGAAGATCGTCGAAGTCTCGCTCCCCCATACGACCCACACGATCGCCACCTACTACCTCGTCGCGACGGCCGAGGCGTCGAGCAACCTCGCCCGCTACGACGGCGTCCGCTATGGGCGGCGGGCGAAGGATCCCGTCGACCTCGAGGATCTCTATCGCCGCTCGCGCTCGGAGGGCTTCGGAGCCGAGGTCAAGCGACGCATCCTGCTCGGGACCTACGTGCTCTCGGCGGGCTACTACGACGCCTACTACGGCAAGGCGCAGCGCGTGCGGACGCTGATCCGGCGGGACTTCGAGGCGGCCTTCGGGCGGTGTGACGTGATCCTGACGCCGACGGCGCCGGAGACGGCCTTCCGCCTCGGGGAGAAGAGCGGGGATCCGCTCGCGATGTATCTCTCCGACGTCTATACGGTGTCGGCGAACCTCGCGGGGCTACCGGCGATCTCGCTGCCCTGCGGTCTCGCGGACGGGCTGCCGGTCGGGCTCCAGCTCCTCGGCAAGCCCTTCGACGAGGCCACCCTCCTGCGCGTCGGCGACGCCTTCGAGCGCGCGACCCCGCATCATCGGCTCGCGCCGCCGGGGGTCGCGTGATGCGCGACTGGCGTGAGCGATGGGAGCTCGTGATCGGCCTCGAGGTCCACACCCATCTGAAGACCGCGTCGAAGCTCTTCAGCCCGGCGCCCGTCCTCTATGGCGAGGCGCCGAACCACGCGGTCCACGAGATCGACCTCGCGCTGCCGGGCGTGCTGCCCGTGCTCAACGCGCAGGCGGTCGAGCTCGCGATCCGCCTCGGGCTCGCGATCCACGCGACGGTGAACCCGGTCTCGATCTTCGCGCGCAAGAACTACTTCTATCCGGACCTGCCGAAGGGCTACCAGATCTCGCAGTACGAGGATCCGGTCGTCTCGAAGGGCTGGCTCGAGATCGACGTCCCCGTGCCCGGCGGCGCTTCCGGGGCGGGGAAGGGCGGCGAGAAGAGCGTCCGCCGCCGGATCGGGATCACCCGCGCCCATCTCGAGGAGGACGCCGGCAAGTCGATCCACGACGACGCGATCGCCGGCGGTGCCGACTCGGCAATCGACCTGAACCGGGCGGGCGTCCCGCTGCTCGAGATCGTCTCGGAGCCCGACCTGCGCACGCCCGAGGAGGCGAGCGCCTATCTGCGCACGCTGCGCGGCATCCTGCGCGCCGTCGACGTCTCCGACGCCGACATGGAGAAGGGCCAGCTGCGCTGCGACGCCAACGTCTCGGTCCGCCGCAAGGGAGAGACGGCCTTCGGGACGCGCACCGAGATCAAGAACCTGAACTCCTTCACCCACGTCGAGGACGCGATCCTCGCCGAGGCGCTGCGCCAGATCGAGCTGATCGAGGACGGCCGTGCCGTCGTCCAGGCGACGATGGGCTACGACCCGGAGCGCAAGCGCACCCACGTCCAGCGCCTCAAGGAGAACGCGGACGACTATCGTTATTTCCCGGATCCCGACCTGATCGAGCTGCGCATCGACCCGGCGCGCATCGAGGCCGTCCGCGCGAGCCTGCCCGAGCTGCCCGACGCGATGCGCGCCCGCTTCGAGTCCGCGCTCGGGCTCTCCGCCTACGAGGCCGGCGTGCTGACGACTTCGCGGACCCTCGCAGAATTCTTCGAGGCGACGGCCGCGGCCTGCGGCTCACCGAAGTCCGCCGCGAACTGGATCATCCGCGACGTCCTGCGCGTGCTGAAGGAGCGCGACCTCGAGATCGAGCAGACGGCGCTCACCCCCGCGATGCTGGCCGGGCTGATCCGCCTCGTCGACGGGGGTCGGACGACGGCGCGCAGTGCCGCCGAGATCTTCGCGATCCTCGTCACGGAGGGCGGGGACCCGGAACGCATCCTCGTCGAGCGGGGTCTCGAAGCGGTCTCCGACACCGGCGCGATCGACGGCTTCGTCGATCAGGTGATCGCCGCCCATCCCGACGTCGTGGCGCAGATCCGGGGTGGCGACGACAAGCCGCTCAACTTCCTGATGGGCCAGGTCATGAAGCGGAGCCAGGGGAAGGCGGAGCCGGGGTCGGTGCGCCAGGCGCTCGTCCGCAAGATCCGCGGCTGAGGCATCGAAGGAGAACGAGCTGCCCACGCGCTCCCGGCTCTGGATCGGGCTCGCCGCCGTCGTCGCGCTGCTGTTCGCGGCGGTGGGGACGTTCGCCGCGCTGCTGCCGCGGCTCGTCAACACGCCGGAGTTCCGCGCCGCGCTCGCGGCCCGGGCGACCGAGGCGCTCGGGACGCCGGTCGAGTGGAAGAGCCTCGGGATCGGGATCTTCCCGCCGCGGGTGACCCTCGAGGCGCCGGTGATCGTCGGACAGAACCCGTCGCCCGAGGCGGTGGCCGGCATCCGCGCCGACGCGATCGATCTGCGCCTCTCGCTGTGGCCTCTCCTCGAGCGGCGGATCGCGATCGACTCGCTCGTGCTGCGCGGCGTCTCGCTCGTCGCGACGCGGACGCCGGACGGGCTGATCCTGCCCGAGGTCGCGCGCCGGGCGGCGGAGCCCGGGGACGGCGAGGCGGCGGGGACCGGATCCGACGCCGATCGCGCCGACGACGCCTTCAGCCTCGATCTGCGCGCGCTGCGGATCACCGACGGCCGCGTCCTGCTCCACGACCGCACGCTCACGCCGCCCGTCGATCTCCGCCTCGCCGAGCTCGAGCTCAGCGCGCGCGGTCCCTCCCTCGGCGAGCCCCTCGACGTCGAGGCCCGGGCGCGGCTCTTCGCGAACGACCGCGCGGTCGGCGGGGCGACCGCGACGGGGCGCGTCGATCTCGCAGGGGAGTACGCGGTCGACGTCGAGCTCGAGGGCGTGCCGGTGGTCGAGCTGCGGCCCTTCCTGCCGCAGCTCGACGTCTCGCAGGGGACGCTCGCGGGCCGCGTCTCGGCCTCGGCGAAGCCGGGCACGGCGCTCCGTCTCGCCGGCGACCTCGCGATCGAGGGCCTCGGTCTGCGAGCCCGGGGCCTCGAGCTCGTCGGCGACCTCGCGCTCCGGGCGCAGCAGAAGCCCGACGATGCGCTCGCCTTCGAGGCGGCCTGGAAGACGGCGGACGCGGGTCGCGCCGACGTCACCGGGGAGCGCGCGAAGGACGGCCGCGTCGAGCTGACGGCGATGCTCGACGGCCTCGAGCTCGCGCCGTTCGCACCGCTCGCGGGCGAGGGGCGCCGGATCGAGGGACGGGCGACGGGCGAGGTCTCCCTCGCGCTGGTCGACGGCGCGCTCGCCCGGGTCGACAGCGATCTCGCGATCGCCTCCGCGCGTTATGCCGACGACCGGATCGACGCGAAGGGCAAGCTCGACCTCGCGGTCGGGCTCGAGGGCGCGGGCGAAGACGCTCCGGTCCGGATCCAGGCGGTGTTCGCGCCGGAGAGCGGTGGGCGGGTCGACGCGAACGGGACGGGGAAGCTCGGGGGGGCGGTGCGCGGGGCGCTGCGCTTCGACGCCTTCGACGTCGCGCCCTTCGCGCCGCTGCTGCCGGAGGGGACGGCGTTCTCGGGCAAGCTGACCGGGGAGCTCGAGCTCGAGACGACCGACGAGCGCGAGATCGCGAGCCTCGCGAGCCGGCTCCGGGTCGGGGGCGCGCGCTTCGTGCGCGGCCCGGTCGACGTCGCCTGCGACCTCGCGATCGACGCGCGCACCGAAGGCCGGGGGCCGGTGGCCCTGGTCGCGAAGGCGACCCTCGCCGACGGCGGGCGCGTCAGCCTCGACGGGACGTCGACGCGCAAGGGCGACCTCGCACTCGCCCTCGAGCTCACGGGCTTCGATCTCGCGGCGCTCGCGCCCTTCCTCGAGTCCCCCGAGCTCGAGCTCGCAGGCCGGGCCAAGGGCCGCGGCCGCCTCGAGGGGCCCTACGCGGCGCTCGACTCGCTCGCCCTCGAGCTCGCCCTCGAGCGCTCGCTGATCCGCCGCGGCGAGCTCAGCCTGAGCGGCCCGTTCAGCCTGGGCGTCACCGTCGCGAAGCCCTTCGACCCCGCGCGCAGCGGCCGGATCGAGGTCGACCTCGCCCTCGCCGACGTGCGCTACGGGGAGCGCTTCCTCAAGCCGGCGGGCGTGCGGGCGAAGCTCGCGACGAAGTTCGAGAGCAACGCCGCGGGCGATCTCGTCTTCGAGACGCGTGGCCCGCTGAACAACATCAACGAGCTCGCGCTGCGCGGGGCGCTCGGTGCGAAGACGATCCTCGCCCTCACGACCTCGAGCTTCGACCTGAAGGGCTGGTCCGGGCTCGTGCCCGCCCTCGCGGATTTCCGGCCCGAGGGCGGGCTCGCCTTCGAGGGGCTCTCGCTCGTCCGGGCCGAAGGGGCGAAGGACCGCTTCGGCGGTCGCCTCGCGCTGCGGGGCCTCGACCTGACGCTGCCGGGCTCGGGCCGCGTCCGTTTGAAGGGATCGCTCGATGGAGCCGGCGAGCGCGTCGACCTGAACGGCCTCACCGCGACCCTCCACGGCCTCACTCTCGGCCTCGACGGCCACGTCGACGATCCCCTCGCCGACGCCCGCTTCGAGATCGCCGCCCACTCGATCGGCGAGGCCGAGGCGAACGATCTCGTCTCCGGCCTCGCGAACGTCCACGACGTGCTCTTCGGCGCGCTGCGCTTCGACGCCCGTCTCGCCGGCGTCGCCGGCGGCGAAGCGCCCCTGACCGACACCCTCGCGGGCACCGTCCGCTTCAGCGTTGGCGAGAGCGGCGGCGGCCGCCTGCGCGGCCCTTCGCTGCTCCAGACGACCCTCGCGCAGATCCCGCTCTTCGGGGACGCGGCGCGGATCCTCGCGCGCCTGCGCGCGCAGCCGGGTGGGACCGATCAGGTCGCCGGGAATCTCTCGGAGCGCTTCGAGCTCCTCGAAGGCGACCTCGCGATCGGCGAGGGGCGGATCGACGCGCGCACGCTGCGCATCCGCTATCGCGGTCACGAGGCGCGCCTGACCGGTCGCATGGAGCTCGAGGGGCTCGGCCTCGACATGCGCGGCGAGCTGCTGCTCGACGCGCCCCTCGTCGCCGCGCTCTCGGGCCGGCCGGCGGCGGAGCTCGCGGGGCGGCCGCCGGTGCGCATCCCGCTGGCCCGGGTCACGAATACGCTGTCGAGCCCGAAGGTCTCGCTGACGGCGGAGACGCTCGCGGCGGTGCCCCAGCTGCTGATGCTCACGACCGGGGTGGGGGGCATGGTCGCGGAGGGGGTCGGCAAGACGGTGGACCAGGCCGTCGGGCAGGCGACGAAGCAGGTCGGCCAGGTCGGGGAGCAGGTCGGCGAGGCCGTCGGCGACGCGCTCGGCAAGCTCGGGCGCAAGCTCGGCGGGCCGCGCGCGGGGGATCGCCGCGGGTCGACCCCGAGCGCCGGGCCTGCGCCCGTGCCCGCTGCGTCGCAGCCTGCGGCCTCGCAGCCCGCGGCGCCCGCGCCGACGCCGCCCGCGCCGGCTGCGGCTGAGCTGGCTTCGCCGGAGTCGGCGGCGGGGTCGCCGGCCGGGGGTCGAGCCTGACCGCGCAATCGCCGGAGGCACCGGCGGAGTCGACGCCCGACTCAACGTCCGAGTCGACGCCCGAGGCGGCGCTGCCCGGGCCGACCGCACCGGCGCCGACGGACGGCGCGCCGGCGGCGGGCGAGGCCGCGGTCCCGCCGGTGCCCGACGCGGCGGGGGATGCGGCTGGCAGCCGGTAGGCAAGCCGTTCGCAGGCGCGGATCTCCGCGCTCAGGCGGACGCGGCCGGGTCCGATAGGGGGAGAGGGAGAGCGCCCTCGATGCCCTCGACGATCCTCTGTGTCCAGGAAGACCGTGGCCTGGCCCGCGCCTTCGCCACCGCCCTCGAAGCGGACGGCCACGAGATCCTCTTCGCGACCGACGGCCGCCGCTGCCTCGAGCTCATCGAGCGGCAGACGCCCGACCTCGTCGTGCTCGACGTCTACCTCTCGCGCCAGGACGGCTTCGAGGTCCTGGCGGAGCTGCGCCAGCGGCCGGTGGGCCGGACACTGCCGGTCCTGCTCCACAGCGCCCGCGAGGTGACGCGCGAGCTCGCCGGCCGCGCCGAGCGGCTCGCGGCGAACGGGATCGTCGCCTCGCCGATCTCCCCCGAGCAGCTCGCCCTGCGCGTCGCCGCGATCCTCGAGAAGGGCGACGCGCGACCCGAGCCGAGCCTGCGCACGCCGAGCCACGGCACCCTGCGCGAGCTCCCGGTCCCCGAGCTGATGCGTGCGATCCATCGGGACGAGCTCGACGGCGTCCTGCTCCTCGACCACGGGCGCAAGAAGAAGGCGATCGAGTTCCGCGGCGGCTGGCCGGTCTCGGTCCGCTCGAACCTCGTCTCGGAGTGTCTCGGGACCTATCTCGTCGAGCGGGAGCTCGTCACCCAGAGCCAGCTCGACGAGTCGATCGAGCGCATGCGCACGGGCGAAGGCCTCCAGGGCGAGATCCTCGTCGCGATGGAGGTCATGGGCGAAGAGGCCGTCGTCGACGCGATCGAGGGTCACGCGCTCCAGAAGTTCCTCGAGATCTTCTCGTGGCGGGACGGCCGCTTCGAGGTCCGACGCGGCGCCCACGTCGAGAAGGGCTCGGCGATCGGCCTCGCCGGCCATCCCTCGAAGCTGATCGTCGACGGCGTCCGCCACCGCTATCCGCTCAAGCAGATCGATCGCTATTTCGCGGCCCACCGCGACGCCTTCCTCGTCCCCCACGGCGACGTCCAGTCCCAGCTCGACGATCTCACGCTGTCGGGCCCCGAGATCGCCTGGCTGCAGGGCATCGACGGAGCGACGCGGATCTCGACCCTCGAGCAGTCGTCCGAGGCGATCCGGCGGCTGGCCTTCGCGCTGCTGTGCATCGACGCGCTCGCGGTCGAGGGGCAGGCGGGGGATCGGGAGGCCTCCCGGGCGGCGATGGGGCCGCTGCCGAGCGGTGCCCGAACGTCCGACCGCGCCGCCGGCGAGGAGCGCCAGCGCATCGAGCTCGCGAGCCTCGCCAACGCGATGCAGAACAAGGACTACTACGAGATCCTCGGCGTCGCGCGGAGCGCGAGCGACGAGGAGATCCGCGCCGCCTGGTCGGCGCTCGCCAAGCGGACCCACCCCGACCGATTCCACGGCGCCAGCAGCTCGGTGCGCCACCTCGCGGCCCAGGTCTTCGCCCGGATCTCCGAGGCCTACGACTCGGTGGGCTGCGCCGAGGCGCGCGAGGCCTACGCCGTTCAGGTCAGCCACGGCCACCGCGAGGCCCAGGCCGTCGACGAGGGCCGCCGCGCCCTGCAGGCCGAGACCGAGTTCCAGCGCGGCGAGGCACTGCTGGCCCAGCGGGCCTACGAGAGCGCCCTGATCTGCTTCGGCCGGGCGATGGAGAACTTCCCGAGCGAGGGCGAGTACCGCTCCTACTACGGCTGGTGCCTCTACCTCTGCCATCCCGACAACCAGATCATGCTGGGCGAGGCGCTCGAGCACTGTCGGGAAGGGGTCAAGCTGGCAAAGGACCGCGAGAAGCCCTACCTCTTGCTCGGCCGGCTCTACAAGGCCATGGGCAAGCCCGGCGCCGCGAAGAAGATGTTTTCGCGCGCCGTCGAGATCAAGCCGCAGTGTGTCGAAGCGATGCGCGAGCTGCGGATCATGAACATGCGTCGCGACAAAGACAAGGGCGTGTTGAAGCGGATCTTCCGGCGCTGACGCGCCCCGGAGAGTGTCCGCCCGCCCCGGTACGACCCAGGACCCCGGAACAAGGACCCAGGACGAGGGACGACGGACGATGGCGAAGAACGCGGCGAAGCGGGTGACGGGCGAGGCGATCTGGCTCGACGGCAAGTTCGTGAAGTGGGCCGACGCGAACGTCCACGTCCTGACCCATACGCTCCACTACGGCCTCGGCGTCTTCGAGGGCATCCGCTGCTACCAGGGCGTCGACGGCCGCTCGGCGATCTTCCGCCTGAAGGAGCACGTCCGGCGCCTCTTCGACTCCGCGAAGATCAACCTCATGCAGATCCCGTACACGCCGGCCGAGATCGAGGCGGCGTGCTGCGAGGCCTTCGTCCGCAACCACCTCGCGGCCGGCTACGTCCGACCGCTCGCGTTCATCGGCGACGGCGCGATGGGGCTGCATCCCGGGGAGAACCCGGTCCGCGTCGCGGTGATCGCCTGGGAGTGGGGCAAGTATCTCGGCGACGAGGGCATGGCGAAGGGCATCCGCGCCAAGATCTCGACCTTTGCGCGCCACCACGTCAACTCGAAGATGACCAACGGCAAGACCTGCGGCGACTACGTCAACTCGATCCTCGCCAAGCGCGAGGCGCTGCTCGACGGCTTCGACGAGGCGATCATGCTCGACACGCAGGGCCTCGTCTCGGAGTGCACCGGCGAGAACATCTTCGTCGTCCGCGACGGCAAGATCAAGACGCCACCGACCCACAGCATCCTCGACGGCATCACGCGGAGCTGCGTCATCGCAATTGCCCGCGACCGCGGCTTCGAGGTCTCGGAGGCGACGCTGACCCGCGACGATCTCTACATCGCCGACGAGATCTTCCTGACCGGGACGGCGGCCGAGCTGACCCCGGTCCGCGAGGTCGATCATCGCCAGATCGGTGAGGGCCGGCGCGGCCCGGTCGCCGAGGAGCTCCAGAAGGCCTTCTTCGACGTCGTGACCGGCGCCGACTCGCGCTATGCGGGCTGGCGGACGTTCATCGCGTAGCTCCTTTTCTCTCGCGCTTCCGGAGGACGGATGTTCGAGCACGCCGTCGCACATCGGCCATGATCCTCGATCTCACGCCGCTGCGAGCCGCTCTCGGCTCGCTCTCGGCTGCGCTCGAAGTCGTGAACGATGCGAGCTGGTTTCCGAGCCAACCGGAGAGGGTCCGGAACACGCTCGTCGCGGGCGTGATCCAGAACTTCGAGTTCGTCTACGAGATCGGCGTCAAGATGCTCAAGCGACGGCTCGAGGCCGAAGCGGCGAGCCCCGAAGAGATCGACGAATCGAGCTTTCGGAACGTCCTGCGGATCGCTGCGGAAAAGGGGCTCATCGACGACGTCGACGCCTGGTTTCGGCATCGCGAGCTGCGCAACATCACCGCCCACACCTACGATCGAGTCAAGGCGCGTCGGGTCCTGGATGGCATGGCGGGCTTCGTCGCCGATGCTCGAGCACTGCTCCTTCGACTCGAGGCGCGCAATGTCGACTGACGCGCTCGGACCGGATGGATTTCCCCGGATCGAGCTTCGCCCCGAACACTGGAACATCGTGCGCGACATTCTCCGCGAGGTCGTCTCGGAGCGGGATGTCTGGGCATTCGGATCGCGAGCGCTCTTTCGTGCGAAGAAGCACTCCGATCTCGACCTCGCGATCCTGGGCGAGGAGGCGCTCTCCCTGACGGCTCTGGCCGCCCTCCGCGATGCCTTCGCCGAGTCCGACCTCCCGTTTCGCGTCGACGTCGTCGATTGGGCGACGACGGACGAGGGCTTCCGGCGCATCATCGAGCGGGATCGGGTCGTCGTGCAGACCGCGAGGCGTTCCTGATTTCGGCGTGAGTCGGCGCGGCGCACGCGGGCGACCGCGCCGAGGTGAAGCGAAGCCACGACGAGGAGCGAAGCGATGAGGAGGACCACTGCGCGCGCGCCGAGCCCCGGTACGGGCGGAGCTCCGGCGCCCTCGTACTCGATGAAATAGCCAACCACGGGATCCTGGGGCGTGGTCGGGAAGCCTTGCACGCCGGAGTCGTCGGCCCAGGTGCCGGAGGGAAGACCGACGGGGCCGGTGGTGCCGATGTTCATGTAGGCGTACCCGGCGTTGTTGGGCTCGGATCCACCCCAGCTCGTGTAGGCGAAGCTCTGTCCCGCCTGCGGTCCGACGAGCCAGCCTTCGGGCGACTTGCCGCCGATCCAGGCGCCCGTGAACGTCGGATGCGAGCCGCCGGCGAGATTGAAGAGGAACTGGTTCTCCGCCGCCGATCCGATCGTGGCGAGGTGGCCGGGCACTTCACGATAGGTGCGGGCTGCGGCGGCATCCCGGGCCGCGAATCAGGAGTTGTTGGAACCCGTGTAGGGGTCGGCGACTTCGACGTATTCGTAGGCGTTCGAGCCGAACGTCGTGGGGGCTGCGAACGCAGCAGTCGAGCCGACCGCCGCATCCTCAGCGCCTCCAGCCCACGCAGCAGCGCGATCCCGGTCGAGGTCGAGTGCGCGCGGAGCGCGAGCCAGCGGACGCATCGTGGGGGATCCTTCGATTTGGGGCCACGTCCGCAGGGTCATGCCCCGACGGCGCCCGCGGACCTCCGGATTGTCCACCGAGAGTGGGCAGAAATCCGCGACCAAGTCCGGGAATCGACGGATTCGCGCCGATCCAGACCGGCGCGGAGGCGCGGCGCGGTGCGAACGGATGGGCAGGATCAAGCGCGGGCGGTTCAGGTCTTGACCACCGACCTGCCGCTCTGCTGCCGCCCGAGCAGGGAGGTTGGAGGCGGCGAAGCCTGCTGGCCGTGGACCCCTGCCCGACCGGTGGGCCTCAGCAGGGCCCGCTTCTCGATGCGCCCCGCCGTCCGCCCTGCGAAGGAATCCGGCGAGAACGACCGACGCCGTTCGTGGCGAGCCAGATCACGTGTCGCGGGCCTCGGGCGGCGCGTCCGCGGACGAGGATCTCTTCGACCTCGAAGCCAGCGTCCTGCAAGCGGCCTCCGAACTGCGCGTCGGGCGACGCCGACCAGATCGATAGAAGCCCGCCGGGCTGGAGCGCGGCCCGGGCAGCAGCCAGTCCCGAAGCCGAATAGAGCCGGTCGTTCCCGGCGCGCGTCAGGCCCTCGGGACCATTGTCGACGTCGAGCAGGATCGCATCGTATCGGCCCTGCGCGCGGGCGATCACGGCGCCCACATCGTCCGCGACGACCTCGACGCGCGGATCGTCGAGACATCCCGCCGTCAGGCTCGCCATCGGCCCGCGCGCCCAGGCGATGACTTCCGGTACGAGCTCGGCGACCTGGACCCGGGCTTCCGCGCCCAGCTTCGCCAACGCCGCGCGAAGGGTGAAGCCCATGCCATAACCCCCGACGAGCAGGGACGGCGCATCCTGGCGCAGCCGCTCGCACGTCCTCTCGGCGAGCGCCTCTTCCGAGCTCCGCATTCGGCTGCTCATGAGCTCGTTGCCGCCGAGCACGATCATGAAATCGCCGTCGCGCCGATAGAGGCGCAGCACGTCGCCGCCCGGAATCTGTGCCGCCGCGATGAGCTCGCGCGGCTTCATGCCCGATCCGAAGGATGGACAGAAGGCGGCACGTTCACCCACCGATTCCGACTGCAAGGCCGCCCACGCATCAGGGCGACGGTAGAGGCGTCCGAGATGGCTCGCCATCGCGGACGAGCCCGCCGCTGCGCTCGCCGACTTGCCTCGGTCCAGCGGTGAAGCCAAGCTCATGGGACTCGGTGGGATCGCGACGGGATGCGGTCATGCCTTGCTGGGTCGCTTCCCATCGTGCTGAGAGAGCCATGTCGATCGACGACATCCGGATCGTACTGGTCGAGCCTTCTCATCCGGGCAACATCGGCGCCGTCGCGCGCGCGATGAATACCATGGGACTGACCCGGCTCAGCCTGGTTCGCCCGAGGATCTTTCCTTCCGCCGAGGCGGACGATCGAGCGGTCGGCTCGATCCCGATCCTGCGCAGCGCCCGCGTCGTCGGGGAGCTCATGGACGTCGTCGGCGATTGCCGGCTCGTGATCGGCTGCTCGGCGCGCGCGCGCACCTTTCCGCTCCCGGAGCTCGAGCCGCGGGCATGTGCCGCGCTGCTCGTCGCGGAGAGCGCGGGGAACGATCCCGTCGCCCTCGTCTTCGGGACCGAACGCACGGGCCTCGAGAACCGCGACCTCGACCTCTGTACGCATCAAGCCGTGATCCCGACGGGCGGTGGGATCTCGTCCCTGAATCTCGCCGCGGCAGTCCAGCTGCTCTGCTACGAGATCCATCTCGCCGCGCGCGAGCCCGGCGACGCGACCGCTGCGCGACCCGCTCGTCGACCGAGCCATCCGAAAGCAATGGAAGCCTTCTACGACCACCTCGAACGCGCCCTCGATTCGCGGGGATTCCTCGAGGGCGACTTGCGCGAGGCGACGAAGACCAAGCTTCGACGGCTCTTCGGTCGCGCCCGACCGAGCCCGAGCGAGCTGAAGTTCCTCCACTCCCTGGCGAAGATGATCCATGCGGAGGGCGAATAGCAAAAGCCCGCCGCCGGCCCCGCTCGGACCAGCGCCGAAGCGGACCGGCGCCGCGCGAGTCGGTCGCGTGAGGAAGACGGTCCCACGCCCCCGGCCGGGGCCAGTTGATCTGAATGGCCTTGCCGGTGGCGCGGAAAAGCGGGCTTGAATCGCCCATTCCCATCCGAGCGGCCCGGTCGCCGAAGAGCTGCAGAAGACCTTCTTCGACGTCGTGACC
>JAXLZA010000015.1:0-161735 GCA_046351135.1 Myxococcota bacterium | reverse complement strand
GACGCCCGTCACGAGCCAGGTCACGAAGGGGAGTCGCGGCGCGAGGTCGGGGCTCGGGACGAAGCGGCTGCTCGGCGCATAACGCAGCTCGGTGCGGCCGCCGACGCCATCGTCGATGCGGGTCAGGAGGAGCGGTCGAGTCGGGCTCCCGTCGGCGTCGACGAAGCGCAGGCGCGTCAGGGCCCAGCGATCGCTGACGCCGATGCCGAAGGAGCGGACCTGCTCGGCGAGGCCGTCGGCGTCGACGTCGAGGACCATCATCTGGCGATCGACCCGGTCGTCGGGGGAGGCGTGCTGGAAGCTGCGGCCGAGGTAGGGCTCGACGTTCGCGAGGGTCGACGCGGGGCGGACTCGGCCGAGGGAGAGGCCGAGGGCGCTCGAGCCGGCGGGCGCGAGGATCTCGAGGCCACCGCCGAAGCGGCCGTCGCCGAGGTTGTAGAGGACGTGCCAGCTCGCGCTGCCGTCCCAGGGGTAGCCGGTCGTGACCCAGTCGACGCGGCCGTCGCCGTTCACGTCGACGAAGTCGCGATAGGTATGCGTCTCCCGCGAGCCCGTCGCGGTCCACGACGCGCGCAGCCGGTTCGCGGTCTCGTCGCCGTCCTGCCAGAAGGGGGCGGGCGTGAAGATCGGCGCCGAGAAGCCGGAGCCCGTGTTGAGCCGGACCGTCGCCGCGCCCACGATGGCCCAGCCTGCCGGCAGCGCGTTCGCCCCCGCGCAGAGCGAAGCCGTCTGGCCCGCGACCGTCGGGGCGCAGAGATAGGGGCCGCCCGCGAGCGGGAACGGTCCGGTCGTCTCGCCCTTCGGTCCGACGCCGAAGTAGAGCTCCGGGATGCGATCGCTCGCATTGAGCGGCGAGGCATGGCGCACACCGCGAATCCAGTCGACGAGGCCATCGTCGTTGACGTCGATCAGCTGCCGCTCCTCTTCGGCGTTCTGCCCGTCGTTGGGCGAGTAGGCGAGGAGCGGATCGATGCCGGGCAGGATCCGCGGCGTCGTCGCGAAGCCCGAGCCGGTATTCCGGAAGACCTGCCAGTCGCCGTTCGGGAGCGCGGCGACGAGATCGGGGCGGCCGTCGCCATCGAGATCGACGAGATCGCGCAGGGTCTGCAGACCGCGGCTGCCGGCGGAGGTCCGGCGCAGGCTGCGATCCACCGCCGGATACGGGTTGTTCCAGACCTCGGGCTGGCTCGCGAAGCCGCAGGCCCAGGCGCTCGTGCAGCCGCCGCGGTAGACGTGGATCGAGGCCGATTGCGGAGGGCGGCGCACGAGATCCGGGAGCCCGTCGCCGTCGAGATCGAGGGTCAGGTAGACGTCCTGTCCGTTCACGACCTTGCTGATCCGATCGAGGGCGACCCCCGCGATCGAAGGCACGCGCCAGTTCCCCGCGCCGCCGCAGGAGGAGTAGCCCGTGAACTGGACCTCTCCGGTCTCGCCGTAGGCGGCGTGCCAGCCGCCGTTGCCGTCGACGCAGAGGCGATCGAGGAGCGCGTCGCCGTTCAGGTCCATCAGGGCGAGGATCCCGCCGAAGTCGAGGCTCGCGCCCAGGGTGTCGGGATCGGGGACCGGCTGCGAGACGTCGTCGACGATCGTCGGCGAGGCGGAGGCGTACTCGAAGCGCCGCTCGGGCAGGTCCGTCGCGGCGACCCGCGCCAGCAGGAAGTCCGCGGTGTCGGGCGAGTCGTCGTAGGCGAGCTCGTAGCGGCGGACCTCCTCGAAGGCGCCTTCCCGCGTCGCGCGCGCCTCGACGACGATCGTGCGGATCCGGCGGACGAGCCGCTGGTCGACGCCGCTCGACAGCGTCCGCAGGATGGGACGGCCGAGGGCCGCGAGGTCCTCGCTCTCGAAGCGCACGCGGAAGGGATGCGGGATCGCCGCGGGCTCGTTGCCGCCGTAGCGGATCTCGCGCGGGAGCGGGGTGTTCCCCGACTTCTCCCAGTCGATCTCGATCGCGCTCCCGTTCGGATCCTCGAGGCGCGTCACGAGCCAGGCCGTCGTGAAGGCACAGCCCGCCTCGTCGTGGAAGCGATCGGCCCCGGACCAGACCCGCGCCGCCTCGCTCCCGCCGAAGGTGTAGGCGAGGCCCTCCCGGGTCCGGACGGTCCAGCGATTCGCGGCGCGGTCGGGGATCGCCTCCGCGAAGCCCTCGTCGAATTCGAGCAGGAAGCGATCGTCCCGGTCGCGCACGAGGGTGTTCGAGGACGCGGCGAGCGTCAGCCGGAAGCGCTCCGGATCGGCCCCGTCGCAGGCGGGCGTGCCCTGCTCGACCGCCCGCGAGAGCACGCCGAGGGGCAGCGACCAGCCGACGCCGACGAAGGAGAGCCCGGCGTGGCTCGAATAGCGCAGCGCGAGCTCGGGCGTCGTCTGCTTGCGCCCCGGCGGCACGAGGATCGGGATCGAGACGGCGGCCGCGCCGGTGAAGAGCTGGGCGGAGGCGTCGGTCCGCAGCGCCGCGAAGGGGTTCGACTCGCCACCCCCCGGCCCCTCCATCGCCCCGACCGGCCGCGGCGCGCACGCGACGGCGAGGACCAGGACGAGGGCGCCGACGAAGGGGGCAACGAGCCCGAGCACGAGCCCAGGCCCCGACGAGAGAACGCGATCGACCCGCATCGACTCACTCCAGACGGCGGGACCGATCGGGGTGAACGCTGGTCGGACGGGACGATGACTAGCACCGCGCGGGCACCGATGGGGCGCGCGTCGCGGGATTGGAGCGAAATCGGAGATCCGGGGAGAGGCGGGAGCCTCGCGTCAGTCGCGATGGCCGAGGAAGGCCCAGGCGCTGCGGGCCCCGTCGATCGCGGCGCTCATGATGCCGCCGGCGTGGCCGGCCCCCTCGCCGACGGGATAGACGTCGTCGAATGCGACGGAGGTCCGCGCGACGGGGTCGCGCGTCATGCGCAGCGGACCACTGCTGCGCGATTCGATGCCGACGAGGAGCCCCTCCTCGCCGGCGTAGCCCGGGATCTCGCGATCGAAGCGGCGGATCGCGTCGCGCAGGGCCTCGGTCATCGCCTCGGGCAGGAGCCGATCGATGCGCACCGCAGTCTGCCCGAGCTTGCAGCTCCCGCGCGGCAGCGTGCGGCTCTCGCGGCCGCCGAGAAAGTCGGGGACGCGCTGGGCCGGGACGTGATAGTCGCCGCCGCCCGCCGCGAAGAAGGCGGCCTCGAGGCGCTCCTGCAGGCGCCAGCCGTCGAAGACGCCGTCGCCGTACTCCTTCGGACCGAGGGTGACGACGAGGCCCGAGTTCGCGAAGGGCGAGGAGTGGCGCGAGTTGCTCATGCCGTTCGTGCAGAGGAGCCCCGGCTGGGCGACGGCGGCGACGACCTGGCCGCCGGGACACATGCAGAAGCTGTGGACCCCGAGCGCGCCCTCGCTGCGGGGCTTCGCGACGAGGGCGTAGTAGGCGTGGCCGAGGCGCGCGGGATCGCGGGCCTCGCCGTAGCGGCCGGCGTCGACGAGCGCCTGGGGATGCTCGATGCGCAGGCCGAGCTGGAAGGGCTTCGCCTCGACGGCGAGGCCCTCGGCGGCGAGCGCCGCGATCGTGTCCCGGGCGCTGTGGCCGAGGGCCAGGAAGACGGCGTCACAGGGCAGCTCGCCCCGCGACGTGCGCAGCGCCCGGACGCGGCGGGCGTCGTCACCGGCGCGGACCAGCCCCTCGAGGCGCGTGCCGAAGTGGAAGCGCACGCCCATCGCCTCGAGGCGGCTGCGCAGGGCGGGCAGGATGCGGTGGAGGCGGTCGGTGCCGACGTGGGCGCGGGCGTCGAAGCGGATCTCCGGGGGCGCCCCGGCCTCGACCAGGGTCTCGAGGATCGGCGCCTCGAGGGCGTGGCTCGTGCGCGTGTAGAGCTTGCCGTCCGAGTAGGTCCCGGCCCCGCCCTCGCCGTAGAGGAGGTTCGCCTCGGGATCGAGCTCTCGCGTGCGCGTGAACCAGGAGACCGCGCGGCTGCGCTCGCGCAGCGCGGGCCCCCGCTCGATCAGATCGACGCCGACGCCGTTCTCCGCGAGACACCAGGCGGCGTAGAGCCCTGCCGGCCCGCTCCCGACGACCGCGACGCGCCGATCCCGCACGCCGCTCGGCACCGCCTCGAGCTCGAAGCGCGCCGGCGGCGGCACGCGCCGCGCCCGCCCCGCCCGCAGCGCGCGGTCGAGCGCCGGCGAGCGGAACGAGGCCGGAAGCTCGAGGTCGACGTGGTAGACGAGCTTCAGCAGCGCCCGCCTTCCGCGGCGGCGCGCGTCGAGGGCGCGGCGCGCGATCGAGACACCGAGGACCTGCTCGGGCTCGATGCCGATCGCCTGCGCACTCCTTGCCGCAAGCCCACTCTCGGCCTCGCCCACCGCGAGCTCCACGGCGAGCGCGCGGATGCGCTGTGACCCGGATGACGGAGCGCGCGGCGGGCGATCCGATGCAGGGCGCGGGGATTGCGGAGTCGAGTCGGCCACGGGGTCGCGAGCATACCGTCTCAAGGCGCCTTTCGGGGCCGCCGATGCCGCCCGGGAGCCCTGTGCCCGATCTCCTGCCCAATCGCTTCGAGGCCCATGCGATGCACGCCCACGCCCTTCCGCTCCGCAGTCCGATGGCCCGCGGTGCCGCGCTCGTGATCGCGGCGGAGGGCGAGTTCCGCCGGGCGCTGGTCGGCGAGCTCCAGGCCCTGCCGATGCCGGTCCGCACCGCAGAGTCGTTGCGCACCGCGGCCGACACGGTCGCCGCCGACGGCGAGAAGCCCCGGGTCCTCCTGATCGCCGAGCACGAGATCGAGGTCGACGAGCTCGAGGAGCAGCTTGCCCAGCTGCGCGTCCGCTCGGGCTCCCCCGGCATCGTCCCGATCCTCTTCGGCCGCGCCCCCTCCGCCGAGCGGCGTGCCGCGCTCCGCCGGGTCGGGGCGGAGCTCGCGCTCTTCGGCCGCTTCGGGCGCCATGCCCTGCGCTTCCAGGTCAATCGCGCGCTCGCCCCCGCGGCCCAGCGCGCGATGCGGAGCGAGCGCCGCGCGCCGATGGAGTGGCGGACCCGGGTCTACGCCGAGGGCCGCGAGAAGCTCGTCCGCTGCTACACGCTGTCGTCGACCGGGGGCTATTTCGTGACCCCGCGGCCGTGGATCGTCGGCTCGAAGGTCGCCCTCGAGCTGCCCTCCTCGCGCCCGAAGCAGTTCGTGATCGAGGGGCGGATCGTCTACACCCACGCCGCCGGCAACGACGGCGACAAGGGCCTGCCCCGCGGCATGGCGGTCGCCTTCGATGGGCTCGACGCCGACCTCGAGCGCGTGATCCGCCGCGGCGTCGCCGCGAGCCAGTCCGCACTCGAAGTCTGAGCCGCTACGCTCCATGCGTTCACTGCCGCCGACAGGACGTCATGGGAGCCCCGCGATGGACGCCGCCCGCCTCGATCCCGCGCAGAGAGCCCGCGATCTCGAGTGCGCCCGAAGCGAGCATTTCGACCTCGTCGTGATCGGCGGCGGCGTCGTCGGCGCCGGGACCGCGCTCGACGCCGCGAGCCGCGGCCTCTCCGTCGCCCTGATCGAGCAGCGCGACTGGGCGTCGGGGACCTCGAGCCGCTCCTCGAAGCTGATCCACGGCGGCCTGCGCTACCTCGAGAAGCTCGACTTCGGCCTCGTGCGCGAGGCGCTGCGCGAGCAGACGCTGATGCTCGACCGGCTGTGTCCCCATCTCGTGCGGCCGGTGCCGTTCCTGTTCCCGCTCACGCATCGCGTCTGGGAGCGCGGCTACATCGGCGCGGGCACGCTGCTCTACGACACGCTCGCGGGTCGCCGCGCGCTGCCGCGCCATCGGCATCTGACGCGGCGCGGGGTGCTCGCGCGCTTCCCCGGTCTGCGCGGCGATCGCATGGTCGGCGGCATCCAGTACTGGGACGCGCAGGTCGACGACGCGCGCCACACGCTGGCGCTCGTCCGGACGGCGCGGCTCCACGGCGCGCGGACGCTGTCTTCCTGCCGCGCCGAGGGCTTCGACATCGCCGGCGCGCGCGTGGCGGGCGTCGACGTGCGCTGCCTCGAGACGGGCGCGAGCTTCACGATTCGCGGCCGCCAGATCGTGAACGCGACGGGCGTCTGGACCGACTCGGTCCAGAACCACGCCGGCCGCGGACGCATCCACGTCCGCGCCTCGAAGGGCATCCATCTCGTCGTCCCCCGCGATCGCATCCACGGCGACTCGGGGCTGATCCTGCGGACGGAGAAAAGTGTCCTCTTCGTGATTCCGTGGGAGAGCCACTGGATCATCGGGACGACCGACACCGACTGGAACCTCGACCTCGCCCATCCCGCCGCGAGCCGCCGCGACATCGAGTACCTGCTCGAGAAGGTGAACGCGGTCCTCGCGCAACCGCTGCGGCCTGAGGACATCGAGGGCGTCTACGCGGGGCTGCGCCCGCTGCTCCAGGGCGACGACGCCGCGACGAGCCAGCTCTCCCGCGAGCACGCCGTCAGCCAGTCGGTCTCGGGCCTGATCACCGTCGCCGGCGGCAAATACACGACCTATCGCGTGATGGCGAAGGACGTTGTCGACATGGCCGCCCGCGCCCTCGACCGCAAGGTCCCGCCCTGCTGCACCGACGACGTCCCCCTGATCGGCGCCGAGGGCCACCGCGCCTTCTGGAACCGCCGCGAGGTCCTCGCCGAGCGCGCGGGGCTGCACGTCTCCGTGATCGAGCATCTGCTCATGCGCTACGGCGCGCGCACCCAGGAGCTCCTCGACCTCATCGCCGAGCGCCCCGAGCTCGGGCGCGCCGTCGAAGGCGCCCCGACCTATCTCGCCGCCGAGCTCCACTACGCCGCTTCGGACGAAGGCGCGCTCCACCTCGACGACGTGCTCACGCGCCGGACCCGCATCTCGATCGAGACCTTCGATCGCGGCTGCATCGCCGCCCGGGACGCGGCGCGCATCCTCTCCGGCATCCTCGGCTGGGACGCCGAGACCGAGGCCCGCGAGATCGCCCACTACGATGCCCGGGTCGCCGCCGAGCGCGAGAGCCAGATCCAGCCCGACGACCGGACGGCGGACGCGGCACGGCTCGGGGCGCCCGACGTGCGGATGGGCGGCGGGGCCGTGGGCCGGATCGCGGCGGGCGGCGAGCGGCCGGCCGAGGCGGCGGTCATCGAGCTCGATCGTTTGAGGCGGGCGGACTAGCAGACGCGTCGAGAGACGCGTCCCTGGACTAGAGCCGCTCGACGAGCTCCGTCCAGGGCAACGCCTTGACACCCGGGACCAGCGCATGCGTCGAGACCGAGGCCCGACTCGGCTCGTGCACGAGAAACGCGCGAACGGGGCCACGCGGCCGCCTCGCCTTGACCGCCGCGATCAAGCGGAGCATGGGTGTCGCCTGGGCGGGCCGAACGGTGCGCGTCGCCTTGCACTCCACGAGAGAGAGCCCCCCGCCCTTGCGCGGGATCACGAAGTCGACCTCGAGGCCCTGCTCGTCGCGGAAGTAGTAGAGCTCGCGACGTCCGCCGTGATTCGTTTGATGCTTCGCGATCTCGGCGGCGACGAAACCCTCGAAGATCGCCCCTGCGAAGGGCGAGCGGGCGAGCTCGGCGACCGTTTCGATTCCGAGCAGGTAGCAGGCGAGACCGGAGTCCGCGATGTAGACCCGTGGCGACTTCACGAGACGCTTGCCGAGATTCTCGTAGAATGGCGGGATGACGAGGACCTGTGCCGTGGTCTCGAGCACCCCCAGCCATTGCGTGATCGTCGGGACGCTCACCCCGAGCGGCCCGGCCAGATCTGAACGATTCAGGATCTGACCGTGACGACTCGCGAGGAGCGCGAGGAATCGTCGGAACGTCGCGAGATCCCGCACTGCCGTGACCGCGCGCACGTCGCGTTCGAGATAGGTCTGGAGGTAGCTGCTGAACCAGAGCGATGCCGCCTTCGGTCGCGCGAGGACTTCCGGGTAGCCCCCACGCAGCAGGCCGACCTTGTTCGTCTCACGAGCCGAAAAGGGCATCAACTGCATGATCGCCGCGCGGCCCGCCAGGGATTCGCCGACCCGTTGCATCAGCGGCGCTTCCTGCGACCCCGTGAGAATCCAGCGACCGACCCGGCGAGGCGCCGCGTCGATTCGCGTGCGAACGTAGGAGAACACCTCGGGCACGTTCTGGATTTCGTCGAGAATCGCCGGGCCACGGATGTCGTCCAGGAAGCCTCGGGGATCCGATCGCAATCGCGCGATCACGTCCGGATCCTCGAGCAGGAAATACTGCGCGGAGGGAAACAGATGTCGGAGAAGCGAGGTCTTGCCCGCCCGTCGCGGCCCGGTCAACACCACTGCCGGGAAGGATCGGGTGGCCCGCCGGAGGGCCTTCTCGAGGGTGCGGGCGATGTATTGCATGATTGAGAAATTTAAACCGCCACTTTAAAAAACTCAAACCCGCATCCGAGCCCCCGCAAGCTAGACTGGCGCGTCGAGCGGCCCGATCCAGGCCACGGCCCATCCAACGAGGAGCCATCCCCATGTCCACCCGAACCGCCCCCACCCCGCCGACCTTCAGCAGAGGCCCGATCGCCCACTCACCCGGCAATCGCATCGGCGGCCCCGGCAGCCTCGCCGGCCAGCGCGCGATCGTGATCGGCGCAAGCAGCGGCATCGGCCTCGCGACGGCGGAGGCGCTCGCCGTCGATGGGGCCTTCGTCCTGATGTGCGCGCGCGGGAAGGAGCGGCTCGAAGAGGCGGCGCGGAGCGTCGTCGCGAAGCTCCCCGACGCGAAGGGCCGGATCACGACGCGCGTCGTCGACGGCCTCGACGGCGGCCAGGTCCGGGCCGCGGTCGACGAGGCCGCCGGAACGACCGGCCTCGACATCGCCGTCAGCGTGCCCGGCGGCGGCAACTTCTCGCCCGTCCTCGCCTACGACGACGACGACTTCAGCCGGACGATCGACGCGAACGTGCGGCCGATCTTCCTGCTCATCAAGTACGCGGGCAAGGCGATGGTGCGCAAGGGTGGCGGCTCGATCGTCGCGGTGTCGTCGACGGCGGCGATCATGTCGTCGCCGTTCCTCGCCGCCTACTGTGCGGCGAAGGCGGCCTGCGATCAGCTCGTCAAGGTCGCGGCCGACGAGCTCGGCCGACAGGGCGTGCGCATCAACGCCGTCCGCCCGGGCCTGACCCGCACCGGCGCGACCGACGGCATGTTCGGCGCGCGCCCGCTGATCGAGGCCTTCCTCGCCGAGCAGCCGATCCGCCACGAGGGCGAGCCCGGCGACATCGCCCGCGCGATCCGCTTCCTCGCCGGCCCCGAGTCGGTCTGGATCACCGGCGAGGCGCTGACCGTCGACGGTGGCCACACGATCCGGAAGTTCCCGTGGCTCGAGGAGGTCGCGAAGGGCGTCGTCGGCGAGGCCGTGTACGATTCGGCGATGCGGGGAGAGTGAGGCGGGGCGAACGAAGGAACGCGCCGGCGGAGGACCCACCGACGCGTTCCCGAGCCCGTCCCGTCCCGGCTCGCGGCCTCAAGGACCGACACGAACGATCGTGATGTCCTCCCACGAGAGATCGGTCCACCGCTCCGACAGGACCTGCCCGTTCGAGACCTCCCGGGCGAACTCGTAGATCCGGCCGGTGCTGGTCCGACCGACGACGACGATCCGATCGATGCTGCCCTCGTCGACGACGCTGGCGTGACTCATCCGGAAGGTCTGACCGTCGGGCGCGGTGCGCGTCGGCGCGAAGCGCCAGGAAGCCCCGTCCCACTGGAACTCGACGAGCTTGCCGATTCGGCCCGCGCTCGTGTTCTCCTCCGACTGGCCGAAGGCGCTGATGCGGAGGTTCGCCATCACGTTCGGCGTCCCGTCCCAGTAGACGACGGCCGAAGTCAGCTTGAACTTGTCGCCGGCGAGGTCGGCCGGCGCGCCCCAGTGCTGCCACTGCGCATCCCAGGCATGACCGTCGTGGAAGCGCGACTTCAGGGTGAAGCCGTTGCTGCCCCCTGCGACGGCGAAGACGACGAGGCGTCCCAGGCCGCCGGCGATCGGGACGTTGGTGTAGTAGGGGACGGCGAGGGGCGCGCCATAGATCAGGCCGCCCGGCGCGCCGAGATCGTTCCACGCGTCCCCCTGGCTGTTGCTCCGGCGATAGGCGATCAGGTCGCCGTTCAGACCGTCGCCGTAGCCGTCCTCCGCCGGATTGGTCGCGACGAATACGTAGCGCTGCTCCTCGCGATCGACGGCGTTCGGGCCGGACAGGTAGTCGTGGATGATCGACGCGGCGCTGCTGGGGCCGACTGCGACGCCGGTCACGCCCGAGGGCTTGCCGTGATCGATCCACTGGACGGCCGCCGAGTCGTGCTCGCGGCGCAGCTCGACGAGGGGCAGGTTCGCCGCCGCGAAGCGCGACGACTTGACGAAGCCCCGCGGCGCGCCGGTCCCGAAGACGTGGCGCACGACGCGCCCCGTTCCCAGCGGCGAGCTCGAGATCACCGACGCCTGCGGATCGAAGTGGCGATAGGGAGACGGCAGGCTCGGCGAGCTCGCGGTCGAGAGCGTCGGAACGCTCGCGTTCTGGACGAGCGTATGCGCGATCGGATCGATCTGATGGAAGCCGGTCTTGAAGTCGACCGGACCGCCCGCCGTCGCCGGCGGCAGGCCGACGCCTTGATAGGCGATCCAGTCCTGGCCCGACGCGCCGTAGCCCGAGACCAGCGCGAGGCCGGTGTCGATGCCGGGGGAGTCGCCGCTCCCGGAGATGCGCTGGATCGGCGCACCGAGGGGATTGCCGTGATGGAACCAGGGGCTCCAGGACCGAGTGTCGCTCTCCCAGTAACGGCTCGAGAGCCCGCCGGCGGTCTCCGCGACGACGGAGAGAGTATGGATCGTCTCCCAGCGCAGGAAGCCCACGGAGCGCGTCTGCTTGCGTACGCCGCTCGCCGGCAGATGACGCGAGAGCTCCTGCACGACGACGTTCCGGTCGGTGCGCAGGATGGGCGTACCTCCGAGCGAGAGCTGCGCGGAGGCGGAGCTCGCAAACGCGAGCGCCAGCGCTCCGAGGGCGGCGGTCCGCAGCCCCGCCCGGCTTCGAGATGGCCGACGTGAACCCGATCGTTGGAACATGACTTCTCTCCTCCCGCCGGATCGCGCGCCCCGCATCGATTCGCGTTCGCCGTCCGGCTGTGAAGAGGATGTTCCCGGCCGGACCGCGCAGGATGGTCCCGAAAGCCCGCGGCTTGAAGATCTTGGGCCCGTCGTGTGAAGCCGTTCACACGACGGCGCAGGTGATCGCTGCGAGCCCCGCAAAGACCGCGTCGACACCCCGTCGACATCGCGCGCAGTGCGCAGCGCGCAGGAAGGCGACCCCGCGGACTCGCGCGCCGAATCGACGCGGACTGCGCGCGCCGGAGCGGTCCGCGCTATTCAATGCGAAGACTCGACGGGAGCCGAAGGCTCCACGCCCTCCCGCATCCCGACGGCCTCCGACGCCGACGACCGCCTCTGGGAGACGGCCCGTGGCTGCTCGGTTTGACGGATCGAGATCGGCGCCGATCAAGGCCCGACGTGCCCGACGAGTCCCACGCGCCCCACAGGAGGATTCCCCGATGCGAGCGACCAAGCGCCCCGCCGCCTCCCGCGGCCAGACCGAGCTCGGCTGGCTCCACAGCCAGCACACCTTCTCCTTCGGCGAGTACCGCGACCCGGCCCACATGGGCTTCCGCAAGCTGCGCGTCATCAACGACGACGTCGTCGAGCCGGGCCAGGGCTTCGGCACCCACGGCCACAAGGACGCCGAGATCCTCTCCTACGTCCTCGAAGGGCGCCTCGAGCACAAGGACTCGATGGGCAACGGCAGCATCATCGAGACCGGTGCGCTCCAGTACATGAGCGCGGGCAACGGGGTGACCCACAGCGAGTTCAACCCCTCGCGGACCGAGCGCGTCCACTTCCTGCAGATCTGGATCCTGCCCGACGGAAGCGGCGGCGAGCCGCGCTATGCGGAGAAGCAGCTCCCGAGCGAGACGAAGCCGAACAGCCTGACCCTCGTCTTCTCGGGGAAGCCGCGGGACGGTGCGATCGGGATCCGCGCCGACGCCGACGTCTACCTCGGCCGCCTCGACGCCGGTCGCAAGCTCGTCCACGAGACGCAGCCGGGCCGCGGCCTCTGGATCCAGGTCGTCGCGGGCGACGTCGCCCTCGGCGGCACGCGCCTCGAAGCCGGCGACGGCGCCGCGGTCGAGGACGCGACGACGCTCGAGCTCGAGAGCACGACGGGCGCCGAGCTCCTGCTCTTCGATCTGCGCTGAGCGGCGCTTCGCCCCGGGCGACCGGGCCCGCGCGATTGCCGCGCCCGCCGATCGGCTCGCCCCGCCTACAAGCTGCGCGGATCGCCGAGCTCGAGCTCGCCCGTCGCCCGCGGCAGCGCGAGCGCGCGCCACGCTCCGAGCGGCTCGAGCATCGGCCGCACCGCCCGCCGCGCCGCCCCGGGCAGCGCCGCGATCTCCGCCGCGATCGCCGCGCGCCGGGCCTCGTGCTCCGGCCAGGCCGGGAGCACCATCGGCCCGAACCCGAGGTCGAGCACGACACGCTCCTCGCCGTCGGCGAGGGCCGCGCGATTCGCCTCGAGATAGGCGTGCTGGTCGTGGGCGAGCTCGCGCAGGACCGCGAGCAGCGAGACCGGGATCGCGTCGTCGGCGGGCGCACACGGCGCGATCGTCGACACTACGCCCGCCGCTCCACCCGCCGCCAAGCCGCACATCGGTTCGCGCAGGCCCGTGCGCCCGCCCTCGCGCACCCCCTCGCGCACCCTCGCTCCGTACGCGAGCAGCCCCGGCGCCCGCGCCTCGACGTGGCCCCGCAGCCCGGCGTCGACCAGCACCTCGGCCTCGAGCCAGGCCGCGAGGGAGCCGTCGGCGCGACACGCCGTCGGCCCGAGCAGGAAGCGGCTGCGCTCGAGGTGCGCCGCGATGCCTTCGACGGTGGCCGCCGAGCGCTCGGGCCAGAGCGGCAGCCAGAGCTCGATCCAGTCCTCGAGCATCCGCCCGCAGACGCGGCGCACCGGCGTCGTCGGCCGCCACGTCCGCTCCGGATGCAGGCGCTCGAGATGATCGAGGATCGCCGCGACGTCCCCGAGGACGAAGCCCTCCGGCGTCCGCAGATAGGGCCCCGAGTCGCGCCCCGCGCGTGCCGCGAGCGCGAGGGAGAGGGCCGGCGTCTCGGCGACGAAGTCGAAGTCGAGCCCCATCGCGCCCATCGCGAGCACGAGGGTGATCGACTCGCGCGACACGAGATCCCCGTAGATCGCAGGCCGCATCGCCATGCCCCTCGCCCTCTCCTCCGGCCGCGCCCGCAGCGCCGCTCGCGATTCCGCCTGCAGCTGCGGCTGCGCCGACGGCCCCGCGCTCAGTCCGGCCAGCGAATCGAGAGCTCGACCTTCGTATCCGGATGGATCGAGCAGGCGACGGGACACCGATCCGCCGCCTCCTTCAACCGCTCCCGCGCCGCCGCCGGCACGCCCTTCGGCATCTCCATCTCGACCACGACCCGCCCGACGCGCCGGCGCGGCTCGAGGCTCATGTGCTTCTCGACGCGCGCACGGGCGCCGTCGATCTTCCAGCCCTCGCGCTGCGCGAGGATGCCCATCGTCGTCAGCATGCAGGTCCCGAGCGAGGTCGCGAGCAGATCCGTCGGCGAGAAGGACGCGCCCTTGCCCTGGTTGTCGACCGGGGCATCCGTGTCGAGGGCCGCCTTCGACGGACCGTGGACCGCCGTCGTGTGCAACCCGCCCTCGTAGACCAGCTTCATCTCCACCATCGCGATCGATCTCCTGTCTTTCGGCTCTCGGCTCTCGGCTCTCGGCTCTCGGCTCTCGGCCATCGGGCATCGGGCATCGAGTCCCGGATTCCGGATGCCCGCTCGCGGCATCCGCCGCCCGGCATCGCGTGATCGGCGCCCGGGGCAGCGAAGCTCCCGGTGCGCCGGCGCCGCCCGGTGCGGCCCGGCGCTCCTCGGCACGACCGCCCCGATGGTGCCCGAAGCCGCGGGTTCACGCCCCCTCACCCCGGGACCCGCGTGCTAGCCTCGGCCCTTCCCATGCAAAAAGCCGACGAAAGCGTCCTGTCCCGCCCCGGCCCCGAGCGGGACCGCCTGCTCGAGAGCGCCCTGCGCCGCCTCGGCCACGACGCCTTCCGCGCCGGTCAGCGCGAGGCGATCGAGGGCCTGCTCGAGTCGCGCCGGCTCCTGCTCGTCGCCCCGACCGGCGGCGGCAAGAGCCTCTGCTACCAGCTCCCCGCTCTCGTCCTCGGCGGGACCACGATCGTCGTCTCGCCGCTGATCGCGCTCATGCGCGACCAGGTCGACGCTCTCGAGCGCCGCGGCATTGCCGCGACCTTCCTCGCCTCGACCCTCGAGAGCGACGAGCTCTTCCGCCGCCTCGACGCCCTCGAGCGCGGCCAGTTCCAGCTGCTCTACGTCGCCCCCGAACGCCTCGTCTTCCCGCGCTTCCGCGAGATCCTGCGCAAGCTCGACTGCCCGCTCTTCGCCGTCGACGAAGCCCACTGCATCAGCGAGTGGGGCCACGACTTCCGCCCCGAATACCTCGAGATCGGCCGCGTCCTCGCCGCGCATCCGAGCGCCCGCGTGCTCGCGTGCACCGCGACCGCGACCCCCTACGTCCGGGACGAGATCGTCTCGCGCCTGGGCCTCCCGCCCGAGACGCCCCAGATCGTCCGCGGCTTCGCGCGCCCGAACCTCTCGCTCCGGATCGCCGAGGTCGAGCGCGCCGCCGACCGCCGCCGCCTCGTCGACGACGTTCTCTACGAAGCCCTCGGCCTCCCCGGCTCCGGCCGGGGCACCGCCATCATCTACGGCCCGACCCGCAAGAGCACCGAGCTCGAGCGCGACCGCCTGGCCGGCGACGGCTGGAAGGTCGCGACCTACCACGCCGGCCTGACCGGCGAGCACCGCGACGAAGTCTCCCAGGCCTTCGCGAAGGGCGAGCTCGAGATCGTCGTCGCGACCAACGCCTTCGGCATGGGCATCGACCGCGCGGACGTCCGCGCCGTGATCCATCTCGCGCCCCCCGGCTCGATCGAGGCCTACTACCAGGAGGTCGGCCGCGGCGGCCGCGACGGCAAGGACGCCGTCGCCCAGCTGCTCGTCGGCCCCGGCGACATCGCCCGGCGCCGGGCCCTCGTCGACGGCGACGCCGACGGAACCCCGGAAGGCCAGGAGGCCGCCAAACACCGCTGGTCCCTCTTCCTCGAGCTCATGCGCTTCGCCGAGGGCGGCAGCTGCCGCCACGACGCCATCCTGCGCTATTTCGGGGACGAAGAGGAGACGCTCTCCGGCTGCGGCCGCTGTGACGTCTGCATGCGCCTCGCCCGGGGCGAGAACCTCGGCAACATCGAGAGCGACGAAGAGGTCACCGTCATCGTCCGCAAAGCCCTCTCCGCCGTCGCCCGCATCCAGGGCCGCTACGGCCTGTCGGCCGCCGAAGCGCTCCTGCGCGGCGCCGACGATCCCCGCCTGCGCACCGCCGGCCTCGACCGCACCCCGACCTTCGGCATCCTCGCCGACCGCTCCGAGCTCTGGCTGACGCGTCTCCTGCGTCGGTGTGTCACCGCCGGCTGGGTCGACTTCGACGGCGGCGACCGCCCCGTCGTCGTCCTCACCAAGACCGGCGCCGCCGTCATGCGCGGCGAGCGCGCCGCGCGCATCCTCCTCCCCCCGGACGAGACCGCCCGCGCCCGAGGCGCCTCCGCCGGCTCGTCGCCCGGCAGCTCCGGCCGCGGCAACGCCTTCGTCGTCCGCAAGCGCGGCAGCGGCGCAGGGGCCGCCGGATCCGGCTCGTCCACCGCCCCCGGCGACGTCCTCGACGCCGACGCCCTCGCCCGCTTCGACGCCCTGCGTGCCCACCGCCTGCGCGTCGCCCAGGCCGAGAACGTCCCCTCCTACGTCGTCGCCAGCGACCGGACGCTGCGCGAGATGGCCGAGCGCGCCCCGCGCAACGAGCGCGAGCTCCTGCAGATCCACGGGATCGGGGAGGGGAAGGTCAAGAAGTACGGCGCGGGGTTCTTGCGGGTGCTGCTGGGCGAAACGGACGAGCAGCACCGCTAGAGCCGCAAGATCCCCCGACTGCCAAATACGGTGGCAGCCGCGCCGCGATAATTAGTTATACGGCGACCCGGAGGGAATTCTCGGAACGAGACCGGCCTGCAGGTCACTCCCGCCGCACGACCGCCCGAAAATTGGGCCGTGCTAACAGGTCGGGCTTTCGCTGGCTAATTAATTATTGGTGCTAGATTGGAAGTGAATCAATAGTTATCAGGCCGGACGACCTTCGTCAGATAATTCGCGCGTCAGACTCTCTGTCGACCCGCCCCTCGATGAAACGCTTCGAGTATTCGAACGCGACCGCCGTTGGCTCAGAGCTTCGAGCGAACGCCTTCAAGGCCATCAAGCGTCGGCGGCCGAGCTCGTCGTTGCCTCGATCGAACGCCGAGTCGGGCTTTGCCTCGAAAGCCAGGCCTGATCTCGTCTTCGCTGCTCGACGGCCTTTGAGGCTGGGAAGACCAAGCTCGATGGACGGCAGATTCGCCCGGCCGTACTTCGGTTCCGCCGGCCTCTGAGCCCGATTCGCGACCTCGAGCCCGCTCGCAAAACTGTAAAGTGCCATCCGGACTGATAACAAGCCGCTGCAGTCGGACGAGTCCTAGGGCGTGCGCGGGCGGCCTGCGCCGCCCGCGTAGGGCGTGGCAGCCTTCGGCTGCCGAGGGGGCGGCTCGTGCGGCTTCGCGCCGGCCGGTGTAGGTTGAACGAAACCTTCTAGCGCGGACTCGCCGCTGATCGGCGGTCCGTTATGCGGCGCGCAGCGTCCGCATAGCTATTCCGAACGGCGAAGCTTCTCGAATGCTGCGGGGCGCTCTCGTGCGAGCTCCGAGCAGAAGCGGTCGACATCTCCAAGTTGTCTCAATTTGAAGACGACGGCCGACGAGGCGCTCGACCTGAAGGGCCGGTCCGGGCTAACGTCGACGACCGTCGCGTTAGCCCGGACCGGCCCTTCAGGGGGAGAGCGAAGCGATCGCCCCTCTCAATCGGGGGCGGGACTCGAGGCGTGGTCTGGGTTGCAGTTCTGGGGCGTATCCTGGCGAATGGATCAGGGGGTCCTGAAGGCCCCGGTAGATCGGGGCCCTGTTGACTGGGTGGCCAGGGGCCTCGGGGCTCGATGTTCCGAACGCGACGCATAACCAGAGGATGCAGACGGACGATCCTTCTGCCCCGGTTGAACGACCATCGTGCGGCTTTGCAGCGGTCGCTGTACCTTCGACGAAACTTCTGAAGCGAGGATCGCCGCTGATCCTCGATTCGTTATGCGGCATCCGGAGGCTTGCGCATGTCGATAGACGAGAAGCTACGCGACCTAGGAATCTCGTTGCCTGTCGCCAGCAACCCTGCGGCGAACTATACGAACTGCGTCCAGACCGGGAATCTTCTCTTCGTTTCGGGAAAGGGGCCTGCTCCCGCTACCGGGCTCCCGCCAAAGGGGAAACTTGGTCGCGAGTTTTCGACCAAAGAAGGCTACGGGTTCGCACGAGCGACGGCCCTCGATACGCTAGCCGCAGTGAAGCTAGAATTGGGAAGTCTCGACCGCGTACGACGCGTCGTGAAAATCCAGGGGTTCGTCAATGCGACAGAGGAATTCGAGGAGCATCCTCAAGTACTGAACGGTGCTTCAGACCTCTTGGTTGAAGTATTTGGCGAACGCGGAATCCACGCCCGCTCGGTTCTCGGGGCTGCTTCTCTCCGAGCTAATCTTCCGATTATCATCGAGGCGATATTTGAGATCGAACAGGACGCCGCATAACAAACCAATGCAGACGGACGATTCGTGGTCGAGGCCGTCGCATGCTGCGCCGACCTCGACGCTCCGGGCTTCGCCCTCCGCGTAGGCCGGCTCGTGCGGCTTCGCGGCAACCGCTGTACTCTCGCCGAACCTCTATAGCGCGAATCGCCGCTGATCGGTGATTCGTTATGCGGCGCGGGCCTGCAAATGCGCCAGAACGCATCTGTTGCCAGAATCCTTCAATATCTCTGCGCTGCGGGCGTCGCCTTGTGCCTCGCATTCGCCATCACGGAAATCGTTGGGAACCATCCCTCAAAGAGTTGGCCTCAGACTCCTGGAACGGTTGTTGATGTCTCTTTCGTGGGCTTGAAATCATCCGGCATCAAATCCCGTACGGGCTCTGGCTTCTTGAGGCGCTACCGAGTTCGATACCAGTACGAAGTCGACGGAAAGGTCTATTCGGGAGTGGATGTAGTCTCCGCTCAGCCGGAACGGAAGATTCCGGTTCGCTATCAACCGGGGTCGCCAGAAGTTTCGGGATTGACGACCGGCGTAGATCTGGTTTCAGTTGTTGCGCTCTGCGGAAGCGCATTGCTGCTCTGGGTGACTTCGGTAGGTTGCTGCGCCGTCGCGAGAAAGCGCGCCGCATAACCAACCAATGCAGACGGACGAGCCGTAGGTCGAGCCCGTCTCGAGGACGCCGCCCAGACCGGCCTTCGGCCGGAGGGCGGCTTGCGCCGCCGGGCGGCTACCGCTTTCCTATCGTCTACCTCTTATAGCGCGGCTCGCCGCTGATCGGTGATCCGTTATCAGGCCGGACGACCTTCGTCGGATAATTCGCGCGTCGGTCTCTCTGTCGACCTGGACTTCGATGAAGCGCTTCGAGTTTTCGAACGCGACCGCCGTTGGCTCAGAGCTTCGAGCGAACGCCTTCGAGGCCGTCGAGGATCGGTGGCCGAGTTCGAGCTTGCCCCGATCGAACCCCGAATCTGGCTCTGCCTCGAAAGCCAGGCCTGATCTCGTCTTCGCTGCTCGACTGCCTTTGAGGCTGGGGAGGCGGAGCTCCACGGACTGCCGATCCGCCCGGCCGTAGCTCGGCTCCGCCGACTTCGACTCCAAGTCCCCGCCTCGAGCCCGCTCGCAAATCTGTAAAGGTGCCATCCGGACTGATAACAAGCCGCTGCAGACGGACGAGTCCTAGGGCGTGCGCGGGCGGCCTGCGCCGCCCGCGTAGGGCGTGGCAGCCTTCGGCTGCCGAGGGGGGCGGCTCGTGCGGCTTCGCGCCGACCGGTGTAGGTTGGACGAAACCTCCTAGCGCGGACTCGCCGCTGATCGGCGATCCGTTATGCAGACAGCGAGCGAGAGATGGCTTTCGCTCTCGGCAGCCGGCGAGCTCGGTGCACAGGCTGAGCCCGTCGCGGCCGCCAGGCCGAGTCCGGGTTGAGGTTCTTTCCGATTGCCTGGTCTGTCAGATTGCTGCGATCTCCCGGCCGATTCGCGGCCAGAACCGAGAGGAAGCTCTCGCCGGCCCGCCCCCGTATGGCTGTCAAGCGATGAGCGGTCGTGTCCGACGATCTCGGCCCTGGCTGGACGGGCTGTCGAGCCTCCGGATCGAGGGCGATGGCAATCGGAGTCTCGGCCCGTTCCGGCTCCTCAAATTCGAGTGACCGGTCGGGGACATGGTTAACAGAAGTCCGGGGACATGGTTTACACCTTGTCTTGACCGGTGATCCGTCCGGTCTTCCGGTCGATCCGTCCTAGGATCGTGTTGTAGTAGACGATGTTCCAGATCCCATCGTCGATCTCCTCCATGCCGATGTCCTCTCCCTTGAGTGCATTGCTCAGGAAGTACTGGCCCGACTGGAGACGGAACGCGCCGCAGGCGCTGACCCTCCGGATCTCGAAGTGACCAGGATACTCGGGTCGCCGGAGGCGACCCGAGTACTCTTTTGTCGAAGGCTTCCAGTGATCCGCGGGCCGGTCGTCGTTGAGCGCCTCGTGAGGTCGCTCGTAGTTGTAGCGGTCCCGGAACTTGTCGAGGAGCTTCTGCTGCCGCGGCATGTCTTCGGCCGGCGGGCGAGTCGCTTCGCGCTTCAGGTCCTTGTGCATCCGCTCGTGCTGACCGTTCTCTTGAGGGCTCGAGGGACGGATGCGTTGATGAACGATGCCGAGCTTCATCCACCAGACGTTGAGCTCGCAGAGCCCTGCGATCCCGAGTGAAGCGAACGGCGCGCCATTGTCGGTGCGGATCGCGTCGGGCAGCCCGCATTCCTCAAACAGGCGTCGAAAGGCCGGTTTGGCGCCTTCCGTGCGAACCGAGGGAAGTCCCTTGCAGAGCAGGAGCATGCGGCTGTAGTGGTCGGTGACGGTCAGCGGGTAGCAGTACTCGCCGTTCCTCATCTTGAACTGGCCCTTGAAGTCGGCGGGCCAGACCTGGTTAGGGGCCGTCGTCTGGACGCGAACCGAGCCGGGGTGTTCCCAGACCCGACGTCGTCGCTGCTTGCGCAGCAGGCCGTGCTCTTCGAGCAGATCGTTGACCGTGCTTCGCGCCGGGACCTGCCAGTCCGGGTGTCGGACCGCCAGCATCCGGCGCAGCTTTGTGGCGCCCCAGCCGTACTCGACCCGGAGCCTCAGGAGCTCGCGCTCGATGTGCTCGGGGGTTCGGTTCGGGTGGTGTTCCGGGGCTCGGGAGCGGTCCTTTACGCCCTCCTGGGCGTCGTGCTCGATCCGCACGATCCACTTGTAACCGGTGGGCCGGGAGACCTGGTACCGCCTGCAGAGTTCGCTCATCGACCACTGGCCGCTCACGTAGTCGCGATAGAACGCTTGGCGCTGCTTCGTCGGGTTCGTTTCCATCCAGGGCATCTCCTGGGTGTAAACGATGTGCCCGGACTTCTGTAAAGGATGTGCCCGGACCGGACCGGCGGCCGCATAACTAACCAATGCAGACGGACGAGCCGATGGCCATGCCCGTCTCGGGGACGCCGCCCTCTAGGCCTGCGCCCTTCGGGCTTGGAAGAGGGCGGCTTGCGCCGCCTGGCGCCGAACGCTTTCCTCTCGTCGAACCTCTTTAGCGCGGCTCGCCGCTGATCCGTGATCCGTTATGCGGCCCCAGGTGCGCCCGTGAACTTCGAGTGGGATCCCGAGAAGAACGCAGCCAATCGAGAGAAACATGGGGTCTCTTTCGACGAAGCGTCTACGGCCTTCTTCGATCCCCTCTCGTCGACAATCGCAGACCCGGGTAGCTCAGATGATGAGTTCCGATTCGTCCTGATTGGGTTAACCTTCGCCCGGCGCTTGGTCGTCGTCTCCCATGTAGATCGTGGGGAGGCGGTTCGACTCATCAGCGCCAGACTCGCGACGCGGCGCGAGCGGAGAGACTATGAGCAAGAAGGATAACGACGCTGACGAGCTGGCCCCCGAGTACGATTTCTCGAAAGGCGTGCGTGGGAAGTACGTCGAGAGATTGAAGAAGGGATCCAACGTCGTCGTTCTCGATCCCGACGTTGCGTCGGAGTTCGACTCTCCTCAAGCAGTCAATCGCGCGCTTCGCGTCTACCTTGAGAATAAGAAGAAGCAAGGCGCCGCATAACCAAACGCTGCAGACGGACGAGCCCTTCGCCCAGTCCGTCGCGGTCTCCGCCGCCCTAGTTCCTCCGCCCTTCGGGCTCCGGAAAGGGCGGCTCGTGCGGCCTCGCATCGATCGCTGTAGTCTCGCGAGACCCTTGTAGTGCGGAGCGCCGCTGATCCGCGATCCGTTATGCGGCGACGTGCCTTTGGGCAGCTGCAGTCGCGCTCCGGTCAGATTCGCTATGCTGGAGCTATGGCATCTCGTTGTCTGACCATCGTGGCCGATCCTGAGATTCTCGGCGGGACGCCGGTCTTCCGCGGGACCCGCGTACCCGTGAAGGCGCTCCTCGATTACCTCGAGGGGGGCCATCCTCTTTCAGACTTTCTTGAAGACTTCCCGACAGTTACGGAGGCTCAAGCACTCGCGGTGCTTGAGCACGCCCGCGCCCTCTTGGACGCCGATGCGCCTGCTGCTTGACGAGTGCGTCCCCAAGCGGCTGGGGCGACTCCTCGCGCCCCATGATGTCCAGACGGTGCAACAGGCCGGATGGAGTGGAATCAAGAATGGCGCCCTTCTCGCTCGGGCGGCCGAGTCGTTCGACGTCTTTGTGACCGTCGATCAAGGCATTCGCTATCAGCAGAATCTCGCAGACCTGAATATTGCCGTGGTTGTCTTGGCGGCTCGAAGCAACAACATCGATGACTTGCAGCCCCTGATTCCGAAGTTGCTGAGCGCACTCGAAAGCGCGAGGCCCGGTAGCGTGATTCGCGTCGCCGCATAATTAGACGGACGAGCCCGCGGTCGAGGCCGTCTCGGGGACGCCGCCCAAACCAGCCTTCGGCCGGAGGGCGGCTTGCGCCGATGGGCGTCGGCCGCTTTCCTATCGAAAACCTCTGATAGCGCGGACTCACCGCTGAGCTTGGGTCCGTTAGATACTCTATCTGCCGTCAAGCCCCGAGCGCGTAGAGCTTCTCGCCCTCGAAGTCGCGATGGTGCTTGAGCATGCCGTGGATGGCGACGCGGTCCATATGCTTCGTCGAATCGCTTCTGCAGCCCTGGTGGCCGCTTCCTCGATTACGCCCCTGGAATCGAATGCCGACGACTGCCTGAAGTACGAGCCGGTCACGGTTTCGATTTCAGGTGTCGTGCGAAGACAGGAGTTCCCGGGCCCTCCCAACTACGAAGATGTCAACGCCGGTGACCGACCCGAAGTCTATTGGATCCTCGATTTGACGAGCCCGATTTGCGTCGACGCCGATCCAACCTCTGGCGGACTGAACGACGCCGTTTCCGGAGTTCGCCACGTCCAGTTGGTTCTCGATGCGGACCAGTATGCCCGCTATCGACCATTGATTGGGTCCCGAGTGAGTGCGACCGGTACGCTCAACGGCGCCATTACGGCGCATCACAAGACGCCAGTTCTTCTGACCGTCTCAAGCGTTGATTCGCTCAGATGAAACGCTGACCGGTCGGGGACATCGTCATCGGAAGTCCGGGCCCATGGTTTACACCTCGTGTTGACCGGTGATCCGCGCCCGACCGCCGCAGGAGCCGACGATCGCAGCACATCCCTCGAACAATTCCCGCGCGATCGGCGCGCTGTGGCTTTTCCTGAGCCCGATCGCATTCGTGATGGCGGCGATCTCGACGGTGGAGTCGGAGATCTTCTATCGGCTTCAGCTCGTCGTGTTCTCGGTCGTCGCGGCCGTGGGGTTCGTCTCCGGCCTGGCGTTGACACTCGGCAGGGCGTGGGGTCGAAGGGTGATCGAGGTTCTCTCGTGGCTCGGGCTGCTCTACTACAGCGGCACGGCGTTGATCCTCGCGTTCTACATCCCGAGGATCTTCTGGAACGGCGCCGACGCAGACGGCCTCATGATGACGGGGGCGGTGATGGCCATCGGCGCGACCGGAGCGCCCTTCTTCTACATGGCTCGAGCCCTCCGGCGAGATTCTGTTTCGCAGGAGGTCGATCATGCGTAGCGCGTGCCATCGGACCGGTCGGGCGCAGGGTCGACAGAAGTCCGGGCACATCGTTTACACCCTGCCTCGACCGGTGATTCCCCCGTTTCCTCCGTTCTTCTGCCCGATCCGTCGGACGACGTCCCGACTGCCCCGCCTTTGAACCGACACGTGGGTCGACGCCAGAATGCCGGTCCTGGACGACCGCGAGCGAATCACGATCGAGTCTGGGAAGCGAGGCGGGAAGCCGTGCATTCGCGGGCTCCGGATTACGGGCTCCGTCGTCTTGGAGTACCTGGCGTCGGGGATGACCGAAGCTCAGATCATCCAGGATTTTCCGGAGCTCACGGTCGACGACAGCCGAGCTTGCCTGGCGTTCGCCGCGGACCGGGAGCGAAAGCTCGCTTCGGCCGGGCAGGCACTCGGGAGTTCATGAACGTCTCCAAGGACGACGATTTTCGACCGCTGTCGATGCTTCGGGGTGCCCCTCCAAAAGTCGTGCGGCTCCAGGTCGGGAGTCGCGCGACGTCGGAGATCGAGCAGCTCCTTCGAAGACGCACCCGGCAATCGAGTCCTTCTCTCGCAGAGCCGAGGCGACATTCTTGATCGTGCGGATGGACTCTGCATGACTCGCAGCGGACTGTCGGCGGAGCCGTCCTCCGTCCGGCGGCCGCCAGGTCTATGGCCTCGACCGACGGAGCGGTCGAATCGTGCGACCTCGCAGCGACCGCTGTAATCTCGTCGAACCTCCCTGAGGACGGGTCGCTGCCGATCCGCGCTCCGATGGACGGCCTCTTGCTCTACCTGAAGCTCCTCGCCGAATCGCTGTTCGGCGCGCTCGCGAGCACGGGGCTGCATGAGCTCGATGCGCAGTGGCATCCGCAACGCGGTGTCCCTGATGCTGCGAAGCTCGGCGAATTGATCGAGGCAGGGCGGAGGGTCCTGTCGTGAGCCTGCCCCCTCCACCCAACGCCACCCCAGAGAGGCCGCATCGATGAGCGTTCCCGTCGCCAGTCGGCATGTCCTGATCCACGGCATGCTCCTCGTCCTGGTCGGCCTGCTCTGGGGCCTGGCCGTCCCGGCCACTCCCTTCCCGAGACTCGCGCTCGGGGCTCACATCCAGCTCGTGACCAACGGCATGCTCTTCATGGTCCTGGCGACGGTGATGCTGACGCTCCCGCACGGTGTCGGGCTCGAGTCCGTCCGAGTCATGGTGATGGCGGCTTGGCTGACGTGGGCGATGGCGATGTCGGAAGTGGCGAATGCCTGGTGGGGAACGACGCAGATGTTGCCCATCGCGGCGAGTCAGGCAGGCGCTACGGGCGGCGAAGCATGGCAGGAGCTCGTCGTTACATGGACACACATCGCCGCGGGACTGGGGCTGATCCTCGCGTGGGGGCTGCTCGTCGTCGGGTTCCTGAAGCATGCCCCCCGGACAGGAGTCGAATGATGCAGATCACCCGGCGAGTGACGGCGCCGATCCACGGGTTGCAGCGGCCGGTCCGCTGCGCGGCCCGCCGGCGCTCCGCTTCCCGTCCTCCGGCGGACCCCATCCGATGACCACCCCCCACCAATCCGGTCTCGCGATCGCCGCGTCGTACCTCTATCCGTACGAAGCCGAGCTCGCTCGCGCGCTCCTCGAGAGCCACGAGATCCCGGCCTGGATCTTCGACGAGCATCAGATCCGCCAGCGCTGGTGGCTCGCGGGCGCTCTGGGGGGCGTCAAGCTGGGCGTCTTCGAGGCGGATTGCGAGCGAGCGCGGCAGCTGCTCGCCGAGGACCATTCGGACGAGCTGCAGGGGATTCCGGAGTCGGATCTGCCGCCGGATCCTCAGGAAGTCTGTCCGAGCTGCTCGTCCGGTCGGGTGCGCCTTTTCGACTCGCATCCCCGTGTATCGGGGCGGACGGCCTTATCCCTCGTCGCCTCGCTCTTCTTCTCGAGTCCCATTCCCCTGCGCAAGGTCGAGGAGCAGTGGGCGTGTGATGCTTGCGGATCCCGCTGGACCCGAGACCGATCCGCGTAGGTGCCTCGACCGGTCGGGCGAATGAGCCAGACGAGTCGAAGGGGGGGCACGGCCGACGACCGGTGTCCACGGAGGACGGAGTCGACCGAGGCTGTCGGAGGGTCGGCGCTCAGCCCCCGCCGCCGCCCCGCCGCGCTCGTGCCCGTTGTCGATCCGGCTCGATCGGCCCAGACTTCGATCGATTCATGCCGCCCGCGCCGGGGAGTTTTCGTCCGGTTCGTCGAGGCAAGGGAGAAGAAGGAACATGAAGCGAGCTGAGTCGAAGGGAAGCCGGTTGTTTCGAGCCCTCCTGATCGGCTGGGCCGTCCTGACTCTGGGCGCGAGCGCAGCCGTCGCCGCGCGCAAGCTCCCGGAGACGAGCTCCGACGGGCTGCAGCTTCAGAAGAGCGCCAAGGTGCGGATCCTGTACACGAAGCCCGGCGCGAGCCTGAAGGCCTACGGGCGCGTCATGCTCCTCGACTGCTTCGTCGAGTTCCAGAAGGACTGGCAGCGGGAGTACAACCTCGAGGAGGTCGGTCTGTCCGGTCGCGTCGGCGACAGGGAGGCCGACGCGATCAAGCAGCGCCTCGCGAAGGAGTTCAAGGACGTCTTCACGAAGCGCCTCGAGAAGAAGGGCCACGTCGTCGTCGATGCGGCGGCGCCCGACGTCCTGCTGCTCCGACCGGCGCTCGTCAACGTCGAGATCACGGCGCCCCAGACCCACGCGGCAGGCCGCACGCGGACGTTCATCCGATCGGCGGGCAGCATGACGCTCGTCCTCGAGCTCTACGACTCCTCGACCAACACGCTGCTCGCCCGGATCATCGATCCGCAGACGGATGTCCAGCCCTACCCGACGGAGGCGAACCGCGCGACCAACAAGTGGGCCGCGGACCGGATTCTGCGGCGCTGGGCCGACCTCCTCGCGAGCCATCTGGGCGAGGTCGCGAAGGGCTCGCCTTCGACGGGAGACGGTGCGACGGGCGAACCTGCGAACGTCGAACCTTCGAACGGAGAAGTCCCGAAGGACGGGGCCGCGAAAGGCGAGGGAGATTGACGGCGCGATCGGCAGGATGAAGCGAGGATCCACCCCGCTACCATCGCGGCCCGACGAATCAGGCACCATCCGGGAGAGAGACCGCCATGGCCGAAATCATCGCCGCCGCCCAGCTCACGACCGCCGAGGTCGATCGCATCTACGATCAGGTCCGCAACTGGGGACGCTGGGGAAAGGCCGACGAGCGCGGGACGTTGAACCTGTTGACCGACGCGGTGCGTGCACGGGCGGGCGCATTGGTTCGCGACGGCGCGACGATCAGCATGGCCCACGATCTCCAGGTCTTCCCCTCGGCCGACACGCCCTTCCCGGCGCAGCACCACATGCTGCACTCCGGCGACTGCCTCGACGCCTCCGGTGTCCCCGGCTACGAGGCGACCGCCGACTACATCGGGACTCAGGTCCACGGCCTCGGCCTGACCCACGTCGACGCGCTCTCCCACATGTTCGTCCGCGGCAGGACCTACAATGGCTTCCTGCCCGAGGACGTGAAGTCGAACGGCGCGCTGCGCAACACGATCATGTCGATGGCGGACGGGGTCGTCGGGCGCGGGGTGCTGCTCGACGTGCCGGCGGCGCTCGGGGTCGACTGGCTGCCGCCGACGCGCTCGGTGCGCCTCGCGGATCTACTCGCGGCGGAGAAGCGCCAGAAGCTCGAGGTCCGCGAGGGCGACATCCTCCTGATCTCGACGGGCCGCGACCGCCGCCGCGCGTCGCAGCAGGGCGTCCTCAATCCGTTCACCGAGGGCCTCTCCGGCCTCCACGCCGAGTGCCTGCCCTACCTCCACGAGCGCGGCGTCGCCGTCCTCGGGAGCGACGGCATCTCGGACCACATGCCCTTCATCTCGATCCCGGACTGGCCCTTCCCGATCCACCAGATCGGGATCGTCGGCATCGGTCTCCACCTGATCGACAACATGAACCTGCTGCCCCTCTCGCAGGCCTGCGCCGCGCGCAGCCGCTGGGAGTTCCTCTTCACGATGAATCCGCTGCGGATTCCGAAGGGAACGGGCTGCCCGGCGAATCCGGTCGCGGTGTTCTAGCGTCGCTCTCTGCTAGGCGGCGAAGCGCGCGTCGCACGCCGTCGTCGAGGCGAGCTCGACCGGGGCCCCGTCGACGAAGAGCACGAGCTCGCCCGGGGCGATCGGCGTCCAGGTCTCGTCGTCGGTGAGGGGCGTCGTCGCGATCACGGCGACCCGATCCTCGGGCGTCGTCAGCGCGCGGAAGTCGACGGACAGATCCTCGTCGACGAGGTGCGCGGTGCCGAAGGGCGCCTCGCGGACGACGTAGGCGAGGTTCTCGGTCGAGTGGGCGAGCAGGAAGTCGCCGTTCGAGAGCAGATAGTGGAACGAGCCGTGGTACGCGATCTCGCGGGTCAACGACGCGATCTGCTCGAGGAGCACCGCCCGCGGCGGCATCTCGGCGAAGCGCTCGCGCAGCGCGCTCAGCAGGAAGCAGAAGGCGCGCTCGCTGTCCGTCGTCCCGACCGGTCGGAAGCCGCGCAGCGCCGAGTCCGGCGGCGCGAAGTCCTCGAGGTGGCCGTTGTGGGCGAAGGCCCAGTAGCGGCCCCAGAGCTCGCGGACGAAGGGATGCGTGTTCTCGAGCTGGACGGGCCCCTGGGTCGCCTTGCGGATGTGGGCGACGACGTTGCGCGAGCGGATCGGGGCCTGGGCGACGAGCTCCGCGAGCTTCGACTCGCCCGCCGGCGCCGGGTCGAGGATCTGGCGGCAGCCGGCGCCCTCGAAGAAGGCGATGCCCCAGCCATCGGCGTGGCAGTCCGTCCGGCCGCCGCGCTGGCGGAATCCGCTGAAGGAGAAGCGGATGTCCGTCGGCACGTTGCCGTTCATCCCGAGCAGCTGGCACATCCCGCGTCCTCCCTCCGCCGGCGCCCGCCGACGCAGCCGGGGAGTGCAGGCGCCGTGCCAGCGCCGGGCGCCCGCTCGGAGGGGCCTCCCGTCGAGCGGGGCCCGCCCCGGGCCCGCCCGCCCGCGATCCCTGCTCGCATCGGCCAGCATTTTTCACGGCCGCCCCGCACCAATCCTGGGCACCGGGGCCCGGGAGGCCTCCCGGTTGCCGGGGAGCCGCCGGCACGTGGCTTGCTCTGGCTTCGGAGGGTCCCCGCGATCCGCGGCGCCGGCCTCGTTGACAGGCGGTTCGAGCCGCGAGACCGTCCGCGCTTTCCGGGGCCCTTCGATTCCCGCCCCGAGCAACCGGAGAACACCCCCATGGCCCTCTTCGAAGACAACGCCCGCTCGATCGGCGGCACGCCGCTCGTCCGACTCAATCGCATCCACGGCGGCGCGAAGGCGACGATCCTCGCCAAGATCGAGGGCCGCAATCCCGCCTACTCCGTGAAGTGCCGTCTCGGCGCGGCGCTCGTCTGGGACGCCGAGAAGCGCGGGGTGCTGAAGCCGGGCAAGAGCATCGTCGAGCCGACCAGCGGCAACACCGGCATCGCGCTCGCCTTCGTCGCGGCCGCGCGCGGCTATCCGATCACGCTGACGATGCCCGAGACGATGAGCCTCGAGCGGCGCAAGCTGCTCGTCGCCTACGGCGCGACGCTCGTCCTGACCGAGGGCGCCCGCGGCATGAAGGGCGCGATCGAGAAGGCGGAGGAGATCGCGGCCTCCGATCCCGATCGCTGGGTCCTGCTCCAGCAGTTCAAGAACCCCGCGAATCCGGCGATCCACGAGGAGACGACGGGCCCCGAGATCTGGAACGACACGAACGGCCAGGTCGACGTCTTCGTCTCCGGCGTCGGCACCGGCGGCACGATCACCGGCGTCTCCCGCTACCTGAAGCGCACGCGCGGCCGCAACGTCCTGTCGGTCGCGGTCGAGCCGACGGCGAGCCCGGTGATCACGCAGACCCGCGCCGGCGAGTCGCTCAAGCCCGGCCCGCACAAGATCCAGGGCATCGGCGCCGGCTTCATCCCCGACAACCTCGACGTGTCGCTGATCGACGCCGTCGAGCAGGTCTCGAACGAGGAGGCGGTCGACTACGCCCGCCGGCTCGCGCGGGAAGAGGGCATCCTCTCGGGCATCTCGAGCGGTGCGGCGGCCGCGGCGGCGGTGCGCCTCGCGAAGCGCCCCGAGCACGCGGGCAAGACGATCGTCACGATCCTGCCCGACTCGGGGGAGCGTTATTTGAGCTCGATCCTGTTCGAGGGCCTCTTCGATGCGCAGGGCAAGGCGCTCTGATCCACGGCGCCCCGCCCGCGGTCGCGCGCGGGGGAAGGTGAGCGCGCTGCTCACCGCCCTCGCCGCGACGGCGACCGCGGCGGCCCTCGCGGCCGCCGATCCGGCGCCTTCGGCCGGGCCCTCGAGCGCGAAGGCTGCAACGCCGACGCGCTCGCCCGCGTCTGCTCCTGCGCCTCCGGCCGCTCCGGCATCCACACCCGAGCCGACTCTCCGTCCCGCCCCCGGCGCGCCCGCGCCCGCTCCCCTCGGCCCCGCCTGGCGGCGCCACGCGATCGACGACCGCTACCTCAGCCCCGACGGCACGAAGCTCGGCGACTTCGACGGCGACGGGCTGCAGGACGTCGTGACCGGCTGGGAAGGCGAGGGGCTCACCGTCGTCTACCGCAATCCCGGTCCCCGCCTCGTCCGCCGCGCCTGGCCCTCGGTCGTCGTCGGTGCGACGCCCGCCGCCGAGGACGCCGTCTTCGTCGATCTCGATCGCGACGGCGCGCTCGACGTCGTGACCTCGAGCGAGCTCGCCGTCGAGCGCGTCTTCGTCCACTGGGCACCTGCCGAGCCGGCGCGTCGCCTCGTTCCGCAGGCCTGGCGACAGGCCTCGTTTCCGGCGGTCGATCGCGTCTCGCAGTGGATGTTCGCCGAGCCGATCGAGCTCGCGTCGCCGGCGGGGTCGGTGCGTGGGCTCGTGATCGGGGGGAAGAACGACCGGCGCGATCGGTCGGCGGTGGTCGGGCTGCTGGTGCCGGGACGCGATCCGGCGAAGGCCGACGACTACGTCTGGCGGCCGCTCACGGCGGTGTCCTGGACGATGTCGATCGTCGTGCGCGACCTCGACGGCGACGGGGATCCCGACGTCCTCTACTCCGACAAGCAGGGGCCTTCGAGCGGCGTCTTCTGGCTCGAGAATCCCGGGGCCGACGCGCTCGCCGCGCACTGGCCGCACCACACGATCACGAGCGGCGTCGAGTCCGCGATGCTCCTCGACGTCGCGGATCTCGACCGCGACGGGACGCCGGAGATCGTCGTGCCGATCGATCATCATCCCGAAGGCACCGCGCCGAAGCGCCGCTCGATCCGCATCCTGCACCGCCCCGCCATCGGTACGCGCTGGTCCGCGCTCGACCTCCCCGTCCCCGCCGCGACGGGCCAGCCGAAGGCCGTCACCGCCGGCGACGTCGACGGGGACGGGCGCGTCGATCTCGTCGTCACGAGCACCGGCGCCTACGACGGCCAGATGGGCGCCTACTGGCTCGAGCCGGGCGCGGGTCCGCTGCGCGCCGAGGGCTGGCGGGTCCACCGCATCGCCGGACCCGAGGGCATCAAGTTCGACCTCGTCCATCTGCTCGACCTCGACGGCGATGGCGATTCCGACGTGCTGACGAGCGAGGAGAAGCAGGACGAGCGCGGGCTCGGCGTCGTCTGGTACGAGAACCCGAGCCGGTGACCGCCGCGCCGCGCCCCCGCCCGCTCTACGCTAGAACTCCCGCTTCAACGCACGCGTCGACTCCGCATCGACGCGCCGCTCGAGGAGCCGGAAGGTGATCGCGCATTTCTCGATTCCCTCGAAGACGCCGCGGGAGACGGCGCTCTTCTTCGCCGCCGTGATCGACGGCGTGGTCTTCGATTTTCCGATCGTCGCCGGGGCCTCGATCGCGGTCGCGAACGACGGCTCGGGTCTCGCCGTCGAAGTCTACCCCGACGACATGGCCCACCATCCGGGGAAGGGCGAGGTCGATGCGAGCGTTTGCGCCGAGGGGCCGGCGGTGATGCCGTGGGAAGACCAGATCTTCGCGGAGCGCGGCGAGCGGCGGGCCTCGGGCTTCCACGTCGCGATGGCGACGCGGCGCCCCGCGGAGGAGATCCTCGCCCGGGCGAAGGCCCTCGGCTGGCGCGCGCTCGCCTGCGAGCGCGCCGGCGTCTTCGGGGTCGTCGAGGTCTGGGTCGACGACCGCTACCTCGTCGAGGTCCTGATCCCGAAGGAGACCGCCCGCTACCAGGCCTTCATGAATCCGGCGGGCTGCCGGGCGATGTTCGGCGAGAGCGTCGCACCGCCGCCGGTCGGAAGCGTCGGCCGGTGAGGGAAGCGCCGCGCTATTCGCTCCCGGAGCTCGTGCTCTACATGCTGAAGCTCGGGGCGATCGGCTTCGGCGGCCCCGTCGCCCTCGTCGGCTACATGCATCGGGACCTCGTCGAGCGCCGGGGCTGGATCTCCGAGGCCGACTACAAGGAGGGCATGACCCTCTCGCAGCTCGCCCCGGGCCCGTTGGCTGCGCAGCTCGCGATCTACCTGGGCTACGTCGACTACAGGATCCTCGGCGCGACGCTCGTCGGGATCGCCTTCGTGCTGCCTTCGTTCGCGATGGTGCTGGGCATCGGCTGGGCCTACGTCGCCTACGGTGGGCTGCCGTGGATGCAGTCGCTCTTCTACGGCGTCGGTGCGGCGGTGATCGGGATCATCGCCATGTCCGCGAAGAAGCTGACCGAGAAGAGCATCGGCCGCGATCGGCTGCTCTGGGCGATCTACCTGCTGCTCGCCGCCGTCACGATCGCGACGGAGACCGAGTCGGCGCTGCTCTTCCTCGCCGCCGGCATCCTCGTCTGGCTGGTCCGTTGTCCACCGCGGGGCTTCCCGGGCGCCCGCGCGGCGCTCGTCGCGCTGGCTGCGGCGCCCGCCGCGCTCGTCGCCCTTGCGCAGTCCGCGTTCGCGTCGTCCGCGACGATCGCCGCGGCTCTTCCGGTCACCGTCGCGAGTTCGGCGCCGACCGTCGCCACGACGGCTGCAGCCGGCAGCGTCGTCACGACCCAGACCCTCGCGCAGCTCGCGTGGTTCTTCACGAAGGCCGGCGCCTTCGTCTTCGGCAGCGGGCTCGCGATCGTGCCGTTCCTCTACGGCGGCGTCGTGACGCAGTACGGCTGGCTCGACGAGCGGCAATTCGTCGATGCCGTCGCCGTCGCGATGATCACCCCCGGCCCCGTCGTCATCACCGTCGGCTTCATCGGCTACCTCGTCGCCGGCGTGACCGGTGCCGTCGTCGCCGCGTTCGCCACCTTCTTCCCCTGCTACCTCTTCACCATCCTGCCCGCGCCCTACCTGAAGAAGCACGGCAAGCGCCCGGCGATCGTCGCCTTCGTCGACGGCGTCACGGCGGCGGCGATCGGCGCGATCGCGGGCTCCGTCGTCGTTCTCGCGCGCCGCTCGATCGTCGACGGGCCGACCCTCGCGATCGCCCTCGCGACGGCTGCGATCCTCTGGAAGGCGAAGAACGTGAAGGAGCCGGTCCTGATCGCGGCGGCGGCAGCGATCGGGATGCTGGTCCACCCGCTCGTGCGGGGTTAGGCGTCGCCCTCATGCGCGCTCGATGCGGCACTGATAGCAGTTGAACTTCGAGCGGACGTGGACGTAGGCGATCCTCGGATCAGCGAGGATCGACCGGCTCGCGCTCGCGATCTCGCGTCCCGGAACGACGCAGCCGGTCTCATAGCGGATCCAGTCGTCGGCGTCGTAGCCGCGGACGATCGCCGGGTCCATGAAGACGAACCAGGCCGGCGGCTCGGGACGATCGTAGGCGGGGCAGGCCTGCGGATGCAGGAAGATCGGGCCGACCTCCGCGTAGGGTTGCGGCTCCGGAAAGGGCCGATGGGCGAGGACGAGCTTCTCGGCGCCGTCGGCGATGAGCCCGAGACAGTGGCGACAGGGATTCGCGCCGCCCTCGGCGATGCGGACGAGGGCCGGCTGGCCATGGGCGTCCGGTGCTCCAGATCGGATGCGCTCGACCTCCTGCGTCGCGATGCCCCGAACCCGGATCTTCATGACGACTCCTCCTCCGTCGCATTGCGTGCGCTGCGACGAGAGGAGTCAAGCACGACCCGCCGCCGCGGACTGGTCGGGATCGGACGTCGCATTCACGCCGCGGCGGGGCGGAGGGCCGCGCCTCAGCCGTCCTCGCGGAACACGCGCCAGGACTCGATCCGGCCCTCGGCGTCGAAGCGGAAGAGCTCCGTGTGCGGGGTCGTGCGCGGCGGCGAGCCGGTGCGCTCCTCGCAGTGGACGGTGTGCGCGAGGACTTCGAGGCCGCAGACGATCACGCGATGGGCGCCGAGCAGCACGCGGCGGTCGCGGGCGTGGGCGGGCTCGAAGAGCTCGCGGCCGGTGCCGAGGGCCTGCGAGCCGCGGCCGATGGGATCTTCGACGAGGGCGTCCTCGCGGAAGCGGCGGCGCCAGCGCGGGAGATCGCCGGTGTTCCAGAAGTAGAGGTGGTCTTCGACGGCCTGCTTGAGCTCCGCTTCGCTGCGGGGGAGCGGAGGGCGAGACGAGGGCGGGGGGAGCGTGGGATAGAAGGCCGCCCAGAGCGTCTCGTTGACGGGGTCGGCGAAGGTCCGGTTGGTGGCGAGCAGGCCGGCGTCGTTGACGGTGTAGATGCCGGTATAGCTGAGGGTGCTGCGCGCGCCGTCCTGGGCGTCGGGGCCGCGGCCGGGGGCATCGAGATGGGTCACGGCGCGCAGGTCGGCGACGACCTCGTGGCCGCCGACGGTGAGCCGGTAGATCTCCATGTCGAGGCGCAGGGCCGAGGCGTGCATGTTGTTCCACTCGGCCTCGTAGCTCCCCATCGGGCGGAAGCCGGTGCCGACGGGATCCTCGATGCGATAGTCGGGGGTGAAGCAGGCGCGCCACTCGGGATGGGTCGCCGTCTTCCAGAGCCGGACCTGTCGCCGCACGATCTCGCGCATCTGCTCGGGCGTCGCCATCGCCGGGCCTCCTTGCGCGACGATACTCGATGCGCCGCCGCCTCGGGGTCGCGCAGGGAAGAGAGGCCGCTCGCGCGAGGCGCCGCGCGCGCCGCGCGCCGCGCGTCGGGCCGTCCCGGAATCCGGCCGATTGGCCGCGTCTTCGGTACCGTTCGCGGTCGCCGAAGGCGGGCGGATGGGCCCGCCGCCGCCCGCACCCGACCGAGCCGCCCGCGCCGCGCGAAGGGAGCCCCGATGTCCGAGTCCCGCAAGGCCCTCCACGAGCTGATCGATCTGCTCCAGGAGGTCGATCGCCGCTACCTCTCCCCCGAGTGGAACCTGCAGTCCGACGCCGACGTCGCCGAGGGCACGCGCGCCGTGATGCACATGCTCCAGGGCGGCCTCGTCAGCCACTTCGAGGACGACCCGGACCATCCGACCTTCCGCAAGATCGTGTCCCCGACCCGCAAGTTCACCGGCGACAACCCCGACGCGATCTACTTCGAGGCCCCGGTCCGCCACGGCCTCGTCTATCGCGTCCGCGGCAAGATGGCCGGCGCCGTCTACGTCTCGATCACCGTCGAGACCGGCCCCCGCGACGGCACCCTCGGCCTCGGCACGAACGGCGTGATCAACGACACGATGTTCGACGTCGCCCCGGACGGCTCCTTCGAGCTGACCCTCGGTGGCCCCGCGAAGCCCCGCGGCTGGCTCGCGCTCCCCGAGAACGCGAACCGCATCACGACGCGCCATTATTTCGAGGAGGAGAAGACGGCGGCGGCGGACGATCTGCGCGCGGTGCCCCTCTCGATCGAGGTCGTGGGCGGAGACCAGAAGCCGGTCCAGACTCCGAACGATGCGTCGGTCGCCGCGGGGATCCGGCGCGTCGCGGGCTTCGTGCGCGCGCGGACCCTCGGCATGCCGCCGATGGCGAATCGCGAACAGCCGGCCTTCGTCTCGAAGGTCCCGAACGTCTTCCCGCCGCCGGTCAAGCCGGGGGCGCTCGGGCTCGCGGCCTTCGACGCGGCCTACTCGATGGCGCCCTACGTGATCGGCCCCGACCAGGCCCTCGTCATCGAGGGCCGCTGGCCGAAGTGCCGCAGCGGCTACGTCTGCCTCTGGACCCGCCATCAGATGACCTACGACTACGTCAACCGGCAGATCGGCCTCAACCGCAAGCAGACGAAGCTCGAGGCCGACGGCTCCTTCCGCATCGTCCTGGCCCACCGCGACCCGGGCGTCCCCAACTGGCTCGACAGCGAAGGCCGCCCGTTCGGCATCGTCTTCTGGCGCTTCTTCCTGCCCGAGGGCGAGATCGTGACACCGAAGGCGACGGTCGTTCCGTTCGCGGAGGTCGCGCGGTGATGCGGTCCATGCGGGCGACCAAGATCTTCTTCTTCGAAGCCGACGGTCGGCCGGATCGGGCGGAGGCGAGCGCGCCGAATCATGGCTGATCCGGAGAAGCTCGCGCGCGCGGTGCGCTGGGTCGCGATCCTGAACCTCGCCTACTTCGGGGTCGAGTTCGCGGTCGCGCGCGGGATCGGCTCGGTCTCGCTCTTCGCGGATTCGATCGACTTTCTCGAGGACGCCGCCGTCAACCTGCTGATCTTGATCGCCCTCGGCTGGACGGCTCGGCGCCGGGCGCTCGTGGGCCTCGGGCTCGCGGCGATCCTGCTCGCCCCCGGGCTCGCGACGGTCTGGACGGCGTGGGGGAAGTTTCTCGCTCCGGTTCCGCCGTCGCCGCTGCCGCTGACCCTGGCCGGCGCCGGTGCGCTCGCGGTCAACCTCTTCTGTGCCGGGCTCCTCGCGCGCTTCTGGAACGCGAGCGGGAGCCTCACGCGCGCGGCCTATCTCTCCGCCCGCAACGACGCGATCGCGAACGTCGCCATCATCGGTGCGGGCCTCGCGACGGGCTGGAGCGGCACCGCCTGGCCCGATCTCGCCGTCGGCCTCGGGATCTTCCTGATGAACCTCGACGCCGCGCGCGAGGTCTGGGAGGCGGCGCGCGCGGAGCACGCCGGCGCCGCGTCGCTCGCGCGCGAGATGCGGCCCTGATGGTCGGCCCCCGCGAGCGAGGAGGGATCGGCGGCTGGCTGAGATCCCTCGTCGGCGCGGCGATCGTCTTCGCGATCGGCCTCTATCTCGGCTTCGGCCTCACGCTGTTCGGCGGGCTGCCGCGCGAAGCGATCGAGCCCGCGGCCGCCTTCGCCATCGTCTTCACCACCGCCTTCACCGCCGGCCGCCTCGCGCCCCGCGCCCGCTTCCACGTCGCGATCGCCGCCGCCGGCCTCGCCTGCGCGATCGGTCACGCCGTCGCGCTCTCGGCGATCGGCTCGGCGGTCGGTGCGCTCACGGCGATCGGGATCGCATCCGGCTGGTCGATCGACGGCGAGCTCGCCCCGCGTCTGCGCCGCGGCCTGCGCCTCGTCGGGCTCGCCGCGCCGATCGCCTTCGCGGTCTTCGTCTGGAGTCGCTATGTCGACTGGCCGGCGCGCCCCGACCCGCTCCCGACGTGGCTCCAGGAGGCGCTCGGCGCCGACGCCGCGCGCGTCCGCGCCTGCTATGCGACCGATCTCGGCGGCTTTCTCGACCGCGAGGCGCTCTGGCGGATCGAGGCCGACGAGGCCGTCCTCGATGTCCTCGTCGGGAAGCTCGCCCTCGAGCCCGTCGCCGAGGCACCGGAGGCCTTCTTCCGGATGCCGCCCCGGGATTGGCTCCGCGCCTTGCCGCCGGCGGGTCGCGCGCATGCGAGCCCGGGCTTTCGAAGCGGCTCGCGCGGCGGTGACGGGGACCATTATCTCCTGGTCCGCGACGGCGCGGGCCGGGCGTTCGTCTGGGAGAAGCGCAACTTCTGAGGCGCGCTCGGAGTCGGCATACACCGAGGCGAGGTGATCATGACGCGAGACGGCGAGTGGATCACGATCGACGAGCGCTTCTGCGGCCCGCCGCGCTCGGGCAACGGGGGCTACGTCTGCGGGCGCGTCGCGGCGGGGCTCGGTCGCGAGGCGACGGTGCGCCTGAAGGCGCCGCCGCCGATCGGCCGTCCGCTCCGGCTCGAGCGCTCGGAGTCGGGCGTGCGGCTCGTCGACGGCGAGGCCGTCGTCGCGGAGGCGCGGCGCGGGGCACCGGAGCTCGCGGTGTCCCCGGCGCCTTCGCTCGATCGGGCCGAGCGCGCGTCGACGCGCTACCTCGGCTTCGCGGACCACAACTTCCCGGGCTGCTTCGTCTGCGGCCCGGCGCGCGCGCCGGGGGACGGGCTGCGCATCTTTCCCGGCGCGCTGGAGACGGGCGCGCTCGAGGCGGATGGCGGCGCGCAGCTCGCGGCGCCGTGGACGCCCGACGCGAGCCTCGCGGACGAGGCGGGGCGCGTGCGCGAGGAGTTCGTCTGGGCGGCGCTCGATTGTCCCGGCGCCTTCACGCGCTATCCACTGCCGGCAGGGGTCGCGCTCGTGCTCGGTGAGCTCGCCGTCGTGCTCGACGGGCGGCCGCGGGCGGGGGAGCCCTGCGTGCTGACCGCCTGGTCCCTCGGTGGCGAGGGACGCCGGCGTCATGCGGGGACGGCGCTCTTCGATCGCGACGGTCGGCTCCTCGCGAAGGCCCGGGCCGTCTGGGTCGAGGTCGCGGCGCAGGTCTGGAGCTAGCGAGCGGGTCCGATCCGGAGCCGACGAGAAGCGTCGGGCTCCGGCTTCGTTCGTCGCTGCAAGGAGGTCGTTCATGGCGAATCAATCCGGTGGGCGAAGGACGCTCTCCCTCGAAGAGATCTCGGATCGCATGTTCATCGAGGATCTCGTGATCGAGGAGGCGGCGGCGATCGACGAGCGGGACTGGGATCGCTGGGAGGCGGTCTACGTCCCCGACGCGAAGATCGACTGGTCGGGCAACGGCGGGGCGAAAGGTGATCCGAAGTTCATGCGCGCGTGGGCCTCGTCGGTCCTCTCCGAGGAGAACTTCCCGTATCCGCAGTACCAGCACTACTGCACCAACTTCCGCATCCGCGTGAACGGCGACCGGGCGACCTGTCGCCATCTGCAGATCATCCCGATCTCGGTCGTCTCGCCGGGGGGCGGACGGCAGATCGCGTTCTCCGGCATCTGGTTCGACGACGAGCTCGTCCGGACGGCGGAGGGCTGGAAGATCGACGCGCGCACCGAGACCCGCGCCTGGCAGCACAACTTCCCGGCGACCTTCGAGGTCCCGAAGGCCTAGCGAACGCGCGGGCCGCGGGACGGCGAGCCGCGCTCGCGGTCCTCGATCGGGAAGGAGGGCAGCGGTGGAGCACGTCGTCGTCCCGCTCGCGGCGCTCGTCGCCTCGGCGCTGACGCTCTTCTCGGGCTTCGGGCTCGGGACGCTGCTGATGCCGGTCGTCGCGCTCTTCTTCCCGATCGAGGTCGCGATCGCGATGACCGCGGTCGTCCACCTCGCCAACAACGTCTTCAAGGGCGGCCTCGTCGGGCGCCACGCCGACCGTCGGGTCGTCCTGCGCTTCGGGCTGCCCGCAGTCGGGGCGGCGCTCGTGGGCGCCGCGCTGCTGGGCCGGCTGGCGGAGGCGCCGCCGCTCTTCGCCTGGTCGGCCTTCGGCCACGACTTCGCGACGACGCGCCTCGGGCTGGTCGTCGGTCTCGTCATCCTCGGCTTCGTCGCCCTCGAGCTCTCGCCCCGCGCCGCCTCGCTCGCCCTCGACCCGCGGTGGCTGCCGCTGGGCGGTGTCGTGAGCGGCTTCTTCGGCGGCCTTTCGGGGCATCAGGGCGCCTTCCGGAGCATGTTCCTGCTGAAGGCGGGGCTCGAGAAGCGGGCCTTCGTCGCGACCGGCGTGCTCGTCGCGGTGCTCGTCGATCTGGCGCGGACGTCGGTCTACGGCTTCGAGTTCCTGGCCCACCGCACGGCGATCGACTGGCCGCTCGTCGTCGAGGCCTCCGTCGCCGCCTTCGCCGGCGCCTGGCTCGGATCGCGCTGGCTCGAGAAGGTCACGATCGGGGCGGTCCGCCGGATCGTCTCGGCGATGCTCGTCGCGATCGCCCTCGGGCTGATGGCGGGCGTGATCTAGGCGCACCGCCACGCGGTCGTGTCGTCGTACGGTCGTACGGTCGTGCCGTCGCGTGGCCTAGCGCGCCTCGTAGGTCCGCAGCGCCGCCTCGAGGGTCGGGGCCATCCGGCGCGGCGCCGGGTCGTAGAGCGGCGAGAGGATGCGGGCGAGGCGCGGCAGCATGAAGCGGTTGCGCACGCGATCGAACTCGCGGTCCCGGGCCTCGGCGTCGGCGGGGTACGTCCCGCGCTCGCGGTCGACGTTCTTCAGATAGGCGGCCACGCGATCGCCGTAGCGCTGGAGATGGGTCAGGAAGTCCCAGTAGCCGCGCAGGCGGCGTCCCCAGCCGGGATGCAGGGCGGCGAGCACGTCGTGGCAGACGCTGCGGTGCTCGAACTCCTCCGCGAGATGCCAGGCCCAGAGATCGCGGGGCGCGGGATCGGCGGTCCGCAGGAAGGGCTGCGCGGGGCCGAAGAAGAACTCGGCGGAGACGAGGCCCGTCGACTCGAAGCCCTCGCAGTAGGCGAGGTTCCAGGCGAGGGACTTCTCGCGCAGGAAGCGCTCGAAGTCGGCCTTGATCTCGGCCTCGAAGGGCTCGATCCCCGGGTAGTGGCGGCGCAGCGTCTCGTTGTAGCGGGCGTGGAGCTGGAAGTGGTTCGCTTCCTGGCGGTTGAAGAGGTCGATGTCGGCGATCAGGTCGGCATCGCGGCCGGGATCGAGCCGTTCGCGGGCGAGCTTCTGGACCTTGATCAGGTAGGGCTCGAGGTAGGGAAGCATCGTCGAGGCCGCATCGAGCTGATAGGCGTAGGCCGGCGCGTCCGGGATCCAGCGGGCGGGGGCGTGCGCGAACTCGAGGGCGGGTCGGCGGGCCTTCATGCGGTCGAGCTTATCGGTCGGGGTCCGGTGTCACCAGACCCGGCTCCGGAGGCCGTCGGATCACGGGCTTGCCCCGGGCCTCGCCGATTCGGGAGAATGCGAGGGAGCGAGCCCCCGACGCGGCTCGAAGAGGATGATCGCGATGACGGCTGCCTTGATCGAAGTCCCGGGCATCGATCTGTTCGACCACCGACAGAGCCAGACGATGCACGACATCACCCGCGCCTGGCGCGCGTCGAGCCCGGTCGTGCGCCTGGGCCCGAAGCTCCTCTACCTCGCGCGCTGGCACGACTGCTGGGAGGTCCTGCGCGACCCGCACACCTTCGGCAACGCCAACGGCTTCAAGGTCGTCGACATCCCGGAGGAGGAGCGGAGCCTCGGCGAGATGGATCCCCCGCGCCATCCCGCGCTCCGCCGCGTGATGCGCACCGGCTTCACGCGCAACTTCGTCGCCGGCCAGCGCGAGTACGCCCGTGCCCGGGCCGAGGCTCTCGTCGCCGCGATCGCCGCGAAGCCCGAGTCGGAGCTCGTCTCGGAGCTCTGCGATCGGCTGCCCAACGACGTCTCGCTCCACATGCTCGGTGTCCCCGAGGCCGATGCGGGCCGGATCATCGATTGGGCGAAGGAGCTGCTCCACAGCGACTGGACCTGGAAGCACGAGACCGACCGCGGCTTCGGCATCGTCGGGAGCTTCCCCGAGTTCTCGGCCTATCTCGACGAGCTCGTCGAGGAGCGGCGGCGCCCCGACGCGCCGGACGACGTGATCGCGCGCCTCGTGAAGTGCGAGTTCGAGGGCAAGCCGCTCACGCGGACGGTGCTGCGGACGCTCTGCGTCCAGCTCATCGTCGGCGGCTTCTCGACCGGGACCAACATGCTGGGCAGCCTCTTCTACCGGCTGCTCTGCGATCCGGCGCTCCACGCGCGGATCAAGAACGATCCCGCGCTGATCCCCGCCGCCGTCGACGAATCGCTCCGCCTCGATCCGCCGGTCGTCTTCATCCTGCGCAACGTCATGCGGGACACCACGCTCCGCGGCATCCCCCTCGCGCAGGGCGAGCGCCTCGCGCTCGGGATCCTGTCGGCGAATCGGGACGAGGAGGTCTTCCCGGACCCGGACGCTTTCCGGCTCGACCGCGGTGCCCCGCAGCATCTCGCCTTCGGCGGCGGGGCCCATCTCTGCATCGGCGCGAGCACCGCGCGCCTCGTCGGCTGCGAGGCGCTGCGCGCCTTCGTCGCGCGCTTCGAGCCCGGCGAGATCGACCTCGCACCGGGCTACCGCTACCAGGGCGTGCCCGTCTTCCTCGAGCACGGCCCCGAGCGCCTCGACGTGCGGGTCGCCCGCCCGACCCGGCATTGAGCCGGGGATGGAGGGTCCCGTCGAATCCCTGGTGAACCCGATCGGTGTCGGGCTGCTGCTCGCGGCGCTCTACATGCTCCGCTACCGCGCCTGGCGCCGGCCCATCCTGGTCGTCGCCTACTTCGCCTTCTTCACGAGCCTCGAGTGGGTCGCCGCGCGCTACTTCATGCCGCCGGGCGCGCTGCCGAGCGTGATCGGCTGGCTCTGCCTCGCGCTGACGGTGCCCGTCGTCGTCGCGACCTGGATCGTGTGGCGGCAGGAGCAGCGCCACGGCGAGGGCGGCTGAGAGGCTGTGAAGAGATCGTCTCGGTCCAGCCTCCGAGCCGCGCCGTTCTCGGCTCAGCGTGATCCCGCATCAGACTGACGTCGCTTCAGAACCAGCGAAACGGCGCATCCGGCCCGGCGAATTCCGCCCACACGCTCCCGGCCCGGCGGTAGAATCGGGGCGTCGGCCCGCGCGCGAGCTCCACGCCCGGCGCGCCTTCGGAGGGCAGGGCGATGGATCTTCGACGGCTCGTGCGACTGCTCGTCTTCATGCCCCTCGCGGCCATCGTCAGCCTGCTGCTGATCGGCTCGACCGCGGCGCTCGTCTCGGCCCTCGAGCACGAGCGCGAGGCGGTGCCGACGATGCCGGTCGCGCTCGTCGACGAGAGCTGCGACGTCCTGCGCCACGAGCTCCACACGCTCTCCCACACCCTCTCGCCCTGCGAGCTGCCGCCCGTCTGCCAGGGCTCGCCGCTGCTCTGCCCGGTCGCCCTCGACGCGCGCATCGAGCACGAGTACGCGCGCCTGCGCGACGCGCTCCACGATCGCTGCGGGCTCGCGCGCAGCCTCGTCGACTTCGCCTGGGAGGCCGGCCAGCAGATCGAGCGGGGTGACCATTGCGCGTTCGTCCACGACCGCTTCGAGGCCGCGGCCCGAGGCGAAGCGCGACCCGAGAGCTATTCGTTCTAGGCGCCGGACCGCGAGCGCCCCGGACTCGAGCCTCGAGCGGGGACCCAGGGCGCCGGGGAGCGGACGGTGGCAGGCGATCGCGAGACGGAGTCGGGCCGCTCGGAGGCGACGGCCGGGGCAACCGGGACGGTCCAGGCGGTGGAGGCGAGCGCCGCGACGCGGCGCCTCGTCGAGGCGCTCTGCGATCCCGCGCAGCGTCGGCTCGGCCCCGGACCGGTCCGCCTCCTCGAGACCCACGTCTCCTACGTCCTGCTGACCGGGCCCCTCGCCTACAAGATCAAGAAGCCCCTCCGCCTCGACTTCCTCGACTTCTCGACCCTCGATCGGCGTCGCACCGCCTGCGAGGACGAGCTCCGCTTGAACCGCCGCACCGCCCCCGAGCTCTACCTCCGCGTCGTCGCGATCGAGGGCCCGCCCGAGGCGCCGCGCCTCGCCGCGGCCGGCGCGGCCGGTGAGCCGATCGAGTACGCCGTCGAGATGCGCCAGTTCGACCCCGACGCCTTGCTCGAGCACCAGGTCGAGCGCGGCACCCTCGACGTCGCCCTCGTCGACGACCTCGCCGCGCGCGTGGCGGCGTTCCACGCCGCGTTGCCCCTGCTTCCTCCGCTGCCGTCGCTGCCGACCGGCAGCCTCGCGCCCGCCGCGCCCCCCGCGCTCGACACCGCGCGTCGCAACCTCGCCGAGCTCCTCGGCCCAGATCCCGGCCCCGATCTCGAGCCTGCGCTGCGTGCGCGGATCGAGGCGCTCGCACGCTGGCTCGAAGCCGAGGCGTCTTCCCTCGCGCCGTGGCTCGGGGCGCGCGCGCAGGCGGGCTTCGTCCGGGAGTGCCACGGCGATCTCCACCTCGGGAACGTCGCGGTCATCGCGGGGCGGGCGGTGCTCTTCGATTGTCTCGAGTTCGACGTCGCGCTGCGCACGATCGACGTCCTCGACGAGGTCGCCTTCGCCTTCGTCGACTTCCTCGCCCATGGCCGCCGCGATCTCGCCCACCGCTTCCTCAACGCCTATCTCGAGGCGACGGGCGACTACGCCGGCGTCGTCGGCCTGCGCTTCTTCGCGCTCCACCGCGCCCTCGTCCGCGCGAAGGTGGCCCTCCTGCGCGCGCGCCAGCCGGGGCTCGACGCGCGGGCCCGCGCGCGGATCGCCGCCGACGTCGAGCGCCACGTCGCTGCCGCCGAGGAGCAGGTCCGCCCCCCCGCAGCGCGCCTCGTGCTGACCTGCGGCCTCGCGGGCTCGGGCAAGACGACGGTGTCGGGGGCGCTCGTCGAGGCGATCGGGGCGGTGCGCATCCGCTCCGACGTCGAGCGCAAGCGGCTCGCGGGCCTCGACGCGGTGGCGCGCTCGCGCGAGCCCGATCGGCGGGGGCCTCTACGATCGCGCCGGCAGCGCGCGCACCTACGCCCGCCTCGAGTCCCTCGCCCGCGCGCTGCTGGCGAGCGGTCCGTCGGTCGTCGTCGACGCGGCCTTCCTCGAGCGCGCCGACCGCGATCGCTTCCGCGCCCTCGCGCGGGAGGCGGGCGTCGCGTTCGCGATCGTGCTCTGCGAGGCGCCGGTCGAGGTCCTGCGCGCGCGCATCGAGGCCCGGCTCGCGGCGGGGCGCGACGCGTCGGAGGCGGACGCCGCGGTGCTCGAGCATCAGCTCGCGCACACCGAGCCGCCCGGGGAGGACGAGCGCGCGGAGGTCGTCGTCGTCGCGACGGATCGGGGCGTCGACGCCGCGCGTGAGGCGTGTCGCGCCTTCGCGGCGAGTGGACCGGCCGCGCGCCCGACCGCGCGTTAGGCCGGCGGCTCGAGCACGAAGGTCGGCGCGCTGCGGTCGATCCGCGTCCCGCGGCGACCGGCCAGGATCTCGCCCGCGTCCTCGAGGGCCCCGATCGCCGCGAAGCCCCCGGTCTGCGAGACGAACGCGCAGGCGGCCTCGACCTTCGGCCCCATCGAGCCGGCGGGAAACTCGAAGCCAGCGAGCATCGCGGGCGTGGCGCGGCGGATCGCCCGGGCGGTCGGTCGGCCGTAGTCGAGGGAGACGGCCGGGACGTCGGTCAGCAGGAGCAGCCCGTCGGCGCCGAGGGTGCGGGCGAGCAGCGCCGAGGCGTGGTCCTTGTCGACGACGGCCTCGACGCCGACCTCGTTGCCCGCCGCGTCGCGCAGGACCGGGATGCCGCCGCCGCCGGCGCAGACGACGGTGACCCCGCGCTCGAGCAGGAGCGCGATCACGCGCTCTTCGAGGATCGCGCGCGGTCGCGGCGACGGGACGACGCGGCGCCAGTCGGCGCCGTCGCGGCCGAAGCGCCAGCCCTGGCGCGCTTCGAGCGACCGCGCTTCGGCCTCGCTCGCGTAGCCGGGGCCGACGAACTTGCTCGGGCTCGCGAAGGCGGGATCGTCGGCGTCGACGAGCATGCGCGTCAGGAGCGAGGCGACGAGGCGATCCTTCGGCAGGACCTCGTCGAGGGCCTGCTCGAGCAGGTAGCCGATCATGCCCTCGGTCTGCGCGCCGAGGACGTCGAGGGGAAAGCCGCTCGTCGCGGCCGTCTGCTGCAGGGCGAGGAGCCCGATCTGCGGGCCGTTGCCGTGGGTCACGACGAGCTCGTGGTCCCGCGCGAGGGGGGCGAGCGCCGCCGCGGCGCGGTGCACGTTCGCGCGCTGGCGGTCGGCGGTCATCGGCTCGTGGCGCCGCAGGAGCGCGTTGCCGCCGAGGGCGACGACGAGGCGCACTAACGCGGTCCGCCGGACGAGCCAGGCGTGCCGGATGCGCCAGACGCGCCGGGTGCGCCCGGCCCGCGTCCGAGCCCGCGGCGCGCGAGGAAGGCCTCGAGCTCGCCGCGCAGGCCGGGGGACTCGAGCTCCTCGTACTCGTAGCGGGCGCGCACGACCTCGACCCGGGTCGCGAGCGCGCGGGCGAGATCGCAGGGGGTCCCGGCGACGACGACGTCGGGCGCGGCCGCCTCGATCGTCGCGCGCAGGTCGGCGAGCTCCTGCCCCGAATAGCCCATCGCCGGGAGGACCTCGCGGACGTGGGGATGGGCCGCGAGGACCTCGGCGAGGCGACCCTGCGCGAAGGGCCGCGGATCGACGAGCTCCGCGGCTCCGGCTTCGCGCGCGGCGACGTGGCCCGCACCGAAGGCCATGCCGCCGTGGGTGATCGTCGGGCCATCCTCGACGACGAGGACCCGGCGGCCGCGCACGGCGCCCGGATCGTCGAGGCTGACGCGCGAGGCACCGCGCAGGATCCGGGCGCGCGGTGCCAGGGCGCGGACGTTCGCGACGAGGCGCTCGACGTCGGCCGGGTCCGCGGAGTTGGTCTTCGCGACGACGACGACGTCCGCCATCCGCAGCACCGCCTCGCCCGGGTGGTAGAGCGACTCGTGGCCGACGCGCATGGGGTCGACGAGCACGACGTGGAGATCGGGTCGGTAGAAGCTGAAGTCGTTGTTGCCGCCGTCCCAGAGCACGACGTCCGCCTCGGCTTCGACGTCGGCGAGGATGCGGCCGTAGTCGACGCCGGCGTGGACGGCGTTGCCGATCGCGAGATGCGGCTCGTACTCCTCGCGCTCCTCGATCGTGCAGCCCGCGCGATCGAGGTCGGCGGCGCTCCGGAAGTGCTGGACCGCCTGGGCCGCGAGATCACCGTAGGGCATCGGGTGGCGCACGACGGCGACGCGCAGGCCGTGCTCCTTCAGGATCCGCGACAGAAAGCGCGAGACCTGCGACTTCCCGATCCCGGTCCGCACCGCGCAGACCGCGACGACCGGGCGCCGCGAGCGCAGCATCGTCGCGTCGGGGCCGGCCAGCACGAAGTCGGCGCCGGCGGCGAGGGCGATCGAGGCGCGGTGCATGACCTCGACGTGGGCGAGATCGGAGTAGGCGAACACGACCTGGTCGACGCGCAGGGTCGCGACGAGGGCGGGGAGCTCCGACTCGGCGCGGATCTCGATCCCGTCCGGGTAGAGCGGACCGGCGAGGGCGGCGGGGTAGCGGCGGCTCGCGATGCCGGGGATCTGGGCGGCGGTGAAGGCGACGACCTCGAAGCGCGGGTCGTCGCGGTAGACGGTGTTGAAGACGTGGAAGTCGCGGCCGGCGGCGCCGAGGATCACGACGCGGCGGCGCTTCGTGGGGGCGCTCGTCATCGCGCGGCTCCCGGGAGCCGCGGCGCCTCCTCCCGGGCGATGCGCGCGATGTAGGCCGCGAACTCGGGGTCCTCGCCGCGCACGAGCTCGGGCAGCAGGCGCCGGAAGTCCTCGCGCCGACACCACTCGCGCATGTAGTCGTCCCAGGAGTGCCACTGGCGCTCGCGGTGGGCGGGCATCGGGTCCTCGTAGAGCAGGATGTAGGCGCGCTCGAAGAGGGAGATCAGGATGTCGAAGAGGACGAGCATGCGCTCGTGCTGCTCGGAAGAGAGATCCGGGGTCGCCACTTCGGAGCGCAGGCGCAGATCGGGATGGTCGAGGACGAGGCGGAGGAAGTCGGTGTAGGCGTTCGAGAGGAGCTGGAAGGACTCCTCCTCCTCGTTCTCCCGCTCCTTGCGCTGCTCGGCGGCGAAGACGAGGATCGCGAAGGGGAGGCCGACGACGGTGACGACGTAGCTCGCGAGCTCGAAGGCTTCGAGGAGCGACATCGCGCAAGCCTAGCGGACGGAGATCGTCCCGTTCGAGGTCCGCAGCTTGATCGGCGAGCCGCCCTTGCCGAGGCGGCCCCGGACCCAGCCGCTCTCGTCGCCCGAGCGCTGCTCGAGGTCGAGGTCGTTGCGGATCAGGCCGTTCTCGACGCGCATGTCGACGTCGGCGTCGAGGCGCTCCGGCAGCTCGAGGACGATGCGGCCGTTGCTCGTCGTCAGCTGGACACCGACCTCGCCGACGCTCTCGAGCGAGCAGCAGATGATGCCGTTGCTGGTCGAGGCGTCGACCGAGCCGCGGTGGCCCCCGAGCTCGATCTTGCCGTTGGAGGAGCGCGCGCGCAGATGGCCGTGGGTACAGCGACAGGCGACCTTCGCGTTGGCGGTCGTGACGTCGATGTCGCCGTTGACCTCGCAGATCGAGATCGAGCCGTTGCTCGAATGGGCGCGGACGTCGCGATCGATGCCCTCGAGGCAGATCTTGCCGTTGCTCGAGCGGGCCCCGATGCGCGTCTCCCGCGGCACGCGCAGCTCGATGTGGGCGACGGCGTGGCGCGAGCAGCGGCGCGGGATCTGGACCTCGATCTCGAGCACCTCGGCTCCCGCCGAGCTCTGGACCCGGATCGAGTCGAGCAGCCGCGTCGCGACGTCGGAGCAGTCCGCGCGCACGCTCTTCTGGACCCGGATCTCGATGTCGTCGCGGTCCTCGCCGACGATGCGGGTCTTGCCGTTCGCGTTGTGGACCCGGATCGCGCGGCCGGCGGGGGCGGGGACGATCAGGCTCTCCTCGCGGGTCGCGGACTCGCTCCACGGCATCCGGTCGAAGAGGCTCCGCAGGATCCCGCCGAAGCCGGGGCCGAAGAAGCGGCCGGGGCCGCTCTCGCTGCCGTCGTGGTCGTGGCCGTCGGGTCGCCGCTTCAATGGAATCGCCTCGGGTCGTCGTCGCGGTCGCGCATGCGGGCGTCGCGATCCTCGCGGTGGACCGCGCGGATCTTCTGGCGCATGCGCCAGCGGCGGAACTTGTGGACGAAGCTCTGGAGGGTCGGCGCGCCCGGCGTGCGGCCCTCGTTGAGGAGGTAGATCCAGCCGATCAGCACGCCGGCGAGGTGGCCCGTATGACTCACGTTCGTCGAGCCCGTCGCGCTCGACATCCACTCCATCAGGAAGATCACGGGGATCAGCCAGATCGCCTTGATCGGGATCGGCGGGAAGAGGAGCATGACCTGGCGGTCGGGCCAGGTGAAGGAGTAGGCGAGCAGCACGCCCATCACGGCGCCCGAGGCGCCGAGGGTGATCCCGGTCAGGTCGGCGATCGAGGACGGGATGCCGAGCATGCCCAGCAGGAAGGGCAGCGACGCGATCATGAAGCCCGCGCCGGTCCCGCAGACCAGGTAGTAGCGGAGGAAGCGCTCGGGGCCCCAGACGAGCGCCATCGGCGAGCCGAACATCCAGAGCGAGAGCATGTTGAAGGCGATGTGGAGGATCGACGTCGGGCTGTGCAGCCACATGTACGTGAAGATCCGCCAGAGCTGCAGGTCGCCCCAGACGGCTGCGGGCTGGACGACACCGAACGCCGTCACGTCGAAGCCGATCCGCGGACCGATCAGCTGCGCGATGAAGACCAGGCCGTTCGCGATCAGGAGATTCTTGATGATCTCCGGCGTCGCCGGGGGGCCGAAGGAGAATTGTGCGCCGCCGCGTCCGTACACAGGCTCGACACTCCGGTCTCGTTCACGGATTCCCACGATGGATGCAGCCCGGTCAGGGGCGGTTTCGGTCGGCCCCTGCCGGGATCGGAGTCGTGGGACCTGTCTCGTGGTGTCTCTCGTGCTTTTTTCGCGTGGTTTTCCGCGAGGTCTCGGCGGGCCGGGCGCGTGCGCCCGCAGGACGCGCAGAGAGTACGGATGGTTGAATGGGGGGTCAACGAAGGGCGCGCGGTCAGGGCGGAGGGACCGGATCCGATCGCCTCGGCGGGCTCCTTGGCCCGCGGGGACATTGACTATATAGACCACGCCATAGACCACGCCGATCGGGAGATCCCTGGCGTGATGGGGGTCCAGGTGGTGGCTCGCCCGACCGGGTTCCCCGCCCGCATCGGGCGCCGCTCCGGAGCGCCGACGGACCGACCTATCGGCCCCCCGACCGGCGCCGCTCCGCCGCCAGCAGCAGGGCCATCCCCGTCTTCGCATCGTCGATCCCGCCGTCGCGGACCCGTCGGATCGCCTCGTCGAAGGCCATCGGGACGAGCTCGATGACCTCGTCGTCCTCGAGGCGCTGCTCGGCCTCGCGCAGGTCGTAGGCGGCGTAGAGATGGATCTTCTCGTCGGTGAAGCCGGGCGAGGGCCAGATCGCCCCGAGCTTCTCGACCCGGCCCGCGCGGTAGCCCGTCTCCTCCTCGAGCTCCCGCGCCGCACAGACCTCCGGCGCCTCCCCCGGATCGAGCTTGCCCGCCGGCACCTCGAGCAGGTAGCCCCCGGCTGCGTGTCGGTACTGGCGGATCAGCAGGACGCGGCCGTCGTCGAGGAAGGGCACGACGGCGGCGGCGCCGGGATGCTTCAGCAGGTCGACGAGGGTCGACTTGCCGTTGGGGAGCGTCACGCGGTCGGTGATCAGCTCGAATCGGGCGCCTCGCTGGATGCGGCGTTCGCTCATCGGGTTCGGGTCCTCTTCGCAGGTCGGGCGGGTCGGGCGGGTCGGGCGGCTCGGGCAGGTCGGACAGATCGCGCCGGTCGCGCGGGGGCGTTGCGATCAGGTTAGGCTTCCCGTCATGTCGCCGCGCCCCTTCGAACGCCCCGCCGTGATCGCGCTCCCCGAAGCCTCCGGACTGCCCGCCGGCGCCGCGCTCGACGGGCTCTGGCTGCCGGCTCGGCCGCGCGCGGGGGCGGAGGCCGACGACGCGGAGGAGCCTGGGCCGTCCCCGGCCCGCGGTGGCGCCGTCGTCGCCGCGCCCCATCCGTTGATGGGCGGCTCGATGCACTCCCCGGTGGCGACCGAGGTCGCGCTCGCCGCGAGCGACGCGGGCTACGTCGCGCTGCGCTTCGACTGGCGCGGCGTCGGCGCGAGCGCGGGCCGGCCGTCGGGCGAGGTCGCCGACGCCGACGTCGACACGCGCGCGGCCCTCGAATTCCTGGCGGAGAGTGTCGAGGGGCCGCTGCTCGCGTGTGGCTATTCGTGGGGCTCGCTCGCGGCGTTCCGGATCGGGATCGACGCGCCCCGGGTCCAGAAGCTCGTCCTCGTCGCGCCGCCTCCGTCGATGCTCGATCGCGATCGCCTGCTGCGCGCGCGCAAGCCGGTGCTGATCGTGACGGGGGATCGCGACGACTACGTCCCGCTCGAGGCGCTCCGCGCGTTGGTCGACGGTGTCGAGAAGCTCGAGCTCGTCGTCCTCCCCGAGGTCGACCACTTCTTCATGACGGGCCTGCAGGGTCTCGGCCGCGCGGTGCGCGACTGGCTCACCGGCTGAACGGCAGCTCGACGTGGAGACAGGCGCCGCCGTGGGCGCCCGTCTGGACCTCGATCGAGCCCCCCGCGTCCTCGACGATGCGCTTGCAGATCGCGAGGCCGAGGCCGCCGGCGCCTTCGCTGCGGCGGGTCCAGAACGGCTCGAAGATGCGCGCCGCGAGCTCCGGGGCGATGCCGGGGCCGTCGTCCTCGACCCGCAGCGCGACGTGATTCGCGCGCACCGGGCTCCAGTCGGCCTCGAGGCGGATCGCGCCGCCGCGCGGGGTGACCTGGGTCGCGTTCAGCAGCAGGTTGAGGAGCAGCTGGCGCAGGGCGTCCGGCGAGAGGCCGAGGGCCGGCAGGTTGCGGGCGATGCGCGTCTCGAGGTCGATGCCGCGCTCGCGGCAGCGGTACTGGAGCAGCTGGAGCGTCGTCTGCGCGGCCTCGCCGAGATGCGCTCCCTCGCCGATCGCGGGCGTGCTGCGCGGACGCGCGTGGCGCAGCAGATCGTCGAGCATCCGTTCGAGGCGCCCGACCTCCTCGCCGACGAGCTCCCGGAAGCCGTCGTAGAACTCGGGATCGTTGCGCCGCTCGGGCAGCAGCTGAAGGAGGGTCTTCACCGCGACCAGTGGATTGCGGATCTCGTGGACGATCTCCGACACGAGCCCGCCGAGCGCCGCCAGCCGATCGAGGCGCGCCACCGCCTCATCCATGCGTCCGAGGCGCTCGATCGCGATCTGCGTCCCCATCGACTGGCCGAGCTGGGCCGCGATCTCCCCGAGCACCGCCAGCGTCCGCGGCCGCAGCGGCCGCCCGCTCCGCGCCGGGTAGAGCAGCAGCACCGCCGCCGGCTGGGCCCCGAGCCCCGCCACCGGCGCCGCGGCGACGATGCCCTGGGCCGCGAGGGCCTTCAGCTCGAGGTCGTCGGGGAAGTCGGCGAGCAGATGGACCTGGCCCGCGCGGGCGAGGGCGTCGAAGAAGGCCCGGGTCGGCACGACCCGCATCGCGATCTCGGCAGGCAGCGCGGCGGCGACCTGCGGCCGGCTCTCCGCTGCGCCGGGGAGGGCGGCCTCGTCGACCCACGCGACGGCCCCCGCGACGCCTTCCTGCCGGAGCAGCCGCCGCAGCGCGCGCAGCAGCAGCGCCTGGCTCTCGACGCCGATGCCGTCGCGCGGCGTCTCGGACGGAAGGAGCATCGCATCGAGCAGCGCCGCCTCGGCTGCGCGCCGCCGGTCGGTGGCCCGCTTCGAGTCGTTGCGTCGATCGAGCGCCGTGGACGCAAGCGTCCGCAGCACGCGCGAGCCATTGGTCGCGTGTCCCCCCATACCTGCGGGATTACCGAGACTCGCGTCGGCTGTCAATGAACTTCGCCTATCGCGGGGGGCGTCGCGCGTCGGAAAGAGGCGCTGTGCCAGGTGCCCCGGCCGGACGCGGTCTGGCACTCGGGCTTCGCTCGGCACGCGTGGAGGGACCGGTCGGCGTTGGCGGGCGGGGTGCTGCGCGTGCCGTTCTCAATCTCGCGCCAGGCCGCGTCCGGCCGGGGCACTCGGGGCGGCGTGGTGGTTCGGCGGGCAGCGTCCCGGTCGATCGGGGAGGTGAAGCCGCCGACACGCGTCGTCGTTGGCTGGATCGTGGGCCTCGTCGATCTGGAGCGTCGTGCGTCATGCGCGGAGCGCCATGCGTCATGCATTGCGAGCCATGTGTCGAGCGCTCATCTCCGCACGCCTCTCCCCTCATGAAGTCGCAACGCCCGCCCCGCCCGAACACCGAGTCCGCAAAGCCCCCATTCATCCACCCCGCAGACCGTGATCGCCGCAAGCCCCAACGCCCCGAGTGCCCGGGTCGGATCGGGCTCGGTGCGAGATTGAGAACGGCACGCGCGGCACGGCGCCCGCCAACGCCGACCGGTCCCTCGACGCGTGCCGGACGAAGCCCGAGCGCCGAGCCCGATCCGACCCGGGCACCTGGCACGCTGCCACTAGTGAAGGAGAGCCCGGTCTCGGTCAGAAGGCGTCGTCGCGGGCGACCTGGCGCGCCTTCTTCTCGACGGTCTGCTCGGTGGAGGTCTGCTCCGGGGCGGTGCCCGCGCGGAAGGGCTGGAAGTAGGCGTCCTGGGTCGTCGCGTCGGCGAGCAGGCCGGAGACCTTGTCGACGCGGCGGAACTCGATGTCGGCGGGGGCCTCGAAGTCGTGGTCGGGGTAGGGGGCGACGGCGACCTTCATGAAGTCGCCCCAGATCGGGAGCGCCGTCGTGCCGCCGGTCTCGCCCCGGCCGAGGACCTGGTTGTCGTCGTTGCCGACCCAGACCCCGGTCGTGATCTCGGGGGAGAAGCCGACGAACCAGGCGTCGGAGTACTCGTTGGTCGTGCCGGTCTTGCCCGCGAAGGTCCGGCCGAGCTTCGCGAGGCCGATGCCGGTGCCCTCGCGGACGACGGCCTGGAGCATGTCGCACATCAGATAGGCGTCGGCGGGGGAGACGACCTGGTTGCCGGGGTCGCGGTCGTTCGACCAGGTCGAATCGCCGGCCGCGGTCGTCTCGGCCACCGGCGGCAGCGGCGCGAGCGGCGGCAGCTCGCCGCCGAGGGCCACGTTCTCGAGCAGGACCTTGCCGTCGCGGTCGACGACCTTGCGGATGAAGCGCGGCACGAGGCGCACCCCGCCCCGCGGATAGACCGCATACGCCCGCGTCAGCTCGAGCAGGGTCACGGCGCTCGTGCCGAGCGCGAGCGAGAGATCGGGGGAGAGCTTCGACTCGATGCCGAAGCGGCGCGCGTGCTCGATCACGTAGCTCGGGCCGATGTCGCGGAAGAGGTAGACGGTCGCGTTGTTGATCGACTTCTTGAGCGCGTCGCGCATCGTCATCGGGCCGTAGGATTTGCGGCCGTAGTTGCGCGGGGCCCAGACGAAGCCGCTCGACGGGTCGGTGTAGACGACGGGGCGATCGATCACGGTCGAGACCGGCGTGTAGCCCCGGGAGAGCGCCGCGCCGTAGATGAAGGGCTTGAAGGCCGAGCCGGGGAGGCGCTGGGCCTGGACGGCGCGGTTGAACTCGCTGTCGGCGTAGTCGTAGCCGCCGATCATCGCGAGGACGTCGCCGCTCCGGTTGTCGAAGGAGAGCAGGGCGCCCTGGGCGAAGGGCGGCTGTCCGATGTCGAGGCGCAGGATGCGCTCGCCCGCCGCCCCGTCGCCCTGGCCGCCGCCATCTCCCGCAGCCGCGCCCGCGTCCTTGCCCTCGCCCGCGCCCGCGATGTGGACGAAGGGCACGACGTCGCCGACTGCGAAGATCGAGCCGATCTCCGACACGGCGTAGGGCCCCGACTTCGGGTTCGGCTTGCGCGCCCACTTCACGTCGTCGAGGGCGGCTCGGCCCTCGACGCCCGCGCCGAAGCCGATGCGGGCGAGCTGCTTCGCGCCGTCGACGGCGAGGACGAGGCCTGCGAGGGGCTTGCCCGCGGCGAGCTGCTCCCGGATCGCGTTCTCCGCCCGGGCGCGCGTCGCCTCGTCGAGGGTCGCCGCCGCGTCGCCCCCGCCGCCGAGGAGCCCGTCCTTCTTCGCGCGCGCGCCGCCCTTCTCGCCGGCGAGCCCCGCGTTCGCGAGGGCGAGGCGGTCGAGCTCGGCCTCGCGCTCGTCCGGGTCGATCCGGCGCAGCGGGCCGCGGTAGCCGTGGCGATGGTCCTGGGCGACGAGCCCCCGCTGCACCGCCTCCCGCGCCACGCGCTGCAGGTCGAGGTCGAGGGTCGTCTCGATCCGCAGCCCCTGCTCGAGGACGACGTCCTGGCCGAGCTCCTTGTAGAGCAGGCGGCGCACCTCCTCGGTGAAGTAGCTCGCGATCTCGAAGCTCTCGCGCTCGGAGTGGTCGGCGACGACCGGGGGCTGCGCGAGCTCGCGGTCGTGGGTCGCCTGGTCGATGTGGCCCTCGGCCAGCATGCGGCCGAGCACATAACGTCGTCGCGCCTCGGCGGCCTCGGGGTTGCGGTTCGGGTCGTAGGCGCTCGGGCGCTGGGGCAGGCCCGCGAGCAGCGCCGACTCCGAGATCGTCAGGTCCTTCGCGTCCTTGCCGAAATAGCTCCGCGCCGCCTGGCCGATGCCCCAGGCGCCGTTGCCGAAGTAGATCTGGTTCAGATAGAGGTAGAGGATCTCGTCCTTGGACAGCGCCTGCTCGATGCGCCAGGAGAGCAGGATCTCGCGCAGCTTGCGCTTGTAGGTCTTCTCCGGCGAGAGGAGCAGACTCTTCACCGTCTGCTGCGTGATCGTGCTCGCGCCCTGGGCGATCCCGCCCTCGCGCAGGTTCGCGATCGCGGCGCGCACGATGGCGGAGAAGTCGAAGCCCTCGTGCTCGTAGAACTTGCCGTCCTCGGCGGAGACGAAGGCGAGCTTGACGTGCCGGGGGATCTCCTCGATCGGGACGAGGCGACGTTGCTCGGTGTAGAACTCGCCGATCAGGCGGCCCTGGCGGTCGTAGACCAGGCTCGAGACCGGGGGGCGATAGTCCGCGACGCTCCGGAAGTCCGGGAGATCGCGGATCAGGAGGTAGTAGACGCCCGCTGCCCCGCTCGCCGCGCCGAGGGCCGAGACGAGGAGCAGGATCAGGGCGATCCGGACCCCCCGAGACCGGAAGAATGCCATGGGTACTCCGCGAGCGCGCAAGCTAGCCGACGCGTCGGCCCGTGCGCTACCGATTGGCCGCCGTCCCGCTCCTTCGCACCGACCGGCGTCTCCCCGTTTCGGCGCGAAGCGGCAGTGTCCTTAACCTCGCGAACGCCACGACCTTCGCGAGCCTCTCGAATTCCGCGGAGCCCCCATGTCGTCGTCCCAGCCGAATGCCCGCTCCAAGCCGGGCCGCCCCCTCACGCTCGCCTTCGTCATGGACCCCGTCGAGAAGGAGCCGATGGCCGGCTCGACGACGATCGTCCTGATGCGCGAGGCGCAGGACCGCGGCCACACCGTCCTCTACGTCGATCCCGCCGACCTCGGCGTCGACGACGGCCGCGTCCGCGCCGAGGCCGTCCAGATCACCCTCGACCTCGCCTCGACGACGCCCGTCCGCCGCGGCGCCTCCCGCGTCTACGATTTCGACGCGGAAATCGACGTCGCCTTCCAGCGCAAGGACCCGCCGGTCGACCGCGACTACGTCGTGGCGACCCAGATCCTCGACGTCTGCAGGAAGACCCTCGTCCTCAACCGCCCGTCCAGCGTCATCAGCTTCAACGAGAAGCTCCTCGCGGTCCGTTTCGCCGATCTGATGCCCGAGACGCGTGTGACCCGTCACATCGCCGAGCTGCGGGAGTTCATGCGGAGCCATGGCGGGCAGATGATCGTGAAGCCCCTCGACGGCAAGGGCGGGGAAGGGATCTTCCACGTGGTGGAAGACGACCGGAACCTCGTCTCGATCCTCGAGCAGTCGACGCAGTTCGGGAAGCGCTCGGTCATGGCCCAGGAATATCTGCCGGCCGTCCGCCAGGGCGACAAGCGGATCCTGCTCCTCGAGGGCGAGCCGATCGGGGCGGTCCTGCGCGTCCCCGCCGCCCACGAGTCCCGGGCCAACCTCCACGTCGGCGGCACCCCCGCCCGGGCCCCCCTCGACGAGAACGACCGCCGGATCCTCGCCCGGGTGGGCCCCTTCGCCCGGGACCACGGCCTCTTCTTCGTCGGGATCGACGTGATCGGAGGCCGGCTGACCGAGATCAACGTGACGAGCCCGACGGGGGTCCAGGAGATCAACGCCCTCGAGAACGCGCGGCTCGAGGCCCGGGTCATCGACCGGGTCGAGGAGCTCGTCGCGGGGCGTTAGGGGACCGGGCCCGGGCCGCCCTCGGCGCCTGGGTTAAGGTCTCTCCATGCCCGCAATCGAAGGCGCCCGACCCCACGACGAGAGCCGCCGCTACGGCGTGCTCGTCGTCGACGACGAGGAGGCCATCCTCGAGTCGATCGAGCTGACCCTCGGCTCGGAGTACCGCGTCTTCACCGCGGCGAGCGCCCGCGAGGGGCTCGCGATCCTCGATCGGGAGGACATCGCGCTGGTCATCTCGGACCAGGTCATGCCGGGAATGACCGGCGTCGAGTTCTTCGAGAAGGTGATCGAGCGCAATCCGCGGGCGATCCGGATCCTGCTGACGGGCTACTCGGACATGCCCTCGCTGGTCCGGGCGATCAACGAGGGGCGGATCTACCGCTACGTCGCGAAGCCCTGGGAGCCCGACGAGCTGCGCATCAGCGTGAAGCGCGGGCTCGAGGTCTACGAGCTCTCGAGCGAGAACGCCCAGCTCGCGGCCTCCCTCGCCGAGGCGAACGAGCGGCTGCGGGCCGAGAACCTCTATCTCCGGCGCGAGGTCGAGGCGCGCTACTCGTTCGCGGGGATCATCGGCAACGCGCCGGTCATGCAGAAGGTCTTCGACGTGACCCAGAAGGTCGCGCAGACCGACGCGACCGTCCTGCTGACCGGTGAGACCGGGACGGGCAAGGACCTGCTCGCCCGGGCGATCCATTATGCGGGGCCGCGCCGGGAGAAGAAGTTCGTCGCCCAGAACTGCGGGGCGCTGCCGGACACGCTCCTCGAGAGCGAGCTCTTCGGCCACAAGCGCGGCGCCTTCACCGGCGCCCACGTCGACAAGAAGGGCCTCTTCGAGGTCGCCGACGGGGGCACCATCTTCCTCGACGAGATCGGCGAGACCGAGCCGGGCATGCAGGTCCGGCTGCTGCGCGTGCTCCAGGACGGCGAGATCCGGCCGCTGGGCTCCTCGGACACGAAGAAGGTCGACGTCCGCGTCATCGCCGCGACCAACCGCGACTTGAAGAAGCTCGTCGCCGAGGGCCGCTTCCGGGAGGACCTCTACTACCGGCTGCGGGTCGTCGAGATCGAGCTGCCGCCCCTGCGCGAGCGGCCGGACGACATCCCGGCCCTCGCCCACGCCTTCCTCGACGCGGCCGCGACCCGCATGAAGCGCCGTTTCCGGGGCTTCTCGAACGCGGCGATGGACCGGCTCGTGGCCCACACCTGGCCCGGCAACGTCCGCGAGCTGGCGAACGAGATCGAGCGCAGCGCCGCGCTCGCGGGCCCCGAGGAGACGATCGGGCTCGAGAACCTCTCGGAGCACGTGCGCGGGGCGAAGCCCAATCGGCGCGGGGCCGGCCCGATCGCGGGCGGACCGGGCGCGCTCCGCCACCCCTTCGACGACGCGCCGGAGTTCGTCGGCGGCGCGTCGGGGCGAGGCGCGGGCGCGGAGTCCGGTGGCGGCGGGCCGGGTGCGTCGGCGGCGGGGGACGAGCGGGCGGGGTCGGCGGTGGCCCTCGACTGGGATCTCAACCGCTCGGTCGACGCGCTGAAGCGCAGGATGCTGATCGCCGCGGTGCGCGAGACCGGGAGCAAGAGCGCCGCGTCCGAGAAGCTGGGGATTCCGCGTCAGTCGCTTCAGAAGATGATGAAGCGACTCGAGATCACCGAGGCGGAGCTGGCCGAGGCCTCTTCGACCGGGGCCGGCGGCGGCCGGGCGGGGAGTGCGACGTCCGATTCCGACGAGGATTGAGCGACGAATTCCCTCGAAACTCCATCGCGTCGGGGTAGAATGGTCTCGATGGAAACGCTTTCGACCACCCGCTTCGAATCGCCCATCGGACCCCTGCGCGTCGTCTCGAGCGAGAAGGGGCTCGCCTTCCTCGAGCTGCCGCATCAGAACGGTCGCGGCCTCGCCGGCTGGATGAAGTCCCACGCCCCCGACGCCCGGCTCCTCGATCGCCGCGCCTCGAACGACGCCGTCATCGACCAGATCCTCGAGTACACCGAAGGGCGTCGCCGCGTCTTCGAGATCGACCTCGACCTGCGCGCGACGCCGTTCCAGCGCGCCGTCTACGCCCACGTCGCGAAGATCCCCTACGGCCAGACGCTCGCCTACTGCGACATCGCCGAGCGGCTCGGTCAGCCGAAGGCCGTGCGCGCGGTCGGTGCGGCGAACGGCGCGAATCCGATCCCGCTCGTGATCCCGTGCCATCGCGTGATCGCCCGCGGCGGCGCGCTGCAGGGCTACGCCGGCGGCCTCGAGCTCAAGGCGAAGCTGCTCGTGATGGAAGGGGCCGTGCCGGTCCGCGAGTCGGCGCAGGAGCGGCTCTTCTAGGGCGGTGCCCGATCGGCGCTCGATCCGATCGCCGTCGACGCGACACCGTCGAAGAAGGACGTCGCATGTCCCGGCCGTCTCCCCGGACCTCCGACCGCCATGCCGGTGCGCTCGTCGGTCTCGCCTGCGGCGACGCCGTCGGAACCGCGGTCGAATTCCGCGCGCGGGGCCACTTCGCGCCCGTCACCGACATGCTGGGCGGCGGACCCTTCTCCCTCGAGCCGGGGCAGTGGACCGACGACACCTCGATGGCGCTCTGCCTCGCCGAGAGCCTGCTCGAGAAGGGCCGCTTCGACGCCCGCGATCAGATGGAGCGCTACGTGCGCTGGTGGCGAGGGGGGCATTGGAGCGCGACCGGCGTGTGCTTCGACATCGGGAACACCGTCCGCGCGGCGCTCGCCCGCTTCCTGGCGACCGGGGATCCCTTCGCCGGCTCGACGGATCCCGACAGCGCGGGCAACGGGGCCTTGATGCGCCTCGCGCCCGTCGTCCTCTTCTTCCATCCCGATCGCGAGCAGGCGCTTCATCACGCGGTCGAGTCCTCGCGCACGACCCACGCCGCCGCCGAGGCCCTCGACTGCGCGCGCCTGATGGCCCACGTCCTCTTCGAAGCGCTCGAGGGCGGATCGAAGGCGGCGATCCTCGAGGGCGCGTCGCTGCCGCTCGCCTCGTCGAAGGTCGCGGCGATCGCGGCGGGCGCCTATCGCGACAAGACGGAGGCCGAGGTCTTCGGGTCGGGCTACTGCGTCGCGTCCCTCGAGGCGGCGCTCTGGTCGTTCGCGACGACCGACTCGTTCGAGCGCGCCGTGCTGCGCGCCGTGAACCTCGGCGACGACGCCGACACGACGGCCGCGATCGTCGGACAGATCGCGGGCGCCTGGTACGGCCTCGACGGCATCCCGGCGCACTGGCGCGCGCGGCTCCACCGCGGGGCCGAGATCGAGACGATGGCACGGCGGCTCGGGGCGGCGTGATCTCGGCGGCGTGCTCGCGTCGAAGCGAGGTCAGGGCGCAGGGAGTCGCGACGCATCGCGAGCGCGGGGCGCATCTTGCGCGAATCTGGAGAAGAGCTGGATGCGGCTCCGAGATGCGGGCATTGACCGGAACGCGGCTCGCAGGCGATCCTGTCCATGCCATCGCGAGGAGGTCGGCATGAAAGGCGAATCGGCTCCCCGTCTCGACTTCCGACGCATTCCGAGAGAGCTCGCCGGTCGCTGGGTCGTGCTGCGACTCGGCGAGGATCAGGAGATCGTGGCGCAGGCGGATACCCCGCTCGATGCGATGCGTCTCTGCAGGATCGATCCGGACGATCCGCGATTCGTGCTGACGCAGGTCCCCGACGACGGCCCGGGCGCCGCCTGGGTCGAGCAGCTTGGCCGGTCCGACGTTCCGCGCTGAGTATCTTCGCCTTCGGGATGGTCGCGCCCGCCCGTATCTGTTCGTCCAGATCGGAGCTGGCTCGCAGCGATCGCCGAGGGTTCCCATGATCGTCGATACCGGCGCGGATCGGTGCTTCATCGATCATCGCCTCGCCTACACCATCGGCGTCAATCCCGTCGACGGAGGCGCGCTCGGTACGGTCGTCGGCATCGCGTCGGAGCAGCCCACGGCGATCTTTCCCGTCGATCTCCACGTTCCGGCGCTCGCGCTCAGTCTGCGCACCGACGTGTGCTTCTCGATCCTGAACATGCCTGGGATGAACGGTCTGCTGGGTCACGACGGATTCCTGAACCGCTTTCGGCGAGTCACCTTCCGGCCGGGCGAATCGTTCGAGCTCGAGCTTCGCTGACGTAGGTCGCGCTCTGCTCGTCGGCGCCCGGATCTCGTCGGTCGAGATCGAGGCCCGGGTTCGGCGGCTCGGAGCGGCGGGGCCCCCGGCCCGGTGATCTTGCCACTATACGAGGATCCTCGTATGATCGCGACATGCAGGAAGCCCAGGTCGTCCAGGCCCTCGCCGCGCTCGCCCATCCGATGCGCCTGCGCGTCTTCCGCGCGCTCGTCGTGGCGGGGCCCGCCGGACTGACGCCGGGCGGCATCCAGGAATCGATCGAGGTTCCGCCGACGACGCTCTCGTTCCATCTGAAGGAGCTGGCGACGGCCGGGCTCGCGACCGTCGAGCGGGCCGGTCGCTCGCTCGTCTATCGCGCGGCCTACGACGAGATGAACCGGCTCCTCGCCTATCTGACCCGGAACTGCTGTGCGGGCTCGACCTGCGTCGCGAAGCCGTCGAAAGCTTCGAAAGGAAGGCGAACATGAAGCGATTCCACGTCCACGCCCACGTCGAAGACCTGAAGGCGAGCATCGCCTTCTACTCGAGCCTCTTTGCGGCGGAGCCCGTTCGGGTCGAGACCGACTACGCGAAGTGGATGCTCGACGACCCGCGCATCAACTTCGCGATCTCGACCCGCGGAGCGAGCCCGGGCATCGACCACCTCGGCATCCAGACCGACGACGCGGAGGAGCTCGAGTCGCTGAGGGCCCGGGCGGAGGCGGCGGACATGACGCTGCTCGACGAGGGCGAGACGACGTGCTGCTATGCCCGGAGCGAGAAGCACTGGGTGACCGATCCTCAGGGCATCGCGTGGGAGCATTTCCATACCCTGGGCGACATCCGGGTCTTCCGCGAGGAGCAGGCGCCCACGAGCGCGGCGGGCGGGTGCTGCGCGGTCGAGGCGGCGGGCGACCCGCCTGCGACGCCGACGCGGGCCGAGCGGTGCTGCTGAAGCCGTGACGACCCACGTCCTCGTCCTGTGTACCCACAACGCGATGCGCAGCCAGCTGGCCGAGGCGATGCTCGACCACTGGGCGCGCGCCCGCGGCCTGGACGTGCGGGCCCACAGCGCCGGCAGCGCCCCGGGCGGTCGCGTCCATCCCCATGCTCTCGCCGTCCTCCGGCGCGCGGCGATCGAGACGGCGTCGCTCCGCAGCAAGAGCTGGGACGAGTTCACGGCGCCCGATGCGCCGCGGATGCGCGTCGTGATCACGGTCTGCGACGACGCAGCGGGTGAGTCGTGCCCGGTCTGGCCCGGGGCCCCGGTCCGCGTCCACTGGGGCTATCCGGATCCTTCGTCGGCCCCCGAATCCGAGCGCGAGCGGGCGACCGAGCTGACCCGTCAGGCGATCGGGTACCGGATGCTCCAGCTGCTCGAGCTGCCCTTCGATCGCCTCGACGACCGCGCGCTCGAAGACGCGCTCGCACAGATCGGCAGGAGCTGAAGAGGACGATGGTGGGATCGACGCGCAGTCGGCTGCTCGCGGAGGGACTCGGGACGGCGCTCCTGCTCGCCGTCGTGATCGGCTCGGGGATCATGGCCGAGCGCCTGGCCGGCGGGAACGAGGCGGTGGCACTCCTCGCGAACGCCCTGGCGACGACGGCCGGGCTCTACGTCCTGATCGAGGTGTTCGGTCCGATCAGCGGCGCCCACTTCAATCCGGCGGTCTCCGGGGCGAAGCTCTGGCGCGGCGAGCTCGCCGCGGGGCTCTTCGCGGCCTACGTCGCCGTGCAGCTCGCCGGCGCGGTCGCCGGGGCCTGGCTGGCCCACGCGATGTTCGAGCTGCCGCTCCTGCAGGTCTCGACGCACGGGCGCGCCGGTCCGGGCCTCTGGATCGCCGAGGTCGTCGCGACCTTCGGGCTCGTGCTGGTCGTCCTGCGCGGCCCGTCCTCGCGCGCGGCGGCGATGGTCGGCGCGTACATCGGCTCGGCCTACTGGTTCACGTCGTCGACGTCCTTCGCGAACCCGGCGGCGGCCTTCGGCCGCATGCTGAGCGACACCTTCGCCGGGATCGCCCCGGAGAGCGTGCCCGCCTTCGTGGCGGCGCAGCTCGTCGGCGCGGCGCTCGCGCTCGGAGCGGACCGGTTGCTGGGCGACGACCGCTGACGCGGCCAGCGGAGACGCAGCCCGGGAACGCCCTCACACCTTCGCCAGCGCCTGCTCCAGATCCGCGAGCAGGTCCGCCGCGTTCTCGATGCCCGCGGCGAAGCGAACCAGGCTGTCCTTGATGCCGAGCTCGAGGCGCTTCTCCTTCGGGACGTCCCAGAACGACATCGTCACGGGCAGCTCGATCAGGCTCTCGACGCCGCCGAGGCTCGGCGCCTGATACGGGATCGTCGTCGAGTCGATGAAGCGCATGGCGCCGGCGAGATCCGTGTCGATCTCGAAGGTCACGACGCCGCCGAAGCCCTTCATCTGGCGGATCGCGACGCCATGGTCGGGATGGGACGCGAGGCCGGGATACCAGACCTGCTTGATCTTGGGATGGGCTTCGAGGTAGCGCGCGATCGCCATGCCGTTCGCGTTGTGGCGCTCCATGCGGATGTCGAGGGTCTTGATGCCGCGCAGCAGCAGCCAGGCGGCGTGGCTGTCGATGATGCCGCCGAGGACGCCTAACGCCTTGCGGACGGGCTCGATCATCTCCTTCGGGCCCGTCAGCGTGCCGGCGAGCAGGTCGTTGTGGCCGCCGAGATACTTGGTCGCGCTGTGGAGCACGAGATCGGCGCCGTCGGCGAGCGGGCGATGGTTGACGGGCGTCGCGAAGGTCGAGTCGATGATGACCTTGACGCCGCGGGCGTGGGCCGCGTTCACGAACGCCGGAACGTCGATGACGCGCAGGTAGGGGTTCGTCGGCGACTCGGTGAAGAAGAGCTTCGTGTTGGGCCGGATCGCCGCCTCGAAGGCCGCGAGATTGCCCGGCTCGATCACCGTCGTCTCGACGCCCATGCGCGAGAGGAACTGGTTGATGAACTGCCGCGTCCGGCGATAGCAGTCGCTCGTCACGATGAGATGGCTGTTCTCGGGCAGCAGCGCCATGAAGGTCGTCGTCGCGGCACACATGCCCGACGCGAACAGGATCGACTCCTCGCCGCCCTCGAGCGCCGAGACCTTGCGCTCGACGGCGCGCCAGGTCGGGTTGCCGTAGCGCCCGTACTCTTCGCGCTGGCTCTTGCCTTCCTGGTAGTCGGTGACCTCCTTCGAGTTGCGGAACCAGAAGGTCGAGGTCTGGTAGATCGGCGTCGTGATCGCGTTGGCTTCCTGCTGACGCAGCTCGCCCGCGTGGACGGAGCTCGTGGCGCTTCCGCGATTGCTCGGTTCCTTCGGCAGCTCGGACATGAATCCTCCGCGCCCGCGCCGGAGCGCGAGCAGACGACCTGATGCACCGCGCGGGGTGCGCCTCGGCGGCGCAAGCGCGAATCCCTCGTTCGGATCTTCGATTTGCCCTCGGTGACCTTCTGCTCGACGCGCTGCCGTCCGCAGGGCGGACGGCGGCGCAGGACAGAAGACCGGAGGCGGGCGCTTAGCACTCGGCGGGAGCCCGGGCCTTCTGGCCGGGCGGGTCCGAGGGTCTGCAAGCGCCTGAAATCAACCCCTTGCGTTCGAACCTGGAGCAGCAACCCTACGGCCGATGTCGGATGCCGTCAACCGGGGACGCCACGTCCTCGTCTTCTGTGCCTCGAGCGGGAGCTGCGACCCCGCCTTCCACGAAGCCGCGGCCGCGCTGGGCCGCTCGATCGCCCGCAACGGCGACACCGTCGTGTACGGCGGCGGCGCCGTCGGCTCGATGGGCGCCCTGGCGGACGCCGCCCTGGCCGAGGGGGGCCGCGTCGTCGGCATCATCCCCCGCTTCATGCGCGAGCGGGAGTGGGCCCATACGGGGATCAGCGAGCTGCGCCTCGTCGAGGACATGCAGCAGCGCAAGCGCGAGATGCTCGCCCTGGCCGACGCGATCGTGACGCTGCCCGGCGGCTCGGGGACCTTCGAAGAGCTCTTCGAGGCGCTGACGGCGAAGCGGCTCGGGCTCTTCCGCCATCCGATCGTGATCGTGAACCAGGGCGGGTTCTACGATCCGCTGTTCGCGTTGCTCAGGAGCAGCGTCGACGAGCGCTTCATGAGCGAGGCCCACCTCGAGATGTGGCAGGCCGTCGACCACGTCGACCACGTGCTGCCCGCGATCGAGACGGCCGCGCCCTGGCCCGACGACGCGCTGCGCTTCGCGACGCGATGAACCGCACGACCCGCGCGCTGGTCGACGAGCTCGTGCGCGCGTTTCCCTTTCCCGATCCGCGCCGCGCGGATCGCCGCGGGCTGCTCGCCTATGGAGGCGATCTCGAGCCCGAGCGGCTGCTCGCGGCCTACGCGCAGGGCGTGTTCCCCTGGTACGACGAGGAGCCCATCCTCTGGTACTCGCCGGATCCACGCATGGTGCTGCTGCCCGAGGAGCTCCGCGTCGGACGCAGCCTCGCCAAGCGCGTGCGCGCGCAGCCCTACGTCCTGACCCTCGACCGCGCCTTCGGCGAGGTCATCCGCGCCTGCGCCGCGGCACCGCGCCCGGGGCAGGACGGGACCTGGATCGGTGAAGACATGATCGAGGCCTACGAGCGCCTCCACATCCTCGGCTTCGCCCACTCGGTCGAGGCGTGGGCGGTCGACCCGGCGTCGGATTCCGTTCGCGCGGCCGAGCTCGTCGGTGAGCCGAATCCGGACTCCGATCCGCATCCCGACGCCGGCGCGGAGCACGACGGCCCGCCGCGCCTCGTCGGCGGTCTCTATGGCGTCTCGCTCGGCGGCGCCTTCTTCGGCGAGTCGATGTTCGCGCGCGCTTCGGACGCGTCGAAGCTCGCGTTCGTCGCCCTCGTCGATCAGCTCGTGCGCTGGCGCTTCGACTTCATCGACTGCCAGGTCCGCACCGAGCATCTCGCCCGCTTCGGGGCCCGGGAGTGGCCGCGTCGCGCGTTCCTCGACGCGCTCGAGCGGACCCTCGAGCGGGAGACGCGGCGGGGACGCTGGGCCTTCGATCCGCCCGACGCCGACGCCGATGGCGAATCCGGCGCGGGCTGAACGGTGCGCCGCGTGAACGGCTCGCCGACGGGTCGGCCCGTCCGATGGGGCCGGGGCGGCGTATGCGGCGAATTCGCGGGACCGTCGAGGGGACGTCGAGGGGAACGAGGCGTTTCGTATCGGACGTCGCGGGGCCGTGGAGCGCGCTCTGAGGCCGGGTCAGGCGCAGGATGGACGTTCGCACGAGCGGGACGCGATCGGGCCTCTAGACTCGCGAGATGGTCTGTTCCGACGTGCGCTGTCGCGAGCGGATGGAGTCGGAAGCGATCGTCGAGCGCGGGCTCGATCGCTCACGATGTCCGATCTGCCGGTCGCCCTTCGTCGAGTCGGTTCCGCTCTACGATCCGCCCGACGGGGCGGGTCGGCGGATCGAAGGGCGCGCCGGCTTCGTGGCCCGGCGCTGGCAGTCCCCGCCGCTTCTCTCCGCCCGCGAGGCGGGCTGGATCCTCGACGCGCATCGCTGGTTCCTGACGCATCTCGGTGACGCAGGGCATGCTCTGCGCACGCGGCTGCTCGAGCCCGTCGATGCCGAGTTCTTCGGGGAGGCGGCGGACGCGGAGCGGGCTCGACCGGAATCGGAGTCGGAGACGGAAACCGAGATGGAGACGGAGGCGTGCCGCGCCCGCCGGCTCTTCGAGGCGTGCAAGCGCCATGCGGGTCTCTCGGACTGGGACTGCGCCCTCGAGGCACGGGAGGCTGCCGTCGTCGACCGCTTCGCGGCGAATCTCGTGCTGTTCGAGATCGACGGGCAGCCGGTCGGGACCTATCGCGCGCCGGAGGATCCCGACGATCCCGACGCGATGCCGACGATCACCTACGACCCGCAGCTCGTCGCGCAGCCGGAGGTCCTCGTCGCGATCTTCGCCCACGAGCTCGCCCACGGCCTCCTCGACGGCGTCGACGCCGAGCCGCCCGGCGGCGAGGACCTCGAGGAGCCGATGACCGATCTCGCGGCCGTCTTTCTCGGCTTCGGGATCTTCCTGTGCAACGCGGCCTTCGACTTCCGGCAGGATTTCGACGGGCAGTGGGCAAGCTGGCGGACCACGACCCACGGCTATCTGCCCGAGGACACCCTGGCCTTCGCCCTCGCGCTCTTCCTCCGGGTCCACGGGGTCGATCCGTCGACGGCGCTGGCCCACCTCGACCCGAGCCCGCGCCGCTATCTGCGCGAGGCGCTCGAGCAGCTCGACTCGATCCCCGACGAGGTGTCCGCCTTGAAGAAGCTCCTCTGGACGGCGCCAGGGCGGGGCGGCTGAATCGGAGGGATCCCGGTCGATCGGCGGTGCTTCGACGGGATCGCGTCTCAGTGCAGGATGGTCTGGCCGCCGTCGACCATCATGGTCATGCCGGTGATGAAGTCCGAGTCGGGGCCGGCGAGGAAGGCGACGGCGCGGCCGATGTCCTTCTCCGGGTCCCCGAAATGACCGAGCGGGATCGAGTCGATCATGATCTTCGCGAGCTCGGGGTTGTTCGTGCTCCACTCCTTCATGCTCGGCGTCAGCGAGAGCGGGCAGATCGCATTGATGTTGATCTTGTGCTTGCCCCACTCGTGGGCCGCGACCTTCGTCAGCGCGCGGATGCCTTCCTTCGCGACCGCGTACGAGGCCCAGCCCGCGTAGCCGACGAGGCCGGCGGCGGAGGCGACGTTGACGACCTTGCCGCCGCGGCGGCGCAGCAGCGGGAAGCAGGCCTGCATGAAGTAGAAGGTCCCCATCAGGCCGGAGCCGAGGACGACCTGCATGTCGTCGTCGCTCGTGTCCTCGAAGTTGACCTGCTGGCGCTGGATCTGCGCGTTGTTGACGAGGATGTCGATCGTCCCGAACGCCTTCTCCGCGGCGGCGACGGTGGCGTTCACCTGCTCGCGGCGACAGACGTCGGTCACGATCGAGATGGCGCGGTTGCCGAGCGCCTCGATCTCGGCCGCGGTGCGACGGCCGGTCTCGGGGTTCATCTCGGCGATGACGATCGAGGCCCCGTCGCGCGCCAGCTCGAGCGCCATGCCGCGGCCGAGTCCCTGGCCCGCCCCCGTCACGAGGGCCACCTTTCCGGTCAGCTTTCCCATGCTCTCCTGCTCCTCACCTGCGCCGTGGCAGGATGAATCGTTCCCGGTAGTCGGCGAAGCGCCGCTCAAGGTCGTCCTTCGAGAGCCCGAAGGTCTCGAACGTGTAGCGATGGGGCGGCCGCTTCTCGCGGGCGTTGTCGACGAGCCAGCGCTCGAGCAGGCGGCGCGTCTCGGGCAGGAAGGGCGTGCCGAGCCAGGCGTAGAGCCGCTCGACGGGACCGATCGAGTCGCGCTCCATCTCGTCGAACCAGAGGTCGAAGAAGCGCGCCTCCTCCCCCCGCGCGCGGAAGGCGAGGCAGCGCGCGAGGTCGAGCTCGAGCCGATCGCGGCACTGCCGGCCGCCCGCCGCATGGTCGACGTCGTCCGAGCCGATCTCCCAGAGCGTGGTGTACATGCTCGCCGCCGAGGGCACCGCCGAGAGCGGATCGCGGTGGGTCTGCACGACGCGGGCGTCCGGAAAGACGCGGCAGAAGGTCTCGATGAAGCCGAGGTGCTGCGGCGTCTTGAGCACCCAGCGCTCGCCGCGCTCGCCGCGCTCCTTCTTCTGCCACTGCAGGATCTGCAGCATGCGCGCGAGGAACTCGTAGGCTGGCGTGACGTCGGTGTCCTGCATCCAGTCGCGGTAGGAGGGCACGTGGACGCTCGACTCCGCCACGTAGGACAGGAACGCGTGCTCGCAGAGCAGCGCGTCCTCGTCGGGCCCGACGGGATCCCAGGGATGGATCGATTTCATCTGGGGCGCCGCCGTCAGGACCTGCCGAACCTCCTCGCGTGCTTCGTCGATGCGCGGATCGTCGCGCCGCCAGTCGCTGTCGGGGTAGGGGACGGGCCGGCGATTCTCCCACCACAGCACGGTGAAGTGGCGCGGGTCCGCGGAGAGCATGCGATGGAGGCGCGTCGTTCCCGAGCGAGTCGGGCCGACGATCACGAGGGGCGCCACGATCCGTTCGTCGAGGATCTCGGGGTGGTCCTGGATCAGGGCCTCGGCGGTCAGCCGGGTCACGAGGTTGCCGATCACGCGCTCGCGCTGCGCCGCGCGACCAGCCGCGTTGAGCTTCGCCTCGTGCTCGAGGGAATAGAGCAGGTGCTCCAGCGGCTCGCGGAAGCGCGGATCCCCGAGGTCCTCGAGGCCCGTCCGGCGACGGGCCTCGGCGATCAGGACGTCGGCGTCGAAGTCGTCCGAGGTCGACATCAGTGGACGCTCGCCCGCGCCGGCTCGGAGGACGGACGGGACACCGGGCCGGGTGCCGGCGCGGAGGCAGGGCCGGAGATCGGCTCGAACGCGTAGTCCGAGAGCGGGAAGAGCCGGCTGTTGAGCCAGTGCTCGAAGCCCGTCACCGGCCGGATGCCCGGCGCGTCGCCCCAGGCGTCGACGTAGTAGCTGTTCGAGCCCGCGCAGTTGTTGCCGGCGAAGACGGTCTGCTCGGCCCGGCGGCGGACCTTCGCGAGGTCGCGTTCGTGGGCCTCGCGGCGGACCTCGAAGTAGTTCGTCCGCCGTCGCTTCGCCTCGGCGAGGCAGCGGGTCAGGTGCTTGCTCTCGACGTCGATCATCGTGAAGTACGACAGCCCCGCGGTCGAGTACGGGCCCATGAAGAGGAAGAGGTTCGGGAAGCCGGGAACGGTCGCACCCTCGTAGGCCTGGAAGCGCTGCGTCTCCCAGAGCTCGCCGAGATTGACGCCGCCGCGGCCGATCAGCTCGTAGCCCGGGACGCATTTGCGGTTGAAGACCTGATAGCCCGTCGCACAGACGAGCGCGTCGACCTCGCGCTCCTTGCCGTCGGCGGTCACGATTCCGCGCTTCGTGACCCGCGCGATCGGGTCCGTCACGAGCTCGACGTTCGGCCGCCGCAGCGAGGCGTAGAAGGTATTCGAGAAGCTGGGGCGCTTGCAGAAGTAGGCGTACTTCGGGGTCAGCTTCTGCTGCAGGCCCGGATCCGGGATCTCCTGCCGGATGAACTCGGCGAGCTTCTTCTCGATGAAGCGGAAGACCCCCGGATGGGTCTTGTAGCGGATGAAGCCGAGACCGAAGACGACCTCGACGAGCAGGTTCATCGCCCAGCGCATCAGGCGCTGCGTGAACGGGACGGTCCGGAGCAGCCGTTGGAAGCCGGGGGAGAGCTTCGGGTTCGGCTTCGGCATCAGCCAGATCGGCGTGCGCTGGTAGAGGTCGATGCGGGCGACGCGATCGGCGATCGCCGGGACGAGCTGGATCGAGGTCGCCCCGGTTCCGATCACCGCGACGCGCTTGCCGGCGAGGTCGTAGTCGTGGTCCCAGCGCGCGGTGTGGATCAGCTTGCCTTCGAAGTCCGAGATGCCTTCGATTTCGGGGAGCTTCGGGACGACGAGCAGGCCCGTCGCGGAGACGAGGTAGCGGGAGACCAGCGTCTCGCCGCTCTCGAGGGTCGTCCGCCAGACCTTCGCCGCCTCGTCCCAGCGCGCCTCCTTCACGCCGCAGCCGCAGCGGATTCGCCGGGTCACGTCGTACTTGTCGGCGCAGAAGCGCGTGTAGTCGGCGTACTCGTCGCCCGTCGGGTAGAGCTGGCTCCAGCTCCAGCGCGGCTCGAAGGGATACGAGTAGACGAAGAAGGGCATGTCGATCTCGAGGCCGGGATAGGCGTGCTGGACCCAGGTCCCGCCGAAGGCCTTCTCCCGCTCGAGCAGGACGAAGTCCTCGATGCCCATCTTCCGAAGCGCGACCGCCGCTCCGATCCCGGAGAATCCGGAGCCGACGATCACCACCTCGTGGTCGAGCCCGCCCTGCATCACTTCGCCCTCGACGGCCGCGGATACGACGGCGGCCCGATCGTCGGCCGCGGGAACGGGCCCGTGTGCCACTGCTTCGAGGTCTTGCGGTGGATCACCTTCCAGTCGTCGCCGACGCGCACGACCTCGTCCTGGTAGCGGAGCGCGAGCACGAGATGATCGATCGGGCTGTCGGGCGCCTCCATGTGGTAGCCGAGGACCCAGGACTCGACGAAGCCGCGATCGCCGTCGATCTCGACGTACTGGTTTCCGACGAAGTGCATCGTCGCGTCCCACTGGTCCATCGCGTCCTCGAGACCCTTGAGATAGTCGTCGAGGTTGCCGCCCTCGAGGGTTCCGTCGACGACGCAGTCGGGATGGAAGACCGAGCGGACGAGGTCGAAGTCGATCGAGTCGACGCCGTACGCATAACGTCGATAGAGGTTCTTGATGATCTCGCGGTCGCGCAGCCAGCGGACGTTCGCCTCGAGATCGTCGGCCTTCGGCAGCGGCGTCTCGCGGTACTTCATGATGCGGCGTTTCTCGTTCTTCGGGCGCGGGGAAGCCATGGCGATCTCCTGTTCGGCGGTGTGGGATGGATAACGATTGCGGAGGCGCACGTCGAGGCGCCGGTCTAGCGATCGGCGGGCGTGCGGTCGTCGAAGAAGTCGAGGGCGATGCGGGCGAGCTCGGGCCCCGCGTCCTCCTGGACGAAGTGGCCGGCGCCTCGGATCGTCGCGTGGGGCTGGCCCGCGGCGCCCGGCACGTCGCTCTGGAAGCGCACGTGCATGCCCCGCGTGACCGGGTCGGCGTCGGTGAACGCGGTGCGGAAGGGCTTCTCGAAGCGGCCGAGGGCCTCCCAGGCGCGGCGGTTGTCGGGGATCGCGACGTCGTCGGGGAGGATCGGGACGAGCGTCGGGAAGCGCCGCGCGCCGGCGAGGAAGCGCTCGTCGGGGAACGGCGCGGCGTACGCGGCGATCTCCGCCTCGGAGAGCCGCGGACACATCGCGCGCATCACGTCCTGCGGCGTGAAGCGGGGCGATTCGGCGCAGTGCTTCTGCCAGAACATGAAGGCGGGCGTCCCGCTCTTCGGGCCCTCGAGGAAGCCGGCGGCGACCTCGCGCATCGTGGTCGGGACGGGGAGCTTCGCGTAGAGCGCACGCAGCACCGGGGCGGCCTCGACGGGGATGCCCTGGGCGTCGGGCAGGCCGGTATTCGTGGCGAGCACGCGGGCGAATCGCTCGGGATGCGCCGCGACGACGCGCAGGCCGAGCAGCCCGCCCCAGTCCTGGCAGACGAGGTCGATCTCGCGCAGATCGAGGGCCTCGACGAAGGCCTCGAGCCAGGCGACGTGGCGCGCGTAGCTGTAGTCCGCGGCGCGCGTCGGCTTGTCGGAGCGGCCGAAGCCCACGAGGTCGGGGGCGACGACGCGATGACCCGCGGCGACGAAGATCGGGATCAGCTTGCGGTAGAGGTAGGACCAGGTCGGCTGGCCGTGGAGGCAGAGGACGACGCCCGGTCGTCTCGCCTCGCCCGCGGCCGGCGCCACGTCGACGTAGCCCATGCGCAGCGCGCCGCCCTCGCCGTCGGGCACGTCGACGCTCCGCGGCGGGTACGGCCAGTCCGGCAGGTTCGCGAAGCGCTCGTCCGGGGTCCGCAGGACTTCCATCGCGTGCCTCAGCCGGGGATCGTCGTCGTCGCGAGCAGCCACTGGCCCTCGAGGCCGGCGGCGCGGTGGACCCCGATCTCCTGCATCTCCGCGCTCGTCGCCAGCTCGACGAAGACGCGGCGCGAGGGATATTCGACGAGCGCCGCGACCTGGTAGCCCTCGGCCCCTTCGCCGATGACCTGCGAGTCGATCCGCCCGATCCAGAGGAAGCGACCGCCGTGGCCCTCGACCAGCGCGCGCATCCGGACGGCATAGCGTTGATAGGCTTCGGCCCCGCTCAGGCCGACGTCCGGCTCGCTCGCCCGCGGCTTGAAGCGCAGCAGATTCAGCATGACGACGGGCCCCTTCTCGGGGCTCGCGAGCAGCGCCTCGACCTGGGGCTTCGTCGGGTAGAGGGCGATCATTGCGGTTCTCCTCGTGCGCTGCGTAGAATGGCACAACGCCGGGCGCCCCGGGCCGGCGCTGCGAATCGGGGAGACGTCGAGATGCGCATGCGCCTGGCCGGCCTGCTGATCGTGGGCCTCGTCGTCGGGATCGGCTGGTCTCAGCGCGAGGCGATCCTGATGAGGCTCCCGGGCGTCGTCGGGCGGATCGTGAATCCGATCGGGGAGAGCGAGCCCGTCGTCTGGCAGCCGGGGCCGGCGCGTGCGGAGCGGCGCGACGGCTCGCCCAACATCGTGCTGATCGTGGCGGACGACCTGGGCTTCGCCGATCTGACCTTCGCGGGGGCCGGGGTCGCGGACGGGGCGGTGCCCACGCCGAACATCGACTCGCTCGCGCGGGACGGGATCCAGTTCGGTCAGGGCTACACCGGCAACGCGACCTGCTCGCCCTCCCGCGCGGCGATCCTGACCGGTCGCTACCCGACCCGCTACGGCTTCGAGTTCACGCCCGTCGGCAAGAGCTTCTCGCGCGCCCTCGCCTGGATCCGGCGCGACGATCCGCGCCCGCCCCACTATTTCGCGGAGCGCGCCGACGAGGTCCCGCCCCTCGCCGACCAGGGCGTCCCGCCCGGCGAGATCACCCTCGCCGAGCTGCTGCGCGCCCGCGGCTACCGCACGCTCGGGCTCGGCAAATGGCATCTCGGCGAGGCCGAGCGCTTCCAGCCGACCGCGCAGGGCTTCGACGAGTTCCTGGGCTTTCTCGGGGGTGCTTCGATGTTCCTCGAGCCCGACGATCCGCGGGTCGTGAACTCGAAGCAGGACTTCGATCCGATCGATCGCTTCCTCTGGGCGAACCTCGCGTTCGGGGTCTCGAAGGACGGAGGGCCGCGCTTCCGCCCCGATGCCTACATGACCGACTACCTCGCCCGCGAGGCGGCGAACGCGATCCTCGCCAACAAGAACCGCCCCTTCTTCCTCTACCTGGCCTTCAACGCCCCGCACACCCCGCTGCAGGCGCTGAAGAGCGACTACGACGCCCTCGTCCGGATCGCGGACCCGCGCCTGCGCACCTACGCCGCCATGATCCGCGCCCTCGACCGCGGCGTCGGGACCGTGCTCGAGGCGCTGCGCGCGAACGGCCTCGAGGAGAACACCCTCGTCCTCTTCACGAGCGACAACGGCGCCCCCGACTACGTCGGCCTCGAAGGCCTCAACCGCCCCTGGCGCGGCTGGAAGATGACCTTCTTCGAGGGCGGCATCCGCACCCCGTTCTTCGCGAAGTGGCCCGCGCGGATCGCCGCGGGCAGCCGCTTCGACGCGCCCGTCGCCCACGTCGATCTCTTCGCGACGGCCGCGGCCGCCGCGGGCGCGAAGCTCCCGGGCGATCGCGTGATCGATGGCGTCGACCTGCTCGCGTACGCCCGCGGCGAGCGCACCGGCCCGCCCCACGACGCGCTCTTCTGGCGCAGCGGTCACTACCGTGCCCTGCGCGCGGGCGACTGGAAGCTCCAGGTCTCGGTCCGGCCGCAGAAGACCTGGCTCTTCGATCTCGCGAGCGATCCGACGGAGCGCCACGATCTCGCCGGCGCTCGCCCCGACGAGGTCGCCCGATTGAAGCAGCGCCTCGCGGCCCTCGAGAGCGAGATGGCCGAGCCGATCTGGCCCGCCCTCGTCGAGGGCACCGTCGCCATCGACCACACCCTCGCCGAGCCCCTCGAGCCCGACGACGAGTACGTCTACTGGGCGAACTGAGCGGGTGGACTTTCGGCGACATTGCGTGGCGGCGCAGGGGATGATTCTTCGGATCGACGCCGATCTCCCGAGCTCGCTCCCCGCGGATGCGAACGGACTCCTCGGTCCGTCGAAGTTTCCCGATCGAGCAAGGCGCCCACGAGAAACCAAGGACCGAGCGCAGGAATTCGAGTATCGAGGCCCCCCGCGTGCCCCGGTCGGACGCGGCCTGGCGCGAGATTGAGGGCGGCACGCGCAGCACGGCGCACAGCGCAGCCGACCGGCCCCTCCACGCGTGCCGTACGAAGCCCGAGTGCCAGGCCGCGTCCGGCCGGGGCACCTGGCAGAGCCTCCGACTCGGATCTCTGGGATCGCCTAACGCGGCGTGAACCAGATCGGCGACGTGTAGGCCCGGTCCTGCACCGCTTTCGGCGCCTTCTCCGTCGGCTTCGTCCCGAGCCGCACCTCGTCGTAGACGTTCCAGCGCGGGGTCGGGATCTCGACCACGCGGGCGTAGTAGAAGGCGTGCTCCCGGGGATCGAAGTCGGGGTCCTCCCAGACGGTCGCGAGCTCGGGGGCGCCGACGGTGTTCGTGTAGGTCGCGTTCGCGTAGTCGATCGTCGTGCCGGTCTTCGCGGCGACGGCGACGTCGTGGACCTGCTCGTGGAGGGCGCCCTTGCGGTCGCGCCAGCCCTTCACGATCTGGACGCGCTCGAGGTTCGCGCCGATCGGGTCCTTCATCGCCAGCACGAGGAAGCGCGGCGCCTTCTGGCCCTTCGCGGGCTGCGGCAGCTCGCCGCCCATCGGGACGCCGCCGCGGTAGCCGATCGCGACGGCGTCGGCCCGCGTCGCGTCCGGCGCTTCGAACCCGAAGCCCCCGAAGAAGCGGACCTGGATGCGGGGGCCGCTCGTCGCGTAGACCTCCTTGCGCATCAGCGCGTCGAAGATCGCGGTGCGCGAGTTCTCCTTCGCCCAGACCGCCGCATAGCCCGCGGCGACCTGCTGCCACGCCATGATGTCGAGGGACGGATCCTTCGCGGAGGCGAGGAAGGGCATGTCGGTCCGCGGGCGGCCCGGCTCGACGCCGACGGCCTTGCCCCAGAAGTTGTTCTCGGCGGCGGTGGCGAGGGAGGTATGGGCGTCGGTGCTCCCGATCATGCCGAAGCGGAAGGGATCGATGCCGAGCTTCGCCTTCAGGTCGAGGCCGAGCTTGAGCGCCTCGCGGGCGTACTCGAAGCGCAGCATCCAGGGCTCCTTCGGCAAGGTCTTGCCGACGTTGAGATTGCCCTTGTCCCAGGTCTCGAAGTCGGCGAGCTCGTCGTCGGGGGAGAGCAGCGGATGCGCCTCGCCGTCGCCCTTGATCTGGGTCACCTCGACGACGGGCTCCCAGCGCGCGCGGGTCGCCGCATAGCTTCGGTCGAAGGGCTTCCCCGCCGAGGTCTCGAGGGCGAACATGCGTCCGTTGGACAGGTTCGCGTTGTGGGGGATCGCGAGGATGCGGCCGCCGGTCGCCTGCTCGTAGCGCTCGAGGAAGGCCCAGAGATCCTCGGGCTGATCGCCGTCGAAGGCCGAGACCGGCGTCATGCGGGCGGCCTTGTCGGCGCCGTCGCCGTAGACGACGACGCGGTGGAGATTGTCGCCGTTCGGCATCGAGGTCCACTCGAAGCCGATCAGCGCGCTGAACACACCGGGGCGGTCGTGCTGGTCGGCGAGGCGCGTGATCTCGTCCCAGACGCTCTGCTTGACGGCGGCGTTGTCGAGGAGCGGCCGGTTGCTGACGAGGGAGCCGATCAGGTCCCCCATCACCGCGGCGCCGCGGTCGTTCGCCTGGAGCCCGTCGTAGAGCTTCTTGCCAGCGGGATCACCGAGGATCAGCGGATCCTGCGCGCGCAGCCGCGGCAGCACGCCCATGTACTCCGCGTGGTCCGAGACGACGAGGAAGTCGAGCGGGCGGTCGAGGCGGACGGGCTGGCCGGTATTCGACGTGACGACCTCGCCCTTCGCGAAGCGATAGGCGTCGCCGGGGCCGAGCCGCGTGTTGCCCATCGAGTTCGCGTCCATGCTGAACGAGCTGTGGACGTGCATGTCGCCCCAGAGCAGCTCCGTCGGGAACGTCTCGTCGACGTAGGGCGAGTAGTGCTTCGCGGGGGGTGCCGGTGCCGGCTCGGGCGCGGCGGCGGCGGGCCCGGCGGCGAGGGCGGCGAGGGCGAGGGCGAGGGCTGCCCGCGCCAGGCCGCGGGCGAACGCACCGCGGCGCGCGAGCGCGAGGAAGGCGAGCGCGGGCTGAAACGGCGCGCGGGGAGAGCGGGGCGCGGTGGACATGGAGCCGGATCCTCCGTTCGGATTCAGGTCTTGGGCGGCGCCGCGGGGCCGAGGCGGCGCGCGAGAGAAAGGAAGCAGATCGTCGCGAGCCACGGCACGACGCCGACGATCGCGAGGGAATAACGCACGGCCTGGTCGCCGTAGACGCCTTCGAGGCGCACGTTGAGATCGCCGACCAGGGAAGGTGCGATCCCCATCCCGACGAAGCTCGAGACCATGGCCCAGGTCGCCGCCGTGACGGCGCGGGCGCTCGGCGGGACGATGCCCTGGGCGGTCGCCATGACCGAGGGCGACCAGCCCGGCGCGACCATCGAGGCGACGAAGGCGAAGACGAAGCCGATCGGCACGCCCGCGACGCGCGCGTCGATGGGCGAGAAGTAGAAGCCGAGGCTCATCGGAACCATCAGGAAGCAGGTCAGGGCGGGGAACCAGCCGTACCAGCGCCGGTCGCGGGCGGCGAGGCGGTCGGTGAGCGCGCCGCAGAGGAAGGTGCCGAGGATGCCGGGGACGGCGGTGACGAAGAGGTAGACGAGGCCGGCCTCGGCGGCGCCGATCTCGTAGACGCGGCGCAGGAAGGTCGGCTCCCACATGTTGCGCCCCATCGAGACGACGTTGGCGAAGGTCGCGCCGAGCGTCAGCGCGACGAAGGCGGGCATGCGTGCGAGGGCGAGCAGGGTGCGGGTGAGCGACTGGCCGGTGAACGCGTCGGGGCCGGGGGTGTCGGCGGGGCGGCGCGGCGGGTCGTGGACGGTGGCCGCGAAGAGCAGGGCGACGGCGATGCCGGGGACGCCGACGCTGACGAGCGTCCAGCGCCAGCCGAGCCACTCGCTCGCCCAGCCGCCGTAGAGCACGCCGGCGCCGAGGCCGACGATCGAGCCGACGCTGACCCAGGCCATCGCGCGGGCGCGGCGATTCGGCTCGACGTAGTCGATCACGAGGGACTGGCTCGCGGGGCTCCCGCCCGCCTCGCCGACGCCGACCCCCATGCGCGCGGCGACGATCGAGTAGAAGCCCGTGGCGAGGCCGGTCGCCGCCGTCATCCCGCTCCAGACGAGCAGGGCGATCGAGACGGTCCAGCGCCGCGAATAGCGATCCGCGAAGTAGGCGACCGGAATCCCGGCGAAGAGATAGGTCAGCGAGAAGGAGAGCCCGAGCACGATCCCCATCTGGCGATCGTCGAGGGCGAGGTCCCGCTTGATGTCCTCGACGAGCACCGAGACGATCGTGCGGTCGCAGACGTTGAAGACCGAGACGAGAAAGAGCAGGAAGAGGATGTAGTCGACGTAGCGGGGGCTCGGCGCGTGCCGCGCGCCCGCGTCCGGGGCGGCCTGCGCACGATCGCCCGCGGCTCTGTCGGCGGAGTCCGGCGCGCGCACGGGCTCAGAACTCGACCGGCAGCTTGAGATGCTTGCGGTAGATGCGGTCGCGGTGGGCGAAGATCGCGGGATCGAGCTCGGCCGTGACCTCGGGCGGCAGCATCGCGTAGGAGGCGCGCATCGGCGCGGGCATCGGGCAGAGCTCGTCGGGCATCGGCTGGAGCATCGCGGAGAAGGTCGACCAGTAGACGTCGGCGGCGCTGATGCGGTCGCCGACGAGGTACTCGCTCCCGCGCTTCGCCTGGCTCGCGAGCTGATCCGAGATCAGCCGCACGATCTGGCGGACGCGCAGGCTCGAGCGCGCCGCGGCCTCGCGGCTGTAGCCGTAGCGCTGGCCGAGGGTGCGGGCGGTCTCGAGCTGGGGATGCTTCTCTGCGCCCGGAGCGCCGAGCATGGCATCCATGATCTGCAGCCGGCGGTGCCAGCCGAGGCCGTCCTCGCCGCAGATCTCGAAGCCGATGCCGAACATCATCGCGCGCTCGCGCGGTTCCTCCGGGATCAGCGAAGGCGTCTTCGGGGCGAGGCGCTCGGCGAGCAGCAGGATCTCGGCCCAGCCGGTGCGCGCGGGCTCGTCGTCGAGCACCGCCTGCGGTGCGTTCGCGTGGCCGGTCCACGCGATCAGCACCGGATTCGACTCGCCGGCGGTCTGGCGGACGGGGAGATAGTCGATCCCCTTCAGATGGAAGATCGACTTCGCCGCCTCGCCCCAGGGCCCGGGCACGCCGGCGGTCAGGACGAGGCGCAGCCCCTTGCGGCTCCGCGCGACCTCGGGCTCGAGATATTCCATCGTTCGCTCCTCAAGTCCGGTCGTCGCGTGCGCGCGCCGGCATCGATCCGGGCGACGGCGCCCGGGACGCGCGTGTCAGTTCAGTCGCCGCGCGGGCCGGCTCGAGAGCTCCCCCGCCGCGATCAGGTCCACGGGATCGCAGCCGAGGCCGTCGGCGAGCAGGAGGACCAGCTCGTACGGGATGCGCTCCGCGCGCTCCTCGATCGCCTCGATCTGGTTGGGCGAGAGCGTGCGTCGCCGGCCGCTCGCCTGCAGGCTCGCGTTCTCGATCGCCTGGACGAGATCCCGCGGCGACCAGCCGTGGGCATGGCGCCGTCGCCGGACGGAGAGGCCGTCGAGCAGCACGAGGTCGGGCGGCGGGGCCAGTCGGCGGGCGCGGGCGGGCAAGCGCTCTCCTGTCGAAAATCGGCGGTCGATCCGGGTTCGGCTGCGGCGCGACCGGGGCGCCCCGGGCGGGGCGTCGCGAGCGCGCGGCCAGTGTAGACTAGCCGCGTGGCTTCGCAGGCTTCCGTGGAAATCTTCGAGCGCGTCGCGACGGCGCGCGGGCGCATCCTCCGGGTCGAGGCCGATCGCAGCGATGCGCTCCCGCGTATCCTCGCGCTGACCTTCGACATCGGACGCATCGTGATCCGACCCGCGGAGGGCGAGCTCCGGGCCGAGGTCGCCCCCGATCGCGCGGCGTTGCCGTCGGGGCTGGTGTCGCTCGACGAGGAGGACCCGTGGTGGCGCGTGCTCGGCCAGCCGCTCACGGCGGTCTGGCCGGTCGGGAGCGAGGCGGGGCCGGTGCGGACGCAGTCGCGCCTCGAGGCGCTGAAGCTGCGCTTCCGCGAGAGCGACCAGAATCCGCGCATCGTCGGGATCACCGGCGCCGGTCCCGCGCTGCGCGTCGGCCTCGAGGGAAATTGAACCGCCGGCCGGGAGGCCGGGCGAGGAGCCGGACGAAGTACCGGACGAGAGGCCGCGAGCGCGCGGCCGGAGGAGAAGGGCGATGACGAAGGACGGGAAGAACCCGAAGGTCGAGAAGAGCGAAGAGGAGTGGCGCCGGTCGCTCTCGGAGCAGGAATATCAGGTGACCCGCTGCTCGGCGACGGAGCGCGCCTTCACGGGCCGCTACTGGAACGAGAAGAGCCAGGGGACCTATCACTGCGTCTGCTGCGGCAACCCGCTCTTCCGCTCCGAGGCCAAGTACGACTCGGGGACGGGCTGGCCCTCGTTCTACGCCCCGGTCGCGGAGGACGCCGTCGCGGAGAAGGTCGATCGCAGCCACGGCATGGAGCGCGTCGAGTCGGTCTGCGCGCGCTGCGACGCCCATCTCGGCCACGTCTTCCCCGACGGCCCGCGGCCGACGGGCCTGCGCTACTGCATGAACTCCGCGTCGCTGCGGCTGGAGAAGGACGAGAGCGAGTGAGCGGTCGGAGCCCATGTCGGACGAGCTGATGCAGGCGATGCGGACGGACTCGCGGCCGGGTGCGCTCTTCGTGCGCCCGGGCTCGCCGCCGCCGCGCCTGCGCTTCATGGAGTACGACGAGGAGATCCTCGAGGAGGGCGAGGTCGAGAGCCCCGAGGCGCTCCGTTGTTATGCGGAGACCGAGCGGCCGACCTGGATCGAGATCGAGGGCTTCGGCGACGAGGACTGCCTGCGAAACGTCGGCAGCGTCTTCGGCATCCATACCCTCGCCCTCGCCGACGCCGTGAACGTGCCCCAGCGCCCGAAGACCCAGCGCTATCCCGAGCATCTGCTGATCGTGATCCACGCTCCGGACGACGGCTTTGCCGAGACCGAGCGGACCGCCCAGGTCGGGATCCTGCTCGCGCGCGAGTACGTCGTCACCTTCCAGGAGCGTCCCTTCGGCTTCTTCGACGACGTCCGCGAGCGCCTGCGCAATCCGGCCTCCGGGCTGCGCCGCCTCGGCCCGAGCTACCTCGCCTACGCCCTCGTCGACGCCCTCGTCGACCGCTACTACCCGCTGCTCGCGGAGATCTCGGCCGAGCTCGACGAGATCGAGGAGCACATCTTCACGAACGCCTCGCCCGCCCTGGTCGCGCGGCTCCACGCGCTGCAGCGCCGGACGACCCAGCTCCTGCGCGTCCACCGCCCCCAGGTCGACGCGGTCCACCAGCTCGTCCGCCACGACAGCGCCCTGATTCCCGACGCGATCCGGCTCTACTTCAACGACGTCGAGGACCACGCCCGCCAGATCCTGGGGAGCCTCGAGGCCGCCCGGGACTCGGCGACCGACGCCATGAACGCGATCCACGCCGTCCTGGGCCACCGCCAGAACGAGGTCATGAAGCTCCTCACCCTGGTCGGCAGCATCTTCATCCCGCTGACCTTCATCGTCGGGATCTACGGGATGAACTTCGACTACATGCCCGAGCTGCGCAGCCGTCTGGGCTATCCCCTCGTGATGGGCGGGATGGCGGTGCTGGCGGGGGCGATGCTCGCCTGGTTCCGGGCGAAGGGGTGGCTCGGCGGGTCGCGGGACGATTAAATCAGTCCCGTCGGACCGGTGGCGCGATGCCGGGGGACCGGGAATTCTCTGGGGGCCGACGCCGGGAAGATTGTCCCGCGAAGCACCGTGAGCCCGACGACCGCCGGCGCGGGACCAGACGCGCGAGCCGATGCGAGCCGACTAGAGCCGACGAGAGCCGACGAGAGACCACGAGAAGAGACGACGAGAGATGGCGAAGACCGAATCGAGCAAGACCTCTGCCAAGAAGCCCGAGCCCAAGAAGAAGCTCGGTGCGGCCTGGATCCGGGATACGGAGTCGACGATCGAGGAGCTGCGGCATACCCGCGCCGAGATCCGGCGCCGGATCCGCGAGCAGGACGACGACCTCGACCAGGAGGCCGAGATCCTCTGGGAGGAGCAGGAAGAGCGATGGCAGAAGCTCGAGGTCGATCTGAACAAGATCGCGGTCCAGACGGGGGACGAGGTGGCGCCGAGCCTCGCCGCCGAGGTCGAGTCGCTGATGACCGAGCTCGAGGACAGCTACGAAGAGCTCGACGCCCTCGTCGACTGATCCGTCTCCCGACCCCGCCGCGCCGCCCGACCCGCGCCTTGCTGCCCGTTTCCGACCGTTCCTGCGCCTTCCCGCGGATTTCGTCCCCTCGGCTGCGTGCCCCGGCGCCCCGACCGCTTGACGGCGGGGGATCGGGGCTGACCTGTTTCTGGGATGCCGGTGGGCCGCCTGCACGACGGGCGACCGCGGGGCATCCCTGGCCGCGGTCCGCCCGAGGCGGACCGGGACCCGATCGGGGAGCTGCGATCCGATGAATCCGTACGAAGTGCTCGGTGTCGCTCGCGACGCGTCGGCCGACGAGATCAAGAAGGTCTACCGCCGCCTCGCCCGCGAGACCCACCCCGACCTGAATCCCGGCGATGCGAAGGCCGAGGCGCGCTTCAAGAGCATCTCGGCGGCCTACGAGGTCCTCTCGGATCCCGAGAAGCGCCGCCAGTTCGACGAGTTCGGCGAGATCGCCCTCGAGGCGGGCTTCGACGCGGATCGCGCGCGCGCGGCGCGGGACCGCTTCTCGTCGCGCTTCGGTGCGCCGGACGAGGAGGGCTACGGGGAGGGCTTCGCGTTCGGCGGGCTCGAGGATCTGCTGCGCGGGTTCCAGTCGGGGGGCGGCGGCGCGGGCCGCGGGGGCGTGCGCTTCCGGATGGACGGTCCCGACATCGAAGCGTCGATGGCCCTCGGCTTCGTCGAGGCGGTGAAGGGCGGCGAGAAGCGCATCGCGATCGCGCGCCCGAAGGCCGATGGCGGTCGCCTCGAGGAGGAGATCACGATCCGGATCCCGCCCGGGGTGACCGACGGCGGGCGGCTCCGCATCCCGGGCAAGGGCGGCGAGGGACGCAACGGCGGCGAGCCCGGCGATCTCTGGGTCCAGGTCCGCGTCTCCCCGCATCCGGTCTTCGAGCGCTCCGGCCGCGACCTCGAGCTCGAGCTCCCGATCACCCTCGCCGAGGCCGTCTGCGGCGGTCGCGTCGAGATCCCGACCCTCGACGGCCGCGCGACCCTGACCATCCCCCCCGGCACGAGCAGCGGCAGCCGCCTGCGCCTGCGCGGCCAGGGTGTGCCCGGGTCGAAGACGGCGCCCGCCGGTGATCTGTTCGCGCGCATCAAGATCGTGGTGCCGAAGGACGCGGCCGCGAAGCTCGAGAGCGCGCTGCGCGAGGTCGCCCAGGAGGATCCGCGCAAGGGGCTCTTCTCATGACGCGCAGCCGACGCATCGAGATCCGCGAAGTGCTCGTCCATCTCGGCGGCAGCGAGGGCCTGCTCGAAGGTCTCCGCCGCGAGGGCCTCTTCGAGTCCGACTTCCTCGATCCGCGCGAGGCGGAGGAGCTGCGGATCGCCGCGCTGATGATCGAGGAGCTCGGCGTCAACCCCGCCGGCGTCCAGGTCGCCCTCCACCTCCGCCGCCGCCTCCTCGCCCTCGAGTCCCGCGTCACCGCCCTCGCCGACCACCTCCGCCGCACCGACCTCGGTCGTGACGAAGAAGGCTGAGACGAAGCGCGCCGAGCCGTCGCGCCCCCACCCCCGCCCGAGCACCCGCATCCGCGAACTTCCCCCGCCCCACCCGCCAACCGAATTCACGCCGCGCCGAACGCTCCGGACACTTGCCCCGAGTGCCCCGGTCGGACGCGAGCGGGCGCGAAATTGAGAACGGCACGCGCAGCAATGCGCCCGCCAAAGCCGACCGGTCCCTCTACGCGTGCCGTACGAAGCCCGAGCGCCCGCTCGCGTCCGACCGGGGCACCTGGCACGGCGCCCCAGAGCGCAAGTCGAGGCCTAATACCTGATCTTCCAGACGAGATCCGCCGAGTTCGTCCCCTGCGAGGTCGTCGAGCCGACGACGCTCCAGCCGGGCCAGAACTCGTACTCGATCGAGAGCTCCTGGCCGCGCTCACCGCTGAACTCCTGGGCGAGGGCGACGAAGATGTTGCGTCCGACGTACGCCCCCACGCTCGCACGCTGATTCGAGAGCTCGTCGATCTGCAGCCCGAGGGCGTCGAGGCCGAGGGCGCTCGCGACCGAGCGGCCGACCGCGGTGAGCCCCATCGAGCTCGCGAGGCCGACGGCCCGCTGGGAGAGCGAGCTCTGCTGATCCTGGGACAGCTCGCTCGACGGCCGCCCGAAGATCAGGACCGCGAGGATGTCCTCCTGCGAGAGCGTCGGATCCGAGGAGAGCGTGAGCACCGGCTTCGACGCCGTCCCCGTCAGCCGCGCGTCGATCACGTGGGCCCGGGCCTTGTGGCGCCCGAGCACGTCGAGCACGGGATCGATCTTCGCGCCGCCGACGAGCTCGAGGCTTCCCTCGATCAGGCGGAAGCGGCGGCGCTGCAGATCGGCGAAGCCGCGTTGCGCCTCGATGCGGCCTTCGAGGGAGAGGTCCTTGCCCGCCTGCTTGCGCGCGGCGACCCGGCCTGCGAGGAGGACCTCGGCGCTCTCGTGCTTGATCCAGAGATCGCGCCCGACGTCGATGTCCACCGCCAGCTCGAGGGCCTCGAAGAGCGCGCGCACGTTCGGGCCCGAGACGGTGTCCGCGACCGGCGCGGCTCCGCCCGCGGTGTCGGGGGCCGCCGCCGGATCGGGCTCGAGCTCGATCGTGGGATCCCGCGGCGGCGGACCGCCCGAGAGGAAGGCGAGGTTCGGTCGCAGGGTGCCTTCGACGATCTCGATGCGTCCCTCGACGCGCGGGGCCTCGAAGCGGCCGCGGGCGGTGAGGCGGCCCGACGCGATCAAGCGGTCGCGCGCGGTCGCGACGAGTGGCCAGCGCGTCAGCTCGATCGTCGTCGTGTAGTCGCCCGCCGCGCTCGAGGCGTCGCCGGCCGCCGTTGCCTCCGCCGCGGGCCTTCCGCGGAGCGGTCCGCTCCACCGCGTCAGGAAGGCGGGTAGCGGTCCTTCACCTTCGGCCCGGAAGCGGGCGGTGTCCTCGAAGCCCTTCGCGGTCGCACTCGCGCGCCGGACGTGGAAGCGATCGGCATCGAGCTCGATCGCGAGCTCGCCGTCGACGATCGTGACGCCCGTCCGGCGCGGGCGGCCGCTCAGGCGGTGGATCGCGAGCTCGCCCGAGGGCACGAGGGCGTCGAGCGGACCCGCGAGATCGACGCGGCCGCGGGCCTCGCCGCCGAGCGCCTCGACCTGGCCGCCGAGCACCGGCTCGAGGAAGGCGAGGTCGTCGGCGTCGAGCTCGGCGTGGGCGGCGAGGGGACCGGTCGGCTTCGCGGTGAAGCCCGTCGACCACTGCAGGGCGAAGGGGAGCTCGGCGCGGGCCGCGAGGTGGAGCGCGGGGGCGGTCGAGGCTTCGAGGCGGGCCTCGAGCTTGCGCTCCGCATAACGCAGATGCGCGTCGACGCGCTCGATCGCGCGCTCGGAGACGACGAGGTCGCGGGGGGCGAGGTGGAGGTCGAGGGTCGGGGCCGGGGCGGTGCCCCCGACGGCGAGCTCGAGATCGAGGGCGCTGCGGGTCAGCAGGCCGGGGCGCACGAGCCCGGGATGAGCGCGGATCCAGTCCGCGACGGGCAGGGCCCGGGCGAGCAGGCGAAGGGTCTGCGGGCCGCTTCGGGCGAGGCGTCCGTCGAGCTCGAGGGCGCTCTCGCCGCTGCGAAGCCGCGCATCGGTCCACTCGATCGCGTCGCGACCCGCCTGCAGTCGCGCGGGTCGCTCGAGCTGCCAGACGCCGAGGGCCGTCTCGAGGCGGAGCCGCTCGATGCGAGCGTCGACTCCGTCCGCGAAGCGTCCGCGGGCGCGCAGCGCGAGGCGCAGGCGCTCCGTGCGCAGGTCGTCGAGGGCGAAGCGCGCGAGGGTGAGGTCGGCGGCGAGCCGGGCGCTCGCGAGGGTGCCCTCGGCTTCGAGGGTGCCGCGCAGGGATCCCGCGCCCTTTCGGCCGGCGAGGGCGAGGAAGGGCGCGAGGTCGCGCACGTCGACGCGGCCGTCGAGGGCGACCGGATCCGTGGGGCGCGTGCCGAGCCGCCCCCGCACGCTCGCGCGGCCGCTCGCGCTCTCGAGGCTGAGCTCCGCGAGCTCGATCGTTTCGCCGGCGAGGCGCGCATCGACGTGCCCGCGCCGGATCTCGAGGCGCCCGAGGCGCGACGCGTCGAGGGCGAGGTCGAGCGCGGCCTCGAGCGTCTCGCGACGCTCGCCCGCGAGGGCGAGGGTGCCGCGGCCGGTGAGCAGGCCCTGCCACTCGGGGTGGCCGCGCAGGACGCGCGCGGGATCGAGGCGGGTCGCCTCGAAGCGCAGCGCCGCCTCGGGGCGCGCGAGCGCGGTGAAGGTTCCGTCGGCGGCGACGCGCCCACCGTCCGCCGCGGTCAGCGCGGCGCGCGCCCATCCCTCGCCGGCGGCGAGGGCGAGCTCGGCCTCGAGCCGACCCGCGACCGGGGAGTCGGGGAAGAAGCGGGCGAGGTCCCGGGCCGCGAAGCGCGCGGCGAGCTTCGCCCGGCGCGGGTCGAAGGGGCTCGGATCGCCGTGCAGGCCGAAGTCGAGGCGGGCCTCGGGCCATTCGAGGAAGCCCGAGGCGTCGAGCTGGCGGCGCTCCCCCGACACCAGCAGGGGTCCCGTCGCCGGGGCGAGGAAGTCGAGGGCGCGGGCGGGGTCGGGGGCGAGGTGGGCCAGATCGCGGGGATGCAGGGCCTCGACCGCGAGGTCGATCCGCCAGCGTCCCTGGAACGGGATCTCGCCCCGGCCGGCGAGCTTCCCGCCGCCGAGGCGGATCTGCGCCTGCTCGAGCTCGATCCGCTTCGCCTCGAAGTCGATCCGGCCCGCGAGGTCGATCCCGCCCTGCTCGAGGGCCGGTCGCTCGAGGGCCTCGATCCGGAGCAGGCCGTCCGCGATCGACAGCCGCTCGATCACGACCGGCGGCGCCTCGCGGCGCGGCGGTCGCCGGTCGTCGGGCCCGGGGACGAGCGGCGCCAGGGCCTCGCGCCCGTCCCAGCCGTGCTCGGGATGCTCGCGCAGGACGATGCGCGGGGACTCGAGCGCGAGCTCGGCGATCTCGAGGCGGCCGCGCAGGAGCGCGCTCCAGTCGAGCTCGATCGACACCGCCGGCAGCCGCGCGATCTCCTCGCCGTGCCACGCGAGCGCCACGTCCTCGAGCCGGAGCCGCCCCAGCGGCGAGCCCGAGAGCCCGCCGACCGAGAGATCGCCCGCCATGCGCCGGTCGAGCTCGGGCACCGCGAAGGCGAGCAGCCGCGATCGGAAGTCGGCGGTCGTCGTGTAGAAGAGCAGCGCCGCCGAGAGCAGCAGGGCGAGGGCGACCATCAGCCCGGCGAGCCGCGCGATCCAACCGATCAGGCTGCGGAGGATTCGGATCGGCATCAGAAGAAGAACCCGATGTTGAAGTGCATCTGCCAGGGCGGCTCGCCCGACTGGCGGTTGATCGGGAAGCCCGCGAAGAGGCTGATCGGACCGATCGGCGTCGAATAGCTCAGGCCCGGACCCGCGGCGAAGCGGACGTGCTTCGGCACGAAGTCGTAGCGGGCGAGCGAGAGCTGGGCGAAGTCGAGGAAGGCGACGGTGCCGAAGTTGCGCCAGACGGGGATGCGGGCCTCGATCGAGCCCTCGATCAGCGAGCGCCCGCCGAGGGGATTGCCGTTGTTGGCCGTCGGCCCGAGCTGATGGCGCCGGTAGCCGCGCACGCTGCCCTCACCGCCGGCGTAGAAGCGCTCGAAGATCGGCAGCCGCTCGGGGCTCCCGAAGGCCTGGGCCGCACCGAGCTTGAGCCGCCCGGCGACGACGGCCCAGTCGAGGACGGGCCGGAAGACCGCGACCTCGCCCACGAAGCGCGCGTAGTCGTAGCTGGCGCCGACGTAGCGCGTCGAATACTGCGCCTCGAAGGAGGCGACGAGGCCGTTGCGCGGGCGCGCGACGTCGTCGACCGGCGTCCAGCGCAGCGCGAGCCGCGGCCCGATCACCGTCCCCTCGTCGCGCACGCCGCCGATCAGCGTCCGGACCTGATCCTCGACGTCGCGGATCACCGCCGTGTCGACGCGCAGTCCGGCGGTGGCCGTGAAGGTCTTCGTGAAGCGGCGTTCGAAGCCGGGCACGCCCTGGATCGAGTTGCGGGTGAAGTTGGGCTCGTCCTGCTGGAAGAGCGCGAACTCGAAGAGGCCGCGGTTGTTGCGGTCGAAGAAGTGGGGCTGGGAGAAGGAGAGCTCGGCGGCGCGCACCAGGTTCGAATAGCGACCGGCGACGAGCAGCCGCCGGCCGCCGCCCAGGAAGTTGCGGTTCTGCCAGCGGACGTGGGCGCGCGCGCGCTCCTCCGTGCTGAAGCCGGCGCCGATGCGGAGCTCGCGGGCCTTCTTCTCGTGGAGCACGACCGAGATGGGCGCCTCGCCCGGGGTCGCGGGGTCGGTGCGCCAGTCGATCTGGATCGAGGCGAAGAGATCGAGGGCCTGGATGCGGCGGCGCGACTCCTCGATCCGGGTGAACGAGAAGGGGTCGCCGGTCGCGAAGGTGAGCTCGCGCTCGACGATCCGGCTCGCGACCTTGTCGAGGCCTTCGATCGAGATCGGGCCGAAGCGCGCGGGCGGGCCGGGGACGACCTCGTAGCGGACCGCGACGCCGAGGCGGTCGGGGCGGATCCGGGCGGAGCGCTTCGTCGTGACGGACGCGAAGCCGCGGTCGAGCCAGGCGGCGCGCAGCTGGATCTCGTGGCGCTGATAGTCGAGCTCGCGGAAGGGGTCGCCGACGGCGAGGGCCCAGCGCGGGACGCCGGGCCGGCCGCCGGCGAGCGCCTTCGTCGTCGAGTCGGCGCTCGGGACGAGCGTCGGGTCCGCGGGCACGACCTCGATCGAGTCGACGACCGCGCGCGGCCCCTCCTCGATCTGGAACACGACCGTCAGGATCTCGGCGCGGGTCGTGTGCCGCACGTCGAAGCGCCAGGCGACCCGGGCGAGGTAGTAGCCCTCGGCCTCGTAGAGGCGCTCGATGCGCTCGACGTCGCGCTCGACGACGAGCGCGTCGAACTCCGGGCGCTCGCGCCAGAAGCGCAGGCGACCGCGCGTGCGCGTCTCGACGGCGCGCTGGAGCTCCGAGGTCGGGAGCGCGTGGTTGCCCTCGATCGAGACCGCCGCGACGAGCCACTTGCGCTCGGGGTCGAGGGCGTCGGTCGGGCTCGCGGCCGCGGCGATCGGGCGGGCGAGGACGAGGCCGAGGACGATCGTGAAGGCGGCGCCGGCGACGAGGGCCAGTGCGAGCTCGATCGCGCGGAGTCGGCCGGGTCGGGACGGCGCGCGCCGCGCAGCGGGCACGGCCGGGCGGACCGGCGACGGGTCCCGACCGGTGCGCGGGAGGCGGAGTCCGCGCGCGTCCACGTCGATCCGGAGCGAGCGGGCGGAGGGCCCGCCCGCGAGGCTAGGTGCGTCCACGTCCGCGCCGGTGACGACCGATCGAGACCAGCATGGCCGCGGAGTTCTTCTTGCCGCACCAGGCGCAGAAGCGCCAGCGCGTCGCCATCGGCCAGCGGCAGCGCTCGCAGGGCTCGAGCCCCTCGACCCGCCACGGGCGCGCGACCTTCTGCTTGCAGCCCGGGCAGTAGCGCATGAAGCGGTCGATCGGTGCCCCACAGCCCGGTCGCCGGCAGGTCCGCTCGGTCTGCGGGCTCTTCGGGATCGCGCGCCCGTTGCCGAGGAAGCGGCCGCGGCTGCAGGTCGGACAGGCCTTCCACTCGGGCCGCACGCCGCGCTCGCAGGTCGGGCAGACGAGCGGGAAGCGCGTGACCTGGGCGAAGGAGTTGCGCGTCGTGCCGCACCACGGGCAGTGGCTCATGGACTCGGAGATCGGCCCGTCGCAGGCGTGGCACGCATAGGAGGCCTGCAGCGCGCGACCGAACTTGCGCCGGAACCACTCGGTCTCGAGCACGAAGGGATCGGGGGGCGGACCGGTCTTGCGGCTCTTGCGCGGCGCCCGGCCGTTCTGCTTCCTGGCGCGGGCGCGCTCGTGGCGCATCGACTCGATCGCCTTCGTGAGCGCCTCGTGGAACTCGACGCCGTCGGCCCAGCGCTTGCGCAGGTCGAGGGTCAGCGCGCGGCGGATCACGGGCTGGATCTTCTCGGGGCAGCGCGCCATGAAGCGCTGCGCCCCTTCGAGGGGCCACTCGAAGGGCCAGCCCGGCAGCGCGCCCGCGAAGAGCTCGTAGGCGGTCAGCGCGAGGCTGAAGACGTCGGAGGCGAAGCGCGCGCGGCCGTAGGCCTGCTCGGGGGCCATGTAGCCGAAGGTGCCGACCTCCGTCAGCACGCGGGTCGCGGCGGGGGCGAGGCGGGCGGTGCCGAAGTCGCCGAGCTTCGCGCGGCGGTTCTCGTAGAGGAAGATGTTGGCGGGCTTGATGTCGCGGTGGAGCAGGCCGCGCTCGTGGGCGTAGGCGAGGCCCTCGGCGACATCGGCGAGGATCGAGAGCGTGAGCTCCGGCGAGCGGCGCGCACCCGGGTACTCGTCGAGGCTCTTGCGCGCGAGGTCGGTCACCATGACGAAGTGGTTGTCGATCCAGTCGGCGTTGCGGATGCCGGCGATGCGCGGATGGTCGAGCTGGGCCGCGACGCGGGCCTCGCCCTCGACCGCCGCGCGGCCCCACTCCTCGATCACCGAGTCGAGCACGACCTTGATCGCGACGCGGCGACCCTCGACGGTGTCGCGCGCCTGCCAGACGACGGCCGAGCCGCCCTCGCCGAGCTTGCGCTCGAGGCGGTACTTGCCGAGGCGGGCACCGGCGCGCAGCGGCTGGCTCATCGCCGCCCCCGTCGCGCGCCGTCGCGCGCACCGCCCTCGCGCGGCGCCCGCTCCCGCGGCTCCGCGCGCAGCCGGATCCCGATCGGGCCCCGCACGCGGTCGGGCGCGGTCCGGAACAGCAGCGCCGTCGCGTCGTCGGGATGGGCGGGGAGCTTCGGGTCGACGCCGGCCATCGTGAGGCGTACGCGGGCCTGCAGGTCGGTGGCGGCCTGGATCAGCGGGCCCGTCCGGATCTGCTCGATCAGGACGCGGCGCTCGACGTTCTCGAGCACGCCGTCGGTCGCGAGCAGCAGGGTATCCCGCGCCGCCATCCTGACGGGGGCACCGATCTCGACGCGCATGTCGCGGGAGCCGACGCAGTTCGAGAGCAGGTGGCGCTCCTCGTGGTGGTGGGTCTGGGATGGCTCGAGCATCCCGGCTGCGACCCCGTAGCCGACCGGGGAGTGCGGGATCGTCTCGAAGCGCACCCGCCCGCGCTGGCCGACGAGCAGCGCCCCGGAGTCCCCCGCATGATAGGCGCGGGCCAGCCCGTCGCGGACCTCGACGACGACGAGGGTCGTCGCCGCCCCGACGCCCTTCGCGAGGAGCGTCGCGTTCGCGTCCTCGAAGGCGTCGAATATGGCCGAGCGCAGCGTGTCGCCCTCGCCGCGGTAGTCCCCGCGCTGGCCGGTCCGATCGGCGACCCGATCCGCCGCGCGCTCCGCCGCGCGCTCCGCCGCCCGCTCGACCGCGCGCCGCACCGCGCCGACCGCCGTCGCCGCCGCCTCCGCACCGGCGGGCAGCCCGCCGACGCCGTCCGCGACCGCGAGCACCGTCACCGGCCCGGGCAGCTCGCAGAACAGCGCCGCGTCCTCGTTGCCGGTCGTCTTGTCGTACGCCTTCGAGCTGAAGAGCACGGCCTCTCCGCTCGCGGGAGCGAGGCGCTCGGGCCGCTCGTGATCGAGCTCGACGAAGACCTGGGTCATGAGCTCATCTCACAGCAGGACGACTCGCAGGGCGGACGTGGGGAAGGGTCTGGAGGGCGAAAGATCGGCGCTCGGCCCGGCCTGCGCAATCCTCGCCGCTCCCCGGGCGTCCCTCAGAGGAGCAGGTTCGACGCCAGCTGGAGCGTCAGGAAGAACCCGCACACGTCGGTCAGGGTCGTGAGGATCGGACCCGAGGCGAGGGCGGGGTCCCAGCCGAGGCGCTTGATGACGAGCGGCGTGGTGCCGCCGATCGAGACCGCGAGCAGCGTGTTGATCGCCAGGGCGAGGCCGACGACTGCGCCCAGGACGGCGCTTCCCTGCCAGACCCAGGCGAGCAGGGCCAGCATGGTCCCGAGGGCCAGGCCGTTGAGCACCCCGACGAGGGCCTCCTTCGAGAGGACGTGGGCCAGCTCGCCGGGTCGGACCACGCCGAGGGACAGCTCGCGCAGGCTGACCGCGACGGCCTGGTTGCCCGAGCAGCCGCTCATGTCGGAGATGATCGGCAGGAAGACCGCGAGGGCGATCGCCGCCTGGAGCGTGTCCTGATAGGCCGCCACGACCGAGGCCGCGAACAGGTTCAGGACGATGTTCACCGACAGCCAGGCCAGCCGCCGCCGCGACCGCTCGACCCACGGCATCGAGCGGAGCTCCTCGCCGCTCGCGATGCCCAGGGACTTCATGTGGTCGCTCTCGGCGACGTCGATCGACGCGTCGTCGACGGCGGCCCGCTCGACGACCCCGACGAGGCGGCCGTCCCGGTCGACCACGGGCGCCCCCAGGAAGCCCTGCTTGCGGAAGACCTGGGCGAGGATCGGCAGCGGATCCTCGACCCGGAAGACGACCGGCTCGCGCACCATCAGGCCCGAGAGCCGCGCCTCGCCCCGGGCCAGCAGCAGCGCCCGCAGCGGGACGACCCCCTCGAGGCGGCCCTGCTCGTCGACGGCGTAGAGGTACTGGATCGCATAGCCGGCGTAGGCGTCGGCCCCGCGCCGGATCTGGTCGATCGCCGCCCCGACCGACTGGTCCGAGCGCAGCGACACGTACTCGGTTCGCATCAGGCCGCCGGCGGTGTCGGCGTCGTAGGCGAGCAGCGCCCGGACCTCGCGGGCGGTCTCGACCGGGGCGGCCGCGAGGATCGCCCGGCGGTCGGCCTCGTAGACCTCGGCCATGACGTCGGCGCGGTCGTCGCTCGCGAGGGCCTCGAGGATCCCGGCGGCGGCGTGGGGCTCGACCTCTTCGAAGGCGGCGGCGGCCTGGGAGACGGGCAGGTCCTCGATCAGGCCGGCGGCGGCCTCCGAGCCGAGGACGTCGAGGAGGCGCCCGAGCTCGAGGGCGGGGAGGCGGCTCGCGGCGTGGGTCCGGTCGCTCTCGGAGAGCGAGTCGAACAGCGCGCGGATGGCGGCTTCGTCGCCGCGGTCGAGCAGTTCGGAGAGCTGGGACGGGGCGAGCTCGGCCACGAATCGGGATACCTCGGGACACCGGTCGACCGCCAGCGCCGCGCGCTTGAGCGTCCGATCGGGCCGCGAAGGCGATTCGCGCGCGCATGCGGACCCGGCGATCCGGGCCCGCACGCGGAAGGCGGTGCACCGGGATCGGTCGACCCGAGGATCGACCGATCCCGGCGCGGGCCGACTACTGGGTCGCGCCGCCCGTCGTCGGGGTCGTGGTCGGCGTCGTGGCCGGCGCGGTGCCGGTCTTGCTGGTCCCCATGCCGTGGCCTTCGCCGTGATGGCCGTGATGGCCTTCGCCGTGGTGGCCGCGCTCGCACGAGCCTTCGCCTTCGTTCGTGCACTTGCCCTCGCCGTGCTCGCAGTGGGCGCAGTCGCAGCCGTGGCCCGTGGCGTGGTGGGCCTTCGCAATCTCGGCATGACACTCGTTGATCGGCCGGCTCGAGCGCAGGCAGGCCGCCATCTTCTCGTGGGCGTCGGCCATCTTGGCGCGCTGCTCGGCGCTCGGGCCGGTGCTGCCCGGGGTCGTGCCCTGGCTCGAGCTGCTCTGGGCGGGGGCGGCGCTCTTCGACTGGCCCTTGCCCTTGCCATTCGACCCGTGGCTGTCCGCCAGGGCCGGGGCCGCGAAGGCCAGCATCAGGATCGTCATCCAGCCCAGGGTCCGCATCGTCGGTCTCACCATCGTCGGTCTCTCCTTCGTCCGGGCTCGACCCGGATCGCGTTGGGGGTCTCGGTCGGTCTCGTTCGCTCGGTCGCGGTCGCGCGCTCGAGCGCTCTCCGTCTCCACCGGGTCGGGCCGGGCCCCGGTGCTTGGAATGCCGCACGCCCGCGTCCGGTTTCCCGAGGCGAGCGGTCTCGGATCGGGCGTCGTTCCCGCCCGGGACCGTCCGCCGGCCCGGCGCTCATTTCGTGCCTTCGCAGCTCTCCACGTAGCCGAGCACGCGCAGCCGCTCGCAGTCCTCGCGCGACATCTCGGCCGCTCCGCCGGTGACCGCCTTGCCCTCGGCCGCGAGGCGCTGGAGCCGGGCCATCTCCTCGAGCCGCGCCTCGGCGTCGGGCTCGCTGAAGGGGTCGGTCTCGCCGGGGTCGTTCGCGACGTCGAAGTAGGCCCGCGGCGGGAGACCGCGGGGATTGTGCTCGTTGGCGACGATCAGCTTCTCCTCCTCGGTCCGGAGCGACCAGAGGACGTTGCCCTCGTGGTCCTCCTCGGAGAAGACCTGGCGGTCCTTCTCCGCCCGCTCGGCGAAGGGCCGGCGCAGGTCGACGCCCTGCATCGACCCGGGCACCGCGATCCCCGCCGCCCCGAGCAGCGTCGGCGCGACGTCGATCGAGCGGGCGAGGCCGGTCGCGACGCGCTCCGCGGGCGGGCCCTCGTGGCGCGACCACTTGATCAGCAGCGGGACGTGGATCTGCTCGTCGTAGAGCGTGAGGCCGTGCCAGAAGCCGCCGTGGTCGTTGAACTCCTCGCCGTGGTCGGCGGTCAGCGCGATGACGGTGTCGTCGTAGACGCCCATCGCCTCGAGCTTCGCGAGCAGCTCGCCGAACTGGACGTCGAGGTACTCGATTTCGCCGCGGTAGAGCGAGGCGAGGCGCTCGGTGAGCTTCGGATCCGGCTCGGGCATCGAGACGCGGGCGATGCCGACGCCGTTGTACGGATGCTCGAAGTAGGGATCGTGGGGATCCATGTAGTGGAGGAAGAGGAAGAAGCGCTCGTCGCCGCGCGCGTCGAGCCACTCGAAGGCCGTCTGGTTCACGACCCGGGAGTCCTGATAGTAGTCGTTGAACCGGATCTTCTTGCCGCCGAGCACCCCGAGCACCACCTGCCGGACGAGCTGGTAGACGATGAGCTTCGAGCTCGACTCGCGGGCCCCCGCGATGTAGTCGGGGGCGAGGTAGTAGTAGTCGTCGTAGCCCTGGTCGAAGCCGAAGCTCTCGGCCAGGTTCACGTTCGAGACGATGCCCGCCGTCGTGTAGCCGCCCTGCTGCATCGCCTCGGAGACGAGCGTCAGCTCCCCGGAGAGGGACGCGGGCTTCGACATCGCGCGGTGGGTCGACGGGACGGTCGAGGAGAGGAGCGAGGCAGTGGCGGGCTTGGTCCACGAGGCGTGGGAGAAGGCCCGGTAGAGGGTGCCCTCTTCGGCGAGGCGGCAGAGGTTCGGCGTCCGGATCTCCGCGCCATAACACGAGAGATGGTCGGCGCGCAGCGTGTCGACCATGACGAGGATGACGTTCGGCCGGTTCGCGAGCTCGGGCGCGATCGCGCGCTTCGCGGGCGCGGGCTGCGTGGGCGGCGCGTAGGCGAGCGAGAGCGCGCCGCCGAGCCCGCCGACGCCGAGGAGCAGCGCGGCGATCGGCGCGAGCGGCGTCGCGAGGCGCGCCGCGATCGGTGCGAGCAGGAGCCGCAGCGGCCCGAGGATGAGCACGAGCAGCAGGGCGCCGCCGGCGAGCACGCCGAGCAGCACGGGCAGCGGCGGCATCTGCTCGAGGTAGACGTCGCGGCGCAGCCGGAACAGCACGACGAAGAGCCCGAACGGCACGAGGCAGGCCCCGAGCCCGAGCCGCGGGACCCAGCTCCCGATCTCCTCCCGATCCATCGGGAGCACCGCCAGGAAGAGCCCGCCCAGGATCGAGAGCCCGCCCAGCACCGCGGCCCACATCAGCGGTCCGTACCAGAAGACCTGCGCGTCGGTCCCGAGCCCGCCGCGGGCGATCACGACGGCCTCGCCGAAGCCGAGCACGAGCCCCGCGACGATGCCCGCGAAGCAGCCCGCCGAGGCGCTGCGCCAGAGGCGCTCGCCGAGCGGCGTCGCGGCGACGGGGCCGGCGGTGACGTCGACGTCCTCTTCGAGGGAGGTCGCCTCGCGCGCCGCGAGATCGTAGTCGACCTGCTGGCCATCGACCCGGGCGAAGGCGGGACGATAGTCGGCGCCCCGGGCCCACCAGAACAGGAAGCCCAGCATCGTCGGCGCTTCCGCCGCCCAGAAGCCGAGCGCCGCCGAGACGATCGCCTCGGCGCCGCCGATCTGCTCCTTCAGGAGCACGTACTGCGCCGCCTCGCGGATCCCCTCGCCGGCGATCGTGAAGGGCGAGATCACCGTCACGAAGATCTGGATCGACGACCCGAAGGTCACCTCCCAGAAGTCCGCGCCGCTGGCGCCGATCGCGATCGCGGTGAAGTAGTACATCGCGGCGGTCGTGAAGTGGACGAGGAAGGAGAGGAAGAGGATCTGGAGGACGAGCCCCGGTCGCGAGCGATAGGCGGCGGCGGAGTTCGAGATGCGCGAGACGAGGCCGGTGATGCGCTGCTTCGCGGGGATCGGGACGTTCGCGAGGATCCACTGGACGAAGCCCGGGAAGAGCAGCGTGACGACGAGGCCGCCGATCACGCCCGCCGCGATCGGGACCGAGGCGAGGGCGAAGAAGCGCGCGTTGTCGCCGAAGATCGCGATGCCGAAGGGCAGCGTCGCGAGGAAGGTCATGAAGACGCCGGAGAAGCCGCAGACCTTCTCGACGAACTTCGCGGCGGTGACCTCGACCGAGCGGCCGCTCCAGCGGGCGGCGTCGAAGAGGGTGTAGCCGTCGAGGCCGGCGGTGGAGGGGAGGAAGGTCCCGATCGCGCGGCCGATCAGGAAGGACCCGAAGATGTGCTTGAAGGGGAGCTCGATGCCCTGGCCGACGAGCATCAGCTTCCAGCGCCACATCGAGGAGAGCATGCCGACGACCTTGATGCCGGTCGCGAGGCCGACGAAGAGCCAGAAGGTCCCGGGATCGACCTTGCCCAGGATCTCGGCGATCAGCTGGAGCGCGATGACCTCCTCGCCCGCCTCGTTCTTCATCGGGTGGGCGAGCAGGGCCCAGAAGCACACGACCGTCGTCCAGGCCTTGAGCGCGGTGAAGAGCCGATCGCGGGTCGCGCCCTTCGGCAGGCGCAGGCCCAGGACGGCCAGCACGGCGATGGCGATGGCTTGCAGCAGATAGGTCATCGGGCGAAGTCTCCGGGGGGCGGGGAATCGGGAGGTCCGTGGAATCTTCGGGACCCGGGGGATCCGGCTTGAGAGCGGGTCTCAGCGGGGTCGCAGCAGCTCGCGGCGGGCCTTCTGATAGGCCTGCTCGGTGATGCGTCCCGAGCGGCGATCCTCCTCGAGATCGGCCAGCGCGCGGAGCTGCTCGGGGTTCAGCTGGTCGAGCCGGACGCCGGAATCTTCCGCGCTCTTGCGCTCCGCCGCGGGAATCGGGGCTTCCATCAGGACCTCGCGCCGGACCTTCTCGCCGCCGGTCGAGCCCGGGAGATGATAGGCGGTCCGGAACACGTCGTTCTGGAAGTCGATCTCGAGGGTCTGGGGACCGGCGAAGAAGAGATGCTCCCCGGAGACGATCCGGAAGTCCATCGGCCGCGTGTCGCGCATCGGCTCGGGCAGGGGCTTGCTCTCCTTCGCCTGGGGAATCAGCCATTCGGAGCGGTGGAGCTGGATGTAGAGAGAGCTGCCCTTCACCCAGGCGAGCAGCGTGGTCAGGTACTTCGTGTGGAAGATCCCGAGGCTGCGCTCCTTGCGGACGGCCTTGATCCCGACCTCCTCGTCGGGGCCCGCCTGGCGCAGGGCCTCCGAGAGCGCCGCGGCGATCGGCACGACCATGTCGGCATGGATGCCCGGCTGGCGGATCGTCGCGGCGCCCTTCTTCTCCCGCGACTCGATCTCGATGGCGCCGAGGATGTGGGTCAGGCGCTCCTTCGAGATGATCGCGGGATGGGAGAAGCCCTGGGGCTCGGTCTTGAAGCCGCGGGCATAGCGGACGAGATCGACCTGCATGCCGGCCCGGTCGATGATCGAATGGCGGTGGGGCTGGCTCGCACAGCCGGTCGCGAGGGCGATCGGCACGAGGGCGGCGAGCGCGAGCAGGGCGAGGACGGGGCGCGTGCGAAGCATGGCCGCACGATAGCCGATCGGCCCCGGCGCCCGGGCCTTCGATCGGGCACCGCGGGCTCCCGGTCCCCGCTCCGCCGCGCTCAAGCCGACGCTCCGACCAGATGGCCGATCACGCGATAGGTCAGGAAGCTCGCGCCGTAGGCCAGGGCGAAGAGGTAGCCGAAGGCGAAGGCGGGCCAGCGCCAGGAGTTCGTCTCGCGCCGCATGATCGCGATCGTCGAGGTGCACTGCAGCGCGAACACGAAGAACACGAGCAGGGCCCCGACCGTCGCCGGGGTGAAGACCGGCAGGCCCGTGTCCGGATGGCGGTCGGCCCGCAGCGCGTCGCGCAGCGAGGCCCCCTCGTCGCCGCCGGTCGCGTAGATCTGGGCCAGGGTCGCGACGAGGATCTCCCGGGCGGCGAGGCTCGCGACGAGCCCGACGCCGATCTTCCAGTCGAAGCCGAGGGGGGCGATCAGGGGCTCGAGGGCGTGGCCGAGGCGGCCGCCGGCGCTGTGCTCGAGGCGGTAGGCGGAGGCGGCGCGGGGCTCGAGGCCGGGCGGCGGCTCGACGCGCGGGAAGTTGAGGAGCAGCCAGAGCGCCACCGTCGCCAGCAGGATGATCGTCCCCGCCCGGCGCAGGAACGCGCGCACGCTCGAGAGGACCTGCGAGGCCCAGAGCAGGAAGGTCGGCCGGCGATAGGTCGGGAGCTCCATCGTGAAAGGGAGCCCGTCGCCCGGAACGAGGGTCTTCTGGATGATCGCCGCGACCGCGAGCGCCGCCGTCGCCCCACCGACGTAGAGCGCGAGCAGCACGAGCCCCTGCAGCCGCAGCGGCCCGAGCACCGCGCGATCCGGCACGAAGGCGCTGATCAGCAGCGTGTAGACCGGCAGCCGCGCCGAGCAGGTCATGAGCGGCGCCACGAGGATCGTGACCAGCCGATCCCGGGGCGAGGGGATCGTGCGCGTCGCCATGATCCCCGGGACCGCGCAGGCGTACGACGAGAGCAGCGCCACGAACGATCGCCCCTCGAGCCCGATCCGCCCCATTGCGCGATCGATCACGAAGGCGGCCCGGGCCATGTAGCCGAGGTCCTCGAGGAGATAGAGGAGCGAGAAGAGGATCGCGATCTGGGGCACGAAGATGACGACCGAGCCGACGCCGGCGATCAGCCCGTCGGCGACGAGGTCCGCGACCCAGCCGGAGGGCAGGCTCGCCCGGGCGGTGGTCGCGAGCGCCGCGACGAGGCCGTCGATCGCGTCCATCGCGGGGCCGGCCCAGCGGAAGATCAGCTGGAAGAAGGTCAGCATGACGAGCACGAAGAGCAGCGAGCCCCAGATCGGATGGAGCACGATCCCGTCGACCCGCTCCGTCAGGCGGTGGCGCGCGGGGCGGGTCTCGATCACGTGGGCGGCGATCGAGTCGGCCCAGGCCTCGCGCTCCCGGCGGTCCTCGGGCGGGAGGATCGGCGGGTGCGACCAGTCCTCCGGGCGGGCGAGCAGCGCGCGCAGTCGGTCGAGGCCGCGGCCGCGGTGGCCGACGACGCCGACGACCGGGACCCCGAGCGCCGCCTCGAGCCGCGCGAGGTCGAGCTTCCCGCCCCGGGCGGCGAGCTCGTCGAGCATCGTCAGCACGACGCAGGCCGGCCGCCCGAGCCGCAGCGCCTCGCCGAGAAAGGGGAGGCTGCGGGGGAGGGAGCAGGCGTCGGCGACGAGGATCAGGGCGTCGGGTCGGTCGACCCCCTCGACCCGGCCGGCGAGCACGTCGGTCACGACCGCCTCGTCGGCGCTGATCGGCGTCAGCCCGTAGGTCCCGGGGAGATCGATCAGCCGGGCGGAGACCCCCCCGAGCTCGAGCGGACCTTCGCGGCGCTCGACGGTGACGCCGGGGTAGTTGCCGACCCGGGCGCGCAGCCCGGTCAGCGCATTGAAGAGCGTCGTCTTCCCCGCGTTCGGGCTGCCGAGCAGGGCGAAGACGCGGTCCCCGCTCATGCAGCCTCCCCGTTCCGGGGCCCGGCATCGATCACGCGAACGCGTGCGCTTTCCGTCCGACGCAGGCAGAGCTGGTAGCCGCAGAGCTCGAAGACGGTGGGATCACCGAGCGGCGCCCGTCGCAGGCACTCGACCTCGACGCCGGCGCGGACGCCGAGGTCCGCGAGGCGGCGGCTGATGCCGTCGTCGCCGGCCACCCCGACGATCCGGACGCGGCGGCCGATCGGAGCCTGGTCGAGCGTGAATTCCGCTTGCGTCATGGGGTGTTGGTTGTTTGCGAACGCATTCGCTTCAGGCTTCGGGATCGCCCTGGGCGGCGTGGTCGCGATCGTGCTCACGGTCGTATTCGCGGTCATGGTCGCGCTCGCTGCGCAGCTGCCTCGTCATCAGCTCGTAGCCCGCCTCGGCGGGGGTCTTCTCCCCGTCGATGATGGAGCGGACCATGTTCGTGATCGGCGCCTCGACCCCGAGCCGCTCCGCCAGGCGGACGGCGGCCCTCGTCGTCTGGACGCCCTCGGCGACCTCGCCGAGCTCGGCGACGATCTCGTCGAGCTTGCGGCCGCGGCCGAGGCCGAGGCCGATGCGGCGGTTGCGGGAGAGGTCGCCGGTGCAAGTCAACAGGAGATCGCCCATGCCGGCCAGACCGAGGAAGGTCTCGGGATGGGCGCCCTGGGCGACGCCGATGCGGGTGATCTCGGTCAGGCCGCGGGTCATGAGGGCGGCGCGGGCGTTGTGGCCGCCGTCCATGGCGTCCGAGATGCCGACGGCGATGGCGATCACGTTCTTGAGGGCCCCCGCCGTCTCGACCCCGATCACGTCGGTCTCCGTGTAGCAGCGGAACCACGGGCAGGAGAGGGTCGCCTGGACCGAGATCGCGAAGGCCTCCTCGTAGCAGGCGAGGGTCACCATCGTCGGCCGCCGCCGCGCGATCTCCGAGGCGAAGGACGGCCCCGAGAGCGCGACGAGGCGCGGGTGGTGGACCGGATCGAGGACCTCCTGGAGCACGCCATGCATCGTGAGGCCGGTCTCGAACTCGATCCCCTTCACGGCGGAGACGATGATCGCCCCGGGCTCGAGGAAGGGCGCCGCCGCCGCCATCACCCCGCGCAGCTGCTGGCTCGGCACCGCGACGATCACCAGCTCGCGCCCGGCGAGCGCCTCGCCGAGGTCGGTCGTCGCCTCGATCGCCTCGGGCAGCTCGACGTCGGAGAGATAGCGGGGGTTGCGGCGATCGCGATTGATCGACGCCGCCACGTCTTCGCGGCGGGACCAGATCTTGACGTCGTGCGCCCGGGCGGCGAGGACGGCGAGACGGAGTCCCGAAGCTACCGGCGCCGAGGACGGCGGTGGGTGCTCACGCTCCTACTCTAGAGCAGTTGTCCGGGAGGGCTTTCGGCGGGGCCGATTTCGTTGACCCGTCGGGACCCTACGGCTAAGGTGCGAAGACCCTTCGGGACCGGTCGAGCCGCCTGAATTGGGCGGACCGCCCGCCACGCGTCACCCCGTCTTCGCCGGGGCTGCGCGCTCCGCCCGGCCGGCGCGCGCCTCCGCCGGAGATGCCGAGGGGCCGAGAGTGGAAGCCGGAATGCTCGATCCGCTGGGCTGGCTCGTCTTCGTGGGCTCCTGGCCCTGGCCCTCGTCGCCATCCCGACCGCCGCCGCCCTCATGCGCCGCGCTCTGCCCGCCGAGCTGCGCGCCCCGATCCCGGTTCCGCCCATGCGCCTTCGGCCACTCGCCCAGGCCCAGCGCACCATCGGTCGGATACCCGCACCCTGCTTTGTGGCCTCGGCGCTGCTCGTGCTGCCCGCCCTGATGCAGGCCTGCTCGGCGTCCGGCGTCCTCGCCCGGGACGGCGTCGCGGCGGTCGAGGGGGCGCTCGCACTGTGCCTGCCGAGATCCTGCTCGTGACGCTCCACGCCCGGCGCCGGGCACGGGCTCGTGAAGGCGGGTCGGACGATCGTGGGCATCGCGCTGGCCTGCGTCTGGTTCGCGCGATCTTCCTGCGCTCGTCGGCGGTGCGGCGATCGAGCGCCGCTTGCGTCTCGTTCCACGCCGATCGCCCAGGCTGGCCCCCGGCGTGCGCTCTGGGGCGGCGGGCTCAGGGGGCCCGCAGGCCGCTCCATGCGCAGACTCCGCGGGCAGCACGCGCGCATGGTGCGCGCGCGCACGGTCGTCTCCGAGCGCGCCCGCGGCGCTGCGCTTCGCCGCGCGCGCGCCGTCGCCTGCATCGCGCTGGCAATCGGCCTCGCCTCGTGCCCTTCGCCGGCCGTCTGGGACCGGAAGCCCGCGCTCCCCGCTCGTCGTCGTCGATCTCGAGCACGGCCTCGTCGCGCTGATCCTGTTCGTGCTGCTCGCGGCGATCGCGGTCGCCGTCGGCCTGTCGGAGTCGAGCTTCTTCCGCGCTCGCCTGCGTGCGGCTCGCGGGGCGGGTGCTCGTGCTGATGGCGACCCTCGCGATCGTGCTCGCGCCCCTCGCCCTCGACGCCGGCTCGCTCCGGCTCCACGCGATCGTGCTCGACCAGCAGGGGCTCTTCGCGCCGCTCGCGCCCCTCGTCGGGCTTCTCGCCGTCGATCCGGGCGGCACCGTCGCGGGGATCCTCGATCGGCTCTGCCTGCCCGGCTGGTTCGTGTTCCGGCAGCCGTTGACGGCGCTGCTCTTCGTCCCCGTGATGGGGCTCCTGACCCGGCGGCCGCTCGCCCTCGATCCCGTCGGCGGCGGTGTGCGGCTCTCCGCCTTCGGCCACGACGACGATCCGGGCGAGCTCTACTGGGCGCGCACCGAGGAGCGCCTCGCCGCCGTCCTCGGCGCCGCGCTCTTCGTGGCGCTCTTCCTCGGCGCCGGCTCGATCCCGTATCGGCCGAGCGAGCGGCTCGTGGCGCCGCTCGTGCCGCTCTTCGGGGTCGGGCTGCCGGCGCTGCTCGCCGGAGCGATCGAGATCGGGGTCTTCGTGGCGAAGCTCTCGCTCGTGCTCGCGCTCGTCGCCCGGGCGGCGCGGGCGACGCCGGCGCTGCGGGACGATCAGTGGATCCGGATCGTGACGCGGCGCTGGATGCCGCTCGCCTGGGCGAACCTGCTGCTCGTCGCGGGGCTCTCGCTCCTCGCCGAGGTGGCGCGAAGGGGGGCGGCATGAGTCCCCTCGTCGGGATCGCCCTCGTCGTCGCGCTCGCGAGCGCGCTCGCGGCGGTCGTGCTCGGGCAGGTGCTGACGCGCTCGGTGCTCGCGGGCCATGCGGCGATGGCGGCGCTCGGGCTCGCCTGTCTGGCGGCGGGCGGCGGGGTGCTCGCGCTCTGCTTCGTGCTCTTCGGGCTCGTCTGGCTCGCGATCCTGCAGCTCTTCGGCTGGATGCTGGTCGACGTCGATCGCGATCACCTCCCGTCGCCGGCCTGGCGCACGACCGCGGCGCGCCTCGCGGCCCTCGCCGTCTTCGCCGCCGGCCTCGGCCTGCTCGGCCGCCGCGCGCTGCGCAGCGGACAGCTCGACGATCGCCTCGCGCCCGGCGAGCCGGGCGTCTCGATCGACCCGAGCGCCCTCGGCGCGGTCTTCCTCGGCGCCGGCAACGAGCTCGCGCTGCTCGTCGGGCTGCTGCTCGCGGCGGGCCTGCTGACGGCGCTCTGGCTGCTGCGCGACGAAGGCTCGGAGGCGGGATGACGACGTCGATCGCGGACACGCAGGGGCTCGTCTTCGCAGCGCTCGCGCTGTTCTGGATCGGGCTGCTCGGGCTCGTGCTGCGGCGCAGCCTCGTCGGCATGCTGGTCGGGCTCGGGCTCGCGTGGGCCTCGGTGGCGGCGCTCGCGATCGGGTTCGGGCTGCTCTCCGGGGACGCCGCGTCGGCCGTCGAGGCGGGCGGGCTCGCGCTCTGCGCCGCGATCGTCGGCTGTCTGCAGGTCGTGGTCGGGCTCGCGCTCGTCTTCGCCCGCGTCGCCCGCAAGGGCTCGATCGACGCGGAGGAGGCGAAGCTGCTCGAGGGCTAGGCGGAACGCGGGGCCGCGACTCGGCGCGCGGGGCGAGGGCGCGGCACGCAGGTCGTGGGTCACGGAGCGAGGGCGACGGGTCCGGAGCGCACCGGATCGAGCGGGTGCCGGGGGGCACCGGGGGGCGGATTTGGTCGAATGGGACGAGGGACTGACGGCTTCGCTGATCCGCTGGATCGCGTTGCTCCCGCTCGCCTCGGCGCTGCTCCACGCGGCGATGATCGGTCTCCTGCGCCTGCAGATCGCCCCGCGCACCGTCTGGCTCGTCTCGACCCTCGCCGTCGGCGTCTCGTTCGTGCTCTCCGCCGCCTCGGTCTTCGACCTCGTCGGCCAGGACGGGGCCCACGCGCCGATCGTCGATCGCGTCGGGCCCTGGCTCGGCGGTGGCGTCGGGGTGCGCAACTTCAGCGCCGACCTCGCGCTGCGCCTCGATCCGCTCTCCGCCGTCTGCTGCGTCGTCGTGAGCTCGATCGCGCTCGCGGTCTACCTCTACGTCATCGGCCGCATCCAGGGCGGCGCCCTCGCCGCCGACCAGGTCCACCGCCTCTTCGCGCTGCTCGACCTGCTGGTCGGCTCGACCCTCGTCCTGCTGCTCGCCGACAACCTGATCCTCTTCTTCTTCGGCTGGACCGGCGTCGGCGTCGCGACGCAGCTCGTCTCGTCCTTCGACCTCGAGTCGAAGAAGGCGGCGCGCGCCGGGGCCACGACCTTCGTCGTCGGCCGCGTCGGAGATCTCGCGCTGCTCGCCTCGATCCTGCTGCTCTTCGACGGGCTCGCGCGCTCCGGGGCCCCGGCGCTCTCCTTCGACGGCGTGCTCTCGGCATTCCGGCTGCTCGAGGGCTCGCAGGTCGAGCTGCCGGGCTGGCTCGGGGGCGGCGGCTTCCCGCTGCTCGAGCTGATCGTCGGCGGGCTCGTGCTCGCCGCGATCACGAAGTGCGCGCAGGTCCCGCTGCACTTCTGGCTGAACGGGGCGTCGCAGGGACCGGCCTCGGCGACAGCGCTGATCCAGTCGGCGACGACGGTGGTCGCGGGCTGCTACGGGCTGCTCCGGCTCTCGTTCCTGCTCGACCACGCGCCGGTCTCGATGGCGATCCTGGTCGGCATCGGCGGCTGCAGCATCGTCCTCGGCGGCCTGGCCGCGGCGACGCAGCTCGACCTGAAGCGTGTCGTCGCGTCGTCGACGACGGCGAGCCTCGGCTTCGTGCTGGTCGGCATCGGGCTCGGTGCCCCGTCGACGGCGACATTCCTGCTGCTCTCCCACGCCTACGCCAAGGCCCACTGGGTGCTCGTGCTCGGCGTCGTCCAGGCCGCGCGCAAGGGGAACACCGACCTGCGCCAGCCCGGCGGGCTCGCGCGCTCGATGCGCTGGACCCACGCGATGGCGATCGTCTCGGGGCTCGCGGTGGTCGGTGTGTTCCCGATCGGGACCTTCTTCGCCCTGGAGGAGCTCTTCGCCTGGATCGACGCGGTCGGTCATCCGGCGCTCTTCGCGGCGAGCCTGGTCGGTCAGGCCGCGCTCGCCTACGCCCTCGGCCGCGCCCACGCGCGGCTCTTCTTCGGCCCGGCGCCGGCGATCGACGGGGACGAGGCGCCGGAGGCGCGCGCGTCCCAGGATCCGGCGCGCGCGATCCAGTATGCGCTGATGCTGCTCGCGATCCTCTCGATCAGCGTCGGCATGCTCTCGCCCGCCCAGTTCTGGGGCGACCTGCTCGGCATCGAGCGGATCGACACCGTCGGCGGATTCCTGTCGCGCACCCTCAGCGGCCCCGCGGATCCGCCCCTCGAAGGCGCGCTGCGATGGCGCACGATCGTCGCCTGCACCGTCTCGACCGCCGCCGGCCTGGCCCTCGCCGCGCGCGGCCAGCCGCCGCGGCGCGCGGTCCGCCGCGGCCGAGCGCGCCCGCGCCCCGTCCTCGACGCGGCGGCGGGCTGGCTGCGCGAGACGCTCTACATCGAGCGGGGCATCGATCGCGCGCTGGTGCGGCCGCTGCGGGCTTCTCGCGGCTGCTGCTCGCGGGCGTCGTCGAGGGGCGGCTGCTCGATCGCGGCGTCGTGTCGGGGAGCGCCGGGGTCGCCCGGCGGATGGTGTGGAGCGGGCTGCGGCGGCTCCAGAACGGCCGCGTCCAGAGCTATGCGATGCTGGGCGTCGTCGCGTTGCTGCTCTCCGTCGCCTGGCTGGCGGACTGACGCGATGGAATGGGTCCTCGACCGCATCCTGCTCGTCGTCGTCGCGCTGCCCGCGCTGGTCGCCCTCGCCCTCGCGGGCCTCGGGACGCTGCAGAAGCTGCTCGGGATCGCCCCGCTGCCCGAGCGCGTCTGGCGCGACGCGGGCCTCGCCGCCGGGGTCACGACCTTCCTGCTCGCGCTCCTCGGCATCGCGCTGCGCTTCGATCCCGAGCGCCTCGGCCCGCAATTCGTCGCCACCGTCGGCGGCGCGCTCTCCCGCGAGCCGCGACTCCTGCTCGGCGTCGACGGGATCGGGATGTGCTTCCTGATCTCGACGGCGGGCCTCGTGCCGATCGCGCTGCTCTCGTCGCGGCGCGAGACCGAGGAGTCGGTGCGCAGCTGGGTCTTCGTCGTGCTGATGCTCGAGTCGAGCCTGCTCGGCGCGATGACCTCGCTGAACCTCCACGGCTACCTCTATTTCTGGGCCCAGAGCCTGCCGCCGATCCTCGTCTGGCTCGGGCGCTGGGGCGGCGAGGGCCGCGCCCGCGTCGCGACCCGCGTCTGGGCGACCGAGTCGGTCGGCCTCGCGGGTCTGCTCTTCGTCGTCTTCGCCCTCGCCGAGATGAGCGGAGCCCAGCTCGGGCAGGCGAGCCTCGACCTCGTCCGGCCGGGCGGCGAGGAGGGCGGCGGGACGCTGCTCGACCTCGAGATCGGCCTCGCCGATCAGCGCATGCTCTTCTGGATCCTGACCCTCGCGCTCGTGACGCGGCTCCCGATCGTGCCGCTGCACTTCTGGCTGCCCGCGGCCCACGCCGCCTCGCCGACGGGCCTCTCGATCCTGCTCGTCACCGGCTTCGCCCAGACCGCCGCGGTCGGCCTGCTGCGCTTCGCGCTCCCGCTCTTCCCCGAGGCCGCGCTCGAGGCGCGCACGCTTCTCGCCGGGATCGGGATCGCCGCCCTCGGCTACGCGTCGCTCGTCGCGCTGGTGCAGAAGGAGATGAACCGCCTGATGGCCTACCTGTCGGTCGGCTATGCGGGCTTCGCGATGTTCGGGATCGCGACCATGAACGTGCAGGGGCTGACCGGCGCCGTCGTCCAGCTCCTGACCCACGGCCTCGCGACGGCGGCGATCTTCGTGCTGATCGGCGCCCTCGCGAAGCGGCGGGGGACGACGGAGGTCGCGGCCTTCGGCGGGCTCGCGCGGCCGATGCCGGTCTGCGCGGCGTTCTTCGGGCTGATGGTGTTCTCGCTGATGGGCTTCCCGCTGCTCGGCGGCTTCATCGGCGATCTGTTCGTCCTGCTCGGGAGCCTCGACCTCTCCCGCGAGCTCTCGGTCGCGGCGCTCGGGGCGATGGGCGTCGCGGCGGCCTATCTGCTCTGGGTCCAGCGCCGCGTCTTCTTCGGCCCCGTTGACGAGCCCGCGAATCGCGGCCTGATCGACCTCGACCGCGTCGAGCGCGCGGTGCTCGTCGCGATCGCGATCCCGATCCTGGCGATCGGGACCTACCCGAATCCGCTGCTGCGGCGGATCGAGCCGGCGGTGCTCGAGATCCTGCATCAGATGGGGCGCGGATGAGCCCGGTCTTCCTCCCCGCGCTCGGCGCGCTCGTCGTGCTGTTCTTCGACGCCCTCGCTCGCCCCGGTGGCGCGGCGGGGCCGTCGACGCGGGAGACGGCCGCCTCGGGCATCCGGCTCGGGGTGATCGCGGTCCTCTCGCTCGTGGGCGTCTTCCTCGCGCTGGCGGGCCGCGTCGGCATCGGCGGGCCCGGGCCCTTCGCGATCGACGCCTTCGCCGCCGTCGGGATCACCGCGATCCTCGTCGTCAGCTTCCTCGTCCTCGCGCTCTCGCTGACCCATTTCGGGATGGCGCGCTCGCGGGCCGGGGAGCCGATCGCGCTGCTGCTCTTCTCGCTCTCCGGGCTGCTGGCCGCGGTCGCGAGTCGCAACCTGCTCGTCACGCTGCTGTGTCTCGAGCTCGCCTGGCTCCCGGGCGTCGCGCTCGTCGCGAGCGATCCGCGCCGGTTGTCGTCGTCGGAGTCGAGCCTCAAGGTCCTGTTCGCCCACGCGCTCGCGAGCCTCGCCTTCGCCCACGGCGTCGCGTTCCTGTTCTTCGCGACCGGGCGCTTCGAGCTCGCGCTGCTCGCCGAGCCCTCGGTCTCGCGTCCGCTCTTCTTCGAGCTCGGGGCGGCGCTCGTCGTCGTCGGCCTCGTCGCGCGCTGCGGTCTCGCGCCCTTCCATCCCTGGGTGCCCGACCTGCACGAGGGCGCGCCCGCCTTCGTGACGGCCCACATGGCGACCGCCGCCCAGACGGCCTGCTTCTTCGTGCTGCTGCGCGTGCTCTTCGCGCTGCTGCCGGCGGATCCGGCGCTCGGCTCCGAGATCGCTCGGCGCGTGCCCGGCTGGCTCGGCTTCCTCGCCTGCCTGACGCTGGTCTGGGGTCACGCGATGGCGCTCGTGCAGGTCGGCCTGCGGCGGCTCGTCGGCTGGCTCGCGGTGGGGCAGTCGGGCTTCCTCGCCCTCGCGCTCGTCGACGCACGGGCGGAGGGGGGACCCGCGCTGGTGGTCGCGCTGGTCGCGACGAGCGTCGCGCTCGTCGGCGTCGCGACGACGCTCTCCTCCTTCTCCCACCACGAGCGCGCCTGCGAGCAGATCGGCGATCTCGCCGGCATGGCGGGCGAGAGCCCGGCGCGGGCGACCCTGCTCTCGCTCTTCCTGCTCTCGCTGGCGGGCTTTCCGGGGACGCTGGGCTTCATCGCCCGCCGCGACGTGCTGACCGCCGTCGAGCACGCGGGCCATCGCGGCTTCCTGCTGGTCGGTGTCGTCTCGACGGTCCTCGCGCTCACCGCCGTCGGTCGCCCGCTCGTCGCGCTGCTGCGCCCCGCCGAGGGCCGCCGCGCCGCGAGCGCCGCGCTCTCGAACGAGCAGGTCGTGCTCGCGGTCTGCGGGGCCTTCCTGCTCTTCCTCGGGACGGCGCCGCTCTTCGGCGAGCGCGCGCTCTCCGGCTGGATGGAGACGTGGATCCTGGCGGGCATCGAGAGCCTGCGGGGTTAGGCGCGGCCGCGGAGCCAGCGCGGCTCGCGGTGGAGCAGGCGGCGGAGGCTGCCGTCGCGGCGGGTGATCTGCAGGTCGTCGAGCAGCGCCATCAGGGGCATCGCCGTCCGGCGGCTCGCGCCGATCAGGGTCTTGAGCGTCTGGGTGTCGAGCTCGGACGCCGTCTCGAAGTGGGCGACGACGCGCCCGATCAGCGCCTCGATCGCGGGGCGCGCGAAGAAGAGCTCTTCGGGGGCGGCGACCAGCTCGCCCTGGCGCTCGAGGTGGTGGGCGATCGCGCGCAGGCGCGCGGGCTCGGTGTCGAGGGACTCGGCGAGGGTGCGCAGCGAAGGCGCCTCGAGGCCCGCTTCACCGAAGCGGTGCCGCAGCAAGCGGGCGAAGCGCTCCTGCTCGGGATCGAGGCTCGAGCGGAAGTCCGCGCGCCGGACGAGCTGCTCTTCGACGACGATCCCGCCCGCCGCCGCCTCCCGGGCGATCAGCGCGCTCGCGACCTCGCCCGGGACGTTCTCCGGCAGGCGCCCCGCGAGCGTCGCGCGCGGCATGCCCGGAGCGAGGGGCTCCTTCGCGTGGAACGCATCGAGCGCCTCGCGGAGGCTCGCGGCGAGGCGCGCCGCCGCCGCCGCCGACAAACAGGACTCCGTCCCCAGGCGCACGATCGCGTCGCGCCCGGCGAGGCGATCGAGGGCCGGCTCGAGCGCCGCCGTCGCGAGCCCCGTCTCCCGCGCGAGGCGCCCGCGCGTCGTGCCGGCGAGGCCCGCGCGCTCGATCCGCACGAGCAGGCCGTCCTCGACGTCACCGCCGGCGAGGCGCGCGAGCTCTGCGACGAGCCGCGGATCGCTGCGGCGGCGATGGGGCGGCGCGACGTCGAGGATGCGGCCCCCGCCCTGCGTCGCCCCGATCCCCGCCTCCCGCGCGAAGCCGCGCACGACGAAGCGGTCGCCGGGCAGCAGCGCCAGCGGCTCGCCCTCGACGTGGAGCCGCGCGAAGCCGCGCTCGCCCGGGCCGATCGGCTCGTCGCCGAGGGGCGCCACGCGGGCGCGCCGTTCGGCGGTGCCGACGAGCAGCTCGACCGAGGTCGGCTCCTCGAGGAAGCGCTCGCTCGCGATCCAGCGCAGCTCGACGTCGAAGAGCGTCGACGGGAGCAGCGCGTCCTCCTCGCAGACGAGATCTCCGCGCGCGATCTGGTCGAGCGCGAGCCCCTGCAGGTTCACCGCGATCCGCGCCCGCGACACCGCCTCCGGGATCGCCTCGCCGTGGCGCTCGAGCCCGCGGATCCGCGCCCGCCGCCCGCCCGGCTCGATCGCCACCGCCCGCCCGGGCGCGAGCCCCCGCCCCGACCAGGTCCCCGTCGCGATCGTCCCGAAGCCGTGCTTCTCGAAGATGCGATCGACGAAGAGCCGCGCCGGCCGCGCGTCGTCCACGCGCGCGCGGTCGCCGGCGACGAGCTTCTCGATCTCGGCGCGGACCGCGTCGAGGCCCTCGCCGGTCACCGCGCTCGCCGCGACGATCGGTGCGTCGGCGAGGGGACCCGGGCGCAGCAGCTCGCGCACCTCCTCCTCCGCGAGCGCGCGCATCTCGGCGTCGGCCTGGTCGCATTTGTTGAGGACGACGAGGCCGCGGGTGAGGCCCAACAGCTCGCAGATCGCGAGGTGCTCCCGGGTCTGGGGCATCACGCCTTCATCGGCCGCGACGACGAGCAGGACGAGGTCGAGTCCCGACGCACCGGCCACCATCGTGCGCACGAAGCGCTCGTGGCCCGGCACGTCGACGACGGCGAGCCGGGCTCCGCTCGCGAGCGCGAGAGTCGCGAAGCCGAGCTCGATCGTGATGCCGCGGGCCTTCTCCTCGGGGAGGCGGTCGGTGTCCTGGCCGGTCAGCGCGCGCACGAGGGCGGTCTTGCCGTGGTCGATGTGGCCGGCGGTGCCGAGGACGAGATTCGCGTCGGCGGGGCGCGTCATGGGCGGGATCCGCGGTCGGTCGGTGCGCGCGTCGTCCCGGTCCGGGCCACCTAACGCGGGCCGATGCGGTCCGTGCCGAGGTAGGGAACGAGGGCCTTCGGGATCCGGATGCTCCCGTCCTTCTGCTGGTGGTTCTCGAGGATCGCGACCAGCGCCCGGGCATTCGCGATGGCGGTGCCGTTCAGGGTGTGGACGAGCTCGTTCTTCCGGCCCTCGCCGCCGTCCTTCGACCTTCGGAAGCGGACCTTCAGGCGGCGGGCCTGGAAGTCGGTGCAGTTGGAGGTGCTCGTGATCTCGCCGAAGTCGCCGGCCTCGCCGCGGGAGGGCATCCACGCCTCGAGGTCGAACTTGCGATAGGCGGGGGCGCCGAGGTCGGCGCTCGCGATGTCGATCACGCGGTAGGGGATCTCGAGGGCGTCCCAGATCTTGCGCTCGAGGCGGAGCAGCTCCTGATGCTGCGCCTCCGAGTCCTCGGGCCGGCAGAAGACGAACATCTCGACCTTGCTGAACTGATGCACGCGGTAGAGGCCGCGGCTCTCCCGGCCATGGGCGCCGGCCTCGGTCCGGAAGCAATGCGAGATGCCGGCGAGCTTGAGGGGCAGGTCCTGCTCCTCGAGGATCGAGTCGGCGTACATGCCGCCGAGGGTGATCTCGGCGGTGCCGATCAGGCAGAGCTCGTGGCCGGCGACGGAGTAGATCTGGCTCTCCTCGCCGCGGGGGCTGAAGCCGAGCCCCTCGATCACGTCGGGCCGGGCCAGATCGGGCGTCACGATCGGCAGGAAGCCCTCGGGCACGATCTGGTCGAGGGCGAAGCGCTGGAGCGCGAGCTCGAGCAGCGCCGCCTCGCGCTTCAAGTAGTAGAACTTCTGGCCCGCGACCTTCGCCGCGCGCTCGAAGTCGACGAGGTCGAGGGCGGTCGCGAGTTTCAGGTGATCCGCGGGTGGAAAGTCGAAGACCCGCGGCGTCCCGGAGGTCGCGAGGACCTTGAAGTCGGCCTCGCCGCCCCGGGGCGACTCGGGATGCAGGAAGTTCGGCAGCCCGCGCAGCGCCGCCTCGAGCTCCGCCTCGGCGAGGCGCAGCGCCTCCTCCTGGGCCGCGACCTCGTCCTTGAGACGGCGACCCTCGGCGGTATGGGCCTCGCGGGCCGCGGGGTCGAGCTTCTGCTTGCCGGCCTTCTGGTGCTCGTTGCGCTGGCGATTGGACTCGTTGAGGGCCGTCCGCAGGGCGTTGGTCCGGCGGTTGAGCGCGATCGTGGCGTCGACGTCGGCCGGGAAATGACGCGCCCGGCAGCTCTCGACGATCTCGTCGCGGCGTTCTTCGAGGAGGCGGGGATCGATCATGGGGCGTAGGGAAGCACACGCCCCAAAAGGCGGCGAGGGGAAGGGGATGACTCGCTGCATGCCCCAGGAAGCGCGGGGGGATTTCCGTCGCGGGCAGGGCCGTTCGGATCGACCGCTGCGCCTCGTCCGGACGCGCGGCCCAGCGGTCCGGCGGATCGCGGGCTCGAGTCTCACCGGGCGCTCCATGGCGCATCACGCGTGGCGACGGGGATGGGGAGGGCGAGGCGATCGTCGATCGCGCCGTCTAGACCTCGTCCGTCCAGACCCGAAAGCCGCGCAGCGTATTGACGCCGAAGGTCGTCGTCATCGCGACGTCGGCGGCGTCGCGACCGCGGGCGACGAGCACGCGGCCGATGCGCGGCACGTTGTTGCGGGGATCGAAGGTATGCCAGCGACCGCCGAGATAGGCCTCGAACCAGGCGGCGAAGTCCCCGGGCGGGTAGGGCGGCGGCATCCCGACGTCGCCGAGATAGCCGGTGCAGTAGCGCGCGGGAATGTTCAGGGCCCGGCAGAACGCGACGGCGAGATGGGCGAAGTCGCGGCAGACGCCGCGGCGCTCTTGATAGGTCTCCGAGGCCGTCCGGGTGACACGGGCGTGCTCGTAGCCGAATGCGACGTATCGATGGGTGAAGTCGCAGATGGCCTGGATCCGGGGCCAGCCCGGCACTGCCGTCCCGAACAGCTTCCAGGCGAGATCGAGCAGCCGGTCGCTGTCGCAGAAGCGGCTCGCCAGCAGGAAGACGAGCGTCTCTTCCGGGAGCGCTTCGACGGGGACCTGACCGGCCTCCCAGCAGACCGGATCGGCGAGGCCGGAGTCGCGGATGACCGCGTCGGTCGACAGGGTGATCGGACCGGCGGGCGCCACGAAGCGGTTGCACCAGTTGCCGAAGCCGTCCCGGTAGCCCGAGATCGGGACGGCCGGATCGAGGCGGAGATGGTCGGGCGCCACGAGGTCCGAGGCGCGCGTGAAGTGGACGTTCAGCGTCGCGATCACGGGCGTCGGCAGCGGAAACTCGTACTGGATCTCGTAGCCGATCCGCAGCTTCATGGGGCACCTCGAGGGCTGCGGGCGCGGGCCCTGGATCGGCCTGTCGAAACGATGATAGGCGACTTCGAGGCATGGCGGGGCGCGCGCCGGCGGATCGCACCTCCGAGATGGCCGAAGGGGGCTGGAAGTGGCCCAGGCCGCGACGAGCGTGCGGAGTCGGGCCCGGGTCCCGGCGGCCTGGGCCCAGGCCCGAGAAGAAATCGTCGAATGGCAAGAACCGATCCGGCGACCTCGGACGATCCTTCCTCGTGTGGACACCGATCCGCATCCGAGGAGTCGCCCCGCCATGAACCTGTCTTTGCTGATCCGCCCGCTTCCGACCTGCCTCGCCGCGATCCTGGCCTTCCTGATGATTGCCCTGGCGGGGCTGCCCGGGGGCGCGGCGGACCTCCAGTTCGGGGTCGTGATGCCGAGCGTCTCGATCCTGCCGCTCGGGGCCACCTTTCCGTTGACGACGACGGGCCACTTCACGGACGGGACCACCCGGCGCTTGAGCCATGCGACGATCGCCGCGGGCGGCAATCACGCCTGCGCGCTCGCGACGAACGGCGAGGTCCGCTGCTGGGGGCGGGGCGGATCCGGTCAGCTCGGCAACGGGATCTCCGCCGACTCCTCGGTTCCCGTGACCGTCGCCGGCCTCGTCGACGCGACCGATCTCGCGGCCGGCGGGGACGTCAGCTGCGCACTGCTGGCCGACGCCAGCCTCCGATGCTGGGGACTGAACACTTCCGGACAGCTCGGCAATGGATCGACGACGGCCTCGTCGCTCCCCGTCACGGTCCCGGGCGTCACGGCCAGGGCGATCTCCGTCGGCTTTGCGCATGCCTGCGCCGTGCGGACGAACGGTGAGGTCGCCTGCTGGGGCGCCAATGCTTCGGGTCAGCTCGGCGATGGGAGCTTCGCCGGCTCGTCGAGCCCCGTCCTCGTCAGTGGGATCACGACGGCCGTCGCGGTCGCAGCCGGCGGCAATCACACCTGCGCGCTGCTCGCGACGGGCGAGGTGAAGTGTTGGGGCGCCGGCGGCTCGGGCCAGCTGGGCACCGGCTTCCTCGCAAGCTCCCCGACGCCCGTCGACGTCGCCTTCGTCGACGACGCCGTCGCGATCGACGCCGGATTCGACCATGCGTGTGCGCTCATCGCGGGCGGGGCGCTCCAGTGCTGGGGGCGGGGCAACGAGGGTCAGATCGGCAACGGCGGCTTCGCCAACGCGGCCAATGTCGTGAACGTCGCGATCGGCATCGAGCGCGTGGTCGCGCTCGGTCTCGGAAGCTCCCACGGCTGCGCGGTGCTCGACGACGGGTTCATCAAGTGCTGGGGGCGGAACGCGAACGGCCAGCTCGGCAACGGCACGACGGCCGGGACGTTCCCGTCCCCCGCGCCCGTCGTGGGGATCGCCACGGCCGTCGCCGTCGACGCGGGCTTCGAGCAGACGTGCGCGCTCCTCGCCGATGGCAACACGATCTGCTTCGGCCTCAACGATGCAGGTCAGCTCGGCACGGGCACCGCCGGCGGCGCCAATCAGCGATCGGGCGTGCCGCTCACCGTCAGCGGCCCGGTCCTGGCCGTCGACGCCGGCGGCAACCACACCTGTGCGGCGACCCCGACCGGCCTCGCGAACTGCTGGGGCTACGGGTTCTACGGCCAGCTCGGCGACGACGACGTCTCGGACTCGTCCGTGCCGACGACGGTCCTCCGCCTCGACAATTCCGCGGGCTCCGCCGCCGAGAACGCCGTCGGCCTCGCCCTCGGCTTCGATCACAGCTGCGCGGTCCTGCAGAGCGGTCGGGCGAAGTGCTGGGGGCGAAACAACTTCGTCCAGCTCGGGATCAATCGCAATTCGATCGACGTTCCCGCGCTGACGACCCCCGACGACGTGTACCAGGTCTCGACCGCTTCGCGGATCGCTTCGGGAGCGTTCCACAGCTGCATCGTGCTGCAGACCGGCGCCGTTCAGTGCTGGGGCGGCAACGACTTCGGTGCGCTCGGCAACAGCGATCCGGCGTACAGCGCATTCCCGAAGACGGTCGCCGGCATCACGACGGCGACCCGCATCTCCGCCGGCCTCAACCACACCTGCGTCCTCCTCTCTTCGGGGGTCGTGCAGTGCTGGGGACGCGGGGACGAAGGCCAGCTCGGCAACGGCAGCTTCGCGAACTCTTCCTCACCGGTGACCGTCGCGGGGATCACGACCGCCACGTCGATCGGCGTCGGCAACTCGCATAGCTGCGCGCGCCTCGTCGGCGGCTCGGTCCGCTGCTGGGGACGCAACGTCGAGGGACAGCTCGGCAACTCGTCGACGGTCGGCTCGGCCGTGCCGGTCGTCGTGACGGGCCTGACGAGCGCGACCGGGGTGACGAGCGGCGGCTTCCACAGCTGTGTGACGCTCTCGAGCGGCGGCGTGAACTGCTGGGGACGAGGCGACCTCGGTCAGCTCGGCACCGGATTCCGATTCAACATCTCGGCGCCGGTCGTGGTCAGCGGCCTCTCGGGCGCCGTCGCGGTCGACGCGGGGCGATCGCATACCTGCGCCGTCCAGAGCGGCGGCCGGCTGCGATGCTGGGGGTACGGCGAATTCGGCCAGCTCGGACACGGCGTGAGCGGCGCCGGTCTCGTCGCGGACACGCCGGTCGTCGTGAGCGGCATCAACATGGGCGCGGCCGCCTTGACCTGGACCAGCGCGGATCCGTCGATCGCGACCGTCGACATGAGCGGCCGGGTCCACGGAGTCGGCGTCGGCACGACGACCATTTCCTGGGAATACGACTCCCGCCGCGGCTTCGTCTCCGTCGAGGTGCCGGAGCCGGGGCTGGCGGTCGGGGTTTTCGCTGGGGGGGTCGGACTCGCGTCGATCGCCCGACGACGTCGAGTCTCAGAAGCGTCTCGCGCGCATCGAGGCCGGCGACGGACGGGCGGGAAAGCTTGAATTCATCCCCGGAGCACGGCCAGCTCGCATAATGAGCCTGACTGACGTCGCCAGAAAGCCAGCCTTGAATCGCCTATCCCCCACGGTGGATCATCGACAGACCGTGGCCCAGGACGAGAAGAGTCGGGGCAGTCAGATCCTGTACTGGGGAACTGCATGGAAGACATGGGTCGACAATGTCTCGGAACGGACCTCTGCGCGGTAGTCCGACCGCACCTTCACGTGCCACTTCTCGAGGATGCCGCGGTGGGCCGCCGTTCCGACCTCGATGGTCACATACTCGATGACCCAGCCCCGCTCTGGATTGCCGCTGATTTCGGGCGGACCGAGTGAGGACTGGTACTTCGCGAGCTCTTGTTGATCCACGACGAATCCACCGGGTTGACAGCTCGTCCTGTCGAAGGGTGGGCGACAATGCTCGGATCCCATGATTTGATTCGCGGACTCGATGAGGCTCGGCTGAAACCCGAATTCCTCCCACGACAGAACATCGATGAAGAAGCCGGCAAGGGGTCTGGGATCGGATCGAAACAGCCGGTCGCCCTCTCTTCGTAGAACCCGGGAGAGCCCGCTGGAAGATTCGGGAGTCAGCTCGATCAAGTCGGTACCGTCGAATGCGACGAGGCCGAGCCATCCCCCGCTCGGCATGAGGATCCGGTAGAGAGGCAGACAGCTGTTGAGGGCGAAGAAGACGCTGTGCTGCGTGAAGATGTGACCGTATTTCGTGGGTCGGAAGACCGAATCGGTCGGGCGGACCGAGCGCTGCACTTTGCCGTCGGGAGATTGGATCGCAGGGAGCCCGACGTCTTCGCAGCTGCGCCGCCTGAGCTCACCGGACGTCGTGGGGGTTCTGGCCTGGAGGAAAGCGGAGAATTCCGCCTGGGTGGGCATTCGCTGCTCTGCCTGAACGGCATGGGATGACAGCGCGAGATTCCATGAGGCCGCGATCATCAGGAGTCGACCTGACCTGCTCGAACGACCCCGCCGCATCGCGTTCCTCCTGAGCGGAATCCGCCCCCCGAGTGATTCGGAGCTTGAAGAGCGGATCTCGTTCGCCGCTCTTCTCGAACCGATCGCCCATCATCGACTTCCCGGCTGGCGCCCGGAATAGGGCCAGTTTAAGGAATGGGCCTGACCGGCGGCGCCAGAAAACCGGCCTTGAATCGCCTATCTCTGGCCCCAAGCAGGGCGCGATGATCTCGAGGCCCCGGAAGCATGCTTGCTCACGCGAAGCATCGCGCGTGAGCAGGGTCGAGCCGTCGACCGCTGCGTGGGCGCCGATCTAGAAATCGGGGAGGGGAGATCGTCTCGCCGCGCGCGTTGCCGAGAGAGGACGAAAGGCTTCCCGGCGAGAAGGCCCGCTTGTCGGGAAGGCCTCTTGAAGTGCCTTGCCGCCTCGGTCCGTTTCGCCGCCGCCTGCTCGGCGATCAGGTAGACAGGTCCTGCGAGTAGGAGGCGCCCACGGAGCGCCGAGGACGGGACGGCTCCGCCTCGCATCGGGCAGGCCCGGGGTGCGCCCCCGAAAGCCGAGCCAGGCCGGGGGGCCGCTCATTCCGGATTTGCCGGGGTTCCATTCCGGATCTGCCGGAGCTAGATTCCGGATCTGCCGGAGACCCATGCCGAATCGATCGATCGCCGCCGCGCCGATTTCCCGCCATGCCGAAGCGCGTCTTCGAGTCGCCCTGGCGGATACTCGCATTGTCGCTCTGGTCGGCCCGCGCCAGTCGGGCAAGACGACTCTCGTCCGCAAGATCGCCGCGGATCGGAGAATGGATTTCGTCACGCTCGACGACGAGCAGTCCCGCCAGTTCGCCAACGACGATCCGGGCGGCTTCGTGCGCGGTCTCGATCGGGCCGTGATCGACGAAGTCCAGCGCGCGCCTGCCCTGATCCTCGCGCTCAAGAAAGCGGTCGACGAGGATTCTCGCCCGGGACGATTCCTCATCACCGGCTCCGTCGACCTGTTCAAGGGAACGATCTCGCCGGACTCCCTGGCAGGGCGCGTCGAGACCATCGAGCTGCTGCCTTTCAGTCAGGCGGAGATCGAGCGCCGGGGACCATCGGGCTTCCTCACCCGCGCGTTCGAGGTCGACTTTCCCGCGATCCCCGAAGATTCGGGACGTACGCCCGACTTGATCAAGCGTGTCGTTTCGGGTGGATATCCCGAAGCGCTCGTGCGCACCAATCCGGCGCGTCGGCAGACCTGGCTATCTGCTTATTCCCGCGCACTTGCGACGCGGGACGTCGCCGAGCTCGCGGGCATTTCGAAGACGACCGAGCTGTCCCGGTTGATCGACCACGCGGCGATCGCATCCGGCCAGACCGTCAATCTCGCCGGCCTCGCCCGCCCGCTAGGCGTCGATGGGAAGACCATCGACCGGTGGCTGGCCTTGCTCGAACAGATGTTCGTCATCCGGCGGGTGAGGGCATGGCATCGAAACGACTTGAAGCGTCTCGTCAAGACGCCGAAGCTGCACTTCCTCGACAGCGGTCTGCTCGCGGCGCTCCGACGCGTGACCGAGGAGGACATCAAGCACGACCGCTCCAAGCTCGGCGCGTTGCTCGAAGGCTTCGTCTTTTCGGAGCTGACGAAGCTCGTCGGCCAATGCGACGATCCCGTATCGATCAGCCATCTTCGGGACAGGGACAAGGTCGAAGTCGATTTCGTTCTGGAGAGGGCCGGTCGCATCATCGGTCTCGAGGTGAAGGCCGCGGCATCGGTCAGGCCGGATGATTTCCACGGGCTGAAGCGGCTGCAAGAGGCCACAGGAAAGGCGTTCGCGTGCGGCATCATCCTCCACGATGGTGAGCGCATCCAGCGCACGGCTGACCGGCTATTCGCGATGCCCGTCCAACAGCTCTGGGCTTGACCTCGAACGGGCGCGGCTGACCTGGCGATTCTCGACGGCGGACAGGCAGTGAAGGCATCGGCGATCGCCACATCGACCGGTCGATCGCCGAGACCGACAACTCCTGGCAACCCGAGTTCTACTGCGCCGTCGCCGCCGATCGGCTGATCCCCGCCGCGAGGTCTGGCGCGACCATCCCCGCGCCGGCACCTCATCGCGGCCGGCGAGTACCCGCGAGTCCGAGCAGGCCCAGGCCGACCAGCAAGGACGTCCCCGGCTCGGGAATCGGGAAGATCAGCGAGGCATTTTGATCGACCGAGAAGAACGAGGAGACGAGGCGTTCGCCCTTTGAAGCATTGCACGATCTGCAAAGAAGAAGAACGTTAGTAATCAGGATTCGATCGACCCGAAGGCACATGATGAAGTTTCCGCCTTCATTTTTTGGCATCCAAAGGTGATCGAGCGTTAGGTCGAATGAAGACTTGCAGCGAAAGCATGACTTTTCGAAGGTCGAGAAGATGACCTGTTTCCAATCGTTTCGTGCGTAGTTCTCGATGAGACTGCCTCGCTTGAGGGCACGGGCGGGGCGGAAGACGGGGCAGACGGAGCGGCCTGGGCTACCGCGAGAAGTCCGACGATGTCGGCGGTGGCCGACCAACGGTCCACGTCGGCGTCCGCCGCGTGTGCCTCGGGGCGCCAATCGACTAACGAGCGAGTCCATCGGATCGCTCGGCCTGCTCGAGCTTCCGCAGGAGTGCCCGCGCCTCGGCCCCGAGTGGGCCCTCATGCTCACGAACGAGGGGCTCGAGCAGGAGGCGGGCCTTGGCCAGCTCTCGCCGCTCGATCCGAATCGCGGCGAGATCGATGGGGATCCGGGGATCGAGGGGCTGTAGGCTTCGGCCCGTTTCGAGCAAGCGGATCGCCGGATCGCTCGAATCGGAGCCGTCGCGGTCGATTCGCGCGAGAGCCCAGTAGGGCTCCGGAACGTCCGGGGCGAGCTCGATGGCCCGAAGGTATTCCGCACGGGCCTCCTCACGAAGCGCCGCACGGGAAGAGACCGAGGCCTCGTCGTCGGATTCGAGGCGCTCGACGAGGCAATGCCCACGCAGCGTATGGCCGCGGGCATCGCGAGAATCCGCCGCCAGCGCCGCATCGGCCTGGAGGGCGGCAGTCGCCAGCTCTCCCGATGCGAGCGCCGCCGCAGCCAGCCCGCTCCGGGCGGGCGCGCTCGTCGGATCGACCTCGAGCGCCCGTTCGAACAACGAACGCGCGACGTCGATCTCCCGGCGCGCGTCGAGGAAGAGCGTGCCGAGCTCGACCAGGATCTCGCCCTCCGCGAGCTCGCGAACCACCGGTGATTCGACCGCGGGCAGCTCGCCCGGCTCGAAGTGGAGGTAAGCGTACTCTCCGCGCCAGTAGTACTTTCGGATCTCGGCTTGAAGCTTTCGGTAGTCGAGGTCGAAGGCCTGCTCGAACGCCTCGTTGGAGGTGGCGCCGGCATCGTAGAGCGCGAGGTACTTCATGAGCTGATCGTATCGACCGGGCGTCGAGCTCAGATAGTGGACGGTCATCCAGGCCTGCGGATACCAGATCGGGCGCTCCTCGAACAATTCGCGGAGCGGCCGCCAGTCCTCCGCCAGCTCCCGGATTCGCGCCTCACTGGGCAATCCGACGTCGACCCCGCCCGCCTCGTCGACCCGGAACGTCGATAGGCTCTCGGCGAATCCCTCCTCGTACCAGAGCGGATATCGAAAGCTCTGGTTGTAGGCGAGCAGGAAGTGGGCGAACTCGTGGAACAGGACGTTCTGGTCGATCCCGTCCGCCTCGAAGCCCGCGTCGAGGTTGACGACCGCGTAGCTCGCGCGGATCGTCGGGACGAACCAACCGACGATGCCGGGAGCCAAGCGAAAGGCGCCGTAGGTCGAATTCCGGCCGACGACGACGATCGTCACCGGCGCCGTGCGCTCGGGCCAGCGGGCGACCCCCGCATGGATCAGGTAGTGGTGGAAGAGCTCGAGGTCCCGCCCCAGCCGCACGAGTACGGCAGGGTCGACGTCGCCCAGCAACCGAACCCGCGCCGTCTTCACTTCGACCCACGGCCGCTCCGCCACCTTCAGCGCCCGATGCGCGCAGCCCGCTCCGACCGTCGCGGCGACAAGCAGAGCGCCGAGCATCAGGCCAGGAAGGCAAATTGCGCGATGCTCAGCGATCCGCATTCGCATCCGTCTCCGACCGCATGAAGATCCGCTCCGAGCGACGCTCGAGGCGCCGAGCCCGATCCAGCCCCTGCAGCGAGCCTCGAGGGCTACGGCTTCACCCGCGCCACGATCCCATCCCGCAGCTCCCGCTTCAAGATCTTCCCCGCCGCATTCCTCGGCAGCGGCGCTTTCACGACCTCGATCCGCCCCGAACAGGGCCAAATTACATGATGAGCCCGACCGGCGGCGTCACGACGGTCGCGACGAACACCTGCCCGCCATCGCGACCCTTCTCGGTCCTGCGGCAGATCTCGATGCCCGGAGCCCAGGGCGGGCCCTGGCCGAGTACAGAAGCGGCTGCCCACGTGTCTCCGCTCCACGCCGGCGATCCGCGGTATCCCGTCCGCGGTCCGCGCTTCGTTCGTCGATCGGACGGCCGGGCCGGGCGCGGTGCACGCGGCCAGGAGGCAGCCGGCTGCGACACCCGAGTCAGAGATCGAGATAGAGTCGGATGATCTGCGAGGTCCACATGGTGTCGTTGCTGACCGGGGCGTCGTCGATGCGCTCCAGCTCGGCGGCGAGCCAGGCTCGGCCTTCCTCGGTGTCGAGGTCGCCGATCGCCTTGGCCGCCATCGCGCGGTCCTGCCAGAGACCGGCCCCGCCCTCGTAGAGGGCCTTCAGGCGGCCGAACTCCGACTTCGCGCCGAGCGTGCCGAGCGACGAAATGGCGGCGAGCCGCACGTACTCGTCGGCGTCGTCGAGGAGCTCGACTACCTTCGGGATCGCCGTCGGGTTGTTCGTGAACCCGAGCGCGTAGACGTCGAGGAACGACCGTGCGTCGCGCCGGGCGAGGCGCTCGACGATCTCCCGGACGGTCGCGTCGCTCGACCGGTAGCCGTAGGTCACCGTCGCGAACTTGGCCGAGAACTCCTTCACGAGGAGGGACAGCGGGTCGCTGAAGATGGGCTCGATCACCTCGTTGAAGCTCCAGACGGGAATCTTGCCGCGCTTGACGAAGACGCCCACGCGGCGCGTGCCGGTCGACGTCTCGATGTCCGCGCTGAGCAGCGTCAGCGTGACGAAAGGGGAGTAGGCGTTGACGCGATGGTTGAGGATGTGGAAGGACCGCAGGTGGACCCGCGGAAGATCCTGGCCGCCGACGACGGCCCTGGTCGGCAGGCCGCGGGAGCGGAGCTCCTGCTCCAGCCCGGAGGCGAGGAATGCGGGCGGATCGATCGGTGCCCCGTCGACCGTGATTCCGGCAGGCAGGACGCCTCGGCTGAAGGCCTCCTCGGCCGGGCGCTCGTCGAGGACCGAGACCGCCGCCTCGGCGGGGGCAGAGGGGATCTCGTATGCGAGCCCGCTCGGGGCCGGGTTCCGGATGGAGTAGGTCGCGGGCGCACAGGCCGCCAGCGCCAGAGAGGCTGCGGCGACGAGGCTGCGAGCGATCTTCGGACGGACGAACATGGCATCTCCTTCTCGTTCGAGCTCTTTCGGAGTGCCGTCCGCCGGACGTCGATCCCTGCGGCGACGGCCCGATCATACAGGGGATGGTGTCGGGCGTGTGGGTGATCTCGTCCGAGCCGTCGCCGGCCGAGCAAGGTCGATCGTGCCTCGCCCGGGCGTGGCGGTACGCCACGTTGGGCTCGAGGTGGCACGAAGATCCTCGTCGAGCATCGCCGTCGGGCTGCTCTCTCGCGAATCACGAAGCCACGCTCGCCGACCCGCGTTCCGCAGTCGATGCGGCGGTCTCGACAAAGCCCGCTTCGGATCTTAGGGTCAAGGCGCAATTCGGTTCGCATCGCCGGCAGACGAGTGCGAGAGTCAGGGTTCGTGCGCGCAACGGGCGCGACGGGCGCAACGGCATAAGGAGACGAGCGGAATGATCGGAACGAGGAAGAGCCGGAGGGGCGGGATCCTGCGCCGTGAGATGCCGACCCTGCGAATGCGAGGGGCGATCGCCGGCCTCGCGTGGGGTCTGCTCGCGATCGGGCTCGCCGCGGGCTGCTCGGACCAGAAGGCCGGTGACGCGAGTCCGACCGCCGCGACGGAGTCCGCGGCCGCGCCGGCGGCGCCCGAAGCCGCTCCTGCCCCCGCCGCCGCGGCCGATCCCGCGATCGCCGCCCTCGCCGAGAAGGCGAACACGATCCTGAAGCCGCTTCCGACCTCGGCCCCGAACCCCGAGAACGAGGGCACGCAGGCGAAGATCGACCTCGGCCGCATGCTCTACTACGACACGCGGCTCTCGAAGAACCAGGACATCGCGTGCAACTCCTGCCACATGCTCGACGCGTTCGGCGTCGACGGCGAGCCGACCTCCCCGGGCCACAAGGGCGCCCGCGGCGACCGCAACTCGCCGACCGTCTACAACGCGGCGCTCCACGTCGCGCAGTTCTGGGACGGCCGCGCGGCGGACGTCGAGGCCCAGGCGAAGGGGCCGGTGCTGAATCCGATCGAGATGGCGATGCCCTCGGAGGCCGCGGTCGAGGCGGTGCTCGACTCGATTCCGGGGTACGTGAGCGCCTTCGCCGCCGCCTTTCCGGGCGAGGCCGATCCGCTCAACTACACCAACATGGCCCGGGCGATCGGGGCCTTCGAGCGCAACCTGATGACGCCGGGCCGCCTCGACGCGTTCATGGGCGGTGACCTCGCGGCCCTCTCGGAGCAGGAGCGCCGGGGCCTCGAGACCTTCTTCGCCGTCGGCTGCAACAGCTGCCATACCGGCCCGACCCTCGGCGGCCAGCTCTACCGCAAGCTCGGCTTCGTCTTCGCCTACGAGACGAAGGACCCGGGCCGCGAGAAGGTCACCTCCGATCCGGCCGACAAGCACGTCTTCAAGGTCCCGTCCCTGCGCAACGTCGCGAAGACGGGCCCCTGGTTCCACGACGGCTCGATCACGAGCCTCGAGGAGGCGGTCCGCCTGATGGGCTACCACCAGGTCGGGATCACCCTCGAGCCGGCGCAGATCGCCGACATCGTGGCCTTCCTCGGCGCCCTCACCGGCGAAGTCGATGCGGCCTACGTCGCGAAGCCGACCCTGCCGGAGAGCGGACCGGATACGCCGAAGCCCGATCCGAGCTGAGCCCCGCCCGATTCGGGGAGCCGGGGGCCCGCGTCCTCCGGCTCCCCCGCGCCGGTCTGCTCGGTCCGCGCGGATCGATCCGCTCGCGCCCGCCGCGCCCTCGAACCGGGCTCGGTGGTCCCCTTCGCCGAATCGTCTCTTGACGAACGATCGTTCGTTCGATGACAATGCGGTGCCGTGGCCCATGGCCACACCGCATCGCCCCGCGCCCGTGTGTCCCCCAGACCGCCGAACGACCGCCCGCCGACAGAGCGGGGTGCCGGTCCCGGTCCAACCGCTCGAGGTATCGCGCAATGGTCGCCAGCCCCCATCCCGTCCCGAACGACTTCCGTCTCGTCCATCCCGAGGACTACGCCCAGCACGGCTATCCGCATTCGATCTGGGCGCGGCTGCGGCGGGAGGAGCCGGTGTCCTGGCAGACCCAGGAAGGCAAGGCGATCGACTACTGGGCGATCACGAAGCACGCCGACATCACCGAGATCGGCAAGCGCCCCGACATCTTCCTGTCGGGCCCGCGCCTCGTCATCCAGCACCTCGCCGAAGAGGTGAGCAACTTCCCGGCGACGCTGATCCAGATGGATCCGCCCAAGCACGGCGACTTCCGCCAGATGGTGTCGCGCCGCTTCACGCCGCGCATGCTCCAGAAGATCCACGCGCCGATCGAGCGGATCGGGCGCGAGATCGTCGAGAAGCTCTACGACCGGGGCGACGAGGGGACCTGCGACTTCGTCGACGAGATCTCGGCGCCGCTGCCGATCGCCGTCATCGGCTGGCTGCTCGGCGTGCCGGAGAGCGACTGGCCGATGCTCTTCGAGTGGACGAACCGCACGATCGGCGCCGGCGATCCCGAGTACATGGACGCCAACCACGACGCGCGCGAGACCGCGCAGCGCGCCCAGATCGAGCTCTTCGGCTACTTCTCGAAGCTCGTCGCCGAGCGGCGCAAGAACCCGCAGGACGACCTGATCACGGTCTTCATCCAGTCCCAGTATCAGGGCCAGCCGCTCTCGGATCTCGACGTGCTGACCTGGTGCTTCATCATCGTGATCGCCGGCAACGAGACGACCCGCAACGGCACGACCGGCGGGATGCTCGCCTTCATCGAGAACCAGCACGAGCTGCGCCGGCTGCAGAAGGACATGGGCCTGCTCGACTCGGCGGTCGAGGAGGTCGTGCGCTGGACCTCGCCGATCATCCACTTCGGCCGGACGGCGACCCAGGACTACCCGCTGCGCGACAAGGTGATCAAGAAGGGCGACGCCGTCGCGCTCTTCTATCCCTCGGCGAACCGCGACGAGGAGGTCTTCGAGGATCCGTTCTCGTTCAAGATCGACCGCCAGCCGAACCGCCACATCGGCTTCGGCGTCGGGGAGCATTTCTGCCTGGGCGCGCATCTCGCGCGCCTCGAGATGCAGGTCGCCTATCGGCATCTGCTCCCGCGTATCGAGGAGATCGAGCTCGCGGGCCCCGTCGCCCGGCTCCACTCGGGGCTGGTCGGCGGCCTCAAGCGGCTCCCGATCCGCTACAAACTGAAGCGCGCCTAGGGGCCCGATCGGGGCCCGATCCGGCTTCGACGAGGCCCCCCTGCGCGCGACGCGGGGGGACGCCTTGGCCATCGATCGTCGTGAGTTCCTGCGCACCGGCGCCGCGGGGGTGGCGCTCGTCGGGCTGTCGTCCGCGGCCGTCGCGTCGCTCGCGGGCTGTGCCGCGTCGGCGCTTCCCCATCCCGGCGCCGCGGCGCGCGCCGAGGGCGAGAGCCCGTTCCTCCACGGCGTCGCGAGCGGTGACCCGCTCGCCGATCGCGTGATCCTCTGGACGCGGGTCTCGCCCGAGGCCTACCGCATGGGGGCGGCGATCCGCGTCGGCTGGTGGATCGCGCGGGATCCCGGGGCGAAGGACGTCGTCGCCCGCGGCGAGGTCGACGCGCTCCCGGAGCGGGACTTCACGGTCAAGGTCGATGCCGCGGGGCTCACCCCCGGCCACGCCTATCACTACGGCTTCGTCTGCGAGGGCGTCGCGTCGCCGGTCGGCCGGACGCGGACGCTGCCGGACGTCAGCGTGCGCGAGGTCCGCTTCGCGCTCGCCTCCTGCGCGAACCTGCCCCAGGGTTTCTTCAACGCCTACGCCTGCATCGCGAGCCGGGACGACCTCGATGCGGTCGTCCATCTCGGCGACTACCTCTACGAATACGGCAATGGCGAGTACGGCGACGGCACCGCCCTCGGGCGCGTCCCCGACCCGATCCACGAGATCGTCTCGCTCGAGGACTACCGCCGCCGCCACGCCCAGTACAAGCGCGATCCCGACCTGAGGGCTGCCCACGCGCGCCATCCCTGGATCGCGGTCTGGGACGACCACGAGAGCGCGAACGACGCGTGGAAGGACGGCGCCCAGAACCACACGGAAGGCGCCGCGCCCGGCGACGCGAACGGAAAGGGGAAGGGCGAGGGTGCCTGGGCCGCGCGCCGGCTCGCGGCGATCCGCGCCTATCACGAGTGGATGCCGATCCGCGAGCTGCCGACCGGCCTGTTCCGGACTTTCCGGTTCGGCGGGCTCGCCGACCTCGTGATGCTCGATACCCGGATCCACGGTCGCGACGCGCGGGTCGACCGGAACGATCACGCGGGCGCCGCGGATCCGGCGCGGAGCCTGCTCGGTGCCGAGCAGACCGCGTGGCTGCTCGAGGCGCTCTCGGCGTCGAAGCGGGCGGGGACGCGCTGGCGCCTGATCGGACAACAGGTCGTCTTCGCGCCGCTGCGCGGGGTGTTCGGGGATTTCAACGCCGACTCCTGGGACGGCTATCGCGCGAATCGCGCCGCGATCCTCGACCATCTCGAGCGCGAGGCGATCGACGACGTCGTGATCCTGACCGGCGACGTCCACAGCGCCTGGGCCCTCGACGTACCCGCCGAGGCGCCCGTTGCGGCCATCGGGGCGGCCGCGAAGGGCGCGGGCGGCGAGTCGACGAGCGGGGCGAAGGCGGGATCGACGCCGATCGCCGACGCCGGGGCGACGTCCTACGACCCGGCGACCGGCCGGGGCTCGCGCGCCGTCGAGGTCGTCGCGCCCGCGGTCTCGTCCCCGCCCTTCGGCACCCATCCGCAGGGGAGGGCGATGGTCGAGAAGTCGGCGCCCATGAATCCGCAGATCCGCTACTCGAACGTGCTCGAGAACGGCTACGTCGTCCTCGATCTGACGGCCGAGCGCGTGCGGGCGGAGTTCTTCGCCAGCGAGCCGGTGAAGACGCGGTCGGCGGTCTGCCACCGCAGGGCGGTGCTCGAGGCGCAGGCGGGGGCCAATCACTGGGTCGTCGCCGGCGAGGGCTCGGGCTAACGGCCGCGTGCGGGAGCCGACCGGGGACGCCGAAGGCCCGAGCCGGGGGCGCGGGGCGCGTTGCCCGGCGCGGCAGGGCCCGGCTGCCCATCGGGCGGGCAGGGGTGATCAAAGGGCGGGCAAGGAATCGGTCGGGGAGGGGCCGATCAGGCTCGCGCAGGGCCTGGAGCGGGTCGGCAGGATTGGCACGAGAAGTGCTCTAGCCCTGGATCATGAAGATCCACACCGCTCGACTCGCTGGTCTCGTCCTGATGGTTGCGCTTCTCGGTGTCGGCACCGCAGGGGCCGGGGAACGGACCGAACCGACGGCGTCGGATTCGTGCGGCCGGACCGCCTCCCTGGAAGCGGCCAAGCAGGCGCTGGCGCGCGGCGATCGTGCACAAGCCCTGGAGCATCTCCGGAACGCGGAGACGCTCCTCGAGACCTGTGCACGATCATCCGAGCGAAGCACGCCCGAGCAGGAGGCCGACAACGGCGAGCCTGCCATGGCGCTCCACTCGACGCCGATCTCCTCGCCGCTGTCCTGAGACGGAGCGTCGAGGCGGACTCGCGAGCGCTAGCGGCCCTGGAGAACCTGGTCGATCTGGCTGGGAGCGACCTGCTCACCGGCCTCGAGGCGGCGGATGAGCTCCTTGATCTCGCGCCGCTGGCGAGCGACTCGCGCCTGCTCGACCGCGCCCACCTTGCCCGTCGTCGCGGTGCGCATCGCGAGGGTGCGATAGCCCTCTTCGAGTCGCTGCTCCTGGGCCTGGACGGTCGGCTGCTGGGCCGGGTTCTCGTTCGCGAGGGCCGGGGTGCTCGCGAGGGCGAGCGCACCGGCGACGATCCACGTCGAAAGCTTCATCTTCATCGATCTACTCCTTGGCGATCGACCCGCGGCTGGGTCCGTCCCGAGCCGACGAGTCGACTCACGCTGGAAGTCCGATGCCCCCCGGTCTCGCGGTGTTAGGTCTCGACGAGACGGGAGAGCTCCGACCTCCCTCGATCAGGTTAGCAACCGCTTCGGCCGATCGGGTTCGGAGCGCAAGTCGGATGCAGGAGGCCGGGCAAATTCCTGCCCGGAATGTGCTTTATTCGGCTCATGCCGTGCCGTTCCCAGCCCGGTCGTCGACGCTCCCGGGGCTCGTCCGATGCCGAACGGAGTCGGGCCGGGGGCCGCGGGGGCCTACGGCAGGGCGACCCGGTCGATCCAGACCGTGACGACCGTGAGCAGCGGATCGCCGTCGCCGCGGTCGAAGAGCTCGACCCGCACGATCGCGCCGCCCGGCGTCCGCGCGAGCTCGCGTGCCCGGGCCTGGATCGGGCCCTTGCGGCCGAGCTTCAGGTATTGGAGCTCGATGCCGCGGACGCGGACGGGGCTTCCGAGGCGGGACGCGGCGAGGCGCTCGGCGGTCGCCTCGGCGAAGATCGCGACGACGCCGCCCTGGAGCGCGCCGAGCGTGTTCTGCAGATACGGGTCGACGGCGACCTCGGCGACGCCGGGATCGTCCGCGTCGAACCGGATGCCCATCGCTTCGAGCAGGGGCTTCGAGAAGCTTCCGCCCTGCGGTGCGTAGAGGCCGTCGCCGCCCGAGTCGCGCGCCTGCTGGATCGCGGCCTGCATCGCGTTGCGCCGCGGCAGGATCGAGAAGCCGAGGGTCGAGAGTCCGACCGGACGGCCGCTCTCGGCGTGGTCGATCGAGACTTCGATCACGATCGTGGTGTTGCCCTTGCGCAGGACCCGGGGGCGGGCGACGAGATGGCCCGTCGTCGGGAGCTCGGCGACCTGGAGGCCGAGATTCGAGGTCGCGATCCAGGAGGGCGCGACCTCCCGGATCGCCGTCTGTCCCGCGATCATGTCGGCGATCACCGCGACGACACCGACGCGCGGTCGCCCCGACGCGTCGAAGATCGCGGGCACGATCGGCAGGCGGATCGCGAACGCGTCGCTCTCTCGCGCTCGCTCGACCGCGACGCCGAGGTCGCGCACGATGTGATGCGTCGGCGGAAACGCCGCGCGCGCGCCGATCGGGGCGTTCGTCTCGGCGGCGGCATCCGGATCGTTCGTCTTCGCGCCCATGCTCTCGCTCATGCTCCGATTCGCTCCGTCGCGTGGGCGCCGGCCGCGAAGGTCCGCAGGTCGCCGAGCAGGCGATCGAGCTCGAGGGCCAGCCGTGGCGGGATCGCCCGTGCGCAGATCCGGGTCACCGACTCGAAATACCACAGCTGCTCCGCGGGCCCCGCGTTGAACCGCGCGAAGGTCGGCGGGCCCTCGTGGTGGAGGTCCCAGACGAGGTCGCCCAGGTTGTGGCGCTTGTCGCAGGCGACGACGAGGTGGCTCGCGCGATCGGCGCGGGCGAGGCTCGCGAGGAATCGCTCCTTGCGCTCACGCCAGGGGCGCTTGTCGGGGGCGGACTCGTCGGGGAGGGTGTCGGTGCAGTCGAGCACGATCCGCAGGACGGGCTCGCCGAAGCGCGCGCGGATGCGGGCCTCGCGCTCGCTGCGCTCGCCGCGGGTCGGGGCATCCTCGAGCGCGTCGTGGAGCAGGGCGGCGATCGCCTCGTCGGGTCCGCCGCCGCACTCGACGACGAGCCCCTGCACCGCGAGCAGATGCGAGAGATAGGACGTCGCGCGGCCCTTGCGGGTCTCCGGGCCGTGCCAGGCCCAGGCGAGGTCGGTCGCGGCGACGAGGGCGTCGCGGGCCGCGACGAGGCGCGCGAGGGTCGTCGCGGACGCGTCGCTTGCGCCGCCCTTTCGCCCCGGACCTCCGTCCACCGTTCCACCCTGGGTCATGCCTGCCCTTCCTCGATCCCCGGATCGGCGGCGCAGTATGACATAGCGGGGCCGTCGTCCGGCCGGCCCGGGTCCGACTCCGCCCGGCGCGTCGCGGCGGGCGTCCCCTCGCATCGGGACGAGGCCCGACTGGGATCGGCAGAGCCCGCCGATTCGTCTAGCGTCCGGACATGACGCGAAACATCGACGCCCGGAAGTCCAACGCCCAGACCGACCGATCGACCCTCGAGCCCGAGTGGCAGCGCGGCTTCGAATGGATCGAGCGCGAGCTCGGTATCCGCATCCATTCCTTCGAGCGACAGGCACGCTGGCGCCCCGCCTTCTTCTGCGAAGCGGAGAAGGACGGCAAGCCGCTCCCGATCTACCTGCGCGGCGAGCGCGGCGCGCTGGACCACGGCGTCTATCCCTTCGAGCGCGAGGCGCAGGTCTTCCAGGTCCTCGAGGCCGAGGGTCTGCCGGCGCCCCACATCTATGGCGTCTGCCCCGACCCGAAGATCATCGTGATGGACAAGATGCCCGGCCGGCCGGACCTCTCGACCGCCGTCGACGAGAAGGAGCGCGTCGCGGTCCTGAACCACTTCATGGACCTGCTCGCCGACATGCACCGGATCGATCCCCGCCGCTTCGAGGAGATCGGCTACACGCGGCCGAAGACGCCGCAGGCCCTCGGCCTCTCGGACCTCGACCGCTGGGAGCAGTCCTATCGCAAGGGCAAGAAGCGGCCCGAGCCGCTGATCGAGTTCGTGAACGGCTGGCTGCGGCGCAACGTGCCGAAGGATCGGGACGAGGCCGCCTGTCTGCAGGGCGATACGGGCCAGTTCCTCTTCGAGAACGGCCGCGTCACGACGTTCATCGACATGGAGCTCGCCCACATCGGCGATCCCGCGGCCGATCTCGCCGGCCTGCGCGGCCGCGATCTGGCGGAGCCGATGGGTGACCTCAAGGCGGCCTACGAGCGTTATTTCAAGCGGACGGGCAAGCGGATCCCGAACTCGGTGATCGACTACCACACGGTCCGCTTCAACCTCGCGACGCCGTTCACCTGCGCGCCCCTCGTCGTCGACCCGCCGGACACGGTCGATCTCATCCAGTACCTCGGCTGGTACTGGGTCTGGTCGCGCGCGTGCATCGAGGTCATGGCGGACTCGATGGGCGTCCCGCTGCCGGTGCCGAACATTCCGCAGCCGGCGAAGACGTTCTACTCCGACGGCCACGATCTGCTCGTCCGCAAGCTCGGCCAGCTGCGCTCCGCCGAGGAGGGCTTCAAGCGCTTCGAGCTCGACACGACGTGGCGGACGGCCACGTACCTCTCCCGGGTCGAGACGATGGCCCCGGCGATGGACGCGGAGGAGGCGCTCGAGATCGATCAGCTCCTCGGCCGCAAGACGAAGCCCCTCGACCGCGAGGCCGAGCTGGAGCGCTTCGTCCTCGAGCAGGGCGAGAAGCACGAGATCGAGCTCATGCAGCTCTTCCAGAAGCGTTGCCTGCGCCAGGAGGCGCTCTACGAGCCCGTCGCCCGCGAGCTGAAGGGCGTGAAGACGCAGCTGCTCGGGAAGTAGCGGGGAAGTCGGCGGAGGTCGGCGCGCGCGCCGCGACCGCGCGCGCCACGACCGAGCCGACGCGGACGCCCGGAGCCTCAGGCGAAGGGACGGTTCGCCTCGCCCGACGCGGCCCGCGCGCGTGGGAGGCCGCTCGAAGCCGCTCTCGCGAGCGGAACGATGCGGCACGTCCGATGCATGTCGATCGGGCGGGAAGGGGAGATCCGGCGGAGGATCGTCCCATGCCCTTCCGACTGTCGCTCGACGCCCTGTCCCGGCTCGCCTTCCTCGTTCTGCCCGTCCTGTCGGGCTTCCTCGTGCTCGCCTCGCTCCCGTCCGCGTCGGCCTCGACCTTCGACGTCTCCGGCAGCCTCGACACCGGCGACGGATCGGGTCCCCACGTCCTCTCGGGTCACGCTGCTCTCGGCACGGGGGGATCCTGGGGCTCCGGCACCTACGAGTTCGACCTCGATCCGACGGGCATCCTGCTCGACGGCGCGCCGCTCCACACCGAGTCCTACGCCGGCTTCCGGTGGGAGGGGCTCGCGCCGTTGCTGACGAATGCGCTGATCGGCCCCGCCGTGTTCCTGCGCGTCTCGTCGACCGAGCCGCGTCTCGACGCGACGATCGGGTTCCAACTGCTGCTCTCGTCCGAGGTTCTCGCGTCGACCGACCAGACGCTGACCGTGCGCTTCCTCGGGGTCGCCCTCGGCAGTCCGACCGGTCCCGTGGTCGGAGAGGCCGACTCGACGTACGCGGACGTCCTGCGCTTCGCCGCGACGGGCCCGCTGACGAGCCGCGTCATCCAATTCGCGATCAACCGAAGCCAGCAGTGCTTTCCCTTCGTCGGCTGTGTCGAGCCCGGGCTCCTGCTGCAGACCGACACGAAGACGGCCGTCGTCGGAAGCCGCTTCGACTTCGCGGCGGTCGTGCCGGAGCCGGGGACGGCGGTGCTCCTCGCGCTGGGGCTCGGTGGGCTCGCGGCGGGGGGACGCGCGCGGCCGTCGTCGCGCTGGCCTTCCCGCTCGGTCGCTCACCCCCGGCGTGTCAGCCGGCTCCTCGACCGCTCAGGATGCCCAGCGTCTCGAGGATGACACCCTCGCGCAGGCCCCAGTCGCAGATCAGCAGCTCGGGCAGCTCGAGGCAGTGCATCACCGCATCGACGACGACGGCGCCCGTCGGCAGCAGGTCCGCGCGATTGCGCTTCAGGCCAGGGATGCGCAGGAGCTCGGCATGGGTCGCCTCGGTCAGGCGGTCGGCGAGCCCGCCGATCTCCTCGGCCGACACGCGCAGGGCGCCCTTCGTCGAGCGACCGCCGCCGTTCTCCTCGATGATTCGTGCGAGGGCGCGCGCCGTCCCGCCCGAGATGATCGGATGCTTCGGCGCGCGCGCCCGGATCCGCCTGCGGTGAGGCGCCACGGCCGCCTCCACGCGCTCCTCGATCTCGCGTCGGACCCGGCGCTTCATCGGATCGTGGTCGACCAGCTCGCCGTGGAGGCGCGCGACGCCGATCGGAAGCGTCGTCTCCCAGAAGACCTCGCTGTCGTCGCCGACCGCGAGCTCGAGACTGCCGCCCCCGAGATCCATGCCGAGGGCCGTCGCGTCGCCGAGGGCGATGCGGCGACGGAACGCGCCGAAGATCAACCGCGCCTCCTCGATCCCGGACAGCACGCGCACCGGAATCTCGAGCGCCCGCGACATCGACTGCGCGAGTGCGGCGCCGTTGCGGGCATCCCGGAGCGCCGCGGTCGCGACGGGCACGAAGCGCTCGGCACCGTGGGCGTCGGCGACGGCCTTCAGGTCCCGGGCACACTCGACGGCGCGCGCGGCGACGGCCTTCGGGATCTCGCCCTCGGCGGCGATCGTGGCCCCGAGGCGGAGCATCACGCGCTCGCGGGTGACCCGCTCGATCCGGCCCGTCGGGCTCGCGTCCGCCACGAGGAGGTGGAACGACGTGCTCCCGAGATCGAGAACCGCGACGCGCAGCTTCGCGTCGGAGCGGGTTCGCACTTCGCGGCGTTCCGTCAAATCTGTTCACCCCTCTCGGCACCCGCTCGGATGCCCGGGTCCACGACACCCATGGAAGCGACGGACGTCGGCCCGTGCAGGGGGGAGGCACGAGCGGCGATCGACGCGTCCGAGCTTACCTCGGGATCTCGGGCCCGGGTACGAAATGGAGCGCGGAATCCGTCGGTTCGACCGCGCTCGGGGCCACCGATCGCTCGGAGCGCTTCACCGCGAGTCCCTGGAGCACGGCCTGGGCGTTGACTCCGGTCCGGCGGACGACCCGCGTCCAGCGCCCGGCCGCATCGAGCTCCCACGCCAGCACGTCGTCCGCGAGCAGCGCATCGAGCACGTCGCCCAGGCGTGCGGTCAGCTGGGCGTCGTCGACGGGCGTCACGACCTCGACGCGTCGATCGAGATTGCGCGCCATCAGGTCCGCCGAGCCGATCGCGTACACCGCCCCGCGCGCGTCGCTCCCGAACCGGAAGATGCGCGAGTGCTCGAGGAAGCGTCCGATGACCGAGCGGACCCGGATCCGCTCCGAGAGCCCGGGCACTCCGGGCCGCAGCGCGCAGACCCCCCGGATGATCAGGTCGATCTCCACCCCCGCCTGCGAGGCGACGTAGAGGGCGTCGATGAGCCCGGGATCGGCGAGGGCGTTGGCCTTGATGACGATGCGCCCGTCCGGGCTGTCCGCCTCACGCTGGATCAGCTCGAGCAGACGCGTTCGGAGCGTCCGCGGCGCGACCCAGAGCTTTCGGAAGCGCTGCTGATTGCTGTAGGCGGTGAGGTAGTTGAAGATCTCGCCGAGATCGGCGCAGATCGCGGGGTCGGCGGTGAAGAGGCCCAGGTCCTCGTAGCTGCGGGCGGTCTCGGCGTTGTAGTTGCCGGTCCCGATGTGGCCGTAGCGGCGGATCGCGTCGCCTTCGCGTCGGACGACGAGGGTCGTCTTGCCGTGGGCCTTGAGGCCGACCATGCCGTAGACGACGTGGACGCCCGCCTGCTCGAGGGCCCGCGCGAGGGCGACGTTCGTCTCCTCGTCGAAGCGCGCCGTCAGCTCGATCAGGGTGACGACCTCCTTGCCGGCGGCCGCCGCCTGCATGAGCGCGCCGACGCTCGCGCTGCCGAGCTTCGAGGTGCGATAGAGGGTGTGCTTGATCGCGAGCACGGCCGGGTCGGCCGCCGCCTGGGCGAGGAAGGTCTCGACCGAGGTCGAGAAGGACTCGTAGGGATGGTGGACCAGGACGTCGCCGTCCCGCAGACGCTCGAAGAAGTCGCAGGCGCGGCCGTCCTCGGTCCGGAGCGAGGACGGTGTGACGGGCGTGAAGGGCGGGTGCTTGAGATCCGGTCGATCGATGCCATGGATCGCCCAGAGCGCGCCGAGATCGAGGAGCGTCGTCGAGGTGTGCAGGTCGCTCGCCTCGAGCTCGAGCTCGCGCTCGAGCAGGCTGCGTACCGCATCCGGCATCCCGCTCTGGATCTCCAGCCGGACCGCCGCATTCGTCCGCAGCCGGCGCTGGAGCGCGGAGACGACGGCGAGCAGCAGGTCGTCCGCGTCGCTCTCCTCGATCGCGAGATCGGCGTCCCGCGTCACGCGGAACGCATGACACGAGAGGATGTCGCTGCCGGGAAAGAGCACGTCGGTGTGCGCCGCGACGACCTGCTCGACCGGGACGTACGCCCCCGGCTCGCCGCAGGGCAGGAAGCGCGGCAGCAGCGGCGGGATCTTGACGCGGGCGAAGCGCTGCACGCCCGTCTCGCGGTCGCAGACCATCAGCGCCAGGTTCAGCGAGAGGTTCGAGATGAACGGAAAAGGGTGGGCCGGATCGACGGCGAGCGGCGTCAGGACGGCGAAGATCTGCTCCTCGAAGCGGCGCGACAGCGCGCTCCGGGTCGCGCGGTCGAGCTCGTCCCAGGCGTGGACGACGACGCCCGCCTGGGCGAGAGCCGGAAGCAGGTCCTTCTCGAGCAGCTGGGCCTGCCGCCGCGTCAGGTCGACGACCCGCGGGCGGATCGCGTCGAGCTGCTCGCCAGGGCCGAGCCCGTCCGGAGAGCGCGTCACGACCTGCGACTCGACCTGGGTCTTGAGTCCGCTGACGCGCACCTGGAAGAAATGGTCGAGGTTCTGCGCCGAAATGGCGAGGAATTTGATGCGTTCGAGGAGCGGGATGCCCGGATCCTCGGCGATCGAGATCACCCGCGAGATGAAATCGATCTGCGACAGCTCCCGATTGAGGTAGCTCGCCTCGCTCGAACGGATCTCGGAGCCGTCGACCATGGGCATCCTTGCTCTTACGGGATCGCCACAGACTAACCTGCGCGACACCTCGAACGGTGACGATACCGCGACGACTTCGCGAACTCCTCCCCGAAGCCGAGGTGCAATCGAGCCAGCGCTAGCATCGATGGCATCGAGCCGCTCCCCGGTCCCACGTCCGCGCGATCCTCGAGGGAGCCCACGGAGGCGCCGCGTTGCAACCGAATCGTGAGGTCGAGCTGAAGCTCGCGATCGATCCGGGCGAGGTCGCGCGCCTGCTCGCGAGCCCGATCCTGGCGGCCGCCGCGATCGGACCCGAGGAGGTGCGCGAGCTGCGCACCGTCTACTTCGACGACCGGGAATTCTCGCTCGCCGCGCACGGGATCTCCCTGAGACTGCGAAGAGCCGCCGATCGTCAGTGGCAGACCGTCAAGCTCGAGGAGGACGCGGGGGCAGCGGGACTCTTCGCGCGCAGCGAGCACGAGGTCGAGGTCCCAGGGGAGCGGCCGGATCTCGGGGCGGTCGCCGAGGAGGCGGTGCGGGCGCGGCTCCTCGAGGTGCTCGACGGCCGTCCGCTCGAGCCCGTCTTCGAGACGGTGATGCGGCGGACCCATCGGGTCCTGCGCGACGACGTCGCGGAGTGGAGCCTCGATCTCGACGAGGGCGAGATCCGCTCGGGCTTCGCGAGCGAGCCGATCTGCGAGGTCGAGCTCGAGCTGCGCAGCGGTCCGATGTCCCACCTCTTCGAGGTCGCCCTCGCTCTCTGCGACGAGGTCGCCTTGAGGCCGGGGACCCGGTCGAAGTCCGAGCGGGGGCATGCCCTGCACACCGGCCTCCGCCCGTCGGCCGCCCGCGCACGGCCCGTGCTGCTCGCGCCCGATGCGACGCTCAAGCAGGCGATCGTCCCGATCGCGCGCTCGTGTCTCGCGCAGATCGGGGACAACGTCGAGGTCGCCCTCGAGGGCGCCGATCCGGAGGGCGTTCACCAGATGCGGGTCGGCGTCAGACGGATGCGATCGCTCGTCTCGCTCGTCCGGCGCGGCGTCCCTTCGGTCCGGCTCGGTCGCCTGCGCGGTCCGCTCCGGGGGCTCGGCGCGCTGCTCGGAGAGGTCCGCGATCTCGACGTCTTCCTCGATCAGACGCTCGCGCCCCATCTCGCTCGCCTCGGCGAGGACCCCGGGCTCGAAGGGCTCCGGGCCGGGGCCATCGCGCTCCGGGAAGAACGGCGCCGGGCCCTCCGCGAAGGCCTGCTCTCTCCCCGCACCGCGCGCCTGCTGCTCGAGCTCGGCCACTGGATCGCGACGCTCGAAGAGCAGGACCTCGGGAGCGGCGATCCCTCGGTCGCCCTCGCGCGCCCGGCGGACCGCTTCGCGGAGTCGGCGCTGACCCGTCTGCTGCGCAAGGTCCGCAAGCAGGTGCCGGCCGCCCTCGAAGGCTCGGCCGTCGACCGCCACGCGCTTCGGATCACGCTCAAGAAGCTGCGCTATGCCAGCGAGTTCTTCCGCAGCCTCTTCGATCCGAAGGACGCGAAGCGCTTCCTGCGCCGGCTCGAGGCGCTGCAGGACGGGCTCGGGCTCCAGAACGACGCCGAGACCGGACGGCAGCTGCTGCAGCACGTCCTCGATCGGGCATCCGTCGAGACGCTTCCGGACCTCGCGCGCGGTGCGGGATTCGTGGAAGGCTGGTCTGCGCGGGCCCTGGAGAAGGTCCCCCGCAAGCTCGCGAAGCAGTGGGCGCGCTTCGAGGCGGTGCGGCCGTTCTGGGAGTCGGCGTAGAGACGGGACCTTCGCCCTCGTGTGGCGAAGGCCCGCTGCGAGCGGGTAGCCTCGCCTCACCATGGATCACCGGGTGTCGTTCGAGCGTTTCCGGGTCGCGTCCGACGGTCGCTTCGAGCTCGCGTCGGTCGATCCGCGGGACACCGTCGGTCTCGAGAGGGAGATCGCCCAGGAACGCCTCTCCCGATCGATCGAGCGGCTGGCCGAGCTCCAGAAGCGCCTCTCGGCCCAGGATCGCTGGGCGGTGCTGCTGATCTTCCAGGGCATGGATGCGTCGGGCAAGGACGGCACGATCCGGCAGGTCTTCGCGAGCGTCGATCCCGCGAGCTGTCAGGTCTCCGCCTTCAAGGCGCCCTCGAACGAGGAGCTCGACCACGACTTTCTCTGGCGCGCGGTGCGCTCGCTGCCGGAGCGCGGGCGGATCGGCATCTTCAACCGGTCCTACTACGAAGAGCTGGTCACCGTCCGTATCCATCCCGAGTTCCTCGAGCGCCAGCGCCTGCCGCCGCGCTGCGCGGGGCCGGGGATCTGGGACGACCGGCTGGAAGACGTCGTTCGCTTCGAGCGATACCTGGTTCGCAACGGCGTGTTCGTCCGGAAGTTCTTCCTCCACGTCTCCAAGGACGAGCAGAAGCGCCGCTTTCTCGAGCGGATCGACGAGCCCGACAAGAACTGGAAGTTCAACGAGGGCGATGTCGCCGAGCGGGCTCGCTGGGACGAGTACCAACACCGCTGGTCGAAGAGCATCGCGGGGAGCAGCACGGACCATGCTCCCTGGTACGTCGTTCCGGCCGACAAGAAGTGGTTCACTCGAATGATCGTCGCCGAGGCCGTGGTCGCCGGGCTCGAGGAGCTCGAGCTCGATTTTCCGCGCGTCGAGGGCGAGCGAAGGCAGGAGCTCGTCCGGGCACGCCGGGCGCTCGAGGCGGAGAAATGAAGGGGATGCCTTCGCGCGGCGCGCGGGGCGCGCTTCAGAGCGCCGGCCGCGAGCCCGCCGCCGGCCGTCTCGGCTTGCGCTTCGCGCCCGCGGATCGTGGGCGCGGCGTGCGCGGGTCGACCGATCGCGCAGCACCGTTGCGTCCTGCGCCCGGGGCCGGTTCCGTCGAGGACCGCTCACGGCTCCCGTCGATGGCCTCCCGCGCCCGCTGCTCGACCTTCTCGAGCGCATCGATCGACGCGGCGAGCTCGGCGACGCGCAGATCCTGGAGCAGCTCGCGGCGCACGTCGCCGACGACGATCTCGAGCTCCTCGGCCAGGCGCTGCGCCCGCGGCGTCAGCCGCACGTAGCGCGCGCGGCGATCGTCGGGGCAGGGCTCGCGGGCGATCCAGCCCTTCTCCGCCAGCCGATCGAGCAGGCGCACCATCGTCGGCGACTCGACCCCGAGCTCCGCCGCCAGCGCGGCCTGCGTCATCGGCGAAGCACTCCGCGAGACCTCGAGCACGACCCGCCACTGCGAGTGCGACACGTCGCTCTCGCGCAGGCGCTCGTTGATGACCTGATGCCAGAGGTGGTAGACGCGCTTGAGCAGCTTGCCGAACTGCTGATCGGGGTTCATGGTGGAAGGCTAGCCGGCTAATCGCTAGCCGGCTATCGTTCGGGCGTGGCTTCGTCCTTCCTCTTCCATCGCCCTCGTCTCGGGGCGCTCGGATCGCTTTCTCGCGGGTCCCGGGCGCGGGGCGCCGGTGCGTCCCGGGTCGCGGATCGCCGGCCCGCGTTCGTGCGCGCGGGGCTCGCCGGGCTCGCGGGAATCGTGCTCGCTCCGGCCTGGCTCGCATGCTCGCCGGGGGAGGCGCCGGCGCCTCCGCCGCCGAGCGTGACGGTGCTCGAGGTCGCGCCGCGGCCGGCGGTCTCGAGCGAGGAGTACGTCGCGCGCATCGCCGCTTCGAACGCGGTCGAGGTGCGCCCCCAGATCGACGGGCTGCTGGAGAAGCAGGCCGCGGTCGAGGGCCAGCGGGTCGAGGCGGGGGCGCTGCTCTTCCAGATCGATCCGGCGCCCTTCCACGCTGCCCTCTCGCGGGCCGAGGCGGAGCGGGCGCAGGCGGAGGCGCTGCTCGCGAAGGCGCGGCGCGAGCTGGCGCGCGTGAAGAGCCTCGCCCGGCAGAACGTCGCGAGCGAGCAGGCGCTCGACGCGGCGGAGTCGGAGGAGAAGGCGGCGAGCGCGTCGGTGCGCGCGGCGGTGGCGAACGTCGAGACGGCGCGCCTGAACCTCGCGTATACCCGCGTGACTTCCCCGATCGCCGGCGCCGTCGGACGAGCCGAGACGCGCATCGGTGCCGCGGTGAAGGCCTACGACACCCTGCTGACCCGGGTCTATGCGAACGACGAGATGTACGTCGACTTCGCGATCGGCGAGCAGCGCATGCTCCAGATGCAGCGCGACTTCGGCCCCCACTTCGAGCGCGGCGCCGGCGAGTTCCGGATCCGGCTCGCCGACGGCAGCGACTATCCCCACGCCGGCCGCCTCGACTTCGTCGACTCGGCCCTCGACGAGAAGACGGCGACCCTCCCGATGCGGCTCGTGGTCCCGAATCCGGAGGGGCTCCTGCGGGCCAATCAGTTCGCGCGGGTGATCGTGCCGGTCGAGTCGATCCCGGACGCGCTGGTCGTGCCGGTGCGGGCGGTGCAGGACTTCCAGGGGACCCACAGCGTCTGGGTCGTCGACGAGACGGGCCAGGCGCAGACCCGCGACGTCGAGCTCGGGGCGCGCCTCGGCGACGCGTGGATCGTGCGGCGCGGGCTCGAGCCCGGGGCGCGCGTGGTGGTCGACGGGGCGCAGAAGCTGCGGCCGGGGCTCGCGGTGAGCGCGCAGCCGATGGTCGCGACGACGGCGGGGACGCAGGACGTCGCCGCCAAGGCGCCGGTCGCCGAGGCGACCGCTCCGCGGAACGGGTCGTGAGCCGCATCTTCATCGATCGGCCGATCCTCGCGACCGTGATCTCGCTGCTGATCACGATCGCCGGCGCGATCTCGCTCTGGCAGCTCCCGATCTCGCGCTTCCCGTCGATCTCGCCGCCGACCGTCGTCGTCCGGGCGGTCTTCCCCGGCGCCGACGCGGCGACCGTCGCCCAGTCGGTCGCGGCGCCGATCGAGGAGCAGGTCAACGGCGTCGCCAACATGCTCTACATGAGCTCGAAGAGCTCGAACGACGGCGTCTACAGCCTGACCGTCACCTTCGACATCGGCACCTCCCAGGATCTCGCCGCCGTCGACGTCCAGGGCCGGCTCTCCGTCGCCCAGCGCTCGCTCCCGCAGCAGGTCGTCGAGCAGGGAATCGCCGTCTACAAGCGCTCGCCCCAGGTCTTGATGGCGGTCACCGTCGAGTCGCTCGACCCGCGCTACGACTATCTCTTCCTGTCGAACTACGCGACGCTCCACGTCCTCGACGCCCTCGCGCGCATCCCCGGCGTCGGCCAGGCCGAGATCTTCGGGGCCCGCGACTACGGCATGCGCATCTGGCTCGATCCCGAGAAGATGACGCGCCTGGGCGTCACCGCGCGGGACGTGATCGCCGTGCTCCGGGAGCAGAGCGTCGTCGCCCCCGCCGGCACGATCGGCGGTGAGCCCGCCCCGCCCGGCCAGCAGCTCCAGTACACCGTCCACGTCCGCGGCCGCCTCTCGACCCCCGAGGAGTTCGCCGACGTCGTCGTGCGCACCGGCGACGACGGCGCCCTCGTCCGCGTCGGCGACATCGCCCGCGTCTCCCTCGACGCGACCGACTACGCGCGCTCGAGCCGCTCCGACGGGCGGCCGGTGGCGATGATCGGCATCTCGCAGCATCCCGACGCCAACGCCCTCGAGGTCTCGCGGCGGGTGATCGCGACGATGGAGGAGCTCTCGAAGGAGTTCCCGCCCGGCATCGGCTGGTCGATTCCCTTCGACACGACGCGCTTCGTCGCCGAGTCGATCCGCGAGGTGTCGCTGACGCTCTCGATCGCGGCGCTGCTCGTGCTGCTCGTGATCTACGTGTTCCTCGAGTCGTTCCGGGCGACGGTGATCCCGATGCTGGCGGTGCCGGTCTCGCTGATCGGGACCTTCTCGGTCTTCCTCGCGCTGGGCTTCTCGATCAACACGCTGACGCTCTTCGCGCTGGTGCTCGCCGTCGGTCTCGTGGTCGACGATGCGATCGTCGTCGTCGAGGCCGTCATGACGAAGATGGCGAAGCAGGACCTCTCGCCCCGGGACGCGACGATCGCGGCGATGGAGGAGGTCTCGAGCCCCGTGATCGCGATCGCGCTCGTCCTGTCGGCGGTCTTCGTCCCCGTCTCGTTCCTGGGCGGGCTGACGGGCCAGTTCTACCGGCAGTTCGCGCTGACCCTCTCGGTCTCCGTCCTCATCTCGGCCTGGGTCGCGCTCTCGTTCACCCCCGCGCTCTGCGTCCTGCTGCTGCGCCCCCCGCGCGAGCTCGCCTATCACGGCCGCATGGGCCGCTTCTTCGCCGCCTTCGATCGCGCGTTCGAGCGGACCACGCACGGCTACACGCGCGCGGTGCGGGGCTCGATCGGCCGCGCCCGGCTCGTCGTCGCGGGCTTCCTCGCGATCCTCGCGGCGACCTGGCTGCTGGTCGAGACGCGGCCGATGGGCTTCCTCCCGTCGGAGGACCAGGGCTACGTCATGGGCGTGATCCGCCTGCCGGCGGGCGCGTCCGTCCAGCGCACCGACGTCGCCGTCGACGCCCTGCGCAAGCTCGCGCGGGCGATGCCCGAGGTCGAAGCCTACGTCGGCGTCGCGGGCCTCTCCGCGATGACGAGCACCAACAGCTCCTACACCGGCCACGCCTTCATCTCGCTGACGCCCTGGGGCGAGCGGAAGGGGCCCGAGTCCTCCGCCGACGGCGTGATCCATCGGCTCGAGCAGGCGGCCTCCACCGGGATCTCCGACGCGTCGGTCCTGGTCGTCAATCCCTCGCCGGTCCCCGGCATCGGCTTCGCGAGCGGCTTCGAGTTCGTGCTCGAGGATCGCCGGGGCGGCAGCGTCGAGGACTTCGAGCGCGTCATGCGCGACCTCGTCGCCCGCGCCAACGAGCGGCCCGAGCTCTTCCGGGTCTTCGGATTCTTCGAGTCGACCGTCCCGACGATCGAGTTCGAGCTCGACCGCGAGCACGCGAAGTCCCTCGGGATCCCGATCTCCGAGATCTTCGCCGCCCTGCAGACGCATTTCGGTGGGACCTACGTCAACGACTTCAACCTCTACGGCCGGACCTATCGCGTCACCGCCCAGGCCGATGCCGCCGCGCGGACGACGCCCGATGCGATCCGCGAGGTCTACGTGCGCTCGGCCGACGGCGGGATGGTGCCGCTCTCGACGCTGGTCCGGGTCGTCGAGAAGAAGGCCCCGCCCTTCATCGAGCGCTACAACGTCTTCCGCGCGACGACGATCGTCGGACAGGCGAGGCCCGGGTTCAGCTCGGGAGAGGCCGTGAAGGCGATGGAAGAGGTCGCCGCCGAGCTCCCGCCCGGCTACGGCTACGAGTGGACCGGGACGATCTATCAGCAGAAGAAGACCGAGGGCGCGGCACCGGTCGTCTTCGCGATGGCCCTCGGCTTCGTGTTCCTCGTGCTCGCCGGACTCTACGAGAGCTGGGTCGTGCCCTTCGCCGTGATCCTCTCGATCCCGCTCGCCGCGTTCGGGGCCTTCGTCGGGCTCGGGCTTCGGGGCATGGACAACGACGTCTTCGCCCAGATCGGCCTCGTCATGCTGATCGGGCTCGCCGCCAAGAACGCGATCCTGATCGTCGAGTTCGCGAAGCAGGCCCACGAGCGGGGCATGCCCCTCGTCGACGCCGCGCTCGAGGGCGCGCGGCTGCGGCTGCGTCCGATCCTGATGACCTCGCTCGCGTTCATCCTGGGCTCGCTGCCCCTCGCGTTCGGCACCGGCGCCGGCGCCGGCTCCCGCAACGTGCTCGGCACCGCCGTCGTCTTCGGCATGACCGCGGCGACCTTCCTCGGCGTGCTCATGGTCCCCGTCTTCTACGTCGGGGTGCAGGGCGGTGCCGAGCGTCTGCGCGCGGGATTCCGCGCGCGCTTCGGCCGCCGACCGACCGATTCCTGACGCCGGCTCGACTCGAACGCGGGCCGAGTCCGACGATTGCCCGTCGCCGTCGTACGCGCGGGCCGTCCGCGACTGACGATCGACCGCGTCGCCGCCGCGCGCCTCGCCTAGCTTCCTCGCCGCTGACGTCGCGATTCCGTGCCGCGACGCTGCGAAAGACCCGACGCCCCCCAGAGCGCCGCGGAGCGAGGTGTCCATGATTTCCCCGATGAATCGACAGATCGTGCTGACGCGCCGGCCGGTCGGCATGGTCGACGAGAGCTGCTTCAGCGAGGTCGCGGGCGAGATCCCGACGCCGGGCGACGGCCAGGCCCTGATCCGCGTGCTCTGCGTCGCGATCGATCCGGCGATCCGGGGCTGGATCGACGAGCGCGGCAGCGGCTACCTGCCGGCGCTCTCGCTCGGCGAGCCGGTGCGCGCGAACGGGATCGGCCTCGTGCTCCAGACGCGCAGCGAGCGGCTGCCCGTCGGCTCGCTGGTGACCTGCCTCACCGGCTGGCAGGAGTACTCGATCGCCTGCGGCGACTTCTCGGACCTGACGAAGTTCGCGAGCCCGCTGCCCGAGGGCTGCACGGCGCTCGATGGGGCGACGGTCCTCGGCCAGGGCGCCGTCACCGCCTACGCCGGCGTGGTCCGCGCCGCGCCGCCCGTCGCCGGGGAGACCTATCTCGTCTCGGCGGCGGCCTCGGGGGTCGGCTCCCTCGTCGTCCAGCTCGCGCGCCTCGAAGGGGCGCGGGTGATCGGCATCGCCGGCTCGCCCGAGAAGTGCCGGTACGTGGTCGACGAGCTCGGGGCCGAGGCCTGCATCGACTACAAGCGGGAGGACGTCGATGCGCGGCTCAAGGCGCTCTGTCCGAAGGGCGTGAACGTCTTCTTCGACAACGTCGGCGGCGAGCTCCTCGACGTCGTGCTGCGGCGGATCGCCCATCGGGGCCGGATCGTGCTCTGTGGCTCGCTGTCCCAGGACAACGCGGCCGAGCCCTACCGCCTGAAGAACTACGACCGCCTCATGAGCCGGCGCGCGTCGATGGTCGGGCTCAACGTGATCGACCACTGGGATCTCTTCCCCGAGGCCCTGAAGCGGATCGGCGGCTGGCTCGCGAGCGGCACGATCGTCTACCGCAGCCAGGTCGTCGACGGCCTCGAAGAGGCGCCCCGGGCGCTCGTCCGGCTCTACCAGGGCGACCATCTCGGGAAGCTCGTCGTGCGCGTCACCGACTCGCCGATCGACTGAGCCGCTAACCTCCGGGTGTCGAGGCGTGCGGGGGCCGGTCCGGGACCGCCCCCGCCGCGACGCGGCGGAGGTCGTGGAGCATGCGTGCGTCGGGCATCGGGAATCGGGCTCGCCGAGGGAGGGCGTCCGGCCGCGCGTTTCGAGGCGTGGGCCTCGTCCGGCCGATGCTGGCCGCGGGCCTCGCCGCCGGGCTCCTCGCGGGCTGTTCGGGCGGCGGCGGCTCGAGCGGCGGTGGGCCGACGCTCGACGTCGCCGACGCCGGGATCGACGAGGGCGACGCGGGCTCGGTCACGCTGACCTTCACGGTGACCCTCTCCGAATCCGACCCGGATCCGATCACGGTCGACTTCGCGACCGCCGCCGGCAGCGCCTCCGCCGGCACCGACTTCACGTCGACCTCCGGCACGCTGACCTTCCCCGGCGGTGTCACGACGCAGACGATCGACGTCGCGATCCTCGGCGACCTCCTCGACGAGGCGGACGAGACCTTCACGGTCTCCCTGAGCGGCGCCGGCGGCAACGCCTCGATCGGCGACGGCAGCGCGACGGGCACGATCCGCGACGACGACCCGCTCCCCGCGCTCTCGATCGCCGACGCCCAGCGCAATGAGGGCGACAGCGGCACCGCACCGCTCGACTTCACCGTCACCCTGAGCCCCGCGAGCGGCCGCAGCGTCACCGTCCCCTACACGGCCGCCAACGCCAGCGCCTCCGCCGGCTCCGACTACGTCGCCGCCAGCGGCTCCCTCGTCTTCACTGCCGGCCAGACGAGCCGGACGCTCTCCGTCTCGATCCGCGGCGACGCCCTCGTCGAGCTCGACGAGACCTTCACCGTCACCCTCGGTGCCCCGACCAACGCGACCCTCGCCGACGCGACCGCGACGGGCACCATCGTGAACGACGACTCGAGCGGTGGTGCGATCGGGCTCGACGTCCGCCCCGCGAACGCGACCTGCGTCGCCCCGGCCCGCCCGACCCGGGACACGGCGGTGAGCGCCACGACGCCCTTCAGCCCGGAGCCGATCCTCTCCTCGATCACGAAGCTGCTGCAGGCGCCCGGGGATCCGAGCCGCTGGTTCGTGCTCGAGCAGGCCGGCCGCATCCGGGTCTTCCCGGTCGCGAATCCGGGCAACACGACGACCTGGATCGACCTGAGCAGCCAGGTCGACGCCAGCGGCGAGGGCGGTCTGCTCGGCATGGCCTTCCATCCCAGCTGGCCGGCGACGCGCGAGGTCTTCGTGTCCTACACGACGAGCGGATCGCCGCTCGTCTCCCGCGTGTCGCGCCTGATCCTCGACGACGCCGTCACGCCGACGACGCGGACCGAGCAGATCCTGCTCACCGTCAACCAGCCCTTCGACAACCACAACGGCGGCGACATCGCCTTCGGCAACGACGGCTATCTCTACTTCGGCCTCGGCGACGGCGGCAGCGGCGGCGATCCGAACAACTACGCCCAGAACCCGACGCGGCTGCTCGGGAAGATGCTGCGCATCGGTGTCGTCGGCGTCGGCTTCCCGAATCCGAAGTACACGATTCCCCCCGACAACCCGTACGCCGCCAATCCCCGCTGTGGCCCCGGCGCCAACGCCCAGGCCTGTCCGGAGATCTTCGCGAGCGGCCTGCGCAATCCCTGGCGCTGGAGCATCGACGCGGCGACCGGCGATCTCTGGGTCGGCGACGTCGGCCAGGGGCTCCACGAAGAGGTCGACCTCGTCACCCTCGGCGGCAACTACGGCTGGAACTGCCGCGAGGGCTTCTCGTCGTATCCCGGCACGGGCGATTGCTCGGGCGCGTTCATCGACCCGCTCGTCGACTACCCCCACGAGAACGGGGATGCCTCGATCACCGGCGGCTTCGTCTACCGCGGCTCGGCGATCCCGTCGCTCCAGGGCCGCTACGTCTTCGGCGACTTCAGCTCGGGCCGGATCTGGGCGCTCCAGCCGAACGGCAGCGGTGGCTACGTCGCCGACGAGATCTACGCCTCCAACGACGCGATCAGCACCTTCGGCCTCGGCGCCGACGGCGAGCTCTACTTCTCCTCTTACTTCGGCAACCAGATCCGCAAGATCGTCCCTCCCTCCGGCGGCGGCGCGGTCGACACGATCCCGACCGATCTCGCCGACACCGGCTGCGTCGATCCCCTCGATCCGAAGCAGCCCGCGAGCGGCCTCGTGCCCTACGGGATCCAGGCGCCGTTCTGGTCCGACGGCGCGGTCAAGGATCGCCATCTCGCGATCCCCGACGGCACGACGATCGACGTCGGGCCGCTCGTGGGCAATGCGGGCGGGGACTTCACGTTCCCGAACGGGACGGTGATCCTGAAGAACTTCCGGCTGAACAATCAGCTGATCGAGACGCGGCTCTTGATGCGCCATCCCGACGGCATCTGGGCAGGCTACACCTACGAGTGGAACGACGCGCAGACGGCCGCCACCCGGGTCGTCGGCGGCAAGACGCGCTCGGTCCAGGGACAGACCTGGATCTATCCCTCGGAGGGCGCCTGCCTGCAGTGCCACACGGCGGCGGCGGGCTTCGCGCTCGGGCCCGAGATCCCGCAGCTGAACGGCCCGCTCCTCTACCCGACGACGGGGCGCACCGCGAACCAGCTCGACACCCTGGCCGGCGTCGGCCTGCTCTCCGCACCGCTGCCGGCGCCCTCGGCGAGCCTCCCCGCCCTCGTCGATCCGACGGACACGAACGCGCCGCTCGGCGACCGCGCGCGCGCCTGGCTCCACACGAATTGCAGTCAGTGCCACCGGCCGAGCGGGCCGACGCCGTCGAGCATGGACCTGCGCTTCTCGACGGCGCTCGCCGGGACGAACGCCTGCAACGCGGATCCCCAGGCCGGGAGCTTCGGAATCGCGAACGCGAAGATCATCGCCCCCGGCGATGCCGCACGCTCGATCCTGATCTACCGCGCGAACCACCGCGACGCGAGCGGCATGCCGCCGATCGGCTCGAACCGGGTCGACAACGCGGGCGTGGCGCTGCTGTCGAGCTGGGTCGCCTCGCTCTCGGGCTGCAACTGACGGCCGTCGCGGCGCCGCCGAGGGGCGCCGCGATGGCGGGTCGCCGGCGCGGTCGGCCGATGCGCGGCCCGGCGGCCCGGGCGCGACGCGCTCAGCCGCCGAGCCGCTCTTCCTTGCCGTAGCCGAAGGTGCCGGTGAAGCGGCCGTCCTCGATCGGGTGGGTCGCGGCGAAGCGGTGGATGCGGTGGCCGCCCTTTCCGGATTCGAAGGCGACGCAGTACTCGGAGAAGACGTACCAGTCGGTCACGATGCGGGTCACGATCGCGATGTCCCGGGCGCCCCCGAAGATCGACTTCAGGATCGGCACCGCGTCGCCCCGGCTGCGGGCCGTCGAGATCACCGACTTCGCGCCGACCGGATCGAAGCGCGTCGCGACGGTATGGCCGTCGGCGAGCAGCGCCCCGAGCGCCGCGTCGTCGTTCGTCCGCAGCGCGTCGACGAGCTCGTCGAGCATCGCGGAGTGGCGCATCTCCCGGGCGGGATGGCTCGCGGGCTCGGGGACGAGCTTCGGTGCGACGCCCCGCACGACGTCGTCGAAGGGATGGCGGGTCACGCAGATCTCGCCGCGGATGCCGTCGTCGGCGGTCGGGAAGAGGACCGCGGAGTTGACGACGAACTCGGCGCCCGAGGCGTCGATGTCGCCGACGGTGCCCGTGCCGCGCAGGCTCGCGGCGCTGTCGTTGAAGACGTACCAGTCGCCGGCGACGCTGCGCAGCGGCCGCGAGTCGAGCACGGCGTAGGACCCGAGGCGCCCCGCATAGTAGTCGCGGACCTGGTCGTAGGTCGTGAGCACCGTCCCGGGCGGCAGCTCGTTGCCCGCCCGCGTGCGGTTCGGGACCGCGAAGAAGACGTCCTTCGAGATCGTCTTGCAGACGGCGTCGGCGTCCTCGGCGGTCTCCTCGATGACGTGGTAGCGGACCGTGAAGAGCGAGCGTTCTCCGACGTCGTTGAGCCAGGGCTGGTGACGATAGGCGGTGCTCATGCTCATGGGCTCGAGTCTCCCGGCGCGCACCGCGAGGCGGGGCGCCGATGCGCGCGGCGGGTCTGCCGCGCCGTATCTAGGCTCGCGCTCGCGGCGGCGCGGCGCAAGGCGCGGGATGGCCCGGCCGGAGATGCGGCTCTCGACGTCGCGCCGGGCGAGGTAGAGTCGGAGGCGAGGGGCCGCGCTCTGCGGGAGGCGTTCGTGCGCAGGATCGAAGTCGTACAGGGAGACGGGGCCTTCGTCGAAGGGCGCGCGCCGGTGCCCGGGGGCCGGCTCGTGGGCGTCGGGCGGAGCCGGCTCGAGAGCCCGCTGCAGGCCTCGATCTGGATGTGCACCGCCCTCTTCGAGGCGGGTGCGACGCTCGCCTGGGATGCGGCCCACGGCGAAGAGGCCTTCTACGTCGAGCAGGGCGAGGTCGCGATCGACGACCGCGTCTGTCCGGCGGGGAGTGCGATCATCCTCGAGGCGAAGGCCGCTCCCACGCTCCGCGCCCTCGCGCCGAGCCGCGTGCTCCACATGGGCGCGTACGACGAGACGCCGCCGCGCGCGGCCGCGCGGGGCAGCGAGGGCGTCGCCGCGCCCGCGATCCACGTCGTCGGCCCGCGCGGCGTCTACGAGGCGATCGAGCCCGGGCGGGCGGCGCGCTTCTTCGCCGACGCGACCTGCCCGACCTGCTCGGTCTGGCTGCTGCTGACGTCCCGATCGATCGAGTACGAATCGCCGATCCACAGCCACGCGCAGGACGAGCTGATCCACCTGCTCTCGGGCGAGATCCGGATCGGCTCGCTGACGCTGCGCCCCGGCGATACCGTCTTCATCGCCGCCGATCAGGTCTATCGCTTCCGATCGGGGCCCGAGGGCTTCGCGTTCCTGAACTATCGTCGCGCCGCGTCGCTCATGACGATCCGGCCGACGGGCCAGACGATCGTCGAGAACGGGGCGTCGACCGGGATGGTGCGCATCGCGGACGCGACGGCGGCGATGGCGACGACGGCGGCGATGACCGGGTAGCTCTCGGCGGCCGCCGCGGATGCGGCGACGAGCGCGAAACGACGAAGGAGAGGGTGGACATGGGCGGACAATCCAACTGGGCGTCGATCGTCTCGCGCCGCGTCGTGATCGGACCGACGAAGTCGGGGCGCTGCGACGTCCTGTCGGACGTCGAGATCGGTCCCCTCGACCGCGCGCCGGCGGGGGAGAAGAGGGTCCAGCTCGCCGAGCTCTGGCGCGTCGACGAGCCCCTGCGCAAGTCGGCGGCGGGCGGTGATCCGGCGATGGATCCCTGGCAGATGATTCCCGGCCAGGGCGGCGTCGCGTGGCGGCTCGTGCGCTGGGCATCGTCGTCGCCGAAGATGCACCAGACCGACAGCCTCGACTTCCTGATGATCCTCGAGGGTCGGATCGACCTCGAGCACGAGGGCGGGCGCGTGCGCCTCGCGGTCGGCGACAGCGTCGTCATCCAGGACGCGCTGCATGCTTGGCATCTGATCGACGACGAGCCCTGCGTCGCGCTGGCCGTCATGTTGCGGCCCAAGCCCTAGGCAGGGGCGGACGGCGAAAGCGAACGGCGGGCGAACGGTGCGTGCGGCGCGCGGTGCGCGTTGTGCCAGACAGGGACGAGGAGGAAAACCCATGGGCGAGACGGGCAAGCTGGATCCGACGAAGGGCTACCGCGCCGTCGAGGAGCGCCTCGACCGGACGAAGGATCCGCGCCGACGCGCCGTCCTCTCCTGCCTGCGGGACCACCTCCTCGCCGAGGCGACCGGCAACTTCGACCTGCTCCTGTCGACCCTCGCGCCGGATCCCCACTACCACTTCTGGGTCGACGGCAGCGGCTTCGGCGGCGGCCCGCGCGGCCTCGCCGCCGTTCGCTCGCACTACGAGCAGCTCTTCGAAGAGGGGCGCAGCGTCTGCGAGTACGACATCGACCGGATCGTGGTCGACGACGACGTCGTCGTCACCGAGGGCTTCTTCGATCAGCTCTTCCCCGGCCACGTCCTGCGCAAGCGTGGGGCCACCGTCGACGACCCGGAGGCCGTCTATTCCCATCGCATGCGGCTGCTCCTGATCTGGCCCTTCGACGCGCAGGCCCGGCTGATCGGCGAGGACAGCTACGCGAACGGGGCGATGTACCTGCCGGAGAACATCCGGAAGCTCTCGCCCGCGGAGATCCCGGCCGTCTACTACGAACGCCTGCGCCGGTAGCTATCCTCCGGCCATCCGATCCGCGCGCTCGCACCCGGCGCACGGCCGAGCGCCCCCGAAGCATCGAAACGAGGACCCCATGGCGAAGACCTACCGCTTGATCTCGGCCGACTCCCACATCAACGAGCCGCCGGACCTCTGGACGAGCCGTGTGCGCGCGAAGTTCAAGGACCGCGCGCCCCGCATCGATCGCCTCGAGAAGGGCGATGCGTGGATCATGGAAGGCTCGCCCACGCCGATCAACTTCGGCAACAACGCGAACGGGGGTCTCCCGCGCGAGCAGCGCTCCGCCTGGGTCCGCTGGGAGGAGATCCGCCGCGGCGGCTACGACCCGAAGGTCCGCCTCGAGGAGCAGGCGCAGGACGGGGTCGAGGCCGAGGTCCTCTACCCGACGCCGCGCGTCTCCCACAACGTGCTCGCCAACAACGCCGATCGCGAGTTCCATCTCGACTGCATCCGCGCCTACAACGACTGGCTCTCGGAGTACGCGAGCTTCGCCCCGGACCGGCTGCTCGGGATCGCGATGATGCCGACGACGGGCGTCGCCGACGCGACCGCCGAGCTGACGCGGGCGATGGCGCTGCCCGGCCTGCGCGGTGCGCTCGTCGGCCGCTACCCGAACGGCAGCCTCGAGCCGAAGCCCGAGGACGAGGCGTTCTATGCCCGCGCCGCGGAGCTCGGTGTCCCGCTTCACATCCACGTCTCCCTCGCCGCCGTCATGACCGACGACGATCCCGAGCGCAAGAAGGCGGGCGCCCGGGGCGAGCTGCGCCATCTCGACGCCTCGCTGCGGACCTACGAGGTCATCTGCAGCGGTGTCTTCGATCGCCATCCGAACCTCGACTTCGTCTTCGCCGAGGTCGATTGCGGCTGGATCCCGTACGTGAAGGAGCAGTTCGACAACCGCTTCCACCGCCGCGCGCCCTCCGATCGCCCGCCGATCGTGAACCCGCCGAGCTTCTACTTCGACCACAACATCGCGACGACCTACGTGACCGACACCTTCGGCATCGGCCATCGCCACAACATCGGCGTCGAGCGCATGATGTGGTCCAGCGACTTCCCCCACAGCGGCACCGACTGGCCGAACTCGCGCAAGCAGATCGAGGCGGACTTCGTCGGCGTCGCGGCGGACGAGAAGCACGCGATCCTGGCGGGGAATGCGGCGCGGATCTACAAGCTGGGGTGAGCATCGAGGCCGGAGACGGCCTCACTCGATCCCCAGCCGCCTCGCCCGCTCGAGCTGCTGCCGCGCCGTCTTCGCATGGGCCGCGTCGACGAGCCGTCCGTCGAGGCGGATCGCGCCGAGGCCTTCGCGCTCCGCGTCCTCCATCGCCGCGATGATCCGGCGCCACTCGGCGAGCTCCGCCGCGCTGGGGGAGAAGATCGCGTTCACGATCGGCACCTGCGCGGGGTGGATCGTGAGCAGGCCCTCGTAGCCGAGGTCGCGCGAATGCTGTGCGAACGCGCGCAGCCCCTCGAGATCGTCGACCCGGCCCCAGAGGCCCGAGATCGGATTGGGGACGCCGGCGGCGCGGACGTCGACGAGGACCTTCGAGCGCAGGAAGAGCGTCTCGAGGCCGGCGTCGGTGAAGCGGTAGCCGAGGGAGCGGGCGAGATCGCCGCCGCGGGAGGTGGCCCCGCCCATGTAGGCGACGCGCGGGCTCGCGCTCGCGATCTCGTAGGCCTGGCGGACGGCATTTGCCGACTCGACGAGGGGCATGATGCGGATCCGGCCGGGGGCGAGGCCGGCGGCCTGCTCGGCGCGGGTCAGCGCGGCGTCGGTCGATGCGACGTCGTCGGGCGTGACGACCTGGGGAAGCAGGATGGCGGCGAGGCTCGCGCCGACGATCGCTTCGAGATCGCGGGCCTGATCGGGCGAGCCGGCCTCGTGGACACGGACCAGGATCGCGGGACCGGACCCGGGCGCGGACGCCTCGCGCAGCACGCGGCCCACGATCTCGCGCGCCCGGGCGAGCTCGCTCTCGCCCTGGGGCGTCGCGCTCTCGAGGTCGATCGCGATGCCGTCGGCGTCGCCGGCGAGAGCCTTGCGGATCCGGTCCTCGCGGTTCGCGGGGACGAAGAGGAGGCTTCGGATCGGCGGGACGGTCTGCGGTCCACCGTCGCGGACTCCGCCGCCACCCGCGCGGCTCGCCGCGTCGGACTGGACCGCGCGACCGGGCTTCTGTGCTCCGGCGCTCCCACCGCTCCTGCCATGGCCGCCGCTACCGCCGCTCACGCCGTCTCCATCCCGTCTCGTCCCCGCGGCAGGCCGTCGCAAATCGCCCGGATCGGCGGTTTTCATCTCGCGCGCGATCGCCGACACTATGGCAGATGGGACGAGCCCTCGACAGATTGCGGATTCTCGAGCTCGGTTCGGGCATGGCGGCGGCGATGGCCGGGATGGTGCTCGCGGAGAACGGTGCGGAGGTCGTCCGCGTCGAGCCGCCGGGCGGCGATCCGGAGCGCGCGCGGCCGGGGCATCTCGTCTGGAATCGCGGCAAGCGCAGCATCGTCCTCGATCTGCGCGACGCGGCCGATCGCGCGCGCTTCGTCGCGCTCGCGCAGCGATCCGACGGCTTGATCGAGGCGCTTCGGCCGGGCGCGGCGACGCGACTCGGTGTCGACTGGGACGCGCTCGCGCCGCTCGCCCCGCGCCTCGTTCAGCTCTCGATCACCGGCTTCGGCGAGCGCGGTCCCCTGCGCGACCTGCCGGGCTACGAGGGCATGGTCGCCGCCGTGACCGGGCGCATGGCCGAGCAGAAGGGCTTCCGCCCGGGCCCGATCTTCACCCCCGTCCCGATCGCGAGCTTCGGCGCCGCGATGCTCGGCGTCGAGGGGCTGCTCGCCGCGCTCCACGCGCGCCGAACGACGGGCCGCGGTCAGCGGGTCCACACGAGCCTGCTCCACGCCCTCTCCGTCTACGACATGACGATCGGCTACGGCAACCGCACGAACGCCGCTCCGCGCCCCGGGCTCGTCTACGGCGTGATGCGGGTCTGCTTCATGACGGCGCCGACGAAGGATGGGCGCTTCATCCAGATGTGCAGCCGCCAGCCGCATCTCTTCCGCCACTGGCTCGAGGCGATGGGGCTCGAGTCGCTGCTCGCCGAGCCCGATCTCGAGCACATCCCCGATCTCTTCCCGAGCGAGGCACGGCTCGCCGAGATCGTCGCGCGGATCGAGGCGCGTATGCGCACGCGGACCCTCGACGAGTGGATGGAGATCTTCTCGTCGAAGGACGTGGGCGCGGATCCGTTCTACTCGGCGGGCGAGTTTCTCGACCATCCGCAGGCGACGGAGAATGGCCGGCGCCAGGTCGTCGTCGATCCGACGGTGGGCGAGACGATCCAGATCGGGCCCCTCGGCCTCTTCTCGAAGACACCGGCGCGGATCGGCCGGCCGGCGCCGGCGCTCGGGGCGGATCAGGCGGAGGTCCTCGCGTGGCTCGACGAGCCGGTCGCGGAGATGATGCGGGGAGCGGGCTCGAACACCGCAGCGGCGGGCACGGCCGCCGCCGCAGTCGGTGCATCCGGTCCGGCTCCGCCGCCGCGGCGCCCGCTCGAGGGCGTCGTCGTGATCGATTGCGGCTACTTCTACGCGACGCCCTTCGCGGCGACGCTGCTCGCCGAGGCCGGGGCGAAGGTCGTGAAGGTCGAGCCCGCCGACGGGGATCCGGGGCGACGCAACTGGACGGCGAGCTATTCGAAGGCGATGGTCGGCAAGGAGTCGATCGTCGTCGACCTCAAGACCGCCGCCGGTCGCGCGATCGTCCACGACCTCGTCGCCCGCGCCGACGTGTTCCTCCACAACTTCCGCCCCGGGACCCCGGAGCGCCTCGGCATCGACGAGGCGACCCTGCTGCGCCTCAACCCGCGACTCCTCTACGTGTATGGATCCTGCTTCGGGAGCCGCGGTCCCTGGTCCCACAAGGCGGGCTTCCACTCCTCGCCCAACGCGATCGTCGGCCCCGGCGTCATCGAGTCCGGCCGCGGGAATCCGCCGCAGAACCGGACCTACGCCGATCCCGCCTCGGCCCTCGCGACGGCGGCGGCGATCCTGGTCGGCCTGCATGCCCGGGAGGAGACCGGCCGCGGTCAGGCCCTCGAGACGACGATGCTGACCTCGATGGCCTACTCGGTCTCCGAGTGGAGCCTGCGCCATGCGGGCAAGCGCGACCGCGAGGTCGATCCCGGCCAGCACGGCTTCGACGCCCTGCATCGGCTCTACGAGACGCGCGTGGGCTGGCTCTTCCTCGAGGTCCACCGCGAGCGCGAGTGGCGCGCGCTCTGCGAGGTCGTCGCGCCCGAGCTCGCCCGCGACCCGCGCTTCGCGACGCCGGCCGTGCGGCGGGACAACGACGAGGCACTCGCGGCGCTCCTCGGCGAGCGCCTGCGCGCGCGCGACGCCGACGCGTGGCAGGCCGTGCTTCTCGCGGTGCGCGTGCCGGCCCTGCGCGCCGACGGCATCGACCACGCCGCCTTCATGCTCGAGCATCCGCATTGTCGCGCGAACGGCATCGCGGTCCTCGCGGAGCAGCCGGGGACGCCGCTCTCCCCGCGCTCCGGTCCGGCGATCGAGTTCGGTGAGGCCCCGACGCCGATCGAGCCGGCGGCCGAGCTCGGGGGCCAGACGGTGCAGGTCCTGCGCTGGCTCGGGCGCTCGGAGTCGGAGATCGAAGCGCTCGCGGCGAGCGGCGTCACCCGCGCGGTCGGCAACGCGCTGCCGAGCTGACGGGGGCGGGGACGATGCATGGAGGCCGTTCTCGAGCGGGTCACCAGGCACCCTCTCCGGATGCGCTCCACCAGGCTCCATGAGTCCGATCCGGCCTGAAGAGTCGTTCGAGAGGAGCCCCATGTCCCGCGTCACCCGCGTCACGATCGTCGAAGAGCGGCTCCCCCTCGGCCTCGATCTCGGCTCGCAGTACGCGCGGATCGAGGCGCTCGGCTACGTGCTGGTCGGGCTCGTCGACGAGGACGGGCAGCGCGGTGTCGGCTGGACCTTCTCGATCGATCCGGGCGAGGCGTCGCGGATCGCGACCGTGCTCCGCGAGCGCGCGGCGCTCGTCGTCGGCCTCGATCCCGCGGATCCCGACGGGAGCTGGGATCGGCTGCGGCCTTCGCTCGCGGGCCTCGAGCGCGGTCTCGGCAGCCCCGCCGCCTCCGCGGTCGACGTCGCCCTCTGGGACCTTCGCGGCCGCCAGACGAACACCCCGGTCCACCGCCTGCTCGGTGCCCGCACCGATCGCCTGCAGACCTACGCCTCCGACGCGCTCTGGTCCTCGCTTCCGCCCGACGTTCTCGCGCGCAATGCGGCGGACTTCGTCGCGGAGGGCTTCGGGGCGATCAAGATCCGCACCGGCGGCTCGAAGGATCCGGCGCAGGAGGCCGCGCGGGTGCGCGCGGTGCGCGAGGCGACGGGGGACGCGACGCTCGTCCTCTACGACGCGCTCCAGGGCTACGACGTCGAGTCGGCGATCGCGCTCGGGCGCGCGCTCGAGGGCGAAGGCGTCGGGTGGCTCGAGGATCCGGTGCCCGAGTCGGATCTCGCGGGGCTCGCCCGGGTCCGCGCGGCGCTCGATCTGCCGATCGCTTCGGGCGAGGACGCGACCTGGCCCGAGGGCTGCGAGGCCTTCCTCGAACGGGACGCGGTCGACGTCCTGATGGTCGATCCGAAATGGGTCGGTGGACTCACGCCCTGGCTCCGGGTCGCCCGCAGCGCCGCGCGCCGGGGCGTCCGCATGGTCAGCCACATCAGCCCCGAGCTCTCGGCGCCGATCCTCGCGGCCCACGCGCCGGACGACCTGCTCGAGTGGTTCTCGTGGAGCTTCGGACTCTACGCGACGCCGCCCGCGCTCGCGCGCGGCGAGTACCGCCTTCCGGAGGGGCCGGGCTTCGGCCTCGCGTACCGCGGCGACCTGCTGGACCGGCTCTTCGGCTGAGGCGCGGGAGGGGCATCGTGGTGGAGCCGTGCGGCCGCGGAGCCACCACCGCGCCGGGACGGTTCGGCGATCCGGTCCCGGCGACGCGTCCCGGAGCCACGTTGCAGTCCCCGGTGAAGGTCCATAGGCTTCGCGAATCCACCACGAGAGAGCCCACCCATGCGCGACTACCGCCTGATCTCCGCCGACAGCCACGTCAACGAGCCCCCCGATCTCTGGCAGACGCGGGTCGCCACGAAGCTGCGCGGGCGCGCGCCGCGGGTCGAGCGCTTTCCGGAGGGCGATGCGTGGATCCTCGAGGGCGTCGCCGATCCGGTGAACTTCGGCTGGAACGCCTGTGCGGGGCTCGATCCCGCGACGATGAAGGGCTGGGCGCGCTACGAAGATCTCCGCGCCGGGGGCCACGATCCCAAGGCGCGCCTCGCGGAGATGGATCGCGATCGCGTCGACGCCGAGGTCCTCTACCCGACGCCGCGCCTGTCCCAGGCGATCCTCGCCAACACCGACGTCGAGCTCCACGTCGCCTGCGTGCGCGCCTACAACGACTGGCTCTTCGATCACTACGTCGCGCAGGCGCCCGATCGCTTCGCGGGCCTCGCGCTGCTGCCGAACGTCGGGGTCGACGCGGCGGTCGCCGAGCTCGACCGGCTGCTCGGCCGGCCGGGCATGCGCGGCGTCCTGATCGGCGCCTACCCGAACGGCAGCCTCGAGCCGAAGCCCGAGGACGATCGCGTCTGGGCGCGCCTCGTCGAGGCGGGCATCCCGCTCGACATCCACGTCTCGATGGGCCTCGGCATGCCCTCGGCCCACCGCTCGAAGCTGCCCGGCTTCGGCCGCTTCTACGACGCGCCGAACCGCATGGTGCAGATGCTCTTCAGCGGCATGCTCGACCGCTTCCCGACGCTCCCGATCGTGTTCGCCGAGGTCGACTGCGGCTGGGTGCCCTACGTCAAGGAGCAGATCGACAACAACTATCTGCGCCTCGCCCCGGCCATGGGCTACCAGCACGCGCTGCTCCCCAGCGAGTACTTCGAGCGCCATTTCCATTTCTCGTTCATCTCGGACGCGACGGGGATCGACAACCGTCAGCGCATCGGCGTCGAGCGCATGCTCTGGTCGTCGGACTATCCGCACATCAGCGCGGACTGGCCCCATTCCTGGCGCACGATCGAGGCCGCTTTCTCGGGCGTCCCGCGCGCCGAGCGCGACCTGATCCTCGCGGGCAACGCGAAGCGGCTCTACGGCTTCGGCCGCTGAGCGCGGCGGACGAGGGCGGCGCGGCGCGGCGCGGGGCGGACCACCGCGCGCTTCAGTGGGTCGCGGACGGGGCAGCGCTCGCTGCGGCGGGCAGGACGCCGTTCAGCGGAGCGACATCGAGCGGCGCCATCCCGCCGTGTCCGGCTTCCTCTGCTTCGCCGGCTTCGAGGTGATGATTCGGGTGGTGGACCACCGCCGTGTGCGCCTGGGTCGCCAGGTCGACGAAGGGGCCGGGCGCGAGGCCGATCACGACGGCGAGCCCCGCCGACGTCAGCATCATGAAGCTCGGGCGACCTTCCGCGGGCTGCGGCAGATGGGGCGGATTTTCGTCGCGCAGGTCGACGATGATGTTGACGAGCGCGAGATAGAGCGCGGCGGCGTTGATCGCCGTGACGCCCATGAAGACCGCGGCCAGCACCGGGCGCAGCTCGAGCAGCCCGTTCGCGAGCAGGTCCTCGCCGACGAAGCCGATCGTGCCGGGCAGGCTCACCGCCATCGCGAGCGAGAAGAAGGCCATGGGCTTCGGAAGGGGCCGCCGCCTCAGCGAAGCCTCGAGGGCGAGCAGCGCGAGCGCGCCGGAGCACCAGAAGACGAGCCCGCCCACCTCGGCCAGATCGTCGCCCGACGAGAGCCCCATCCACACGAACGCCAGGATGACGCCGCGCTCGCAGACGAGGATCTCCGAGACCAGGGAGGAGGGCTCGAATTGATTGGCCCGCTTTCCCGCCGACATCAGCCAGAGCGCGCAGATCAGGCTCAGACCCGCCGCCACGACCGGGACGACGATCGCGAACTGCGGCTCGTGGGCGCCGATCGGCAGGGCGACGCGCGTGAAGAGGATCAACGGGAGCGGCGCGACCAGCGTCTCCTTCGGCTCGTCGGCGATGCGAACCGGCATGATCGCGAGCACGCAGGTCATGCCGACGAGCGCGAGGATCGTGCGCTGGACGAGGGGCGAGAGATCGGTCGCCGCGATCGCGTTGAACGATTCGACGCCGCTCGCCATGAGCACCAGGAGCGTCGCGCCCATCAGGATCGTCTTCATGAGCCGCCGGTACCAGACCTGCGCCTCCCGCACCGAGATGAGCGCGTGGCGCAGCGCGATCAGCGTCAGGAACACGAGCGGGGAGGCGGTCGCCGCACACACGCCGACGATCAGGAGCTCGATGCCTCCGAAGACGAGGGCGACCGGGAGGGTGCGGCGCTGCTGCTTCAGCTCCGACCGCGCGATGCGCGCGGCCTCGAGGATCGCGATCGGCAGGACCAGCCAGAAGAAGGCGTCGAGCTTCCATTCGAACATCAGCGGGCTCCCCGCCCATTCGGCGTCGCGGTGGGGATGGAGGTCTGGATCGGGCTCGTCACCGCTCCGCCCGAACGCGAGCCCTGCAGCGGGATCGGCGAGGAGGTGATGCGACCGCTCTCGGCCGAGCGGATTCGCGGGCGGGGTGCGCTGACGAGGTGGGCGATCCGGGAGAGCGGCCGCGTGAAGAGCCCGTCGATGAACGCGTCGATGCCGAAGCGCGAGAGCGCCGCGGCGTAGAGCAGGTCGCGCAACGGCCGGGGCAGGCCGTTCTCCATGTACGAGCCCGATCGGAACGCGCCGCCGCCGAGGCTGCTCCGGCGCTTCTGGGCATCCTCGAGCCAGGAGGGCGAGCGGAGGAACTGGGCGAGGCGGAGCAGACCGTGGGCGAGCAGATGGAACATCGCGAAGTCGGTCCAGCCCATGCCGCCCTCGGCGACCATCAGACCGGCCTGGGCCGCGGAGGAGAGGGCCAGCGCACCCTTCGCGTCCGCCCGCACCCGGGCCGAAAGCGAGAGCGCGATCGCGGTGAAGAGGCCGACGAACACGACGGCGCCCCGGGCGACGGGGGCGTACTCGAGCAGCGGCTCGATGCGCAGGATCAGGTAGACGCCGCAGTGGATCGAGAGCGTGCCGTAGAAGAGGGCGGAGGACGGGGTCGGGCCCTCCATCGCGCGCAGGATGTAGCCGCTCAGCGGCATCAGGGCCGACTTGCCCATGGCGGCGATCAGGAAGGCGAGGCCGAGGATGTTCGCGCCGATCGCGCCCGGCCGGAAGCCGACCTCGTTCCCCCCGAAGCCGAGCACCGTCGGCCAGCTCACGTCGCCGACGTAATGATGGAGCAGCACCATGCCCATCAGCAGCGCGATGTCGGCCACCCGGTAGGTCGCGAAGACGCGCCCGCTCGCGACCACGGTCTCGGTCCGCTCCCAGAAGAAGCAGACGAGCAGGGCCGAGGAGAGGCCGAGCAGCTCCCAGCCGAAGAAGGCCATGTCGAGGCCGCCGCCCAGCACGAACCAGAAGAAGCCGGTCGAGGCGACGCCCATGAGGACGAAGAAGCGGAGGTAGCCGGGCTCGCGGTGGAGATAGCGCCCCGAGAAGCGGGCCAGCACCGGGATCACGCAGCCCGCGAGCGCGGTCAGGATCGCCGAGAGCCGGTCGACGTAGACGGAGATGTCGAGGTGGTAGTGGCCGACGGAGTACATCCGCCAGAGCACCTCGTGGTACTCGGTCTTCGGCGGCAGCAGCGCGACGATGCCCAGCAGGACCGCCGCGAGCGCGCCCGTGGACACCGTCGTCCCGGACACCACGGCGACCCATCGCTCCGAGGGCCGCACGCCGCTGATCGAGAGCAGCACGAGCACGAGGGAGCCCGAGGCCGGGGCGAGCAGCGTGACCAGCGCGAGGAAGTGGAAGATCGCCTGGTGGGTCGAGACGAAATGGATCCATTCGTTCATGACGCGGCCTTCAGGGCTTCGGCGCGGATGCCCGTGACGAGACAGGGGGCGACCTGCTCGCGAGTGTGGGTGCAGGCTTCGAGGGAGGTCTCGACCTCGAACAGGTTGTGGGGCAGCGCCTCATAGGGCTCGAAGCCCTGGCCGACCCAGCGGAAGAAGCCGCGGCCCGAGGGCGAGCAGGCGAAGAGGTGGATCCAGGCGTTGACCGCCATGTCCTTCACGCCGGGGAGGCGGCCGAGGACCTCGGTGATCGCCTCGGGCTCCGCCTCGACCAGGGTCACGAGGCGGATCGGATCGTGGATCTCGGTCGTCTGGCGCCAGAGTCCGGGGCGCAGGTCGCCTTCGGCGCCGTTCGAGACGCCGAGCAGGCCGACGACGCTGTGGGGCAGCTTGGTGCCGCAGCCGAAATGCTGC
>JAXLZA010000014.1:0-165706 GCA_046351135.1 Myxococcota bacterium | reverse complement strand
GGCGGATGCGCTGGGCCTCGCCTCCCGAGAGTGTCGCCGCCGGGCGATCGAGGCTGAGGTAGTCGAGGCCGACCTGCTCGAGGAAGGCGAGGCGCTCGCGCACGTCCTTCTGGATCCGCTCGGCGATGCGGGCCTGCAGCGCGGGGAGGGCGAGGCCGTCGAAGAACGCGGCGAGGGCGCCGATCGACATCGCCGAGAGCTCGGGCAGCGACCGCCCACCGACCCGCACGCTGCGCGCCTCGATCCGCAGCCGCGCCCCATCGCAGTCCGGGCAGGGCCGCTCGCTGCGAAAGCGCGCGAGGCTCGCGTCGGCGCGGCCGCCCTCGTCCTCGAGCCGTCGCGCGAGATCGCCGAGCACGCCGTCGAAGGGCTGCACGAGCTTCGCGACCCGGATCTCGAGGGCCGGATCGCCTTCGAGGATCGCGCGGCGCGCGGCGGCGGGGAGCGCACGCCACGGGGTCGCGAGCTCGATCCCGAGGTGGTCCGCGACCTGCTCGAGGAGCTTGCGGTAGTAGCCGCGCGCGGCGCCGAGATCCCAGCACGCGATCGCGCCGTCGGCGAGGGAGCGGCTCTCGTCGGGCACGATCAGCGCGCGATCGAAGACCGGCTGCTGCCCGAGCCCGCTGCAGGTCGCGCAGGCGCCGTAGGGATTGTTGAAGGAGAAGAGCCGCGGCGAGATCTCCGGGAACGAGAGCTCGCAGGTCGGACAGGCCCCCGAGCGCGAGAGCCACCACGCCTCCCCGCCGTCCTCCGCGACGTCGACGAGCGCGAGATCGTCGGCGAGCCGCAGCGCGGTCCCGAGCGATTCCGTGAGGCGCGCGCGCACCTCCGGCTTCACGACGATGCGATCGACGACGAGCTCGATGTCGTGGCGCGCACCGCGGGCCAGCACGATGTCCTCGGCGAGGTCGCGCATCACGCCGTCGATCCGCGCCCGGGCGAAGCCGTCGCGGCGGAACTGGTCGAGCTCCTTCTTGTACTGGCCCTTCCGGCCCCGCACGACGGGGGCGAGGATCTGGACCCGCGTGCCGACGGGCAGCCCGAGCACGCGGTCGACCATCTCCTCGAGCCCCTGCTGCGAGATCGCGGCGCCGCACTGCCAGCAGTGGGCCGTGCCCGCCCGGGCGAAGAGCAGCCTCAGGTAGTCGGCGATCTCGGTGATCGTGCCGACGGTGCTGCGGGGGCTCTTGCCGATGCCCTTCTGCTCGATCGCGACGGCGGGGGAGAGGCCTTCGATCGCTTCGACGTCGGGGCGCGCGAGCTGGTCGAGGAACTGCCGCGCATAGCTCGACAGGCTCTCGACGTAGCGCCGCTGGCCCTCGGCGTAGAGCGTGTCGAAGGCGAGGCTCGACTTGCCCGAGCCCGACGGCCCGGTCACGACGACGAAGCGATTGCGGGGAATCGCGACGTCGACGGATTTCAGGTTGTGGGTGCGCGCACCGTGGATCGTGATCTCGTCGGGATCGCCCCGGGCGGCGAGGCCCGCGATCGTCTCGAAGTCGCGGGCGAGGCGGGGATCCGCCGCCTCCTTCGCCCGCCAGCCGCGGACGATCGGGCTCGCCGCCGCGGCGGCCTCCGCCCCGGACGCGGCGGCCATCAGCGGCTCCCGGCGTGGAACGGATCGGCGCGGTGCAGCGCCGGGCCGGAGGGGCGCGGGCCGGACGAGCTCGCGGCCTCAACCACCGAAGACGCCCTTCTTCTCGACGTGGGTCTGCTTGCGCAGGACGTCGATCCACTTGACGTACTCGGCCTCGGTCTTCTCCTGGAAGATGATGTTGCGCAGCTGGGGCTGGGCCTCTTCGAAGGTGATCCGCTTGAAGGGGCGGCGATCGACGAGCTCGAGCAGGTTGCAGCCGAAGGGCATCTCGATCGTCGCCGAGAGCTGACCGGGCCCGAGCTTCGCGATCGCGCCCTCCATCCAGGAGGCGAGCTCGTCGTGGTGGATCCAGCCGAGCTCGCCCTCGCGCTCGGGGTTCATCTCGGTGACGCGGCGCGCGACCTCCTGGAACTCGGTGCCCGTCTCGATCTCGGCTCGGGCCTCCTCGATGCGCATGCAGGCGTCGGCGGCCGAGCGCGCCTCCGGACCGCCGGTGCGCACGACGATGTGGCGCAGGTAGACCTCCTCGCCCCCGCTCGGCTGCTTGGCGAAGCGCTCGTCGTACATCTTCTGGATCTCTTCCTGGGAGACCTCGACCCGCGAGCGCACCATCGCGTTCACGACCTTGCTGCGCTCGATCTCGCCCTGGATCTTCTTGCGGTACTCGTCCACGGTCAGCCCGTGGCTCTGGATGCTCTTGTAGAGATCTTCGGGGGTCAGGCCGTTGTCCTCGGCGATCGCGGCGATCGCCTGGTCGATCTCCTCGCGCTCGGCGGTGAGCTCGAGGCGCTCGACGACTGAGGTGAGCAGCTTGCCTTCGATCAGGCGCTCGAGGGCGTCGTTCCGGACGCGCTGGACCTCGGCGTCCGGGGCCCCGGCCTGGCGCATGCGCTCCTCGACCGGAGCCGACATCTCCATCACTTCGGAGACGAGCACGATGTCGTTGCCGACCTGCGCGGCGATGCCCTCGAGCAGCTTCTCGGTCGCGGCGGCGGGGCGCGGGGCGAGCGGGCCGACGGGCACGAGCAGGCCGGCGAGCAGGATCGGGGCGAGCCAGCGCACGGGAGCGGAGCTCGGCAGACGGTGGCGCATGACGGGGGGACCTCCGGAGCGGCGCCCGAGCCGGGCGGCCTTCTCCGCGCGCGAGTCTAGCCCCGAACGGTGCCCGGCGTCCGCTCAGCCCGCGGCGAGGCCCGGCCAGGCCCGGAAGGTCGTGCGCGGGGTCTCGGGTCCGTTCAGCTCGCGCCGCGGCCAGAGGGAGGGATCGACCAGGGCGGCTTCGGCGGTGGGCAGCCGCTCGACGAGGGAGGCGAGCTGCGCCCCGTCGATCGACTCTTCCTCCCAGTCGCGCAGGAGCTGGGCGAGCTGGGTGGCCGTCTCGCAGCCGAGCACCGGATGGACGCCCGGGAGCTCGCGCACGAAGGCCAGGTAGACCGACCGCGGATGGACGCCGAGCTCGCTCGCGAAGGCCTCGATCGCCCGCATCGGGGCTGCGAGCGGGGCGAGGAAGGCCGGGAGCCGGGCCGAGCCCAGGTGGGCGACGCCCTGGAGATAGACGCTGCGGACGTAGACCGTGCGCCCCGCGTCGCGCGCGCGGGGGAAGAAGCCCTGGCGGTGGAGGCGCAGGTCGAGCAGCGAGGTCGCGACCTGGAGGCATTCGATCTCCGGGTCGTCGAGGGCGGCCCAGGCCTCCTCGGGATTCGCCGCCGAGACACCGAGCTGCCCGATGCGCCCGGCCGCGCGCTCGGCGAGCAGGGTGCGCCAGAGCTTGCCGCCGAAGGCGTGGCGGTGGGCGTGGCGGTGGAGCAGCAGGACGGGGAGCGTCTCGAGGCCGAGGTCTTCGCGGCTCTTCGCGAGGCTCGCGGCGACGCGCTCGAGGCTCTCGCCGACGTCGAGGCCCGGGGCGTCGACGTCGGGGGCGAGCTTCGTGACGACGCGCCAGTCGTCGTGGCCGGCCAGCGCACGGCCGACGCGCGCCTCGCTCTCGCCGTAGGCGCGGGCGGTGTCGATCGAGCGGATGCCGGCGTCGCGCGCGAGGTCGAGCATGCGATCGAGCTCGGCGAGATTGGGCGGGCCGGTGCGGTTGGCGATCCCATAGGCCATGCCCCACTGCGCGCTGCCGAGCGTGAGTCGCCGCGGGTCGCGCGTCCGCGTGTCCTGCCAGGTCGAGAGAGTCGTCCGGTCTACCACGTGGTCCAGCCTCCATCGACGACGAGGTCGTGCCCCGTGACGAAGCTCGCGAGCGGGGACAGCAGGAAGGCGACGGGGCCGGCGAGCTCGGAGGCGTCGCCGACGCGGCCGAGGGGCACGCGCCGGGCGAGCTCGGCGACGAAGCCCGCCTCGCGCTGCACGACCTGCGACGGGAACGGACCCGGGCTGACGCAGTTCACGCGGATGCCGTCCGGCGCATAATGACACGCCGCATAACGCGTGAACTCGATCACGCCGGCCTTCGCCGCCCCGTAGGCCGGCGGGTTGTGGAACTGCGGATGGTTCTTGTAGGTCTCGGGATTCGGCGAGACGAGCCCGTACATCGAGGCGACGTTCACGATCGCGCCGCCCTGGCCGGCGTCGATCATGCGCGCCGCGGCGGCCTCGGTCGCGAGGATCAGGTCGGAGAGGGTGCTCTCGACCGTCTCTTCGACGGCGGAGCGCTCGAGGGAGCGCAGCAGCGTCCGGCGTCCGCCGACGGCGTTGTTGACCCAGCCGTGGACGCGTCCCGCCTCCTTCTCGATCCGGTCGAGGACGCGGGCGAGGTCGGCGTCGACGTGCTGGTCGGCGGGCTCGGGGACGATCGTGCCCGAGAGGCCCGCGGCGAGGGCTGCCGTCTCCGCGAGCGGCTCGCGGCGGCGGCCGAAGACGACGACCGTCGCACCGAGCGAGGCGAGACCCAGCGCGATCGCGCGGCCGAGGTGGCTCCCGCCGCCGCTGACTCCGATCCCCCAGCCGGCCATCGCATCTCGCGCGATCAGCTTCGCGTTCATCCTTCCTCCAGCTTCTTCTGGACGACGTGGGCGTTCATCGCCGGGATCTCGGGGACCCCGTCGAGGAGCGCCACCATCGCCGGGTAGTCGATCGTCGCGACCTCGCTCGCGAAGAGCCGGAACGCACTGCGCGCCATCGCGAGGTCCTCGTAGGTGTCGACGGTCCAGCGCCAGTTCGGGCGCTCGGGCCAGGCCGCCGGCAGGGGCACCGACTCGCAGCGGCCATTCGCGGTGATCCAGCTCGTGACGTGGACGCGGTGGTGGAACTGGCTCGCGGGGATCGCGGCGGCCGCGCGGCGCAGGGCGTCGGCGCGGACGAGCTCGACGCCGTAGCCGACGGGGCGACCGCCCCGGGCGCGGATCAGCTCGATCGACTTCGCCTCCTCTTCCTTCGAGGCCTCGAGCTCGTCCCGTGCGGCGACGAGGACGTCGACCGCGGGCGAATCGAGGAAGGGGTTGTCGGCGGTGACCCGCACGAGCCAGTCGGCGCCGGTCTCGTCGGCGACGGCCAGGAAGCGGGAGAGGACGTCGGTCGCATGACCGCGGTAGACCCGGAGCCCGAGCTCGAAGCCCCAGGCCTCGGTCACGTCGTCGGCCGGGTCGCTCGACGTCGCGAGCCACCACGCGTCGACCCGCGCCCGGGCGATGCGGGTCGCGAGGATCGCCAGCAGCGGTCGCCCGCCGAGCGGGGCGAGGATCTTGCCCGGCAGGCGCTCGGAGCCCATGCGGGCCTGGATGATGCCGACGGTCTTCGCCATGGGACGCGCTCTCCGGATTGCGGGGCCCGGTCGTCGTCGGATCGACCCGGCTCACCGGTCTCCCCGACTGCGCTCCGTCATCGGCAGAACACGTGCACCGGCTTTGCAGAATTCTGGGGTCGTTCTCAATTTGATTGATCCATCGGAAATGATGGACGCGATCGGGGGCGTTCTTTCCAAGGCCAGGGGTCGGTGAAGCTCCCTCGGCGACCGCCTCGACGGCTCGACTGGAAACGGATGGATTCATCAAATAGCCTCAGGCCATGCCGCGACCCCGACTCGAGGACGCTCCGACCCGGCTGCTGGCCGCGGGGCTGGCCCTCTTCGCCCGCCACGGCTGCGAGCGGGTCAACAGCAATGCGATCGCCCGGGCCGCGGGCCTGGGCATCGGGACCTTCTATCTCCACTTTGCGAACAAGTACGCGCTGCTCCGGGCGCTCCAGCTGCGGACCCTCGACGGCCTGCGGGCCGCGCGTCAGGCGGCGATCGCCGCGGCGGGCGCCGAGCTCGAGGACCAGGTGCGGGCTTCGGTCGAGGCCGCCGTCCGCTTCGCCGCCGAGCATCCCGAGGCCTACCGGGTCTGCTTTGGCCGGGAGCGGACGGCGCCCGCCCACGCCGGGCCGGTCGTGTCGGAGTCGACGCGCGGGATCGCCTCGGCCCTCGCCGCCGCCCAGCGGGCCGGGCTCGTCGACCCCGCGCTCGATCCGGAGCTCGCCGCGCGGGCCTACCTCGCGATGGAGACGGGCATGCTGCTCTGGTGGCTCGAGGATCCGCGGCGGACCGCGCCCGACCGGTTGATCGGGACCCTCGTCCGGGCGCATCCGGCCCACGCGTCGAGGACGCGCTGATCGGCGCGCGCGCGATCATGCTATTTCGCCGCATGGGCCGCCGCGTGCGCCCTGGCGGCGGCGCCCGCCGCGTCCGATCCACGTTCGTACCGTGTCCGGTCGGTCGCTTTCGGGCGGTGTCGGTCTTCACCGCTCGGGCCTTCCGGATCGATTAAGCTCCGCCCGGAATGCCCCACCTCGAGTTCAGCGAGCTGACCCTGCTCTTCGCCCAGATCGGCGCGATCCTGATCGTCTCGCGGGTCCTCGGGGTCGGTGCGCGGGCGATCGCCCAGCCACTCGTCATCGCAGAGGTCCTCGCCGGCATCCTGCTCGGCCCCTCGCTCCTCGGCTGGGTCTGGCCCGAGGCGATGGCGACGCTGTTTCCGCCGAGCTCGATGCCGGGGCTGCAGATCCTCGCCCAGGTCGGTCTCGTGCTCTTCATGTTCCTGGTCGGCCTCGAGCTCGATCCGCGCCTGCTCCAGGGGCGGGCGCGGAGCTCGGTGCTGATCAGTCATGCGAGCATCGTCGTCCCCTTCGGGCTCGGCTTCGTCGCCGCGCTCGCGCTCCACGAGCAGTACTCGCCTCCGGGCGTGCCGGTGACGGCGTTCGCGCTCTTCATGGGCGCGGCGATGAGCGTGACGGCGTTTCCCGTGCTCGCGCGCATCCTCTCGGAGCGGCAGCTGACGTCGACGCGCGTGGGGTCGATCGCGATCGCGTGCGCGGCGATCGGCGACGTGACGGCCTGGTGCATCCTGGCGTTCGTCGTCTCGGTCGCGCAGGCTCAGGATCCGACGGCCGCCGTCTGGACGACCGCGATGGCGCTCGTCTACATCGGGGCGATGCTCGTCCTCGTGCGGCCGTTTCTCGCGCGGCTCGGCGAGCGCGTCGCGAGTCGCGCGGGACTGACGCCGACGGTGATGTCGGTGATCCTGCTCCTGTTGATGACGTCGGCCGCCATCACGGAGGTCATCGGCATCCATGCGCTCTTCGGCGCGTTCCTCTTCGGCGCGATCCTGCCGAAGCAGGGCCGCCTCGGACACGCGCTCGCCGAGAAGATCGAGACCATCGCGGTCGTCCTGCTCCTGCCGCTCTTCTTCGCCTTCAGCGGGCTGCGGACCCAGATCGGCCTCGTCCGCACCGAGCAGGACTGGTGGGTCGCGGGCGGCCTCGTCTTCGTCGCGACCCTGGGCAAGTTCGGCGGCAGCACCTTCGCCGCGCGCGTCACGGGCCTCGGCTGGCGCGAGTCGAGCGCCATCGGGATCCTGATGAACACGCGCGGCCTGATGGAGCTGATCGTCCTCAACATCGGGCTCGATCTCGGCGTCATCTCCCCGACGGTCTTCACGATGATGGTGATCATGGCGCTCGTCACGACCTTCGCGACGACGCCGATCCTGCGCCTCGTCTACACCGACGCCGAGCTCGTCCGCGGGCGCGCCGCGATCGGTGGGGAGCCCGCTCGTTCCGCTTCGGGCTACACGATCCTCGCCTGCCTGACCGATGGCACGATCGCCCCCGCGATGGCGAACCTCGTCGCCCATCTGCGGGGCGAGGCCGCCGCCGCGAGCCACTTCTACGGTCTCCACCTCTTCGGCTCGAGCGATCGCCCCTCCGTCGAGCGCAACCGCGAGCACGACGATCCCGAGACGAATCCGCTGATCCCGCTCGTCGAGTCCGGGGCCGCGCTCGGCCTCGAGATCGAGCCCCTCTCCTTCGTCTCCGCCGACCCCGGCGCCGACATCTGTCGCACCGCCCGCTCGAAGCAGGCCTCGCTCATCCTGCTCGGCTCCCACAAGCCGCTGCTCCTCGAAGGCCGCCACGGCGGCGTGGTCGGGGACGTGCTCGACGCGTCGAGCTGTCCGGTCGCCGTCCTGATCGATCGCGGGCTCCAGAAGGTCGAGCAGGTCCTGATCGCCTACGCCGGCGGGCCCGAGGACCTCGAAGCCCTGCGGATCGCACAGCGCATCGGCCAGTCCCCCGGTACGCAGCTCACGATGCTCCACGTCGTCGAGCCCGGCCGCGCCGATCGTCCGGGTCCCGGCCGCGATCAGCTCTCCGGTGCGCTCGGTGGACCGATCGACGGCGACCGTCAGGCGATTCCGCAGCCGGAGCTCGACTCGGGCGAGCTCATCGTGCGCATCGTCGAGCACGCGGATCCGCCCGAGGCGGTGCTCGAGGAGGCGGCCGCAGGCTACGACCTCATCGTGATCGGCATGAACGAGCGCTGGGGCATGAGCGGGAACGCGATCAGCCTGCGTCGGCAGCGGGTGCTCGTGGAGTCGCCGGTGTCGGTGCTGACGGTGCATCCGGTCCAGGACGGCGGAGCGGGGGCCTAGGCGGGGCGCTCGCTCGTCGGGAGCGGGTGCGCTCCGGCGTGGGCCCGGACGGGTCGGCTCGCGTCAGCGCGCGCCTTCGGCACGCCCCGGGGCGCCGCGATCCCGCAGCGCTCCGAGCCGGTCCGCGATCGCGAGCAGCGCGGGGCCGAGGAAGATCTCCGACACGAGCGCCGTCGCGATCGTGAGCGTCGTGAGCAGGCCGAAGTTCACGAGGTTCCACATCGAGGAGAGCGTGAACCCGATGAAGCCCGCCGAGAGCACGATCGACGTGAAGAGCGCGGCGCGGCCGGTGGTCGCGAGGGTCTCGGCGACGGCTTCGTCGAGGCCGACGCCCCGGCGATGGAGCAGGCGGATCTGGTGCCACGAATGGATGGTGTCGTCGTCGCAGATGCCGAGGGCGATGGCGCCGATCATCAGCGTGAACGAGTCGAGGGGCAGGCCCGCATAGCCCATCACGCCGAGGGTGACGAGGATCGGGAAGACGTTCGGGATCATCGCGAGCAGGCCCCAGCGCACGCTCCCGAGCAGCAGGATCATCATGATCCCGATGCCGCCGAACGAGAACACGTAGGAGTTCGCGACGCTCGAGACGACGGCCGCGATCGAGCGGACGAGCACGGCGTAGACGCCCGTCACCGTCGTCTCGCCGAGATCGCCGAGGGCCGCGATCGCGTCGCGCTCGGTGAGGTCGAAGAAGGTCCGGTAGTGGACCGAGTCGCGCCACGGCATGCGGACCGACATGCGGAGCGTGCGCGCGTCGCCGTCGACCACGTCCTCGAGGTCGTCGCTGCCGGCGCTCTCGAAGAGCAGCATCTCCTGCGCGACGGCGTCCGGGGCGTCGGGCACGAGGTAGGCGTCGTCGCGGTCGTCGTGGAGGGCGCGGTGGATCTCCTTGACGAGATCCGCGAGCGAGACCGTCTGGCCGGCGCGGTAGCCGTCGCGCGGCGTCGTCTCGAGATCCTCGCCGAGGGCCGCGAGGCGCTGGAGCGTCTTCGGGTCGCGGGCACCGCCCTCGTTCGGCCGCTCGAGCGCGACCTCGAAGGAGACCGAGCCGCCGAGCACCGCATCGATGTGGCGCGTGCCTTCCTTGATCGGCTCACCGTCCGGGAACCACGTCATCGGATCGTGGGAGAGCCGCAGTCGCAGCGCCCCGACGAGCGCGATCGCCGCGATCGTCCCCGCGACGACGACGATCGGCACCGGCCTGCGCAGCGCGAACCGCCCGAGCGCCGCGAGCACCCGATCCGATCCCGTCACGCGGTCGGCGGCGTCGCTCGCCCGCGCCTCGCCCATCGGGACCAGCACCATCATCGCGGGCAGCAGCGTGAGGGTCAGGAAGAGGGCGATCAGCACGCCGATCGGTCCGAAGAGGCCGATGCCCGCGACCGGGGCGAGGTCGGAGGTCGCGAAGGAGGCGAGGCCGACCGCGGTGGTCAGGCTCGTCAGCACGACGGGGAAGCCCGAGTGGCCGAGGGCGTGGACGAGGGCGTCGGCCTCGCCGTCGCCCGCGTGGCGGCGTTGATAGAAGATCGCGAGGACGTGGATCGAGTCACCGACGCAGGCGGCGAGCAGCAGCGAGGGCAGGATCTGGGTCGGGATCTGGATCGGATGGTCCGTCCAGCCCATCAGGCCGAAGGTCGCGCCGACGGTGAGCCCCACGACGGCGAGGGGGGCGAGGGCAGCGACGACGCGCCGAAACATGACGAACAACAGGATCCCGATCGAGACGAGGGCGAGGCCGAGGAACCGCGGCATGTCGCGCGCCATCACCTCCGCGAGCACCTGGAGGATGATCGGCATCCCCGCCGAGTGGAGCACGAAGTCCGGGCTCGAGAGCTCGGCGACGATGGCTTCGACCGCGGCGACCGACTGCGCCGTCTCTTCCCCCGAGAGCCGCACCGGCGCGGGCTTCGCGGCCGCGTGCGCGGACCCGGCTCCGTCCGCGTCGATGCCACCCGTCCCCGCGTCGCCCGCGCCCGCGGCGAGCCCGTCGTCGTCGAAGCCCGCGAGCTCGTCCCGTCCGTCGCCCGTCGTGCCGGCGGTCGAGTAGAGCTGCAGCTCGAGGGTGATCGCCGTCGCGTCCGCCTCCTTCGAGATCAGGCTGCCCTGGAAGAGCGGATTGTCGAAGGCGCGCCGGCGCAGGCGCGCGATCGCGGCGTCGTCGCCGGGCCAGGGGTCGAGGAACTCTTCGACGAGCAGCGTGTCGCCTTCGGCGCGAGTATCGCGGGCGTTGACGAGGCTCGTGATCTCCTCGAGGTGGGGGACGCGGCTCTCGAGGGCTTCGTGGAGCGTGCGCAGCTTCTCGAGGAAGCGGCGCTCGAAGATGCCGTTCGGGCCGAGCGCCGTCCCGGGCTCGGCCGACACGATGATGCGCTCGTCGCGGCCGAAGGTGTCGGCGAAGCGCTCGTAGGTCAGCAGGACCGGATCGTCGTCCTCGAGGAAGGACTCGAAGGTCACGTCGACGCGGAGCCGAGCGATGCCGGCCATGGCGACGAGCATGAGGGCGAGGGACGCCGAAAGCACGGCCCACGGGTGGGCGACGATGCATCGCGCCCAGGCCCGGAACCAGGGCTCGGCCCGCTCCCCCCACGAACTCGCCATGGCGGGCGAGCTTAGCCCGAGCGGGCGTCGGCCGGGACCGCCTATCAATCGCCCGACAGCTTCTTCAGCAGGGTCTTCGTCGCGGCGAAGAGCGCCGCCGGGCCGCCTTCGGGACCGGGGGCGCGGGTGACGAGGCGCTGCTCCGGCGTGACCCGGATGCCGGAGCGGGCCTGGGTCAGGAGTCGGACCAGGCGATCGGGATCGATCTGGCTCTTCGGGGCGACGTGGAGCACGAGCTCGCCCCGGGCGACCTCGATGCGCACGATCCCGATCCGCCGCGCCGCGATCTTGAGCCGGATGACCTCGAGCAGGTTCTCGGCGTCGACCGGCAGCCTGCCGTAGCGGTCCATCAGCTCGTCGCGGATCTGGGCGACCTCGTTCTCGTCCCGGGCGCTCGAGAGGCGCTTGTAGAGAACGAGGCGCTGCGACACGTCGGCGACGTAGTCGTCGGGGAGCCGCCCCACCACCGGGAGCTTGATCTCGGGATCGATCCAGTCCTCGTGGGCCTGCCCGCGCAGCTCGTCGATCGTCTGCTCGAGCATCTCCATGTAGGTCTCGTAGCCGACCGAGCGCAGGTTGCCCGACTGCTCGGCGCCGAGCAGATCGCCGGCGCCGCGGATCTCGAGGTCGAGGTTCGCGAGGCGGAAGCCCGCGCCGAGCTCCGAGAGATCCTGGATCGCCTCGAGCCGCTTCTGGGCGTCGGGCGAGAGCGAGCCGACCTGGGTCGGGACGAGCAGATAGGCGTAGGCGCGCCGGGCGCTGCGGCCGACCCGACCGCGCAGCTGGTAGAGCTGGGCGAGGCCCATCGCGTCGGCGCGGTGGACCAGGATCGTGTTGACGTTGGGCATGTCGATCCCGCTCTCGATGATCGTCGTGCAGAGCAGGATGTCGGCCTCGCGGCGCAGGAAGGCGTGGATGCGATCCTCGAGCTGCCGCTCCTTCATCTGCCCGTGGGCGACCATGATGCGCGCCTCGGGCACCGCCTTCGCCAGCTGCTCGCGCATCGCGTCGATCGAGCGCACCCGGTTGTGGAGAAAGAAGACCTGCCCGCCGCGGCGCAGCTCGCGCAGGATCGCCTCGCGGATCAGCCCCTCGTCGAAGCGGCAGACCTGGGTCCGGATCGCGAGGCGGTCGACGGGCGGCGTCTCGATGACGGAGAGGTCGCGGATGCCGGTGAAGGCCATCTGGAGCGTGCGCGGGATCGGCGTCGCGGTCAGCGTGAGCACGTCGACCGTCTTCTTCAGCTTCTTGATGCGCTCCTTGTGGGCGACGCCGAAGCGCTGCTCCTCGTCGACGACGAGGAGGCCGAGATCCTTGAAGGCGACGTTCTTCTGCAGGATGCGGTGGGTCGCGACGACGACGTCGACCTGGCCCGTCGCGAGGCCCTCGAGGGTCGCCTTCGACTCCTTGGGCGAGCAGAAGCGCGAGAGCATGTCGACGCGGATCGGATGGTTCGCGAAGCGCTTCTGGAAGTTCTCGAAGTGCTGCTGGCATAACACCGTCGTCGGCGTCAGCACGACGACCTGCTTCCCGTCCGCCGCGGCGCGGAAGGCCGCGCGGATCGCGACCTCGGTCTTGCCGTAGCCCACGTCGCCGCAGACGAGGCGGTCCATGGGCTTCGCCGCCTGCATGTCGCCGAGGACGTCGTCGATCGCCGCCATCTGGTCCGGCGTCTCCTCGTACGGGAACGCCGCCTCGAATTCTTCGAGCGCCGCGTCGCGACCCGAGAAGGAGAAGCCCGGCGCGAGCTCGCGCGCCGCATGCAGCGAGAGCAGCTCCCCCGCCATGTCGCGCAGCGACGCCTTGACCTTGCCCTTCGTCTTCTGCCACGTCTCGCCGCCGAGCTTGTCGATGCGCGGCTGGACGCCGTCCGAGGCGCCGTAGCGCTGCACGCTCGCGAGGCGATCGACGGGCAGGAAGAGCTTGTCGCCGCCGAGATACTCGATCGCGAGCAGCTCGCTCGCGATGCCGCCGGCGCGCAGCTCCTTGAGGCCGCGGTAGATGCCGATGCCGTGGTCGACGTGGACGAGGAAGTCGCCGGGGGCGAGCTGGGCGATGCCGTCGAGCTTCTGGCCGTCGCGCCAGCCCGCGCGGGTTCGGCGCCGCTCCCGGACGCCGAAGATCTCCTCGTCGCAGACGACCGCGAGCGCCTGCGCCGGCCACACGACCCCCTCGCCGCCGACGTCGACGACGCGCAGCTCGAGGCGGCCGGGGAGCGACCAGTGCCAGACGGGACGCGGATCCGTCGCGACCTGCGCCTCCTGCTGATAGTCGGCGAGCAGCGTCTTCAGGCGCTCGGCGCTCGAGAGCGAGCTGCAGGCGACGACGACGCGGAAGCCCGCGCCGAGCCAGGCCGTGATCCGCTCGACCAGGGGCGCGAGCGCCCGCTCGTGGCTGCGGGTCGCGGCGAGGGCGCGGCGCAGCTCCTCCTGGGTCTCGGTCGTCGCGTGGTGGCGACCGGCCTGGATCGCGGCGCCCCGCGCGGCGTCGCTCGAATCCCCCCTCGCCTCGTCCGTCGACTCGAGCACGTCGAGCCGCTCGAGCCGGATCGCTCCCTTCTCCGCGAGCGCCTCGGCGATCCCGGCCGGGTCGAGCAGCAGGCGCTCGAGGGGCACCGTGATCCGCTCGCCCTTCGCCGCCGCGTGGTTCACGAGGATCTCCTCGTGGAGCCGCTCGAGGCGCGCCATCGCCTGCTCGGGCTCCTCGACGAGCACGAGCGTGTCGGGCGGGAGGTGGTCGAAGAAGGTCTCGAGCTCGGGCTGGATCAAAGGCGCCAGCGACTCGGCGCCGGGGGGCACCGCCCCGCGCAGCAGCGAGTCGACCAGCGCATCGACCTGCGACGCGGGAATCCCCTGCTCCGCGGCGAGGGCGCGCAGCGCGGGCGAGCGATCGACGACCTCGTCGCGGCCCACGAGCAGCTCGCGCGGGGGCGGCAGCTGCGCGAGCGCGCACTTCGCCTGGGAGCGCTGGCTCGCGGGATCGAAGCTGCGGATCGAGTCGATCTGATCGCCCCAGAGCTCGATGCGCAGCGGCTTGTCGAGATGCGGCGGGAAGACGTCGATGATGTCGCCGCGCACGGCGACCTCGCCCGCCTCCTCGACGAGCGCCATGCGCTGGTAGCCGATCGCGACGAGCCGCCCGACGAGCTCGTCGCGATCGATCGCCTCCCCGATCGCGATGCGCACCGTCGTCCGCCGCACGAGCGCCCGCGCCGGCACGCGCAGCGCGAGCGCCGAGGCCGGTGCGACGATGATCGGCGGCCGCTCGTCGGGGGCGTCGGGGCTCGGCGCCGACCGCTCGGTCCGTTCGCTTCGCGCGCCGCGTTCGTCGGCTCGGCCGCCCGCGCCGGAAGCCCGGCCGGCGGCGACCGTGGCGTCGAGGCGGTGGAGCACCTCCATGCGCTGGGCGACGACGAAGGGCTGGGGCGAGAAGCGATCGAAGGGCAGGGTGTCGTGGCGCGGGAAGGGGCGCAGCCGCGTCTCGCCGTCGCGCTCGCCGAGCAGGCCCTGCAGCGCCTCGCGCGCGGCCTCGGCGGCGCGGGAGTCGGCGGTGACGTAGAGGACCGGGCGGTCGCCGTGGGCCCGGATCAGGTGGCTCGCGGCGACGCGGCCGGCGGCGCCGCGCAGCCCGGTGATCCGGAGCAGGGGGCAGGAATCCCGGGACTCGCGCAGCATGCGGTCGAAGGGCGTATCGCCCCGCCGCAGCGGTCGCCGCGCCCGCGCGTCCGCGTTTTCGCTCGCTCCTTCACCCATCGCTCGCCGCGACCCTCTTGCCCCCGGCCGCTCTCTCCGGAGCCGACCAACGCCGAAAGCCCGGAACCCCCGACGAGGGGGCCCGGGCGCGGCGCAGTGTAGAGGCCTGATCGGGAACGGCACACCCGGACTCGAGTGCGGGCGCGGGACGGGAGCGGGACGGGGTCCGCCGGCCGGACCGGGTTGGGACCGCGACCGGGGCCGGGGCCGGACGGGGAACGGCCCGGGCGGAAGGCGGGGAGTCTGCGCCCGGCGCCCTAGCGATCGCGGCGCGCGGCGACCGCGCGGATCAGCTCGAGGGTCGCGGCGGCCACGAGGGCGGGGCGGTGCTCCGATCCGTAGTGCGCGCGGGCGCCCTGACCGAGGCGCTCGGCCAGGGCCGGGTCGCGCTCGAGGCGGGTCAACGCCGCGGCGAGGGAGGCGACCGGATCGTCGAGGTCGGCGACGAGGGCCTCGTGGCCGTCGACGAGGCCCCACTCCTCGCCGTGGTAGGCGACGACCGGGGTGCCCGCGGCGAGGCTGTTCACGAGCTTGATCGGGAAGCCCCCGAGCGAGCGCCGCGGGACGATCGTCGCCCGGGCCCCGGCGAAGAGTGCCCGGGCTTCGGCGGCGGATCCGATCGGGACGACGCGGACCCCCGCTTGCGCGAGCCGCCCGACCTGGGCGAGCGCCCGGGCATCCGCGACCGGTCGTGAGCCGGGGGGATCCGTCGCGGCTCCGCGCAGCGCATGGGTTGCGACGACGAGGGGGAGGGAGCGTACGCGGTCGCCCCGCGCCTCGGTCCGCCGCTCGGGGCTGCCCGCCGCCGCCCGGGCACGGGCCACCTGCTCGAGCAGCGGCAGGTCCTGATAGGGATCGAGGTTGCCGCAATAGAGGAAGAAGCCGCGACGCTCGAGCGCGTGGGCCGCGAGCAGGGCTGCGTCATCGGGGAGTGCACGGCCACCGTCCGGGTCGGCGACGGGGGGCCCGATGCGACGACCCGGGGCCCCGCTCGACGCGCGCATGACGCGCTCCGCGGTCTGCGTCAACGCGACCCAGCCGTCGGCCCGACGCGCGATCCAGCGGTCGAGGCCGCCCCCGAGCCAGGCCAGCGCCCGCCCACTCGCACCGGGCTCCCGGTCCACCAGCTGGTCGCGAGGCGACTGGAAATACAGGGGAAGCTCCTCGCCGAGGAGCGTGTGGGCGCAGTAGACGATGGGCGGACGCGATCGCGGCAGTGCATGGAGCGCCGCCAGCGCCGCCTCCGCATGGTGGGCCAGGATCGCATCGAAGCCCGTCGATGACGCAGCCGATGACGCGCGCTTCGACGCAGTGCCCGACGCATTCTCTGACGCATCCCATGACGCACTTCCGGAGGCCCTGCCGGAAGCGCTCGCCGTTTCGGCGGAGTCCGCGGCTCGGCTCGCCGCAGTCGGCCCGGAGGCCACGCGTCGTCGGAGCCTCGCCGCGAGCACGAGATCGGCGAGGGGCTTGCCGAGGCTCGGTCCCGAGCGCCGCGAGCGGGGAACGGCCCAGGCCGGGAGCGTCGTCTGGGGGAGCCCGAGCTCCGGGCGGCCCGGCCCGTAGGTCAGCAGATGGACGTGGGCGCCGGCGGCGCGCAGGGCGAGGGCCTGCTCCTGGAAGTAGACCTGGGATCCCTGCTCGGGCGGGAACGGAAAGGCGCCCACGAGCAGGAGCCGCATCCCCCGATCAGGACCGCGAGCTCGCCTCGCGGCGGGGCCGCGCGCGGTTCGCTGCGACAGGATGCTCGCTGCGGGCGATCGACGGGGCGGTCGCGCGAGCGGCGGCGCGCCAGGCCGGCCCGTCCGCCGCCGGCCGGAAGGCCGGGTGGGCCATGGGGTGGGCCGCACCGCGGGAGGCGGCTTGCGGTGCGGCAAGGTTCGGGGCGTGAGTCGCGGTCGGGATCGGGCCCGCGGCCCGCGGTCGGGGCGTCCGCCAGGCCGGTGCGCGGTCGGGGCCGAGGGTGGCCTGGAGCTTCACGAGCTCGAAGAGCGCACGCGCGATCACCCGCGGATGCGCGCCGCTCTGGCGACCCGAGCGGCGTCGGCGGTGGCTGACCGGGACCTGCTTGATCCGGAAGCCCGCGGCCCGGGCGCGCACGAGGATCTCGGTGTTCACGAAGGCCCCGACGGACTGGATCGGGATCGCCTCGAGCACCGAGCGATGGAAGACCTTGAAGGCGCAGTCGATGTCCCGCACCGGCAGGTCGAAGAGCCCGCGCACCAGCATGCCCCAGGCCCGGGCGATCACCCGCCGCAGCCAGGGATCGCGCCGCGGGGCGCGATAGCCGGCCACGATCTCGTAGGCGTCGGTGTGGTCGAGCAGGCGCCGGATCTCGGCGAGATCGAACTGGAGATCCGCGTCGCTGAAGAAGACGAACTCGCCGCGGGCGGTCTTGAGCCCGGCACGCAGCGCTGCGCCGTAGCCCTGGTTCTGCTCGAAGTGCACCGCGCGCACCCGCGCGTCCCGCCGACACCAGTCCGCGATCACCGCGCGGCTCGCGTCCGCCGAGCCGTCGTCGACGATCACGATCTCGAAGCCGACGCCGAGCTCCGTCCCGATCGCGATCGCGCTCTCGAGCAGGGCCGGCAGGTTCTCGGCCTCGTTCCAGGCCGGAAAGACGAGCGAGAGGACGGGGCGGGTCATTCGAGATATCCCAGGGCCCGGAGCCGCTCGGCGACCATCGCTTCTTCGTCCTCGTCGTAGGCGACGCGCGCGTTCGTGTCCGTGCCCGAGCCGTCCGGGCGCCCCGCCCGGGGATCGCCGTCGGCGGCCCAGGCTAGGCCCATCGCCCGCGCGAGCCAAGGGGCGACGTCGGCGAGGCGTCGGGGTGCGGGGGAGGCCGGATCGGCATCGGCACCGGGATCGGCGCCGGCTCCGCGTGGGGCGCCGCAGTCGATGAAGATGCCCTCGCCGCGGTGGGTGCCGTTCATGCCGCGGCCGCGGCCGCCGGCGAGCTCGGCGGGGCCGAGGGTGCGCACGCTCGGGATGCCCTCGCCGTCGGGCCCGCCCTCGGCCCAGGGCGTCGCGACGAGGGAGAGGCCGTGGCCCGCGTCGAGGGCGAGCTCGAGGACGACGTCCGGTGCGCACTCGACGAAGGGACCGGAGTAGACGGCCTCGCGGCGCAGGGCCCGGGCGACGACGGGCTCGCCGGAGGGGAGCCTCCAGGCGAGCAGCGCGGCGATCACGCGGTCCCGGGTCGCTTCGTAGTCCGCCGGGGCGACGCAGCCTTCGGGCTCGCGCCCTTCGAGGTTGATCCAGACACCGGGCTGCGTGTTCGCCTCCTCGCTGAAGGCGAGCGTCCGGCGCCAGTCGAAGCCGCCGAAGCGCGCGCGGCTCTCGACGAGCGCCGCCGCTCCGCGCGCGCGGCGGAACACGAGCTGGGCGATCGTCGGCGGGAGCCAGGCGAGGGCGAGATCGCGGGCCGTGCGGGCGAGGCCGTCGGTGCTCGCGAGCCCGGCGAGTCGGCCGAGGCCGCCGAGCGCGCCGTGCAGCGGGCGACTGCGGACGAGCAGGCCCTGCTCGGCGAGGAAGCGGTTGAGATGGACGATCTTGTCGGAGGCCGTCCCCATGCCGTGATCCGACAGGACGACGCAGCGGACGTCGGGGCCGACCGCCGCGCGAAGCGCACCGCAAGCCTGGTCGAGGCGGCGGTGGACGGCGCGAAGCGCATCCTTGCGCTCGGTCGACGCGGCGGGATCGTGGCGCGGCGAGCGGGGATCGTGGTCGCGGAAGTAGTGGTGGCCGGCGGTGTCGCTCTCGGAGAAGACGACGACGGTCAGGTCGGGGAGGCGGCCTTCGCGGTCGGTGCGCAGGTCCTCGAGGGCGGCGAGGGCGAAGTCGCGCTTGCGGTCGATGCGGGCGAGGAGCGTCGCGACGGCGCGCTCGTGGAAGTCGGATGCCTTCGCGGACTCGTCGAGCTCGGGGCGCATCCAGGGGCCGGCCTTCGCGGCGATGCGGCGGTAGCGCTCGGGGTCGGAGGCGCTGCGGGGGTCGGTGCCGCTGGCGACCGGCGCTTCGAAGCCGCAGACGAGCAGCCCCGCGACGGGCTCGGGCGGATGCGTCGCCGGCAGCCCGAGCACGAGCACCCGCCCGCCCGCGTCGCCGACGCGTCGGAAGAGCGTGCGCCCCGCGCGATCGCTCGCGTTCACGAAGCGCAGGCGGTAGTCGCCGGGGACCTTCTGCGTGAAGTCGAAGATGCCGTGCTCGCCGGGCGAGAGGCCCGTCATGAAGGAGGACCAGGCCGGGAACGTGACCGGCGGCGCGGTGCTCGCCAGGGGCGCCGCGAGGCCTTCCTTCATCCAGGCGGACAGGTTCGGCAGCTCCCCCGCCTCCGCCATCGGGCGGATCACGTCGAAGCTCGCGCCGTCGAGGGCGAGGACGAGGACCGGGCGGAGCGGCGGGGCCACCGATCCGGGCTGCTAGTCGGCGAGGTGACGCACGATGGCGTCGGTGAGCTCCTTCGTCGTCGCCTTGCCGCCGAGATCGCCCGTGTGGTTGCGCGGGTCGGCGAGGGCCGCCGCCACTGCCTTCTCGATCCGCTCCGCCGCGCTGCGCTCGCCGAGATGACCGACGAGCTGCGCCGCCGACCGGATCACCGCCGTCGGGTTCGCCTTGTTCTTGCCCGCGAGATCCGGCGCGCTGCCGTGGACCGCCTCGAAGACGGCGCACTCGAGGCCGATGTTGCTGCCGGGCACGATGCCGAGGCCGCCGACGAGCCCCGCGCCGAGATCCGAGAGGATGTCGCCGTAGAGGTTGTCCATGACGAGCACGTCGAACTGCTCGGGCTTCGTCACGAGCTGCATCGCGCAGTTGTCGATGATCATCTCCTTCATCGCGATCTCGGGATAGTCGCGCGCGACGCGGCGGACGCACTCGAGGAAGAGCCCGTCCGAGAGCTTCATGATGTTCGCCTTGTGGATCGCGGTCACCGTCGACCGGCCCTGGCCTCGGGCGAGCTCGAAGGCATAACGCGCGATGCGCAGGCTCGCGGCCTCGGTCACGACCTTCAGGCTCTCGACGACGCCGGGGGCGACGCGATGCTCGAGGCCGGAGTAGAGGCCCTCGGTGTTCTCGCGGACGATGATGAAGTCGACGTTCTGGAAGCGGCAGGGCAGGCCCGTGAGGGTCCGGATCGGGCGGACGCACGCGTAGAGATCGAGCGCCTGGCGCATCAGCACGTTCGCGCTCTTGAAGCCGCCGCCGATCGGGGTCCCGATCGGGCCCTTGAGCGCGACGCGCGTCTTGCGGATCGAGTTGAGGGCCTCGTCGGGCATCGCGGTGCCGTGCTTCAGGAAGACGTCGGCGCCGGCCTCGACCCGCTCCCACTCGATCCGGACCCCCGCCGCGTCGACCACGCGCAGGGCGGCGTCGACGACCTCGGGTCCGATGCCGTCGCCGGGGATCAGGGTGGCTCGATACTGCATGGCGGGTCTCCTCGATTCGAAGCGGGTGTCCGGACGCTTGGACCGGAATCTAGGGTCGTCGGTTCTCCGGGCCCAATCCGGGCGGATCGGTCGGCTGGAACCCGGTTTCGGCGCGATCGGCGCGAAAGTAGAGACCCGCGCCCGGCTCTCCGCGCTCTCTCGGGCTCTCCCGGCCGCTCCCGGGCCGGGCGGCGGGCGGGGGCGCTGGGCGGGTCGACGCCCCAGGTCGCGCATCGCCCCAGGATGGGCACGGGCGACCGATCCGACCGACTCGACCGACCCGCGGGATCAGGCCCCCGGCAATCTTCTCGCCGCAAAGCAGGATCGCATGCGACAATGATGAAAAGGCCCCCCCACCCGATCCATCTCCTGGCCGCGCTCGGCTGCCCCAGTCCAGGCTGGGGAGATGGACGAGAGAGAAAGGACGCGCCCGATGCGATTCCTGCTGCCCGGCCTCCTCGGCTCCCTGATCCTTCTGTCGGCTTCGTTCGCGAGCGCGCTCGCCTTCACGTTCACCGATGCGACCTCCCCGAGCGGTCGCGCGCTGAACGCGCTCCTTCCGGGTGACGAGGTCACGATCGGCATCCGCATGTCGAACCCGACTGGCGCCACGATCTTCGGCGTCGGCGCCGGCATTCAGGGTTGGGACAACTCCATCCTGACCTTCGAGCGGGCCGAGATGAACGCCGGGCCCTATTTCTGCACCACGGCCTCGTGCAGCTTGGGGCTGGAGAACGGCGTCTTGTTCCCGACTCCGGCCGACCCCGAGACGGGCAACCGCAGGGCCGGTCCGAGCGATGTCCAGAACATCGCGGGCGTGGGCAACTATCTCCCGCTCGTTCAGGCGATCTCGACCACGGGCCGATCGGGCACGGGCCAGCGAGATCCGGGTCTCGACGGCGTCGTGAATGGCGGGGACGCCCAGTTCCGCGTGGTCTTTCGCATCGCCGGACCCGGGACCACGACGATCACGATCGGAACCAACGCCAACCCGACCCTCGGCAACGTCGTCGTGCTGGCAGGGGGAGCGACGGAGCAGGCCCAGAATGCCTTCGTCACGCGACTGATGGACGGAGTGTCCCTGTCTCCGCCGGTGCCCGAGCCCGGGACCGCGCTGCTGCTCGGGCTCGGGCTGGCCGCGCTCGCAGCGCGCCGTCGAAGCGATTGACTTGGTCCCGGGCCGCGGAGCCGACGGTCGCGCCGGCCCGCCGGCGCGTGCGCCCGCGATCGTCCGGTCCGGCGACCCGATGAGCTAGTTTGCCGGCCGCCGGATCTCCCCCGACCGGCGACGGGGATCGTCGATGATCGCGTGGCTGGCCGTGGTCGGGTTCGTGGCGGGGCTCGTGGCGCTCGACGCGGGGTTCGGGGGCGTCGTCGGGGCCGCATTGGGCGCCGGGCTCGGCTGGCTCTTCGATCGCGAGCGCGCCGCCCGCGAGGCCCTCGCCCGGGCCCAGGCCGCCCTCGTCGAGCAGGTCGGCTCGCTGCGCGGGGAGCTCGAGCGCCTGGGCCAGGCCCACGATGCCCTGCTCCGCCGCTTCCAGGACGGCGATCGCCCCGAGCCCCAGCCCGCGCCGGGCCCGGGTCCCGTGGTCGCTTCGCCCGCGGAGTCGCCGGCGCCGATCGCTCCCGGCGCGCCCGCGTCGGCGTCGGTCGCGTCGCCGTCTCCGTTCGCGGCCTCGGCCACGATCCAAGCCTCGACCCCCGGCCCCGCCGCGCCGCCGCGGTCCCGCGACGACGATCCCTTCGTCCTCGCCTTCCGCTTCGTGCGCAACCTCCTCTTCGGCGGGAACACCGTCGTCCGCGTCGGCATCCTCGTCCTGCTCGTCGGCGTCACGCTGCTGCTCAAGTACGCCGCCGACCACGCGCTCTTCCCGATCGAGCTGCGCATGGCGTCGGCCGGGCTGATCGGGCTCCTGCTCGTCGGCGTCGGCCTGCTCCAGCGCGCGAAGCGGCCGGGCTTCGCCCGGACGCTCCAGGGCGGCGGCATCGCCGCGATGTACCTCGTCGTCTTCTTCTCGTTCCGGACCTACGCGCTGATCCCGGGACCGCTCGCGTTCGCGCTGCTCGCGGCGATCGCGGCGAGCAGCGCAGTGCTCGCGGTCGCCCAGGACGCGATCGTGCTCGTCGTGATCGGGCAGATCGGCGGCTTCCTCGCGCCGATCCTCGCGTCGACGGGCCAGGGCTCCCACGTCGCGCTCTTCGCCTACTACCTGCTGCTCAACCTCGCGATCTTCGGCATCGCGCTGTTCCGCGCGTGGCGCCCGCTCAACCTGATCGGCTTCGTCTTCACCTTCGGGATCGGGACGACCTGGGGCGTCTTGCGCTACCGGCCCGAGGACTTCGCGACGACCGAGCCCTTCCTGATCGCCTTCTTCCTGCTCTACGTGGCGATCCCGGTCGTCTTCGCGCTGCGCTCGAGCCTGCGCGGCTGGGTCGACGGCAGCCTCGTCTTCGGGGCCCCGCTCGCGTTCCTCGGGCTCCAGATCGCCCTCGTCGGCGATCGTCCCTTCGCGATGGCCTACACGACCCTCGCGCTCGCCGCGCTCTACCTCGGCCTCGCGCGCCTGCTGCTGCACCGCGCGCCGGTCGTGCTGCGCACGATGATCGAGTCCTTCCTCGCGATCGGGATCGGCTTCGGGACGCTGGCCGTCCCGTACGGGCTCGACAACTCGGGGCTGACGGGGGCGACCTGGGCGGTCGAGGGCGCGGGGCTCTACTTCCTGGGCGTGCGCCAGACGCGGCGCCTCGGTCGCATCGCCGCCGTCGCGCTCCAGATCCTGGCCGGCCTCGCGATCGTCTTCTCCACCCTGGGCGGCGACCCGAGCGAGGCGCTCCCGATCCTGAACGTGCGCATGCTGGCGATCGCGTTCCTCGCCGCGAGCTCGCTGTTCATCGCGCGCCACGCCCACGCCCACCGCGCCACCGTCGGCCCCGCCGAGAGCCGCTGGCTCCAGGCGCTGATCGGCTGGGCGCTGCTCTTCCTCGTGCCCGGTGTCCTCGACGAGATCGAGCGCCTCGGCGCGCCGACCTACCAGACGGCGCTCGTCGTCGCGTTCTTCGGCGCCCTGTCGATCGGCCTCGACGCGCTCGGGGCGCGCTTCGCCTGGCCTTTCGTCCGATATCCCGCGGCGGCGACGACGCTCTTCCTGCTCCCGCTGGCCCTCGTCTGGGACGCGGACGAGGACGTCCATCTGCTGGCGCACGGGGGCGCGCTCGCCTGGCCGATCTTCCTGGCCTCGGTCGCCGGGACGCTCCGTCGCTTCGTCCCCGTCGCCCCGCCGTGGCTCGGCTGGCTGCATCCGATCGCGCTCTGGGGGATCACGGGCTTCGTCGCGCTCGCCGGCCTGCGCCTCGCGGTCGACGTCCTCGGCCTCGGCTCGAGCTGGGGCACCGGCGCCATCCTCGCGTCGATCGCCGCCGCCCTCGCCGCCGTCAACGTGCCGTCGGTCCAGACGCGCTGGCCCGTCGCGGCGCAGCGCGCGGGCTACCTCGGTCCCGGCGCCGGCGTGCTCGCCGCCGCGCTGCTCGTCGCGAGCGTCGTCGCGAACCTCTTCGAGCCGGGCGCGAGCGATCCGCTGCCCCATTTCCCGATCCTGAACCCGCTCGACCTGACCCAGCTGGCCGGCTTCGCGAGCGTGCTCGTCTGGCAGCGCGACGACGCGCGTGCGGGGCGGGGCTTCGTCCCGAAGCCGCTTCGATCGCCGCTCTTCGGGGTCGTCGCGGCGTTCGCCTTCGTGTGGTGGACGGCGATGCTCGCGCGGGCGGTGCACCATCAGGACGGCGTTCCGTTCGACGCGCTCTCGCTCTGGCGATCGGTCTCGCTGCAGGTCGCGATCTCGATCACCTGGAGCGGCATCGGTCTCGTCGTGACCGTCCTCGCGAGCCGCCGCGCGCTGCGCCCGGCCTGGATCGTCGGGGCGACGCTGCTCGGTGTCGTCGTCGTCAAGCTCTTCCTGATCGACCTCGCCCGGCTCAGCACCCTCGCCAAGATCGGGACCTTCCTGGTCGTCGGCGTGCTGCTCCTGCTGGTCGGCTACCTGGCGCCGGTCCCGCCGGCGGAGCCCGAGCCGGACGAGCCGGGGCGGGATGGCGAGCACAGCGACCCGCCGGCGAATGCGCCCGAGGCGAAAACGGCGGTCGCCGAGGAGAAGCCGAATTGAGCGAGTCCGCGTCGACGTTCCGAGCTGCCCGACCGTCCCACGTCCTCTCCCTCGTCGCCGGCCGCCGGCGCGCTGCGCGGCGTAGTCGGCGCGCGCAGGCGCTGCGCGTCGCGCTCGCGAGCTTCGTCGGATGGACCGGCTTCTCGATGCCGATCGCGGCGGCCGAGCCGGCACGCGAGCCCCGCCTCGAGGACTTCGCCGAGGCGATCCGGCTCGTGCCGCGCGACGCGCGCGCCGTCCATACGGCGTTGATTCCGATCGAGGTCTACCGCGGCGTGACCCGCAGCGACCTCGGTGATCTGCGCGTCTTCGACGCCAACGGCAGGCTCGTGCCCCACGCGATCCGGACCCTCGACGCACCCGAGGACCGCGCGTCGAGCGAGGTCGACCTGCGGTTCTTCCCGATCGAGTCGCCGACGAAGACGACGGGCGATCTCGGTGCCTTGACGCTCCAGGTCGTTCGCGACGACCGGGGTACGGTCGTCGACGTTCGTGCTCGCGCGCTCTCCGCGGTCGGGTCTTCGCCCGCCCGCGACGGGTCGCCTCCGAGCGACACCGCCCGCATCGGCGCCTGTGTCCTCGACACAGACGGTCTCGAGCGGCCCCTCGAATCCCTGCGCATCGAGCTCGGCCCGTCCGAGGGCGACTACATGATCCCCGTCTCCGTCGAGACGAGCGACGACCTGACCCGCTTCTCGAGCCTCGGAGGCCCGCAGTCCCTCGTTCGGTTGACGTATGCGGGCGAGCAGATCGCGCAGGATCGGATCGAGCTGCCCGCCGTCGAGGCGCGTTATGTCGTGCTCCGCTGGAAGGCGGGGAGCCTCCCGGCCCCGATCGTCCGGGTGAGGGGCGAGCTTCGAGCCGAGCGCGCGTCGGCGGAGCGCGTCGTCCACCGCATCTCCGGCCGCCCCCACGCCGACGACCCGAAGCGGATCGACTTCGATCTCGGCGGGTTCGTGCCGGTCGATCGGGTCCGGGTCGCGCTGGCCGAGAACAACGCCCTCGTCGCGGCCGAGCTGCTGGCGGGATCCGATGCGGGGGGTGCCCTCGATCCGGTCGCCCGGGCGACGGTCTATCGCGTCGCGACCGGCGGCCAGACGCTCGAGAGCCCGGCGATCCCGATCCCGCGCCGAGCCGATCGCCATTGGGCGGTCAGGGCCCAGGCGAAGGGCGGAGGCTTCGGCGCCGCGCTGCCCGAGCTCGAGATCGCCTACTACCCCCAGCAGCTGATCTTCCTCGCCCGGGGCGAGGCGCCCTTCGAGCTCGCCTTCGGTCGCCATGACGCGGAGCCCGCGACCTTCGCCTTCGAGGAGCTGATCGGCTTCCTGCCCGAGGCCGAGCGGTCGAGCCTGCCGCGGAGCGACGTCGACGCGAGCCCGCCGCGGATCGTGGCCGGGGAGGGCGCTCGGACGCCCCCGCCGCCGCCGCTCCCGATCCGCCGATACGTCCTGTGGGCCGTGCTCGTGATGGGGGTCGCCGGGCTCGGGCTCGCGGCCTGGCGGCTGGTGCAGGACGTGCGGGACTGAGTCAGCTCTTTTCAGGCCCGCATCCGTCGGCGTCCGAACGCGAGTCCCACGAGTCCGACACCGACGAGGGCCGCGCTCCCCGGCTCGGGCACGACGACGAGCAACTGGATGCCGAAGGGCGAGCCGCCGTTGCGCTCGGTGGCGTTGACGAGGAACGATCGCCCATCGTCCGACATGTCGACGATCGACCCGATCTTCCAATTCGTCGTATCGAGACCCATCGACCGCAGGAAGACTTCGAACTCGACGCGCCCGCCGTCGGGGGTCCAGATCAGAGGCGCGTCGACATAGCCGAATTGGGAGGGGTCGAATCGGAGGAGGTGGCCAAAGGCAAGGGATCCGTCCGCCGTCACCCCCATCCGGTAGGGGTCGCTGAGGGAGTCTTTGTCGACGCGTCCATCCCAGAGGGTCCACGCGATCCCATCGTGGTCGAAGACCGCTGCGAAGGTACGCTCGGTGAAGGACGTCTGATCGGCAGGCGCAGACTCGCGAATGCCCCGTCCTACATGAAACGCGCCGTCTGGGGTCAAATCGTCGATCCACATCTCCTTCCAGGCTTTACCCTGGTCGTCGATACCGCCCAGGCTCTCGATACGGCCATCCGGATTCCATCGAACTGCACGATCGAGCAGCGTCGAGGACAGCAGGGGAATCGCCGGAACTGGGCCATCGTAGACGTACCCGTGCCCGTAGACCGTTCCGTCGTTCGTGACCCCGACGACCGCGGTCGCCACGAGGTCCGGCGCGCTCTTGAGCAGCTGAAAACCGGTATCGATGTTCCACCGCCCGGCATCCCGCTGGAGACCGGATGGGCCGAAGTAGTTGGCGTTCCCCGCCGCGAATTGGCCGTTTGGGGAGACGAACCCTGCGTTCACGGTGTATGGAAACGCCGACTCCAGCACCCACTCGCTCGTGCCCTCCCGGTTGGTCACGACCCGTCCGACGCCGTTTCGGTTCCCCAGCAGGACCTCCATGTCGGGAGAGGCATCCAGGATGGGGGTCAGCGTGGGGGAGCCGGTCGGGAAGAACGCGCCCTGGCCATCGGGGTAGGTCCAGACCAGGTTTGGGAACTCCGATCGAACGATCGAACCATCGCCGCTCAAGCCGGTGTAGAGGACATTCGGTCGGCCTAAGGGCGGAGCTGGCACGGAGATCGAGTAGATCCCGGGCGGCGCGCCCTCCGCGAAGGCCGTCGCCATCGGAAGAGCGACGAGGCTTGCGATGGCCAGCGAGGCGCGGATCCGGGATGCGACAATCTTCATTCGATCTCCAGCGCATGGGCGACGGGGAAGTCCCGAGACGCCTTCGTGTGGTGGCTCTCTGAGGGTCGATGTCGCCGAAGAAGCGGCGTTATCGATCCGATCCATACTGGACATCGGGGCGTGTTCGCACCCACGATCCGACGCAGGCCGGCGTCCGATTCCTGCGGGGCAATCCGTTTAAGGCCGCCGTAGGGCACCCTCGTGAATGGCCCGTCCACGACCCCGGCCTTCCCCGGGCGGGCGCCGTCGGGATCCCGTGCTAGCCTGCCGGCCGCTTGAGACCCGGGTCCTTCTCCAGGGAAGCGGTCCAGCTCGGGCAGATGCAGTCCAAATAGATCGCCCCTCGCACGCCGTTTCCTTCGCCGGGCCCCTCGAATGAGGCCCGCAACGAGGGTCATCCGCAGACCGGACTCCGGTCGGCGGATCGAGAGCCGGCGGCGAGATGCATCGACCGCGACGAACCGGGAGCGATGGACGCTTCCGGGTCCAATCCGGACGAGGAGATCCCCGTGTCCATCGAACTACTCTGCAAGAAGCTCGGCATGACCCAACTCTACGTCGAGGACGGCTCCGCCGTTCCGGTGACGGTCCTCGAGGCGGGTCCCAACGTCGTCGTCCAGAAGAAGACGCAGGCGACGGACGGCTACGACGCCGTCCAGCTCGCCTTCGGTGAGCGGCGCGAGCAGCTCTTCTCGAAGGCGGCGAAGAACCACTTCGCGAAGCACGGCGGCGGCGCGCCGAAGCGCTACCTGTCCGAGAGCCGGCTGACGGCCGAAGAGGTCGCCGCCCTCGAGCCCGGCGCAGAGATCCGCGTCGACATGTTCGAGCCCGGTCAGCGGATCGACGCGATCGGGACCAGCAAGGGCCGCGGCTTCACCGGCGTCGTCAAGCGACACGGCTTCTCGATCAAGAAGCGCACCCACGGCACCCACGAGTTCTTCCGCCACGGCGGCTCGATCGGCGCCGGCTCGAACCCGGGCCGCGTCATCCCCGGCCTGCGCATGGCGGGCCACCACGGCCATGAGCGCGTCACGATCCAGAACCTCGAGGTCATGAAGGTCGACGCCGAGCGCAACCTGATCTTCGTGCGCGGCGCGGTGCCCGGTCATCCGAACGGGCTCGTCAAGATCCGCAAGGCCGTGAAGGGCTAGGCGGGAAGGTCCATGCGCTCCCCGACCCGCCGGCCTCGCCCGGCGGGTCCGGAGGAGCCCGGCCCTGGACCGCGCCCCGCATCGTGGCATCGCCGCGACGCGGTGAACTAACGCGCTTCGAGTCGGAAGATCGTCGGGCGGCCGCGCACGAGGGTGGCCAGCACGTCGCCGAAGCCGTACTTCGCGCGGAAGGCGGCCGTCACGCGCTCGAGCTCGGCCGCGTCCGTCACCGGCGTCGCGTGGACGGCGAGCTCGACGTCCCCGATCCGCAGCGCGACGTCTCGGTTGCGGCGCGTGTTGCCGACCCAGCGTCCGCCCCCTCCGCGGACGTAGCCCCGGCCCTCGGAGATGCCGAGCCAGATCGTCGTCTCGCGCCGCCTCCCGTCTTCGTCGGTGTGGAGGACGACGACTGTCCGTGCGTCGGCGTAAGCCGACCAGTCGATCCCCGGCACGACGGCGCTCGCGCCGACGGCGACGAGGACGGCGAGGGCGGTCGAGAGGGAGGTCAGGGCCGCGAAGCGGGCGGCGCCCATCGACGCGAGATGCGAGAGCGACATCGGATCCTCCTGGGGCTGCGCGCGAGGATACCGGGCTTCTCGTGCATCCTCGCTCCTGGCGCTCTACGGCCACACCGCCCGCCGCAGCGCGGCGATCTTCGCTCGCCCGGGATGCACGACCTGCGGGCCGAGGCGCGCGAACTCGAGCTGGCTGTCGGTGATCGGGTCCGCGTCGCGGCCGGCGAGGCGCGCGGCGACGACCGGCGCGGCGAGACGCTCGAGCGTCACGCGCATCTCCTGCTCGCAGCGCGCCGCCTCCGCGCCGCTGACCTCGCAGCGCCGGGCGAGCCGCGGTCGCAGCGCGCCGAAGAGCGCGGCCGCCGCCGTCGGATCGAGGTCGCGGATCGACGCGGCCATGCTGCCCGCGCTCGACCAGGGACCGACCGGCCAGGTCGCCGGCTCGACCGCCCCCCGCCGCGCCCGGGGCCTCTCCTTCGCGACGAGCCGCGCGCTCTCGATCGCCGAGTCGAGCCAGGCGTCCGGGATCATCCCGCTCGCGAGCTGCGGATCGAGGATCGCGAGGTTGATGATCTGGGGCAGCGCCGGCGCGATCTTCTCGAGCGTCGCGTCGTCGAGCATCAGCGTCGGGTCACCGGCCGCGGGCGTGGCCGGCGTCGCGGGCTTCGCGCGGCGCCCGCCCGACGGATCGACGCCCCACCCGACGTCGCCGTTCGCGGCGCCCGTCGCAGGATGCGGTGCGGACTGGTCGACGGCGCGGGACGGCAGCGGTCCCGAGGCGAGGGCGATGACGACGAGGGAGGGGACCAGGGCCGAGAGGCTCCAACCGGTGATTCGATCGATCATCGATGCGCTCCTGTCTCCGGGGCGGCGACGCTCCGGCTCGGACCGAGTCCGCTCCGCGTGCGGAGGTCCGTGGCGGAGCGGCCCGGCAGCGAGGCTCGACACCCGATGTCCGGCCGAGGTTCCCCCTCGGCCTCCGGCGTCGCGCGCTCGTCTACCCCGGCCCGCCCCGGTCTGGCATGCTGCGCCCGGGAGGATCCCCATGATCGCCGCACGTCCGCTCGCGCCCCGCCCGGAGCCGAGCCTTTCGTCCGCCTCGGGCCCGTCGCCCCTCTCTGCCCGCGCGCCCGTTTCGTCCGGCCGCCCGCGCTCGGCCGTCGCCGCCCGCGGGCTCGGCCGCGCCGCCTTCGCCGGCCGCCGCGCAGTCGTCGCGGCCCTCGTCGCCCTGGCCGCCGTCGCGCTCCTCCCGCTCGGCGCCTGTCAGCTCCCCGGTGCCGGTCTCTCCGACGGCCAGCGCGACAAGTCGAAGACCGTCTTCGAGATCGCGATGATCCCGGACACCCAGAACTACGTCGACTACAGCCATCAACGCGCCGAGGGCTTCGTCTTCGACGCGAGCCTGCTGCTGATGGAGCAGATGCGCTGGATCGCCTCGCGCACCGTCGGCGAGGGCGGCAAGATCGCCTTCGTCGCCGCCGTCGGCGACGTCTGGCAGCACCAGTCGCTCCCGATCGACAAGGACCACGCCGACCGCGGCCTGCGCGCCGTCGCGAACCCCTTCTTCGCCGGCCACTTCGATCCGACGCCGAAGACGCAATCCGTCGAGATCCCGAAGGCGATCGAGGCCTACGAGATCCTCGCCGAGTCGGGGACGCCCTTCGGCGTCGCCCCGGGCAACCACGACTACGACGCGATGTGGACCTCGAGCGAGTTCCCGCCGAACACGAAGAAGGCGCGCGACAAGCTGACCTTCAGCCCCGAGGACATCGGCATGCTCCACGTGGGCGGCCTCGACAACTTCCGCTCGGCGTTCGGCGACGACAAGCCCTTCTTCAAGGGCAAGCCGTGGTACGTGGCGAGCTTCCGGGGCGGTGCGAACAGCGCCCAGCTCTTCCGCGCCGGCGGCTACGAATTCCTCCACTTCGCCCTCGAGATGCAGGCGGACGACGAGGTCGTCGCCTGGGTCGAGTCGGTGATGGCGAAGCATCCGGGCCGGCCCACGATCCTGTCGACCCACGACTATCTCGACCCCCGCGGCGAGCGCCGCGCGAACCCGATCATCGACCTCGACCGCGTCGATCCGGACCACCACAACAGCGCCGAGGAGCTCTTCCGCAAGCTGATCGCGAAGAACGACCAGATCTTCCTCGTGCTCTGCGGTCATCATCATGGCCAGAGCTTCCGCGTCGACGAGAACGAGAAGGGCCACGAGGTCTACCAGATGCTCGCCGACTATCAGGACCGCGGACAGGCGGGCCTCGACTCGGGTCAGCCCCTCGATCCCTATCTGCGCGGGCCGACGGGCATCGGCGACGGCTGGCTCCGGATCCTGCGCTTCGAGACGGGCGGCGTCGCGCCGCGGATCGACGTGCGGACCTACTCGACCCACTACCGCGAGCTCTCGAGCGAGCTCGAGCGCTATGCGGACTGGTACCGGCCCCACGAGCAGCCGAACATGAGCAACGAGGAGTTCCTGGCGGCCGAGGAGTTCACGGTGCCCCTCGTCGACTTCCGCGAGCGCTTCGGCCCGCCGAAGCTCTGATGGCCCGCTACGAGCGCAAGGACCGCCTCCACCAGAAGGCGAAGGACGAGGGCCTCCGCTCGCGCGCAGCCTACAAGCTCGAAGAGCTGCAGAGGGAGTGGAAGCTGCTGCGCCCGGGCGCGCGCGTCTTCGACCTCGGCTGCTGGCCCGGCGGCTGGCTCGAGGTCGCGGCGAAGCTCGTCGGGCCCGGCGGGCGCGTGGTCGGCGTCGATCTCGCGGAGGTCTCACCGAAGATCCCGGCGGCCCAGGTCGTGAGCCTCGTCGGCGACCTCGAGGACCCGAAGCTCGCCGAGCGCCTGCGCGAGGCGCTCGGGGCGGAGCGCGCCGACGTCGTGCTGTCGGACGCGGCGCCCAAGCTGACGGGCGTCCGCGAGCGGGACCGCGCCAACGAGGAGCGGCTGCTCGAGGCGGTGGAGCGGCTGCTGCCCGAGCTGCTCGCGAAGGGCGGGGCGTTCGTCGTCAAGATCCTCGAGGGGCCCGAGGCGCAGGTCGTCGACAAGCGGATCCGGGCGTCCTTCGAGCAGGCGAAGACGGTGAAGCTCGACGCGACCCGCAAGGGGAGCACCGAGCGCTACCTCGTCGCCCGCGGCTACCGAGGCGGAGCCGGCGGCGCCGGCAACGTGGGCAGCGCCGGCTGATCGACTAGACTCCGCCCCCGCCTAACCCGCGCGCGGCCGCGCGGGGCGGCTGACCGGGTGCGAAGCGATCCGACACGCGTCGACACCCCGCCGCGCGACAGACCACGAACACGACAGGAGCCCCCGATGTCCAGCCCCCGCTCGCCCCGTCCCTTCTCGGTCCTCGGTGTCCAGCAGATCGCCGTCGGAGGCCTCGACAAGCAGCGGCTGCGCGCCTTCTGGGTCGACCTCATGGGCCTGCGCTTCGGGCATTCCTACAAGAGCGAGAAGGAGAACGTCGACGAGGACATCTGCGAGACCGGCGCGGGGGCGTTCACGGTCGAGGTCGACCTGATGCAGCCGATCGATCCCGCGAAGAAGCCCGCCGTCCACGATCCGGCGCTGAACCACATCGGCCTCTGGATCGACGACCTGCCCGCCGCCGTCGCCTGGCTCGAGCAGCAGGGCGTCCGCTTCACGCCGGGCGGCATCCGCAAGGGCGCCGCAGGCCACGACGTCTGCTTCATCCATCCCAAGGGCAACGCCGACTTCCCGATCGGATCGGAGGGCGTGCTGGTCGAGCTCGTGCAGGCGCCCGAGGCGGTGCGCAAGGCGTTCGAGACGATCGCCCGGGCGAGCTAGACGGCCGCCGCTGGATCGGCCTCGACCCTTCGGCGTTTGCGGGGGATCGCGGGGCCTAACAGGACCGCGAGCCATTGGGTGTGCGGGTTGCTGTCGAGGGTGATCCGCGTGATCACCGTCAGCGGCACCGCGAGCACCATCCCGACCGGCCCCAGCACGAAGCCCCAGAACACCAGCGACGAGACCACGATCAGCGGCGAGAGCCCGACGCCCTGGCCCATCACCTGCGGCTCGATGAAGTTGCCGATCGTCATGTTGACGGCGAGGTAGAGGATCGTGACGGCGATCGCCGCCTCGAGGCCGTTGTCGACGAGGGCGAGGGCGATCGTGGGGATCGCCGCGAGGATCGAGCCGACGGCGGGGACGAAGTTCAGCAGGAACGCGATCAGGCCCCAGAGCGGCGCGAACTTGATGTCGAGCGCCATCAGGCCCAGGTAGATGAAGAGGCCGGTGAAGGAGCTCGCGACCGTCTTGATGACGAGGTAGCGGCGGACGGCGGTCACGACCTCGCCGACCTGGCCCTCGAGATCCGGCGATTCGCCGAAGGCCTCCTGGACCTTGCGCGGGATGCTCGACGCCTCGAGCAGGATGAAGAAGACCACGAGGAAGATCAGGAACGCGTTGTTGACGAAGGTCCCGAGGCTGCCGACGAGGTTGCCGGCGATGCCGACGGCGGTCTGCGGGTCGAAGGGATTCGCCTCTTCGGGGGACGTGCCGAAGTCGAGGCCGAGGCGCGCGAGGCGGTCGAGGATGTCGGCGGCGGTCGAGCTGAAGCGGGTCTGGTAGGAGGGCAGCAGGCGGGTGAACTCGTTGATCGAGCTCGAGAGCAGGCCTCCGAAGAAGGCGCCGATGCCGAGGAGCCCGGCGAGGACGATCAGCAGCGCGATCGCGTTGGGCACCCCGAGCCGCCGCAGCCAGAACAGCGCCGGCGCACACAGCAGCGCGATGAAGCCCGCGAGCAGGAACGGCACCAGGATCCCGCTCGCCGCCTTCATGCCGGCCACGATGACGACGACCGAGGCCGCTGCCAGCAGCGTGTTCAGGGTCTTGGTCGGCTGGGCGGTCGCGCGGTCGGGTGCCACGTCGCAAGCATGCCGCTCCCGCGCGCCGGGCGACAGGGGCGGGCGGCGAGCGAACGGCGAGCCGGTGTCGAGCGAGCGTCGAACGCGCGGCGAGCGGGTGTCGGATCGACCCTGATCCGGCTCCGCCCGGGCGCGCGCCGCGTGCTAGCGTCGCGAGACCGGAGGCGCGTGCATGGCCGATGCGAGCTTCAAGAACTTCGATCTCGCCGAGCTCGTCGCGAAGAGCGCGAGCCGGGGAACTCCCTACCTCGAGTTCCTGCGCGTCCCCCAGCTCTCCGCCGGCATCTACCATCTCGACCGGAGCGGCCGGGACAACCAGAGCGCCCACGACGAGGACGAGGTCTACTTCGTGCTCAAGGGCCGCGGGAAGATCGTGGTCGACGGCAAGCCGACGGTGATCCAGCCCGGCTCGATCCTCTACGTCCCCGCCGACACGCCCCATGGCTTCGTCGACATCGAGGAAGACCTCTCGCTGCTGGTCTTCTTCGGCTCGGGCGGTCCCTCCGGCGCCGAGGTCTAGGTCCGCCGGATTCGGGGTCGCAGGGCGGTCGCCGTGCCGGGTGCCGGGGCACGTGGTCCGGAGCCCGAAGCCCGACTCATGCCCGGGGATCGCGCGTGACCGGCGTGAAGATGCGGTAGAGCGCGGGCAGGACCAGCAGCGTCAGCGCCGTGCTCGTCACGAGGCCGCCGATCACGACCGTCGCGAGCGGGCGCTGGACCTCGGCCCCCGTCCCCGTCGCCAGGGCCATCGGCACGAAGCCGAGCGACGCGACGAGCGCCGTCATCAGCACCGGCCGCAGGCGCGTCAGCGCGCCCTCCCGGATCGCGTCGTCGAGCGCATGGCCCGCCTTCCGCAGCTCCTCGATGAAGCTGACCATCACGAGCCCGTTCAGGACCGCGACGCCGGAGAGCGCGATGAAGCCGATCGCCGCCGAGATCGAGAAGGGCAGTCCGCGCAGCCAGAGCGTCGCGATGCCGCCGGAGAGCGCGAGCGGGACGCCGGTGAACACCATCGCCGCCCGGCGGACGGAGCCGAGGGTCGAATAGAGCAGGGCGAAGATCACGACGAAGCAGATCGGCACGACGACCGAGAGGCGCTCCTTCGCCGCGACGAGGTTCTCGAACTGGCCGCCCCACTCGAGCCACGCCCCCGGCGGCAGCTGCGTCTCGCCGGCGATGCGCGCCTGGGCCTCCTCGACGAACGAGCCGATGTCGCGCCCGCGCACGTTGGCCTGGACGACGATGCGCCGCTTGCCGTTCTCGCGACTGACCTGGTTCGGGCCCTCGGCGAGCTTCACCTCCGCGACCGCCTCGAGCGGCAGGAAGGCGAAGCGCGCGGGACCGACGTCGCCGATCGTCGGCGCGTTCGCGGGGGCCACGGCCTCGAACTCGCCGGGCTGGATCGGGAGCGGGATCGGAAGATTGCGCAGGGTGCGCAGGTCGCGGCGGAACGACTCGGGGAGGCGGACGACGAGATCGAAGCGGCGATCGCCCTCGAAGACCTGGCCGGCCTTGCGGCCGCCGACGGCGATCGAGACGACGTCCTGGACGTCGGAGACGGTGAGCCCGTAGCGGGCGATCGCGGTGCGGTCGACGTCGACGGAGATCACGGGGAGGCCGGTGATCTGCTCGGTCCGGACGTCCGACGAGCCGCGCGTCGCGCGCAGGATGGTCGCGATCCGCTCGGCGGCGGGCAGCAGCGTCTCGAAGTCGTCGCCGAAGACCTTGACCGCGACGTCGCTGCGCACGCCGGCGATCAGCTCGTTGAAGCGCATCTCGATCGGCTGGGTGAACTCGAACTTGTTGCCGACGAGGGACGCGACCCGCTCCTCGATCTTGCGGCGCACGTCCTCCTTCGTCCGCGACGGATCGGGCCATGCGTCGCGGGGCTTCAGGACGACGAAGCCGTCCGACATGTGGACGGGCATCGGATCGCCGGCCATCTCGGCGGTGCCCGTCTTCGAGAAGACGAAGGCGACCTCGGGGACCTCGGCGACGGCGAGCTCGACCGCCTTCTGCATCTCGGTGCTCTGGGTCAGGCTGGTCGACGGGATCCGGATCGACTCGAGGGCGATGTCGAGCTCGGCGAGCGTCGGTGCGAACTCCTGCCCGAGGTGGGTGAAGAGGTAGAGCGAGACGAGAAAGGCCGCGGCGGCGGCCGCGACGACCTTCGCGCGGTGGGCCAGCGCGAGGTCGAGGGTCGGGGCGTAGAGACGCTTGGCGAGGGCGATCAGGCGGTTCTCGTGCTCGTCGACGCGGCCGGTCACGAACGTCGCGACCATCGCGGGGATGAAGGTCAGCGAGAGCACGAAGGCCGCGACCAGGGCGAAGATGACCGTCAGCGCCATCGGCCGGAACATCTTCCCCTCGACGCCCGTCAGGAAGAGGATCGGGACGTAGACCGTGACGATGATGGCGCCGCCGTAGGCGGACGAGGAGAGGACCTGCCGGCTGCCTGCGAGGGTGACGGCGAGCCGCTCCTCGAGGGTCAGGCGGCGGCCGAGCGTCTTCTGCCTCTCGGCGAGCAGCCGCAGGGAGTTCTCGACGATGATGACCGCGCCGTCGACGATGAGCCCGAAGTCGATCGCGCCGAGGCTCATGAGATTGCCGCTCGTCTTCGTCTGCACCATCGCCGTCGCGGTCAGCAGCATCGAGAGCGGGATCGCCATCGCCGTGATCAGCGCCGCGCGGAAGTTCCCGAGCAGCAGGAACAGCACGACGATGACGAGCACCGCGCCCTCGACCAGGTTGCGCTCGACCGTCGCGATCGTCGCGTCGACGAGCGCCGTCCGGTTGAGCACCGTCTTCGCCCGGATCCCCGGCGGCAGCGATCGCTCGACCTCCTTCATCTTGCGATCGACGGCGTCCGCGACGGCGCGGCTGTTCTCGCCGATCCGCATCAGCGCGGTCGCGACGACGACCTCGCGGCCGCTCTCGCTCGCGCTGCCCGTTCGGAGCTCTCGCTCGATCCCGACCCAGGCGACGTCGCGGACGTAGATCGGCGTCCCGCGCCGCTCGCCGACGACGACGTCGCCGACCTGCTCGGGGCTCTCGATGCGGCCGGTGGCGCGCACGAGATAGGCCTCGCCGTGGTCCTCGATGTAGCCGGCGCCGGTGCTGCGGTTGTTCTTCTCGAGGGCGTCGATGACGTCGGTGAAGGTCAGATGGTGGGCGACCAGACGCCGGGGATCCGGCTGGACGTGGTACTGCTTGACGAAGCCGCCGACGACGTCGACGCCGGCGACGCCCTTCACGGCCTTGATCTGCGGGCGGATGATCCAGTCCTGGACGGTGCGCAGATAGGCGGCCTTCTCGACCTCGGTCCGGAGCGTCTCGCCCTCGGGCGTGAGGTAGGAGCCGTCGGGCTGCGGTCCGACGCCGCTGCCGCCGCCGGCGCGCGGGGTGCCGCTCGTCCCGTCGCGGCCCCGCCCGGCTGCTGCGTCCGTCGCGACCTCGTCGTACTCGACGGTCCACATGTAGATCTCGCCGAGCCCGGTCGAGATCGGGCCCATGCGCAGGTCGGCCTCCACCGGCAGGCTGATGCGGGCCTCGCCGATGCGCTCGTTGACCTGCTGGCGTGCGAAGTAGATGTCGACGCCGTCCTCGAAGACGGCCGTGATCTGGGAGTAGCCGTTGCGCGACAGCGATCGCGTGTAGCTCAGGCCCGGGATCCCCGAGAGCGCGGTCTCGATCGGGAAGGTCACCTGCTTCTCGATCTCGACGGGCGAGAGCGAGGGTGCCAGGGTGTTCAGCACGACCTGGTTGTTCGTGATGTCGGGGACGGCGTCGATCGGGAGGCGGGAGAGCGAGTAGCCGCCGAGCACGGCCAGGGCGAGGACGGCGAAGAGCACGCCGGCGCGGTGGCGGATCGAGAAGTCGAGCAGACGTTCGAGCATGCTGGACTCCTCACTCTTCCTCGGCGATCTGCGCCTTCGCGAGCTCGGCCTTCAGCAGGAAGCTGTTCTCGACGGCGACGCGCTCGCCGGCGGCGAGCCCCGAGCGGATCTCGACGAGCTCGGTGCCCTCGCGTCCGAGCACGACGGGTCGGCGGACGAGCCCGCCCGGGACCTCGACGAACACGCAGCGCTGGCCACCGACGCTCTGGATCGCGTCGGTGGGGACGGTGACCGGGGCGTCGACGACGTCGAGGGTGTGCGCCGTGACGAACATGCCGGGGAGGAACTTGCGGCCCTCGTTCCCGACGACGACCCGCGCCGTGGCGGTGCGAGTGACCTGGTCGACCGACGGCGTGATGTAGGAGATCGTGCCCTCGGCGGCGGGGCCTTCGCCGACGGCGTCGATGTGGACGCGCTGGCCGAGCGGGATCCGCGCGAGGTCCTTCTGATAGACCGCGAGGTCGACCCAGACCGTCGACAGATCGGCGACGACGAAGGCCTGCTTGGTCCGCTCGACCGCCTCGCCCCGGGTCAGGTCCTTCGCGATCACGATGCCGTCGATCGCGGTCTTGACCGTGTAGGGCGCGAGGCTGTCGCTGCTCTCGATGACGGCGAGGTCGTCGCCCGCGTGCACGACGTCGCCCGCGCGCTTCTTGACCTCGCGGACGATGCCGGGGAAGCGCGGGGTGATGTGGGCCAGGCGATCGCCGTTGGGATGCACCTCGCCGACGAGCTGGATCCCGGAGTCGACCGGGCCCGGGCGGGCGGCCTCGATCCGGATCCCGGCGAGCTCGAGCTGGCTGGGCGTCAGGCGGACGAGGTCGGCGTCGGCCTGGGCGGGCGGTGCAACACCGCCCGGCGTCGCCTCGGCCGGCGCTGCTTCGCGATCCGCCGGCGCGGACGCCGCGCTCCCGCCGTCGCCGCGCGCGGCCTCGTCGCGGCCGCCGCACGCGAGCGCGACGAGCACGAGGAGAGGGGCCAGGGCGCGCAGAGCGAGCGAGGAGAACGGGACCGGACGGAGGCGCCGCCGGCTCGGGTGCCCTCGTCGGACGGGCGCGCCGGCTCGGATCTCCGTCGTGGGGCGCGTGCTCGTCGTCGGGATCGTGTCGTCCGCATGTCGTCGCGTCATCGAGAGGTCCTCCCAGCGAGCTCGGAGAGTGGCGTTCCGGTCAGGCGCTCGAGATCCGTCGCCGCGAAGTGGAGCGCGACGACGGCGTCGAGCAGCTCTCGCCGTGCGGCGAAGAGGGTGCGCTGCGCGTCGAGGACCTCCACGTACCGGAAGAGTCCCGTCGCATAGCCGCGGCGCGTCTGCTCGAAGACGCGATCGGCACGGGGGATGATCTGGTCGCGGAGCGTCACGACGGTGCGGTGGGCGATCTCGAGCGCCTGATGGCTCGCGACGATCGTGCTGCGCACCGAGACGTCGCGCAGGCGCTGCTCGTTGCGGGCGCGGGTGAGCTCGTGGCGCGCCGCGAGGATGCCGCCCTGGTTGCGATCGAAGACGGGCACCGGAATCGACACGCCCGCCACGACCCCGGCGGCGTCGCCGAGCGGGTGGTGGCGTCCCGCGACCGAGACCTCGAGGTTCGGGATACGCGCCGCGCGCTCGACCGACAGCGCGGCCTCGCGCTGGGCGATCTCGGCGTTCCAGCGCGCGAGCTCGGGGCTCTCGGTGGCGACCGCCTCGAGGGCCTCGAGCCCGGGCATCGGCGGCAGCGCCCAGAGGTCCCCGTTCACCGCATCGAAGGTCGCGCGGGCCTCCCCCCAGCTCGCCGCCAGCAGCGCCCGCGCCGCCTCGAGCTCGTCGTCGAGCTGGGCGACCTCGAGCAGGACGCGATCCAGGTTCACGTGGGCGCGGTCCTCCTCGACCGGCGAGACGGCGCCGGCCCGGACCGTCGACGCGACCGAGCGCAGCATCTCCGCCGCGATGCCTTCGAGCTCGCCGAGCAGCGTCTTGCGCTCCTGCAGGCCGAGCACGATCAGGAACGCCTTCGTCGTGTCCGCGAGCACCGCCACCCGCCGCGTCTCGAAGTCCCAGGTCGCGAGGTCGCGATCGCGATCGGCGAGGCGCCGGCGCGCCGCGCGCTTGCCGCCGAGCTCGACGAGCTGGGCGAGACTGATCGTCGTCTGCTGGTAGCCGAGGGACTTCTTCTGGCTATCGCCCGCGAAGTCCTCGGCCAGGACGGAGACGACGGGATTCGGCCGCATGCCCGCCTGCAGCGCCCGCGCCTCGCGCCGGCGGATCTCGATCGACTGCGAGGCGAGGGCCGGGCTGCCCTGGAGCGCCGCGGCGAGGGCGTCGGCGAGGGCGACGGTGCCGGTCGGGGCGGGCGGGACAGCGCCCCAGCCGAAGCGCGGGTCCTGGGGACCGGATGCGGCCGGCGCATCGGACGCGCCGGCCGGTCGATCCGCGGGCTCGGCGCCGGCCTCGACGACCGGGAGCTCGCGTCCCCAGGCGCGCGGCGTCGCGGCCTCCCCGGCTGCAGCGACGCGGGTCGACGCGGCGAAGGCGAGCGGGAGGGCGAGCATGAAGACGAGCGCGGAAGCGCGCGCGAGCGGGAGCACGAGTCCGGGCCCGCGCGCGAGCCCTCGCTCGCGGTCGCGAGTCCGCGCCAGTCCGGTGTGCGCTGCGGCCGCCCGTTCGCTCGGCGGGGTCTTCGGGCGCAGGCAGGCGCGGTCGGCCTGCCGGAATCCAACGCGTTCCATGAAAGAGCTCTCCGTCCACCGTTCACGGGATCGAATCGACGGCCGCGATGGCGGCCGCGCCGGAGCGAGGCGTCACGCGCCCCGCCCAGCATCGTCCAGGGTCGCCGTCGGCGCTTCGGCCGGCACGCGACCCGGCGTCGATCACAGTCGCAGGACCATCGTCCGCAGCGCCCGGAGCTCGCGCGGGGGTCGCGGCGGGAGCGGGCCCTCGACACGGCGCGGGATCGGATCCGGCTCGGCCCCCACCGCGAAGGCGACGGGCACGATCGTCGTCGGCGCCTCGACCGAGGGCGCGGCGTCGGCGAGCAGCGAGAGCTGCACCGCCGGAATGTCGACGCACGAAGCCTTCGGCCAGCCCGCCTCGGCGCGCGCGCCGAAAATGAAATTCGTTTCGCAAGGATCGCCTTCGAAGACGGCCTCGAGCGAGACGTGGTCGTCCTCGGTGACGCAGACGACGAACGACCGGGGCAGCGTCGTCGAGAAGAGGATCGCCGCGAGGAGCAGCAGCGATCGCCAGCGCGCTTTCGGTCGGCCGACCATGTCCCGCTTCCCTCGCCGCGATCCCCGCGATCGCCGAACACGCCCATGCTAGCCGAGCAGGCCGCGCGCCGAACGGGCCGGAGCCTGGCGGGGCGCCGGTGGACGCCACAGCGCAGCATTCGGTTGCGAGCGCGCTCGGCCCGCACCCTCGCCTCGTCCGGCCCCGGACCGGCCGCGCCGCGGGCCGCGCGACAGGCGCGCTCGCTTCGGGTTAGCATCGCCGCCGAGGAGACCGGCATGACGATCCAGGAACTGCTCGAAATCGAAGAGATCAAGCGGCTCAAGTACGCCTACATGCGTTGCGTCGACAAGAAGCTCTGGGACGAGATGGCGACGCTCTTCGTGCCCGAGGCGACCTGCTCGTACAGCGCCGGCCACTACCACTACGAGGGCCGCGACGCGATCGTCGCCTGGCTCCGCAAGGGCATGGACAAGCCCGCCTTCCACTCGACCCACAGCGTCCACCAGCCCGAGATCCGGCTCACGGGCCCCGAGTCCGCCGAGGGGACCTGGAAGCTCGAGGACTACGTCGTCGACACCGAGTACGACATCGTGATCTCCGGCGCCGCCTTCTACGCCGACCGCTACGTCAAGCGCGACGGCCGCTGGCTGATCCTGCATACCGGCTACGAGCGCGTCTTCGAGCAGATCGAGTCGCGCAAGGACCGTCCGAGCCTCAAGCTGACCGCGTCGATGTGGTCGACGGGCGGCGCGAGCCGGATCAAGGCCTAGCATGGCCGAGCTCGGAAGCGATCCCGAGCGCGAGCGCCGCGCCGCGTCGCGCCGCTGCGGGACCTGCTCCCTCTGCTGCACCGTCCTGCGCGTCGACGAGCTCGCGAAGCCCGCCGGTCGCGACTGCGCCCACCAGCGCGGGACGCAGGGCTGCGCGATCCATCCGACGCGGCCGACGATCTGCCGCAGCTATCGCTGCCTCTGGCTCCAGGGCGGGCTCGAGGACGACGAGCGGCCCGACGCGATCGGGGGCGTCGTCGATCTCGAGACGACGGGGATCGGCCTGCGCCTCGCGATCCGCGAAGCGGAGCCCGGGCGCTTCGACCGCTCGCCCGCGCTGCAGGCGATCGCCGAGCGCTACCGGGGCTCGATGCCGGTCCGCATCACGGACACCGGCGATCCGAACGATCCCGACCGTCCGCTGCGCGTCCTGCTCGCGCACGGCGTCGAGCAGCGGATCGTCGGCGCGCGCGTCGAGGTCCTGCGCGAAGGCCGCGTCGTCGAGGCGAAGGAGCTGCCCTGGCTCGACCGCTTCGCGCGGAGCCTCGCGGTCGCATGGCAGCGCTGGCGTTCGGGACGTCGGGCGCGGCCGCCTAGCTGATGTTCATCAGGTTGTCGCGCTGACCCATCGCGACCTCGCCGCAGTAGCCGAAGTCGACGGGCAGGTTGACGCCGGAGACGAAGCCCGCGAGATCGCTGCCGAGCATGACGAGCACGCGGCCCATCTCGATCGGATCGGCGAAGCGACCGATCGTCGGGCAGAAGAGCTTGATCGCGTCCTCGGGGATCGTCTTCGTCAGCTGGACCATGAACTGGCTCGCCGTCGGCGAGGGGCTGATGCAGTTGATGCGGATGCCGCGCCGGCCGAGCTCGCCGGCGAGCTGCTGGGTGTAGACGATGATGCACTGCTTCGAGAAGCCGTAGGCGTCGGCGTTCAGCTTCGGGTCACCGGCCAGCCAGGCCGCGCCCGCGTCGAAGGTCCCGAGGGCGAGGAACTGCTTCACGAGCTCGAGGTTGCTCTTCCAGGCCATGCCCGCCGTCGAGGCGATCGACGTGATGCTGCCGCCGCGGCGGATGCGCGGGATCAGCGCGTCGGTCAGGTGTCGCAGGCCGACGAAGTTGATCATCATCGTGTCGAAGGCCGAGAAGGGCGGATGGGGGACGCCCGCACAGTTGAAGAGGGCGTCGATCTCGGCCGGGAGCTTCGCGATCGCCGCGTCGATCGAGGCCTTGTTCTTCATGTCGGTCTTGATGACCTGCTTCGCGCCGACCTTGACCTCGCCGATGTCGAGGGCGTGGACCTCGGCCCCGAGCCCGACGAGCAGCTCCGCCGCCGCCGCCCCCATGCCCGTCGCACAGCCCGTGATCACGACCTTCTTGCCCGCGTAGCCCAGGACGTCCATGCTCCGTCTCTCCCTTGGGCCGCGATCGGCGCGGCCCGATTCGATCGGTTCGGGGCTCGTCTTCGGATCGCGCGTGCGGCGCGAATCGGAAGGGGAGCCGGGTCGGCTCGCGACTGTCCCGCGGCCCGCCCCACTATAGAGGAGAGGAGCCCGGTCCATGACCCATTTCGTTCTCGTCCACGGCGCGTTCCACGGCCCCTGGTGCTTCGATCCGCTGGTCGAGATCCTGCAGGCCGCTGGCGATCGGTGCACGACCCCGGAGCTGCCGCTGACGTCCCTCGAGGCCGACGCCGCGGTCGTGACGCGCACCCTCGGGCAGGTCGACGGCCCGGTCGTCCTCCTCGGCCACTCCTATGGCGGCGCCGTCGTCACCGTCGCGGGCAACCACCCGGCGGTCGCCCGGCTCGTCCTGCTGGCGGCGCTCGCGCCGGACACGGGGGAGGGGATCAACGGGGGGCCGGTCGAGGTCGACGCCGACTTCGTGACGGCCCTGCGCCCGAGTGCCGACGGGCGCCTCGAGGTCGATCCGGCCCGGGCGGCCCACCTCTTCTATCCCGACGCCGAGCCGCGGGCGGCGGCCGCCGCGGCGGCGAAGCTGCGGGCCGGGCTGACGGGCCTGCCCGAGGAGCGCATCGAGCGCGCGGCGTGGCGGTCGAAGCGGACGACCTACGTCGTCTGCGCGGGCGACCCGATCATCCTGCCCGACTCCCAGCGCGCCCTCGCCCGGCGGACGGGCGCCACGGTCTGCGAGATCGGCGGCGACCACTCGCCCTTCCTCGCCCGCCCGGCGGAGCTCGCGAAGCTGCTGCGGGAGATCGCCGGCTGAGCGGTCGTCGCCGCGACACCGGCCGAGGCGGAAGACGCTAGGTCCGTGCGGCGAGCGCGCGGGGCTCGGCGAGCCGGCCGACGTGGCGGGCGGTGAGGTGGCCCGCTTCGTAGAGCCAGCGCAGCGTGTCGGCGTAGGTCTCGTGGGCGTCGCGGAAGCGGATGCCGAGCTCGCGGGTCGTCCGCTCGGCGGAGGTCCCGGGCCACTGGGTCGCGAACTCCATCGCGTCGCGCGAGAGCGGGAAGCTGAAGTCGTAGACGTGCTTGATCCAGTCGCCGACGGTGCCGAGGGCGCGAAACAGCGGGCCGGGCACGGGGAAGCGCCAGATCCACTTCCCCGTCACGTCGTCGAGCACGCGATAGGTGTCGGGCCAGGAGAGCATCGGGCCGGCGGCCGCATAACGGTGGGCCCCGCCCGGCAGGTCGAGCAGCTTCGCGTGGAGCGCGGCGAGATCGCGGACGTCGACGATCTGGAAGCCGCTCGAGGTGTTGACGCCGGTCTGCTTCAGGAACGTGTAGACGGCCTGATTCGCCTCGGAGAGGCCCGGATCGTCGGGACCGACGATGCCGGTCGGATAGGAGACGCGGATCGGCGCTCCCTCCTCCTGCATGCGGCGGACGACGAGCTCGGCCTCGGACTTGCTCTTCGCGTAGGCGGTGTGGCCCTCGACGACGGGCATGTCGAGATCGAGGGGCCCGCAGCCCGGCTCGAAGAAGACCGACATGCTCGAGACGTAGACGATCCGCGGCAGCCCGCGCTTCACCGCCCCGCCCACGACGAGCTCGACCCCGCGCCGGTTCGTCGCGAGGACCTTCGCCGCCATCTTCCGCTTCATCTCGACGAGCGCAGCGCCGTGGAAGACCGCGTCGCACCCCGCCATCGCCCGCGCGACCGACGCCTCGTCGACGATGTCCCCGACGACGACGTCGGACTCGGGGATCCCGATGCCGTGGGGATCGAAGACGCGCCGGACCTTCGCCGGATCCCGCACCAGCAGGCGCACCGAATGCCCCGCCGCGAGGAACGCCCGCACGCTGTGCGAGCCCGCGAAGCCGGTCCCGCCGGTCACCATCACGCGCATCGCCGAATCCCCTGCGCGCGTTGCCTCCGCTCGTTCATGTCCGGCAGCATATCCGTTGTCGCGGGTCGGAGCCCCGGCTCCGCGGTGGCTTCGGTCGACGCACGCACGCCCGCAGTCGGATCCGCGCCCGGCGGGCGCCCCGGCCCCGGCCCTCGCTGGCCATCGCTCGCCCTCGCGGGCCGTCGCTTGCCTTCGATGGCGCGACGAGGGACGGCAAGCGAGACTCGCCCGGCTCGAGGGCCCTTCCTCGATCGATCGGAGCCCGAATGAACGAGATCCGAGAATGGCTGTTCGCCGCCCCCGACGCGACGCTCTGCACCCTGGCCGCCGAGCCCGGGATCGAAGGCTTTCCATTCGGCTCCCTGACGCCCTTCGCCCTGCGTGCCGACGGGACCCCGTTCGTCTTCCTGTCTGCGATCGCCCAGCACACGAAGAACCTGCTCCGCGATCCGCGCTGCTCGCTGTTCGTGCGCGATCCGGCGACCGCAGCCGGTCGCGCGGGCGACGCGCAGGCGAGCTGGCGGCTGACGGTGGTCGCGAAGGCCCGTCGAATCGACGCGGCCGGACCCGAGCTCGAGGAGCTCTCGGCGCGCTATGCCGCCCGCGTGCCCGATGCGCCCCGCTACGACGCCACCCACGACTTCGCCTACTGGGCGCTCGAGCCGCTGCGGCTGCGCGCGATCGGCGGCTTCGGCGCGATCCGCTGGCACGAGCCCGAGGTCCTGCGGACCGACCCGCTGGGTCTCGGCTGGCGGGAAGGGGCCGCCTTCGTGATCGAGCACATGAACGCGGATCACGCGGATGCGCTCTGCGACATCGTGGCCGCTCGGGTCGGCGAGCGACCGGGCGACGCGCGCATCACGGCGGTCGAGACGGCGGGCTTTCTCGTTCGAACAGAGGCGCCGGCCGCGCTGCACTACGTGCCCTTCGGCCGCGACGTCGCGGCGAAGGAGGCACGCGACGTGTTCGTCGCCCTCGCACGGGCGGCGCGGGGCTAGTCCTCCGCGGGTCCTCGGCTCGCACCGGCGCGCGCGCGGACGCCCGTGGCGCTCAGGCCTCGAGCAACGCGATCGCCTTCTCGACGCGCTCGCCGTGGCGCGTCTCCTCGCGGCCGTTCTGCAGCAGGAGCTCGGCGACCTCGGCGTTGCTCTCGTTCGCGGCGTATCTCTGGTAGAGCGCATCGCCGCCGCGCTCGGCCTGGACGAGTCCGCGCAGCAGCTCCGCCGTGACCGGCCCCATCGCCGGCGGCTTCCCGTACGGATTCTCGGCGAGGCTCGGGATCGCGTAGGGTCGCCCGGTCAGGATCTCGATCGCCTTCTTCAGCCGATGGGCATGGGCCGTCTCCTCGCGACCGTTCTGACGAAGCAGCGTCCGCGCCTCCTCGGACGCGACGCCCTCGGCGAGCCCGAAATAGAGCGGCTCGCCCGCCATTTCGAGCAGGATCATGAGCTTCATGTCCTCGATCCCGAGCTTCTCGAGGCCCATCAGGCGGCCGAAGGCGGATCCGAAATCGGGCGGCAGGTCGGTGGGCAGATTCGACAAGGCAGACTCCTCCGGGTTGGGGCGGCACGGTCGCATCCGACGGATCGTATGCGACATGGCGGTGTCGGGCTCGCGTTCGCCGACGGGCGGGCGCGCCGGGCTCGGGACCTCGACTCCGACGGGCCGCCGCGTCGCGCGGACCGTCTAGAGATTCCCGGTCCGCTTGAGCGCGTCCTGCACGATCGAGCGCTTCGGGCGGATGAAGATGCCCGTCGCCTCGGCGCAGAGGGTGTTCGGCGCCGGCGTGTCGCAGTGCATCGTGCCCTTGATGAAGGTCTTCACGCCCTCGGTCCCCTCGATCCACGAGCGCATGCGGATCGGCTTGCCGATCGGCGTGAGCGAGCGGTAGAGGACGGTCAACGTGCCGGTGAAGCCGCCGACGTTCGAGATGGCGCCGAGGCAGCCGAGCAGCTCGTCGAATACGAGGGCGATGATGCCGCCGTGGACCGAGCCGGGCGGACCGTTGTAGGGCGCGTCGAAGACGTGCTCCGCGCGCATCTCCTTCCCGCCTCCCGGCAGCTCGACGACGTCGAACCGGACCGGCGCCGCGATCGGATTGCGCGGGCCGATGATCGGGCTGTACGGGAAGAACTCCGCGGGCGCGAGATGGAGCGGCGGGCCACCGTTCTCGACGACGGTCGCGATCTCGAGCGCCGCCTGGGCGTAGGGCCCCGGATGGTCGTTGGGCGCGAGCAGCGCCGCGAGGGCGGCGACCTCGCGCTCGACGCGCAGGAGGTCCGCGCGCGGTGCCTTCGTCTTGCGCAGGCTCGCGATCAGCCGGCGGACCTGGGCCACCGCGCCCTCGAGCGCCTTCGGATCGGGACTCGTCTCGCTCATGGAATGGGACTTTCTCTGCTCCGCGCCCGTGCGCGGCATCGGCGTCTCGAAGGGCCTCGTGCTCCGCGCCGCCGGCCCGCTCGCGGCTCCGACCTAACGGTCGAGCTTCAGGACCTTCATCGCGTTCTCGCGCAGGAACTTCGGCCAGACGTTGTCCCGGAACGGGACCTTCGGCATGTCGCCCATGATCCGCTCGAGCGAGAGACCCATCGGGAAGTAGCCCGCGTAGATGATCTTGTCGGCGCCGCGGGTGTTCGCGTAGTCGATGATCGCCTTCGGGTAGTGGCGCGGGGCGAAGGCCGAGGTCGAGTAGTAGAGGTTCGGCCACTTCAGCATCAGCTTCATCGCGAGCTGCTCCCACGGCTCGCAGCCGTGGCGCGTCACGAAGACGAGCTCCGGGAAGTCGTACATGACGCGGTCGATCCGCTCGACGTGCTGGCACGCCATCGGCACCCGCGGCCCCGGCACGCCCGCGCAGACGAAGATCGGGACGCCGAGCTCGACGCACTTCGCGTACACCGGATAGAACTTCGCGTCGTCGATCGGGACCTGCGGATTGCAGCCCGCCGGGAACGCGCCGAAGGCCCGGACGCCGTACTCCTCGTACTCGCGCACCATCTTGCGGATGCCTTCCATCCCCATGTTCGGGTCGACGCTGCCCGACGGAATGAAGCGATCCGGATGCTCCTTGAGCGCCCGCGCCGAGACGTCGCCGCCGACGCCGATCAGGCCGCGCTCGATCCCGTACTTGTCCATCTCGTGGAGCGTGATGTCGATCGGGTTCGACGCGCCGTAGAGCTCCTTCGGGACGTGCTTGAACATGTACTCGACGGGGAAGTCGTAGCCGTCCCGGGACTGGGCGTCCTTCAGCTGCTTGCGGATGAACTCGTACTGGGAGAAGTCCTGGGCCGGGAAGCCGATCATGCAATCGATGATTCCGACGTTCGTGGGCATGGTCATGGGGGGCGGGGCTCCTGTTCGGGGTCGGCGCGCTCGGGCTCGTTTCGGGGCCGCATGGTAACGCGATCCGCGCGGTTGTCGGGGAGGGGCGGGGCGGTCGCGAGATCCTTCGATCGAGGGCTAGATTGGCCGATCGGCAGCTCGCGTTCCGCGGAGAGGACACGACCCATGGAGAGGTCCGGGTACGGGATCGACCGATCGCCGAGCGCGCCTTCGGGCAGGGGCGGATCCACGGGAGTCGGGAGATGGCTCGCGATCCTCCTCGCGATCGGCTCGCTGTGCGGAGCGCCGTCGATCGCTTCCGAGACCATCCGGAACGTGCCACCGACGCCGCACGGCGTCGCGGAGGGAACCCCGCTCGAGGTGATCGAGGAGGCGATCGTGCAGGCCGCTGGCGAGCGGCAGTGGTATGGCTCGGTCGAGACGCCCGGCCTGATCGTCGTCTCGACCACGATTCGCAAGCATCGCGCGACGGTCGAGATCGGTGTCGACGCGTCGCGGTTCTGGATCAATTATCGGGACAGCTCGAATCTCGACTTCAATCCCAACGACCTGACCGGGTGGGACCAGGACGGGGCGAGTCGTTCGCGGGTCGTCCGGAAGAAGGGACCGCGGATCCACCCGAACTACAACGAGTGGGTCGAGGAGCTCGCCCGACACATCGGCGCGAGAACGAACGCGATCGTCCTGACGGAGAAGACCGCGACGGCGGGCTGCGACCAACGGTCCGTGGCCGACGAGCTCGAGAAGCTCGATCGCTTGCGCCAGCGAGGCGTGCTCACGCAGGAAGAGTTCGACGGCCAGAAGCGGAAGCTGCTGGCGCAGTAGGCGGCGGCCGGGTCGGTGCCGGCGCGCCGAGCCCAGCCTGTCCCGGTCGCCCGCCGCGCAGTAGGCTCCGAGGCGAGGTACCCGCCATGCCCCCCACCGCCATCCAGGCCGAGCTCCTCGAGCGCGCCCGCGCGATCGCGCCGCGGATCCGTGCCCACGCCGACGAGAGCGAGCGGATGCGCCGCCTGGCGACCCCCGTCGTCGACGCGTTCCACGAGACGGGGCTCTTCAAGATGCTGCAGCCGCCCTCCGTCGGCGGCTCGGGGCTGAACGCGATCGAGGCGGTGCCGATCCTCGAGGAGGTCGCCTGCGCCGACGGCTCGGCGGGCTGGAACCTCGCGATCGGGGCGGGGAACGCGGCGTTCCTCGCGCTGCTCACGGATCGCGGGGCGCTCGAGTCCCTCGTGAAGCCGCCCCGCTCCCTCGGCGCGGGCTCCGTCAATCCGACCTCGCTGCGCCTCGTCCGCGTCGCCGGCGGCTACCGCGTCTCGGGGACGCTGCGCTTCGCCTCGGGCGTCCATCAGGCGAGCTGGGTCGTCGCGGGCGGCCTCGTGCTCGACGACGGCAAGCCGCGGCTCGCTGCCGACGGCCTGCCCTACATCGTCGGCGCCTTCTTCCCGTCGAGCGAGCTGCGCATCCTCGAGACCTGGAACCCGAGCGGCATGGCGGGCACCGGCAGCCACGACGCCCTCGTCGAGGACGTCTTCGTCGCCGACGCCTTCACCTTCGACTTCCGCTCGAAGGGCTCGACCGACTTCGACGCGCTGGCGGAGCTGCCCACCTTCAGCCGCCTCGGCGCGACGCTCGCGGCCGTCGCGATCGGGATCGCGCGCCGCGCGGTCGAGGAGCTGATGGCGCTCGCGCAGACCAAGCCCGCCATGATGAGCATCACACCGCTGCGCGAGACGGCGCGCGTCCAGACCGAGGTCGCCCGCGCCCAGGCGGAGATCGACGCGGCCCGCGCCCACATCGAGCACGTGGCGGGACGGATCTTCGCGCGGGTCGCGGGCGGCGAGAAGCCCGCGATGCACGACCTCGCGCGGCTGCGCCTCAGCTACCTCTCCGCGACGGAGCTCGCGGTCTCCGCCGTCGACCGCATGCACGACTGCGCCGGCATGACGGCGATCGCTTCGGGCAACGTCCTCGACCGCTGCTTCCGGGACGTCCACGTCCTGACCCAGCATCTCGCGATCTCGCCGGCCCACTACGAGCGCGTCGGCAAGGCGCTGCTCGGCCTCGACGTCGGCTCGGGGCAGCTGTGAGGCGGGCGGGAAATCGGCGTCCCGGCCGTCCTCCGGGCGGGGCCGGGCGCACCCTCGGCGTGGAGTGCTAGGCGATTGGACGCGTTTCGGTGGATCTCGGTCGCGTTCTCGATGATCCTCGGGCTGGGTGTGACCCGGATCCTGACGGGGGCGATCCTCGTCTTCCGCTCGCGCCGGCGCGCGACCCTCGACTGGATTCCGCTCGCGTGGGCGGGCGCGATCTTCGTGCTGCAGCTGCAGTTCTGGTGGGCCGTGATCGAGCTCGCCCGGGTCGAGCGCGTCTGGTCGCTCTTCGACTTCCTGACGATGATCGCGGTGCCGCTCGAGCTCTTCGTGGCGGCGGCGCTTGTGCTGCCGGCGGCGGAGCTCGCCGCGGGCGAGCGGCTCGAGGAGGAGTTCGAGCGCGACGGACGCTTCGGCGTGCTGTGCCTCTCGGCCTACGCGGCGACGGCGCTCTTCGCCGACTGGCGGATCTTCGGGGCGGAGCTCGCCTCGGCGGCGACCGCGCTGCTCGTGGCCGAGATCCTGCTGCCCCTGGCCTTCGTGCTGCGCTCGGGGCGCGGGGTGCGCACGACGGCGACCGCCCTCTACGTCCTGTTGATCCTCGCGTCGAGCCTGCTCCTGTCGCCCGAGGCCTATTAGGCTCGCGCACCGCCCCCGATCCGGCGGATTTCGCTTCCGGCCGGCCGGCCGTCGATGGTAGGCTCGGCCCATGACGACCCGAACCTCACGCCCCGGCTCCCGCGGCTCGCTTCGTTCGACCGGATCCGCGCCCGCCCCGCCCGCCCCGTTCGCCCGGCTCGTCCTCGTCGCCGGAATCGCGCTCGTCTCGGGCTGCGCGGCACCGCCCGCCGAGCGCCCGCGTCCGTCGGCGACCTCGGGATCGTCGCCGGCCGCCGCCGCGCCGGTCTCGCCGGGCGATCGGCTCGCCGCCGACTTCCTCGCCCATCCCGACTACGCCGACCTCGCGCTCTCGCCCGACGGCAGCCGGCTCGCCGCGATCCGCTCCCACGGCGACGAGGATCAGATCGTCGTGTTCGAGCTCGACCCGACGCCGGACGGACCGATCTCCGCGCCGAAGGTCGTCGTCCGCGAGCGCCGCGGCGAGCGGGGCTTCGAAGCGAGCCGCTCGATCGAGACGCTCGGCTGGGCCGGGGCCTCGCATCTCGTGTACGCGATCGAGACGGCCCTGCGCAGCCAGGAGGACGGGGTCGCCCGACCGCGCGGCCGCAGCCTGCGTACGTCGATCCAGCGTCCCCGCGGCGTCGGGACGCGCGCCCGCAAGACGCGCCTCTACGCGGCGGATCTCGACGGCCGGACGCGCTACCTCGCGAAGCGCTGGCAGGGCGCGGGCTACTCCCAGTTCCAGCATCGGATCATCAGCTACCTGCCCGACGATCCGTTCCACGTCCTGATCGACTACGAGAGGCGCGCGGTCCGCGTCGACGTCCGCAACGGTGCCCAGCTGACGGTCGAGCCTGCGGCCCGCGCCAGGGACTCGGTCTGGGCGGCAGACCACACCGGCGCGATCCGCGCCGGCCACTCGACGCGAGGCTGGGATCGCCGCATGGCGCTCGTCGCCCGGCCGGCGGATCTCGATCGCTGGCAGGTCGTCTCCGACTACGACGCCTACAGCGAGCCGGGCATCTGGTTCGCGGGCTTCAGCCCCGATCCTGCCCGCATCTACGTCTTCTCGGATCTGGCCGGCGATCGCACCACGCTCCACGAATTCGATCTCACGACGAACGTCCTCGGCCCGCCGATCCACGCCGACGCGACGCGCTCGGCCGACGCGACCGGCCTGCTCCAATCGAGCCGCGACGACCGGCTCCTCGCGCTCGTCGTCTGCGGTGATCGCTGCGGCCTCGAGATCGTCGATCGCCGGCTCGAGCAGGCCTGGGAGAAGATCGCGGCGGATCTGCCCGATCAGAGCGTGTCGATCGTCGCGCGGTCGGCCGACGACGCGACCTGGATCGTCGAGGCGTCGTCGGACGTCGTGCCGCCTTCGATCCACCGCTTCGAGCCGGCGACGGGTCGCCACGCGAAGCTCTTCGATCTCCGGCCGGCCCTCGTCGGCCGCACGCTCGCGCCGACGAAGACCGCGCGCTTCCGCGCACGCGACGGTCTCGTCGTCGAGGCCTATCTCACGCGACCCGTCGGCGCCTCGGGGCCCGGACCGGTCGTCGTACTGCCCCACGACGGGCCCGAGGATCGGGCCGAGTGGGGCTTCGATCCGACCGTCCAGTATCTGGCCGCCCGCGGCTTCACCGTCCTGCAGCCCAACTATCGGGGCTCGACCGGCTACGGCCGCGCCTTCCGGCTGAGCGGCCACCGCGAGTGGGGCGGCGCGGTGCTCGGCGACGTGATCGACGCTGCTCGGGCGCTCGTCGCGAGCGGCATCGCCGACCCCGCGCGCATCGGCATCTTCGGCACCGGCTTCGGGGGCTATCTCGCCCTCGAGGCCCTCGTCGAGGCGCCCGAGCTCTTCGCGGCGGGCGCGAGCTTCGGGGCGTTGACCGACCTGCCGGCGCTGCTCGCCGACGATCGCCGGTTCGTCGGGCGGGCGGCGGTCCACGAGAAGGTGCTGCTGCCGGCCTCGGGCGAAGCCGACGGGCTCGAGGCGATCTCGCCCGCCTACGGCGCCGCGCGCATTCGTGCGCCGATCCTCCTCGGCCACGGCGAGCAGGATCCCCGCTTCCCCGAGAAGCACGCCGACGCGATGGCCTCGGCGCTCGAACGGGCCGGTCGCCCGTTCGAATCGATCCGCTACGAAGGGGCGACCGGGGACTTCCTTGACGACCGGGACCGGATCGCGTTCTATCGTCGGCTCGGCGATTTCTTCGAACGACACCTGACCGGTCGCTCCGTCGCGCAGCGCGACGCGCCGCCTCCGGCGAGCCAGAGGCCCATTCGACCTTGACGACCCGATCCGCGCAGCCGTCCGGCACCCACGTCCACGGCCCGGACTGCGACCACGACCATGCCCACGACCCTTCACACGCCCACGACCACGGCGGTCACGTCCACGGCCCGGACTGCGACCACGACCACGGTCCCGGCGAGACCTACGTCCGCGCGGAGCCGAAGATCCAGCGCAACGATCCGTGTCCCTGCGGCAGCGGCAAGAAATTCAAGAAGTGCCACGACCCGAACGGGTGAGCCGGTCGGGGCGGATGGCTCATTCGCCGTAGATGTGGATCCACCGCTGCGTCCAGACGCCTGCGACGGAGAACGTCTCGAGATCGGCGTAGTAGACGGTCTCGATTCCGCGTGCTCGGGCCGCATCGGCGATCCCGATGGTGCCCCAGTCGAACTGGGGTCGCGCGACGTAGAGCGGGATGACCAGGGTCTTCCAGGAGCCGCCGCGGACGTTCGGCTTGCGCGGTGTCGCGTTCATGTCGAGGTCGATCGGGACCGTCGTATGCGTATAGGCCGCACCGGCGAGACATCCGGAGCCGACCAGCGCGATTCCGAGCAGCACGGCCGCGGCGACCAGCCCGGGACACCTGCCGCCCCATTCGTGCTTGCGAGCCGGCATGGTCAGTCTCCGTACACGACGGTTCGATAGCGCGAGTAGACGAAGCCGAGGATCGCGAAGTTCTCCTGGTCGGCATGGCGGATGACCGTGATGCCGCCCTGCTTGGCGGCGGCGTCGGTGCCGGCATTGCCCCAGGCGACGAGGCCGAGGATGCTATGCGCCTGGCTGACGCCCGTCTTCCTGCCCAGGGTCGTGTCCTGCAGATTCTCGTCCAGCGGGGTCGTCACGTTGAAGTAGACGCATCCGCTGGTCGACGCGAGCAGCAGGGCGCTCGCCGTGATCAGGAGTCCCGCTCGAATCCGGCGCCCTCGCAGCACTGATCGTCCCATGGTCGTGACTTCTCCGCCGTTCCGTCGTCTCCCGCCCGGAGCGCGCCCGAACCGCCTGGTCGGACCCGATGCCGTGCGAGCCGGCCGACCGGGAGCGTCTCGCCGTCCCCGACGCCGGTGCCTCGAGGCCAGATTGAGTCAATCGCACGCCGATTTCAACACAAATCTCGGACTCTCGGGGTTGTTCCCGAGACGAGTGGTCGCTCACGCCTTGCGGATCGTGACGTCGATCGCGCTCATGCGCGGGATCCCGGTGTAGGGATCGAAGTCGCGCAGGTTGTCGACGAGGCGGCCCGTCGAGCTGCCGAGCTCGCGGAGCTTGTCGTCGTTCTCCGGGCCGTCGCCATAACAATGGGCCATCGAGACGATGCCGCGGCGCAGCTCGGGGGCGGCCTCGGCGATGCCGAGGATCGAGGCGTGGCTCGACGCGATCTCGATCCGGTCGCCGTCTTCGAGGCCGAGCATCGCGAGGTCTTCGGGATGCAGGAAGGCCGGATTCCAGGTCCTGCCTCTCTGGAGCGCCGCGAGGTCGCGCCCCGACGAGTTGTAGACGTTGGGCAGCCGGCGCGAGATCAGCTGGAAGACGGGGCGCGGGGTCGTCGGGGGGAGCGCCTTGCTCCGGATGCCGTCGAGCTCGCGCAGCATGTCGGCGTTGCCGACGTCGAGGCGATCGGTGTTCCCCGGATCGGCGGAGGCGACGAAGGCGTGCTCGGGCTTCGGAGACCAGGGCGAGCCCGGCGGCGCCTGGTGCTCGGCGTCGAAGATCGCGCCGTGGGGATGGCGCTTGATCTCGTCGAGGGGGACGCGGGAGCCGTTCATCAGGCCGGCGAGGATCTCTTCGGTCGAGGGCTTGCGCTGCATGTCGAGGGTGAACGCTTCGCGGCGGCCGCGCAGGACGCCGGCTTCGGCGCGCAGCGGATAGCAGGTGAGCGCGACGCCCATGCGCTGGCACAGCCCGTAGAAGAACTCCCACTCCTCGATCACGTCCGAGCCGGGCGGCGGCTCGACGATCGCCTTCGTGTACTGCGCGTAGGGCTCGGGATAGCCGTGGGCGACGTAGGTCTGCTCGACGCCCTCGCTCGAGACCGAGAGCCCGGGGACCTCGAGGCAGAGCTTCGGGGCAATGACGTAGTGCGCGAGCTTCGAGGTCGCCCCGATCTTCGGGTCGAGGCAGACGAGCAGCTCGAGCTTCTTCATGGCGGCGATCGCCTTGCGCTGATCGGGCCAGGCGGCGACCGGATTGCTGCCGAGGCAGACGAGCGCGCGGATGCGCTCCTCGCCCTCGTAGAGGATCTCGTCGGAGAGGGCCGCCGTCGGGAGCCCGGCGGCGGAGTTGCCGAGGGGGCGCGATCGGAGCGACTCGCCCTTGCCCCAGCCGGGGCGCGGTGCGAGGGCCTGCGCCTTGCCGAGGGCGGGCGGGAGGAGCGCGCCGGGGTTCGGGACGCGCTCGCCGGTGCGCCGCCAGCGTCCGCACGTGTTCAGGCAGAGCAGCAGGTACTCGGTCAGGTTGCCGTGGGGCGCCATGTTGGGCCCCGTCCCGGCCACCGCGCACCCGCGCGGCCCGCGCGCGAAGAGCCGCGCCGCGGCGACGATCTCGAAGGGATCGAGACCCGCGCGCGCGGCGGCCCAGGCGGGGGTGCAGTCGGCGACGGCCTGCTGGAGCGCCTCGAAGCCGGTCGTGTTCTGGATCAGGAAGGCGGTGTCGTAGAGGTTCTCGCGGATCACGACGTGGAGCATCGCGGCGAGGATCGCGGGATCCTCCCCGGCCCGCGGCTGCAGGTAGAGGTCGGCGAAGCGCGCGACCTCGCTCCGGCGCGGATCGATCACGATCAGGGAGAGCCCGCGCGCCTTCGCCCGGCGCAGCCGGCGCGAGGGATTCGAGGGCGGGATCCCGCCCGACATCGAGATCAGCGGGTTGTTCCCGACCAGCATCCAGACGTCGGACTCGTCGAAGACGTGGGAGCCACCGAGCCAGCGGCCGTGGATCGCGTTCGCGACGTGCTTGCCCGGCTGGTCGATCGCCGCGCTCGTGAACACCATCTTCGAGCCGAGGGCGAGCATGAAGCCGACGCCGGCCGGGATCGAGGCCGGATGCGGACCCGAGTAGGTCCCGGGGTAGAGGGCCACCGAGCGCGGGCCGTGGCGCGCGACGAGCTCGCCGATCCGGGCGGCGATCTCGTCCATCGCGGCCGCGCTCGCGATCGGCCGGAAGCGGCCGTCGGCGCCGCGCTTCTGCGAGTGGAGCAGGCGCTCGGGATGGGCGTGGACGTCGGGGAGGCGCCGGCCCTTGGCACAGGTGAAGCCGAAGTAGGCGGGGTTCTCGGGGTCCCCCGTGACGCGGACGGGGCGGCCGTCCTCGACCTCGACGAGGATCCCGCAGTTCGCGTGGCAGAAGCGGCAGATCGAGGGGTGGGTCTCGCGCGACACCCGGCGAGTCTATCATGGGCGGGACCGTCGAATGGCATCGGCGGGGTCGGGCGGCCCGAGCCGCTCGGCGCGGTGGAGCGCGGGCGACGCGGATGCCCGAGACGGAACGGAGAGTCCAGTGCAGTCCTTCGAGAACAAGACGGCGGTCGTGACGGGTGGGGCATCGGGGATGGGCTTCGCGATGGCGAGCGTCTTCGCGCGAGAGGGCATGAACGTCGTCCTCGCCGACGTCGAGAAGGGCGCGCTGCGCGAGGCGGTCGCAAAGATCGAGGCGATGGGCGTCGAGGCGATCGGCGTCCCGACCGACGTCTCGAGCGAGGCGGACATGGATCATCTCGGCGAGGTCGTGCGGGCGCGCTTCGGGGTGCCCGACGTGCTGTGCCTGAACGCCGGCGTCGCGGGGGGCGGTGGGCCGTCCCATCAGCTCACGACGAAGGACTGGAAGTGGGCGATCGACGTCAATCTCTACGGCGTGATCCAGGGCCTGCGCGTCTTCCTCGGCGGCATGCGCGAGCGCGACTCGGGCGACATCGTGATGACGGCCTCGGTCGCGGGCCTCACGAGCTTCCCGGGCTCGCTGCCCTACAACGCGACCAAACATGCCGTCGTCGGCATCGCCGAGACGCTCTTCAGCGAGCTCGCCGACGCAGGCAGCCGGGTCGCCGTCCACTGCCTCTGCCCCGGCCTCGTGTCGACCAACATCGTCCGCTCCGAGCGCAATCGGCCGAAGGAGCTCCAGAACCCCGGCAAGGGGGCGACCGGCATGGACCCGGAGGTGCAGACGATGATCGAGAGCGTCTTCGCCGCCGCGAAGCCGCCGGCGGAGGTCGCGGAGCTCGTCTTCGCGGCGATCGTCGAGAAGCGCTTCTGGATCCAGACCGACGAGTTCTTCCGCGACGCGATCAAGGCGCGCCACCGCGCCATCGAGAACGACGAGGACCCGCCGGCGCGGGGCAGCCTGCTGACCGTGTATTCGTGAGCCGAGCCGCCTAATCCCCGGTCTCGACCCCGTTGCGTCGCAGGAAGTCGTGGATCAGCCACTGGGCGATCGAGACCTTCCCCGGGAAGAAGTGGGGCATCGTCTTCGCCGCGAACCAGTCGGCCTCGAGGATCTCGACGCCGTCGACCTCGATCTCCCCCGCCGCGTACTCCGCGCGGAAGCCGAGCATCAGGTTGTTCGGGAAGGGCCAGGCCTGGCTCGCGAAGTACTGGACGTTCTTGACCAGGATCTTCGTCTCCTCGAAGACCTCGCGGCGCACCGCGTCCTCGGCGCTCTCCCCCGGCTCGACGAAGCCCGCGAGCACGCTCTTGATGCCCGGCGGAAAGTTCGCCGCCCGCGCCAGCAGGATCTCGTCGCCGCGCTCGACCGCGACGATCATCGCCGGCGAGAGCCGCGGATACATCGGGATCTTGCACTTCGGGCAGCTCCGCGAGCGATCGATCTCCGAGAGGACGGTCGGCTCGGCGCAGGCCCCGCAGTACTGATGCGTGCGATCCCATTCGACGATCTGCACCGCCCGCCCGGCGAGCGCCCGCTCCATGTCGTCGAGGGTCGCGTGGAGCATGTGGAGGTTCGCGAACTTGAAGCCCGCGGCGGGCTGGACGTCGCCGGGCAGCTCGGCCGAGTAGCAGTGGCGACCGTCGAGGCGGCCGAGGTACTGGCGGCGGACGGCCAGGGCGCCGTGGGCGTCGATCTCGTCGACGGAGGGGAGCTTGAGCCCCTCGGTGACGAGCAGCTCGCGGCCGCGGAAGGCGAACAGGATCGGGTCGTCGCCGGGATGCTCGGGGGCGCGGTGGTGGGGGACGAAACGGAAGGGGAACTGGTGGTCGGTGTTGGCCATGGGCCAGAAGAAAGCAGACCGACGCCGGCCTGGCTCGGGGCGGGCCGGGGGCATCTGATAAGCTCGGCCCCGCGTAGAGCGGCGCGCCCGCGCAGCCCCGACGGCAACAGAGAGGAAGGGTGGCGATGCGAATGTTGAGCGGGCTCCGGGTCCTGGTCGTGCTGCTCCTGCTCTGTCTCGCCCTCTACCTGTTCGTGCGCCCCCTGGCGGGCGGGGCGCCCGAGCCGATCGCGAAGGGCAGCACCCTCGTCGTCGAGCTCGGCGGTGCCTACGTCGAGGCCCCGGCCGCGTCCCCGCTCGCGCGCCTCGTCGGCGATCCGACGCGCCCCTTCATCGACCTGCTCAAGACGTTTCTGCTGGTCGAGCGGGACGACCGGATCGGGACCGTCGTGCTGCGCATCCAGCCCCTCGAGATCGGCTGGGGCAAGGCGGACGAGCTGCGCGCGGCGATCGCGCGCGTGCGCGAGAAGGGCCACCGGACGATCGCGCTGCTCGAGGTCCAGAGCTTCTCCGCCAACAAGGAGCTCTACGTCGGCAGCGCCGCCGACGAGGTCTGGGTCGCGCCCGGCGCGAGCATCCCGCTGGTCGGCATGGCGGCGGAGTACGTCTTCCTCGGCGGCTTCTGGCAGAAGCTCGGCGTCGACTTCGACATCGCCCGCGCCGGCAAGTACAAGAGCGCCGTCGAGATCTTCTCCGAGCGCACGATGTCCGAGGCGTCGCGGGAGATGGCGAACTCGCTGCTCGACGACACCTTCGACCGCTTCGTCGAGGCCCTCGCCGAGGATCGCGAGAAGACGCCCGACGCGATCCGGGAGACGATCGACCGGGGCTACGTCCACGCCCGCGAGCTCGCCGAGGCCGGCCTGATCGACGGCGAGGTCCACCTCGACGAGCTGCTCGCGCGCATCGGCCCCGACGTCGTCGAGCACGCCGACTATCTCCGGACCGATCCGAAGCTCGTCGGCTACGACCCGAGGGCCCGCTTCGCCCTCGTCTACGGCTCGGGCACCGTCGTCCAGGGCGACGCCGAGCCCTCGCCCTTCGCCGCCCAGCCGACCTTCGCCTCGGGCACCGTCTCCCACGCGATCCTCGACGCCGCCGAGGATCCGGACATCGCCGCGATCGTGCTGCGGATCGACAGCCCCGGCGGCTCGGCGATGGCGTCGGAGCTGATCTGGCGGGCGCTCCGCCAGGCCCGCGCCAAGGGCAAGCCCGTCGTCGCCTCCTTCTCCGACGTCGCGGCCTCGGGCGGCTACTACGTCGCGTCCGGCGCCGACGTGATCGTCTCGGATCCCGGGACGCTGACGGGCTCGATCGGCGTCTTCGCCCTGCGCCCGGTGGTCGGCGGGCTGCTCGAGAAGCTCGAGATCGGCGTCGACTCGCTGACGCGCGGGGCCCACGCGGACTTCCTGCTCTCCTCGGACAAGATGACGCCGGAGGCCCACGAGCGGCTGCAGAGCTCGGTGCTCGAGACCTATCAGCTCTTCCTCGCGCGGGTCGCGGAGGGGCGGGCGCTGCCGATCGAGCGGATCGACGGCCTCGGCCAGGGCCGCGTCTGGACCGGTCGCCAGGCCCTCGACGCGGGCCTCGTCGACGAGCTGGGCGGCCTCTACGTCGCCGTGCGCCGGGCGAAGGAGGCGGTCGGCCTCGACGTCGCCGCCGACGTCGAGCTCGTCGCCTTCCCGAAGCAGAAGCCGTTCACCCAGCAGCTCCTCGACATGGTGCAGGGCGTGGCGATCCGGGCCGCGGCCGGCGCCGGCGGGCCGCCGATCGAGTGGCCGGAGCCGATCGGGCGGATCGTCGCGTGGACCCGCGACCTGCCGCTCGGGACGCCGCTCCTGATCCCGCCCGTGATGATCGAGATCCGTTAGGTCTCCCGGGCGATCGGTCCGGCCGACGAGGCAGCGCGCGCATGGCCCATCTGACGACCCGCGAAGGCGTCCGCCTCTACTACGAGCACCATCGCCCCGCGGCCAGCGCTGCCGGCGCTGCCCTCACGGGCGGTTCGGCGGCGGATCGCCCGACCGTGATCTTCTCCTGCGCCTACACCACGACCCACGAGAACTGGCGCGACCAGGTCGCCCCGCTCGTCGCCGCGGGTCATCCGGTCGTGCTCTGGGATCTGCGCGCCCACGGCGACTCCGAGGCCCCGAGCGGCGGCGAAGCCTGGTCGATCGAGGACGTCGTCGCCGACCTCGACGCCGTCGCCGACGCCACGACCCCGGATCGCCCCTTCGTCGCAGTCGGGCTCTCCTTCGGCGGCCTCGCCTCGCTCCACTACGCCGTCCGCCATCCGGAGCGCGTCGCGGCGCTCGTGCTGGTCGGCTCGGGACCCGGCTTCAAGAACCCCGAGGCCGCCGCGGCCTGGGCGGCCCAGGTCGAGCGGACGGCGAGCTTCCTCGAGACCCGCGGCTTCGAGGCCTTCGTCGCCGGGCGGGCCGGTGCGACCTGCATCGGCGGGCGCCCGGAGCTGCCGGCGGCCCGGCGGGCGGCCAAGGCGATCGTGGCCCAGGGGGTCGCCGGGATCGCGCGCTTCGGACGGGAGGTGTCGGGGCCGGCGCCCTCGGTGATCGACGCGCTCGGGACGATCGACGTGCCGGCGCTCGTGCTGGTCGGGGCGCAGGACGCGGCCTTCCTGCGCGCCAGCGAGGTGATGGCGGCGAAGCTGCCGCGGGCGCGCCGGATCGTGATCGCCGAGGCGGGCCACATCGTGAACCTCGAGCAGGCCGAGCGCTTCGATCGCGCGCTGCTGGACTTCCTCGGGACGCTCCCCGGGCGGGGGCCGGATCCGGCGACCCCGCCCGCCCGCAACCTCTGAAGGGCGGGCCGGTTCGATCGGGAGGGCGGAGGTGGCATGCAGCCGAGTGACCCGGACGTGCGGCTCATGCTCGCCTTCCGGAGCGGAGACGAGTCGGCCCTCGGTCAGCTGTACCGGCGTTGGGCGGCGCGGCTCCTGCGCTACCTGGAGCGGATCGTGAGAGAGCCCGCCGTCGCCGAAGAGCTCGTCCAGGAGACGTTCGTGCGCGTCCTCGACGCCCGCGAGCGTTATGCGCCCGAGGCGCGCTTCTCGACCTGGCTCTTCCACATCGCCCGCAACCTCGCCCTCAACGAGCTCGCGCGGGCGCGCTCCCGCCATCCGCATCTCCCGACGGATCCGCCGGCGTCGGACCGCTCGCCGGGCCCGCCGGCGCTCGTCCTCGTCGCGCCCCTCCCCGATCCCGACGACGCCGTCGACGCGCGCCGCCAGCAGGCCCGGCTCGCGGACGCGCTGGCGTCGCTCCCCGAGCGCCAGCAGACGGCGCTCTGGCTCGCCGTCGTCGAGGGGCAGTCCTACGAGGAGATCGCCGGCCTGCTCGGCAGCTCCGTGCAGTCCGTGAAGAACCTGGTCCACCGCGCCCGCGCGAACCTGACGGACCGGATGGGCGCCCCGACCCCCGCGGCCGCGGCCGACGCGGCGGCGTCCTCGGAGGCGACGCGATGAGCGACGGCGACCGGACGGAAGACGAGCGGATGGACGAGCTCGACGCGCTGCTCTCGGCACGGTGCGACGGGGCCCTCGATGCCGGGGAGGCGGCGCGCCTCGAGGCGTGGCTCGCCGCGAGCCCGGAGGCCCGGGCGCGCGCGGCCGAGCTCGAGCGCGTCGACGGGTTGCTGCGGGCCCTCGCGCAGCAGCCGATCCCCGAGGCCCGCCTCGATCGGATCGAGGCCGCGCTCGCCCGGCGACTCGCGACCGGCTCGGCGGGGGCGGTCGCGTCGACCGAGCGCATTCCGCGCGCCGAGCGCGCTCCGCGCCGGCGCTTCGCGGGCCTCGGCCTCGCGGCGGCGCTGGCGGCCGGTCTCGTGCTCGCGACCCTCGTGTGGACGCAGGGCCCGGAGGACGTCGCCGAGGTCCCGCCGGCCGAGTCCGTCCCCTTCGCCCGGCAGGCCCCGCCCGCGGAGGACGGGCTCGTGGCCGTCGCCCCGGCGCCGGGGGCGACCCGCGCGCCGATCTCCGGGCCCGTGCCCCTGCCCGGGCGCGACGCTGCCCCCGCGACGACGACTGCGCCGGCCCCGGCTTCGCAGCTCGCATCGGCCCCGGAGCCTCCGTCGGAACCGGTGACCGCCGTCGCCGCGGAGACCGGATCGGCTTTGGATACGCCGATCGGTGTCGCCGAGCTCGATCTCGAGGCCCTCGACGCCGAGTCCGGCGACGTGAGCGATCTCGAGGTCATCGAGGAGCTCGAGCTGCTCGAGTTCCTCGCGGCCCGGGAGCGCGAGGCGGGGGAGCCGCAGGGATGAGCCGCCGGCTGCGCAGGGCGCGGAGCACGATCGCGAGGACGCTCGCCGCGGGGATCGCGGCGCTGCTCCTCGCCGTGTCCGCCGTGCCCGGCGCCCACGCCGAAGCGCCCGGACCGCGCGCGCCGGATCCGCGCGCCGCGCCCGCCACGCCCTCTGCGTCCGGTGTTCGCCGGGCGCCGGCCGGCGACGCGGCGGGCCCGGGGACGAAGGCCGAGCGCCTCGAGCGCCGGCGCGCGGCGAGAGAGCGCTGGCGGGAGGGCGGACCGCGGGCGCGGCGGATGCGGCGCGAGGCGATGGCGGGCCTCGCCCGGGCGCTCCCCGACGCGCGGCCGATCGAGCGCCTCGCGATCCTGCGCGCCGCGGCGCGCCTGCCCGTCGCCGAGCGCCGCGCCCTCGGCGAGCGCCTGCGGCGGATCGACGAGCTCGGCCCCGCAGATCGCGCCGCGCTGGTCGCCGAGCTGAATGGGCTGCTCGCGCGATCCGACGAGGACGCCGCGCGCTTCGAGCGCAACCTCGATCGCTGGGGGCGCCTCTCCGAGGCCGACCGCGAGCGCTACCGCGCCCAGCTGCGCAAGCTGCGCGCGATGCCCGTCGAAGAGCGGCTGAAGCTGCTCGACGAGTGGGAGCGCTCGCGCCGGGCGCCGGCGGGCGGCGCGAATCCGGGGGGAGCGTCCGGACCGGCGCCCGACGGTCGTCCCGATGCGAAGGGCGACGCGCCGGCGCGCTGACACGGACGTGTGTCCGACGAGCCTGCCGGCGGTGCGACCTCCGCGTCCGGTGCCCGGCGCGTCCGAGGGGGCACCTGCGCCGTCGCCGACGCACGCAGCGCCTCCGCGCGGCTCAGCGCTCTTCCTTGCTCGCGTCGGGGCCGATCATCGCGTCGGGGCGGACCCAGGCGTCGAACTGCTCCGCGGACACCCGGCCGCTGGCGAGCGCCGCCTCGCGCAGGGTCGTGCCCTCTTCGTGGGCGCGCTTCGCGATGCCTGCGGCGGCGTCGTAGCCGAGGTGGGGCGCGAGGGCGGTCGCGAGCCTGAGCGAGCGCTCGAGGTGGGCGGCGGTCTGGCGGCGGTCGACGACGGTGCCTTCGACGCAGTGGACGCGGAAGCTCTCGCTCGCGTCGCCGAGCCAGCGGAGCGAGTTCAGCAGGTTGAAGGCGAGCAGCGGCTTGCAGGCGTTCAGCTGGAGCTGGCCGCCGGCGCCGGCGAGCGAGACCGCGACGTCGTTCGCGAAGACCTGCAGGCAGACCAGGATCAGCGCCTCGCACTGCGTCGGGTTCACCTTCCCCGGCATGATCGAGCTCCCCGGCTCGTTCGCCGGCAGCACGAGCTCGGCGATCGCCGTGCGCGGGCCCGAAGCGAGCAGGCGCAGGTCGCTCGCGAGCTTGTGGAGCGCGACGGCGAGGGTCCGCAGGCTGCCGTGCAGGGCGACGAGCGCGTCGTGGGCGGCGATGCCGGCGAACTTGTCGGGGGCGACGCGGAAGGGCAGGCCCGTCGCGCGGGCGAGGGCGGCGACGGCGGCGGCGTCGAAGCCGGCGGGGGCGTTGAGGCCGGTGCCGATGGCGGTGCCGCCGAGGGGGAGCCACGCGACGTCGGCCGCCGCGCGCTCGACGCCGGCGATCGCCTGGCGCAGCTGCGTCGCCCATGCGCCCCACTCGTCGCCGGCGCGCATCGGGACCGCGTCCATGAGATGCGTGCGGCCGACCTTCACGACGTCGCGCAGGCTCGCCGCCTTCGCTTCGAGGGCCTGCGCGAGGGCGCGCAGGGCGGGGAGCAGTGCGCGCTCGGTCTGCTCGAGAGCGGCGACGTGGATCGCGGTGGGGATCGCGTCGTTCGAGGACTGGCCGAGGTTGACGTGGTCGTTGGGGTGGACGGGGCTGCGCGCACCGAGGGGCGAGCCGAGGCGCTCGTTCGCGCGATTCGCGATGACCTCGTTCGCGTTCATGTTGGTCTGGGTCCCGGAGCCCGTCTGCCAGACGACGAGGGGGAAGTGGTCGTCGAGGCGACCTTCGACGACCTCGTCCGCCGCCTCGACGATCGCCCGGGCGAGCCCCGCGTCGAGCACGCCGAGCGCCGCGTTCGCCTCCGCCGCCGCGCGCTTGACGAGGCCGAGCGCGCGCAGGAACGGGCGAGGGAATCGCTCGCCGCCGATCGCGAAGAAGCGCCGGCTGCGCTCGGTCTGGGCGCCCCAGTAGCGATCGGCGGGGACCTCGATCGCGCCCATCGAGTCGGATTCGAGACGGGTCGGACGGGAATCGGCCATGCGGATCTCCTCCACGGCGCGCTCGGGCTCGCGCCCGGCGTCGCGCGCACGCCGGGCCGCACGCGTCGATGGCAGGCGCTGCCCCACGACACTACGTTTCGCCGCGCGACTCGTCACGGCGCTGCGATTCGCGGGGAGAGGCGACGCGTGGACGAGACCGGGGGCGCGGGAGGCGGAACGCGAGAGGCGGTGCGCGCCTACGATCCCGAGGCTTCGTTCCAGCTGCTCGGCGATCCCGTCGCGCAGTGGCTCGACTGGGAGGAGCAGGCGAACCTGATCGGGTTCCGCGTCAGCACGGTGCCCGTCGAGGTCGCGCTCTCGAAGATCGACCGCGACGCCCTCGAGGTCTTCGTCCTGCCGGGCGCGCCCGACGAGATCGTGAAGCGCTTCGTGCGCGGGCGGACCGTGCTGTGCGCGCGCCATCCGCTGAACCGCGATCCGAGCGTCGCCTGGCAGACGACGCCCGTCGCCGAGCGCTGGTCCGCGCGCTTCACCTCCTCGCGGACCCTCGCGATGTTCGGCCCCGAGAGCGGTGCGGGCCTCTTCTCGCTCAAGCTCGCGACGGACCATCCGCATCCGGACTTCCTGCAGCCCGAGAAGACGAAGCTGCGCAGCGAGGCAATGGACGCGGTCCGCTGGGCGTTCCATCTCGAGCGCATCGATCGGCTGCTGCCGCCCCTCGAGGGCGCGCGCCTGATCCCCGAGATCCTGGTCGTCCTCGAGCGCGGCGGCGAGACGGGCTTCATGGTCCGCGATCTGCGCTTCTTCCAGGATGGGAACTACAGCCTGCCCGCGCTCTCGCTCCCCTTCGTCGGCAGGCAGCTCGCGCGGGCGGCGGGATCGTCCTTCGCGTCGTTCTGGAAGACGCATTATGCGGAGGCGGTCGGGCGCGGGAAGGCGCGGCTGCTGCTGCGCTACGGGCTGATCTTCGAGACGCCGAATCCGCAGAACCTGCTCGTGCGCTTCGACGCGGGGCTCCGGCCGATCCCGGGCGTCGTCTTCCGCGACGTGGGCGACGGGGACTGTGCGACGGACGCGAACGAGTCGCCGACCCGGCCCTGGTCGCGGCTCGTCTCCGACATCCGGCCCGAGACGAAGAACTCGTTCTGGGCCTTCGGCGAGGCCGGGGAGCACTCGGTCGACGCCGCGACCCTCGAGTCCTGGTACGCGGCCCACGACGACGCCTACTACGGCGAGCTCGAAGCGACGCTGCCCGAGCTCGCGCCGCCGCCCGAGCTCGCGCCCGCGGCGCGCCTCGACCACTGGAACCAGATCCTCCGCACCGCCCGCGGCGAGGAGGTCGTCGCGGCCTGCTTCGATCGGGCGATGGCGCGGGCGGCGGAGCTGCGCGCGGCCGGAGCGTCGAAGGGGAAGAAGCGCTCGCGGCCGTCCTAGGCCGGGAGCGCGTCCGTCGCGGCGTCGCCGTCAGAGCGGCGGCGTGCGCGGGAGGCCCGTCTGCGTCGGCATCAGCAGGGCGGCGAGCGAGAGCAGCCAGTCCTCGCGCTGCGGCGCGGCGACGAGCTGGACGCCGATCGGCAGCCCCTCTTCGCCGGTCGCCGCGAGCGGCAGCGAGATCGCGGGCTGGCCGGTGGCGTTCCAGATCTCGGTGAACGCCATGTGGGGCACCATCCGATCGAGCAGCGCCAGCGGCTCGAGCACCCGCGGATCGAGGTCGTCGAGGAAGGGCGCCGGGCAACACACCGTCGGCGTCACCAGCAGGTCGACCGACCCGAACCACGCGAGGGTCCGCTCCTCCCAGGCGTGGATCCAGCGGGCCGAGCGCGCGAGGTCCTCGGGGCGGATCGCGTCGGGGCCGGTCAGATGGGCGAGGTCCCAGAGGAAGGGCTCGACGTCCTCGGGGCCGACCGGGCGGCCGATGCGCTGCTCGAGGTCGGCGAGGCAGTCGCGGTACTCGTGGATCCCGAGCACGGCGCCGTGGAGCGAGCGCTCCTCGTAGTCGGCGAAGCCGGGGGGCGCGGCGCGGCGGACGCGGTGGCCGAGCTCGGCCAGGCGCTCGGCGGTCGCCTCGACGGCGCGTTGCGCATCGGGATGGACGGGGCTCCCGTCCGGCGACTCGGTCCAGAAGGCGATGCGCAGGGGGCCGACCCGGCGCGCGAGGGCGTCGCGGTAGGCCGTCGGCGCCGTGGCGCGCTCGGCCGCGGGGCGCAGCAGATCGAGGAAGAGGGCCGTGTCCCGCAGCGAGCGGGTGACCACGAACTCCACGTCCGGGCGCTGCTTGCCGCGGTGGCGCCACTCGATCCGGTCGCGGGCGGGCTTGAGCCCGACGAGGCCACACCAGGCGGCCGGGATCCGGATCGAGCCGGCTCCGTCGCTCGCGTGGGCCGCGGCGACGAGGCCCGCGGCGACGGCGGCGCAGGCTCCACCCGAGGAGCCGCCGGCGGCGCGGCTCGGGTCCCAGGGGTTGTGGGTCGGGCCCTGGACCAGGGGCCAGGTATTCGACTGCAGGCCGAACTCGGGGGAGCGCGAGTTGCCGAGCGTCACGAGGCCGAGCTCGCGGAAGCGGGCGCCGAGCGGCGTGTCGGCGTCGGCGCGGTGGTCCGCGGCGCGCAGGGCCCGGTTCCCGGCGTAGTAGGGCCGGCCGGCCTGGCGGGCCCCCACGTCCTTCATCAGGAAGGGGACGCCGCGCAGCGGACCATCCGAGCCGAGGGCGACCTCGAGCGCCCCGTCGTCGCCACCGGTCAGGACCGAGAGGACGCCGAGCTTGGGATCGAGCTGTTCGAGGCGCTCGCGGGCGGCGTCGACGAGCTCCCGCGCCGAGAGCTCGCCGCGGGCGATCGCGGCGGCCTGATCGGTCGCATCCTGCTCGAACCATTCGGTGCCCATCGGTGGCGGACCTCGAGCGCGCAGACCGCGCGCGCTGAACGGGATGTGGCCCCGGGGTGCGCGCAGGTGTCGAAATCCCGGCGTCGGATCACCAGACCGGGACGGCGCAGGCGTCCCCGCGCAGGAACGCTTCGATCTCGTCGCCGCGGGCCTCGGTGTCCCGCTCGCCGAGGTCGATCAGCTCGCGCAGGAACTCGGGCTCGAAGATCACCATCGAGAGCACGTCCGAGCTCTTCGCATGGGAGTTGGTGAGCCCCTTCTCGAAGAAGCGGAAGGCCCGGGGCAGGCGGAACTCGTTCATGCGGGCGAGCGCACCGAGGTCGCGACTCGGCCGCAGGACCATGACCTCGACCGGCCGCAGCCCGACCTCCTTGCGCGACTCCTCGGGCATCGCCTCGATCAGCCGGTTGATCCGGCTCATCTGGAGTGCGTCGAAGTCGAGGGAGTCGAGGAAGACGGCGTTCATGAGGACGCCGCCGATCTGCCCCGGCGAGGGATAGGCCGGCAGCTCGGGCAGAGCCGGCAACGAGGCCGGGTCGGGGGGCCGCATGCGGGGCGAGACGGCGAGGATGCGGCTGGCCCCGAGGTGGAGCGCGGGCGAGAGGGGCGCCGTCAGGCGGATGCCGCCGTCACCGTGCCAGGCGTTGCCCACCGCGACCGCCGGGAAGAAGAGGGGCAGGGCCGAGGAGGCCATGACGTGGGCGAGGCCGATGCGTCCGCGCTCGACCCGGACCTGGCCGCGGCCGAGATCGCGCTCGACCTTCGACTCGATCCAGGCCGTCGAGCGGCCGGTCTCGTAGTTGGTCGTGATGATCGCGAGCGAGTCGAGGAGGCCGTCCTCGATGTTCTGGCGGACGCCCTTCAAGTTGCCGTGCTCGATGTGGAGGGCGGACTCGAGGTAGTTGCGCAGGGGCTCGGTGTCGACCATGCCGCGCAGGCGCTTCTTGCCGAAGCGACCGCCGCTGACGAGGGGCAGCGCGGAGTGCCACATGTTGAGGAGCAGGTGGCGGGCTTCGGTCCGGAAGACCTTCTCGGTGTCGAGGGCGAGCCAGAGGGCCGAGAGCGCCTCGACGGAGTCGAGCCAGCTGCCGCGGAAGCTCGCGAGATGGGCCGCGTTGATGGCCCCCGCCGAGACGCCGGTCAGGATCTTGGGGCGGTACTCGGGGACGCGGCGCGAGATCGCCCGCAGGCAACCGACCTGATAGGCGGCCCGGGCACCGCCGCCGGCGAGGACGAGGGCCTGCCGCTCCATCTACCTCCCCGGATTGCGCGCGGACACGAGCCAGCACGCGGCGCCGAGATCGATGCCCTTCGGACCGACGTGGGCGGCGAGCGCCGCGCGCGCGGCGGCGAGCGCCCGATCGCGCGTCTCGCCCTCGAGCTCGGCCAGCGCCCGGGCGACCGGGCCGATGTCCTTCTGGAACTCCATCGCCTGGTCGAGATCGTCGCCGACGTGGAGCTTCGTGCGGAAGTCCTGGATGCCGATCGACGCGAAGCCCGCCGACTCGAGGATGCCGAGCAGATACGCGCGGTCGGCGAAGGCGAACGGGCCGGGCGCGCGGGGATCGGGCGCCGTCGCCGGCTTCGTGAGGAAGGACATCACCGCCTGCCCCGCCGTCGACATCCAGGCGTTCTCGGCCATCGCCTGCCAGCACACGAAGACGAGCCGACCCTCCGGCGTCATGCCCGTCCGGATGTTCCGGAAGGCCTCGACGGGATGGGCGAAGAACATCACGCCGAAGCGCGAGAGGACGAGCTCGTGGTCGGGGGTCAGGGGCTGGACCGCGGCGTCGGCGCGCTTGAAGGCGAAGCCCGAGAGCCCCGCGGCCTTCGCGCGCTCCTTCGCGAGGGCGAGCATCGGCTCCGAGACGTCGACCCCGAAGACCGTCGCCCCGCGGCGCAGCAGCTCGATCGAGGTCGAGCCGCAGCCGCACCCGACGTCGATCACCCGCTCGCCCGGCTTCACCGCCGCCCGCTCGAGCAGCGCCTGCGTGATCGGCGCGAGCATCCCGTCGATGCGGTCCATCGAGCGGACCCAGGTCTGCCCCGCCTTGCCGTTCCAGTACTCGATCTGCTCTTCGTTGCCGGCGGACATGGCGACTCCCGGGCCGAGAGCCCGACCTGGATCGGGCACGCGATTCGCCCGGAACGTACCCGGCGCCCCATCGGCCGCCAGCGGCCGGCCCGCGGTCGACCGGCGCCCCGCACGAGCCGGGGTCGGCGACCCGGCGCGACCCGCGCCATCCTGGGTCGATCCGACGCGGGTCGCGGGCCCGGATGGAGGGGGTCGTTCATGGCGGAGTCGACGAAGGGATCCGCGCCGCGCGTGCTGCTCGCGCCGAACGCGCCGCGCGGGGCGCGCGACGGGGCGGGGCTGCGCTGCGCGCTGTGCGGAGCGCCCAACGACTGCGGGCTGGCGGGCGGCGAGACGGGGGCGCCGTGCTGGTGCGTCGGACGGACGTTTCCGGCGGCGCTGCTCGAGCGGGCGCGGGCCGTCGATGGGGGGGCGGCCTGCGTCTGTCGCGTCTGTCTGGCGGCGGCCGAACGCAAGGTCGAAGCGAAGGCCGAAGCCGAATCCGCGGTCGCGACCGCGGTCGGGACCGGGGCCTGAGCCGCCTGGCCGCGCCAGGGAGGACGGTCGCCCTGCCGACACGCCTCTCGCCCGCCGAGCGTCAGCGCTCGCCGGGCCCGACCGCGCCGCCGTCGCCGCCCGCTTCGTCCACCATCCGCCGCAGCTCGCGCACGCCGCCCGACACGTGGCGCGCGGCGAGCCCCTCGCGGCGCATCAGGTCGGCGAGGTGGGCGCTCTTGAGGCCCCACTCGCAGTAGACGACATAACGCTGGCCCTTGTCGAAGGCGGGATAGGCGCGCAGGGCCATCGGGAACTCGAGGAAGAGCGCGCCGGGCGGGTGCCACGCGTCGAAGGCGCTCCGGCTGCGCAGGTCGATCAGCGTCTCCCCCGGCAGGATCTCCTTCGCGACGAGCGCGGCCTCGTCCCAGCCGGCGAGGTCGACGTCGGGGAGCAGGAACTCGCTGCGCTCGGCGAGCGCGCGCTCGAGCACGCTCGGGTCGAGGCGCGTCTCTTCCTCGAGGATGTCGGCCAGGCGCGCGGCGGTGGCGGGATGGCTCGGCACGATCGCGCAGTACTCGCCGACCTTCTCCGACAGGTCGTGGGTCCCGACGCGCTTCGACTCCTCGATGATGTCGTCCTTGTTGTCGCCGACCAGCGGGCGCAGGATCGGCAGCTCGGTCGCCTGGGAGATGACGGCGAGGTTCTGGAGCGTCTGCGACGAGACCTGGCCGATCGCGTCGCCCGTCACGATGGCGAGGCCGTCGATGCGTCCGGCGACCGCCGCCGCGGCGCGCAGCATCATGCGCTTCAGCACGACCTGCCAGTAGCGCGTCGTGATGCTGCGCTGGATCTCGCGGGAGACGGGATCGAAGTCGATCGCGTGGAAGCGCGGCCGCGTGCCCGCCTGCCAGAGATCCGAGAGCCGCTTCGCGATCCCGAGCGCCTCGAGCTGATGCGGGCGACCGCCGAGATTGCAGAAGACGTAGTCGAGGGCGACCCCGCGCCGAAGCATGCGCCACGACGCCACCGGCGAGTCGAAGCCGCCGGAGAGCAACGAGACGGCGCGGCCCTGGGTGCCGAGGGGCAGGCCGCCGGCGCCGCGCTGCTTGGCGACGAAGTAGTAGGCGAGCTCGGCGTCGACCTCGACGTGGATCGTGACCTCGGGATCGGAGAGATCGACGCCCGCGGACTCGGGGCGCAGCGCCGCACCGAGCTGCTCCTGGATCTCGGCCGAGCGGAGCCGGACCTCGTGCCGCTCGCCCATCCGCCGCGCACGGATCCCGAAACGCTTGCCGCGGACGAAGGGGAGACCGAACGCGATGCCCTCGCGCACGACGTCCTCGAGGCTCCGCCACGCCGCCGCATGGGTCAGCGACACCGACTGGACGCCGAAGACCCGCCCGAGCCGCGCCACCATCTCGTCGTCGCTCGGCCCCCCGGCCGGCGCCGCCTCGAGCTCGACGTAGAGGCGATTGCGCGACTGGGTGACCCGCGCCGGGCGACCGCTCTGCTTGATCGACGCGCGCAGATTGTCGACGAGCCGGCGCGTCATCTGGCGACGCGTCGCGTCGGCCTTCGTCGTGAGGTCGCCGCTGAAGCGCAGCAGCAGGATGGGTCCGGCGCCGGGCCGGGTGAAGCGGTGCGTTCGATCGGTCATCATGGGCTTCGATGAGGAGACTCGGACTCTACCGCTTCCTGATGGGGAGCCTCGGCATCGCGCTCGTGCTCTTCGGCTTCTCGATGGTCGCGGCCTTCGTCCTCTACCAGCGGCCGGGGTCGGTGCCGCTCGTGCCGACGGGGCCGATCGGGCACTACTTCGTCGCCTTCACCGGCTGCGCCCTGCTCGGCTGGGGGAGCGCCATGCTCGGGGCAGCGCGGGACCCCTTCTCGACGGCGTCCCGGACGGTGGGGACCTCGACCGCCTTCGTCTTCGTCGGAATGGCGCTGATCCGGATGCTGGCCTGGGCGGTCGGCGACTACGCGAGCTGGCTCGGGGAGCTCCCGCGGCAGGAGGCCGCGATCCTGCTCGGGCTGGCGCTGGTGCTGGTCTGGCTGCGGCCGACAGTGGCCGAGACGATCGCGGGGGGCGCAACGATTCGCGGCAGGCGCTCGTCCGACCGGGCCACGACGCGGGCGGCTGCGGCGGGGACGGCGGACGCCGGAGGCGAGGCGCGATGATCCTGCGGACCCTCGCGAGCCTCGTCCTGCTCGCCCTGCTGGCTGCGAACGCCCTGCTGCCGAGCCAGCCCTGGGCCGAGCGCGGCCCGGAGAACCGGGTGAGGCAGGACTTCGAGACCTCCCTCGCGATCGGCCAGACCCTCCCGGACCTCGCGCTCCGGGACCTCGAAGGGCGTCCGTTCACCCGCGAGGACCTGGCGGGTCGGCGGGTGCTCCTGACCTTCGAGCGGAGCCTCGACTGGTGTCCCGCCTCGAAGGCCCGGCTGGTCGAGCTGCGGGACGCCTTCGCCGAGACCCCGGACCTGCAGATCGTGTGGGTCATGTCCGACATGCAGCTCGACGAGCGGGCCCGGATCTTCGTGGCGGAGCTCGGCCTGACCGATCGGATCCTCTTCCTGGTCGATCCGAAGAGCAGCCTGATCCGCCAGCTCGGGGTCCTGAAGGAGAACCCCGAGCGGATCGAGGTCGGCGTCCCGCACCCGACGACCCTGCTGCTCGATCGCCGGGGCACGATCCGCTTCGTCGACGTCCGGGAGAACTTCCATTACTGGCTCGCGCCCCGGGCACTGGCCGACGCCCTCGCGAGCATCGAGTAGGCGGATCGACCCGGCCCGATGCAGGGCGGCTCGGCCGCGGTCCGGACTGCAACCGCTCGCTGCGCCCCGGGTCCGGCGATGTTCGGCGGCGGGCCCGGTCGAGCGCCGACGGACGACCGTTCGAACGTCGTTCGGCGGTCGCCCCGGCCGCCCGCGGCGAGCCGATGCCCGACTAGCCCGATCGGCCCAACCCTTCGATTCTCTTGATTTCACCCGTTGCGGGAGACTCGCGGAGCCCCCATCATCCGCACGTCCCGGGGTCGCCATCCGAAATGCGCAGCGACTCCGTGACCCAACACGAGGTCCGGGCGGGCCGGACCGAGGCATGATCGCCTACACCGTGAAGCTCCGTACCGAGCCGTGTTCGAAGACGACGAGAGGACCGGAGGACCCAGAGCGGGCCTCGAAGTCGTCGAAGACGGGGCGCGGATCGACGGAGCCGAACGAGCGGGGCGCAGAGTGACGGGCGCATAGCGCGCACACTCTTAAATGTTAGTCAAGAAGTGCGATGAGACGCCGGCCGTGCATGGATGCGGAGCGGGGCTCGTCATGGAGGCAACGACCGGGTCATGATGCGACGACTTTCCTCTTCGATTGAACTGCGATTGGTTTTCCTGGCGGGGCTGATCGCCCTTGCGGCGGCCTGCAAGACGACGCCGGACGCCGATGCGAACGCCGCTGGCCGCGGGACCGGCAGCGAGTTCGACGATGCTGGAGCGGGCGCCGGTGATGGCTCGGGCAGCGGCATGGACGCGGGCGGCGCCAGCATCGCGCCGATCTACTTCGACCTCGACAAGTCGGACATCAAGCCCCAGTTCGAGTCGATCCTCGAGTCCGCGGCGGCGACGCTGAAGAGCTCGGGTGGCTCGGCCGTGATCGAGGGCCACTGCGACGAGCGCGGCTCCGACGAGTACAACGTGGCCCTCGGCGAGCGCCGCGCGGTCGCCGTCCGCCGCTACCTCTACAACCTCGGCGTGCCGGTCTCCCAGCTCTCCGTCGTCTCCTACGGTGAGGCCCGCCCCGCGGTCTCCGGCACCGGCGAGACCGCGTGGTCGCTGAACCGCCGCGCGGAGATCAAGCTCCAGTAGTCGATCGAGCGTCGGCCGGTGATCGGCCGACGGATCGACCCAGGAACCCGGAAGCCGGTGGACACCAGCAGGTGTCCACCGGCTTCTGTATTTTGGCGCGGCCGATCCCGATCCCCCTCGCCCCGAACGGATCCGCACGGAGAAGCCCGATGCCGCTGCACGGTGGGAAGCTCGCCGCCAAGGCCCTGAAGCAAGCCGGGGTCGAGGTCGTCTTCACCCTCTCCGGCGGCCACATCATGCCGCTCTACGACGGCTGCATCGACGAGGGCATCAAGATCGTCGACGTCCGCCACGAGCAGGCCGCCGTCCACGCCGCCGACGCCTGGGCCCGCTGCAATCCGGGCAAGATCGGCGTCGCCGCCATCACCGCCGGCCCCGGCGTCACCGACGGCGTCACCGGCATCGCGAACGCCTGGCGCGCGAACTCGCCGATCCTCGTCTTCGGCGGTCAGGGCCCCTTCGAGAACCTGCGCCGCGGCTCGCTCCAGGAGATGGACCACCTCGGCGTCGTCCGCCCGATCACGAAGTACTGCGACGCCGTCTACCAGACGAAGCGCATCCCGGAGTACGTCGAGCTCGCGATCCGCCACGCCGTCTCCGGCATCCCGGGCCCCGCGTTCCTCGAGATCCCGATGGACATCTTCATGGGGAGCGTCGACGAGAAGGAGGTCGTCGTCCCGCGCATCCGCACCGAGCCCCCGCGGCTCTCGCCGGATCAGGACGAGGTCCGCCGCGCCCTCGAGCTGCTGCGCGAGGCGCGCCGGCCGATGCTGATGGCGGGGACGAGCGTGAAGTGGTCGAAGGCGTCGGCCGACATGAACCGCTTCATCGCCGAGACCCACATCCCGACCTACACGAACGGGATGGGGCGCGGGTCGGTGCCCTTCGACTCGCCGGAGTTCCTGAATCGCTCTCGGCGCGACGCGCTGAAGAAGCTCGACCTGATCCTCCTGGCGGGGACGCTGCTCGACTTCCGCATGCGCTTCGGCCAGACGATCCCGGCCGACGCCAAGATCATCCAGCTCGAGATGGATGCGACGCTGATCGGCCAGAATCGACAGACCGACGTGCCGCTGGTCGGCAATCTCGCCTGCAGCTTCCGCGCGCTCTCGGACGAGATGAAGAGCCAGGGCCTGCGCCTCGACTTTTCGCCCTGGCGCGACGAGCTGCGCGCGATCGAGGACGCCGAGGAGAAGAAGGTCGAGGCGAGCCTGAATAGCGACGAGGTCCCGATCGATCCGCAGCGCATGTGCCGCGAGGTCCGCGACTGGCTCGACACGCTCGAGGCGCCGATCGTGATCGGCGACGGCGGCGACATCGTCGCGACGGCGGCGAAGATCATCCCCGTGAAGACCGAGGGCGCGTGGATGGACCCCGGGCCGCTCGGGACCCTCGGCGTCGGCATGCCCTTCGCGCTCGCGGCGAAGCTCGCGCATCCGAAGCGGCCCGTCGTGATCCTCTACGGCGACGGCTCCTTCGGCTTCAACGGCATGGAGTACGACACGGCCGTGCGCTTCGGGCTGCCGATCGTCGGCATCGTCGGCAACGACGGTGCGTGGGGACAGATGATGCGGCCCCAGGGCGCGATCTACGGCTGGGACCGGCTCGAGGCGGTGATCCTGAATCGGACGCGCTACGACAAGGTCGTCGAGGCGCTCGGCGGTCATGGCGAGTACGTGACGCGGCCGGAGGAGCTGCGGCCCGCCCTCGAGCGGGCCTGGGCGTCCGGCAAGCCCGCGCTCGTCAACGTCGAGATCCGTCAGGATCGCGCGTACAGCGGCGGGATCTACGTCTAGCGCCTGGGCCCGGGGATCGCGGCGCCGTACCCTGCGCCCCGACCCCGAGCATTCCTCACGTCGGTCCCGGAAGGCGGGCTTCGCTTGTCGCTTGCGATCGAGCATCGCGATCCGGTCGCGCTGGGCTTTTCGCCCGGTGCGCTCGCGGCCCTCGCGCCGTGGCTCGCCGCGGTCGGCCCCGTCGCGATCGTCGAGATCGCGACCCGCGCTCCCGGCCTGGGCCCCGGTCCCGGAGCGCGCAGCGGCGCGGCGACGCGCGAGGTCGGCGCCGTGCTCCTCGATCCCGGCGCGGCCGACGTCGGTACGCTCCTCTACCGCGCGCCGGTGCGCGCCGGTGCCGAGTCGCTGCGCGGGCTGCGCGAGGCGCTCGCCGGCCGCACCCTCGTCGCCCTCGAGCCCGAGCGCGTCCGCGCCTTCTTCAGCCGCGACGCCGGAGCGGACGGCCGGGGCGTCCCGTCGCGGGCCTTCGCGCCGGAAGCGGCGAGCGACGCGGTGCTCGACGCCGAGGCGCTCTTCGCCCTCTGCCATCCCGACGCACCGGACCTCGAGCTCACGACCCTCTGCCCGATCGACCTCGGCCGCGCCGCCGGCGACGGGCCCCGGGCCCGCGCCCTCGACGTCGGCGCGCTGCTCGCGGAGGCGGCGGCCGGCGCACGCGCGGGGGTGTCGCGCTTCGTCGAGGTCGAGGAGATCCTGGCCCACCGCCTCCCCGGCTCTCCCTGGCGCGCGCTCTTCTCGCCCGCGCCGGCGCCCACCGCCTTCGACTTCTACGCGTTCGCACGGCGCGCATCGGCTGCCGCCGCGCCGCCTCCTCCGTCGCCTCCCCCCGACACCGAAGAGCGTTTTCTCGCGATCGGGGCGAGCGACGAGGAGCCGGTGCCCTTCGAGATCGAGGCGATCTCGGCGGCGCTCGCGGATGCCGAGCGGGGGGCGCGGCACTTCCCGGGCTACCGCGTCCGCAAGGAGCAGATCGAGCTCGCGCGGCAGTTCGTCCACGTGCTGCAGGACGGGGGCGTCGCGAAGCTCGAGGGCGGGACGGGGGTCGGCAAATCCCTCGCCTATCTCGCCGCGGCGATCCCCTTCGCGATGGCGCGGGCGACCGCGGGCGAGCGCGCGCCGGTCGTGCTCTCGACCCGCACGAAGCTGCTACAGGACCAGCTGTTGAAGAAGGACATCGCCGCCGCGGCGCGCTTTCTCGGGCATCCGGGGCTGCGGGCGCTCTCGATCAAGGGGCGTGCGAACTACGTCTGCGAGCGGCGGCTCGCGGCGGTGCTCGCGGACGGAGGCGACCCGGGCCTGCGGCCCGAGCACCAGGCGGACTTCGCGCTGCTCGAGGCGTGTGCGCGGATCCGGCCGGCGGGGGAGGTCGGGACGGTGCCGGCGGCGCTGCTGCAGCGCCAGCCGCGGCTGCGCGAGCTGCTGCGGGCGAGCGTCGCGGCGCGGGCGGATCAGTGCTCGCGGGAGCAGTGTGCCCACGAGAAGCGCTGTCCGTTCGGGCGCCACCGCCGGGCGCTCGCGAAGGCCCATCTCGTCGTCGCGAACCACGACCTGCTGCTGCGCTGGCCGCCCGACTATCCCGCGTTCTCCCACGTCGTCGCCGACGAGGGCCACGAGCTCGGCTCCGTCGCCGAGGAGGTCTACTCGATCCGCGTGCGGCCCGAGGAGATCGAGGAGCGCCTCGACGTGCTCTTCGGCGCGCCGGTGCGCCGCGGCCAGAAGCGTTATGCGACGCGCGGGCTCGTCGCGAGCGCCCCGACCCGCAGCGCCGACGCCGCCCTCGCGCGCAATCGGGACGACCTGCGCCTCGAGCTCGCGGGGCTCGGCCACGCGATGGCGTCCTTCGCCGACGGCTGGGGCGGCGCCGAGCTGCCGAACGAGGCCGGTCGCGAGCGCCCGGCGGCGGCCCGCCTCGCGGCCGGCGCCGCCGGGCGCCTCGAGGCGCTCGCGAGCCATGCCCTGCGCGAGGGCCCCGAGCGCCGCTTCGAGCGCGGCGAGACGAAGGACGGCGAGCCGGTCGCGGGGCTGCGCGATCTCGCGGGCGAGGAGGAGGCGATGCGGACGATCTCGACCCACGCCGAGGCGCTGCTCGCCGCCGCGAACGGTTTGCGGATGGCGTTCGCCGTCGAGAACGACGCCTACGTCGGGGCCTTCGAGGGGCTCGAGGCGCCCTACGACCGTTGGTCGCTGGTCCTGCGGCCCGTCGATCCGGGGCCCTCGTTCCGCGAGGAGTTCCTCGGCAAGGTCGAGAGCCTCGCCGTCGTCTCGGCGACGCTCTTCGTCGCGGGCGACGACCACGCCGCCCTCGGCGAGATCGGCCTCGCCGACGCCGACTCCCCGACCCACTTCCGGTACAGCGTGCCCTCGCCGTTTCCCTACGAGCAGGCGATGCGCGTCGTCGCCCTCGACGGCGAGCTCGCCCTCGTCGAGGAGACGGCCCAGGCGCTCGCGATCCTCGCGCGCGAGCTCGGCGGGCGGACGCTCGGCCTGTTCACCAGCCTCTCCCGCATGCGGGAGGTCGCCGAGCGCCTCGAGGCGCTGCTCGAGGGCGAGGGGCTCGAGGTGCTCGTGCCGCTGCGCGCGAGCGACGATCCCGGCGGCCTCGTCGAGCGCTTCCGCAAGCTCCACGGCGAGGCCGTCATGCTGGGCTCGCGGCGCTACTGGCAGGGCATCGACGTGCGCGGCGACGACCTGCAGGCGGTGGTGATCGAGAAGCTCCCCTTCGAGGTTCCGACGGAGCTGCGGCGCCGGCGGGATCTGCGGCTGCGGGCCGCCGGCGAGGATCCCTTCGCGCGGGCCGCCCTCGGCCACATGCTGCTCCATCTCAAGCAGATGGTCGGCCGGCTGATCCGCTCCGAGACCGATCGCGGGCTCGTCGTGATCGTCGATGCCCGGGCCGATCGCGGCTACTTCCGGCGCCTCGGCGACGCGCTGCCCGACGGTGTGCGGGTCGAGCGCGCACGCCTCGCCGACCTCCCCGGCCTCGTCGCCGACCTGGGTCTGGGCCCGTCCGGTGAGTTGTAATCAACACATCTCGCCCTCTGCTGCAGGGACGGAGACCGACCCCGGGTCGCCATGCCCCACCGGGCCGGGATCGACTCAAAGAATTTGCAGGAGATTTGCAACCCGGAGCCGGATCCATCGCTACTTTTCCGCCAGCGACGCCCGTCCATCCGGAGATGCACGGGACGTCCGTCGCAGCGAGTCGAAAGCGCCTTCCGGGTTCGACTCCCCCCACAGGCTGCGTCTCGTCGTCGAGCGGGTGTTCGGCCCTTTCCTCGCGGCACCGCGCGGAGCGCAAGCCCGCGGAGCGGAGCGAGGCGGAGGGCGGCGGACGGCCGCGCGCCGGCGAAGAGCGAACGACACACCGGCGCTCGGAATCATCCGGGTCGCGGGACGGTGACGGCCGGAGCCGGGCAGCCGAGGGCCGCGCGCCTGGAAGCCGCGGGCCTCGAGCCCGCAACGACCGGGCCTCGAGCCCGCAGGGAGCCGGGCCTCGGGCCCGCACGGAAAGAGGGGGAACGACATGGGCGCGAGCGAGATCAAGGCGAGCTTTCCGAGCAACGAGTGGGTGCTGATCCTCGGCGGGTCGAGCGGCTTCGGGCTGGCGACCGCGAAGCGGTTCGCGCGAGCCGGCAACAACGTCCTGATCGTCCACCGCGATCGCCGCGGCGCGATGGCCGCGATCGAGCCCCATTTCGAGGAGATCAAGGCCCTCGGCCACGGCTTCCATACCTGGAACGCCGACGCGATCGAGGCCGCGAGCCGGACCGAGACGCTGGGCGAGATCGTGAAGGCGATCGGCCCGAATGGACGCATCAAGGTCCTCCTGCATTCGATCGCCTTCGGCAACCTGAAGCTGATCGCCCCCGAGAAGATCGAGGCCCGCACCGCCGGGCCGAACCTGGCCCAGCGCCTCGGCGTCGACCCGGCAAAGCTGACGGAGATCGCCGACGAGCTCTTCGAGGCCGGTGAGGACGGGCTGCATCCGCTGACCTCGGCGCCGACCTTCCCCGACAAGTCGTATCTCGACGAGGAGGATTTCGGCCGGACGATCCTCGCGATGGGCACGAGCCTGCTCGGCTGGACCCAGGAGATCTTCAACCGCGGGATCTTCGCGGAGGACGCGCGCATCTTCGGCCTCACGAGCGAGGGCAACGAGGTCGCCTGGAAGGGCTATGCGGCGGTCTCGGCGGCGAAGGTCTCCCTCGAGGCGCTCTCGCGCTCGATCGCCCTCGAGTTCGGCCCCTACGGGATCCGCTGCAACGTGATCCAGGCCGGTGTCACGAACACCCCGGCCCTGCGCGCGATCCCGGGCAGCGACCAGCTGAAGAGCCAGGCGCGGCTGCGCAATCCGGGCGGCCGTCTGACGACGCCGGAGGACGTGGCGGGCGTGATCTTCCTGCTCTCCCAGCGCGAGGCCTCGTGGATCAACGGCGAGGTGATCCGCGTCGACGGCGGTGAGCACATCTCGGGCTCGACGAAGTAGTCGTTCGGCTTCGGAGACGGAGCGTCGCAGGCGCGAGGGGACGGACGTGGCGTTGAATCTACTGGCACTCGGACATTTCCATCCCGAGAACGAGATCACGAATCAATTCCTCGAAGATCTCGACATCGGGACGAACGACGAGTGGATCATGGAGCGGACGGGGATCCGCAGCCGCCGCACGGCGCTGCCCCTCGACTACATCCGCACGACCCGCAACCAGGATGCACGCGCCGCGGTCGAGGCCGCCGAGATCTCGAACGCCGAGATGGGGGCGCGCGCGGCGCGCATGGCCCTCGATCGGGCGGGCATCGGCGTCGACGACATCGGGATCCTGTTCGGCGGCGGCTGCGCGCCGAACACCGCCTCGCCGGCCGAGGCCTGCAACATCGGCGCGGCCCTCGGCCTGCAGACCGCCTGCCTCGACGTCAATTCGGCCTGCACGAGCTTCATCGCCGGCGTCTACGTGCTCTCGTTGATGGATCCGGCGAAGCTCCCCGACTACGTGCTGCTCGTCGTCTCGGAGCCGATGACGGGGACCGTCGATTACAACGACCGCTCGTCGGCCGTGCTCTGGGGCGACGGTGCGCTCGCGGCCGTCTTCTCCCCGCGCCACCGCGGCCGCGCGGAGGTGCTCGGGTCGCGCCTGCTGAGCGATCCCGGCGGCCACGACAAGGTCGTCGTCCCGCGCCTCGGCCACTTCCATCAGGAGGGCCGCACGGTCCAGACCTTCGCAATCCGCAAGACCTCCGATCTGCTGATCGAGAGCCGCGATCAGTTCGAGGAGGCCGGCCGGCCCTTCCATTTCGTGGGTCATCAGGCGAATCGCCGCATGCTCGAGAGCGTCTGCAAGCGCTGCGACGTCCCCGACGAGCGCCACCACACGAACTGCGAGTTCTTCGGCAACACGGCCGGGGCGAGCTCCGGCAGCGTGATCTCCCAGCTCTGGGACAAATGGGGACCGAAGGACGACATCTGCGTCGTCGGCGTCGGCTCCGGCCTCTCCTGGGGCAGCTACCTCTTGCGCTTCGGCGACGGGAACTGACGAACGCCCATGCTGACCCATGCCGAGTTCACGAAGAAGGATTCCTTCGACCAGGCGGAGCTGCTCGCCTTCGCCTACGGCCGGCTCGTGTCGGATCCGCCGGAGGGGTTCAAGGCGCGGCTGCCGGTGCCCCCGATGCTGATGGTCGACCGGATCGACCACATCAGCGGCGAGAAGAGCCGCGGGAAGATCAGCGCCGCGCGCGACGTGCGCCTCGACGACTGGTTCTTCCACTGCCACTTCATCAGCGACCCGGTCCAGCCGGGCTGCCTCGGCCTCGACGGCGTCTGGCAGCTGCTCGGGTTCTACTGCAACTGGCGCGGGGGCGTCGGCGCGGGGCGCGCGCTCGGGTGCGGTGAGGTCGAGTTCTTCGGCCAGATCCGGCCCCACGACCGCGTCATGCGCTACGAGATCGACGTCAAGCGCTACACCGAGCTCAAGAACGCGGGCGCCTCGATGGTCGTCGGCGACGCGAAGGTCCTGATCGACGACCAGGAGATCTACACGGTGAAGGGCGCCCGGGTCGGCCTGTTCCGCGACATCGACTACCCGAACTATCCCTTCCTTTCGGAGAACGCGCGCGGCGGGAGGATGGAGCGATGAGCGAAGCGGGCGAGCGACCGGTGGCGCTCGTGACGGGTGGCGGAACGGGGATCGGGGCGGCCTGCTGCCGGCGCCTCGCGGCCGAGGGCTTCCGCGTCGGCATCCACTACCGCTCCTCCGAGGAGAAGGCGAAGAAGCTCGCCGACGAGCTCGCGGCGACGCCGGGCGGTGCCTTCCTGATCAAGGCGGACCTGATGGATCCGGCGAGCCTCGACGGGCTCGTCGCGGAGCTGAAGGACGCGGCGGGACGCGTCGACGTGCTCGTCAACAACGCCGGCTACAACGTGAACGCGCCGATGCTCGCGATGAACCTCGAGCAGTACGACGCCGTCGCGTCGGTCGCGCGCGGGACCTGGTACCTGACGAAGCTCGTGCTGCGCCGCTTCATGCTGCGCAAGGGCACGGGTCGCATCATCAACATCTCGAGCGTCGTCGGCCATACCGGCAATGCCGGTCAGATCCCGTACACGATGGTGAAGGCGGGGCTCGACGCCTTCGTGAAGTCCCTCGCCCAGGAGCTCGCCGGCCGCGAGATCCTCGTCAACGCCGTCGCCCCGGGCTTCATCGACACCGACATGACCGAAGAGCTCCCGGCCGAGATCAAGCAGTCGATCCTCGGCCGCATCCCCCTCGGCCGCATGGGGAGCTCGGAAGAGATCGCCGACGTCGTCGCGTTCCTCGCGACCCGCGGCAGCTACATCCAGGGCAGCGTCCTCCACGTCAACGGAGGCATGTACGGTGGGTGAGACGCTGTCGATGCAGGAGGTGCTCGCGGCGGTGCCCCAGCAGGCGCCGTTCCGCTTCATCGACGAGATCGTCGAGCTCGATCGCGAGCACGTCGTCGCCCGCTATACGTTCCCGCCCTCGTCGGACTTCTACCGCGGCCACTTCCCGGGCAACCCGATCACGCCGGGCGTGATCCTCGTCGAGACCGCCGCCCAGGCCGCCGTCGTCGCCTTCGGCATCTACCTCTACGCCCTCGAGAGCTCGCGCGCCGAGCTCGAGAAGATCCTGACCATCTTCACCGACTGTGCCGTCGAGTTCTCCGGCACCGTCAAGCCCGGCGATCGCGTCACGACGACGGGCCGCATCAAGTTCTTCCGGAGGAAGAAGCTCCGGGCATCCTTCGAGATGAAGCTCGACGACGGGACGCTCGTCTGTTCCGGGGAGCTGTCGGGCATGGGGGTACCGCGATGAGCGGAGTCGATCGCCGTCTGGACCCGAAGCGCCGCGTCGTGATCACCGGCCTCGGCGTCATTGCGCCGAATGCGAACGGAGTCGCCGACTTCGAGCTGGCGCTGCGCAAGGGCCGCTCGGGCATCAAGACCCAGCAGTCGATGATCGACGCCCAGTTCGCGTGCACCGTCGCGGGAACGCCGACCGGCGTCGACGAGCTGTGCAAGGCGACCTTCAGCGAGGAGGAGCTCCTCGCGATGAACATGAACCACCGCTACGCGAGCCTCGCCGCGATCGAGGCCTGGCTCGACGCCGGCCTCGCCCGCCCCGCCCGCGACTCGGACGTGGTCGACTGGGAGACCGGCGCGATCCTCGGCACCGGCATCGGCGGCATGGACACGATCGCCGAGAAGGTCGTCCCGCTGACCAACGCCGGGAAGGTCCGCCGCATGGGCTCGACCTCGGTCGAGCAGGTCATGGCGAGCGGCATCTCGGCGCGGATCTCCGGCCAGCTCGCCCTCGGCAACCAGGTCACGACCAACTCGAGCGCCTGCAGCACCGGCAGCGAGGCCCTCGTCATGGGCATGGAGCGCATCCGCGCCGGCCTCGCGACGCGCATGCTCTGCGGCGGCGCCGAGGCGGCGAGCCACTACATCTGGGCCGGCTTCGACGCGATGCGCGTGCTGAACCGCAACTCGAACGACCAGCCGGAGAAGGCCTCGCGGCCGCTCTCCGCTTCGGCGGGCGGCTTCATCCCGGGCTCGGGCGCGGGGGTGGTCCTGCTCGAGAGCCTCGAGAGCGCCCTCGCGCGCGGAGCCCGCATCCACGCCGAGCTCGCCGGGGGCATGGTCAACTGCGGCGGCCACCGCATGGGCGGCAGCATGACGGCGCCGAATCCGACGAGCGTCCAGCGGTGCATCGCCGGGGCGCTCGCCGACGCCGGCGTCGCCCCCGAGCAGGTCGACGCGATCAACGGCCACCTGACGGCGACCGGCGCCGACCCGAAGGAGGTCGACTCCTGGGCGAAGGCGCTCAAGCGCGAGCCGGGCCGGCTCCCGCCCATCACGGCGACCAAGAGCATGATCGGCCATGCGCTGGGCGCAGCCGGCGGGATCGAGTCGGTCGCGTCGGTCCTGATGGTCTCCCGGGGGTTCGTCCATCCCTCGATCAATTGCGAGGACGTCCACCCGGAGATCGAGAAGCACGCCGCCTCGATTCCCCACGCGATGCGGGAGATGCCCGACCTCGACGTGCTGGTGAAGGCGGGCTTCGGGTTCGGCGACGTGAATGCCTGTCTGGTATTCAGGCGCTATCGGGCGTAGCGTCCCGGGAGGGCTGATCGCCCGGGCGACGGCAAGCATGCAATCGGGTTCGCATTTCGGCGGATCCGATCGACGGGCCGCAGGATCGAAGGGTTACAGGATCAAAGAGCCGGACGATCGCAGGATCCCGGGCTCACACGAGAGGAGCAGAGCGGATGGACCGAGCGGAAGTGATGGATCGCGTCGTCAAGATTCTCACGCCCTGGGTGAAGGACGAGGCGGCACTCGCCAAGGTCTCGATGGAGACGAACATCCTCGAGGATCTCAAGGTCAACTCGGCGCGCCTCGTGGACGTCGTGATCGCCTTCGAGGACGACTTCGACATCGAGATCGCCGACGAGGACGTCGACCAGGTGAACACCGTCGGGGACGCCGTCAATCTGATCGCGGGCAAGCTGTAGGCCGGACCGGATCGGCCTCTGCGAGGGTGTCCAGTGGAGCACTCCAGTGGGCAGGACGTCGCGCGCGGCGCGGAGCCGCAGGTGGTGGACCGGGTGACCGCGGTTCGGAGCGCGGAGCGTTCCGATCCGGCGATGGCGCGTCGCCATGCCCGGCAGCGGCTCGTGAGCATGGTCGCGGGCCCGATCTGGGTCGGCGTTTCCGTGCTCGTGATGCGCTTCTGGTTCCGCTACCGGATCGCGGACGTCGAGAAGACGCGCGCGGCCTATCGCCGGATCCGGGGCGAGTCGAAGGGGCCGCTCCTGATCTGCGCGAACCATCTGACGATGGTCGACTCGTTCCTGATCGCCTGGGCCCTCGGCACGGGCTTCTACTGGATGTTCCATCCGGACGAGCTCCCGTGGAACACGCCCGAGCGGAAGAACTTCGGCCGCACGCGGCTGCAGCGCCTGCTCATCTTCATCGCGAAGTGCATCCCGATCACCCGCGGCGGGCCCCGCGAAGACGTGGGCGAGGTCCTCGAGCGCGTGAAGTACCTGGTGGCCCGGGGCGAGACGGCCTGCATCTTCCCCGAGGCGGGGCGCAGCCGGACGGGGCGCGTCGAGGAGAACGCGGCGGCCTGGGGTGTCGGGCGCATCGTCGGGGCGGTGCCGGGCTGTCGTGTGCTCTGCGTCTACATGCGAGGCCGTGGACAGGTCACCTGGAGCGACCGCCCGGCCCAGGGCGAGGTCCTCGACGTCTCGCTCGCGTGCATCGAGCCGAAGAGCGACGCCCGCGGCGTGCGGCGTTCGCGGGATCTGGCCGGGCAGATCGTGCGCCAGCTGATGCGCATGGAAGAGGAATACTTCGATGCTCGGAAATGACGTCGTCGATCGCCTCGACGTCGACGCCCGGCCGGAGACCTTCCATCGGCGCTTCGACGCGCGCGTCTTCACGCCCGCGGAGCGCGCGCGTCTGGCCGCCGACGCGGTCCGCGATCCGGTTCCAACGGCGGGTCCGATGCCGGGTCCGGCCCTGCGCTGGGCCCACTGGGCGGCGAAGGAAGCCGCCTACAAGCTGTTGCGTCAGCGCGATCCCGCCTTCGTCTTCTCGCCGATCCGCCTCGAGGCCTGCTTCGATGCCCCGTGCGCCGGAGGTCCCCTCGGCGCGACCCGGCGTGGCCGCCTCCGCGTGGTCTCCGCGCCCGGCCCCGAGCTCGAGCTCGCGAGCTTCGAGACCCCCGACTTCGTCCATGTCCTGGCGCTTCCCGCCGGCGCGGACTGGCAGGACGTCGTGACGGCGGTCGAGCCCCTCGCCGGTCCGCTCTTCGAGGCGGACGAGGACCCGAGCCGGGCGGTGCGTCGGCTCGCGCTGCGCCGCATCGCCGAGGCCCTCGGCGTCGAGGCTGCGCGCCTCGCGATCGGGCGACGCGGCCGCATCCCGACCCTCGAGCTCGACGGCGAGCCGACCTCGATGGCCTTGTCTCTCTCCCATCACGGCCGCTTCGTCGCCTTCGCGATGACGCCGCGCAGCGCCTTCGCGGCGCGGGACGCCCTGGCTCGAAGCGACGCCGCGAAGTCACGAGGCGCGACGCCGCCGCGGACCGGATCGAGTCGGCCGGCGAGTGGACCCGCGTCCGGCCGCCGGCGGCGCCAGAGCGGGACGAAGAGCGGAACCGAGGCCCGTGGCGGGCGGCTCCGGGGCGGTGCGCGACGGGGCCGGACGGACGACGGACAGCGTGCGCGAGCGGGCGGGGCGGTGGGGTGCCCGGCTCGAAGTGCGGACCAACAACGAAAGACGGGATGACCACTGTGAGCGAAACGAATCAGGGCGGGACGAAGCGGTCGGTCGAGCAGCGGCGCATCGAGCGGCTGGCGATCGTGAATCGCGGCGAGGCGGCGGTGCGTTGTCTGCGGACGGCGAAGAGCCTGCGCGAGCGCGAGGGCGGCGGGCTCGAGGTGATCGCCCTCTTCACCGCGCCCGATCGCGACACGCCCTTCGTGCGCCAGGCCGATCGCGCGATCCTGATGCCGTCGCCGCGGGGCGCGGTGGCGGCCTATCTCGACCACGACGGCGTGCTCGCCGCGCTGAAGGAGACGAAGGCCGACGCCGTGTGGCCGGGCTGGGGCTTCGTCGCCGAGGATTCGAAATTCGTCGACCGGCTGACCGCCGAGGGCATCCTCTTCCTCGGTCCCAGCGCCGACGCGATGCGCGCCCTGGGCGACAAGATCCAGTCGAAGCTGTTCGCGGAGCGGGCCGGTGTCCCGGTCTCGCCCTGGAACGGCGGCGCCCTGCGCGACGAGCACGAGGCGCTCGAGCACGCGCAGCGGATCGGCTTCCCCGTCGTGCTGAAGGCGACCGCCGGCGGCGGTGGTCGCGGCATCCGCGTCGTCGAGAAGCCCGAGGCCATCGCCGACGCCTTCCGCTCGGCGACCGCCGAGGCGACGGCGGCCTTCGGCAACGGCGCGCTCTTCGTCGAGGCGATGATCCGCGGCGGGCGACACATCGAGGTGCAGATCGCCGCCGACAAGCACGGCAACGCCCGCGCCTTCGGCTGTCGCGACTGCTCCGTCCAGCGCCGCCACCAGAAGGTCGTCGAGGAGGCGCCGCCGCCGGGTCTCTCCGACGCGCTGCTCGAGCGGATCGAGAAGGCCGCCACCGATCTCGTCCGCCACGTCGGCTACTCCGGCGTCGGGACGATCGAGTTCCTGCTGAGGGGCGAGGACTTCTACTTCCTCGAGGTGAACCCGCGCCTGCAGGTCGAGCACGGGCTCACCGAGCTGATCGCCGGCATCGACCTCGTCGAGATCCAGATCCGCATCGCCCGCGGCGAGTCGATCGCCGACATCCCGCGCCAGCGCCGCGGCGTCGCCCTCGAGGCGCGCGTCTGTGCCGAGGATCCCGACGAGGGCTTCCTGCCTTCGCCCGGTCGGATCGTGCTCTTCGAGCCCGCCCTCGGCCCCCATACCCGCGTCGACTCCGGCGTGACGACCGGGACCGTCATTTCCTCGGACTTCGACTCGCTGATCGCGAAGGTGATCACCGTCGGCGAGAACCGCACCGAGTCGATCGCGCGGCTGGCCTGCGCGCTGCGGGACTTCGAGCTCGTCGTCGCGAACGGCGCGACGAACAAGGGCTATCTGCTCGACATCCTCGCCGCGCCCGATTTCCAGGCGGGCGGCGTCGACACGCGCTGGCTCGATCGCTTCGGCGCCGAGCGGCCGAGCCTCGTCGTCTCCCATCCCGACCTCGCCCGCGACGCGCTGGTGGCGGCGGCGATCCTCGCCTATCAGCACACCCGCGCGACCCTGCGCAACGGCGTCTTCAGCGGACAGGGGATCGGCAACCGGCTCCCCGCCTCCGAAGGCCAGCAGATCGACCTCTCCTTCGCGGGCGAGAGCTACCGGCTCAAGGTCTACGCGATCGGCTCCTGGCGCTATCGCGTCCATCTCGACGGTGTCGCCGTCGGCGCGATGATGCGCGAGCTCGGCTCCCACGCCGCGCGCTTCGTGATCGACGATCGCGTCCGCCGCATCCACTACGACGTCAACGAGCGCGGGCTGCGCCTCGAGGTCGACGGCCATCCGCTGCGCTTCTCGTCGCAGACGGCGGGCCAGGTCCGCGCCGGCTCGCCGGCGGTGGTCGTCGCGCTCCACGTCGAGGTCGGTGCGACCGTCACGGCGGGCCAGTCGCTCGGCCTGCTCGAAGCGATGAAGATGGAGATCGGCTTCTCGGCGCCGGTCGGCGGCACGGTCAAGGAGATCCTGGTCCACAAGGGTCAGCAGGTCGCCGCGGGCGACGTGATCCTCGTGATCGAGGAGGCGGCCGACGACGGTGCGAACGCCCGCGAGCGCGTCCGCATCGGCCTGCCCGAGCAGGTCGACCCGCTCTCGCTGCTCTTCCGCGCGAAGGGCGAGCGCCCGCTCGGCATCCCCGATCTCGCGGCGGCCGACGCCGCTCCCCTCGCCGAGCGGCGCGTCGCCATCGACGCCGCGCGCGAGGAGATCCGGCGCGTCCTGCTCGGCTACGACGTGAACCCCGATCGCTCGGCTTCCCTCGCCGCGTTCCTCGAGGCGGGCATCCCCGAGGCGATCTCGGACGGCTTCCGGCGCGAGCTCTCGGAGATCCGTCACGAGCTCACGACCTTCGCCGACGTCGAGGTCCTGACGATCCGCGCGCCTTCCGCGTCGATCTCCGGACAATCGGGACCCTCGAACAGCGCCCGGCTGCGCATGTACGTGCGTCGCCTCGAGGCCGAGGGGGCCGGCATCGACGAGGACTACCTCGGTCTCGTGAAGGCCGCGCTCGCCCACTACGGCGTGCCCGACCTCACGCCGAACGACGCGCTGCGCCGCGCGCTGCTGCGCCTGCTGACCTGCGAGGCGGGCCGGCCCGCGCGGCTCGTGCTCGTGCTCGGCATCCTGCGCCGCATCACGGCGCTCGCGAGTCGCGGCATCTTCATGGGCGACGACGAGCGGCTCGCGAAGGCGCTCCACCGGATCGCCCGGATGCGGCCGCAGGTGACCGACGCCGTCGCCGACGCCGCCCTCGAGGCCTCCTACGTCATCTTCCAGCAGCCGGGCATCGAGGAGCGCGCCCGGCGCTCGTCCTCGTCGGTCGAGCGCTGGCTGGCCCAGGCCGAGGTCGATCTCGTGGCCCCGCCGACGGGGGTTCTGCTCGAGGTCGCTTCGTCGCCGCGGCTCGTCTTCGAGCGCGTCGGTCGCTGGATCGGCGGCGAGGACTCGAATCGCCGGGTGATCGCGCTCGCGGCCCACGTCCAGCGGCGTTATGCGCCCTGCGTCCCCGAGGCCTATCGCGCGGTCCGCGTCGACGGCGAGCCGCTCCACTGCGTGGAGTACAAGGGCCGCGGCGTCGTGCTCGCGGCGACGGGTGCGCCGTCGCAGGCGCTCGTCTGGATGGATCGCCTCATGCGCGGCGCCGAGACGCTGCGGGAGCACGATCCCGCGACGCCCATTCTCGCCCTCGAGTACCTGATCCCGGCCGGGACCGGCGTCGACTGGGAGCCGCTGCTCGCCGAGATCGAGGATCGCTACCGGACCCACGAGTTCGACTGGCGGATCACCGTCGGCTCGCTGACCTCGGACGGCGAGGGCGACGTCTACCGGACGTTCGTCCGCCGCGGCGGCCGGCTCGAGCAGGCGACCGAGCACTACGACCTGCACCCCGAGACGGCGCATCGCATCGCGCTGCATCGCTACACGGCCTTCGATCTCGAGCGGCTGCAGTCGGAGGAGGGCATCTACGCCTTCCACGGCCGCGCGAAGAGCGCGCCCGGCGACGAGCGCATCTTCGTGCTCGCCGACGCGCGCGACCGCTCGCCCGAGCCGGGCCGCGAGCTCTACCACCACCTCGCGACCTTCGAGCGCGTCTTCAACCGCGCCGCCCGACGGCTGCGCACGATCCTGCAGATCCACGATCCGCGCCGGCGGCTGCAGTGGAACCGGATCGCGATCTTCGTGGCGCCCTCGATCTTCATCGAGCCGGAGGTCGCGAACGACATCGCGCGGAGGCTCGCCCCGGCGACGCGCCATCTCGGCATCGAGAAGGTCGTCGTCCGCCTGAACCGCCTCGACCGGGCGCGGCCGGACGAGCCCGCCTCGCCCTACGAGCTCGTCATCAGCGACACCGGCGAGCAGCTCGAGCTCCTCTGGCGCGAGCCCCACGACGAGCCGCTGATGCCGGCGCAGGAGTACGAGCGCAAGGTCGTCGCCGCGCGCCACCGCCGTCTGATCTATCCCTACGAGATCGTGAAGATGCTGACGGCGGACTCGCCGGACGCGACGGGCGGCGAGGGCTCCTTCGAGGAGTACGACCTCGATCCGAAGAGCCCGCAGCCGAAGGCGATCAGCGTCGCCGGCCGGCCCTACGGCCAGAACAAGGCCGCCGTCGTCTTCGGCCTGATCCGCACGCCGACCGAGAAGGTGCCCGAGGGCATGTTGCGGGTGCTCGTGCTCTCGGATCCGACGATGGGCATGGGCGCGCTCTCGGCGCCCGAGTGCGATCGGCTGGTCGCGGCCTTCGATCTCGCCGAGTCGCTGGGCGTGCCCTTCGAGTGGGTGCCCGTCTCGTCGGGCGCGAAGATCGCGATGGACAGCGGCACCGAGAACCTCGATGCCACCGCCCGCGTCGTGCGCCGGATCGTGAACTTCACCCAGGCCGGCGGGATGGTGAACGTCATCGTGACCGGCGTGAACGTCGGCGCCCAGAGCTACTTCGACGCGCTGGCCACGATGCTGATGCACACCAAGGGCGTGCTCATCATGACGCAGAACGCGTCGATGGTGCTCACCGGCCGCGCGGCCCTCGAGGCCTCGGGCGCGGTCTCCGCCGAGGACGAGATCGCGATCGGCGGCTTCGAGCGGATCATGGGTCCGAACGGCGAAGCGCAGTACTACGCGCGCAACCTGGTCGAGGCCTATCGCATACTCTACGAGCACTACCGCTACAGCTACGTCGTGCCGGGCGAGAAGGGCCCGCGCCTGCTCGCGACCCGGGACGAGCGCCAGCGCTCGATCTCCACGAGCCCGCTCGCCCCGGGCGATGCCGACGGTCTGGCGACGGTGGGCGAGCTCTTCGACGACGAGACCAATCCCGGGCGCAAGCGACCCTTCGCGATGCGCGCCGTGATGAAGGCGCTGATCGACATCGACGGGGGCTACCTCGAGCGGTGGAACGCCTGGGTCGGTGCGGAGACGGCGATCGTCTGGGACGCCCACGTCGGCGGTCAGCCGGTGACCCTGATCGGCATCGAGAGCCGCAACGTTCCGCGCGACGGCTTCCATCCCGCCGACGGACCCGACAACTGGAATGGCGGCACGCTCTTCCCGCAGTCGTCGAAGAAGGTGGCGCGGGCGATCAACGCGGCCTCCGGCAATCGGCCGGTCGTCGTGCTCGCGAACCTGTCGGGCTTCGACGGCTCGCCGGAGTCGCTGCGCAAGATCCAGCTCGAGAACGGCGCCGAGATCGCGCGGGCGGTCGTGAACTTCCGCGGACCGATCTACTTCGCGGTCGTCTCGCGCTACCACGGCGGGGCCTACGTCGTCTTCTCGCAGGAGCTGAACGACGAGCTGAAGGCGGTGGCGCTGTCCGGCTCGTACGCGTCGGTGATCGGCGGCGGGCCGGCGGCCGCAGTCGTGTTCAGTCGCGAGGTGGCGGCGCAAGCGCTCGACGATCCGCGGGTCAAGGACAGGTCCGCGCTCGTGCGGCGGCAGCCGAACGAGGAGAACCGCGCGGCCCTCGACGCGGTCCTGCGCGAGGTCACCCTCGAGAAGCAGGCCTCCGTCGCGGCCGAGTTCGACGCGATCCACAACGTCGAGCGCGCGCGCCAGGTGGGCTCGCTCTCCGAGATCCTCGATCCGGCGAACCTGCGGGCGGCCCTGATCGAGTCGCTCGAGCTGTCGCGCCGGGGCCTGTGAGGACGGATTCGAGCGGGGAGAGGGCGATCGGAGCGGTGCTGGCTGGACTGACCCGGGTGGTCGGTCGGCTCCCCCTCGATCGCTCCCTCGCCCTCGCTGCCGCCTTCGGGCGGAGCTGGGTCCGGTTCGGCGGACCGCGGACCGGGCGGGTGCGGGAGGCGCTCGCCCGCGCGCTGCCGGAGCGGTCGGCGAGCGAGCACGCGCACCTGACCCGCGAGGTCTTCGTGAACCTCGCCCAGGGCTTCGTCGAGCTGCTCGCCCTGCGCGGACCGCAGCGCGCGGCGCTGCTCGAGCGCGTCGAGGTCGTCGGCCTCGAGCACGTGCACGCGGCGGAGCGGGCGACCCCCGCCGGTGGCTTCCTCGTCGTGACGGCCCACCTCGGCAACTGGGAGCTCGCCTGCGCGAAGATCGCGGCGCTGGGCTTTCCGATCTCGGTCGTCTACCGCGGCCTGCGATCGCCCGCCCTCGACCGCGCGCTCTTCGAGCTGCGGGGACGGGCGGGGACGGAGCCGGGCGGCGTACCGGTCGAGCAGATCAAGATGGGGCAGGCGGGGCTGCCGGTCCTGCGGGCCCTCGCGGCGGGGCGCAAGCTGATCGTCCTGCTGGACCAGAACGCGGATCGGAAGGAGGGCGTCTTCGTCCCGTTCTTCGGCGAGCCCGCCTGCACCCGCTCCGGGCCCATCGTGCTGGCGGCGCTGCGCGGGGTGCCGATCGTGCCCGCGTTCATCCGGCGGGAGGCGGGCGGCCGTCGGCATCGCCTCGAGATCCTGCCGGCCGTCGAGCTCGAGCCGGGCGCGGCGGACGATCCGGCGGTCGTGCGCCGCAACGTCGCCCGGGTGACCGCGGTGATCGAGCAGGCGATCCGCCGTGATCCCGCCCAGTGGATCTGGCTCCATCGGCGCTGGCGGACCCGGCCGCGCCCCGGGGATCCGGTCGACGGCGCCTGAGCGGCGGAGGCGGGGCCACCGGCCTCGCCGGCTCCGTGCGGGTCCCGGGGAGTCGCCCCGGACGTTTGCAGGGGCCCGAGCGCGTGTGTGATGATCCCTGACTGGCTCGCCCGTCGCGGCCGAGGGGTTCCATGTCCCAGAGCGAAGCATCCGGCGCGTTCGTGCCCGCGCTGCCCGCGCCCACCCGGGCGGAGGCGGAGCGCTGGGTTGCGGCGGTCGTCGCCGGCGGCGAGCTCGAGCCGGGGCAGGCCGAGGCCCTGGGCAGCGCGCTGCGCGACGCGTCGATCCGCTCGGTCGTCGCCGAGGGCGCCCTCGCGATCAAGCGCCGCCAGACCGCCGACCGGGTCACCGTCTCCCGCAACGTCTTCATCCCGCTGACCAATCTCTGCCGCAACCGCTGCTCGTATTGCACCTTCGCGAAGCTCCCCGACTCCCCCGAAGCCCATACCTACACCCTCGACGAGGTCGAGGAGGTCGTGCGCGGCGGTGTCGCGACGGGCTGCATCGAGGCGCTGATGTGCCTCGGCGACAAGCCCGAGGTCGCCTATGGGAGCTACCGCGAGGACCTCGCGAAGCGGGGCTATTCGAGCACCACGGACCTGATCTACGAGGCGTGTCGCCGGGCGGTGGCGCTGGGCATGCTGCCGCATACCAACGCGGGCATCCTCTCGCGGGAGGAGCTGATCCGCCTGCGGCCGGTGAACGCCTCGATGGGCCTCATGCTCGAGACGACGAGCACCCGCCTGCGCGGCAAGGGCGGTCCCCATTTCCACGCCCCCGACAAGGAGCCCGAGGTCCGCATCCGCATGCACGAGATCGCGGGCGAGCTCAAGATCCCGTTCACGACCGGGATGCTGCTCGGGATCGGCGAGAACGACGCCGAGCGCGTCGACACGCTGAAGACGATCGCCCGCCTGGCCCGCCGTTACGGCCACATCCAGGAGGCGATCATCCAGCCCTTCCATCCGAAGCCGGGCACGAAGATGCGCGCGGCGTCGCCGCTCGAGGACGACGTCGTGGTCGGCTGGGTCGCTCTCGCGCGCCTGATCCTGCCGCCCGAGGTCCACGTCCAGGCGCCGCCGAACCTCGGCTCGAACATGCTGCCGCGGCTGCTCGCCGCCGGCGTCGACGACTGGGGCGGCGTCTCGCCGGTCACCGTCGACTTCATCAATCCCGAAGCGCCGTGGCCGGCGCTGCGCCAGCTCCGCGAGGAGACCGAGGCGGCCGGCTTCGAGCTGCGGGAGCGGGGGCCGGTGTACCCCGAGTTCATTCTCGAGAAGCCCGATTTCTTCGACCCGCAGATGCGGGTCCTGCTGCCGAACCATGCCAACGACGAGGGCTATGCGCAGCGGAGAAACGACCAGTCCAAAGAGGAGGCCGCTTGACATGCTCGATCGACTCACATCCGCCGTATCCGCCGACGTCCGCGGCCTGCTCGACCGCGCCCTCGAGCAGCGCGAGCTCACGCCCGCCGACGCCGAGCGCCTGCTCCAGGTCCACGGCCTCGACTTCCACGCGCTGATCGCCGCTGCGGACTACGCGCGCCGTGAGGACTGCGGCGACGACGTGACCTACGTCGTGTGTCGCAACATCAACTTCACCAACGTCTGCTACGTCGGCTGCTCCTTCTGCGGCTTCGCCCGCCACAAGGACGACCACGAGGACGCCTTCGACCGCAGCCACGCCGAGATCCTCGCGAAATGCGAGGACGCGATCGCGCGCGGAGCGACCGAGGTCTGCATCCAGGGCGGCATCCATCCCAACAAGGACCACACCCACTACCGCGACATCCTGCGCGCCATCAAGGCGGTGTACCCGAAGCTCCACATCCACGCCTACTCGCCGGAGGAGATCGACTTCGGCCACAAGAAGAGCGGGATGAAGCTCGCGGAGTATCTCCGGTGGCTCGTCGACGCGGGCCTCGACACGATGCCGGGCACGGCGGCGGAGATCCTCGACGACGAGGTGCGCGACATCCTCTCGCCGAAGAAGCTGAAGACCGCGCGCTGGGTCGAGATCATCCGGACGGCCCACCAGATCGGCCTGCGCTCGACCTCGACGCTCATGTACGGCCACATCGAGAAGCCCCGCCACATCGCGGCCCACATGAACCTGATCCGCGAGATCCAGAAGGAGACCGGCGGGTTCACCGAGTTCGTCCCCCTCGGCTTCATCCACGAGCGCAACCTGCTCTACAACCTGCTCGGCTCGCGCCCCGGGCCCTCGATGGAGGAGGACCTGCGCATCATCGCGGTGGCGCGGCTCTTCCTGCGGCCGTGGATCAAGAACGTCCAGGTCTCCTGGGTCAAGATGGGCCACAAGCTCGGGCAGATGGCGCTCTGCGCCGGAGCGAACGACTTCGGCGGGACGCTGATGGAGGAGTCGATCAGCCGCGAGTCGGGCGCCGACTTCGGCGAGAACACGCCGCCCGAGGAGTTCCGCCGGCTGATCCGCGAGATCGGTCGGGTGCCGGTCGAGCGCACGACGCGCTACGACGTCGTCCAGCGCTTCGACGATCCGCGCCTCGATCCACCGTCCCGCGAGCCGCAGAAGGCCGTCGATCTCGCCGGTCCCGCGCGCTGGCGCAAGTCGCTGGATTCGGCGGTGGCGCGGGCGGCCGAGAGCCCGGCGGCGGTCGCGGCGCGCGCCTAGCGCTCTTGATTCGCGCCTAGCGCTCCTCGTCGGGGCGACCCGCCCGCCGCTTGGCGAGCGTCTGGTCGATCCGCTCGGAGAGCGCCTCGACCTGGTAGCGCAGGGGCGCGCTCTCGAGCACGAGCCGCTCGATCCGCTCGATCGCGTTGCGGACCGAGGGGTGGTCGCGGCCGAGCTGGCGGCCGATCTCGACGAACGAGGCGTCGGTGTAGCGGTGGGCCAGGTACATCGCGAGCTGGCGCGGGACGAGCACGTCGCGCCGGCGCGAGCGCGCGGCGAGGGCCTCGGGCCGCTTGCCGAAGAAGGCGGCGACGATCCGCACGATCTCGCTCGTCTCGGCGCGCTTCGGCGCGAGCGGCGACGCGACGCCGGCCTTGCGGTCGATCGCTTCGCGGGTCAGCTCGAGGTCGATGGCCCGTCCGAGCAGCGATGCCGTCGTCACGACCTGGATCAGCACGCTCTCGATGTCGCGCACGCTGCCGCCCGTCGACTCGACGAGCAGATCGAGGCACTCCGGCGGGAGGTGGACGCCGCCCGCCGCGGCCTTCGAGCGCAGGATGTGCCGGCGCACGATCGCATCGGGTCGCTCGAGCTCCGCGACGAAGCCCCGGGCGAGCTGGGTTCGCATGCGCTCGGACAGCCCCTTGAGCTCCTGCGGCGTCCGGTCGCCCGTCAGCAGCACGCGACCGCCGGCGTCGAGGACGTGCTGCACCGTGTGGAAGAGCTCGAGCTGCGTCTTGACCCGCCCGTCGAAGAACTGGACGTCCTCGACGACGAGCAGGCCGATCGGCGCGCGGTAGCGCTTCTGGAAGTCCTCCGAGCGCCCGCTGCGCATCGCCGAGACGAACTCGCTCGTGAACTGCTCGGCCGTCGTGTAGACGACTCCGCCTCGCGTCGGACTGCCGCTCCGTGCGCTCGGCGCCCGAGCGCCGAAGAGGCCCGCATGGGCGTTGGCGACCGGTGTCGCGAGCGCCCCATGGCGGCGGGCCTCGGCGGCGGCCGCCCGCGCCAGATGCGTCTTGCCCATGCCGGACTCACCGCTCAGGTAGAGCTGGTTCAGGCTCGCCTGTCGTCGCCGCGCGAGCGCGAGCGCGGCCTCGCGGGCCAGCGCATTGCACGGCCCCACGACGAAGCTCTCGAAGCTGAAGGGGAGCTCGCCCTGGGCGGGCGAGCCATCGAGCTCGAGCCGCGGGCGCCCCTCGACCTGCATGACGTCCGGAGCTCCGGCGCCGACCCGACTCGCCCGGGCGAGCTTCGCGGGCAGGGCCCGAAGCCCGACGGGGCGCTCCGCGTCCGCCGCGGTCGGGTGGGCGCCATGCTCCGTCTCGGCCCCCGTTGCCTCCGGCGGCGCCGAGGACGGACCCGCGCCGAGCGTCACACCGCCCCCGGCTCCCGATCTCGCCTGGGGCCCCCCGCCGATCGCGACCGCAGCCGCCCCGGCGCCCGCGCTGGCGACCGCACCGACCGCACCGACCGCACCGACCGCACCGACCGCACCGACCGCACCGACCGCACCGACCGCACCGACCGCACCGACCGCGCATGCGCCGGCCTCGGCGCGGGCGGTCTCGACGATCGTCCCGCTCGCCACCGCGGCCACCTCCTGGCGTCGCACGGGCAGGCGCACCTCGATGCGGTGGCCCTCGGCCGCCGCGAACTCCTTCATGTCCACGATCGCGATCGGCGGCGCGACGCGGGCGCCTTCCTCGGCCGCGGCGGGCTCCGTCTGCTCCTGCCAGGTCTGCGACCAGCAGTGCTCGAGGATGGCGGCGAAGTGATTGCGAACGCGCTCGCGATGAAACGAGGACGGACAACCGAGGACGACGCGCGTCGCGGAGAGCTTGACGGCGAGCGGTGCGATCCACGCTTCGAAGGCGAAGTCCGGAATCTGTTCCTGAAGGAGACGCAGCGCGTCTCCCCAGACCTTGGGCGCAGAGGTCATTCAGGGTCCAGCGAGCTCGGAAGTTGACGACTCACGAAGCCGACCGATCGAAACCGAGCGACGCGGAACGATCCGCATGGGGCTGCCCGACGATGCTCGTCCCGCCCGTCCGGGCCGGCCCGACTCGAATCTCGGCGATCGAGCGGCCCGGCGCGGCATCAGGTCGTGGCTTCAGTCCCCCAACGGTGGGACTTGGAAGCCGGAATCGAGCGATTTCAGGGGCTCCACGGGGATTCTCAACGGACTCGGGTTGGAATCGGATGGAACGCGAGCGAGTAAACCACCTGGCCCGGGAAATGGCAACGAAATCCGATCACGATCGCGACGATCCGGTGACACAATTCCGAAACACCCGGATTCGGCCTCCAGACGCCCGAATACGCTGGTTTACGATTGGAATTCCGAAGCGAATCAAGCGGCTTCGGCGACATCGCAAATGCGGTTTCGATTCGGGGAGACGCGCCGCCGAACCGTCGTTCTCAAAATTCGAATCTCGATCGATCGAAGTTTTTTTCGGTCTAGCTCGAAATTTCGCGAAATTTCACTCGAGCATCGCGAGGCGTCTCAATTCGGCAACGCACCCGGGCCGGGTTCGCTGCCGGTGCTCTCTGCGAGCTTGAAGCGGAGCAGATCGCTGGCGATCTCGAAGCGCCGCAGGAGCGAGTCGGACTCGAGCATCTGCTGGCGCTCGGCCGGGCGGAACGGGATCGATTGTGCGACCGCGTTCACGAGATGCTGGGACTCGAGTCGATCGAAGCTCGCGAGTGTCCGCGCCGGATCTTCGATCGCGCCCGCGAGCCCGCGCACGAAGCGCGTGAGCAGCGCCATCAGCTCCTCGCGCGACGCGGCCATGCGCTCGTGCTCGGCGGCGGAGTCGGGCTTCTGGTCTTCGAGCAGCGCGACGCGCGCGCTGCGGTAGAGGCGATCGCCCTTGCGCGGGATCTCCTCCAGGATGCGAAAGCGCGCCGCGCCGATCAGCAGGATGTGGAACGTCCCGTCGGGCCGCTCCTGGACGTGGGCGATGCGTCCCAGGCATCCGACCTGGAAGATCGGCGGATCACCGGCCATCGCCGCGAGGCTGTCCGGCCGGACCGTCACCATGCCGATCTGCTGGGCGCCGGCGATCGCGTCGCGCGTCATCTGGCGATAGCGCGGCTCGAAGATGAAGAGCGGCACGCTGCTCTCCGGCAGGAGCACCACGTCCGAGAGCGGAAACAGCGGCAGCGATTCGATGACACCCATGCCGCGGAGCTTAGCCGCGCGCCACGCCGTTGACGGGCGCGCCTCCGATCCGGAAAATGCTGCCCGGGGGCGAGGTTGGATTCGTCGATCAAACGGGAGCTGCTGGCCCGGCTCGAGCGCGACGCGCTGCACCTCTGTGCGCGCTTCGGTCTGCGCTACCGGGTCCTCGAGGCCGAGCGGGCCAACGTGAAGCGCCGCTACGGCGTCTGCTTCTCCGACGGCACGATCCGCATCCGCCTACGGCATGCGACCACGGGGCGCGCGCTCAAATATTCGAGCCTCGTGAACACCCTCTGCCACGAGCTGGCCCATCTGCAGCACTTCAATCACGGCCCGCGCTTCCAGGCGCTCTACGCGCGGATCCTGGCGTGTGCGCGGCGGGACGGAATCTATCGACCGAAGCAGGGAGAGGCGTGGGCGGGCTCGGCTCCGCCGCGCGCGATGATCGCTCGGCCGAGCCGTCCCGAGCCGGGGGTACGGGTGCTCGTCGATCCGCGCGGCGTTCCGGTGGTGCGCCCGCGGGTGGGCGCCGTTCAGCTCGATCTATTCGGGAGCGCGGGGTATTCGGGATCGGCCGAGGCGATGCGCCGCCCGACGGGAGCCGATCGCTCGGGCCGGTCGGCCTGACGTCCCGCACGGTCGGGACATGGCGGCTCGGACGGGCCCGGAAGGGTCCGGCCGTTCAGCTCGCGCGGGCGGCCGTGCGGAGCTCGTCGACCTCTTCGAGGGTATTCGGACCTTCGACGACCTTGCAGCGGATGTCATCGACCGCGATGGACTTGTCGAGGATCTGCGTGATCAGGCTGTCCACCGAGAGCTCGTCGAGCTCGGCGAGTGCGTCCTCGAGGTCGGCCTCCGAGATGGAGAATTCGAGTGCGAGCTTGATCCGGATGTTGTCCATCGTTCGTTTTCCCCGTTCACCGGCTCGTCCACCGGTTCTTTCACCGGCGCGGCCTGCATGCTCGTCGCAGTGGCTAGGCCCGACGTCCGGTTTCGCTGCGACTGCGATGACGGCGCCCTGTCGGCTGGCCCTTCATCGCATCGCGGAGTCGCTTGTCGATTCACTCGCTCGCTGAGCTGCTCGATGCAGTCGGACGCAGATCGATGCAGACGGCGTGCCCGCGATTCCCGAGACGTCCGCCGCCCGTCGACCGGGCGAGAGAAACGTCTTCCTTGGCTCGCGCAAATGCTTGGATTTAAAGAGAAATTTCCAACGGGGGCCTAGGATACACCAAGGCCACGCGGGCGGCTATGGATTTTTATCGCAATTTCGCGCCCTTACGATTCACCGCCCATGTGACGCCGCAGGCTCCCGATCGCGGGCTTCGAGCCACGCCACGCGACCGAGCAGTGCGACGCTCGCGAGGTGGACCACCATGAACAGGCCCAGCGACAGGCCGTGGAGCACGCGGAAGCGGGCCTGGGTCTCCTCGGTATTGGCGGGGCCGAGGGTGCTCGGACGCAGGGCGGCGACCTCGGGCGAGAGGATCCACTCGCTGCCGAGGCAGATCAGGGCCAGCGCGATCGGGACCGCGACGATCGCACCCCGGCGGCCGAGCCCGATCAGCGCCACCGCGGCCGCCAGGGCGGCGGCCGCCCCGCCCAGGTGGAGCACCCTGAGCAGGACCCCGGCGAGATTCCCCGCGACGTCCCCGGGGAGCACCTGGAAGGCGATCCGGGACACGACGAACGCGAAGAAGCCCCAGGCCCCGATCCAGCTCCCGAGCGCCAGCCAGAGCACGGCCCGCAGCGCGGCCTCGCGCCCGAGCGATCTCGCCGGGCCGGGGCCGGGATCCGAGGCGCTCGGCGACCGGCTCAAGCGGTGGCGTCCTCGAGCGGCTCGAGGGTGAGCGGATCGAGCCGCTCGGCCTGGAGGTGCTGGGCGGCGGTCTCGTCGACGACGTCGCTGTGGCAGACGGCCTTCGTCCCGGTCGCGCCCATCACGGCCTTGGTCTTCGACGCGAGCCGGTGGACCTCGGCGGGGGAGAGCACGCCGCGCTGCATCAGGATCTCGCGCTGCGCCGGATTCAGCGCCGCCGAGATCTTCGGCTTGTCCCACTGATACTCCGCGTCCTTGCCCGAGACGAAGAGCCCGATCTCCTTGCTGATGCGGACCGAGCACCAGTCGTGGCCGCACATCGCGCAGAAGTCCGTGTCGACGTCGAGGTCCTCGTCGTGGTAGGCGCGGGCGAGATCGGGGTCGAAGGAGAGCTCGAAGTGCTTCTCCCAGTTCAGCGCCGCGCGGGCCTTCGTCAGCTCGTCGTCGCGGTCGCGGCTCCCTGGAATGCCGAGGGCGACGTCGGCGGCATGGGCCGCGATCTTGTACGCGACGCAGCCCTGCTTGACGTCGTCCTTCTTCGGGAGCCCGAGATGCTCCTTCGGCGTCACGTAGCAGAGCATCGCGGCGCCGTGGTACGCGGCGGCGGTCGCGCCGATCGCGCTCGTGATGTGGTCGTAGCCCGGGAACATGTCGGTCACGAGCGGGCCGAGGACGTAGAACGGGGCGCCGTGGCACAGTCGGCGCTGGAGCTTCATGTTGAACTCGATCTGATCGAAGGGCACGTGGCCCGGGCCCTCGATCATGACCTGGCAGCCGTGGCGCCAGGCGCGCTCGGTCAGCTCGCCGAGGGCCTCGAGCTCGCCGAGCTGGGCGGCATCGGTCGCGTCGGCGAGTCCGCCGGGGCGCAGGCCGTCGCCGATCGAGAAGGTCACGTCGTAGCGGCGGACCAGCTCGCAGATGTCGTCCCAGATCTGCGCCATCAGGTTCTCCTGCTCGTGGTGGATCATCCACTTGGCGAGCAGGCTTCCGCCGCGGCTCACGATCCCGATCAGCCTCCTGGCGACGAAGGGGAGATGCGCGCGGCGCACGCCGGCGTGGATCGTGAAGTAGTCGACGCCCTGCTCGGCCTGGCGCTTCAGCGTCTCGAGGACGCAGGTCGCGTCGAGGTCCTCGATCTTGCGACCGAGGATCATCGAGTAGATCGGCACCGTCCCGATCGGCACCGTCGCCGCCCGGCAGATCGCCTCCCGCGTCTTCTCGACGTCGCCGCCGGTCGACAGGTCCATGACCGTGTCCGCTTCCCAGCGCTCGGCCCAGCGCAGCTTCTCGACCTCTTCGTGGGTGCCGCTCGAGATCGGGCTTGCGCCCATGTTCGCATTGACCTTCGTGCGTGCCGCGCGGCCGATGGCCATGGGGTCGAGGCGGTGGGCGAGGTGGATCTTGTTGGCCGGGATCACCATCCGCCCGGCCGCGATCTCGTCGCGGATCTCCTCGGCGCTCAGATGCGGCTCGCGCTCGGCGACGCGCCGCATCTCGGGCGTGATCTGGCCGAGGCGGGCGAACTCGAGCTGCGTGATGGGCTCGAATCCGGCCGGCGGCTCGTATGCGTACGCGTTCGCAGGCGCCAGCTCGGGGTGGGCCGACTGGGCGAGCCGGCTTCCGGCCGGGAGCGGTCGCCAATCGGCGGGCATGAAGTCCCAGGCCGTCCTGTCCGACGGCGCGGGCATGCCGGGCGTGTCGGGGGAGGAGAAGGTCCGCGGACCGCCGACCTGCGGACGGATCGCGAAGCTCCCGGGCGTCGTGCCCTGGCCGGTCGAGGAAGGATTCTGGCCGAGCGTCGGCAGCGAATAGCGCGAGGCAGTCGTCATGGAATCGGGCCTTCCCTACGCACGCCGCCTCGCGGAGACCTGCGCGGGGCAGGGGCGAGGGACGAGATCAGGTTCGAAGGGTGTGCTCTCAGACCGCGCCCACAGCGAGCGCGGCCACCCCCAGGCAGTCACGGTGTCGAAGACCCCGGCCTTCGAGGCGTCGCCGCCTCCACCGGGATCGCAGGAGTTCGGAGCGTATCACGCCGGCGCGCGGGATGAAGGCCGCCGGTCGTCGGGCAGGTGGGAAGCGCCCGTCCCGTCGCGCGCGGTGGTCAGGGCCGCGCGGTGTCCCGGCGGGCCATCGGCAGGGGATCGGGCATCGCGTCCGCGGGCGTCGGCTCGGCGGGCTGCGAGGTCGGGCCACGGTCGACGATGCGATCGGCCTCGACCCGGACCTGGCTGCGCAGGCCGCCGCCGGCGGCCGCGGGATGGAAGCTCGTGGCGATGCCCTCTTCGTGGCCGCCCTCGAAGCGGGTCTGCGACTCGAGCTGGCCGTCGGGGACCCCGGTCTCGACCGGCCCGTCGAGGGGGCCCGCGCGGAAATGCGCCGTGAGCCAACGGCCGCCGTTCGCATGGAAGAGCTGGAGCGGCCCGTTCCAGGCCCCGTCGACGAGCTCACCGCGGAGCCAGAGCGTCCCGTCTTCGTCGAAGACCTCGACCGCGCCCGCGAGCCGCGAGTCCGCGTAGGCCGCGCGGACCCGGGTCGCGCCGTTCGGATGGAGATCCCAGTACGGGCCCGCGCGACGGGAGGTCCCCTGCGCGTCGTACGTCTCACACCAGTACGCCTGAACGCCCCGCGACGCCTCGTATGCGAAGAGCGCGGGATCCGGCCGACCGGTCGCGAGCGTCGCCCCGTCCGCGCAGGGATGGGCCGGATCGGCCGTCCCCCGGCTCGCCGAAGCCTCTCCGGCGTGTGCGCCTGCCTCCGCGTCCCCGGTCTCGGCGCGGAGCGGCGTCGTCGCGAGCAGGGCGAGGCCACCGAGCCAGCCGGCGAGGGCGAGCGCGGCCCGCCCGGCGCGCGGTCGCCCGGCGACGGCGGATCGCACGCGGGGGCGCGGATCGCGGGGACCGGAGGCGGGCGTCGGGATGGAGGAGGGCGTGTGCGCGGCGGGGGCGGGTCGTCGGGTCATCACCGCGCATGCAGCGGCCGATCGCGGCCCTCGCTTGATGGTTCACCGAAGCCCTCGCGCTACCGTGCCGCCCCATGCCGACCACCCAGCAAGCGCTCGCCTCCGACTGCCCCGGCCTCCGGGGGCGGCGGCCGCACGGGCTCCGCCTCGCGTCGCGCGTCGCGCTCCTCGCGGGAGCCGCCTGCTGCCTCGGCCTGCTCGGCTGTGATCGCAACATCGAGCCCTACCGCCCCGGCGAAGAGCCCCGGGCGCCCGATCTCGCCCGCATCTTTCCGGGGCCGCCCGCCGGTGGGCCCGGAGCGATGGTGGGCGGCGGATCCGCGTCGGCCGGCGCCGCGGGCCGCGCCGCCTTTCCGCCGAGCCGGACCGAGGGCTCGGGCGGGGCACCGGCGGCCGGGGACGCGGCGATCGCGGCCGGCGGGGGCGAGGCGGACGCGGGCGAAGCCGCGCCGATCTCGGGGCGGGTCGAGCTCGCGCCGGAGGCGGCCGGACGCCAGCCGAAGCCGGCCGTGCTCTTCGTGATCGCCCGACCGCAGGGCGCGACGGCGGGGCCGCCGCTCGCGGTGGTCCGGATTCCGGATCCGGTCTTCCCGGTCGACTTCGAGATCGGCCCGGCGGACGTGATGATCCCGAGCATGCGCTTCGCGGGCCCGATCACGCTCACCGCGCGCCTCGACGCCGACGGCAACGCGATGACGCGCGCCGACGGCGATCTCGCGAGCGCGGAGATCCCGCCGCAGACGCCGGGAGCGACGGGCGTGTCCCTCGTCCTGGGCGCGAATCGTTAGGCGGGAGCGGAGATGAGCGACTCCCGTCCGCGACCCTGGCGCGTGCTGCGCGAAGAGCATCTCCAGCACTGCCGCGTCTTCGACGTCCACGTCGCGACGATGGAGTCCCCGCATACCGGGTCTTCGCATCCCTTCTACCGGATCGAGTCGCCGGCCTGGGTCAACGTCGTCGCGCTGACGCCGCGGGACGAATTCGTCATGGTCCGCCAGTTCCGCCACGGCTCGCGCATCGTCACCCTCGAGATCCCGGGCGGCATCGTCGATCCCGGCGAGACCCCGGAAGCGGCGGCGGCGCGGGAGCTGCTCGAGGAGACGGGCTACCGGGCCGGTCGCCTCGCGAGCCTGGGCTCGCTGAATCCGAACCCCGCGCTCTTCGGCAATCGCTGCCACATGCAGGTCGCCCTCGATTGCGAGCCGGCGGCCGCGATCCAGAACAGCGCGACCGAGGAGACGCTGGTCGAGCTGGTTCCGCGGGCCGCGCTGCCCGAGCTGCTGCGCCGCGGTGCGATCGATCACGCCCTCGTCGTCGCCGCGCTCTACGCCTACGACCTCTGGCGGTCCCGCGCGAGCTCGGCCTCCGACATCTGATCCAGCACGATCTCGACGAGCCGCAGATCCTCGCCGAGGGGCGTCGTGAGCTCGATCTCGATCGCGGGATGGCGCGAGCGCACGCGCTCGGCGAGGCGCGGGATCGACTCGCGGACGTGGAAGCCGGTGCCCAGGAAATGGATATGGACGAGGATCGCGCGGGCACCGCGCGCGACGAGGGCGTCGATGCCCGCCTCGAAGTCGGGCCGCGCGAGCTCCATGTGGGCGTGCTCGACGAGCCAGTCCGGGCGCGCCTCGGCGATGCGCCGGGCCAGCGCCGCGAGCCGGGCGTTGGCCTCGTCGCTGCGACTGCCGTGATCGACGATCAGGAGCCCGCGCGGGCCGCCTTCGACGCGATGCATGCGCTTCCTCCGGCCTACCAGTAGCTGGCGCGGACCGTGAGGTCGGCGGTGGGACGGACGCGGCACGCCAGCCGCTGGCGCTCGTCGATCCGGTTGCGCGCCTTGATGCGCCGCTCGCGCTCGCTCTCGGGCTCGAGCGACTCGGCGCCCGCCACGATCTCGAGGCCGCAGCGCGCGCAGGCGCCCTCCGACCCGCAGGCGCTCGCGATCGGCAGCCCTGCCCGCAGGGTCGCGTCGAGCAGCGTCATTTCGCCCGCTTCGATCTCGACCTGCCGCTCGGAGGGCAGGAATCGGATCACACAGCGCCGTCCTTCGTCGCCCATCGCGTCCATCCCCCGCCCGTCTCCCGCCTCGTTTCCCGTCCCGTCGGCCGCCTTCGCAAGCCCCGGCCCGCAGTGTAAGGTATCGGCCATGGCCACGGCCGCGCTCCTCGTCATCGGCAACGAAATCCTCTCGGGCAAGGTCCGCGACACCAACTCGCCCTTTCTCGCCGTCGAGCTGCGCAAGCTGGGCGTCGACCTCGAGCGCATCGTCACGATCCCCGACGTGATCGAGACCATCGCCCGCGAGACGCGCGCTCTCTCCGAGGCCTTCGACTACGTCTTCACGTCGGGCGGCATCGGTCCGACCCACGACGACCTGACGATGGACGGCATCGCGCTCGCCTTCGAGCGCGAGATCGTGCTGAACCAGGCGATGATCGATCGCATGCAGCGTTATTCGGAGAAGCCCGTCAACGATGCGATGCGCAAGATGGCGATGATCCCGGACGGGGCAGAGGTCCTCGACGTCGGCGGCCTCTGGTTTCCGGTGGTGGTCGTCGAGAACGTCCACATCTTCCCGGGCATCCCCGAGCTCTTCGAGAAGAAGTTCCACTCGATCCGCGACCGCTTCAGCGGCGTGCCCTTCCACCTGACGAAGTTCTACGTGCGCGAGAGCGAATCCGAGATCGCCGACGTCCTGAACGCGCTGCTCGCGGAGTTCCCGGAGCTGATGCTCGGCTCCTATCCCAGGATCAACGAGGCCGACTACCGCGTGCTGCTCACGCTCGAGTCCCGGGACGCGGCCTATCTCGGCCGCGCCGTCGACCGCCTGGCGCGCACCCTGCCGCAGGGCGTGATCCAGCGCATCGAGTGATCCGACCGCGATGGACGCGACGAGCCTGCGCCTGCTCGCCTTCCTGCATCCGGCCTGGATGATCGCGTCCATCGCCCTCGCCCTCGCGACGGCGAGCCTGGGTCTCCGGATCCGCCGGGCGCGCGCGGCGGGTCGCGTGGTGCCGCCGCGCCTGCGCAGGCGGCATCTGCATCTCGGCAAGCTCGCCGTCGCCGTCTCGACCGCCGGCTTCGCACTCGGTCCGGTCTCGATGGCGTTCGTCCGCGACCGGCCCGTCTTCGACAGCTTCCACGGGATCCTCGGGATCGTCGTGACCGGGCTCTTCCTCTGGACGGGTCATTCCGGGCGCGCGCTGGCCCGTGGCGACGCCGAGGCGCGCGGGCTCCACCGCGCCGTCGCCGCCGCGGCGATCGCCGCCGCGCTGCTCTCCGCCGTGGCCGGCTTCGCGCTGCTTCCGTGACGGGTCCGGGAACCGCGCCCGCGCGTCCCGGCGCGCACGTCGCCTAACGCACCGCTCTGGGCAGCACGTCGACGGCGCGCTGGCGCAGCCAGTGGTCGGCGAGCGTCAGGCAGACCATCGCCTCGACCATCGGCACCGCCCGCGGCAGCACGCACGGATCGTGGCGCCCCCCCGCCTCGAGCACGACCGCCTCCCCCGCGCGGTTCACCGTCTGCTGCGCGAGTCGCACCGTCGCCGTCGGCTTGAACGCGACGCGTAGCAGGATCGACTCGCCGTTGCTGATGCCGCCCTGGATGCCGCCGGAGCGGTTCGAGGTCGTGCGCGTGCGGCCGCTCGCGTCGGTCGTGAAGGGATCGTTGTGCTCGCTGCCGGTCAGGGCCGTGCCCGCGAAGCCCGAGCCGATCTCGAAGCCCTTGGCGGCGGGCAGCGAGATCAGCGCCTTCGCGAGATCCGCCTCGAGCTTGTCGAAGACGGGCTCACCGAGCCCCGCCGGCACGCCGCGCGCGACGCACTCGACGACCCCGCCGACCGAATCTCCGCGCCGGCGCACCGCGTCGATCAGCGCGTACATCCGTTCGGCCGCCGCCGCGTCCGGGCAACGGACGTCGTTGGCCTCGATCTGCGCGAGGGTGACGCGCTCCGGGTCGACCTTCGAGTCGATCGCCTGCACGGTCTTCACCCAGGCGAGCACCTCGATGCCCGCCACCGTGCGCAGCAGCTTGCGCGCGATCGCGCCGGCCGCGACGCGCCCGATCGTCTCGCGCGCGCTGGCGCGGCCGCCGCCCTGCCAGTTGCGGATCCCGTACTTCGCCTCGGTCGTGAAGTCGGCGTGCGAGGGGCGATAGAGATCGCGCATCTCCTCGTACGCGCTCGGCCGCGCGTCCTGGTTGCGCACCAGCAGCCCGATCGGCGTCCCGAGCGTGCGGCCTTCGAACACGCCCGACAGGATCTCGACGCGATCCGCCTCCTGGCGCGGCGTCGTGAGCACGCTCTGGCCCGGTCTGCGCCGGTCGAGGTCCTTCTGGATCTCCGCCACGTCGAGCTCGAGGCGCGGCGGGCAGCCTTCGACGACGACGCCGACGCCGCCGCCGTGGGATTCGCCGAAGGTCGCGATGCGAAAGACCTGGCCGTAGACGCTGCCCATGGATCCAAGGCGCTCCGAGTGATCGGGAGGAAGGAAAGGTCCGCGGGCGGGCTTCGAGGCGGGACGCCCGGGACGGCCGCGGAGAGTATCGCTTGTGCGGGCCACCCGCCGAAGCCGGTCGCGTGGTCGGGGGCGTCGGGCTCGGGGAAAGCCCCGGGCGGAGCCCCGGACTAGCCCCGGAAGCCACCCTCGGTCGAATTCCAGTCGGGCTGCAAATTTCGAGCAGGACTCAAGCCCGAGCCCCGGGGCGACGACATTTTTTTCGAAGGCGGACTCCTGGAAATCGGATCGACGAGGTGCGGCGAGATGCGGACGGAGCGGATCGAGGAGACTACCGAGGCCAATCGCGCCGCCGCCGAGGCCGCCGCGCAGAACGGGGCGCTGCCGCGGGCCTGGGGGCGCATGGCGCTGGTCCGCAGGCCGCGCTCGGAAGGGGCGCTCGCGGCCCTCGCCCGGCTGCTTGCGGGGGCGACCGGTGCAGCGCGCAGCGCGGTGCTCGTCCAGGCCGGGGAGCTGATCCGGGCGGCGACCGGTGCGGATCGGGTCGCGATCCGGCCGACCGCCTCGTCCCTCGAGTCCGGGGTCCCCGTGGAAGGATCGAAGGCGGAGCCCGCCGTTCCGGCGCGTCGCGCGGGGTCGCGGGAGATCGCTTGTCTCGGCCCGGCCGGCCTCCTCGGCCGGATCACCCTCGAAGGCCCCGCGATCACGGCCGCCGCTCCGGCGGCGAGCGACGCGCTGCTCGAGACGATCGCAGCGCTGGTCGCCGGCTACCTCGAGCGCGACCGCCTCGAGCGCGAGCTCGTCGCGCTTCGGGCGAGCCGGGCGCGCACCGAGCGCCTCGCCCAGCTCGGGCGCGTCGCGAGCTCCTCGGCCCACGACGTCAACAACGTGCTGACGGCGATCCTCGGCTATGCGGACCTGCTCGAGCTCGAGCTGGCGGACGCGGCGGCGGGGCGCACCGTCGATCCGGCGCCCGCGGCGCGCGGACGCGAGGAGCTCGAGGAGATCCGGCTCGCTGCTGCCCGGGGCGCTGCGATCGTCGAGGAGGTCCTGGGCTTCAGCCGCGAGCGGGTGAAGGGCGAGCAGGCCCTCGACCTCGGACAGATCGTGGCCGGCCTGGTGCCGATGCTGCGCCGCGTCGCGGGCCCGCGGATCGCGGTCGAGAGCCCGTGCGAGGCGGGGCTCCCGGCCGTCCGCCTCGACGGCGAGCGCCTCGAGCGGGTGCTCGTCAACCTCGTCGCCAACGCCCGTCATGCGATCGAGGTCGCCCGCGCGGGCGGGCCCGGTCGCATCGCGATCACCCTCGAGCGCGCCCGGGGCGTGCTCGCGCCCGGCGCGGACGCGCTGCGGCTGGTGGTGCGCGACGACGGCTGCGGCATGAGCCCCGACGTACGGCGCCGCATCTTCGAGCCCTTCTTCACGACCCGCAGCGCGCTCGGGGGCACCGGCATCGGCCTCGCCGACGCCGCCGACTTCGTCCGCCGCGCCGGCGGTCGCATCGACGTCGAGAGCCGCGAAGGCGAGGGCACCGCGATCGCCCTCGTGCTCCCCGTCCCCGCGGCCTCGGCGGCCTAGCCCGGCGCGCGGCCCGGCCGCGTCCGGCTCCGGCTCCGCCGCGGCCGCCCGGTCGCTTCCGCGACTCCGTCCGCCGCCGCGCCCGCGGTCTGCGCGGGATGCCCGATCGGTTACCCTGCGCCGACGCCGGCGCGGGGGGAATCGATGCGGGAGTGGCTCTACGACGTGTTTCGCGAACGTCCCTGGTGGATGAGCGCGACCCTGATCTTCTGCGCCTGGATGGCGTTCGTGTACGTGCCGTGGGATCTGTTCGTGAAGCCGGTGGCCCGCGACGAAGAGGTCTGGCTCGGGATCGAGGTGCACGGCGTCGCGGCGAAGCTCGCCGCCCTTCCACACTGGTTCGTGTACGCCGCCGCGGTCTACGGCTTCCGGCGCCGTCGGCCCTGGATGGGCGTCTGGGCGCCGCTCTACGTCGTGCAGATCGCCGTCAGCATCCTCGTCTGGAAGGCGCTCGAGACGGGCGGGAGCCGCGGGCTCCTGCTGGGCACCGCCTGGTCGCTCCCGATGTTCGGCTTCGCGCTGCTCTTCTGGCGCCGACGCGACTACTTCGCACCGCGGCCGCTCGGCCTCGTGCGGCGCTACGGCGAGTGGGCGCTCGTCACGGGAGCCTCGTCGGGGATCGGGGCGGAGCTCGCGCGCCAGATCGCCGCCGACGGCATGAACGTCGTCCTGTCGGCGCGCCGGCACGACCGCCTCGTGCGCCTCGCTTCGGAGCTCGAGAAGGCCCACGGCATCGCGACCCGGGTCGTCGTCGCGGATCTCGCCGAGCGCGACGGTCAGGCGGCCCTGCTTTCGGCCGTCGCGGATCTCGAGATCGGCCTGCTCGTGAACAACGCCGGGCTCGGCTATCAGGGGCGCTTCGACCTCCAGGACGGCGACCGTCTGCGGCGGCTGCTCACGCTGAACTGCGAGGCCCCGCTGGTCCTGACCCATGCGCTCGTCAAGCCGATGTGCGAGCGCGGCCGCGGCGCCGTCCTGTTCACCGGCTCGGCCTCGGGCTACCAGGCGCTCCCGCTGCGCGCCGCCTACGCCGCGAGCAAAGCCTTCGATCGCATCCTCGGCGAGTCGCTCTGGGGCGAGCTGAGGGCGGCGAACATCGACGTGACGGTGCTCGACCCGGGATCGACGCAGACCGAGTTCCAGGCGATGGCGGGCGAGATCGCGCATGCGGGCGATCCCGTGGAGGGCGTCGCGCGGGCGGGGCTCGAGGCGCTCGGGCAGCAGCCTTCGGTGCTCGTCGGCTGGTGGAACTGGATCCGGGCGAACGTGGCGACGCGGCTGCTGACGCGGCCGATCGCCATCCACGCGGGCCATCACCTGATGGAAGCGCAGACGCCCGAGGACATGCGTTAGTCGAAACGGGCGTGCGGCTCGGCGACGTCCGGGGGCCGGGCGGAAGGCGTGAGCTGCGACCCATGGAGCGAGGAGCGGGAGCGAAGCGATGGCACGCGCCTACTGGCTGATGAAGTCCGAGCCCTTCAAGTATCCCTGGGAGACGCTCGTCCGGGACGGGCGGACCTACTGGGACGGCGTGCGCAACTACGAGGCGCGCAACAACCTGGCGGCGATGCGTCGGGGCGATCTCGCGCTCTTCTACCACTCGAACGAGGGGAAGGAGGTCGTCGGCGTCGTCGAGATCGTGAAGGAGTCGTATCCCGATCCGACCACGGACGATCCGGCCTGGGTCGTCGTCGACGTCGAGCCCTGCAGCCCCCTCCCGAAGCCCGTCTCCCTCGCGACGATCAAGTCCGATCCCGAGCTGAAGGAGATCGCACTGATCCGCCGCAGCCGGCTCTCCGTCGTTCCGCTGACGCCGGCCGAGTTCGAGCGCATCCTCGTTCTCGGCGGGACGACGCTCGCGAAGGCGAAGCGCAGGACCGCCTAGCGGGCGGGCGCGCGGGGTGCGGGTTCGTCGTGTGTGGCGCGGGGGGCGCGGGGGGCGCGCCGCCGCGCCGGACGCGGCTCTCAGCCGTCGAGGGCCGCCAGCGCGTCGGCGTACTCGTTCCAGCGCAGACCGTCGTGGGCGCGGATCCAGTGGAGCTGGAGGCGGGGCTTCGCCTTCTTGAGGGCGTAGAGCTGCTTCACGAGGTCGAGGTTCTTGATCGGCCCGCCCTTGCGCGTCCAGCCACGGCGCTCCCAGCCCGCCGCCCACTCGTTGATCGTGTTGACGCAGAGCTGGCTGTCGGAGTGGACGACGAGGTCGCGATCCGCGGGCAGCGCCTGGAAGGCCTCGATCAGGGCGCGCAGCTCCATCCGGTTGTTGGTCGTGCTGGCCTCGCGTCCGTGGCCCTCGGCCTTGATCTGGCCGCGCTCGACCCACACCCAGCCCCAGCCGCCGGGACCGGGGTTCGGCTCGCAGGAGCCGTCGGTGAAGACGCCGTCCTCGGGGCCGTCGAAGTGGGACTCGAGCACCTCTTCCGGCGTCAGCCGTCGACCGACTCGCTGCGACATCAGGCGCTCACCCGGAAGTACACGACGTCCCCGTCCTGCACGACGTAGTCCTTGCCCTCGACCTGCATCACGCCCTTCGCCTTCGCGCCCGCCTCGCCGCCGTTCGCGACGTAGGCCTCGAACGGAATGACCTCGGCGCGGATGAAGTGCTTCTCGAAGTCCGAGTGGATCTCGGCGGCGGCGCGCGGGGCGGCGGTGCCGCGCCGGATCGTCCAGGCGCGGATCTCCTTCGGGCCGGCGGTGAAGTAGGTGACGAGGTCGAGCAGCGCGTAGGCGGCGCGGATCAGGCGGTTGAGCCCGGGCTCCTCGATCCCGAGGCTGGCGAGGAACTCGCGCTTCTCCTCGGCCGGCAGCTCCGAGAGCTCGGCCTCGATCTTCCCGCAGATCCGGACGACCTGGGCACCCTGCTCGGCGGCGTAGGCCTCGAGGGCGGCGCTGTGGTCGTTGCCCGCGGCGAGCGAATCCTCGTCGACGTTGGCGACGTAGAGGACGGGCTTCGCCGTCAGGAGATGGGCGTCGTGGAAGGCCGGGCGCAGGGGCTCGGGGACCGGAAAGGTCCGGGCAGGCAGGCCCTTGGCGAGATGCTCCCGGAGCGCCTCGAAGAGCTCGACCTCCTGCTTCGCGGCCTTGTCCCCGGAGCGGGCGATCTTGCGGGACCGGTCGATCCGCTTCTCGGTCGTCTCGAGGTCGGCGAGCCCCAGCTCGATCTCGATCGTCTCGACGTCGCGCCGGGGGTTCGGGCCACCCTCGACGTGGACGACGTTCTCGTCGTCGAAGCAGCGCACGACGTGGAGGATCGCGTTGGTCTCGCGGATGTTGGCGAGGAACTGGTTGCCGAGGCCCTCGCCCTTGGACGCGCCCTTCACCAGCCCGGCGATGTCGACGAACTCCACCGTCGTCGGGATGACGGCCTGGGAATGGACGATGGCCTGGAGCTCGTCGAGGCGGCGGTCCGGGACGATGACGACCCCGGTATTCGGCTCGATCGTGCAGAACGGGTAGTTCTCCGCCTGGATCCCCGCCGCCGTGAGGGCGTTGAAGAGAGTGCTTTTCCCGACGTTCGGGAGACCGACGATGCCACAAGTGAGTCCCATGGGAGGCGCATGTTCCCCCATTCGCGCGGCCCTGTCATGTCGGCGCGGACCGGCGACGCCGCCCCCCGAGCCGCCCGTACGGCGGCCGAGGATCGACCCCTCGACGCTGCTCTGCCCGGCGGCGGGGGCGGGTGGGGCGCCGGGGCGGTGGGCATGTCGCCTCCGCCGGCGACCGGGGAGCCTGCCGCGCGGCGCGACTGCGATTCGCCTCCGGCCTGCGGACCGCTCCAGGCCCGCGATCCGCCTCGGACTGCGCGTCCGGCTCGGAGGATGCGTCCGCCTCGGAGTGCGTGGCGATCAGCCCAGGGAAGCCGACCCCGACCACCTGTCGTCGGTGCCCCGACCTCGCGGCGTGGTCCGAGCGGGGGTCGCCCTACACAAAAAAGACGATGTTCGGATCTAACGGCGATTTATTTTTCGTGAACCGGCAGATTCTCTCCACACCCGTCCGCCCGATGTGAGAAATTGCACGAACGACGCTTCGTCGGGGTGGGTGCGGCGGTTCGAGGCACCGCCGATCTTCGACCGGAGCCGAGCGAGTCGTAGCGGAGGAGTGCAGCAGCAGGACTGACACGTCGGGGTCGCCAGGCGACGACCCCGAAGATCGCAACCGCCCAGGTCTCCCGGCGCACGCCGCAAGCACGGGAGCCAGGCGGACTCGACCGCGAGCCCGGGAGGGCGGGCGAAGCCGAGCGCGATCGCGGAGCGCGGCAGCTTGGGAAGGGCTGGATTCGGCCTGCGTGTCCCGCGGAAAACGACCGGGGAGGAGAGGGCCGGAGACCGGAGCGGAAGCGCCCGGATCCGGACCAAAGCTCCCGGGGAGAGAGGGCTTCGCCAGCCCACGACATCGGAATCGGTCGAGGTTCTCATCCGGCTCGGCGGGGACCGTGCATCGCGAAGCGAAGCACGACTCCCCGCCGCTCTCGTTTCGGGGCCCGGCCGCCGTCTACGGCTTCGCGACGCGCGCGAGCTCGCCGTCGATCACGCGGCTCAGGTCGTCCAGATCCCGCGAGCCCTTCAGCGCGATGCCGTTCACGAAGTAGGCGGGCGTGCCGGTGACCCCGGCGACCTCGCCGGCCTGGACGTCGGCTTCGACGAAGTCCTTGAAGCGGCGCTCCGCAATGCAGGTCTCGAGGGCCTTGCCGTCGAGGCCGAGCTTCTCGCCGATCGCGGCGAAGGACTTCTCGTCGATCTGGCCCGCGAGGGCGAAGATCGCGTCGTGGAACTCCCAGAACTTGCCCTGCTCGTCGGCGCACATCGCCGCCTCGGCCGCGGGCCGCGCGAAGGGATGGATCTGGTCGAGGGGGAAGTGGCGATGGATCAGGCGGACCTGCGTCGGATACTTCGCGAGGACCTCGGCGAGGGTCTTCTCGGAGCGGATGCAGTAGGGACACTGATAGTCGCTGAACGTGATGAGCGTGATCGGCGCATCCGCCGGTCCACGCACGAGCCGCGTCGCCTCCACGGTCTTGCGCGGCGGCGCGAGGCGCATCGACCAGTCGAGGGCCTCGAGCTTCGGGTCGAGGAAGGCGCTCCAGGCCTCGCCCTTCCGCTCGCGTCGGAGCATCTGCTCGATCTGCGGCGCGACCTCCTCGAGGCGAGCGCCGCCGAGGCGTGACTCGTTCTTCTTGTACCAGCTCGACACGTCCTCGACGGAGACCGGAGCGGCCTGGGCCGTCACCTCGTCGTAGAGGGCCTCGGGCGTGAGTCCCTTCTTCGCGGCCTCGCTCTCGACGACGTGGCGCTGGACGAGCTCCCGGATCGCCGCGTCGCGCATCTCGAACTGGCGATCCTCGGGCTGGCGCAGGAACTCCTCGAGGAACTGCTCCTTCATCCGCTCGTTCAGCTCGCCCACCGTGACGTCGCGGCCCTCGAGCACGAGCGCGACCTGCTCGTCGCCGGGACGGGCCTTCTTCGCGTCGGCGTCGGCGTCGCCGCCGCGGCCGCCGAGGCCGAGGCGCCCGCAGCCGGTCGTCCCCGCGATCGACGCGAGCCCGAGCAGCAGCGCGAGCGGGAGGAGGGAGCCGAGGGAGAGGATGGACAGGAAGGACGCTCGCGGACGAGCGCCCGACGTAGGAGCGAGGGTTTTCTTCATGCCGGCAGGGTATGCGTTTCCGCGCTTTCCGTCTCCTGCTGATAGCGGCCCATGAAGTCCCGGGCGAACTCGGCGTAGTCGCCGGCGAGGATCGCGGCGCGCGCGTCGCGGACGAGGCGCTGGTAGAAGCGGACGTTGTGGATGGAGCAGAGGACCGCGGACAAGACCTCGTTCGCCGCGAAGAGGTGATGGATGTACGCGCGGCTGAAGCCCCCCGTGCACGTGTAGCAGTCGCAGGAGCTGTCCACGGGGAAGGCGTCGCGGCGGAAGCGGCGGTGGGTGAGCCGGATCCGGCCGCGGGCGGTGAAGACGGTCGCCGAGCGGGCGTAGCGGGTCGGGATCACGCAATCGAACATGTCGATCCCGAAGCCGATGCAGGCGATCAGGTCCTCGGGCAGGCCGACGCCCATCAGGTAGCGGGGCTTGTGCTCGGGCAGGAGCGGCGCGGCGTGGGAGGTCACCTGGCAGAGCAGCTCGTGACCCTCGCCGACGGACACGCCCCCGATCGCATAGCCCGGGCAATCCATCGCGACGAGCGACGCGGCGCAGGCCTCGCGCAGCTCGGGAAAGGTCGAGCCCTGCACGATCCCGAAGAGCGCCTGGTCGTGGGCCCGGGCGTGGGCGCGCATGCAGCGCTCCATCCAGCGCAGCGTCCGGCGGACGCCCTGGCCCGCGAGCTCCCGGGTCGCGGGGTAGGGCGTGCACTCGTCGAAGGCCATGATGATGTCGGCCCCGAGCTGGTTCTGGATCTGGATCGAGCGCTCGGGCGTGAGCTCCATCTTCTTGCCCGTGACCTCGTTGTCGAAGGTCGCGCACTTGTCGCTGATCTCGACGCCGGGGAGCGAGAAGACCTGGAAGCCCCCCGAGTCGGTCAGGATCGGCCCGGGCCACTGCATGAAGGCGTGCAGCCCGCCGAGCTTCTCGACGAGCCCTTCGCCGGGGCGCAGGGCGAGATGGTAGGTGTTGGCGAGCACGACCTCGGCGCCGGTGTCCGCGACCTGCGCCGGCGTCATCGCCTTGAGCGCGCCGTGGGTCCCGACCGGCATGAAGGCCGGCGTGTGCACCGGCCCGTGCGGCGTCTCGAGCGTCCCCGCCCGCGCGAGGTCGCTCGTCGCTTCGAGGGTGAAGCGGAAGGGCGCGGTCGCACCGGCGGTCGCAAAGGCGGCTGCGTGGGCGGTCGCGGCGTCGGGCGCGGCGTTTTCGTTCGAGGCGGTCGGCTTCATCGGGCCGCAGCGTAGGGTACGATCGCGGATCGAACGACCGGGACCGGGCGGTCCCGCGTCGCGCGGGCGAGGGCGGGGACGAGGGCGCGGACGGAGCCGGCCGGCCCATCGCACGGCGCGCGCTCGCATCGCCCGGTCGCCCGCCCGCGAGGAGATCGTCCCTGTCGAGCGCAGCCTCTCGAGCCCCCCATGCCGCCGCGGCTTCGCCCGCCTCGTTCGCGGACCGTCTGGTCCGGGCCGTGCGCGCCCTCGGCCATCCGCTCTGCCTCGGCCTCGATCCCCATCTCGCGTCGCTCCCGCCGCTCTTCGCCCGGGGCTCGATGTCGCCGGGAGACGAGCGGACGGCGGAGGCCGTCGAGGCGTTCTTCGCGGCCGTGATCGACCGCGCCGCGGGGCGCGTCGCCGTCGTCAAGCCGCAGATCGCCTTCTTCGAGCAGCTCGGCTGGCGGGGGATGCGCGCTCTCGAGCGGCTCTGCGCGCGGGCCCGGACCGCGGGGCTGCTCGTCCTGCTCGACGCGAAGCGCGGCGACATCGGATCCACGGCGGAGGGTTATGCGGCGGCCTATCTCGGCGCGGAGGCGGCGCTGCCCGCGGACGCCCTGACCGTCAATCCCTATCTCGGCTTCGACACCCTCGAGCCCTTCGTCCGCACCGCCAGCGCGAACGGTCGCGGTCTCTTCGTGCTCGTGCGCACGAGCAATCCCGGCAGCGCCGACCTGCAGGATCGGGAGGTCGCCGGTGAGCCGGTCTTCGGCCTCGTGGCCCGGGGGCTCGCTCCGAGCGAGCTCGCGCTGCGCGGGCCGGAGACGGGCTGGTCTTCGCTCGGCGTCGTGGTCGGGGCGACCTGGCCCGAGCAGGCGCGGCGGGTCCGCGAGGCGTTGCCGCGCGCGCTCTTTCTCGTGCCCGGCTACGGCGCCCAGGGCGGGAGCGCGGAGGCGGCGGTCGTGTCGTTCCAGCGCGGCCCGGCGGGCCTCGAGGGCGGCATCGTCAACTCGTCGCGCGCGATCCTCTTTCCCGAGGCGGCCCGCGGTGCGACCGACGCGGCGCGCTGGGAGCGCGCGATCGACGACGCGCTCGCCCGAGCGGTGGACGAGCTCGCGGCGGCGGTGCGGTAGGGGTCGATGCGGGGGAGGGGGAGTCGGATGCGCACAGGGCTCGTCGGATCGCGGCTCGTCCGAGCCCTCGTCGGGACCGGGATCGCGTGGCTGCTCACGGCGACGGGCGGTGCGGCGAAGGCCGAGCCGCGGGTCGTGATGATCTCGATCGACGGGCTGCGGCCCGAGGTCTACCTCGACCCCGCCGGCCAGGGGCTGCGGATGCCGAATCTCGTCGAGCTCTGCGCCGCGGGGGCCTGCGCGCGGGGGATGACGCCGGTCTTTCCGTCGGTGACCTATCCCGCGCACACCTCGCTCGTGACCGGCACGCGACCCGCCGAGCACGGCATCGTCAGCAACTTCGTGCGCGGACAGGACTGGTATCTCGACGCCGCGGACATCGGCTCGCCGACCCTCTGGCAGGCGGCGCGGGCGGCGGGACGCAAGACCGCGATCGTGACCTGGCCGGCGAGCTACGGCGCCGAGGTCGACTTCCTGATCCCCGAGAACCTCTCGTTCGGCGTGCCCGACGTCCGCGAGCGGATCCGCGACGGCTCGACGCCGGGCCTCTTCGACGCGCTCGAGAAGAAGTGCGGGAGGGTCTCGATCCCGGCCTTCGAGGCGCCGGATGCGGGCGACCGCCTCGATGCGGTCTCGACCTGCTTCGCGGCGGAGATCCTGCGGACGAAGCAGCCCGATCTGCTCCTCGTCCACTACCTCGACGCGGACCACCGCCAGCACTTCGCCGGCGTCGATTCCGCCGAGGCGCGCCATGCCTTCGAGCGGATCGACGGCTTCGTGGGCGAGCTGCGCCGGGCGGTGCGCGATGCGGGCCGCGAGGCGGAGACGATCTTCCTGATCGTCGGCGACCACGGCTTCGTCCCGGTCCACACGAACGTGAACGTCCACGCGCTGCTCGCCGCCGCCGGCCTCGCGTCGACGGACGGGGGCCGGCTCGTGCTCGCGAAGGGGCTGCGGGTCTCGGCGCTCGGGGGATCGGCGGCGATCTACGTCGAGGACGGCGCGGATCCCGCGACGGCGGCGCGCCTCGAAGCGGCGCTCCGGGCCGAGATCGATCGCCGCTACCACGGGCTCGTCGAGCTGATGCCCCGCGCCGAGCTCGAGGCGCTCGGCGCATTTCCCGGCGCGGCGATGGGGCTCGCTGCCGCTCCCGGCTTCATGCTGATCGGGCTCGACGTCCCGATGGCGGTCCTGCCGACGGGGGCGCTGAAGGGGATGCACGGCTACCGGCCGACGCTCCCGGGCATGGCGACGGGCTTCATCGCCGCGGGGCCCGGCATCCGCCGCGGCCTCGACGTGCCGGTGGTGCGCCAGATCGACGTCGCCCCGACGGTCGCCGCCCTGATGGGCCTGCGTCTCGACGAGGCGGTCGGAATTCCCCTGGTCGGCCTCTTCGAGACGAAGGAAGCCGGGCCGGGGATCGGATTCGGTCGCTGAGCGGGGGGCGGGTCCGGAGCGGCTCGCGCCCGCGCTCGCGCGGCTCGAGCAGGCGGCGGGCCGGATCGCGGGGGGCGACTAGCGGTAGAACTTGCGCTCGCCGCTGGTCTGCCGCTTGCGGGCGCGGCGGTGCTTGGCCTTGAGCTTGGCGCGGTGGCGGCTCGACTTGTTGCGCTTGACGTGGCCGTGGGACTTCTTGCTGGAGCTCATCGGGGATTGCCTCGCGGGCTCGTCTCGCGCGACGTCGTCATGTCGTCGCTCGAATCCAGGCCACGCCGATCGGGGGTATCGGAAGGGCCGGGAATCTAGGCGAGCCGCCAGGGGATTTCCATGCCCGGATCGCCGCACGGTCCGGTTCGGCGCGGTCCACCGTGCGCGGCCCCCGACCCGGCCCGCTGGCCTGCCCGACCCACCGATCCGCCCGCCCGGTCGCCGGCCCGGGCGGTGTCCCGGACGGAGTCCGAGGGGGGCCAGCCGGCCGTCCCGTCCCTTCCATCCTGGGTCCGGCCGTCCGGCCAGGCCGTCGGGCCCCAGCCGCCCCGAGCCCGGCCGAGCCCGCCCCGAGCGCGGCCAAGCCCGGCTAAGCTGCGGCCGGGCCGAGCCACCCCGGCCCGCCCAGCCGGCCCGGGCGCCCGCCGGCCCGCCCGCCCGCCCAGAAATAGAAGACCGCGATGACCGCCCTGCTCGACCGGATGATGGATTTCGATCTCAGCGAGGATCAGCGCCTCGTCCGGCAGACGGTGCGCCGCTTCGCCGAGAGCGAGATCCTGCCCCACGTCGAGCGCTACGAGCGCGAGTCGCGCTATCCGCTCGAGCTGATCGCGAAGCTCCCGGCCCTGGGGCTCCTCGGCCCGATGATCCCGGAGCAGTACGGCGGCTCCTTCACCGACGTCCTGACCTACGGCGTCATCTGCGAGGAGCTGGCCCGGGTCGACTGGGTCGTCGCGTCGGTCGTCTCGGTCGCGAACTCCCTGGTCGCGGGCTCGCTGCTCCGATTCGGGACCCAGGCCCAGCGCGACCGCTACCTCCCCGGCATCGCCCGCGGCGAGATCCTCTGCTCCGCCTGCCTGACCGAGCCCCGCGGTGGCACCGACCTCGGCAACATGGACACGACCGCGACGAAGGTCGACGGCGGCTGGCTCCTGAACGGGACCAAGGTCTTCATCTCCCACGCCGAGCACGCGCGCCTCTTCTTCATCGTCGCGACGATCGACCGCGGCCGGAAGCACAAGGGCGTCACCGCCTTCGTCGCCGATCCGCGCGAGATGAAGGGGCTCACGATCGGCGAGTTCCCGATGCGCACGCTCAAGCGCGACAACCTCGCCGAGGTCCACTTCGAGGACGTCTTCGTCCCCGACGAGGCAGTCGTCGGCGCGCCCGGCGGCGGCTTCCCGATCCTCGGCGCGGCCCTCGACCTCGGACGTTATTCGGTGGCCGCGCGCTGCGTCGGGCAGTCCCAGCGCGCGATCGACCTCGCCGTCCCCTACGCCCTCGAGCGGACGGCCTTCGGCCAGCGCATCGCCGAGTTCCAGCTCGTCCAGAACAAGATCGCCGACATGGTCGCGCGGACCGAGCAGGCGCGGCTGCTCGTCTACCGCCTCGGCCGCATGAAGGACGCGGGCCTCGAGCGCTGCTCCCTCGAGAGCTCGCTCGCGAAGCTCAAGGCCAGCCAGGCGGCGACGCAGAACGCGCTCGACGGGATGGCGATCTTCGGGGGATATTCCGTCAGCGCGGAGTACGAGATCGGACGCCTGCTGCTCGAGGCGAAGGCCCTCGAGTTCGGCGAGGGGACCTCGGATCTGCATCAGAAGCTGATCGCGGAGTTCACGCTCGGGCTGCGCTCGAGCTGAGCAGGAAGGGGAGGGCTCGATGGCGGACCATGCGGCGCAGACGGGATCGATTCGCGGCGAGGCGGAGCGCGCGCGCGATCGCCAGGCGCTCCTCGACCTCATCCTCGAGGTCTCCTTCGAGCGCCGCGAGGTCACCCTCGCGAGCGGTCGCAAGAGCAACTTCTACCTCGACCTGCGCCAGACCCTGATGCGCCCGCGCGGCGTCGCGCTCGCGGGGCGGCTCATCCTCGACCGGCTGCAGACCGGGCCCGCGGTCGAGGCGGTGGGCGGGATGGCGGTCGGGGCGGTGCCCCTGGTCTCGGCGGTGCTCGCGGCGGCGGCGCAGGAGCCGGCGGCGACCGGGCTGCTCGGCTTCTTCGTGCGCAAGGAGAAGAAGGCCCACGGCCTCGGGCGCCAGATCGAGGGCGGCTTCAAGCCGGGACAGGTCGTGGCCCTCGTCGAGGACACGACGACGACCGGCGGCTCGACCCTCGACGCGCTCGGGATCGTCGAGGCGGAGGGCGGCAAGGTGGCCCGCGTGCTGTGTCTCGTCGATCGCGGCGAGGGGGCGGCGGAGGCGTTCGCGGCGCGCGGGGTCCGGCTGGAACCGATCTTCGGTCGCGGGGATCTGCCCGTCTGAGCTGGCGAGAGAAGAGGGACCGATGATCCTGACGACGACCAACACGGTCGAGGGCAAGCCGATCCGACAGTATCTCGGCATCGTGACGGGCGAGGCCATCCTCGGGACGAACGTGATCCGCGACTTCTTCGCGGGCATCCGCGACATCGTCGGCGGGCGCTCGGCCTCGTACGAGAAGGAGCTGCGCAAGGGGCGCGACATCGCGCTCGAGGAGATCGAGCAGGAAGCGCGCCGCCTCGGGGCCGACGCGGTCGTCGCGATCGATCTCGACTACGAGACCGTGGGGCAGGGCGGCACGATGCTGATGGTGACGATCAGCGGGACCGCCGTGAAGCTCTGAGCCGCGCGGTCGCGCCGCGCCGCACCGCGACGCAGGAAGGGGCCGTGGACGTCTATCACATCTGGTGCAACCTCGAGCCGGGAACCTCGGATCTGGAGTTCTGCATCGCCGTCGACCGCTACCTCGGCGCCCTGCGCGCCGACGGCCGCATCGCGGGCCACCGCATCACGCGCCGCAAGCTCGGCCTCGGCCCCCGCGAGCTCGGCGAGTTCCACGTCGCGATCGAGGTCGAGGACCTGGCCCAGCTCGACCGCGCCTTCGCCGAGGTCTCGACGCGCAGCGGGCCGATCGAGGCGCTGCACGCGGCGGTGAACCGGCACGCGCGCGACCTGACCTTCGCGCTCTACCGCGATTTTCCGGACGCCCATCGCCGGCGTGGTGGCGAGCGCTTCTAGCGAAGGGCGGCGCAGGCTGGACGAGTCGCAGGGCGCGGCTCGTGACGGACGGCTCGAAGAGGGGGAGGATGCATGCGATATCTGGCTGCGCTCGCGATCGCCTGCGTGCTGACCGCGTTCCTGTTCTGGGCCGGCGCGAAGATCGCGATCCTGGTCTCGGGGCCGGAGCGCGTCGCCAACGACTACACCGTCGGCCAGCGCTTCGATCTCTGCGGCTACCAGGTCGACTCGCGCTACGCGATCGCCGGCTACGACCTCGACGAGTGGCAGGACGAGCGCTGCCAGCGCCTCTCCGACCTCGACCGCTGCGTGCTCGGCTGTCTCGAGAAGGCGGGGACGATCGAGATCGCGGAGGCGTGCTACCCGGACTGCGTGAAGCGCGACGCGAAGCCGGGCCGGCCCGCGCGGCCACCGCTGCCGGTGCGTCCCTAGGCGTCGGGAGGACGGCCGGTGAGCCGGGGCGGGAGGCGCTCGACCGGGTCGGGACGGGCACTGCGCCGCGGCGGGCGTCCGGTCGGGGCGCCGGATCGCTGTGTTAGGATGCGGCGGACCGGCGAGGGAGGACAATCGAGTGGCTGCGATCGCCCGCGTGCGCGCCTCGCTGCGCGTCTTCGGTGACGCCCTCGAGCCCGAAGAGGTCTCCGCCCTGCTGGGCCATCCGCCGACCCGCTCCCATCGCAAGGGCGACAAGTGCGGGCCGAAGGGGAGCTCCGTCGAGCCGACCGGAGCCTGGATCCTCGACAGCCGCATCTCGGAGAAGGCCGAGGTCGAAGACCACGTCGAGTCGATCCTCGCGCTGCTCACGAGCGACCACGACGAGTGGTCGAGCCTGACCGAGCGCTTCTCCGCCTCGATCCTCTGTGGCGTCTTCCTCGACCAGTACAACGAGGGCTTCGAGCTCTCGCCGCGCCTGTGCAAGGCGCTCGCGAACCGCGGGCTCGTGATCGCCGTCGACATCTACAGCGGCGACCCGGACGCCTAGCGATGGGACGCGGTGCGCGGACGGCGCGGCGGAATCGGGAGGGGGTGATGCGGATCGTCGCGGTGGGGCTCGTCCTCTCGGCGGTGCTCGCTGGCTGTACGCAGGAGACGCAGAACGAGCTCGGTCGGGCCGTCCAGAACTGGACCGGGACGGACGGCATCCTCGAGATCTACGCCGGCGAGAAGCTCGTCAAGCGTTTCCTCGAGATCGACAAGCTGACGACGGCGACGGGGACCCATGCGGCCGAGTCGCGGGCGTATCGCTATGGGTACGGCGTGCTCGACGAGAACCTGAACGGGGTCGTCGATCCCGGCGAGTCGAAGGTCTACTTCGAGATCAGCGACTACGCGACGCCCTACGTCTTCTACGAGAATCCCCGCTGAGCTCCGGGCCGGACCCGACGGGTCCGCCGCGTCGCGCGCGCCCGCATCGTCCGCCCCCACCCCGACAGGACCCCAAGAGGAGAACCCCCATGCCGACCAGGACCTTCGACGAGCTCAAGACCTGGGCCGAGAACTACACCCGCCTCTGGAACGCCGGCGACAAGCAGGGCTGGATCGACAGCTACCGCAAAGTCGGCCCGGGCAACTTCCGGATGCTCGATCCTGTCGGCACCCCCGAGAAGGTCGGCTTCCAGCACTGCTGCGTCGATTCCTGGGACCTGTTCCAGCCCCACGTGAAGTTCCGTGTCGTTCCCGGCTCGCTCTTCATCTGCGGCAACGAGGTCGCCTGGCTGCTCGAGAACCACTTCACCTCCGGCGGCCGCGAGCAGATCGGCCTCTCGATCGAGACCTACCGCTTCGAGGACGACGGCGACGTCACGATCCGGACCTATTACAAGGTCCCGCGCCATTCGAACGCCGAGATCGGGAAGCTCTTCCAGACCTATCTGCCCGAAAACGGCTGAAGAAGGGCGTCGCGACCGCGCGCCTCGCATCCGAGGCGCCGGAGCGCGGTCGGCCGGGCGGCTTCCGATCGATCGTTCGGAAGCCGGCGAACGAGCCGGGGGTACCGACCACCGACGCCCCTGCCACGATCGGGTGCACCGCTTCTCGATGCTCCGTCAGAAGCCCGAGCGCGGCGTCCGGTTCCCCGAGCGTCCGAAACGGTGGCGTCGATCACCCATCGCACGCCGTACGCGAGTCGATTCGTTTTCGGCGCAGGTGCGGGAGCCGGCGTGGCCGGAGGCGCCGGTGCGGGGACTGGCGGCGTCCGGACGCCCACTGGCGCGCGCCCGCCTAAGGTCCGGCGAATTCCTGGAGAGCCGCTGGCGGATCCGAATAAAGGGCTATTCTCCGCCGCGAGCCCGAAAGGGCTCGCTTCGTTTTGGCTCCCAATTTTTCATTCACACTTCATATTGTTAGGTTCAACTGATGAGGAAAGTCAGAGACTGGTCCGCCGTGATCGATAAGCTCAACAAGAGCCCCAAGGGCGAACTCACCGTGAAGATGGGCTCGCCGGGCAGCGCGCAGGTGACCCGATGTCGCCTGCTGGCCGAGTGGTCGAATCTCGAGGCCACGACCAAGGGCGCCACGCTCTATCTGCGCCTGAAGGGCTGATCGCGGGACGTCGAGTCATCGGGTTGCGCGGCGGATCGCAACGATCCGTCGCGAACCCGAGACCCCCGCTCCGGGTCGGCCGGCGAACGCGACGTTCCGGCCGGCCGTGGCTCCGAAGACCGCCCGCCTTCCTGCCTCGTTCTGCCTCGTCCTGCGTCGCGTGCCCGTCTCCGCCCCGGCCGACCGACGCGCGCGGCCCCCGACCGCTAGCCGCCGATCTTCTCGAGCTCGTCCCAGACCGGCCCGATCATCTTCTGCAGCACCGCCTTCGAGCCCCAGACCCGCTCGCCGCCGAGCAGACCGTCCTGGGCGAAGAGGATCCCGATGACGCGATGGGTCTCGTCGCCGCCGTCGAAGCGGACGACCATCTCGTATTCCTGCGCGAGGGAGCGCTCGCTCAGCCACTCCTCGATCAGGCGGTAGCTCCTCTGCTCGCCGAAGAAGGTCCCGATCAGGTGCTCGTAGTAGCGGCGGACCTGATCGCGTCCTCGCATGCGCAGCCCGACGGGCCAGAACTCGTAGACCGGGTCCTCGACGAGGGTGTCCATGACGAGGTCGAGCTTGCCCTCGGCCTCGAGCTGCGCGTGGCGGGTGCCGAGCTCGCGCATCGCTTCGGCATCCCAGCGCGGGGCGGTCTTCGACTTCGGATCGGACTGGCTCATGGGTGGCTCCCGTCTGGCGGATCGGCGGCGCGCACCGGCCCGAGCCGGCGCGCCGCGCCAGCCGGACACTAGTGCAGATCGCGCGGGCCGAGGCCGCGTGGCGGGCGCGCGGGACCCGTTCGCTGCTCCGATCGCGGACGCTGCGTGATACGCTCGCGCCCCGAGCCGGAGGGCGCCCCGGACCGAGGCGGCCCGCGCCCGGCTGCCGTCGTCGCCCCGTGCCCGTCGGAGGAGAGCTTGGTCTACGTCGTCGCCGCCTACTCGATCACGATCGGCGTGCTGCTGATCTACGGCGTTCTGCTGCAGCACCGCGCCCGGCTCGCCGGCGCCCGCCCCGTCACCGGCTTCAACCTCGGCGCCGCGCTCCTCGCGCCGCTCTGGGCGCTCTTCCACGGCCAGCGCGCGGCGGGTGCGGCGCTGCTCGTCGCCACCGCGGCCTTCGCTGCGGCGCAGGCGAGCGGTCAGGCGATGGTCGCGGCGCTGCTCGCCACCTGTCTGCTCGGCGCGGCGCTCTTCTTCGGGGTCGTCGGCAATCGGCTCGTCGCCGCGGCGGCCGCGAGCGACGGGCGCGCCTCGGGCGGCCGCGCCGCAGGGGGCGACCCGGCCGCCCGCGCGCGGGGCGAGCTGCGCTGGGCGCTCGCCGGCGCGGTGCTCCACACCGTCGTGCTGCCCTGGGCCTGTTATTTCTGGCTCGTGGGGGCCTGAGCGCCGGCGCGCCTCGCGCCGGGCTTCTCAGGACACGTCGACGTAGCAGGCCACGGCCCGCAGCACGGCGTCGTGGATCTTCTGGTTCGTCGCGACGACGCCCGAGTTGTTGGCCAGCTTGCGGCCGTGGCCGAAGTCGAGGGAATGGCCGCGGACGTCGGTGACCTTCCCGCCGGCCTCCTCGACGATGATCATGCCGGCGGCGTGGTCCCAGATCTTCTCGCGGTAGTCCTTCTTCGTCGGCAGGCGCAGGTAGATCTGCGCCTCACCGCGGGCGACGATCGCGTACTTGGCCTGGCTGTCGACGCGGATCGGCTCGGCGGTGATCCGCAGGGCCTTCGCGATCTGCGCGCTCTGGTCCTGGTCGCTGTGGCCCGACTCGACCGACTCGCAGAAGCGGGCGAGGGCGGAGTCGGCGATGTCGCTGACGCGGATCGGTGTGGCACCGGCCCGCCCCGTCGCCGCGAGCGGCCGCGCCTGGGCGCCCTTCCCGCGCACCGCCGCGAGCAGGCAGCCGGGCTTGCCGTCGGGGCCCGTCAGGTTCGGGCAGCCGAGCACGCCGAGCACGACGCGGCCGTGCTCGATCAGGCCGAGCGCGATCGCATACTGCTCGCCGCGCAGGAAGCCCTTCGTCCCGTCGATCGGATCGAGGGTCCAGTAGCGCTCCTGGGAGCCGTCGGGGGTCAGGCCGCCGAGGTCGATCCAGTCGAGGGCCTGCTCGGCGCTGACGCCGGCGCCGCGCACGCCGCGGACGTGCTCGACGACCTTGTCCCGGGTCGCTTCCGCGCCCGCCTCGCGCAGCTCCGCCGCGTCCTCCTCGCCGACCACGCCCCGGATCTGCGAGCTCTTCGCGAGCGACGAGCAGACGAGCGCCTGGGAGGCGAAGTCGGCGACGGTGACGGGGCTCTGGTCCTTCTTCTCGAGCGTCGCCGCCGTCACGAGGTTCTTCTGGACGGCCTGGCAGACGGTGGCGGCGTCGCGCACCGCGACGATCGCGGCTTCGAGCTCGGCTTCGAGATCGATCTTCGACAAGGTTTCCTCGCTATCGGATGACGGATCGGATGGTTTGCCCAACGGGTTTTCAAGGCCGCCCACGATAGCGAAGGCCTCCGCCCCGGCGATCGCAGACGTGCATTTGCCACAAAGGGCTGCACGCGCCGGGGCGAAGCTTCGCCTGGGCGCCTACGACCGAGGGGGGCCGGAGTGAGGCGGGTCACGCCGCAATTTGGGGCGATCGCTTCCGTCCCTCGGGTGAGCTGCCGGGGCGCCGCGCAGGCCGGCGCGCGCAGCCGCCGGGCAGGCAACCCCGGAGTGGGCCCGGGTGTCTCGGAAAAGAAGAACGGACGGCCGCGGCGGAGGGCGCTCGGCTCGGAACTTGCTGATTCGGGGATGGGCGCGCCCTGCGGATCCCGGTCCGCGCGAGCGCCCTACGGGATCGGAGGTGCCACTTCATGCGCCTCGGCACGTTCAACGTCTGGGGTCTCCCCGAGGCCTTCTCCGACGACGTCTCGTCGCGCATGCGCGTCATCGCGGAGCGCCTCGCGGCGACCGATCTCGACGTCCTCCTGATCCAGGAGGCGTGGACCCGCGAGGTCCGGCAGACGATCCGCCGCGGCGCGCGGCACGCGGGCTTCTCGGTCTCCGAGGGCGAGGGGGCGAGCGGCGGGCTGATGACGCTCTCGCGGCTCCCGATCCGCAGCAGCCGCTTCGACCGCTTCCGCTTCCGGGGTGATCCCGAGCGCTTCGACAAGGGCGAGTACATCGGCGGGAAGGGCTTCGAGATCGTCGAGCTCGAAGGACCGAACGGCCCCTTCCTGCTCGTGAACACCCATCTCCATGCCCGCTATCGCATCGAGGACTCGCCGCTCGACAGCGCGGTGCGCATGGCGCAGCTGCTCGAGATCGTCGCCTTCGTCGAGTCGGCCCCGGGCACGATCGTCGTCGGCGGCGACTTCAACTGCCGCGCCGGCGAGCCGGAGTACGAGGTCTTCCGCGGACTGACGGGCAGCATCGAGCTCGGCGCGGACCTGAGCCGCGGCACCCTCTCGTCGAGCAACTTCTACAAGCGCGGTCGCAACGGCCCCGACAAGCGCATCGACTTCCTGTTCGTGCGCCCGGCGCCGGGCGTCGCCTGGCAGGCCCACGACGCGCGGCTCGTCTTCCACGAGACCGCGCGCATCCGCCGCCGCGACCGCTCGCTCTCGGATCATTTCGGCTTCCGCGTCGAGCTCGCCTGGACGCCCGCCCCGGTCGGGGCCCCGGCGTCGGCCGGTGCGGGGCCGATCGATCCGCAGGCGATCTCGACCGCGCGCTCCCTGATCGAGGTCGGCCTCGAGGAGGCCGATCGCCGGGAGCGGCAGCACTTTCGCTGGGCCGGGGGCTTCCTGCTCGCGGCGATCGGGGCGGCGAGCGTGCGCCGTCATCCCGCCGTCGATCGCCGGACCTTCCTGCGCGGCGCCGCCCAGGGCACCGCGCTCCTCGCCCTCGCCCCGGCGCTGGGCTTCGGCACCCTCGCCCGCGTCGACTCCGACGAGAAGCGCGACGTCTTCCACGACGCCCGCGTCTTCCTCGCCGATCTCGAGGCCCGGCTCGCGCGCGCCCACACGGCCTAGCGCCCCGCGCCGCGTGCTCCTTCCGCCTGCGCTTCCGCGCGTCCGCCCGCCGAGGCGTGCGAGCGGAGCCGGATCGCCGCGTCGTCCGCCCGGCGGAGTCCGACGCGTCCGCCCGCTCCGCCGCCGGCGAGGCGTCCCGGTGGTACGTTCCGCCCGGGACGGGGGGCGATGGGCGAAGCGGATCCGCGGACATCGGCGCGTGCGCAGGGCGGTGGGCCCCGGGTCTGGCTCCTGATCGGCCACAAGCCCGGCGACAACGCCCAGGTCCGCCAGCTCGCCGCGGCCACGGGCTGGGCCTGCGAGGAGAAGCGCGTCGTCGTCCGCCCCGAGTGGGAGACGGCGAAGCCGCGCATCCGCGCGAGCGTGGCCCACGTCGACCTCGCGCGCTCCGACGCGCTCGCACCGCCCTGGCCCGAGGTCGTGATCGCCTCGGGTCGCCGGCTCGCGTGCGTCGCGCTGTGGCTGAAGCGCGCGTCGGGGGGGCACACGCGGATCGTGATGGTCGGGATGCCGCGCCATCGCCGCGGCGAGTTCGACCTGATGGTCGTCGCCTCGCACTACGTCCTCGCGCCGCGGCCCAACGTCGCGCTCCACGATCTGCCGCTGCTGCGCATCGACGGCGCCGCGATCGAGCGGGCGGCGGAGGCCTGGCGTCCGCGCTTCGAGGCACTCCCGCGGCCGATCACGGCGCTCATGATCGGCGGGCCGACCGGGGGCCTGCGCTTCGATCTCGAGGCCGCGCGCGGGCTGCTCGAGGCGGCGCGCGCCGACGCCCGGCGCAGCGGCGGCGCGCTCTTCGTGACGACGAGCCGCCGGACGCCGGCGGCGGTCGTCGATTGGCTGCGGGGGGCGTGCGCCGGGGGCGAGGTGCTGCACGTCTTCGACGCGGCGGCGGCGCCCGAGACGAATCCCTACCACGCGCTGCTCGGCCTCGCCGAGCACTTCATCGTCACGACCGACAGCCTCTCGATGATGGTCGAGGTCGCGCGGCTCGGGAAATCCCTCGCCCTCTTCGCTCTCGAAAACGACGAGGGGCCGGTCGAGCGCGCCCTCGAGCGCGTCGGCCTGATCCGGCCCCTCGAGCCCCGCCGCGATCCGATCCCGGCCGGCGGCTGGCTCTCGCGGACGCTCTACCGGCTGGGCCTCCCGATCCACTCGCGGGATCTCTCGGCGATCCCCCGGCGGCTCGTCGAGCGCGGCCTCGCCTGCTGGCTCGGGGATCCGCGGGTCGCGCCGAAGGCGGGGGCGGACGACGAGGTCGAGCGGGTCGCCGAGCGGGTCCGGGCGCTCGTCGCGGGGGGACCGCGGCCGGCGGCAGGCGGGCCGGCAGGGGGCCCCGATCACGGTTCGCGCGGGGCGCTGTGATAGGCTCTGCCGCGCAATTTCGCGACGACGAGGGGGGATTCGGACATGCCGTCGAGCGATCGACCGACCGTCTTCATCCAGACGAACCACAAGCAGATCCTGGGCGCGATCGTCTCGCGCTATTCGATGCAGCGCAACTCGGCGCGGCCCGAGGCGTTCGACGTCCACATCATGGAGCTGTCGAGCTACCCGTACTTCAAGGAGTACGACGGTCGCGAGTACCTCCGCGACGGCGCCTCCCGGGTCTGGCGCTACGACGACCTCCAGTCCTTCACGCCCCTTCGCTTCATGCCGCCCGAGCTGATGGGCTACCGCGGCCGCGCGGTGGTCACGGATCCCGACGTCTTCGCCGTCGCCGACATCCTGGAGCTGCTCGAGCGCGACATGCAGGGCAAGGCGATCCTGTGCCGCCCGCGCTCGGGGGCGAAGCGGCTCGAGGGCGTTCTCGCGACGAGCGTGATGCTGCTCGACTGCGCGAAGCTGACCCATTGGCGCGTGCGCGAGCAGTTCGAGTCGATGTTCGAGCGCAAGCTCGACTACGCCGACTGGATCGGTCTCAAGAACGAGGACCGCGACACGATCGGCCTCTTCGAGAACGAGTGGAACGACTTCGACAAGCTGACCCCGAAGACGAAGATGCTCCACAACACCAAGCGCCAGACCCAGCCCTGGAAGGTCGGCCTCCCCGCCGACTTCGTCCCCGCGGAGAAGTACCGGATCTTCCCGCCGATCCGCTGGGTCCTGCGCGCGCGGCGCAAGATGTTCGGCGACTACGCCTTCGTGGGGAACTACCGGCCGCATCCGGACCCGAACCAGGAGGCCTTCTTCTTCGGGCTGCTGCGGGAGTGTGTCGACAAGCGGATCGTCGACGAGGCCTTCATCCGCGAGGAGATGAAGCGCAACCACGTCCGCCACGACGCCTTCGAGGTGATGGACCGGCTCGCCTCGCGCGCCGCCTAGCGCCCGGGGCTCATTCGCCGAAGAGCGCGCGGACCCGGGCGACGGCGCGCGGCATGTCGTCGAGGGGCCGCGGCAGCGCCTTCGGGTGGCCGTCGCCGAGCCAGATCGCGCGGTCGCTGTCGATCAGCAGCTGCTGCACGATGCGGATGTCGCGCGTCAGGCGCTGCGGACCCATGCGCATCCCGAGCCGGTAGATCCAGGCGTTGAAATGCGCCCGGTCGAAGCGCCGGCGCCGCCCCGTTCCGTCCGCGTCGCCCGAATGTCCTTCCGATCCCGGAGCGTCCTCCTCCTCGCCGTCGAGGAACGGATTGCGCTTCATCGACGTGATCCCCTCGCCGGTGTCGTAGAGGTAGACGTAGCGCCCGGTCGCGCAGGCCTCGGTCATCATCGACACGCTGTCCGCCGTCACGACGACCCGGTCGGCGAGGCCGAGGAAGGCGAAGAACGGGTTGTCCGGGTCGTTCTTCTTCCAGCGGTAGAGGATCGACGGCGAGTGGATGCCGGCGAAGAGCGCGTCCGTCGTCTCGTCGAGGGTCCGCGCGCTCGTCGTGACCAGGAGCGAGCCGCCGATCTCGGCGACGAGGGCCTCGAGCTGCTTCGCGAGGCGCTCGCCCGAGGCGCGGTCGAAGGGATAGGGCCCGGAATGCCCCCCCGCGAGCACCGCGATCCGCGGCCGCGGCAGATGCTCGACCCGGTCCGCCCACGCCTTCGCCGCCTCGTCGAGGCGCGCGCGGGTCACGCGGTGGAGCGGGGTCTCGTTGTGGAGGATGTTGGGGTCGTGGGGCAGGCGGTACTGGGGGGTCGTGACGACGAGATCCCAGGTCGCGGGCCTGGCCCAGGGACGGCCGACGTGGATCAGGCGGACGTGCTTGCCCGCGCGGGCGGCCTCCGCCCGGATGAAGCGGGCGATCGGCTCGTTCTTGCGCCCGGCGGAGATCACGAGGTCCGGCCACGGCGGCTCGATCGCGCTCGACTGCGCCTTCACGACGCCGAGCAGATGGGCGCCGAAGGGGAGGTTCACGAGCTTCTCGTAGCGGGTGTAGACGAAGTGCTTCTGGACGAGGGGCCAACCGAGGGCCTCGCCGAGGCCCAGGACCTGGGAGTTGTCCCCCGCGCGATTGCCCATCAAGAGCCAGACGAGTCGCTCGCGCGGCTCCGCTTGCGTGCGATTCGGCAATCCTGCTCCCGCCTCGGCGATCGGCCCCGCCCCGTCCCGAGCGCGAGGGCGCGTCGGATGCAGCGGTGCGCGAAGTCGTCGACGCGACTCTACCAGAGGGGCCCGGCGGAGGGGTACCCGGCGCAGGCCGCGCACCGGGCGGGTCGTGCGCGCACTCCGCCACACGGCGGACCGGCGCGGCTCAGCCCGAGGTCTGCGAGCGGATGCGCTGGCGGACGCCCATCGCGATCGCGACGGCGGCGAAGATCAGCGAGGGGCCCCAGCCGGCGAGCCAGGGCGGGAGCGTGCCGCCGTGGCCCATCGAGCCCGCGAAGGAGGTCGCGATCGCGTGGGCGACGGCGAGGATCGCGCTCGCGATCAGCATCTGCACCGGCCGCGGAAACGGCGGCCCCGTCGCCGCGAAGAAGAGCGCGATCAGCGGCAGCAGCAGGCACGCGAAGGGCGCCGAGATCTTCATCTGCAGGTCGGTGCGGTAGATGAGCGCGGTCGGTCCTTCGATGTCCGGGTCCGCGAGCGCCGTCTGCAGCTCCGCCGGCGTCAGGTCGGCGGTCTCGATCTCGGCGGGGGCCTCCTCGCCGAACTGGACCAGGCGTTCGGCGTGGGGCGTCCGCGAGAGGTGGCCGGTCGGAAGGAGTGCGACGGCGCGCGGTGCGTCGAGCAGCCAGTTGCCTCCGCCGAGGGAGCGGGCCCCCGCCGCGTCGGTCCGCCGCTTCGGCAGCCCCTCGTCGTCGAGCTCGTAGAGGGTCACGCTGCTCGCGAGGCCTCGCAGCAGGTCGAGTCGCCCCATCTCGTGGATCCGCTTGCCGACGCGGTACCAGACGCGCTCCCGCGCATCGCGGCTCACGTCGTTCTGGTTCTTGATCTCGACGCGCTTGATCTCCGCCGCCCGCCCCGAGGAGCGCGGGACGAGCTCGTTGGCGAGCAGATGATCCGCGGGCACGGCGAGCGCGCAGAGGATCCAGACCGGCGCGAGGATCCGCAGGATCGGGATGCCGCAGGCGCGCATGCCGAGCAGCTCGCCGTTCGCCCCGAGCACGCTGATCGTGAGGGCCACCGCGATCAGCAGCGCCATCGGAATCACACGCGCCGCCAGCACCGGCAACCGTGCGATGTAATAGCGGGCGATCTCCTCGCCCGTCGCACCGTACCGGTTGAACCACTTCAGATTGTCGAACACGTCGATGATCAGATAGGCGAGCACGAGGCCCGCGACGCAGGCGAGCGCCATCTGGAGGAACTGACCCGCGACGTAGCGCGGCAGCGCGAAGCGCTTGACCCGGATCCCCTTGCGCGCGAGGCCCAGGCGCTCGAGCAGGCTCCGGCTGCCGCGGCCGGTGCCCCGGTAGCCGTCCTCGGTCCGGCGGCCGGCCTTCAGGACGAGGAAGCTCGCGACGCCGCCGAGCACGAGGTTCGGCAGCCAGATCGCCAGGGCGACGGGCGTGCGCTCGCCGCGCAGGAGGCCCTCGGCGAGCTGGACGAGGGCGTAGTAGGCGATCGCGCCCCCGATGCCCATCGCGGTGCCCGTCGAGCGCGAGAGCGTGCGGCGGCCGAGCGCGAGGCCCATCGCGAGCAGGCCGAAGGGCAGCGTCGCGGCGCCGAGCGCGACGCGCCGGTGGGCCTCGCCGCGATACCAGCGGCCGCGCGCCGAGTTCCCCTCTTCGGCCGACACCGCGAGCAGCTCGGAGAAGGGCAGCGTCGCGACCAGATCGACGGGCACGTCCTTCCCCGGCTTCGAGGCCGGCAGCCGCGTCTCGAGCCGGTCGAAGCGCAGCAGCGACGCCCGGTCCTCGGAGTTGAACAGGATGAGCCCGTCCTCGAGCACGATCCGCTTCGCGGGCGCGGCATCGGGGGGCGAAGGGGTCGCGGCGGCGTCGGCGGGCGGTGTTGCCGACGCCGTTGTCGTTGTCGTTGCCGATGCGGTCGCCGTCGCGCTCGCCGCAGCGGGCGTGGGCGTCGCGGTCGGCGTGGGCGCGGCGGCGGGCGCAGCGCCCGGTGCGGCCGTCGCGGCGTTCGACGCCGTCGGCCCGTTCGCGGCGCTGGCCGCCGACCCGGCTGCTGGGGCGGGATCGGGGATCGGAACGGCCGGCCTGCTCCCGCGCGCGTCGAGGATGGTCCCGTGCTGGGAGAAGATCGTCTCGTCGAGGCTCGGCATGTAGACGAGGACACCCTCGAGGAACGTCCCCTCCTGGTCGACCTTGCGCGCCTCGATCCGCCAGCCGTCGAGATTCGACGCCTGACCGGCGCGCAGCGAGAGACCGGGCCGCGCCCGCGTCAGGGCCACCATCCGGTCGCGGACCTGGCGCTGGGAGTCCGGGGAGAGGAAGACCGAGAGATAGAGGGAGACGACCGTCGCGAAGAACGCGAAGACGAGGCCCGGGACGGCGAGCTGGCGCGGGGAGAAGCCGCTCGCCTCGAGGGCCAGCAGCTCGCGATCGGCGGCGAGGCGGCCGAGGCCGACGAGGGTGCCGACGAGGACGGCGAAGGGGAGGGTGCGCGCGAGGGTCGGGATCAGCTGGAGGCCGGCGAGGCGCGCGACCTCTTCGACCGCGAGGCCGCGGTTGACGATCAGGTCCGCATAGCCGAGCAGGTCGGTGAGCAGGACGACGAGGCCGAAGGCCGCGGTCGCGAAGAGCGACGGCAGCCACATCTCCGAGACGAGGTAGCGCGACAGCTTCACGCCGGGCAGCGCGGGCCGGGATCGTCGCTCGCTCGGGCTCAATGCGTCTTCCCCCCTCATCCCTCGCCGAGTTTCGCGCTCGTTGCTCCCCGGGGCCAGCGCTCGGGGAGGGAGACACCGCGAGCTGTGATAGATTGCGGCCGCGCCCTCCGCCCGCGACCCGAGGGGTCCCGGTGCGTCGAAGGCCGCTTCGACGGGCGCGTCGAAGGTCCGTCGATAGAGAGATGGAGCAGGCATGGATTCGATCTGGAAGAAGGCGAGCCGCGAGGTCCTGATGGCGCTGCTCTTCTTCCTGCCCGTGGCGCGCCGGATCCGGATCGAGCGCTGGCTGCGCGGGCGGGAGGAGTCGGGGCGCCTGGCCGAGGCCGACGTCGCGGTCGTCTCCTTCGGCAAGAGCGGGCGGACCTGGCTGCGGGTCATGATGTCCCGCTACTACCAGCTGGTCCATGGCATCCCCGAGCGCGTCCTGCTCGGCTTCTCGAACTACCACCGCCGCAACGCCGACATCCCGAAGATCTTCTTCACCCACGACAACTACATCAAGGACTACACGGGCGAGTTCGACTCGAAGGCCTCCTTCTACGACAAGAAGGTCGTCCTGCTCGTCCGCAATCCGAAGGACATCGCGGTCTCCCAGTACTTCCAGTGGCAGCACCGCATGCGCCCCGTGAAGAAGCGGCTCAACAACTACCCGCCCCACGGCGCGAACGTCTCGGCCTACGAGTTCGTGATGGACCCCGACTGCGGGCTCCCGCAGATCATCGCCTACCTGAACCTCTGGGCGCGGGAGGCCGCGAAGGTGAAGAGCCTGCTGATCGTCCGCTACGAGGACATGCGGGAGCGGCCCGTGGAGACCTTCGCCCGGGTGATGGACTTCGTGAACGGGAAGCCCTCGCAGGCGGACGCGATCACGGGCGCGGTCGACTACGCGAGCGTCGAGAACATGCGCAAGCTCGAGGAGAAGAACACCTTCTGGCTCGCGGGCGGCCGCATGAAGCCCGGCAAGAAGGGGGATCCGAACTCCTACAAGGTCCGGCGCGCCAAGGTCGGCGGCTACAAGGACTACTTCGACGAAGCCCAGGCGGCGGAGATCGACGAATACGTCCGCAAGGAGCTCTCGCCCGCCTTCGGCTACGACGCCCCGGCCGCCGCTCCGCGAAACGCTTGAGCCTGCCGCGCATCGGCTGCATCGCCTGGGGCTCGCTGCTCTGGGATCCGCGGACGCTGCCCCTGGCCGCGCCCTTCGTCCACGACGGCCCGATGCTCCCGATCGAGTTCTCCCGCGTCGCCCTCGACGGGCGGGTCACCCTCGTGATCGATCCCGAGGCGACGCCGGTCCGGACCTTCTGGGCCCCGCTCGTCGTCGACTCCCTCGAGCAGGGCGTCGGCGAGCTTGCCCGGCGCGAGGGCATCGCCGCCGAGCGCGTCGCCGACTGGATCGGGGTCGAGGGTCGGCCGGGCTTCGGTGCTTCGAGCTCGGTGGGTGCGGGCGCCGGGGCCACCGGCTCGCTCGCCTCCACCGCCGCGCCCGTCTCCGCCGGGCAGGCGACGCCGGCCACGCGCGCCGCGATCGCCGCCTGGCTCGTCGGGCGGCCGCTCGACGCGGTGCTGTGGACCGCGCTGCCCGCTCGCGGGGCCGACGGCCGCTTCGCGCGCCCGGACTGCGCCGAGCTGCTCGCGCAGCTCGAGGGCCTGTCGGGCCCGGCACGCGCCCGCGCGGAGCAATACATTCGCCGGGCCCCGGCGATGCTGCGGACGCCGAACCGCCTGCGCTTCGAGGCGATCTTCGGCTGGACGGTGCAGGACGGCTCCGAAGAAGAAGCGGCTCGAGGAGGTCCCTGAGATGGCGATTCGCGAGGTCGACGAGCAGGGCGTCTCGACGCGGGTCGGCGCGGGCGAGTGGCTCTTCGTGACGCCCGAGCTGCCGGTCGCCGACGTGCGCGCGACCCAGGCCTACTATCGCGACATGCTGGGCTTCCGGATCGCCTGGCTCTACGAGGAGTCCTACGGCGCGGTCTACAACGGCAAGACCGAGCTCTTCCTGCGCCGGGAGAGCGGACCGATCGAGCGCTGCTGCGTGTTCGTGCGGGTCGCGAACGCCGACGCCGTCCTCGCGACCTATCGCGAGCGCGGGGTCGCGATCGTCGCCGAGATCGCCTCGCAGCCCTGGGGCATGCGCGAGTTCACGATCGAGGAGAACAACGGCCACCGCTTCCGGATCGGCCACAGCTCGGGTCCCGTCCGCCCCTCGGCGGGCGCCCGGACGCCCGCATCCCAGGGTTGACGCCCCGAGTCAGGCCGGAAAGACTCCGCCGAGGCCCACCTTCATGACCAGCGCCGCTTCCGAAACCGAGTCGACCCGCGACCGCATCCTGGACGTCGCCGAGCGGCTCTTCGCGCAGAAGGGGCTCGCCGGGACGGCGGTGCGCGACATCGCCCGGGCGGCGGGGCTGACGGCGCCTTCGCTCTACAACTACTTCGAGGGCAAGCAGGCGCTCTACGAGGCCGTGATTGCTCGCGGTGTCCAGCCGCTCTTCGATCTGATCGGCGGCGTCGCGCGCGGGGCCGGCCGGGGCGAGGACCGCACCGGCGCGATGCTCGACGGCATCATGGATCATCTCGCGAGCCACCCCGATCTCGCCCGCCTGATCCAGCACGAGGCGCTGACCGACGGGGCCTCGCTCGAGAAGATCGCCCAGGGCTGGCTGCGGCCGATCGTGGCCCGGGGAATCCTCGCAATGCAGCAGGAGCCGGACCCGGTCTGGACCGAAGAGGAGCGGCCGCTCGCCGTCGCCGCCTGGATCCACGTCATCCTCGGCCACTTCGCGATGGCGCCGCTCCTGCGCTCGCTCTTCGACTTCGACCCGCTCGCGCCCGAGCAGATCGAGCGCCAGAAGCGCTTCCTGCGCCGCTATGCCCAGCTCCTGATGTCGGGCTCGGATCGTTAGGCGAGGCGGACCGGAGGCGGGGGTTCGCGCATGTCGACCGGGAGCCGCTCGCCGCGGATCGAGATCGAGTACTGCACCGGCTGCCGCTGGGGCCTGCGCGCCGGCTGGCTCGCCCAGGAGCTGCTCGCGACCTTCGAGGCCGAGCTCGGCGAGATCGCCCTCGTCCCCGGCCGCGAGAGCGGCGTCTTCACCGTCCGCCTCGACGGCGAGCTCCTCTTCGATCGCCGCGCGGCCGCGCGCTTCCCCGAGCTGCGCGAGCTCAAGCAGGCGATCCGCGACCGCATCGCCCCGGGCCGCGCCCTCGGCCACAGCGATCGTCCGCTCGGCGCCGTCCCGGCCGCCGGGAGCGCTCCGGGCGCGGGGAGCGCCGCGAGCGCCGGGGCCGGCGCGGCTTCGGGAGCCGGCACGACCGCAGGGCGGGGCGAAGGCGGGCGCGGGGCCGGAGGCGGGGAGCCGGCGTGAAGGGCGCGATCGCGAGCGTCGAGATCTTCGCCTTCGCGCCGGGGGATGCGGCCGACGTGTCGTCCCCGCGCCCGCGGCGGCTCAGCCTCGTGATCGGTGTGCCCGAGCGCGCGCAGTCGGATGGGCTCTGGCACTGCCGCGTCGCCCTGGCCGACCTCCACCGCCCCAGGACCCTCGCCGGTCGCGACAGCGTCGAAGCGCTCTGCCTCGCGGTCGAGTGCGCCCGGGGCTGGCTCGGTGCGCTCCGCAGCGAGGGCTTCACGCTCTTCCGCGATCGGGCGGGGGCCGAGCCCTTCGCGATCCCCTAGCGCCCGCCCGGTGCGCCCCGTCGCCCGCCCTGCGCCCCGGCTGCCGCCCGACTGCGCTTCGCGAGATCGTGCGCTCGACACCGGGCGGAATGGGGTATCGTGGGGCCAGGTGCCTGGGAGATGGGGATGATCGATTCGCTCTTCACGCTGTACTGCGAGGCCTGCGAGGTCGCGTCGCGGCCGAGCCGGCTGTGGGTCCGCGCCGAGCTCGAGGTCGCCTCGAGTCGAGGTGTGGAGACGCATCACTATCTCGAGTGTCTGAACTGCGGCTACCGCTTCAAGAGCTGCATGGAAGACCACATGGAAGCGGTCGGCGACGACGAATGGCGCCGCTGCGTGGACGATTCCGGTGCGTCGGCCGAGACGCCGACGACGCTGCGTTAGCCAGCCGACGCCTCTCTGAACACGATGGGGATCCCCATGTCGAACCCGCTCGACCCTGCCAACGCACGCACCGCGATCGAGAACCTGATGTTCACCTACGCCGAGCGCATCGACGCCGGCGACTTCAAGGGGCTCGCGAAGCTCTTCGCGAAGGCCCGCATCATCGGCCCGAAGGGCGACGTCCAGGGGACGGGCAGCGACGAGATCGAGAAGATCTACCTGCGCTCGACCCAGGTCTTCGAAGACGGCACGCCGATGACCCAGCACGTCACGACGAACCTGATCCTCGAGTTCGCTCCCGACGGCCGCAGCTGCAACGTCCGCTCCCGCTTCACCGTCGTCCAGGCCGTCGACGGCTTCGGCCTCCAGCCCATCATCACCGGCTACTACGAGGACAAGTTCGCCTACACCGAGGCCGACGGCTGGCACTTCACCGAGCGCCGCATGAAGCCGAAGCTCGCGGGCAACCTGACGCGCCACCTCAAGTACGAGCTGAAGGACGCCTGAGGGAAGCCTGACGGGCGACCCCAGCCGACGTCCGCGTCCCGAGCCCGACCGATCCGATCGCGCCCGATCCGATCGGCCCATGACGAAGTCGAGATCCGCATGAAGTCCTCCGGTCGCGCCGCCTCGCGGAAATCGCCGCCGCGCGTCCGGCGCGTCGGCCCCGCCGAGCCCCTCGCCGCCGCCCTCCTCGACCACCACCGCGACGGCCGCCCGCGCCGGGTCACCGCCCTGCGCGCCGACGGCGTCGAGTTCGAGATCGAGACCGAGGAGTACTTCACCCTCGACGGCGAGCTCGCGCCCCTCGATCGCCTCGCCCTCGCGCGCGCCCGCGGCCGCGTGCTCGACGTCGGCGCCGGCTCGGGCCGCCACGCCCTCGCGCTCCAGGCGAAGGGCTGCGAGGTCGTCGCGATCGACGTGAGCCCCGCGTGCGTCGAGCTGTGCCGCGAGCGCGGGATCCGCGACGCGCGGGTCGTCGACGTGATGACGATCGGTGCGCAGGACGATCGTGGGCTCGGCCGCTTCGACACGATCTTCTTCGGCATGCAGACGATCGGCGTCGCGGGCGGCGTGCGGCCGCTGCGCATCCTGCTCTCCCGGCTGCGCGGCCTGCTCGCGCCCGGGGGCATCGTGCTCGCGGACTCGAGCGAGCTGCGCGAGGCGTGGGACGGCGACGCGGCGGATCGCTCGCCTGCGCGCGGCGAGATCGTCCTCGAGACGCGCTACGGGCGGCTGCGGGGAGAGCCGTTTCCCTGGGTCTATCTGGCGGAGCCCGACCTCGTCGCGGTCGCGGAGGCGGCGGGCTACGTCGCCGAGACGTTGATGCGGGTCGAGAGCGGCGAGTACCTGCTCGAGCTGCGCGCGGCGACCGCGACGCCCGATCGCGGCGGAGCGGCCGATCGATGAACGCCGAGCGCGAGCGCCTCGAGCAGCTCCGCCGCTGGAAGCTCGCCGCGAGCTGGGCGCCCGTCGTCTGGTTCCCGATCGTCGTCTTCGCGCTCTCGGTCGCGCAGCCGCGGATCGCGGCGACCCTCGGCCTCGCCGGCGCGACCTTCGCGGGCGCGGCACGGCTCGCGGTCTATCGCGCCCGCTGCCCGCGCTGCGGGGAGCCGTTCCGCGCCCGGCCCGGCGGCTTCCGCCGGATCTGGGACGAAGCGGGCTGCCTCGCCTGCGGGCTCTCGCTCTTCGAGCTGCGGCGCGCCGAGTCGCCTAATACTTCGCGATGACCTCGTCGCCGAAGCGGCGGACCCTGGTCGAGCTTCGCCTGGAGCGCCGCGCGGATCGGGCTGGTAGGGGCCGGTGTAGCCGACGCCCAGGGTCGTCACGCCCTTGTCCTCGAGGCGCCGCATGTCGTCGATCTTGAAGGCGGCCATGCCGGCGAAGACCTGGAACGGCTCCCGGTCGCGGCCGTACTCCTTGCGGAGCTTCCCGATGACGGCGAGCCGCTCGACGAGCTCGTCCTCGGTCAGGCTGACGAAGTTGACGCCGTCCGCGTACCGCGCCGCCCGGCGATAGGCGGGCATGCTGTGGCCCCCGATGATGATCGGCGGACACTGCTTCGGGACCGGACAGAGCTTGATCCGCGGGATGTCGTAGTAGTCGCTCTTCCAGGAGAAGTAGTCGCCGGTCATGAGGCCGCGGATGATCTGGATCTGCTCGTCCATGCGCGGGCCGCGGGAGGCCCAGTCCTCGCCGCAGGCCTGGAAGTCCTCGATCCAGGGCGAGAGGCCGACGCCCAGGATGAAGCGCTCGTTCGTCAGGACCTGGAGCGAGGAGACCTGCTTGGCGACCAGCACGGGATTGCGGATCGGGAGCTTCAGCACGCCGACCGCGAACTTGATCTTCCGGGTGACGACCGACATCGCCGCGAAGAGCTGGAAGGGGTCGATGAAGGGCGCCCCGTCGAGGAACTCGCGGGTGCCGTCGTCGTTGTAGGGGTAGCTGCCGACGGCCGACTCGGGGTAGAGGATGCTGTCGCCGAGGCCGAAGCAGCCGAAGCCCGCCTCGTCCGCCGCCTGGGCGAGGGGCAGGTAGTGGCCGATGTCGCACATCGATTCGGCGATCTGGAATTCCATGCTTCGACTCCAACGGAGGGCTTCGCGGCGGCCGGCGCACGCTGCGCCGCGGACGCGAAGACGGGGGGCGATCGGACCCGACCGACCATAGCCGCCCGTGCGCGACCTGCCCGCGCGCGACCGGTCGGAGCGGGACCCGTCCGCGCGCGAAGGGCGTGACCCGCGCGACCCGAGCGCCGGCTTCCTTGCGCCATCGCGTCGCGGCGCCCGCGCGGTAGTGTGTACGCGAGGAGGCGCCCGCCATGACCCAGCTCCCGCACGATCTGCCGGCCGGAACCTACGAATGGATCGAGCAGATCGGGGGCGGCACGATCACGCGCCTCCATCGCCACGTCGCCCGCCGCGAGGCGTGGGTCGTCGACGTGACGCGGCCCGACGGCTCGGTCTTCGAGGGCTTCCTGCGGCTCCAGCGCGAGGACGGTGGCGTCGATCCGCGCCGGCTCGAGCGCGAGACGCGCATCATCCAGGCCCTCGGCCGCACCGACGTCCCGGTCCCCGCCGTCCACGGCTGGAATCCCGCCCTGCGCGCCACGCTCTTCGCCCGCGATCCCGGCCGCTCGGACGTCGACAAGCTGACCGACGCGCGCCAGCAGCGGGCGATCATGGAGGACTTCATGCGCGTCGTCGCCCGCATGCACGCCCTCGACCTCGACTCGCTCGGGATCGACGACGTCATGACGCGCCGGCCGCGCAACGCGCGCGAGGCGGCCCTCGACGAGGTCGACGTGATCGTGGGCCAGTGGAAGAGCTTCCTCGCCGACTATCGCGATCCGCTGCTCAGCTACGGGCTCGACTGGCTGCGGCGCTTCGCGCCGGAGAAGGTGGCCCGCATCTCGTTGATCCAGGGCGACACGGGGCCCGTCAACTTCATGTTCCAGGGCGATCGCGTCTCGTCGGTCATCGACTGGGAGCTCGGCCACTGGGGCGACCCGATGGAGGATCTCGGCAACATCGTCGTCCGCGAGTTCTGGAACCCGAGCGGCGGGCTCACGGGCCTCTTCGATCTCTACGCCCGGGAGTCGGGCATCCCGTACTCCCGCTTCGCCGCCCAGTATTATGCGGTCCACCAGAACGTGCGCGGCATGATCCCGATCCACGCCGTCTGCAAGCACGCCCATCCGCGCGAGTCCCTCGCGTGGTACCTCTGCTACCGCTATGCGGGCGATCGCTCGACCTGCGAGATGCTCGCGCAGGCGATGGAGATCCCGGTCGAGCGGCCGGCTTTGCCCGAGGCGATCGGCGAGAAGGACGTGATGGCGGAGGCCGCGCTCTACGCGCAGGCGAACGACGTCACGCCCGCGGTCGCCGATCCCTTCGCGCGCTCCCGCGCCCGGGACGTCGCGACGCTCGTCGCCTGCATGGATCGCAAGCGTCGCTACGGGGCGGCGATCGACGCGATCGAGGTCGACGAGATCGGGGCGCTCCTCGGCCGGCGGCCCGCCGACGCGGAGGAGGGCGTCCGGCTCCTCGACGACGCGATCCGTGGCCGCAAGCTGCCCGACGAGAAGCTCGTGCCCTACCTGACCCGGCGCAGCTACCGGGAGGAGTGGCTCTACGCGCCCTCGGTCGAGCTGTATCCGGCACGCAACTGGGCCGCCCTCGACTAGCCCGGGGACGCGGCGGATCCGGTCGATGCCTGAGCGGCGGCCGGCGCGTGGGCAGCCGCCCCGCGCGCCGCCGATCGCTCCGGCGTGGGCGGCCGCATCGTCGCCATCAGCTTTTGCGCCCGACCTGCCGAATCGGAGGCAGCCCCGGCCTTCCTCCGCGCCGGGGCAGGACGGGGGCCACCGATGGTCGATCCGCGGGAGATCGTGATGAGCCGCGACGAGCTCGCCTTCTGGGCGAAGATCCGGCGGCGCGGCTCGTTCTGGTACCTGGTCCACAAGGGGCTGCTCTTCCTGATCGCCTACCCCGTGCTCGGCCATTACGCCGCCGGCTGGCCGTGGGAGTCGCGGCTGCTCGTCGAGGGCTGGCTGATCGGCCTCGTCTGCGGGGGCTTCGTCTGGATGCGCAAGGAGCTGCGCTATCGCTTCACCCTCGAGCACGAGGGGCGGCTCGTCCCGGACGGCTCCGACGATTAGGCGCGCCGGGAGGATCGCCCGATGCTCACGCTCCTGATGGCGCTCGTCGTCCTCGCCGCCGTCGTCGCGATCTTCGCGACGACCCCGCTCGGCAAGCGACTCGCCGTCGGGGTCGGCCTGCGCGACCACGTCGCCGGTGCCGCCCCGAGCCGCGACGTCGAGTTCCTGCTCGAGCGCTGCGGCGGTGACCGCGCCGAGGCACGGCGCCGGATCGACGCCGAGCGCGAGCGCTTTCCCGCCCTCGGCGAGGCGGACCACTACCGCCGCGCGATCCGCCGCATCCTCGAGGAGCAGAGGCGCGGCTGAGGCCGCGCCGTCGCCGGCCTCGCGTCCCCGGTCGGAAGCGATACGTTCGCGCCATGGACCCTGAGCTCGTCGGCGGTTGTCTGGCCCTCGACCCGGTCGCCGGGCCCTTCGAGCGCGAGCGCCTCGAGGGCTTCGAGCAGGCGCGGCTCGCGTGCGTCTGCGGCGGCGACGTGTTTCGTGTGATCGGCTGGCCCCGGGCCGCCGCCGGTCGCGGCAACGCCTTCTGGCGCACCTTCGCCCGCGTCTTCCGCGAGGCCCGTGCCGCCATGGAGCCCCCCGAGCGCGCGCGCTCGCCGTTCTTCCTGCCGCTCTACGCCGTCTGCGAGGCCTGCGGTCGCGAGGCACCGCTCTTCGACCGCGATCCGGTGGCCGGCCGGCTCCCGCCCGAGGAGCGCTCGCTGCCGCGGGAATCCCATCGCTGCCGCGTCTGCCGCCGCGGCGAGTTCGCGCTCGCGGTCGCGCTCGCGGCGGGCCCGACGCCCCGGGACGGTGCCGCCGTCCTGGTCCGGGCCCACTGCCGCGCCTGCCACCACACCGACCGCCTCGCCTGGTCCGACACGCGGCCGAGCGAGCGCGAGCAGCGCCTCGACCTGCTCTACGGACGGCGTTAGGCATGGCCGACCGCCGCGCCTCGCAGCCGCCGACCGTCGTACCGCTCCGCTCGGATCGCGGGGCGGCAGTTCCGACGTCGCGCCCGGCCCTCGCCCGATCCGCGCGCGTTCGTCTCCGCCTGCGCGGACGAGCCCTCGCCCTCTCCGTCGTCCTCCCGCTCGCCCTCGCGGCCTGTCGCGACCCGGATCGCGCGATCCTCGCGGGCCTCCCCGAGGCCGACCAGGCGCGCTTCCTGCGCGGGCGCACCGTCGCCGTCCCCTGCTGGACCTGTCACGACCTCGCGGGCCGGGTCGTCAAGGTCGGTCCCTCGCTGCAGGGCGTCTTCGGAAGGCGCTCGGGGATGGCGCCGGGTCAGCCCGGCTCCGACGCGATGCTCGCGGCGGCGATCGTCTGGGACGAGCGCTCGCTCGCGGCCTTCCTCTCGAATCCCGCCGGCTTCGTCCCCGGCAATCGCATGGTCTCCCCCGGCGTCGCGGATCCCGGGGCGCTCGCGGACCTGCTCTTCTACCTGCGCCGGGTGAGCGAGCCGGGCGCGCGCGAGCAGGAGCGTTAGGCGTGGACCGCCGCGAGCTCCTGCGCCGCGTCCCGCTCTTCGAGGGCCTCGACGAGCGCGAGCTCGACCGCCTGATCGAGGCGACGACGACGAAGCGCCTCGCGGCGAAGGACGTGCTCTTCCGCAAGGGCGATTCCGGCAATCAGCTCTACGCGGTGCTCTCGGGTCGGCTGAAGGCGACGGGCGTCGGCCTCGACGGGCAGGACGTCGTGTTCGCCTGGATGGGGCCAGGGGAGTTCCTCGGCGAGATCGCGCTGCTCGACGAATCCCCGCGCTCGGCGACGGTCGTCGCGGTCGAGGCGACGGTGCTCGTCACGCTTCACCGGCGGGACTTCGTGCCGTTCCTCGAACGCCATCCCCGGGCGGCGATCGCGCTGGCCCGTGCGCTGGCTGCCCGCGTCCGGCGGCTCTCCGAGCGGGCGGAGGAGCGGCAGACGATGGCGCTGCCCACCCGCATCGCGAAGCGCCTCGTCGCGCTGGCCGCCGACCACGGTCGGCGCCCGGTCGTCGGGGGCCCGGTCGAGGTCCGCCTGCCGCAGCAGGACCTCGCCGATCTCGTCGGGACGACGCGCGAGAGCGTCAACAAACACCTGCGTGAGTGGGAGGAGGCGGGCCTCGTGCGCCTCGGCCGCGGGCGCATCGTGCTCCTCGATCGCGAGGGCCTCGCCGCGCTCGCGGGGCCGGACCTGCGCTGAGCCGCGGCGAAGCAAGGAGCCGCGCCGCGCCGAGTCGAGGGCTCGTGCGCGCCGCGTCGCCCTCAGTGGGGCGTGTACTTGCGCAGCTTGCGCTGCAGGCTCTGGCGGTGGAGGCCGAGGCGGCGCGCCGCCTGCGAGATGTTGCCCTCGCACTCGGCGAGCACGAACTCGATGTATTCGCGCTCGTGGCGGTAGAGGCTCTGGAACTCGGTCGGGATCGCGACCGAGGGGTCGTCGTCGACCTGCTCGAGCAGCGCCTTCTCGACCTGGTCGACGTCGGTCGGCTTCATCAGGTAGCCGACAGCCCCGAGCTTCGTCGCCTTGACCGCCGTCGCGATGCTGCCGTAGCCCGTCAGGACGACGACCTTGGCCTTCGGCGAGCGGCCGAGGATGAGCGAGATCGCGTCGAGGCCCGAGTCGGCGCCGAGGCGCAGGTCGACGATCGCATAGTCGACGTCGAGATCGTGCATCGCCTGCAGCCCGGTGAGGTCCGCCGCCCGGGTCACTGCATAGCCCCGGTCGCGGAACTCGCTCGCGAGGGTCTCCGCGAAGCGGGCGTTGTCGTCGACGATGAGCAGCGTGCGGTCGCCGTCTCCGGCGCCATTCGGGATCGTCTCAGCCATTCTGCGTGCTCCATTCTCCTGCGGCCGTCGCCCCGACGCCGAGGGCATCTCCCTGGGTCGCGACCGGGACGATCGGCAGCGAGATGCGGGCGACGGCCCCGCCGAACTCGCGGTCGCCGAGCGTCAGCTCCGCCCCGATCGCCTCCGAGAGCGAGTGGACATAATAGAGGCCCAGGCCGACGCCTTCGGGCTTGGTCGTGACGAAGGGCTCACCGAGATGCCGCCGCACGACCTCCGGCCAGCCCGAGCCCCGGTCCTGCACCGCGAGCTCCGCCCGCATCCCCGTCCGCTGCACCACGATCTCGACCTCGCCCTCCGGCCCGCCGGACTCGACCGCGTTGTCGACGAGGTTGATCAGCGCCTGGGAGAACGCGACCGGCGGGACGAGCACGCGCTTCGGGCCGCGGCCGTCGGTGAGGAAGCGGATCGTCGCGCCCTCGTGGACGCTGGCGACGCTCTGGCAGACCTGCCGCGCGATCGCGTCGAGATCGACGACCTCGAGGGCGAGGCGATCGGGCTGGAGCTGCGAGCCCGCCATGTGGCGCAGGATGTCGCCGCAGCGCTCGAGCTCCTCGATCGCGGTGCGCAGGTCGGGATCGGACTCGAGGCCGTGCTGGCGGCCGACGCGGGCGAGGCGCAGCTGTGCCGTATTGAGGGGCGTCGCGAACTCGTGGGAGAGGCCGGCCGCGAGCGCGCCCACCGCGCGCAGGCGGTCGATGCGGGTCTTGCGCTGCTGGGCGTCGACGAACCAGCCCTTCAGGTTGTCGAGGGTCCGCGAGAGCCAGGCCGTCAGGATCCAGAAGACGAGGGCGACCACGATCTGCGCCGGGAACAGGATGTTGGCCGGGACGATCGCCCCGGCGAGCCCCTGCGGAATGCGCCCGTTGAACTGGATCAGCCCGAGACAGACGAGCAGCAGCCCGAAGAAGAGGAGCCCGAGCCGCCCCTCGAGCAGCAGCGCGCCGAGCACCGAATGCACCAGCAGGATCGGCACCATCGGATTCCACGCCCCGCCCGTCAGGATCAGCAGCGCCGAGAGGCCGAGGATGTCGGCGGCGAGCTGGGCGAGCAGATGCGCCGGCGTTCCGCGGATGCCGCGGCGCAGCCCGATCCAGGTCCCGATGTTGAGCGTCACGAGCGTCGCCACGACCGTCACGAAGAGCGGCAGCATGTCGGCCTCGAGCAGCTTGTACTCGAGCGCCGGGGCGATCGAGAGCAGCTGGGCGCCGATCGCGACCCAGCGCAGGCGCACGACCCATGCGAGCTTTGCGGTGCTCTGCTCGGGATCGGCGGTGATCGGCGGATCGAAGAAGGAGCGGAGTGTCTCGAACATGGGACCTCGCGCGGAACCTAGCTCGTCGCGCTTGCGCGGTCGGCCGGTGTCCCTCGATGGGAGCGCGGCTTGCTGCTCAAGCGAGGGGGGCGGGGGACCGACCCGTCGAAGGGCCCGCGGGAAGCCGAGGTGGTCGCCGCGTCGGTGGCGTCGGGTCGGCCGAGCGGGAGGCCCGGCTCGACGCGGGCCGATCGGGCGCCGGGGCGCGGACGGGTCGCGCGCGGCGGGTCAACGGGACCGGTGGTGCGGTCCGTGGACGGGCTTCGCGCGGCGCGTGGGGACGCGAGGGGGAAGGGGCAGGGCATGCGGACGAGCGGGCGCGGGCGACGGATCGGGGTCCTGGGCGTGCTCGTCGTCGGGTGGCTCTTCGCCGGGACCGCCTCGGCGGGGGAGTTCCGGAGCGGATTCGGCTTCGGGATCTCGGTGCCCGACGTCTGGCTGGTGCTGACCCGGGGCGAGGTCGAGCGCAACGAGCGGCTCTTTCTCGAGGACGCCGCCGGCGGCGTCGGGGCCCTCGAGCGCATCCCGCTCTCGATGCGACGGACGGTCTTCGACCGCATCCGCTCGGGCGAGCTCGAGATCTTCTACCGCCGCGAGAGCGAGACGGACAGCTTCGTCGACAACGTGAACTTCCTGCTTCAGGCCGCCGACCTGCCCGCGACGAGCGAGCAGCTCGCCGGCGTCTGTCGGCTCCTGCCCACCGAGTTCTCGCGCCTCTTCGGGCGGCCGATCGCGATGGAGGCGTGCGAGATGCGCGATCGCGCGCGGCGGCCGGCCCTCTATCTGCAGTTCGAGGGCGCGGTCCCCGGGACGACGACGATGCAGTACCAGCTCCCGCGCGATCACGAAGCGACCCTCGTCATCACGGCGACGACGGCCCGGGCGAGCCTGCCCCGGATGCAGGACGAGCTCGAGGGCATGGTCGAGTCGATCCGGATCGACTGAGCCCCCCCATCGCTTCGAGGGCCGCGCTCGTCGATCGTGCTAGGCGCCCTCCGGCGTGAGCGTGAGCTCCGCGAGCGGCCGCCGGCTCGTCCGCGCGACGAACACGCAGAGGATCACCGCGACGCAGAGCAGCCCCGCCGCGAGCCCCCACCAGACGCCGCGGATCCCGAGCCCCCCGCGAAACGCGAGCGCGTACGCCAGCGGCAGCCCGATCCCGTAGAACGCGAGCAGGTTGGCGACGGCCCCGACCTGCGGCCGTCCCATCCCCCGCATCAGCCCGCCGCCGACGACCTGGATCCCGTCGAAGATCTGGAACGCTCCCGCGATCGGCAGCAGCGACGTCGCCAGCGCCGCGACCTCGGGCTCGGCGACGTAGAGCCGCGGCAACGCCTCGCGGAAGACGACGAAGACGATCGCCGCGATCGCCATGATGCCGCCCCCCATCGCGAGGGCCGTGCCGCAGGCGAGCTTCAGCCCGGCAGCGTCCCGCGCCCCGATCAGGTTGCCCGCCCGCGCGCTCGCCCCGATCGCGATGCCCAGCGGAAACATGAAGGTCAGGCTCGCGAGGTTGATGACGACCTGGTGTGCGGCGAGCTCGGCGACGCCCAGCGAGCCGACCAGCAGCATCGCGATCGTGAAGGCGTTCGCCTCGAGCGCCATCTGGATCCCGATCGGGAGCCCGAGGCGCGCGGACTGCGCGAGCCCGCGCAGCGCGAACGAGCGCCGATCCCAGGGCCGCCACGCGCCGTCGTGGAGCCGCGCGCGCCGGATCCAGACGAAGAGCGCGAGGGGCAGCGCGAGATTGGTCAGCGCGGTCGCGATCCCGGCACCGACGACGCCGAGGGGCGGTGCGCCGAGATGCCCGAAGATCAGGACCCAGTTGAGCAGCGCGTTCACCGCATTGCCGAGCAGCATGATCCACATCGCCGGCCGCGTGATCCCCCGGCCCGCGAGGTATTGGCGCTGCGCGGTGAAGAGCAGGAAGCCGACCGCCGAGGGCAGGCGCGCGCGCATGTAGTCCCCCGCCAGGCGGGCGACCTCGGGATCCTGGCCGAGGGCGAGCAGCGCCGATTCGGTCGCGAGCCAGAGCACCATCAGCGGCATCGCGACCAGCCCGGCGATCACGAGCCCGCGCTGGAACGCGAGGGCGACCGCGTGCCCGTCGCGGGCCCCATGGGCCTGGGAGACGAGCGGATCCATGCCCTGCACGATGCCCTGGGCGATCGAGCCCGAGGACCAGACCCACGAGCTCGCGACGGCGACGGCGGCGAGCTCGGCGACACCGACGCGGGCGACCATCAGCGTGTCGACGACGCCCATCGCCATCTGGCCGACCTGCGCGAGGGCGATCGGGGCCGACATCTCGAACAGGGTCCGGAGCTCGGCGGCGCGGGTCCGCGGCAAGGCCTGTCCTTTCGTGGGGCGCACCGGCGTGCTCGCGGCGGAGTGCGGTGCGGCGCAATGCCGCGGCGCGCGGGCGGCGCGAAGCCTACCCGGCCCGGTCGGGCCATGCGATCGTCCGGCGCACGGGGGATGCGCGATGGGAACGAACGAGCGAGCGGTCGAGGGAGCGGGACCGGCGGTGAGCGCGGAAGCGAGCGGAAGACGCCGTGTGAGGCTCGCGTCGCTCGGGTGGCTCGCGCTCTTCGCGGCGCTCGCGTCGGCGATGCTCTTCTCGGCGGCGCCCGTCCGGGCGCATGGCCCGACGGTCGAGATCCGCGCGACGGGCCTCACGCCCGCGCTCCTCAATCTCTACGCGGGAACGACGGTCCACTTCGCGAATACGATCGCCGCGCCGGAGGGGCTCGTCGTTCTGGTCGACGAGGCGGGCACGGTCCGCAGCCCGGTGCTGAAGGTGCCGGGCGACGGCTGGCATCACGTCTTCGAAGCGCCGGGACGTTATTCGATCCGCCTCGAGCAGCGCCCGGAGGCGAAGATGACGATCGTCGTCGTGCCGAAGCGCGCCGACTGACAGGCGGCGGCGAGGGGGCCGCTCGACGGCCGCGCGCGGAAGTCGGAGCCGCGACGGCGGGCGCCGAGGCGGTCCGCGGTCCGGCCTCCGGCTCGGCGCTCAGTCCCGGCCCGTCAGGACGGCGAAGAAGTCGCCGAGGTCGCCGAAGGCGCGCTCGGGATCGAGCAGCAGGTCGTAGGTGACGGGGGTCGGGAGGACGCCCGGCTCCTTCGCCGGGCTCGGATCGTCGGTCTCGTCCCCGAACTCCTCGATGCGCCGGTACAGGGCATCCCAGGCTTCCTGGGGATCGTTCATGTCGATCTCGATCGTGAGCTTGGCCATCGGACCTCCTGCACCGTGAAACACCGCCCGGGGGATCGGGGAGGGCGAAGCAGAATCCACTCGCGGAAGCTCTCGAGACCACAAGCTAAGGGATTCGGGCCCGATCACAAGAAAATTTTCGCGCCGGCCTCTCTGGCGGGGGGACCCGTCCCGGCCGGCCTGTGCATGATCGGGCAATCAACCTATGTTTCCGGTGAGACGAGCCACAGGCGGATCTGATGTCCCCTCAGGAAATCTCTTGGTCAAATTTCTTCGAGTTTCGAGTAAGGTGGCGATGACTTCGGGTCCATCCCGGCTACCCACGTAGAATCGGGAACCCCGAGATTCGTTGACGGCATCCGCATGGATGCCACGCTCTGCCCCCGCGCCGCCCGGACCGACCGTCCCGGCATCCCGTGGCCGCAGGCGAGATGAAAGGAGACGGAAGATGCCGATGGCACTGCTCGCTCCCAGCCCGATCGAGGCCAGAATCCCCGCCATGGGATTCCCCGACCCGAACGAGATCGCCCTCTGCGATCAGGGCGGCCGCCCGCTCGGCCGCCGCGCGCAGAACACGCGCGTCCGCATCCTCGACGCGACCGTCGAGCTGCTCGGCGAGAAGCCGATGCGCGACCTGCGCGTCATCGACATCGCGCGCCGGATCGGCTCGTCGCCGGCGACCTTCTATCAGTATTTCAAGGACGTCGAGGACGTCGTGCTCCATCTCGCGAGCCGCGTCTCGGAGTTCACGCCCGAGCTCGTCGAGTTGATCCAGGGCGACTGGACCGGCCGCGCCGGCCACGAGCGGGGCCGCCGCCTCGCCGAGGTCGTGATCGGCCACTGGGATCGTTATGCGCCCATCCTGCGCGTGCGCAACAACGCCTGCGACGAGGGCGACATCGCTTTCCGCGAGCTGCGCATGAGCACGATGATGCCCCTGGTCCAGGCGTTCGAGGAGATCATCGATCGCTCCCAGAAGCTGGCCGCGGCCGCCGAGCCGGCCCGGAACGCCGGGGAAGAAGAGCCCTGGCAGGGCGGACGGCTGCATCCGATGATGGGCGCGGTCGCGCTGGCGAGCGTGCTCGAGCGGCTCTCGATGTACCACGTCTCGATCGAGGAGCTCGGTGGAACCCGCGAGCAGCTCATCGAGACGCTGGCGACGCTGCTCCAGTCGATGCTGACCGCGAAGCGTTAGGCGCTTCGCCTCCGGCCGCGCGGGCGCTCCCGGGCTCCGGACCCGCGCCCGCGTCCGGGCCCGCGAAGAGCGACTCGTCGAGCTCGACGGGCGTCGCCTCGCGCAGACCGTCGAGATAGCGCCGCAACGCCTCGTCCCCGCGCCGCCGGACGAGATCCCTCCGCACGAGCGCCTCGACCTCGGCGAGGGGCGGGATCGCATCCGCCTCCCGCTCGACGATCCGGACCAGCCGCGCGCCCTCGGCCGACGCGATCGGCTCGCTCCAGGCGCCGTCCTCGAGGCTCGCGAGCGCCTCGACGACCGCAGGCCCGAGGTAGTCGCGCAGCTTCGCCCGCGGCAGGAGCCCGTCGGGCACCCCCGCCACCGCCCGGTCCCCGAGCGCCTGCTCCACCGCCTGCGCCGCCGTCCCGGCCACGAGCCGAGCGCGCGCCGCCCGGGCGCGCTCGAGGGGCTCGGGCCGCGCCGCGCTGAAGAAGAGCGCCTCGACCCGCAGCCGGCCCGGGCGTGTGAAGAAATCGGTGTGCTCGCGGTAGTGACGCTCGATGTCTCCGGCGCTCGGCTCCTCGCGATCCGCCTCGGCGACCACCGAGTCGACGAGCCCCGAGACGAGCTCCCCGCGCACCCGCCGATCGGCGGCGGCGAGGCCGAGGGCCAGCGCCTGCTGGACGAGCAGCTCCTCGTCGACCATCCGCTCGAGCACCCGCCGCCGTGTCGCGTCGTCGATCGGGCTGCGCAGGTCCCGCTCGATGCCCGCGAGCATCCGCTCGTAGTCGACGCGGCGGATGACGCGCTCGCCGACGATCGCGGCGACGTCGCCGCCCGTGCGCTTCGAGTCGCTCGCGACCGCTCTGCTCGCCGCGGCATCGCCGAGCGCGCTCCCCGGCGCGGCCCCGCGGTTCCCGTTCGAAGGCTCGAGCAGCCCCGTCGCCGCCAGCGCGAGCCCGAAGAGCGCCCCGGCGAGCAGCAGCCAGGGCATGCGGGCCGACGACGAATCCGGCGCGGGCGGCGTGACGGGCAGGGGTATCTCTCCGGCGGAGGGGCGGCGGGACACAGGCAGGTCGTCCGCGCGTGCAGATTAACCCAGACGCTCCGGCCGATGTAGATTGCCGCCGCCCTGGCGACGGGGGCGGTCTCCGCTCCGGTCGCCGCGCCGCCGTCGGCCGCGGAAGTCGTGGCGGTCGCTGAGGCCGCCGAGGCCGCCGAGGCCGCGGCGGCCGCCGATCGGCTTGCGCGGTGGGTGGAACGCGCGGGCGCCGAAGAATGAAGCAGAGGAGTCTTCGATGCATCTGAACCTGGGATCGATCCTGCGGGCCACCGCGCTCGAGACCCCCGACGCGATCGCCCTGCGCGCGGGCGACGTCGCGATCCCCTACCGCGATCTCGAGCGCGCCGCGCGCGGCGTCGCGACGCGCCTGCGGGAGCGGGGCGTCTCTCCCGGCGACAAGGTGGCGCTGCTCGTCCCCAACGTCCCCGAGTTCACGATCGCCTACTTCGGGATCCTCTATGCGGGCGCGACGGTGGTCCCGATCAACGTGCTCGCGGCGGCGCCGGAGGTCACCTACTACCTCCAGGACTCGGAAGCGCGCATGCTGATCGTCCACCCGCTCTTCGAGGAGGTCGGGCGCGCCGGCGCGGCGCCCCTCGCAGCGAGCGTGATCCTCGCGACGAGCGAGCCCGGCGAGGACACCCTCGGCGGCTTCGCCGCGGCGGAGCCCGTCGACGCGCCCTTCGCGACCTCGCCCCAGGACACCGCCGTCATCCTCTACACCTCGGGCACGACCGGCAAGCCGAAGGGTGCCGAGCTGACCCACTCGAACCTCTTCATCAATTGCACCGTCGTCCTCTCGCGTCTGTTCCCGCCGACCGACGGCGTCCACCGCGCCCTCGCGACGCTCCCGCTCTTCCACACCTTCGGGCAGACGGTGATCCAGAACGGGATGATCGCCCACGGCGGCAGCCTGACGATGCTCCCGCGCTTCGAGCCCGAGGCCGCGTTCTCGCTGATCGAGCGTGATCGGATCTCGATCTTCGCCGGCGTCCCCACGATGTACTTCGCGATGCTCCATCATCGCGGCGATCGCGCCTACGACGTCTCGAGCCTGCGCAGCTGCCTGACCGGCGGCGCGCCGATGCCGGTCGAGGTCCTCTACGCCTTCGAGGAGAAGTTCAACGTCGAGATCCTCGAGGGCTTCGGTCTCTCGGAGACCTCGCCGGTCGCGAGCTTCAACGTGCTCACGAAGCCGCGCAAGCCGGGCTCGATCGGGTATCCGGTCTGGGGCGTCGAAATGTGCATCGTGAACGACGCCGACCAGAAGCTCCCCGACGGCGAGCACGGCGAGATCTGCATCCGCGGCCACAACGTCATGAAGGGCTACCTGAACCGCCCCGACGCCAACAAGGAAGCCCTGCGCGGCGGCTGGTTCCACACCGGCGACATCGGCTACCGGGACACCGACGGGTGTTACTGGATCGTCGACCGCAAGAAGGACATGATCCTGCGCGGCGGCTTCAACGTCTATCCGCGGGAGGTCGAGGAGGTCCTCTACCAGCACGAGGCCGTCGTCGAGGCTGCCGTCATCGGCGTTCCCCACGAGAGCCACGGCGAGGAGGTGAAGGCCGTCGTCGCGCTCAAGCCCGACTCGAAGGCGACGGCCGAGGATCTCCAGGCCTTCTGCAAGGACCGCCTCGCCGCCTACAAGTACCCGCGCGTGATCGAGATTCGCGACAGCCTGCCCAAGGGCTCGACGGGCAAGATCCTGAAGCGCGAGCTGCGCGAGCCCGCCGCCTAGACACGGGTCGTCGGGACGTCCCGGCGCGAGTCGCGGCGGCGCGAGACGACGCAGGCCCCGGCCCGCCCGCCGGCGCGCCCGGCTGTGACCGCATTCGTCACGCCCCGCCCCGATGCTCCCTCCGTCGGGCGACGCGAACCCCCCAGATGGTCGCCCGGGTCGCGTGGGGCGCGGCGGTGTCGGGCGACGCCGGCCGCGCTTCACGCGGCGAGCTCCTCTCCGGATCGCCGCGGGCGCCGGTGAGGCGCTCTGATCCGAGCCGGTCCGATCCGGCCGGTGGGGGAGGGGAGCCAGCGAGATGGCGATCGCGAACGGCGGGGCGGAGCGCTTCGGAGGCAGGGCGGGGACGGTCGGTGCGGCGGGTGTGGCCGGCGCGGCCGGCGCAGCGGGTACGGTCGGGACGGGCGAGCGCGGCGGGGCGATGGCCGGCGCCGCGGCCGGGCCGCGGGTCTGCGGTCTCTCGAGCGCCCGGGATCGGGCGCGGCTGCGGGAGCGGGAGCAGGCAGAGCGCGCCCGGGTCGAGCAGGTCCTGGCCCGGGGACCGATGGGCCCCGAGCGCGAGCATTCGGCGCCGCCGCGGGCGTGCGCGCGGGCCCGGCGCGCCCGGGTCGCGGCGCCGGCGGTCGCGGCCTGCGTCTGTCGCGTGTGCGGGGGCGACGACATCGCCCTCGACTTCGTGCGCGATCGCGGGACCTGGCGGCTCGCCCGCTGCGGTCGCTGTGACTTCATGTGGACGGATCGTTGCGCTGAGACCGGCGTGGAGCGCCGGGGCGAGCTGCAGCGGGAGCGCTCGACCGGGCTCGGGCCCGAGCCGGCGGGCGGGACGTGGACCGAGCCGCGCGTGATACGTTGCGCGGATGCGAGCGCCGCTTGAGAGCCATCCCCGGGTCGTCTGGCGCGCAGCCGATCTCCCTCGGCGACCGTTCCGGCGGATCGTGAGCCTGGTGCCGAGCCTGTCCGAGGCGCTGGTCGCGCTCGGGCTCGGTGATCGGCTCGTCGGGGTGACGGTCTACTGCGTGGAGCCGCCCGGCGCCTTCGCTGCGCTGCCGAAGGTCGGGGGGACCAAGGACGCGGACGTCTCGGCGATCGCCGCGCTGCGGCCGGACCTCGTGATCGCGAACCAGGAGGAGAACACGGCCCGGGTCGTGCGCGGGCTCGCCGAGGCGGGCATCGACGTCTGGGTGACCTACCCACGGACGGTCCGCGCCGGGGCCGAGCTGCTCCGCGACCTGGCCGGGCTGGGAGCCCCGCCCGAGCGGGAGGCGGCGATCGTCGGGCCGGTATTCGCGGCCCTCGAGGCGGCCGAGGCGCGGCGCGCGCGCGATCCGGCGGCGCGGGTCCGGGTCTTTTGTGCGATCTGGCGGGATCCCTGGATGACGATCGGCCGGGACACGTACATCCACGATCTAATTGAGCTTTGTGGTGGAGCGAACGTGTTCGCAGAGCCGCTGGGCGAGGCGGCGGAGGGGGGCGGGTCCGACGCGGGAGCGAGCGACCGCCGCGCGTCGGCGGCCGGATCGTCTGGCGGCGAGGGGGAGGCCGGGCGCCGGTACCCGATCGTCGATCGGGCGGCGATCGAGGCGGCCCGGCCCGACGTCATCCTGCTGCCGAGCGAGCCCTACGACTTTGGCGAACGCGATCGCCAGGAGCTCCTCGGCCTCGCCTGTCCGGCCGCGGCGAGTCGTCGCGTGCACTGCATCGACGGGTCCCTGGTCTCGTGGTACGGTCCGCGCATCGCTGAGGCAATTCGGGTACTTGGGCCGCTTCTTGCGAACGCTTGATGCGCGCCCGTGAATGGCCGGCGCGCCACCTCCCGCGCGTCGCTCCATGGCCTGGACCCGGTTCGGCGATTGCCCGTGCGGGCGCATCGCCGCGGATCTCCGCGGTCTGCGTCGGTCGGGGGCGCGTGAGGGGAGGTCCCGGATCTTCCATCAAGTGCTTCCGAAGGCCCTCCGAAGAGGGTCGCAACGCCCGTGCAACTGCGAAGGCAGACGCGCCCGAGCAGATCGGATTCGACGTGAGGCTGGGCCATCACCGCGAGGTCCACAGGGAGGTGCCGAGCACGATGACGAACCAACCGACCGACCACTCGAGGTCCGGGCGCGCGCTCGACCTGCGAGGCTCGGGGGCCGGCCGCTCGGTGCGGGCGATCGTCGCCCTGCTCGGGCTGCTCGCGATCGCGTCGACGGCGGGCGCAGCCGAGGTCGTCGAGGTGCGCGTCGGTCGCCATCCCGACTTCACCCGCGTCGTCTTCGAGCTCGATCGGGCCGCCGGCTATCGGATCGAGCGCAGTGACCCGAGCTCGAAGAACGCCGAGCTGATCGTCTCCCTCGAAGCGGGCTCGATCCCGCGCCGCATCCAATCCACCAAGTCCTTCATCGAGCAGGTCGTCGTCGAGCCTTCGGGCGGGCGATCGATCGCGCGCATCCGCCTCGCGCAGGGCGGCCTCAAGCTGAAGGAGATGATCCTCGCGAGCCCGCCGCGCATCGTGCTCGACGTGATCTCCGAGAGCGCCGCGAAGAGCGGCGTCACGACGGCGGCGGCGAAGTCGACGCCGTCGACGAGCGCGAGCACGCCGGTGCCGAGCAAGCCGTCGACGAGTCCCGCGAAATCCCCGTCGGCGACGACGAGCCTCGCGGCCAACGGGACGAGCGGATCGAGCGCGACCGCCCCGGCCCCGACCGCCGCCGCGCCGTCGAAGCCCACGAACGTCGTCCCCGCGCCCGCCCCGAAGACGAAGGTCCTCGCGAGCACCGGCTCGTCCGGCAGCGCGCCGTCGAGCGCGCCCGCGACGCCGCCCGCCGCCGCCCCGCCCGCTCCGGCTCCGGCGCCCACGCCGGCCGCCGGCTCCGCGAGCGCCCCCGGCGACACGACCCTCGCCCAGAACGACGCGACCGCGCCGCCCAGCGAATGGAGCGACGGCGCGAACGGCATGCCGGGCGCGAGCGATGCCAGCACGGCCGGCGCGACCGACGCCGCGGGCCTGCCCGCCGCGGATACGCCGGCGGCCGCCGACGCCGCGGCGCGCGCCAACGAGCGGCCGATGATGGTCAAGACGAACGAGTCCGACGCGGAAGAGGGCGGCGGGCTCATGAACTGGGCCCTGGTCGGCGCCGGTGCGGCGGTGATCGCCTTCGGCGGACTCGTGCTCGCCCGTCGCCGCCGCGCCGCCGCGCAGGGCGACGAGGACGAGGCGTCCGAGGGCGACGAGAGCGGAGAAGAGGCGACGAGCCCCTTCTTCGACGCGAGCGCCAGCGAGGAAGAAGAAGAAGACACGGAAGAGGCCGAGGAGAGCGAAGAGGAAGAGGAGGAGCAGACCCAGCCGGCTGCCTCCTCGAATCCCTTCGCCGGCCTCTCCGGCGGAGCGGGCGGCTTCGGTGCGGACAAGCCGCGCGAGACGCCCCGGCCCGCGCGCGGCGCCGATCGGGTCGCCGACAAACAAGAGAAGAAACCGTCGGAGTCGCTGCTCTTCGACGACGCCGAGGAGACGAAGATGGAAGGCATGGAAGTCATTTCGCGATCACAGGCCAACGAGCTCGGAGGAGCGATGCCCATGATGGGAGCCGGATCGGACGAGCTCACCCAGATGTTCCGCGAGATGCAGCGTCGCGTCGCCGCCCTCGAGAGCCGCATCGACGAGCTCGTCGACGCGCGCGATCGCCTCGAGCGCCAGGTCGCGGCCCAGACCGAGGAGCTGCGCGTGCAGCGCGCCGCGATCGCCCGCACCCAGCGCGCCGTCCGCAACCTCGCCCGGCCCGAAGGCGGGGACGACGACGAGCCGACCGAGCCGGCGCTGCGCGACCCGAACTGAGACCGCGCCGGAACCCAGGGACGGACGGCTCGCACACGCGGGCCGTCCGTTTCTTTTTGCGCACGCGCACGGGCACGCGCACCGCAGGACGCGCTCGCGCCCGACGCCTCAGGCCGCGAGCAGCATCGCCCCGAGCGCGCCGGCATGACCGCTGCGCGGCAGCACGACGGCCTCGAATCCCATCACCGTCGACAGCAGCCGCACGATCTCGACGAGGCGCGGATTGTCGTGGAGCGTCGAGCCACCGTAGACGATCCGCGTCACCCCGGCCGCCTTCGCGTTCGCGTTCGCGAGCAGCGCGATGTTCTCCGCCACGAGCCCCATCACCGCCGCCGCCAGATCCTCGCGCCGCGCGGGCAGCGGCGCCGACGCGACCGTGGCCCCGCCTCCCTCCGTCCGGCCCGCGTCCCCGTCGCGCTCCTGCTCGAGGGACCGCGCCAGCTTGCCGAAGGAGGCCGCGGTCGCCTCGGCGGCGATCGGGATCGCGTGCTGGGCGTAGATGTCGCCGATCAGCAGATCGACCTGGCCGCGCTGGCCGCGGGCGGCGAGGGCGACCAGCTCGTCGTGGCTGCGGCAACCGGTCAGCGCATAACCCAGGCCGAGGGCGGTGCCCCCGCCGAGTGCGGTGCCGCCGACCCGCTCGACGCGCTCGCCCTCGACGCGCAGGGCCGAGGTCCCGGTCCCGATCGAGACCAGCAGATAGGGCACCGGCTTCGCCAGCCCCGACAGACGCAGCAGCTCGTTGGCGCCCCGGCCCCACGCATCGAACTCGATGGGGTTCGCGGCGGGGCGGGCGAGGTCGGCGAGGAGGGCGGCGCTGCCGCAGCCGGTGATTCCGATCCGGTCGGGGGAGAGCTGCGTCACAAGTCGGCCGACGCGCTCCTTCGAGGGCGAGGCCCAGGTCGCGAAATGCCGGTCCCCGCGGCGGTCGCGGACGCAGAGCTTGACCAGCGTCGCCCCCGAATCGACTCCCATCGCCTCGGCCGAAGCGAGCCGGCGGTCGAACTCCCCGAACGCCGCGAACGTCCCTATTCCTGCGCTGGTCTCCACGCGTCGTCTCGATTTCCGCGCCAGCGGCGTCCGTCCGGGAACCGGGGCCCGCCTCACATGCGGCGGACCCCGCGCTCGGGCACCGACGACGCCATCGCGGCGTGGGCCGGATTCGCCGTCGGATCCGTTCCGTTAGACTCCGGCCGGACGGGAGCCCGATGTATACCTCGTTTTACGGCCTGCGTGAGAAGCCCTTCGCGCTGAGCCCCGATCCCCGCTTCCTCTATCTGGCGGCGTCCCACCGCGAGGCCCTCGCGCACCTGCTGTACGGGATCGAGCAGGGCGAGGGCTTCATCTCCGTCACCGGCGAGGTCGGCACCGGCAAGACGACCCTCTGCCGCACGATGCTCGAGCGCCTGGAAGGCCAGATCGAGCTCGCCTTCCTGTTCAATCCCAGCAAGAGCGCCCTCGAGCTGCTCCAGTCGATCTGCGCCGAGTTCGGCCTCCCGGCGGAGGGCCTCGGCCGGCGCAACCTGATGAGCCAGCTCAACAAGTTCCTGCTCGAGCAGAAGGAGCGGGGCCGCCGCGTCCTGCTCATCATCGACGAAGCGCAGACCCTCTCCGAGAACACCCTCGAGCAGGTCCGCCTCCTGTCGAACCTCGAGACCAGCCGCGAGAAGCTCATCCAGATCCTGCTGCTCGGACAGCCCGAGCTCGACCGAAAGCTCGACGAGCGCGGCCTGCGCCAGCTGCGCCAGCGCATCAGCGTGCGCTGGAAGCTCGAGCCCCTCTCCGCCGACGAGACCGTCGCCTACGTGCGTCACCGCATCGCCATCGCCGCCGGTGAGCCCAAGGACCTCTTCACCGAGACCGCGCTCCGCGAAGTCCACCGCCGCACCGGCGGCATCCCCCGCCTCGTCAACCAGCTCTGCGATCGCGCGCTGCTCGCGGGCTATGCCGCCCGTGCCGCCCAGATCGGCCCGACCCTGATCCGCGCCGCCGCGCGCGAGATCCCCGACGTCCGCGATCCCGGCGAGCGCGACCCGCGCGCCGGCCGGGCGCTCTTGCCGACCTGGATGAAGCGCCCGTGGATGTACTTCGCGCTGACGCTCTGCTTCGTCGGCGCCGCCCTCGCCGCGGGCCTCGTCGTCGGCCGCGGCCAGCAGGGCCTCGGTCTCCGCGCGCGTCGCGGCGCGCTGCCGGCCGTCGCCGCGCGCGCCGGTGAGGCGACGCAGGCCGGTGTCGGAGGCGCCGGCGGCGCCGCGAACGGAAGCTCGCCCTACGTCGGCCGCCTGATCGGCTACGTCGACGAGGACGGCAACCCCCTCGAGCCGGTGCACGCCAGCGACGCCGAGCTCGAAGCCGCGGGCCTCGATCCCGAAGCCTTCCCGCGCCGGACCGACGGCCGTGCCGCCCGCGGCTCGCTCGCGGACGCCCTCGTGGACGCGCTCCCCGGCGCCCTGCCGGGCAACCTCCCCGCGGCCCTCGCCGGCACCGTCCCCGACGCCGCCTCGATCGCCGGCCCCGGTGCCGTCCCCGTCGCCGGTGCGTCGCCCGTCTCCCCGGTCGCCCCCGTCGCGCCCGCCGTCCTGCGCAGCGCCGTCGCCCGCGGCGTCCTCCCGCAGCTCCTCGCCGACCGCGCGAGCGCGGACGCCCTCGCCGACAGCGAGCGGGCCTTCCTCGACCTCTACGACCTCGGCTCCGCCTCCGACACCGAAGGAGCCGGAGCGCGCAGCTCCGCCCCCGGCCCCGCCAGCGCCGAAGAGCTCCAGAAGCGCCTCGAAGCCCGCGGCCTCCAGGCCACCGCCTTCGACGGCGGCTCCCTCGCCATGCTCCGTCGCCTCGACCACCCCGTGCTCATCCCCGTCGCCGTCGTCCCGACGCCCGTCCCCGCCGTCGCCGTCGCCGAATCCGACCGCCGCTGGCTCGCGCTCACCGGCTTCGACGGCGACCGCGTCTGGCTCGCCGGCCTCGTCCCCGGCCGCGTCGTCAGCGTCGCCCTCGACGAGCTGTCCCCGCGCTGGCTCGAAGCCGGCGTCATCGTCTGGAAGAACCACGAACACCTCGCCGCCCGCGTCGAGCGCGGCGCCGCCGAGTCGAGCGTCCGCTGGCTCCAGGGCGCCCTCGCCGAGCTCGGCTATCTCAGCGCGCGCCCCACCGGGAAATTCGACCCCGCGACCACCACCGCCCTGCGCGACTTCCAGACCGCCAACGACATCGTCGAAGACGGCGTCGTCGGCCCGCTCACCCAGATCGCCCTCTACGGCAAGCTCGACCGCTACCCGGTCCCGCGCCTGTCCCTCGCGAGCGTCCGCCCGATCCCATCGGCCACGCCGAACGTCGGCGCCAACGCCAGCGCCGCTCCGAGCGTCTCCGCTCCGCCGCCCAACACCCCGACCCCCGCCGTCCCCGGAGCCCGCGGATGAGCACGATCCTGAAGGCGCTTCGCCGCCTCGAAGACGACGCCCCCGACAAGCAGCCCGTCGCCGAAACCGACGCCCTGCGCGCCCGCATCCTCGCCGAAGAGGCCGCCGCCCGCGCCGCCGCCGAGATCACCGGCCGCCCGCTCCCCGACCCCGATCCCGGCCCGGACCCCGCCACCGAAGCCCGCGCCGAAGCCGCCCGCCCGAGCCCCGTGGCCGCCCGCCTCCGGGCCGCCGCTGCATCCCCGGCGACCACGTCGACCGCCACGCGCCGCCCGCTCCTGCTCGCCGCGGCCGCCGCTGCGTCGATTGCCCTGTTCGCCGCCGTCGCAACCCAGACCTCGTTCTTCGCGAGCTCCCCGAGCGATCCCGCCGCCGGCGCCCCGTCTTCTCCCGCCGGCGCCCCGATCGCCGCCGCACCGAACATCGCTCCGCCGCCCGCTCCCCAGCCCGCGGCCCCCGCCGGCGCCCCGCGCGCGATGGTCGCCGTCGAGACACCGCTCGCCGCGGGCGAGCCGCCGCCGGCCGCCCCCGCGCCGACCCAGAGCGCGACGCCGCCGCCTCCGCCGTCGCCTAACGCGTCGCCGTCGCCCGCTGCCGCCGCAGCCGTCCCGGTCGCGGTGCCGGTCGCCGTCTCTGCGACCGCCGCCGCGACGCCGAATCCCGCGCCGTCGCCCACGCCCACGGCAGCCGCGCCGCCTCCGCCGTCGCCGACGGTCGTCGCCGCCGCACCGTCCCGAGTCGCTCCGTCGCCCGCGCCTGCGCCGACGCCTGTGCCTGCACCGGTCGCCATCGCGCCCGCCGCCGCGCCGCCGCCGTCTCCCGCGGCGAACGCTGCGCCTTCCACCCCGGTCACCGCGACCAACACGAAGCCCGCCGTCGCCGCCGCCCGCCCCCGGCCGACCGAGCCCCCGACCGCCGCACCGCCGGTCGCTGCCGCCGCGCCGCCGCCCGCGAAGCCCCCGGCCGCGAGCGCCGTTCCCGTCGAATCCCTCCCGGTCGCTTCAGCCCCGACCGCCGCGCCGTCCCCGGCGGCCGCCGCCCCTGCACCCGTGCCCACCCCGGCCGCCGAGCGTGCACCCGCACCGCCACCGCGCGAGCTCGCCACCGCGAACCCCACGCCCGCCGCCTCATCGGCCTCGCCCGCGCCGTCCCCCGACGTCCAGCGCGTGGCGCCCGTGAGCCTCCCCGGTGTCACCGTCCTGCGGACCGCGTGGCACCCCAAGGCCGAGCGTCGCTCCGCCAAGGTCCGCCTCACCGCGACCGACGAGACGCTCACCGTCCACGAAGGCGACTCCGTCGCCGGCCTCGTCCTCCAGGAGATCACCCCCTCCGCCGTCGTCTTCAGCGCGAACGGCGTCGAGGTCCGCCGCCGCGTCGGCGAATCCGCCGGCGCCCGCTAGCGAGCCTCCGGCCCGCGCCGCTCCGGCCCTCTGGGCCCTCCGTCGAGCGGCCCCCGACGAATCCCGCGATCCGCCGGCGACAGCACGCCGCGCCCGCCCCGATTCAGGACGTGGGTGTAGATCATCGTCGTCGAGACGCTCTGATGCCCCAGCAGCTCCTGCACCGTCCGGATGTCGTAGCCCGTCTCGATCAAAGCCGTCGCAAAGCTGTGTCGAAAGACGTGGGGCGTCACCCGCTTCGTGATCCCCGCCCGGATCCCCGCATCCCGAACGTGGCGCTGCACCGTCGTCTCGAACAGATGATGCCGTCCGACCCGCCCCGTCCGCGGACACGCCGAGAGTCGATCCGCCGGAAAGACCCACTGCCACCCGAGCTCGTACCCCGCCCGCGGAAACTTCCGCACCAACGCCCCCGGCAGCTCGACCTCGCCATGCCCCTCCGCCCGATCCTGAGCATGCAGCGCGCGCACCGCCTCGATCTTCTCGACCAGCGCGTCGACCGCCCGCTCCGGCAACACCGTCAACCGATCCCGCCGCCCCTTCCCATCCCGGATCCGAAGCTCCCGCCGCTCGAAGTCCACGTCCTGCACCCGCAGCCGCAGCGCCTCGAGCAGCCGCAGCCCGCCACCCCAGAGCAGCAGCGCCACCGTCCGCACGTCCCCCGTCAGCTCCCCGATCACCCGCTCCGCCTCGTCGACCGTCAACACCACCGGAATCCGCACCGGCCGTCGCGCCCGCACCACCTCCGCGAGCTCCCCCAGATCCCGACCGACCACGTAGCGGTAGAAGAAGAGCAACGCATTCAACGCCTGGTTCTGCGTCCCCGCCGAAACGTTCCGCGACATCGCCAGATGCGTCAGGAACGCCTCGACCTCCTCCCGCCCCATCTCCGCCGGATGCCGCTTGCCATGGAAATGAATGAAGTGCCGCACCCACCCCACATAGCTCCGCTCCGTCGAGAGCGACCGATGCCGCACCCGCAGCTGCGCCCGCAACGCATCGAGCACCCGCGGCGGCCGCTCCCCCCGAAGCGGCGACCCCGACCCGAGCCCCCGCTCGGTTCCGGCGCCGCGGGTCCCTCCCGCCGCCGCCCCCGCGGCCCGTCCCGCTCGCGAACTCGCGTCCGATCCCCGCCCCCGCTCCGTCTCCGGCCCGCGTCCTTGCGGACCCCTGGCCCCCCGCCGCCCATCTCCTCCGCCTCGACCGCCCAGCCCCGGCCTTCCCATCCCCGCGATCATCGCCGACCCCTCCGTTCCCAACGACTCGAGGACGCGCGTTCACACCCCGTGAACGCGCGTACACGAGCGATCCACCGCCGCCCGAGGAAGACCACGCTCACAAGCCGCGATAATTAATTATGCGGCGCCCCGGAGGTGCTCGAGGGAGTCGAGGCGCAATGGGATGGATCTCGGAGAGAGATCCGGGCGAGATTCGGGATCCAGTCGGCCGCGTTTCCCAACGAGCGACCAAATGGATAATTGATATGGTTGGGGTTACTA
>JAXLZA010000013.1:0-186087 GCA_046351135.1 Myxococcota bacterium | reverse complement strand
GAGGTCGTCGAGCTCTCGGATCAGGGCCTCGCGACCTCCGGCGACTACCGCGCGTTCTACGTCGAGGACGGGCAGCGCATCTCGCATACGATCGACCCGCGCACCGGCCGCCCGATCGCGAACGGGATGGCGTCGGCGACGGTGATCGCGCCGACCGCGACCCAGGCCGACGGCTTCGCGACGGCGCTCATGGTGCTCGGCCCCGAGCAGGGCCTCGCCCTCGCCGAGCAGTGGAAGCTCGGAGCGATGACCCTCGTGCGCACCGCCGACGGCGGCTTCAGCGAGGCCCGCAACACCCTCTACCCCGAGCCCATCGGGCCCGACCTCGATGGTCCCGATCGCGGCAGCGCGAAGGACATCGGCGCGGAGCGCGCGACCGAGCCCGCAGTCGGACCGGCGGCCGCGCCCATGCCCGCGGCCGGAGTCGAGCCCGCGGCCGGGGAGATCGCCCGACCATGACGCTCGACTCGCCTCTCCGCCGGCGCCTCGCGTCGTTCGGCTATGCCGCCCGCGGCATCGCGACGATGCTGCGCAGCGAGCCGAATGCGCGGATCCATGCGGTCGCGGCGATCGGCGTCGTCGTGGCGGGCCTCGCGCTCGGGATCGACCGGGGCGAGTGGCTGGCGATCGCCCTCGCGATCGGCGGTGTCTTCACGGCCGAAGGCTTCAACACGGCCTTCGAGGCCCTGTGCGACCTGACCTCCCCCGGCCGCCATCCGATGGTCGAGCGCGCGAAGGACGTCGCCGCAGGCGCCGTCCTGCTCACCGCCCTCGCGGCGGCGGCCGTCGGTCTTCTCGTCTTCGGGCCGCGACTGGCGGCCTGGATCCAGGGCTAAGGAGAACGCATGCCCCTTCCGCTTCGCATCCTCGCCGGCCTGCCGGGCCTGCTCTTCGGGGTCTTCGCGATCCAGTGGCTCCTCGATCCCGCCGGGGCCGCCGCCGGCCTCGACCTGCCGCTCCTGCGCGGGGCGGCGCGCAGCACGCAGATCGGCGACATGGGCGCCTTCTTCCTCGGGGTCTCGGCCTGCTACCTGCTCGGCGCGATCCGCCTCGAGCGGCAGTGGTTCTCGGCGGCGGCGCTCTTCGTCGGCGGGGCGGCGGCCTACCGCGTCGCCGCCTGGGCCCTCCATGGGGCGCCCTTCGCGACCGACAAGATCGCCGTCGAGCTCTTCTCGGTCGCGATCGCCTCACTCGCCGCCTCGCGCAGCCGCGGCGGGCGGTGAGTCGCGGCGCGGGTTAGGCTCCCGGCGTCCGCCCGTCGATCCGGAGGCCCCATGCAGACCATCCTCGCGACCATCGTGGTGCTCGGCCTCGTCATGGCGGCGATGGCGATCGGGGTGATGGTGTCGGGCCGTCGGTTGAAGGGGTCCTGCGGGCGGGAGTGTCCCTGCAGCGAAGAGAAGCGGCGCGACTGCTCCCTCGCCGCGGCCGCGGAGCACGGCGCGGACTAGCGCGCCGCGGCCCCCGTGTCGGCGCCGGCGTCGCCGGTCGCTAGGTAGGCCTCCCAGCCCGCGCTGCTCACCGTCCGCCCCGACGAGTCGAAGACGTAGGCCTCGAAGCCCGCCTTCTCGACGAGCCGGATCGAGGAGCGCTGCGCGCCCAGGACCAGCAGGCCGGTGCTCCAGCCGTCTGCGCGAAGGGCGCGGTCGCCGATCACGACTGCCTCGACCGTCCCGTCGACCGTCGACCCCGTCCGCGGATCGATGATGTGGGACACCGTCTGCCCCGCGATTTCGCTCGTGCTCCCGAGGCTCGAGCTGACGGACACCGCCCGATCCCGCAGCCGCAACGTCGCGAGCTCGCCGCCGTCCGGATGGGTCGAGCGCACGGCGACGACCCAGCCCCCGCCGTCGGGGTCACCGATCGCCCGGGTGCTGCTCTGGCCGAGGGTGATCAGCGCCGCGGCGTCGGGCAGCGCGCGCGCGAAGGCGTCCGCGAGCACGTCGAGCGCCGCGCCCTTCGAGACCGCGTCGAGATCGATCCGGACCCCGCTCGCCGTCACGGCGAGCCGCCCGCTGCCCGAGAGGAGGAGCCGATCGCTCCCGACGCGACCCTTCGCCTCGCGGATCGACTCGAGGGAGGGCCAGGCGTCGCCCTCGGCGGCGCGGCGCCAGACCTCGACGAGGGGGCCGACGGTGACGTCGAAGGCGCCGCCCGTCGCCTCCCAGAGTCGGACCGACTCCGCGAGCACCGACTCGAGCGCCGGCCCGATCGCGGCCCCCTGGTTCAGCACCACCGGCTGCGCGAGCCGGCGGTTCAGGCTCGAGAGCTGCGTGGCCGCGTCGTGACGCGAGTAGACGGCCTCGAGCCGCACGAGCTCGACGCGCGCCCAGGCGAGCCAGCTCTTCGCGATCGGCAGCTCGCTCTCGCGGACCCGGAGGTCGGCTTCGAAGAAGGTCCCCATCGCGAGCCAGCCGTCGGAGAGCGCGACACGGGCGTCCTTCGGCTTCGCGGGGCCGGCCGGCTTCCCGCAGCCGGACGCGGCGAGCGCGACGAGCAGCACCGCGAGCAGCCCGCGCGCACGGCGCATCCGCGCGCGGGCCGGGCCAGCCGCGCCGCTCAATCCCACTCCTCCCCGTCGAGGTCGTCCGCTCCGGCGCCGGTGTAGTTCGCGGCCTGATTCCCCGCGAAGACGGACCAGAGCGCGATCGCGACCAGCGCGGCGAGGCTTCCCTGCAGCATCAGGATCCCCGCGATCTTGGTCCAGGCGAAGCCCGCGCCCGCGAACCGGACGAGCCAGCCGGCGCCCTCGGACGCCAGCGCGGAAACGAAGGGCACGACGATCAGCGCGATCTTCCACCGGGGTGCGACGGGAACGAAGAGCGCGAGATGGGTCAGGACCATCATCAACATGCCCATCGCGAAGAGATGGAAATGGGCGAGCTCGAGCATGCCGCGGTAGCTGCGGGGCGAGCGGAACTCCTCCTCGTTGCCGAGGTAGTGCTTCACGACCGAGGCGGTCGTGAAGTCCATCTCGTCGAAGTAGAGCATCCAGTTCGTCAGCCAGAGCAGCACGACGAAGAAGCAGTACAGCACGACGACGACCTGGAGCAGCCGGTTGTGGTCCCACTCGCCGGTGACGGTGAATCTCAATTCGGTGTCCTGAGCAGGCGGCTTCGGGCGGGCCCGGCGAACTGCGGGCCGACCGTGGAGCCGCGGCGCCGGCCCCGACGGGCCGATCGCGACGGAGTTTAGGGCGCCGCGCCGGGTCCGTAAGCGGGCAGCAGCAGGACTTCCCAGTAGGCGATCAGGCGGCGGACCGCATCGACGGCGGCCTGGGCCGAGAGGGTGGCTCCGACGACGCCGTGGATCTCGCGGCCGAGGCCGAGCCCGTCCCCCTTCTTCTTGCCGACGAACTGGGCGTACCAGGGGTCGGTCGGCATGTAGTCGAGGGGCTCGTGGAAGGCGATGACCCGGACGCTGCGGATCTGGCCCTCGGGCGTCAACGTGAGCAGAAGCGCCTCGGGCTGGGTCCTCACCTTGTGGACCGCGATCTCGCCGAAGCCGATGACGCGATCGCCCTGGTAGGCGACGTGGATCACGACGACCTTCGACTGCGCCGGAATCCCGAGGATCTCCTTGATCTGCGCGGACTGCTCCCGGCGCAGCACGAAGGTCTTGCGCTCGATCCGAGTCGCATCGGGGAACGCCTCGGCCAGCGCCTGCTTCTGGCCCGCGAAGACCTTCGCCTCGGCGACCGGCACCACCGAAAGGCCGACGAGCACCGCCACCAGGAGGGCGACGAAGCCTCGGGCGACGGGTCGGGCGAGGCTTCGGACGAAGGATCGGTCGCGGCGCGTGCGCGGACGAGCCGAGCGCTCGACCGCGCCGGGCCCCATCGTTCCGAATCGCGCGTGCCAGTCCACCGAGCCCATGTGCGCAACCGACTCCACGACCATCCGCCTAGAACACGTAGCCCACCAGCCCCTGGACCTCATCCGCCCGATCGCGCGAGCCTGCCGCCGTCGTACGCGCGAGGTCGAAGTGGCGGAAGTCGAGCTTGAAGACGATCTGCGGGATCGGCTTGAACTGGATGCCCGCGACGTAGAGATCGACGTCCTTGGTCCGATCGCGGGAGAACCCGAGGTCGGACACGCCGCGCTGGGTGTCGTATTGCTCGAATCGGAAGTAGGGCTCGAGGCTCATGCGCGGGGATTCGTAGAAGAGCGGCATGATGTTGTAGCCCGCCTCGACGTACCAGCCGCGCATCTGCTGGGCGATCGAGTCCGTCGGCCCCTTGGCGAGGACGCGCGACAGGCGGCCTGCTTCGTCGACGAAGGCCTCGGTCCAGAGCGCGCGCAGGCTCACGCCGTAGGCCTTGTACTGGGCGTGGAGCTCGTAGATGGTGGTGCGGGCGTCGGGGAGGTCGCGCTCGGTGCCGCTGGCGGCCGACTTCTGCTCCTGGCCGGACTGGCCGGTGTAGACGGAGCCGCCGACCATCAGGCCGGTCACGACGTCGACGTCGACGCGGCCGACGAACGCGAAGTCGTTCGCGATCGCCTCGGCACCGCCCTGCTTGCCGTCGCGCAGCCCGTTCGAAGTGAAGTTCTGGCCGTCGAATCCGTTGATCGCGTAGGCGCGATACTCGATGCGGTTCGCGATCGTGCCCCAGATGCCGGCGCCGTTCTCGTGCCAGGTCGAGGGGAGGATCAGGCGCTCGATCTCGGGCCGTTCGGCACCGAAGTAGAAGTTCGGCTCGTGGATTTCGTTGATGAAGCCCATCGGGACGAGCAGGTTGCCGGCGCGGAAGTTGACCTCGTTGCGCCACATGTAGTCGACCGTCAGGAACTCGACGCCGACCTCCTCGCCGCCGTGCTCGTACTCGATCTCCGAGTTGAGCACCCAGTGCTCGTCGAACTTGTAACCGACGTAGAGCACCGCGCGCAGCTGGTCGTAGACGTTGTCGCGATCGTCGTCGCCGCCGTTGTGGAAGGTCCGGATCCGGTTCTCGCCGTAGCCGCCGATCGAGAGACCGCCGTCCTTCTTGTAGACCTTCGAGGCCGCGGGACCGAGGCCGTGGAAGGAGACGAGCGCGAGCTCCTCCGGGACGGCGAAGACCGACTCGAGCCGACCGACCTCCTCGGCGAGGACGTCGACCTTCTCCTCGAGCTCGTCGATGCGCGCGCTGTCGCTCGGGGGCTCGCCGGTGCTGCCCGCCGCCGCGGGCGCGGCGCCGGGCGACGCCGGCGCGGCCTGCGCGGGCGAGGCTGCATTCGCGGCGCTCCCGGTCGCGGGGCTCGCGGGCACGGTCGCCTGGGCGACGGTCGTCGTCGGTGCCTCGTCGCGGGCGCCTTCGATGACTGCCGGGGCAGCGGACGGCGACGCCGGGGTCGCGGCCGGGCTCGCGGTCTCGTCCGCCGCTCGCGCTTCGAGCGCGAGGCCGACCCAGCACGCCGCGGCGATCGCCGCACCGAGCAGTCCTCGATTCCTCTTCCCCACCTTCGTCGACTTCGACACGCCTCGTTCCTCCGGATCACTCGCGCCCGATCGGGGGCACGAGGCGAACCTGGTTCGTTCGCGGAGCCCGATAGAAACGAAATTGAAAACCGTTTTCAAGACTGGAGGCGATTTTTTTGATCGAGGGCAATCCAGGGCAATCGAGGCGCGCCTAGGAGGGCCGTCGAACCGGGCGGAGGAGGGCGGCGGGCTGCCGACGGCCGACCGGTGAGCTGAATCCAGCTCGTCCCCCACGGGATTCGGACTGGAGCGGCCGCGAATGTTCCTCCCACCCCGGCAGGTCGACCGCAGCCCCCTCACCTCTTCTCAACTTTCACGCGCAGCTTCCGTTAACACGGGAAGCATCGAGCCCCACGGCAAGACGCAGGACGGTGGAGACCGCCCGGCGCAGTCCCCAGGCTCGGCGTGCGAGAGAGGATTCGAGCCTTGGGCCAGCGCACCAGCCTGCTCGCCAGCGGAGGAGGCGATCCGTGTTCGGATTGAGATCGCTCCGACGCCGACGCGCCGAGGCCATCCGGGTCGGCATCGCGTTCGACGGGACCGAAGCGACCGTGCTCGCGCTCTCGCCCGACGCGAGCGAGGGCCGGACGAAGGTCGTCGCGTGGGAATCCTTCGAGGCCCGCGACGCCGGCGCCCTCGAGCAGGGGCTCCGTTCCTTCGTCGAGAGCCACGGCCTGCGCGGGGCCACCGCGCGCACGACCCTCGCGCCGGGCGACTACGAGCTGAAGCTCGTCGAGCGACCGACCAACGTGCCGGAGGCCGAGCTCGCCGACGCGACGCGCTGGCTGATCCGCGACCTCGTCGAGATCGAGGTCGAGACGGCGGCGATCGGTGTGCTCACGATTCCGGACCAGAAGGGCCGGGCTCGCGCGCCGCTCATGTTCGTCGTCGCCACCCGCTCCGAGACGGTCTCCGCGCTGGCCCGGGCGATCGCCCAGGCCGGCCTCGTCTGCGGCGGCTTCGAGATCCTCGAGACGGCGATGCTCGCCCTCGAGACGAGCCTGCCCGAGGAGGTCGTCGGCGGGGCGATGGTCCGCATCGACACGAAGTCGAGCGCGCTCACCCTCGCGAGCGAGCGACGCCTGCTTCTCGCGCGCCATCTGCGGGTCGATGCGGCGGCGATGGACGAAGCGGCGCAGCGGGCGCTCGACGCCGCGGGCGCCGGAGACGGCGAGCTGGCCTCGGCGCTCGAGCCGCTGCTGCTCGACGTCCAGCGCTCCCTCGACTACTACGAGAGCGAGTACGGCCGCGCACCCGCGACCCGGCTCACCCTCCTGCCCGGCTCGGTCGACCTGAGCCCCCTCGCCCCCGCGCTCGCCGAGATGCTCCGCCCGCTGCGGGTCGAAGCCTACTCCGTCGAGCGCGCCTTCGAGTTCGAGACGGCACCGCCGACGCGCAGCCATGCGGGGCTCGTCCTCGCCGCCGGGGCGGCCGTCGCCGGCGACCTCGGCCTCGGCGGGGCCCTGGTCCCCGCGGAGATCCGAGCCCGGGAGGGCACCTCCGGCCTCACCAGCGCTGCGGGCCGCCGCCGCCCTCGCGCTGCTCTTCGGGGGCTATGCCGGTCATCTGGCCTTCCGACTCTACGAGGATCACGGCGCGATCGCGGCGCTGAAGACGCGACAGCACGAGCTCGAGCAGGCCCTCGCGGCCGCGGAAGCCGAGGCCGCCGCCGGCGCGGAGTCCGCCCCCGTCGACCCGAGCGAGCTCCGCACCCATCGTGACGCCCGACTCGCGTTGCTGCGGGATCTCGGCCAGCAGCGCCCCGGCAGCGCGTCGAGCTTCTCGAGCCTCCTGACCGGCCTGGCCCGCCAGGATCTCGAGGGCGTCTGGCTCGAGCGGATCGAGCTGAGCGAGAGCGGCGAGGCCCTCTCGCTGACGGGCCGCACCCTCGCGGCCGACGACGTCCCGAACCTGCTGCGCCGCCTGCGCGACGAGCCCGCCTTCGCCGGACGCAAGTTCGGGAGCCTCTCGATCGAACGCACGCCGGAGCCCGCGGCAGGCCTGCGCTTCCACGTGGCGACCCGCGGTCCGCTCGAGGCGACGCCGGGAGCCGTGCAATGAGCGAGCCGCTCTTCGCACAGCCCCGCGCGGTCTTCGACGTCCTCGACGCCCGCTTCCGCGCGCGTTCGTCCCGCGAGCGGCTCTTCCTCACGGTGATGATCGTCGCGATCGCGGCCTTCACCCTCGACGCCGTCCTGCTGCGACCGATCGAGGCCGAGCGCCGCGAGGCCGCCGGCGAGCTCGCGACGCGCACGGAGTCCATCCGGACCCTCGAGGCCCGGATCGAAGCGATCCGCCATCCCGTCCTCGACGAAGCCGAGCGGAGCCGGCTCGACGAGATCCGGCAGCTCGAGCACCAGATCGCCGAGATCGACGAGGGCATCCGCAGCGCCGTCTCGCGCCTCGTCCCACCGGAGTCCGCCGTCGCGATCCTCGAAGAGCTGCTCGCCCACGACGACCGCCTCGCCCTCGTCCGCCTGATCAGTGCACCGCCCCGACGCCTCGGTCCCGAGGAGACGCACGGGACGAGCACGCTCTATCAGCACGGTCTCACGCTCGAGATCCAGGGCGACTTCGCGTCGACCCTCGACTACCTGCGCCGGATCGAAGGCTCGGAGTGGCAGCTGCTCTGGGACCGCCTCGAGTATCGCGTCGAGAGCTACCCCGAAGCGCGGGTCACGATCGAGCTCCACACGCTCTCCGAGAAGGAGGAGTGGGTCGGTGTCTAGTCGCCAACTCGTGACCTGTTCGGCGATCGCGGGCGGAGCGCTGCTCCTGCTCGGGGTGGAGCTCGGCCGCGCCGCGGACGCGCTGCCCGATCCGACGCGGCCGCCGGCGGGAAGCCTGATCGCGCAGCCGGCGCCCGCGCCCGACGCGAACGAGAAGCTCGAGCTGCGCGCGATCTTCCATGCCGACGATCGCCGCTTCGCCGTCATCAACGGCCGGCGCGTCCAGGCCGCCGACCGCGTCGCGGGCGCGGAGGTCGTCTCGATCGAGGTCGATCGCGTCCGGCTGCGCCGCGACGGCGAGATCGTCGAGCTCGAGCTCGTGGCCCCTGCCTTCAAGAATGCCCGCCGGTCCCGACCGGCTTCCCCCGCACCGCGACCGGAGCGATCCGCCGCGGCGACTTCCGATGTCCTGCGAGGAGCGATGCGATGAGCTCGAAGCTTCGAAGCACGGCGGCGCTCGGCCTCGTGCTGATCCTCGGTCTCCAGCCCGCCGGCTGCGCCCACCGGGCGAAGTCCGGCGACGCGGACCGCGAGCACGCCGGTGAGGCCGGTGCGACCGCCTTCCCGGCGCTTCCGCCCGAGATCGAGGAGGCGCTGCTCCCCGACAGCGCGTCCGAGGAGGCGGCTCCGCTGCGCAGCGACGAGCCGCGCTTCGACGTCACCGTCGATCGCGCGCCGGCCCGCCAGTTCTTCATGAGCCTCGTCGAGGGCACGGATCAATCCCTGACCCTCGCCCCCGGCGTCGACGGCGAGATCTCCCTCTCCCTCCGCGACGTCACCGTCGAGGAGGTCCTCGACACCGTCCAGCAGGCCTACGGCTACGGCTACGAGCGGACGCGCACCGGCTTCCTCGTGCTGCCTGCCGGCCTGAGCTCCCGCGTCTTCCAGCTCGACTACCTGACCCTGCGCCGCCTCGGCACCTCCGACACCCGCGTCAGCTCGGGCCAGATCTCGGACCAGGCCGGCAACAACGGCGGCATGAACGGGGGGAACTTCAACAACGGCACCAACAACGGGAACGGGTTCGGGAACAACACCGGCGGCCCGATGGTGATGGGCGGCCCCTCTCGGGGCTCGATGACCGGGAGCCGCGTCCAGACCCAGAGCGACTCGGACCTGTGGAACGAGATCATCACGAGCGTGAAGGCCATCGTCGGCGATGCCGAGGGCCGCGAGGTCGTGACGAGCCCCCACGCCGGCCTGCTCGTCGTGCGCGCGTTCCCCGACGAGCTCGACCGCGTCGCCGCCTATCTCCGCTCGGCGGAGCTCTCGCTCAATCGCGTGGTGATCCTCGAGGCCAAGATCCTCGAGGTGACCCTCAACGACGGATTCCAGTCGGGCATCAACTGGGCGAGGCTCTCGAGCGTGAACGGCGTCGATGGCGTCGTCGGCCAGACCGGCGGCGGCACCGTCCAGGACACGGGCTACTCGGACAGCCGCGGCAACCCCGTCGATCTCGGGCCGCCGATCTCCGATCTCTTCGCGGGCACCGCCGGCAGCGCCTTCGGCGGCGTCTTCTCCCTCGCCCTCTCCGCCGACAAGTTCGCCGCGTTCATCGAGCTGCTCGAGAGCCAGGGCAAGGTCCGCACGCTCTCGAACCCGCGCATCTCGACCGTGAACAATCAGAAGGCCGTCATCAAGGTCGGCAGCGACGAGTTCTTCGTGACGAACGTCTCGACGACGGTCGTGACCGGCACGGCGACGACGTCCACGCCCAACGTGACGCTCACGCCCTTCTTCTCGGGCATCGCCCTCGACGTCACGCCGCAGATCAGCGACGCGGGGGACGTCATCCTCCACGTCCATCCCGCCGTCACCGAGGTCGAGGACCAGACCAAGAGCTTCACGATCTCCGGCCAGGATCAGGAGCTGCCCCTCGCCTTCTCGACGATCCGCGAGTCCGACAGCATCGTGCGCGCGAAGAACGGGCAGGTCGTCGTGATCGGCGGGCTGATCCAGAACGCATCGAGCGACGCGCGCTTCGGGGTGCCGTGGCTCTCGCGCATCCCCTGGGTCGGGCGGCTCTTCTCCCACTCGAAGCTCTCGAACAAGCGAACGGAGCTCGTGATCCTGCTGCGGCCGGTCGTCGCCGACGGCGAGCGGTGGGCGACCGATCTGCGCGAGACCTCGGATCGCATCGACTCGGTCTGGAGCCGCGGGCGCAAGGCGCGCAGCGGCGAGCTCCGGCTCGAAGGCTGGCTGCCGCCGACGCCGCCCGTCGGCCAGCCGCGCGACGGCGACTGACTCCGATCGGACGAGCAGGAGACCCGATGTACCTCGAGCATTTCGGCCTGAAGCGGCTGCCCTTCGAAGCGACCTCGAACGGCGCGCTCTACGTCGATCTCCCGGAGCACCGCGAGGCGCTCAACGTGATCCTGTTCGGGCTCCGCTCGGGCGAAGGCTTCGTCAAGGTCGTCGGCGAGGTCGGCACCGGCAAGACGGCGCTCTGTCGCACCGCGCTCGCCCGTCTCGGCGAGGAGCTCGTGCCCGTCTTCCTGCCCGACCCGGCCCTGCGACCGATCGCCTTCCTCGCGACCGTCGCCGACGAGCTCGGCGTCGTCGTTCCGCCGCGCACGCCGGTCCACGTCCTGAAGCAGCGCCTGCGCGAGGTCCTGCTCGACATCGCACGCTCGGATCAGCGCGTCGCGCTCTTCATCGACGAGGCCCAGACGATGCCGGCGGCGACCTTCGAGGCGCTGCGCCTGCTCTCGAACCTCGAGACGAGCGGCGGCAAGCTGCTGCAGATCGTGCTCCTCGGTCAGCCCGAGCTCGACGTCCGGCTCGCGCGCTACGACCTGCGCCCCCTCGAGCAGCGCATCGCCTTCACCGCCCGCCTCGAGCCGCTCGGCACCGACGCCTGTCGCGTCTACGTCCAGCGTCGTCTGATCGACTCCGGGGCCCGGGATCCGGGCCTGTTCACACCGCCCGCCCTGGCCGCGATCCAGCGCGCGAGCGGCGGCATTCCACGACTGATCAATGCGCTGTGTCACAAGTCGCTGATGGCGGCCTTCGCGCAGGACGAGCTGCGGGTCGAGCGCCGCCACGTCGCCCGGGCGATCGGCGAGACCGAGGGACTCGGCCGCTGGCGCATCCGACCGCTCGAACGGCTCCGCTCCGCGCTGCTGCCGGGCCGCCTCGCCGCCCGCCCGCTTCCCTCGCCCACCGCCCGCCCGGAGCCGCGCGCATGAGCCTCGTCAACGATCTGCTGATCGAGGCCGAGCGCCGCCGCAACGGCCGGGAACGAGCGCGGACGCCCCGCCTCGACGATCTCGTCCCGACGCGCCCGCGCGGCCGCACGCGCTCCGCCCGCGGTGCATCAACGGTCGCGCTGGTCGGTCTCACCGCCGTCGCCGGCCTCGTCGTCGCCGGCGCCGCCTACCTCGGCACGACGCTCGGGCCGCGGGAGCAGGCAGGCGAGCACGCCGGCGATCCGCCGTCCGTCGCCGCGCGCCGCGAAGCCGCTGCGGCGCCGATCGTCGCGGCGAGCGTGCCGGCCGGGACGCGGGTCGAGCGGCCGGTGCACGTCGAATCGATCTCCCTCGAGCGGCTGCCGGGCACGACCCGGATCCGCATCGTCGCCGACGGCCGGGCGCCGCATACCCTCGAGCACGACCCCGCGAGCGGGCGCCTCGAGCTCGTCCTCGCGAACGCCGCGCTGACCGAGCCGACCGGACCGATCGATCTGCTCGACACCCCGATCCGCACCCTCGACCTGCGCGCCGAGACGCCCGATCTCCGCCTGCGCTTCGCCCTCGACGCCGACGTCCGCACGCAGACGCGCTGGCTCGACCTCGATCGGGGCGCCGCCCTCGTCCTCGAGCTGCAGGCCGCTCCCCTCTCGCGCCGAAGCGAGCCCGAGCCGCCCGGCCCGACCCCGTCCGTCGCCGCAGCGCCCACGCCGCTCCCGGCGGACGCGGCGCACGAGGCCGACGCAGCGGCGACGGCGACCGTCGATTCGGCGACGCCCTCCGCCGACGTCGCGCTCCGATCCGCCGGCGAGCCGCCCGCCCCCCCGGCCTCGATCGCCCCGAGCGACGACGCGGGGCCGGACGAGGCGGAGGCGCTGCTCGACTCGCTCGCATCGGAAGCGGCCGACCAGATCCACTCGCCGTCGCTGGGCGACCCGGCGGCGATGCGCATCGAGCCCTCCCAGCGGGAGCGTGGACGCGAGGAGCAGGCCGAACGCCGGGCGAAGCGCGAGGCGCTCCTCGCCGCGGCGCGCCACGCGCGCCAGTCGAAGCGCCTCGACGAAGCCGACGCCCGCTACGGCGAGATCGTGCTGCTCGCGCCCGACGACCCGACGCCGATCGCCGAGTGGGCGGAGGTCCTGGTCCTGCTCGGTCGGCTCCCCGACGCGATCGCCCTGCTCGACTCCGCCCGCGAGCGGGCCCCGCGCGACCAGACGCTGCTCATCGCGAAGGCCCGGCTGCTCGAGCGGACGGGCGACGCCGCCGGCGCCGTCGACCTCCTCGATCGCAGCGGTCTCGCCCTGACCGAGGCGCCCGACGTCCACACCCTCGCCGCCGCCTATCAACAGCGCGCCGGCCGTCACGAGTCCGCGATCGAGCGCTACGAGCAGATCCTGCGCCGCTTCCCGGAAGAGCCCCGCAGCTGGCTCGGCCTCGGGATCTCCCTCGAGGCCGTCGGCCGCCGGCGCGAGGCCCGCGACGTCTACCGCATCGCGCTGACCGTGGGCGAGCTGCCCGGCGGTGCCCGGCGCTGGCTGACGGGCCGGCTCGCCACCCTCGGCGAGGAGGGCTGACGCCGTGGCGCGCAAGAAGATCCGCATCGGCGAGCTGCTGGTCGAGAACAAGGTCATCAGCGAGGCCCAGCTCCGAACCGCCCTCGAGACCCAGAAGAAGACCGGCCTCAAGCTCGGCCGCCAGCTGATCGAGGCCGGCTACGTCACCGAGGACCGCTTCCACGAGTTCCTCTCGCACCAGCTCGAGATCCCCCACGTCGATCTCGCCCGCTACGAGATCCGCAAGGCGACCGCGGAGCTGCTGCCCGAGACCTACTCCCGCCGCTTCCGCGCGATCGTGCTCGACGTCAAGAACGGGACCGCGACGGTCGGCATGGCCGATCCGACCAACATCTTCGCGATGGACGAGATCGAGCGGATCCTCAAGCTGACGGTGGAGCCCGCCATCGTCCGCGAGTCCGAGCTGCTCGCCGCGATCGACCGGACCTACTCGCGCGCGAGCGAGATCCACAGCCTCGCCGAGGAGCTCCACGAGGAGCTCGACTCGGGCAGCGACTTCGACCTCTCCCAGCTCGACGCGAACGTCGGCGAGAGCGAGGCCGCGGTCGTCCGCCTGCTGAAGTCGATCTTCGAGGACGCCGTCCGGACCGGGACCTCGGACATCCACATCGAGCCCGACGAGACCTGTCTGCGCATCCGTCAGCGCATCGACGGCGTGCTGCACGAGCAGGTCATGAAGGAGGCCCGCATCTCGGCGGCGCTCGTGCTGCGGCTCAAGCTCATGGCGGGGCTCAACATCTCGGAGCGGCGCCTGCCCCAGGACGGCCGCTTCAACATCCGGGTCGGCGATCGCGGCATCGACATCCGGCTCTCGACGATGCCCGTGCAGTGGGGCGAGTCGGTCGTGATGCGGCTCCTCGACCAGAGCCAGGGAGCGCTCGGCCTCGACCGGATCGGGATGCCCGGGCGCATCCTGCGCCGCTTCCGCCACTTCATCCATCAGCCCCACGGCCTCGTCCTCGTGACGGGCCCGACCGGCAGCGGCAAGACGACGACGCTCTACGGCGCGCTCTCCGAGCTGAACGAGCCGACCAAGAAGATCATCTCCTGCGAGGATCCGGTCGAATACCGCCTGCCGCGCATCCAGCAGGTCCAGGTCAACGTCAAGATCGGGCTGACCTTCGCTTCCGTCCTGCGCTCGGCCCTGCGCCAGGATCCCGACATCGTGATGATCGGCGAGATGCGCGACCAGGAGACCGCCGAGATCGGCCTGCGCGCCGCCATGACGGGCCACCTCGTCTTCTCGACGCTCCACACCAACTCGGCCGCCGGCAGCGCCGCGCGCCTGCTCGACATGGGCGCCGAGGGCTTCCTCGTCGCGACCGCCCTCTCCGCCGTCCTCGCCCAGCGCCTCGTCCGCCGCGTATGCGACGCCTGCACCGAGCCCCACGCGCTCACGAGCCAGGAGAAGATGTGGCTCCGCGCGAACGCCGGGGAGAGCGCCGAGTTCCTGAACTTCCTGAAGCCCCGCGGCTGCCCGCGCTGCAACGGCACCGGCTACCGCGGCCGCACCGGCGTCTACGAGCTGCTCGAGATCGACGAGGCGATGGCCGACGCGCTCCGGCGAAGCGACACGCACGCCTACATCGAGGCGGCGTCGCGCTCGGTGGGCTTCCGTCCGCTCGCGATCTGCGCCCTCGAATACGCCTCGAAGGGCATCACGAGCCTCGACGAGGTCCTGCGCATCGCCGGCGAGCAGGAAGACACCGGCGGCAACCTGAAGACGCGCGCGGCGAAGGTCGCGCCCGCCGGCTGAAGCCGGCGGGATCGGGGACGACGCGATGGCGATCTTCGACTACACCGGGCGCAACCCCGCCGGCGCGGCGATCCAGGGTCGGATGGAGGCGGCCTCCATGGCCGGCGTCGCGGCGGAGCTGTCCGGCAAGGGCATCGTGCCGCTGCGGATCGTGCCGGCCACCGCGGGTCAGAGCGCGGGGGGCGGCGAGCAGAGCGAGCTCGTCGCGGGGCTCGAGCGATGGTGGAACGAGCGCAAGATCACGCTCTCCGACGTCATCATGTTCTGCCGCCAGATGGCGACCCTCGTCCGCGCCGGCGTCCCGATCACGCGGGGCCTGCGCGGTCTCGCCGAGACGACGCGCAACCCCGAGTTCGGCCGGATCCTCCGCGAGATCGCCGAAGAGATCGAGCGCGGCCACGAGCTCGCCGGCATCCTCCAGCGCCATCCGCGGATCTTCTCGAACCTCTTCGTCGCCGTCGTCCACATCGGGGAGACCTCCGGCAAGCTCGACGACGCGTTCGACCGGCTCCACGCGTATCTCTCGCTCGAGGAGGAGACGCGCAAGCGGATCAAGAGCGCGATGCGATACCCGACGATGGTGCTCTGCGCGATCGGGATCGCGATCGCGGTGATCAACGTCTTCGTGATCCCGCCCTTCTCGAAGCTCTTCGAGAGCTTCGGTGCCGATCTCCCGCTGCCGACGCGGATCCTGATCGCGAGTTCCCGGATCTCCTCCGAATACTGGCACGTCGCCCTCGTTTGCGGGCTCGGGATCGGCTGGTGGGTCCGAAGCCGGGTCCGGACGCCCGAGGGCCGGATGGCCTGGCACCGCTGGCAACTCCGACTGCCCCGCTTCGGCGGCATCCTCGAGCGCGCGCTGCTGGCCCGCTTCTGCCGGACCCTCGCCGTCACGCTGCGCGCGGGCCTGCCCGTCACCCAGTGCCTCGCGATCGCGGCGCGCGCCGTCGACAACGACTGGGTCGCGAAGCGGATCGGGGAGATGCGCGCCGACATCGAGTCCGGGGAGTCGCTGACGGGCGCCGCCCATGCGAGCCGGCTCTTCACGCCCCTCGTGCTGCAGATGATCGCCGTCGGCGAGGAGACGGGCGCCGTCGAATCGACGCTGGCCGAGGTCGCCACCTACTACGAGCGCGAGGTGGATTTCGATCTGAAACGCATCTCGGACCTGATCGAGCCGATCATGATCGTGGTCGTCGGCGTGCTCGTGCTCGGCCTCGCGCTCGGCGTGTACCTCCCGATGTGGGAGCTCGCCTCGGCGTCTCGGGGTTAGTCCCGAGCCGACGCGTGCCGACGACGGCGCGGTCGGATCGATCGGGACCCGACGCCACTCCTGCATCAAGCGAGGTCGTTCGACCGCCGAAGAGGCGACCGGGACGGCCGAGCAGATGCCGGACGGAGAACGAGCGGGAGTCCCGAAGTCGGGACCCCGGACGCACCAAGGGACGCAGACGGATCTCGAGAGTGGCGAGATCGAGAGAGTGGCGAGGATGGACATGGCGGATCGACGGGCAGCACGGAACTCGCAGGGCTTCACGATCATCGAGCTCGTGGTCGTGATCGTCATCATCGGCATCCTCGCGGCGACGGCGCTCCCGCGCTTCGTCGACATGGCCGGCGACGCGCACAGCGCGGCCGTGAAGACGATGAGCAGCAACTTCCAGAGCGGCATCAATCTCGTCCATGCGGGCTGGATCTCGAAGGGCGCCTCGGCGAGCGTCAACGCGGTCACCGTCGAAGGCGGCGGCAGCGTCGGCGTCAACGACTCGGGCTGGCCCGAGAACGCGGTCTCGACCGGCGGCGACGGCACGGCGACCGCCGCGGAGTGCGTGGCGCTCTGGTCCGGCCTCCTCAACTCGGCGCCCTCGGTGTCGGCGACGGCGGGCGCGGCCGACTGGCTCGCTTCGGTCCAGGGAACGACGACCTGCCGCTACACCTACAACGCCGCCACCGGCCGCTACTTCGACTACAACACGAGCACCGGGGCGCTCGCCGTCACCGTGCCCTGATCGCCCGGCGCGCGGGGCAACGCGACATGGCCCGACGACCCGAGCTGGGCGCGGACGAGCGACGCGATCGCGGCTTCACGCTCGTCGAGGCCGTCGTGCTGATCGTGATCCTCGGCATCCTCGGCTCCGTCGCGGCGCCGCGCTTCCTGTCGCTGCGCGAGCTCGACGGGGCGCGCGCCCATCGACAGGCGCTGTCGGATCTGCGCCATGCCCAGCGCCTGGCCGCGGGAACGGGCTGCCCGATCCAGGTCGACTTCGACACCGGTGGCTACCGGCTCATGCAGCGCTCCGCCTGTCGGACCGGGAGCTTCGTCCTCGACCTCGTCGACCCGGTGGTGCAGAAGGCGCCCTATGCCGTCACGCTGCCCGAAGGCGTGTCGCTCACGAGCTCGGTCGACCCGATCGTCCTCGATGCCCTCGGGCGCATCACGCGCAGCGACGGCACGACGACCTCGGTCTCCCTCCAGATCGGCGGCCTCGCCCTCGAAGGCGTCGGCGAGACGGGGCTGTTCCGTGTTCCCTGAGCGCAGGGCCGAAGCCGGCATGAGCCTGATCGAGCTCGTGATCGCGATCGTCGTCATCGCGATCTCCCTGACCGGCGCCTTCGCCCTCGTGGACTCGACGACGCGCAAGAGCGCCGACCCGATGCTCGAGCGCCAGGCGACCTCGATCGCCGAGGCCTATCTCGAGGAGATCCTGCAGCAGGCCTACGTCGACCCCGACGACGGGCAGGTCTGCCCGACGAAGGAGGCGAGCCGCGCGCTCTTCGACAACGTCTGCGACTACTCGGGCCTCGCCGACAGCGGCGCGCGCGATCAGCAGGGCGACGCCGTCGGCGGTCTCGAGGGCTACCGCGTCGACGTCGCGATCGATCCGAAGGCGACGCTCGGCGGCCTGACCGGGCAGTCGGTCGTGCTGCGGATCGACGTGACCGTGACGGATCCCCAGGGCCGGCCGGTGCGGCTCTCGGCCTACCGGACGAACGCATGACACCGATCACCCGTACGCATGATGCGCGGCGCAGGCTCGGCCTCTCGACGATCGAGATGGTCACGGTGATCGTCGTGACCGGGATCCTGTCGGTCGGGCTCGCCGGCATCCTCCGGAATCCGATACAGGGTTATGCGGCGGTCTCGCGTCGCGGCGAGCTCGTCGATCTCGCCGATCTGGCCATGCTGCGGATGAGCCGGGACCTGCGGATGGCGCTCCCGAACAGCGTCCGCGTGAGCCCCGACGGGACCGTCGTCGAGCTGCTCCACGTCGCCGCCGGCGCGCGCTATCGCGGCGAGCCCGGCATCAACCCGAGCGGCCGGGACCACACCGCCGCGAGCGACTGGCTCTCCTTCGGCGGCGACGCGAGCTGGAACCTGATCGGCCGCGTGAGCGGCCTCGACTTCAGCTACGGCACACCCCTCGCCTCGGGCACCCGCGTCGCGATCTATCCCACCGGCAGCGACGTCTGGAGCGCGGCGGCGGCGAACGCGAGCCCCGCGATCATCTCGGCGGCGAGCAATGCGGTGACCCTGATCGACGACGGCGACGAGGACCAGATCAGCCTCGCGAGCGCCCACCGCTTCAGCCTCGGCTCGCCCCAGGGTCGCCTCTATCTCGTCGACGGACCCGTCACCTATCTCTGCGACGCGAGCAGCGGCGCCCTCTGGCGGGTCGATCGCTATGCGATCGCGGCCTCCCAGCCGACGAGCCTCTCGGCGACGCCCCTCTCTTCGGGCGCGATCGCGCGCGCCGCCGATCGGATCGAGCGCTGCGCCTTCGACTACGTCCCGGGGACGCCCTCCCGCTCCGGGCTCGTGACGCTCGAGGTCGTGATCGCGAGCGACGACGAGCGCGTCCGCCTCCTCCACCAGGTGCCGATCCCCAATGCGCCCTGATCCCGCCCCCACGCCGCACCGATCGCCCGCGACCGGGACCGTCTCCCCGGCTGCGAGGCCGCACGCACCGCGCCGGCGCGGCTTCGCCCTCGTCGCCGCCCTCGCCGTCCTCGTCGTGCTCGCGACGATGGGCTCGATGATGCTGCGCCTGACCGGCATCCAGCAGGCGGGCTCCTCGGCCGCGATCCTCGGGAGCCGCGCCCACTTCGCCGCGCGCAGCGGCATCGAGTGGGCGCTGCGCTCGGCGGTCGCCGCCGGAGCCTGTCCCGCCGCGTCGACGACCCTGAGTCTCGCCGAGGGCGCGCTCTCGGGCTTCAGCGTCGTCGTGACCTGCAGCGCCTCGACCCACGTCGAGGGCACGCGCACGCGCACCCAGCTCGCGCTGCGGGCCCGCGCGGAGTTCGGGGCCGCGGGGGCCCGCGATCACGTCGTGCGCGAGGTCGGTGCGTCGATCGTCCTCTGAGGCCGGGCCCACGCTACCGTCGCCGGCGATGTCCCCCGCTCTCCGCCTCGCGGTCGCACTCTCGCTGCTCGCCGTCCTCGCCGTGACGAGCGCGCCCCGGACGGTGCGGGCCCACGCGCGCAGCGTCTCCTACTCGCGCTTCGAGATCGACGAGCGGGGCGCGGAGGTGACCCTGCGCCTTCCGCTCCTCGAGCTGAGCCGCCTCGGTCCCGAGGCGCTCCCGCCCGGGACGCTGGGACCGCAGGGCGGCGCGTCCGCGACCACGGCGCCCGATCCGGCCGGAGCGCTCTTCGCCCGCTCGCTCACCCTCTCGCGCGACGGCCAGCCCTGCGCCCCGCGCGGCGGGATCCGACGGGAGGCGGAGCGGGACGGCTGGGTCCGGTATGCGTGGCGCGTCGACTGCCCGGCCGAGTCCGGCCCCCTCGCGATCCGCAGCGCGGTCCTGCTCGACGTCGCGCCCTCCCATCTCCACTTCGTCCGCGTGCAGCTCGCGTCCGCGCCGGGGACGGTGCGCGAGCGGGTCCTGACCGAGGCGGCCCCCGTCTTCTTCGTCGGGGAGGCCGTCGCGAGGGGCACCGGCGGCGCGGGCCACGCGTCCGGCGGCGCCTCGGGTGCGGGCGGAGCCGGTGGCGACGTCGGAACCGTGGGCGACGGCGGGCCCGAGGGCAGCCGCTTCGTCGACTATCTCGCCCTCGGCGTGCACCACATCCTCTCGGGCTGGGACCATCTCGCCTTCCTGCTCGGCCTGATGCTGCTCGCCGAGCGCGCCGGTGCGATCGCCCGTCTCGTCACCGGCTTCACCCTCGCCCACAGCCTGACCCTCGCCCTCACCGTCGCGGGGCTCGTGCATCCGCGGGCCGCGGCGGTCGAGGCGGTGATCGCGTTCTCGGTGGCGCTCGTCGCGATCGAGAAGGGCTGGCTCGTCGCGGGGCGCGGCGTCGCGATCCCCGGCGTCGTGCTCGGCGGCCTCGCGGGGCTCGTGGGCGCGGCCGCCGCGGGGCGCTCGGCGCTGCCTGCGATCAGTGCCGTCGGACTGATGCTGTTCACCGCCTGTTATTTCGCCCTGTCGGCGCGCACCCGCTCCGAGTGGACGCGCGTCGCCCTGACCTTCGCGTTCGGCCTCGTCCACGGCTTCGGCTTCGCCGGCATCCTCGTCGAGCTCGACCTGCCCTCCGACCGGCTCGTCCCCGCCCTCGCCGGCTTCAATCTCGGCGTCGAGCTGGGGCAGCTCGCGGTGGTGGCCCTGGCCTGGCCCGCCCTGCGCCTCGCCGCCCGCTTCGCGGCGCCGACGGCCGAGCGCCTCGCGCGGGACCTCGCGGTGGCCGGGCTCTGCGGCCTCGGCTGCTTCTGGCTCGCCGAGCGGGCGCTCGCGCTCTAGCTCCTTCCTGCCCGTCGGGCGCGCAGGAGCCGGACGCGCAGGTCGACCGGGGCGGGCCGGCGAGGCGTTCTTCTCCTCAGCTCGGGCACCGACCGGGCCGATAGCGACCCGAGTCCTCTGCCCTGCGGCGGAGGCAGGGAGCAGGTCGCGTGCAGGAGAGCCGCAAGATTCCGGGCACACCCCGCGGCGAAGACGGTGCCGCGGAGGTCCCGTCGAACGCGACCCCGCTGCACCCGGATCGGCGACACGCCGACCGCCGAGCCCGCCCGACCCGCCCCTGGCTCGACCTCTTCTCCCCGCTGCGCCGCGCGCGGGGTCGCCGCGCCACCGACCAGGCCGGGTACGTCGATCGCTATTCGAAGCAGGACGTCGGGCTGCTCCTCGCGATCTTCCTGCTGAACGTGGCCGACGCCTTCATGACGATGCTCTGGCTCCACCGCGGCGGCCGCGAGGCCAACCCCGTCATGGACTTCTTCCTCGACCTCGGACCCGCCGCCTTCCTCGCCCAGAAATGCCTGGTCGTCGGCTTCTGGCTGATCCTGCTGCTGGTCCACAAGAACTTCCGCTTCGCGAAGATCGGGCTCTACGCGTCGCTCGCGGTGTACTCGCTGCTGCTGATCGTCCACTTCGGGATCATCGCCTTCGAGGTCGAGCCGCCGCCCCCCGACGAGCCGGAGACCGCGCTGCGCGTCTCAATCGAGCAGGCGACCGAATAACAACGGCAGCACGGGCTCGACGCGCAGGATCCGCTCGCCGAGGTGGACCGGCTCGAAGCCGATGCCCGCGAGCCGCAGGACCTCGTCGTCGAGCAGGCCGCCCTCCGGACCGATGAAGAGCGTGATCGGCCCGGCCACGCGATGCGGACAGGGCGTCGCCGCGGCCGGATGGGCGACGAGGGCGCGCCGGCCGACGAGCCTCGGCGGCAGGACCTCCCCGATCAGCGACCCGAAATGCCGGTGGAGCGAGACCTCCGGAAGGATGGTGTCCCGCGCCTGCTCGAGGCCGAGCAGCAGGCGCTCGCGGATCGCGTCGGGCGCGACGTCGTGGCTCTGCCAGAAGCTCTTCTCGGTCCGCGCGGTGGCGACGACGAGGATCCGCTCGACGCCGAGGCTGGCCGCCGTCGAGAGCAGACGCCGGAAGACGGGCATCCGGGGGAGCGCCAGGACCAGCTCGACCGGCCGCTTCGCCGGGGGATCCGCGTCGAGGGCGAGCTCGAGCTCGAGTGCCTGCTCGTCGAGGGCGAGGATCCGCCCCTGCCCCATCCGCCCCCCGACGAGACCGACCCGGAGCCGGTCCCCGACCTCGGCGCGCAGGATCTCCCGGGCGTGCCGGCAGCGGCGGCCGGTGAGACGCGCGCGGCCCGTCGCCGGATCCCACTCGTCCGCCTCGAGCAGCAGGCAGTTCAAAGCCCCGCCCCCCGGCTCACCGACCCGCGACGACCGCTGCTAGAGTCCGATGCGTGCAGGACGCCGACCTCTTCGAAACCCGCTCCGAAGCGCTGACCGCGGGCGTTCGCGTGCGGGTGCGCGCGCGTTATTCGGCCGAGCACAGCAGCCCGCCCGCGAGCCGCTGGTTCTTCCTCTACACGATCACGATCTCGAACGAGGGCGACACGACCGTCCAGCTGATCAATCGCCACTGGACGATCGTCGACGCGACCGGCCACACCGAGGAGGTCCACGGCCCGGGCGTCGTCGGCGAGCAGCCCGTCCTCGAGCCCGGCCAGAGCTTCGAGTACACCTCCGGCTGCCCGCTCCCCACGCCCTTCGGCTCGATGGCGGGGACCTTCGAGATGATCCGCCGCGACGGGACGCAGTTCGACGCCGAGGTCGCGATCTTCCAGCTGATCCAGCCCGGCTCGATCCATTAGTCGGCGTCCTTCGCTCTCGTCCCCGCGCCCACCCCGGCCCGCCCGATCGTCCCAGCCCTCCCGATCGCCCCGGCCCGCCCGATCATTTCGGCCCCGCCCCGAAGCGCGCCAGCAGGACCGGCAGGTCGCGCAGGTCGTCGAGGGCGAAGTCCGGTCGCACACCGCGGTGGCGGGCGAGCTCGGCCTCGGGCTCGCGGATGCGGCGGGTCAGCCAGACGGTCTTCATGCCGAGCGCGCTCGCGCCGGCGACGTCGGCGGCGAGGCTGTCGCCGACGTGGAGGATCTCCCGGGGCTCGAGGCCGAGGCCCGAGGCGGCGGCCTCGAAGATCTCCGGCCGCGGCTTGCGGAGACCGATCTCCTCGGAGATCACGATCGAGCGCAGATGCGGCCCGAAGCCCGCCTCTTCGAGGACGGCCCGCGCGGTCCCGGCGTCGGAGAAGTTCGAGCAGAGGCCCAGGCGATGGGTGCGCGCGAGGGCCATCAGCACGGGCTCGTGGTGGTCGGGCACGCTCACCGCCTCCCGCAGCGCGCCCATGTGGACCCGGGTCAGACCTTCGGCGACTTCGGCGGGATCGGCGCAGCCGAGGCGCTCGGCGAAGACCCGGAAGCGCTCGCGAGTCGGGAGCTCGACCCCGACGTCGATCGTGTCGCGCCGCAGCTCGGCGTCGACCGCCTCGAGCCGCGCCGCGAAGTCGGGGAGGTCGTGGCCGATGCCCGCCTCCGCCCGAGCCCAGGCGTGGAGCTGCGGCAGGGTCGCCGGAACGCGGCGACCGGACACCTCGATCGGCGCGAGGCGGCGGTGGTTCTGATCGACCAGGGTGTCGAAGAGATCGAAGACGATGCCCCGGATCAAGCGCGCTCCGCCCGCCCGCGCGGGATCCCGGCCACTAGCCCTTCGCCTCCTCGAGCGCTTCGTCGATCATGCGCTTGAAGTTCGGGAAGGGCTGGGCGCCGGAGAGGTTGCGTCCGTTGATGAAGAAGGCCGGCGTCCCCGACACCCCGAGCTTCTGGGCCTGGGCGAGATCCTCCTCGATGCGCTCCTTGACCGCTTCCGAGACGACGTCCTTGCGGTAGCGGTCCATGTCGAGGCCGATCTCCTTGGCGTAGCGCTCGAGGGTCTCGGCGCGCATGTCGCGCTGGTTCTCGAAGATCCGGTCGTGCATCGCCCAGAACTTGCCCTGGAGATGGGCGGCCTCGGCGGCGGCATGGGCCGCCCGGGCGTCGGGATGGATGTCGAGGGGGAGATGCTTGAAGACGATCCGGACCGAGTCGCCGTACTCCTTCTCGATCTGCGCCAGGGTCGGCCCGACGCGATTGCAGAAGGGACACTGAAAGTCCGACCACTCGACGATCGTCACCTTGGCGTTCTTCTCGCCGCGGACCGGAGCGCCGCCGAGCTCGACCTCGTACTGCTTGCGCGGATCGGGACCCGGCGGCCGGCCCGGCTGACCCGGCGCCCCGGCCAGCGGCAGATCCTCGAGGACCTCGGTCGCCTTCTCGAGCTGGGCCGTCGCCCGATCGAGGGAGTCCGCGACGAAGAAGCTCCCCCCGATGACCGACAGACTGACGAGCACCGCGGCCACGATCACCGACCGCCCGTTCGAATTCTCCGACACGCCGTTCCTCCCCGGGTCGGGCCGATCCCGGCCTGGGATCCGATGCCGAGCCGCCCTCCGACCGGCGCGTAGGTTAAGGCGCAAGGCCGCTTCGATCGAGGCCCTCCGCCGCGCGGACGGAAGGGAGGGGGAGAGGCCGGCTCAGATCTCGCGGCGCAGCAGGCGGCGCAGCTCGGGCGTATGGGCCCGGACCGAGCGGGTGATCCGGGACATCTGGTTCTGGAGCCGGGCCGGGCTCGCACCGTCGTGGCGGGCGATCTCGGCCAGGGAATGGCCGTTGGCCACTGCGAGGAGCCAGGCCCGATGGGCCTCCTCGAGATGCGCGAAGGAGCCCTCGATCCGGCGCCAGCGATCGCGGTCGTCGACGAGATCCTCGGGGTCGGCCGGGCCGCGGCCCATCCAGTCGAGGGCGGCGAGGTCGACGTGGATCCCGTCCTCGAGGTCGGCGGGATCGAAGTCCGCCCGGGTCGAGGCGCGATCGAGGATCTGCCGCGCCTCGTCGAGGACCGCGCCCTCGACGCGCTTCGAGACGTAGGCCGAGAGCTCGTGCTCGTGGGCCTCGGCGCGCCGGTTGCGCAGGGCCTTCAGCAGCCCGAAGTAGCCGGCGGAGATCAGGTCGTCGCGCCAGGCGGGATCCAGCCCGTAGCGGCGCTCGATGCGCTGCGCGAAGTAGCGCACGCGATGCTCGAATCGCTGCACGAGCGCTTCGAGCTCGGCGGCGGCGCCGGCCTCCTCGCGATCCTCGAATGCATCGGGGGACTTCATCGCCGCGCAGCTTGCCCGAGTCGCGCGGGCGGGGAAGTGACCCCTCACACACCGACGAACATTGAATGCCCGTCAGATGAAGATTGGAGGATTCACCCGAGCGCTACTCGATCTCGATCTCCATCAACGCGTCGAGCACCGCAGCAGCGGTCGGATGCCGATCGGCCGGATCCTTCGCGAGCAGGTTCCCGATCAGGCGCGCGAGGGGCTCGGGCAGATCCGGGCGCAGGCTGCGCGGATCGGGGGCCGGAGTGTGGCGATGATGATAGGCGACCTCGCCGGAGTCGAAGGGGACGCGGCCGACGGCGAGCTCGAAGAGGGTCACGCCGAGGGAGTAGAGATCGGTGCGGTGGTCGACGTCGTGGCCGAGGACCTGCTCGGGAGACATGTAATAGGGGGTGCCCGAGACGAGGGTCGTGGCGCCGCGGACCTCCTCGAGGACCTTGGCCAGGCCGAAGTCCATGATCTTGACGATCCGCTCGGTCGTCGCGAAGAGATTGGCCGTCTTGATGTCGCGGTGGACGACGCCCTGGCCGTGGGCGTAATCGAGGCCGCGGCAGGCCTGGCGGGCGATGCCGACGACGTTGGCGGCGGAGAGCTGGCCGCGCTCGCGCAGGATGGTGTGGAGCGGCTGGCCCTCGAGCAGCTCCATCGTGATGAAGAACTGGCCGTCCTGTTGATCGGCGTCGAAGACGGTGACGATGTTCGGATGATTGAGGCGGGCCGCCGACTGGGCCTCGCGCAGGAAGAACTGGAGCGCCCGGGGATGGTGGCGGCGCAGGCCTTCGGGCAGGCGCTTGAGGGCGACGATGCGGCCGAGGCGGGTGTCCCGCGCGCGATAGACGACGCCCATGCCGCCGCGGCCGATCTCCTCGAGCAGCTCGTAGCGGACCTCGCCGACGAAGGCGGTCGAGGCGCCGTCCTGGGTTCGGTCGGCGATGCGCTCGCGGGCAGCGCCGAAGACGTGGCCCGAGGCGCTGCGCTGCTTGCGGAGCAGCTCGATGCGCGAGGCGATGTTCGGGTAGGTCGGCTCGCGCCGGCGCAGGTCCTCGAGGATGCCGAGGGCGCGCTCGGTGTGGCCCGCCTGCTCCCAGCACCCGGCGAGGCGGGCGTAGGTATCGGCCGGGGCGTAGGCCGGGCGGAAGGTCGCGATGTGCTCGTCGAGCTTCGCGGCGGCGAGGTCGTAGTGGCCCTCGGTCTCGAAGGCGTCGGCGAGCAGCCCGCAGGCCTCGCGGAAGTCGGGATCGGTCGCGTCGACGAGCTGGAGCAGGCGGATCGCGCGCGGGCGCTGACCGTGCTCGATCGCGAGCTGGGCCGCCTCGAAGACGCGGCCGTAGCGCTCGAGGGCCGTCAGCCAGCGATCGATCGCACCGCACTCCCGGTAGCAGCGGATCGCCCGCTCGTAGTCGAGGACGCGCTCGTAGCACTCGCCCGCCCGCAGGACCTGCTCGTCCTTGAGGTGGGCCTCGGCCGCCTCGAGCCACGACTCGCCCTGCTCGAACAGCGAGGCCGCCCTCCCGAACTCGCCCTGGGCGAGGCGCAGCCGCGCCGCCGCCAGCGGATCGCCGGCCGACTCGTAGAAGTCCGCCGCCCGGGCGAGCTCGCCGTCGCGCTCGTACTTGATCGCGAGCAGGCGGTAGCCGAGGGCGGCCTGCCCGTCGCGCTCGAGCGCCCGCGCCGCCGACGTCAGGTCCCCTGTCAGATACGGAACCACCGCCGGCGGGCAGCCCTTGAAGACCGCGTCCGCCGCCAGCACGTCGATCAGGACCGAGGTCGGCCGGAACGAGGTCACGAGCAGGGTGTGGTCGAAGACGCGATCGCCGCAGCCGACGAGCAGATGGTGGGTCCCCTTCGGCAGCAGGATCCGGATCGAGCCGCCCGACGCCGCGCGGGGCTTGTCGACGAGACCGGGCACCGCGATCTGGGCCTCGTGGGCCGGTCGGTCGCCCCAGACGACCGAGAGGTCCACCGGGCAGGTCGACGGATGGACGTCGAACTCGACCCGCATCGTCCGCCGATGTCGCACGTGCACGAGCTTCTCTTCATGGATCTTGCCGAGCACCTCGTCGGTCGCCGGATCGATCAGGAGGCCGTCGATGATGATCTGGTAGCGCCCCGTGAAGAGCCGCTGGAACTGGGTCTCGCGGGCGACCATGTGGTGCTGGCGGCGGGTCGACGCGCCGCCCTTGCGGATCTGCTCCTCGGTCGTCGCATCGGGGAGGCGCCGCGTGCTCCGCCGCCAGCGCACCCGGAAGATGCCGCGCAGCTCCTCCGGATACTCGATCGCGACGGCGATGTCGCCACGCTGGCGCAGCAGCACGAGCAGCGCCGTCAGCACGGCGAGCGCACCCACGAGATAGGCCATGCCGTGCATCCCGACGTGGCGGGACGCGAGCTGGCTCGCGAGCAGCGCCCAGCGCCGCAGCGGCTCCGGGATCCAGCCGAGCGCCTGCTGCACCGTCGGATCGACCGCCTCGAAGCCGGGCTCGGGCGGCGGGACCGGCCAGCTCCTCGCGTCGCCGCGCGGCAGGGCCAGGGCCGTCCACTCGATCGACGAGGCGAGCGCCGTGCTCGCCGCGGCGATCTCGCGCGACTCGGGCGCGTGGGCGAGCAGCGCGTCGATGACCGCGATCGCCTCGAGCAGGCGCCCCTGCGAGCGATAGAAGCCGGCGAGGTCGTAGCGGAAGCGGATCTGCTCGGCGGCGTTGCCGGACGCCTCGAGGCCGGAGAGGAAGGCGCGCTCCGCGCCCACCGCATCGCCGGCGCGCGCGAGGCTGATCGCGAGGCCGTGCCAGACGTCGACCTCGATCGTTTCGCCGTCCTGGCTCGCCGCCTCGACGACGCCCGCGTAGGCCTCGGCCGCCGCCTGCGACTCGTTCGCCGCCTCGAGCAGCCGCGCCGACTCGAGCGCGGCCTGCCGCAGGATCGGTGCGCGGGCCGGCTGCTCTTCCTCCGCGGCGGTCGGCGCGAGCTCGGCGGGCGGGGCATCGGGGGCGCCCGCCGGCGACGGGGCGGGCAGCACCGGCGGCGGCGGGGGCGGCGGGTTGAGCCGCGCGATGGCTTCGAGCCGGCGCTCGGGATCGAGGGTGATCGCGCGCTCGAGCCAGGGGCCCATGAAGAGCGCGCTCGCCTGGGTCGGCGCCGTCAGCTCGGGCTCGAGCCAGCGAAGCGGACCCTGGAGCGCTCGATCGAGATGGAGATCCTCCTGTGCCGAGGCGACCGGCGCGACCAGCGCGCACAGAATCGCCACGCCTCGGATCGAGATCCCGAGCCGACGACTCCATCCGGTCGGCCGACCCCCTTCCGGGCATCGTCCACGACACCGCTCCGGCGATCTTCCGGGCGTCGGCATTGGATGGAGCTCGAGATCCGGGCGCACGCCCCCTCCCGTCATGCACCCCGCAACGGACCCGGAAGAGCCCCAGCGGAGCTGGCTCGATCGAATGCGAGGGGGGTCGTTGGACGCATCGCAGCATAGCGCGCGGGCCACGCGCGACGGCCGTCCTCCGCCGGAGCGCCCCCCGCAGCCTCCCCTTCGCGACCCACCATCCCCGCCTCCTCGCTCCCCGCCCCAGAAACCGGATCGGACCAACCCGCCACCGATCCGTCCAGTGAGCCCTTTTTCCAGACTCCTCCCGATTGCCCCATGGGGGCCATCTGTGATACGAGTCACCGACAGCCCGGGAGCATGTGGCACTGTCGGCAAGGCTCCCCACGGCACGACGAAGGAACGACCATGTCCGCTCGCCCGGAAGCGCCTCTCGTCGACCCCACGGACGGCCTCGGTCGCGTGTCGAGCCGTCTGCTCTCCGAGCTCTGGCTCGCCCTCGCCCGACACGGCATTCCGCCGCGCGAGCTGTTAGGCGACCTGCCGATCGAGGTCGACGAGAAGGGCCTCGTCCAGGCGCCGGTCCACTGGGACCACTTCAATCTCTTCCTGCAGCGCCTCGAGCGTCACGTCGACGGACCGGAGGGGCTCGAGCGCTGCGGCGAGTGGATCGGACGCGGGCGCACGACCCACGCCTTCCGCGCGATGATCGCGCTCGCGACCTCGCCGCTCTCGCTCTACCGCGCCGCCGCGATCTGGGCGGCGCCGCGCGCGATGCCCGGCGTCTCCGTCGACGTGATCGCGACCTCGCCGAACCACCTCGCGATCGACGTCCGCGTCCCGGATCCGCTCGGTCCGTGCACGCCGGTGCTCCACGTCGCGACGGGCATCTTCCGCACGCTGCCGCGCCTGCTCGGGATGCCCGACGCGGTCGTCGAGAGCCGCATCGAGGCCCACCGCGCCCACTACGCGATCACCGTCCCCTCCTCGCGGACCGGCCTCGCGCGCCTGCGCCGCTTCCTCCGCTCGCTCTTCGTCCCCGGCTCCGTGCTGCGCCAGCTCGAGGCGCGGCAGCTCGAGCTGAACGCCCGCCACACCGCCCTCGTGCGCGCCCACGAGGCGGCGCTCGCGAGCGAGGCGCGGCTGCGCGCGCTCTCCGACGCGTCGGTGGACATGCTATGCGAGCTCGACCAGGCGGGACGGCTCGTCTTCGTCAGCGCCTCGGTCCGGGAGCTGATGGGTTATTCGCCGGCGCAGGTGATCGGGAGCCACTACCGGCTCTGGATCCCGACCGCCCACCACGCCCTCTCGACCGCCCGCTTCGAGGCGCTGCGCGCCGCGCCGATCGGCACCGCGATCGCCCGCCAGAAGATCGAGCTCCACGCCGCCCACGGCCGCCGCGTCGTGGCGGAGGCGTCGGTCCGCTCGTACCGCGGCGTCGAGGGCGAATGGCGCGCGGTCGCGAGCTTCCGCGACGTCACGCGCCAGGCCACCGCGCAGGAGGGCCTCGAGGAGACCCTGATCGGCCTCGCGCGCCGCCACGGCGGCCATCCCCTCGAGCGCTCGCTCGCGCGGCTCGTCGCCCTGCTCGAGGGCCTCGAGCGCGGCCCGGCCCCGAATCGCGTCCATCGCGTCCACGAGGCGACCCGCCGCATGACGCGCATCGTCGAGCACGCGCTGCTCGGCGAGCACGGCGGCGCCGAGCGCGGTCAGTGGATCGAGACCCGCAAGCTGATCGACCGCCTGCGCGACGCGCCCTCGGATCGCGCGGAAGCGGGGCCGCCGTCGCTGCGGGTCGAGCTGTCCCGGAGCCCGGCCGAGATCTTCGGCGCCGAGTCGCTGCTCGAGACCTGCATCGCGAGCCTGGTGGACTGGGCCCAGGCTCGCGCGCTCCTGGATCCCGCGCGCGCCGGCCAGTCGGGGCTGCTGCTCGAGATCGTCGACCTGCCCGCGGTCGCCGAGGAGGAGGGGGCCGTCCGCCTGCGCGTCTCGATCGAGACGCTCGAAGGCGAGGCCGCCCGAAGCGCCGCTGCGGCGAGCGACGCCGCGCGGGCCGGCCACCCGGAGAACGCGTCCGCGATCGCGGATGCGAACGCCGAGGCCGAGCTGGCCCTCGCGCTGGTGGGCGACGCGGCGCGGCTGCTCGGCGGGAGGCTCGAAGGGACGGAGCCCGCGCAGGCGGGGCTCGGGCGCTCGGTGCGCCTGCCGCAGCCGGCCCGGCGGTCGGACGACGCGGGCGGGCCGGATCGCGACACCGCCTAGCGGCGGGCCGCTCAGTCCGGGAGCCGCTCGATGTCGACGCCGAGGGCGCGGAGCTTCTCCTCGATCCGCTCGTAGCCGCGGTCGACGATCTCCGCGTTCTGCACGATGCAGGGCCGCTTCGTCGCACAGCACGCCGCGATGATCATCGCCATGCCCGCGCGGATGTCGGGGCTGCGCACCGTCTGCCCGCGCAGCTGCGACGGCCCCGAGATGATGACCCGGTGTGGATCGCAGATGATCGCGTTCGCGCCCATCTGGATCAGCGGATCGACGAAGTACATGCGCCCTTCGAACATCTTCTCGAAGAACAGGATCGTCCCCTCGCTCTGCGTCGCGAGCACGAGGAAGGGGCTCATCATGTCCGTCGGGAACTGCGGCCACGGTCCGTCGTCGACCTGCGGAATCTTGCCGCCGGCGTCGAGCCGGATGCGCGGGACCTGGCCGCTCGCGAGCACGATCCGATCGCTCTTGATCTCGATGTCGATGCCGAAGCGCTCGAACACGCGGTGCATCATCCAGTAGTGGCCGCGGACGGTCTCGTGGACCGTGATTCCGCCCCGGGTCGCGGCCGCGGCCGCGAGATACGAGCCGGCTTCGATGTGGTCCGAGACGACGCGATGGGTCGCGCCGCGCAGGCGCTCGACGCCGGTGATCGTCAGCGTGTTGGTCTGGAGGCCTTCGATCTGGGCGCCCATCGAGACGAGCAGGCGGGCGAGGTCCATGACGTGGGGCTCGCTCGCTGCGTTCAGGATCGTGGTCGTGCCCTTCGCGACGGCGGCGGCCATGAGGATGTGCTCGGTCGCGGTGACGCTCGCCTCGTCGAAGAAGATGATGGCGCCGGAGAGGCCGCCGGCGGGGGCGCGGAACTCGAACTCCGCCTCGTCGACGTGGGCGCCGAGCTGGCGCAGACCATAGAAGTGGGTGTCGAGGCGGCGGCGACCGATGCCGTCGCCGCCGGGCGGATGGAGCTTCGCGCGACCGAGGCGGTGGAGCAGCGGAGCCACGAAGAGCAGCGAGGTGCGTACCCGCTCGCACAGCTCGGGGGGCAGCGGCGTGTCCCGCACGTCCGCGGCGCGGATCGTGACCCGGTCGCCGAGCCGGGCGACCTGCGCACCGATCACCCCCGCGATCTCGAGCATGACGTCGACGTCGCGGATCGAGGGGACGTTCTCGAGCACGACCTCTTCGTCGGTCAGCAGCGCCGCCGCGATCATCGGCAGGACGGCGTTCTTGCTCCCCGATGCCCGGATCTCGCCCGAGAGCGGTCGCCCGCCATGGATCACGAATCGGCTCACGTCCCCCCCTTTGCTCCGCCCGTCCGGAGCCGCATCCCGATTCGACCGGGCCCCGGTCGGCATCCCGGATCACCCCGCGCCGGCCCGGCCCGAGCGCCTCGACGGCCTCGGCCGGATCGAAGGCACCGATCGCCGGCTTCCGTGTCGGCGCGATGATGGCCGAACCTTTCGCCGCGGTCCACGAACCGGCTCACCGCGTCGATCCACCCCCGGATGCCGGGCGCGGCGGCATGGCGATCCGAGGCCCGTCGCCCGTCTTCGGTCGAATTCCCGAGCGGACCTGTGAAGCGATTCACACTCCGTGCCGATCCGATGGCCCAAAGTGTTCTTCTCGAATAGCCTCCCGACAGCCCAGCCTCCGGGCGCGAGCCCCCGAACATCTGGAGCGAGCCCAGTCCATGCACCTCTCGAAGTCGTCCCGCTTCTTCTTCCTGACCGCCTTCGTCGCCCTGGCCTTCGTGGTCGGCTGCGGGGGCGGTGGCCCGGCGATCGAGCTGCCCCCGGATCCGAAGGCGGCGAGCCAGGCGACGCTCGAGTCGGTCTTCGGCCAGATCGAGGCGGGGCTGGCCCAGGCGAAGCCCGGCAGCAATCGCGCCGCCGAGCTCGCCAGCCAGAAGAAGATCGTGGGCGGCGAGCTGGCTTCGCGGGCGGCCGACGGCATCCGCCGGAGCGTTGCCGAGGCCCCGACGGTCGAGGGCATGATCCCGCTCGCCGAGATCGAGAAGCAGCTCGCCGCGGCGGCGCCCCTCGCACGCTTCGACACCCCGACCCACGACGCGCTCGTCGCCGAGCTCGAGCCCGAGCGCGAGAAGACGGCGCGGGCGATCCGCGAGCGCGACCGCAAGCTCGCCAGCCTCGGCAACAAGGACCTGCTCGAGCGGCTGAAGATCCTCTCGGGACTCTCCGCTCTCGCCGGCGACGGCCACGCCGACCAGAAGCGGTATGCGGCCCAGCGCGAGCAGCTGCTCGCCAACCTCTCGAAGGAGGCCGAGGAGGCCATCCGCAACGAGGACTTCGAGACGGCCCAGGGCCTGCTCGGGATCGTCCAGGAGGTCGATCCGAACGACGAGCAGGCGCGCAAGAAGAAGTGCGAGGTCGACGGCAAGGTCATCCTCAAGCAGATCGGTCAGGCGCTCGAGACGGGCAGCGGCGATCGCGCCATGAAGACCCTGTCCGACGCATCCGATGGCGACTGCTTCAAGGAGATCAAGGCCGCGCTGCAGGACACGGCGCCCCAGCTGATCGAGGCCTTCGGCACGCTCGGCGCCGAGGCGACGGCGGCCCAGAACCTGGGCCTCGCCTACCACTACTACAGCCTCGCCCAGACGATCTCGAAGCTCCTGCTCTCGCGCGGGGCGACGCTGCCCGGCGTCGAGAACCTGATCGGCCAGCTCGGCGGCCTCTACGAGAAGTCCTTCAGCGCCGGCGAATACGGCGTCGCGTGGGGACTGCTCGACGTGATGTCGGAGTTCGGGACGACGACGCCCCAGATGCGGCAGCACCTGCGCATGACCCGGGACGAGATCGATCGACGCGCCGTCCGCGGGCTCACGGCCTACCCCTTCGAGGATCCCAAGTCGACCACGACGAAGGTCGGCGACGCGGTCGCTTCGAAGGTCGTGCAGCACATCTTCAGCACGATCCCGACCGACGTCCGCATCGTCGAGCGCGAGCAGCTCGAGCGCATCCTCGACGAGTGCAAGCGCACGGGCGACTGCAACGCCCTCTCGACCGCCGACTTCATCGTCCAGGGCACGATCAACGACGCCAAGGTCGAGACGACCGAGAAGACCGGGACCGAGACCCGCCGCGTCGTGACCGGCAAGGAGACGATCACCAACCCCGAGCACACCGCCTGGCTCGCGCTCTCCGAGCGTCAGCGCAAGAAGCAGCCCGAGCCCGCGGCCACGATCAGCCGCGACATCACGGAGGACGTCAAGTTCGACGTCACCGCCGTGCGCAAGGTCGGCATCATCTCGGTCTCCTACCGCGTGGTCGACGCCGGCTCCGGCCGCGTCGTCTTCACCGACTCGCTGCAGACGCGTCAGGAGTTCCAGGACGAGGGCCGCCAGGGCGTGCAGCTCGGCGACTTCAAGCAGGAGACCGACTTCATCGAGCTGCCGCCCGACATCGAGATCCTGTCCGGCGACAACGGCCTCGCCGACAAGATCTCCGAGGAGATCGGCAAGAAGCTCGTCGGCTTCCTCGAGAATCCCGAGGTGCAGTACGAGGAAGAGGCCAGGCAGCTCGTCGGCGAAGGCGACTACGCCGGTGCGGCGCGCAAGGTCGCCTACGCGATCGCGCTGCGGGAGGCGAAGTCGAAGGACGTCGGCAAGCTGCGCGAGTCGCTGCGCGCCTACGCGATGCAGGCCCAGCGGCTGTAGTCGGGGACGCGAGTGGGCGATTCGGTCGGGTGCCCTGTGCCCCGGCCGGGCGCGAGCTCCGCGCGTGACTCGAGCCGCTGCTAACCGGAGAGGCGCGCCTCGGCCGTCCGGATCGCCGGGAGGCTCGCGTCGGCCTGGCGGGCGCGGCGCAGGGCATCCCGAGCCGCCGCCAGGTCGCCCTTGTCGATCGCGTCGTTGGCGCGCTGGACGAAGCGCGAGGCGACCTCGCGCAGACCGGTGCGGGCGGCGGTGTTGCGCGGATCGAGATTCAGGACGGCGCGGTACTTGTCGTAGGCGTTGTCGCCGGGGGGCGACATCAGATGGCCCTCGCCGAGGGCGATCTTCGCGCTGGTCAGCAGGCCGACGATCTTGATCCGGTCGCTCGCCGAGGGGCCCCCCGACTTCTTCGTCGCGGTCGGCGCCGGAGCGACGCGGGCGATGGTCGTGCGGGCCTTCTCCTTCTGCTCGGCCGCGGCGATCGCGGCAGCGCGCTCCTCGCGCCGCGCGGCCTGCTCGTTCGCCCGACGCTCGGCCTCGGTCGCCGCCGGCGCCGCGGCGGCCGTCGTCCCCGCGGAGAGCTCCGCAGCGCCCGGCGCGACGCCTGCCCCCGAGCCCGACTCGGCGACACCGGCCGCCTCGCTCGGCGCACCCGCGAGCGCGCCCGATCCGGCCGCCGTTCCGCCCGTCGGCGCGGCACCGGCGCTCGCCGCGTCGGCCGCCGGCGCGTTCGCCTGCCCGGTCTGCGCGCCATCGGACGGTCCGCCCCGAGTCGAGCCCAGATACAGGAGCCCGGCCAGCACGAGCGCACCGGCACCGACCGCCCCCACGACGAGACCCGTCCGGCTGCTCGACGCGGCCGCCGCGGCGGGCCGACCCGACCGCGCCGGCTTCGGCGCCGGCGTCGAGTACAGCCCCGACTCGGAGACGGAATCGAGCGCGCCCGGCACGACGAAGAGCCGATCGACGTACTTCGGCCGATCCTCGGGATTCAGGGCGAGCAGCGGCTGGATCGCCGAGCGCAGGCCGACGGGAATGCCGTCGGGCAGCCCCTTCAGGTTGCGCCGCGCGTCGACGGCCTCCATCACCGTCGTGCCCATCAGCATCGGCCGCCCGAGCGCCGCCGCCGCGAGGACGAGCCCGAGGCTGTAGAGGTCGGAGCGCCCGTCGATCTTCCCGCCGAAGAAGCCGAGCTGCTCGGGGGAGGCGTAGGAGAGCTTCCCCTTGAAGCCGTCGACGATCGTGCCCTCGCCCTGCTCGAGCAGCTTCGCGATGCCGAAGTCGATGATCTTCGCTTCCTGCACCCGCCCGCCCGGCAGGACGATGTTGTCCGGCGACAGATCGCGGTGGATCACGCCCTTGCGATGGGCCGCCGCGAGGCCATGGGCCACGCGCGCCCCGAGGATCGCGACGTCGTCGGGGGAGAGCGGCCCCTCGTTCAGCTTCTTCGAAAGCGGGATGCCCTCGATCATCTCCATGATGAGGTAGACGCGGCCGGCGTCGTCGGAGAGCAGGTCGTGGCAATGGACGACCGCCGGATGGCGCACCGCGAGCAGCGCCTTCGCCTCGCGGTAGAAGAACTCCGACGCCCCGCGCCGCTTCGACATCTCGGCGTGCATGACCTTGATGGCGCGGTGCTCGTCGAGGCGGCGATGGCGGGCTCGGTAGACCTCGCCCATGCCGCCGGCGCCGAGCACGGAGACGATCTCGTACTCGCCGAACAGGATCGTCCCGGGCCGCAGACCGCGGTCTTCTTCCCGGGGCCTCGGGGCGGCGGCCGGGCGCGCAGCCGGCTGCGCGGGCGCGACCCGGGGCGCGGCGGCGGCGGGCGCCGGCGCGGCGACGGGCGGCGGCGACGTCTTGTCCTCTTCCTCGAGCACGCGGGTCGCCGCGAGCCCCTCGACCTCGGAGATCTCGGTCCCGAGCACCGTCCCCGCAGCCGGCGGCGCAGCCGCGGCCGCAGCCGGAGGCTCCGGCGTCGGGGGCGCGGGCGTCGGGGGCACCACGCGGGTCGCGGCGGCGGCCCCCGCGACGACCGTCGCCGCCGAGGCGACGTCGAGGTCGTCGGTGTCCTCGAGAACGCGGGTGGGCCGCGCTTCGTCGTCGCTCATCGACCCCCTCCGGCGAGCGCTCCTCGAATCACTTCGTGACCTCGATCGTGATCCGCTCCGAGACGACCGGCGGATCGTGCGGGACGTGATTGTGGTCGCCGAGCAGGAGCTGGAGGGTGTGCTTGCCCGGGGCGAGGGGGAGCGAGACCTCGGTCTGACCGCCGCCGAAGTGGAGATAGTGGTCGTTCTTGGGGATCGGCAGCCCGGCGGGCGGGATCTCGGCGTCGACGATCAGATGGTGGTGGCCCGTCTGCGGCTGGGCCACCCCAGCCGGTGCGACGCCCATCTCGCGCAGCCCGAAGCGCACGACGACCGGCGACGCGACCTTCGCCCCGTTCTCGGGGCTGATGAAATACACCTGGGCCTTCTCGGGCCGCGGCGAGCGCGGGATCGCCGGCTCGGCGGCCCAGGCCGAGGCGAGCGGAACGAGCACGACGAGCGCAGCCCCGGCGAGGCACGCGATGAAGAAGGAGAAGGAGGACACGAAGGACGACGAAGAGGAGGAGCGCATGATTCGCCGGGACCTCGCTGCGGAACGGGGTGGGAAGGCGCGGACCATCGAGCCGAGCGGCCGCGGCCTGGGAAGCCGACCGACCGACCAGCCGCCCGCCCATTCTACCGCGCGCGACCTGCGCGGCCATCGCGACCGCGTCCGGATCCGAGCACGAATCCGGGCGGCGCCCCTGCGGTCGGCGGGTACCATGCGATCGAGGTCGGTCCCGGCGATCGCGACGCGACCGGAGGGGGACGTTCGAGATGCATTCCTCGCTTCCCGTCCCGGGCCCGGCCCGGAGCGGAAAGGGCCGCCGGCTCGCGGCGCTCTGCGGGCTCTTCGCGCTCGTCGTGGTCGCGGCGGGCGGGCGCGCGGAGGCCGGTGCCCCGGTCCTGCCGCAGTATGCGAGCGACAAACACGAGGGCGTCTCGAGCTGCGACGGCAGCACCTGCCACGGCTCCGCGGGACCGCGCAACGATCGCAGCGTGCTGCAGAACGAGTTCACGACCTGGATCAACGAGGACCGCCACCACACGCGCGCCTACAAGGTCCTGCTGAGCCCCGAGTCGATCGCGATCTCCCGCAACCTCGGCCGGCCGAAGAAGCCCCACGAGGACGCGCTCTGCCTCGACTGCCACAGCGACAATCCGCCGGTCGAGAAGCGCCGGACCGAGAACGGCGCGTTCCGCCTCGACGACGGCGTCGGCTGCGAGGCGTGCCACGGCGGAGCCGAGCGCTGGCTGCGCCCCCACGACAGCGGCAGCACCCACGCGAAGAACGTCGAGCTCGGCCTCTACCCGACCGACGATCCCGTCGCGCGGGCGCGCCTGTGTCTCTCGTGTCATTTCGGGGACCGCAAGAAGTTCGTGAACCACCGCCTGATGGGCGCGGGCCATCCGCGCCAGAGCTTCGAGCTCGCCCTCTTCTCGATCCTGCAGCCCTATCACTGGGAGCCGGACGAGGACTACACGAAGCGCGGCAAGCAGGCGCCCAACGACATCAAGCTCTGGGCGATCGGCCAGGCGGTGGCGATCGACGAGGTGCTCGACGCGATGCTCGATCCGAACCGCAACCGGCTCGGCCTCTTCCCCGAGTTCGTGCTCTACGACTGCCACGCGTGCCACCACAACATGGACGAGCAGCGCCGCTGGAAGCCGCGCCAGTCGACCGGCCTCGGCCCCGGCGTCGCCCGCCTGAACGACGCGAGCTTCCTGATGCTGATGCAGGCCCTCGAGCTGGTCGCCCCCGGCGAGGCCGGCCAGCTGCGCACCGACCTCCGCGCCCTCCACCAGGCCGCGAGCGACGGCAAGGGCGACGCCGCCGCCATCGCGAAGGGCATCCGCGGGCGCATCGCCGCGTGGCTCCCGAAGCTCTCGGCCTGGAAGATCGACGCCACCGTCCTGCGCACGCTCTCGGCGCACCTGCTGGCCCAGGCCGAGGCCGGCGAGTACGCCGACTACGCCGCCTCGGAGCAGGCGGCGATGGCGATCCAGACGGTGGTCTACAACTACCTGGTGTTCGGCCTGATCGACGATCCGACCTACGACGCGCTCGAGCGGGGCGAGCTCGCGCGCATGCTGGCCGCCGTCGAGAACCCGGACACCTACGTGCCCGCGCGCGCCCAGCAGAGCTTCAAGCAGCTCAAGGCGAAGCTGGCCGGACGTTAGGGGTCGCTCCCCCGGCGAACGCGGCGCCACGGGTCGATTCGACGCTGCATCGATCCGCGGCGATGTCGGACGGCCGGGAATGCGGTAGGACCTGTGCGGAGACGGGGCGAGAGAGCGGACGCGAGACCCAACACGAGGAGGACGTCGGATGGCGAGCAGGAAGAGCGGGACGAAGGGCGGCGCGCGGCGGACCGGGCGCAAGGCGAATCCGATCGACGACGCGCTCGCGCGCCTCGAGCGCGACATCCCGCGGCTTCTGCGCCAGCTGCGCAGCAACGTCCGGGAGCTGCAGACCCAGGTCGACCGGGCTCGGGCGGACGGCGAGAAGCGCTGGCGCCTCGCCGAGGGCAAGCTGAAGAAGGACGCGGCGCGCCTGCGCCGGGGCCTCGAGAGCGCGATCGGTCGCGTCCGCAGCCGCGGGAAGGCGACGCGGGGCAAGACCACCCGCGCGGGCGGTGCCGCCGGGAAGTCGGCGCGGCCGGGCCAGGGCGCCCGCCGGGGCACGAGCCGCAAGCGCCCGGCCTGAGCCGAGCCGGCCCCGGGCCCGAGAGTCGCGTCACCGGCGGCCGGAGACCGCCGTTTTCGGCCCGATCCGGGCTGCTATCGTCCCGCTCGCTCCGCCCCCTCCGGCGTGAGCCGGCCGCGCTTCCGCGGCCCCTCCCGGTCTTCTCCGAGACCGGGCCCACGAATGCAGGAAACGGAGCGCTGTCGCGATGCGGATCGGGGATCTCAAGGGTCGGAAGATTGGAATCTGTGCGTCGGGCGGGCTCGACAGCAAGTCGGTGACGACGCGGCTGCGCGAGGAAGGCCTCGACGTGATCGCCTTCATCGCCGACCTCGCCCAGCCCGACGAGAGCGACGTCCACGACATCCCCCGCCGCATGGCGCCGACCGGTGCTCCGACCCGCGTCGTCGACCTGAAGGAGTCGATGGCGAAGGCGGCCATGATGGTCGTGAAGGCCCAGGCCCGCTACGACGGTGGCTACTGGAACACGACGGGCATCGCCCGCGCGGTCAAGGTCCACGGCCTGCTCGGGGCCATGCAAGCCGAGGGCTGCAGCGTCCTCGCCCACGGTGCGACCGGCCGCGGCAACGACCAGCTCCGCTTCGAGCGCTACACGAACGTGCTCGCCCCCGACATGAAGGTCTACGCGCCCTGGCGCGACCCGGGCCTGCTGACCCAGTTCCCCGGCCGCAAGGAGATGGTCGCCTATCTCCGGGCGAAGGGGATCGAGGCATCGACCGGCCCGGCCAAGCGCTATTCGACGGACGCGAACCTCGCGGGCCTCTCCCACGAGGCGGAAGATCTCGAGTCGCTCGAGACGCCGGCCACGATCGTCGTCCCGACGATGGGCGTCTGGCCGCAGGATGCACCGGACAAGATCGAGACGGTGACCCTCCGCTACGAGAAGGGCGTCTGCGTCGAGCTCAACGGCAAGCGCCTCGGCCCCGTCGACATGCTCCTCGAAGCCAACAAGGTCGCGGGCCGCAACGGCGTCGGCATCACGAGCGCCCTCGAGAACCGCATCATCGGGACGAAGAGCCGCGGCGTCTACGAGGCGCCCGGCATGGAGCTGCTCGGTCGCGGCCTCGAGTCGATCTACCAGGCGGTGCTCGACCGGCGGGCGGCGCTGCTGTTCCGCGACCTCTCGAAGCTCGTCGCCGACTCGATCTACGACGGCCGCATCTTCGATCCCGCGCCGCGCGCGGCGCTCGCGGCGATCGACGTGATGGCGTCGAAGGCCTCGGGGCGGGTCGAGTTCGGCCTCTACAAGGGCAACGTCTTCTTCCAGCAGATGACCGACGTCGCGGGCTCCCTCTACAACCAGGCCGATGCCTCGATGGAGGCCTCCGAGGGCCTCAATCCGACCAGCAGCCAGGGCTTCGTCGAGATCCAGAAGGTCGAGGCGGTGGCGCTGGCGCGGGCGGGACAGATCGTCGCTCCCAGCTGGTGACTGTGACGCCTCCTCACGGCGGTTCGGAGCGCTCACAAGACGCGCCCGGTCCGACGGGGGGGACGCGAATGGCTCGCCCTTGGCACGGGCTTCGGAGCGTCTCGGCGTCCGGCGCGTCTGCCTCCGACTGGACACAGCGGGGCGCGGGCTGCGCTTGACTTCGCGTCCCCCCGTCGGACCGGGCGCTCGCTTGGTTGCAGGACGGGCCACGAGGGGACGTCGACCGGGTTGATTCGTCGAGGACGCGGCGTGTGCGCGCGCGCCTCCTTCACCGATGAGCGCCCGGTGCGGTGCGGGTGGGCGCGAAGTCAAGCGCAGCCTGCAGGTCGCTTCGTCCAGCCGGTCGCCGCTTCGAAGAAAGTCGAGAAGCGACGCCGGCCGTGCAGAGGGCGAGCCATTCGCGCCCACCCGCGCCGTGCCGGGCGCGACGTTGTGCCGAGCACCCGAGGATCCCACCGAGACCGCATCGGGATTCCTCCTGAGTAGTGCGTCCCGATTCGGATGTGCGCTCGCGCATAGGGGTCGCCCGGGGCGTCGCCGTCGGTCGCGCGGTCCGGAGCGCCCGCGATCTGCGGACTCTGCTCCGGTCTGCGGTGCGGCGGGTCGATAGGCCTCCGAGTCGGGCGCGATCGCCACGGGCGAGCGCCACCGGAGGATCCGAGGCATGCCTCGCGCCGATTCGCGCGCACAGACGGGCTGGGGACCGGGGACGACGGTGAGCGTCTCCCGGCTGCCGGGCCCCGATGCGCCGATGGCGCGCGCGATCGGAATCGGCGAGCTGACCGCGCGCCTCGAGGTCGGCTCTCCGATCGCCCTGCGCCTCGACGCCGGAGAGCGCGGGCGCGTCCTCGCGGCGACCGCGATCGTGCGGATCGAGGCGGTCGGACCGGACACGCTGCGGATCGAGACCCGCAATCATCGCTACGAGCTGCGCCGGGTCGCCGCAATCGTCGCGGGCCGGGCGATGGCCGACGCGACCCACGAGACGACCGCGCGGTCGGACGCGACGCGGATCGTCGCCGTCGAGGACTGGCCCGAGGCGGCCCCCGGACGCTTCGAGACCGGAGCGCGCGTCACCCTGACCCAGGAGCGCGGCGGCGAGCGCCACGAGCTCGGGCTCGCGATCCTGCTCACCGATCTCGTGCCGGGCGAGCCCGCGTCGTTCTCGGTCGAGGGGCGCGTCGTCGCGACCTCGCCGGTGCGCGAGGTGGTCGAGTCCGGCAAGCGGACGATCCGGATCGCGACGGGCAACTCGGTCTACCGGCTCGAGCTCGTCGCGGACGGGCACACCGGCGAGGAGGCGTCCCATGGATGACGCCTTCGAGCAGCGCCCGGCGGCGCCGAGGCCCGATTCCCCGCTGCGCAGCCGCGGCGAGTCCAGCGCCTCGGAGGTGCAGACCTCCGACCTGCTGGCGCTGCTCGAGGCGACGCCGGACCTCGTCGTGCTCTCGAACGGTACCCGCTTCATCTACATGAACCGGGCGGCCGCGCGCTTCCTCGGCTTCACCGATCCGCGCGGGGCCCGGGACGTCACGCCGGCCTCGGTCGTGCCGGGCTCGCAGAACGCGGTCGTCGCGCGGGCGATCGACGAGATCCGCGCGGGCCGCCCCTGGCGCGGCGAGATCCTGCTCGAGCGCCACGACGGCGCCCTCGTCCCCTTCTCCGTCGTCGCCTTCGAGGTCGGCTCCCGGGCACCGCGTCAGGAGCGGCGTTATGCGGCGATCTTCCACGACCTCTCGGCCCAGAAGGCCTACGAGCTCGAGCTCGAGTCGAGCGTGTTCGTCGAGGAGCTGACGGGGCTCGCCAACCGACGGCGATTCCTCGAGCTCCTCGGCCGCGCCCTGCGCGAGCCGACCGACCGGCGCCACCGCATCGGGCTGATCGCCGTCAACCTCGACCGCTTCAAGCTCGTCAACGACAGCATGGGCCCGGCGGCGGGCAACCGGCTCCTGATCGCCGTCGCGGATCGGATCCAGCTCGCGGTGCGGACCTCCGATCTCGTGGCGCGGCTCGCCGCCGACGAGTTCATCGTGATGTGCGACGACGCCGCGCCCGACGCGCTGCAGATCGTCGCCGAGCGGATCCGGACGGCGCTCTCCCAGCCCTTCACGATCGCCCGCCGCGAGATCGCGCTGACGGCGAGCCTCGGCATCGTCCGCGCGACCTCCGACCGGACCGACCCCGAGTCGCTGCTCCAGGACGCGATCACCGCCAATCAGCAGGCAAAGGACCAGGGCGGCGACCGGATCGCCTTCTTCGACCCGGTCCAGCGCCTGCAGGTCGCCTCGCGCCTCTCGCTCGAGCAGGAGCTGCGCAAGGCGCTGCGCCAGAACGAGTTCGAGCTCGTCTACCAGAAGGAGGTCTGGCTCTCGAGCGGCGACCTCGTCTGTCTCGAGAGCCTGATCCGCTGGCGTCATCCCCAGCGCGGGCTCGTGCCCCCCGACGAGTTCATCCCGATCGCGGAGACGACGGGGCTGATCGTGCCGATCGGCGAGTGGGTGATCAGCCGGGTGTGTCGCCAGCTCGCGGACTGGGCGGCGATGGGGCTGCGGGGGATGTCGGTCTCGGTCAACGTCTCACCGCGCCAGATCGCCCAGAGCGACTTCCCGCAGCGCCTCCACGCGATCCTCGAGCAGGAGTCGATCCTGCCGAACCAGATCAACCTCGAGATCACCGAGTCGGTCATGAGCGACCAGTCGCGCTCGTTCCTGAACCGCATCCAGGACCTTCAGAGCGCGGGCTTCACGATGGTCATGGACGACTTCGGCACCGGCTACTCGTCGCTCTCCCAGCTCCGCACGCTCCCCTTCAGCGTGCTCAAGATCGACAAGGCCTTCGTGCTCCACCTGCCCGAGCGCCCCGCCGATCGCCAGCTCGTCGACGCGATGATCCGCATGGCCCACGCCCTCGGCCGCATCGTCGTCGCCGAGGGCGTCGAGACCGAGGAGCACGCCGAGATCCTGACGCGGATGTCCTGCGAGATGGCCCAGGGCTGGCTCTACGGAAAGCCCCTGCGCCCCGAGGAGATCACGGCGTGGCTCCTCGCGGAGCGCGAAAAACGCAAGGCGGCGGACCCGGGCGACGCGACTCCGGCGATCTGAGCGCGGTTCGCTCTCCGCGCTTCCGGGTCGGCTCACAAGACGCGACCGGCCCGGCGCAGGGGCCGCGAATGGCTCGCCCTCGGCATGGACTTGTTCGCTTCTCGACGTTGGGCGCCTTTGCGACCGGCTGGATGGGGCGGGCTGCGGGCTGCACTTGACTTCGCGTCCCCTGCACCGGACCGGTCGCTCGCTGAATCGCTAGTCGGCACGGCGAGATTACGGCGTTCGCATCGACACGACACGCCGCACACGACACGCCGGAACGAATATCATTGCGACGCGACGAGTCGCGAAACGACACGACCGAATCGCATGCATCGCAAAACAAGCAAGCTCGAGTCGCAGCCCCGAATCTTCACGAACCACAACGAGCGTTCGAGCCGTTGTCCGCACGCATGAGCGCCCGGCGCGGTGCGGGTGGGCGCGAAGTCAAGCGCAGGCCGACGCCCGCCTCACCGAAGCCGTCGCGCAAGCGGGAACGCCCGGGATGCCGCGCCGCCCGCAGAAAGGGCCGAGCCATTCGCGCCCACCCGCGCCGTGCCGGGCGCGACGTTGTACCGCCAAGCGCCCGAGCGCCCGTGCGGGTCAGCGCGCTCGGAGCCGCGCCTCGAGCGCATCGAGCTCCGCGACGAGCGACTTCGGCACGCGATCGCCGAACTCCGCGTAGAAGTCGCGGATCTTCGGGATCTCGGACAGCCAGCCCTCGACCTCGACGCGCGTGAGCCTCTCGACCGCCGCCGGATCGACGGCGAGACCCGACAGGTCGAGCTCGCCCGGAGCCGGGAGCACCCCGATCGCGGTCTCCTGACCGCTGATCTTCTGGTCGCAGCGCTCGTGGATCCACTTCAGCACGCGGCTGTTCTCGCCGTACCCGGGCCAGAGGAACTCGCCGCGATCGCCCTTGCGGAACCAGTTGACGTAGAAGATGCGCGGAAGCACCGCGCCCGGCCGCTCGCCGATGCGGAGCCAGTGGGTCCAGTAGTCGGCCATGTTGTATCCGCAGAAGGGCAGCATGGCCATCGGATCGCGGCGCAGCTCGCCGACGGTCCCCGCGGCGGCGGCGGTCTTCTCGGAGGAGATGATCGAGCCGAGGAAGGTGCCGTGCGCCCAGTCGCGGGCCTCGTGGACCAGCGGGACGACGGTGGCCCGGCGGCCGCCGAACAGGATCGCGGAGATCGGGACGCCCTGCGGATCCTCCCACTCGTTCGCGATCACGGGACACTGGCGCGCCGGGGCGGTGAACCGGGCGTTGGGGTGGGCGGCCGGGGTCTTCGAGTCCGGCGTCCAGTCGCGGCCCTGCCAGTCGCGGAGATGGGCCGGCTTCTCGCTCGACATGTCCTCCCACCAGACGTCGCCGTCGTCGGTCCGGGCGACGTTGGTGAAGATGCAGTTCTCGCGGAGGCTGTCCATCGCGTGGGGATTCGACTTCTGGCTGGTCCCGGGCGCGACGCCGAAGAAGCCGGCCTCGGGGTTGATCGCGTAGAGGCGACCGTCCTCGCCGAACTTCATCCAGCAGATGTCGTCGCCGATCGTCTCGATCTTCCAGCCGTCGAGCGTCGGATCCATCATCGCGAGGTTCGTCTTGCCGCAGGCGCTCGGGAAAGCGGCGGCGACGTACTTCGCGTCACCGGCGGGCGAGGTCAGCTTCAGGATCAGCATGTGCTCGGCGAGCCAGCCCTGGTCCCGGGCCATCGCCGACGCGATCCGCAGCGCGAAGCACTTCTTGCCGAGCAGCGCGTTGCCGCCGTAGCCCGAGCCGAAGCTCCAGATCTCCCGCGTCTCGGGGAAGTGGACGATGTACTTGTTGTCCGCATTGCACGGCCAGGGCACGTCCTTCTGCCCCGGCGAGAGCGGATGGCCGACGGAGTGAAGGCACGGCACGAACGTGCCGTCCGCGCCGAGCACGTCGAGCACGCGCCTCCCCATTCGCGTCATGATCCGCATGCTGGCGACGACGTAGGGACTGTCGGAGATCTGGACGCCGATGTGGGCGATCGGCGAGCCGATCGGGCCCATGCTGAAGGGGATGACGTACATCGTGCGACCGCGCATCGAGCCCCGGAAGAGCTCGGTCAGCGTCGCGCGCATCGTCACGGGATCGCGCCAGTTGTTGGTCGGCCCCGCATCCTCGGGGCGCTCGCAGCAGATGAAGGTGCGGTCCTCCACGCGCGCGACGTCGGCGGGATCCGAGAGGACGAGATAGCTGTTGGGTCGGCGGGCGGAGTCGAGGCGCTCGGCCGTTCCCGACGCGAGCATCCGCTCGAACATCCGGTCGTATTCGGCCTGGGAGCCGTCGCACCAGACGACTTCCGCGGGCTCCGTCAGGTTTCGGATCTCTTCGACCCAGGCGAGGAGCCTCTGGTGTTTCGTTGGCACGGTCTGCGGCATGGAGCTCGTTCTCCCAGCTGACGGACATCCCGGTTCGGCTCCGGGTGGGCCGGTACGATATCGCGAGTTGATCGGCGCGGGGGCCGCGCGCCCGGACCGGGCTCGTCCGGGATGGGCCAGGCGGGTCGTATCCTCTCGATTTCCGGAGGGATTTCGTCCGGCCATCGACCCGGAAAGTGCCCGCCGAGACGGCTTCGTTACGCGCTTTCTCGGGACTCACGGTCGATCCGGACCGAGTTGCGTCCCGGCTGCCGGCCGAGGACCGGGCGCCCCCGGTCGGCCCGATCGGCCGCCGTTCAGTCCTTGACCTTCCAGACCTGCCCGTCCTTGCCGAGATACATCCGCCGCATCTCCTCGAGCGTGAAGGGCCGCGAGCCGAGCCGGCCGAGCACCGCGATCTGGTGGCCCGTCTCGTCGACGGCGCGATCGCGCTCGAGTGGCCGCGACACCGCCAGCGCGGGCGAGGCCGTCTTGCGCCAGGCGATGAGGCGCGGGTTGGGCGTCGGGCTGAAGCCGTAGAACTTCGGATTCAGCTCGGGCGAGGTCAGCTGCAGGACCTTGAGGCCGTTCTTCCCGTCGGCGACGTAGGCGAAGAGCGAGGCGTTGGTCGTCGCGATCGCGACGTCCTTCGCGTCCGAGAGCTGACCGTCCGCGGTGTAGCGGAGCTTCACGCGGGGCTCTTCGGGCTTCGCGACGTCGACGATGACGAGGCCGTCGGCGCCGGCGGCGACGTAGGCGTAGGTCCGGGAGACGGTGACCCGGTTCGCGTCGGCGAGGGGGACGAGGGCGCCGGGGACGATCCGCGGCTTCTCGGGCAGCGTCACGTCGACGACCTTCAGCCCCTCGTCGTCGACGGCGAAGAGGTAGCGGAACTGGACCATCGAGCCGCGCGGATTCTTGAGCGGGATCTTCGCGAGGACCTTCGGGCTCTTCGGCTCGTCGAGGTCGACGACGACGATGCCGCTCTTCGCCGAGACGTAGAGCAGGTGGCCGGCGAAGGTCGCGAAGTTGGCGCCGTCGAGGATCCCGTCGGGATTCCAGGTCACGGCGCGTTCGAAGAAGTTGTTGCGCGGCTCGAAGTCGGCCAGCGTCTCGACGTCGACGAGGATCAGGCCCTCCTCGGCGTCGGTGATCGCGGCGTAGCTGTAGATCGGATGCATCGGCTGCTCGAGGTTGTCCTCGAGCGCGAGCTTCGTCCGGTTGCGCTCGGGGCGCAGCAGCTGGGTCGTCGGGAGCGCGACGCAGGTCGCGTTCTTCGACTCGATCCGCACGTCCTGCCCGAGCGGCGAGAAGGGCGCCGTCACGAATCGCTCGGAGAAGCCGCGCGTCGCGATCGACGAGACGTCGAAGGCCTGCATGCCCTCTTCGCCCTCCGCGACGTAGAGATACTCGCCGCGCAGCTGGAGGCAGCCGACGCGGCCCGAGTGGTGGACGAACTCCGCGTCGTTGATCTTGTCGCGGGTCCCGAGCCAGCTCGTCAGCCCGTCTCCGAAGAACTCCCGCAGGCCCTTCACCCAGGCCGGATCCATGTCCTGCCGACCCGGATCGACGTTCGAGAGCTCGCGGCCGCGCGCCTCGTGCTGCTCGAAGTAGTCGGGGTAGGCGTACTGATGGAGGTAGCTCCCGATCACCGCCTGCGGCTCGTCCCACTCCGTGACCTGGATCGCCGCGATCTCGTGCTCGGTGCCGACCCAGGCGTTGTAGCCCATGAAGGAGACGAAGTTCGTCCCGAGCAGCATCAGCTGCGCCATGATCGCGTTGTTGTCGTTCGCCTCGGAGACGTGGCAGTCGGAGCAGGTCTTCGTCTCGGTCTTGCGCACGGTGTGCGGGAAGTGGGGCGCGAAGGCCTGGGCGCTGTAGCCGCCCGACGAGACGGGCTGCTGCTGGATGTAGATGCGGTTGCGGTTGATGTCGGTCGACGAGAGCACGAGCGCCGAGCTCGAGCGGACCGGGGCGATGATCCCGTTCTTGACCGTCCCGTGCTTGCCGAGCTGGAACATCTCGTCGCGCGCGACCTGCGGATTGTAGGTGGCGAAGTTGCGGGCGACCTTGCCGTCGTAGTGGTGGCTCTCGGTCTTCCAGTTCGCCTGGATGGTGAGGTGGCAGCCGCCGCAGGAGGTGACCCAGGCGCTGTGGCAGGAGAAGCAGGCGATCTCCTCGTCGCCGTGGGCGCGGTTGCCCTTCGCGACGCCGAGGCCGAACTGCTGGCCCGAGCCCTTCGACATCAGCTTCGCGCGGGCGGACTTCGCGTTGTACTCGGGATTGCCCGGGGTGACGCTGTCCTTGACCTGGGAGACGGCGAACTCCTGGTGGGGCGGCAGGATCAGGCGCTGGTAGAGCTTGCCGCCGCGCCACTCGAAGCGGTTGCGGTTGTCGGCGTTCTTCAGGCGCGAGAGGTCGCGGCCCTGCTGCGGCGAGGCGGGGCCGGAGGTCTTCAGCGAGGCGTAGGCGTCGGCCGTGCCGTGGCAGTCCTGGCAGCGGATGTTGACCTCGGCCGCGACCTCGCCGTGGAGCTCGCCGTTGCCGTGGGCGTCGTCGGCGAAGTGGCAGTCGGCGCACTGCATGCCGATGTCCGCGTGGATGTCGCGCATGTGGACCGCGCGCTCGAACTTCTCCTTCGCCGGGAGGTCGTCGGCGACGGGCTTGCCGTCCTTGTCGAGGAGCGTCCCGTCGCGGGCGCGCTTGAAGATCGCGCGGAAGTTCCAGCCGTGGCCGTGGTAGTCGGCGAACTGGGTGTCCTTCGCCTTCGGGTTCACGTTCTTCCAGACGTCGGCCAGGAACTCGACATCGGCCCACTTGCCCTTGTACGAAGCTTCCTCGGGATTGCGGTCGAGGACCGCGCGCATCTCCTCGATCGAGGGGTAGCGCTGCTCCTCGGGCCACATGAGCGGCGCGTCCGACTCGTAGTCCCACATCGTGTAGCCGAGGTAGGAGTTCACGAACATGTTGGGCTGGTGCATGTGGCAGTTCATGCACTGCGCCGTCGGGATCGCCCGCGAGAAGGCGTGCTGGATCGGGTGGCCCCACTCCTTCTCGCCCTTCGCGTTGCGGAGATTCGCGATCGTCGGATCGACGGTCGCCGTCTGGCCGCGATTGCCGTACTTCGAGTACGAGCCCGAGCTGTGCCAATCGCGGTCGTTGGCGTAGACGACGTGGCAGGCGGCACAACCCGAAGAGCGGAAGTCGCCCGGCTGGTCCTTCGTCCCCATGAACCACATGTTGGGATCGTTGAGCCGCGTCTTGTGGACGTTCAGCACCGGCACCGAGATGCGGTTGCCCGTCCCCGGCCCGCGGAACGACGCGCGCACGTCCGGCTTGCCCGGCTCCTCCTGCGGATTCGGAAGCCCCGTCTCCGGGAAGAAGCTGTTGATGTTGCGCCCGCCGCGCTCGAAGATCCGGAAGACGTCCGCCGGGGGCACCGTCTCCCAGGTCGGCAGCGGCAGCGCCATCGCCATCACGCCCATGTCGGATTGCCGCCGCGTCACGTCGAACTGCGCCCGGATCGCCGCCGGGAGACCGTCGCGGGTGTAGGCCTCGCCCAGGATGTAGCGCTTGAAGGGCACGATCCCGTTGTTGTACGACGCACCGCCCCAGAGCATCGCGCCCGTCGCCATGATCGAGCGCTTCGCCTTCTGGACGATCGTCCCGTGGCAGGCTCCGCAGGACTCCTCGACGACGCGGTAGTCGGAGGGGTTCACGAAGCGCACGTACTCGGGGCTCTCGCGGTTCAGCAGCGCGTAGGTGCGGACCTCGTTGCGCCGCGCCTTCCAGGTCTCGGGCAGCTTCGGCTGGACGTGGGCGCGGTTCCGGGTCTTCGCGTAGGCCTTCGAGTCGGCGGGCGTGCCCTCGGCGAGGACGGCGGTCGCGTCGCCGCCGTGGCAGTCGGTGCAGCCGAGGACGACCGAGCGCTGGGGGTGCATGGTCGCCTGGTCGGTCTTCAGATGGCAGGACTGACAGCCCGCGCTCTTCGCCGCGGCCTCTTCGTCGGTCTGGTCCCGCGGCGCCGGCGGGTAGACCGGGTAGTCGATCTCGCGCGGATGCTCGCCCTCCGATGCGAACGAGACGCTTCCCGGGGCCATCGCCACGATCGCGATCGCCAAGGACATCGCGAGGAGGAGCGCCTGGATCGGACGAGCGGCTTTCATGTCGAGGCCTCGATGGAAGGGGCGGAGTCGGGAGATCGGCGGGCCGTCGGCGCCGCCCGCGGTCGTCAGTAGGTCAGGGTCAGGTTCAGGAGCACGGAGTACGGCGGCTCGTCGGTGCGATCGTTGAACAGCTCTTCGTAGCCGCTGCCGGGCAGCAGCACGGCGCCCGACGCGCGGAAGATCACGTTGTTCGTGAAGAACGGGCGGTAGATCAGGCCGGCCGAGACGTCCCAGCCGACGTCGCGGCTGATCCGCTCCTGCTGGCGCAGGATCTCGAGGACCTCGGTCGAATCCCAGGCGAGGTAGGAGACGTTGGTGAGCAGCTTGAGCTCGGGCAGCAGATCGAAGTCCGCCCCGACGCCGGACTGCCAGAGCCCGGGATTCACGAAGTTCGACTGGCCCTCGGTCTTCGAGCTGCGCAGCGAGGGCACGATCGAGTTCACGCCCGAGAGCGCGACGCCGCCGCCGAAGACGAAGGGGATCTGCTGGCGCTGCCAGAAGGAGGTCGTCCCGCCGGCGAAGTTCGGGTTGTCGAGGATCGTGTCGAAGCCCGTCGCCTTGCCGTCGTAGGGATCCTTGTCGCCCATCGCGTAGAGCATGAAGGCCTTGAAGCGCATCCAGTCGACGTCGTAGGAGGCCTCGATCGCCGAGAAGAAGGACTGGATGTCCTGGGTGCTCTGGGCGATCGAGTTGAAGTCGTCGTGGCCGAGCGCGCCGTAGAGCTGGAACGAGAGGTTGAGGCGATCGATGTGGCCGTCGCCCGCGAAGCCGATGTAGTAGACCTCGTAGTCGTGGCCGCGACCGAGGCCGACCGGCGAGGGGATCACGAGGTTGCTGTTGTCGTCGAAGTCGCGGCGGTGGGCCTCGCGGTTGATGTTCGCCGCGAAGAGCGCCTCGATGTTGAGGCCGAGGACCGGGAAGTCCTGGTAGTAGAAGTTCGCGACGACCGTGTCGTCGTCGCGCAGGGACTGGATGTTGTTGAGCGCCGAGTTCGTGTCCTTGTTCAGGCGGCGGAACCAGGCGACGTTGTACTGGGCGCGATTGTTGAAGAGGTTTCCGAAGAAGCGGACGCCCGGCTCCTGGCTCGCGAACAGGAAGCCGCGGAAGTCGGCGTTGAAGGGCTGGATGCCGATCCGGACGCTGTCGAAGTCGTAGCGCTCGCTGCGGTTCCAGAGGTGCTTGTCGACGAAGGCCTCCTGGATCGAGACGAAGGAGTCGAAGCGCTGGTCGTTCTCCCGCGGATCGACGCGCAGGGCGCCGAGCTGGTTGATCTGCGCGACGTTGACGTTGGCGGCCGCCGTGAGCCGGAACTCCCAGTCCGGCGGGCGGAAGGTCGTATCGCCCTGGACCAGCGACACGCTCCCGATCAGGGTGTGGGCCGTGACGAACTGGCTGCCGTCGCCGAAGAGGTCGAGCTCGCCGCTGTGGTCGCCCGCTGCGCCGGTCGGCGTCGGGATCCGGCGCGCCTCGACGATCGCGTCGTAGATCACGTTCAGGTTGAGGAACCAGTCCTTGGTCCCCGGCAGCGGCCGATCGGCCTTCAGCGTGTTCTGGTTGTACGGGTCGTACCACTTTTCGTTGACGCCGAGGTTCTCGATGATGCGCCAACGATCCGGGACCGGCACGAGATCGTAGTTCGGCAGCTCGTTCTCGTAGACCGGCGCATCCTGTCGCACCGGCCGCCCGGCCGGCGCCCCCGCGTCCGTCGCCGACTCCGCGGGCGCGGTCGCGGGCGTCGGTGCACCGGCCCCCTCCGCCGGCGCCGGCTGCGCACCGGCACCCGGCGCGACCGGCGCGGTCCCGGGCGTCGTGGTCGGGCGGGGCGTGCGCGGCGGTGTCGTCGGGGTCGCCTGCGATTCCGGGGCGGGCGTCGCTTCGGGGGCGGGCTGGCTCGGCTCGGCGGGTCGGCCCGCGTCGGCGCCGCGCCCGCCACCGGGGCGCACGAAGCCCGGCCGCCGTCTTCTCCGCGCCGCCGCGCCGTCGTCCTCGACCTGCGCGACCACGATCGCCTCCGGCGCCTCGCGGCCCTCGCCCACCCGATTCGCTCCCCCGCTCGGCGCCGGCGTGGCCCCGGCGATCGCGGCCAGGGTCGGCAGGAAGGCGACTGCGAGCGACGCTGCGACGGGGGCGCGTTTCTTCATCGGCCTTCACACCCATTCTGCTCGTTGCTGGTCAGGAACGGCGCCGTCGGGCAGACGACGTAACGCAGGTGCACGTTCTGCACCGAGATGTTGTTCGCCCGGATCGAGCCCGGCGCGTTGCCGATCGGCGCAGGCACGCCGCGCCGCCGCTGATCCTTGCCGACCTCGTCGAGGGCGACGAAGGGCACGAAGTCGTCCTGCTCCGCACCGTCGCCCGACACGCCGATCGCGCCGACGAGCGTGCTGCCGCGGTAGATGGGCACGGCGCCCTGGAAGATGTGGTAGCCGTTCTGCAGACCGGTGATCGCGCCGACCCCGAAGTCCTGGACGCCCTGCAGACAGTCGAGCTGTCGACCCGGGTCGGTGCTCCCGAGGAAGGTCGTGCGGAACGCGTCGCAGGTCGCGTTGCGCGCCGCGATGCCCGCGGCGTCGAACTGATACAGCACCGCCTCGGCCCCCGGATTGACTCCGAACACCGCCCGCCGCAGGGCGACCGCCAGGTCGGGCACCGTGTCGCAGAGGCCGAGCGCGATGCCGGGCAGGACGAGCTCCGTCTGGAGGCCGGTGCTGAAGATGCTCCACTCGCCTTCGCGGCGGCTCAGCGGGCCCTCGCCGGCGTCGAGCACGCCGGGCGGGAAGTCGGGATTCGAGATCGCACCGAGGGCGATCGAGGACCAGGCGAAGTCGCCGTTGAAGGGGGGATCGGTCGCGAGCGCCGGAGTCGGGAAGCCGAGGAAATTGGCGGCCGTGTCGACGTAGGCGCCGAAGGGCCGGACGTTGATGACCGTGCCCTCCCGCGTGGCCGGATCCGTCGAGTTGCCGAGCGGATCGCGCGCGTTCTCGAGCTGGGTCCGCGCGTTGCTCTTCGAGAAGAACGCCGCCTGGCGGGTCTTCGCGATCGTGACGTCGATGCCGTCGAGCAGCGCGTCCTTCGAGCGGGCGAAGCCGAGCACGTTGCCGTCGAGATCGACGACGGCGACGTCGATGCGCGCCTGGCCGCCGAGCGGCGTGCGCGTCTGGGCCCGCGTGCGCTCGGCGAGCAGCAGCGAGTTGACGAGCAGCTCCTGGACGTCGGCCGCAGTGAGGCCGCCGGCGCCGACGTTCGGGTTCGTGCTCGCGATCGCCGGGAAGCGCGGGTTGGCGTTGCGATCGACGAGGATCTCGCCGTTCGCGTCCGCGAGACCCTGGGCCGCCGCCGCGGCCGGTGCGAAGAGCGTCGCCGTGACGACGCCCGAGGCGGGATCGAGCAGGCGGACGCCCTGGCGCGGCGCGTCGAAGGGGAAGAAGAACTCGTCGTTGACGAAGTCGCCCGTCCGGCCGCTGATGCCGTCGAGGAAGGCCTGGATCGCAGCCGTGCTCGCGAGATCGCCGGCGGTAGGCGTCGGGACGTCGGTCGGGCGGCTGCGGAGCTGGCCGTCGTCGGTGAAGCGCAGCGCGCGGCCGGCGACGGTGATGCGGGTCGCCTGGCGCTCGTGATCGGCCTCGAAGCCGCGGGTCGCGGCGACGGCGATCCGCTCCTCGAGGTTGCGATCGGCGTTCAGCGCGTTCTTGTCGAGGGCGTAGATGTGGTTGAACTCGATGCCGACGGCGCCGACCACGACCTTGCCGGTCCGGCCGGTCGGGAGTCCGCCCTCGAGCTCCGGGATGCCGTCCTTGTAGAGCGGGACGCCGCCGGGATCCGCGGCGAAGCCGACCGGCAGGCGGCGCGGACCGATCAGGTCGTTGGGATCCGGGGCGACGGTCGTGTCGGTGACCTGATTGACGCTCTGGCGCGTGTTGATGTCGCTGCAGGCGAGCTGGGCGATCTGGACGCCGAAGAGCGGACCGCCGGGGCGGTCGGTCTCGCCGGGGACGAAGTTCTGCTGGATCAGCGTGTTCGCCGTCCGGGTCGTGAACGCGTTGCCCTGGGTCGAGAAGTAGTTGGCGGTGCCGGCCTTGCTGATGGCCGCGTAGCCGCTCGGGATGTAGATGCCGTCGAGGGCGGTGTTCAGCGCCTGGCCGGGGGCGGGCGTCCCGAAGTTCGTGCTGAGGTTCGGGCCGAAGGCCTCGAAGAGCGTCGCGTCCTCGGAGCCCGGATCGCCCTTCGACGTGATCAGCGAGAAGTCGATCGTCGAGGCATCGGTGTCGTAGACGGCGAGGACGTTGTTGAGGTGGTCGTTGACGGAGATCGTGACGTCGGTGATGCCGTTGGCGCGGGCCTCGGTGATCGCGTTGGCGAGGATCTGGACGACGTCGGGAACCGTGAGAACGGCGTTGGCGTCGGTGTAGTCGCACTGGAAGGCGCAGACTTGAGTCGCGTCGACCGTATCGTCCTGCTGGCAGCCCGCGAGGCCGAGCGCCATCGTACCGAGCAGCGCGAGCGCGGGGCGGGCCGGAGCGCCCATCGCCGTCCATCCACGCGCCCGATCGCGCGTCCGATTCCAAACGATCATCGACGGCCTCCGCTTCCCCTGCGAATTGTGACGGTTGCACACACGTCTTGGCCTGCCAAGACAACGCGTGAGAATTCCAGGCACACTTCACGGACACGAGCCGACGATTTCTGCGACGGAGGTGGCTTCGCGGCGGGGACGCTCGGCGTCCTATCCGGAGAGCGTCGACCGGCCTTGCGGCCTACCCACCGCCGTCAGCCCGAGCGAGGAAGACGGCTCACGAGCTCGCGTGCAGTGGAACGAAGCGGGCCGCCGGAGGCACGGGCGCCGCGCCCGCCTCACCTCCGGCCGGACCGGTCCCGGCGCGCAGACCTTCGAGGGCCGGCGACCCCGGCATCGGACCGTGGGCCCGGACGTGGAACGGATGACACATCGAGCACGGCGAGGGCACCTTCTCGCCGCCCCGCTCCCCCGGCCCGGCATGGCATTCGCGACAGGTCTCGATCGAAGGGATCAGGATGTCGGCGGATCGCTCCGAGGTCGGCGTCGAGCCGTCGCGGTCGATCAGGCCGTAGGGGACTGCGCCCGGCAGCGACCAGTCCGGTCGCGCGAGGGCCGTCTCCGGATCGGGATCGAAGACGCCCGCCCCCGCATGACATTTCACGCAGGCGAAGGGCGCGTGGCTCGCGTGGCTGAAGGTCGAGCCCGGCACCCAGACGGTCTGGAGCTTGACCGGCGCGACGCCCATCCCGCCATCGCTCGCCTCCCCCGGCCGCAGCGCATGGCAGGTCGCGCAGGTCCCGGGCCGATCGTAGAAGCGCCGCTCCGCGGCCTCGACCTTGCTCTCGACCCAGCGCCGCGAGAGCTCGGCCTCCTCCGGCGTGAGCACCGACCCCGGTCGCCGCAGCCGCAGCCGCGGCGGCGCCTCGGGATCCCGGACGTCCCCCGCCAGCACCCGCTCCGAGTAGAGCCCGCGGATGCGCGCGCGGATGACGGCGGGATCGCCATGGGGCGTGAAGGTCGCGGGCACCGCCTTGTCGAAGTCGAGGCGATGGCAGTCCTGGCAGTGCTTCTCGAACTCGATCGGCTTCATGTAGAGGCCGCCCGCGTCGGGCTGATGGCAGGCGCCGCACTGCAGGTACTGCTTCTCTCCGCCGCGGCCGGGAACGGCCCGGCCCGAGACGGCGCGACCGACGTGCTGGAGATGGTCGAAGACGAGGCCGGTCTCCTCGACGAGCTCGGGGGTCACGTCGAGGGAGGCGGCGGGCTGCGTCGGGTCGGTGATCACGGAGAGCTTGAAGGCCGGATGGTCGTCGCCGAAGTCGCTGGCGTCGCGCAGCTTCGTCTCGGGCAGGCGGGCGGCGAGGTCCGCGTGGCAGTCGGCGCAGAAGCCCGCGCCGAGGTCGGCGAGGTCGATGTCGCGACCGCGGTGCTCGAGATGGCAGCTCGCGCACGAGGCCTCGTCGAGCTCGGCCATCGCGAGCGTCGGCGGGGCGTGGCGGCCGACGTCGTGGTGGCATTTCATGCAGTCCTCGTTGCGCACCCCGCGGAACAGGCCGGTATGGCAGGCGCCGCAATCGCTCTCGACGTAGGCGTGGCCGCGGCTGACGTCGCCGGTGTTCCAGGAGGACTGACCGCCGCCGAAGAGCAGCGGCACGGCGAGGAAGATCGCGATCAACGCGAGCCCGAGGGCCCAGGAGAGCGGACGGCGCGCGAAGAGCCCGCGCTCGATCCCGATCCGCGTCCGCTGATCGAGCCCCCGTCGCTCGCTCTCTGCGCGCTCGACCTCCTCGTACTCGAGGACGGCGTCGAAGCCGGCGACCGGATCGAGCAGCCGCAGCTCGAAGGCACCGAGGCTCAGCTCGTCGCCGACGGCCAGGCGATCGCCCGTCGTGACGCGGCCGTTGATGGCCACCGTCTGGCCCGGCGCCGCCTCGACCGCGACGCGGCCGTCGCCCGCGCGCAGCGTCGCGTGGCGCAGCGAGATCGTGAGGCCCCGGAGCGAGAGGTCGTTGTCGGGACCGCGCCCGATGCGCAGCGCCTCGACGTCGAGATCGCGCTCGAGGCGCACCTTCTTCCCCGACGTCCGGGTCCGGATTTCGACGAGTCGGATGCGCACGGCTCAGTGGTACCAGAAGACGACGAAGACGTGGACGAGGACCGCCGCCACCGTGGCGAACGCGAGCGGAACGTGGAGCACCAGCCACAGATCGAGCAGTCCCTTCAGCCGCACGTCGCGACGGATCTGGTTGACGAGCAGCTCCTTGCGCGCGATCAGCTCGATCAGCTTGAGCTCCTGGAGCCGCGCCTCGCCCTGCAGGTCGATCGTCGAGCTGCGCAGGCTGCGGAGCGCGCGGGTCGTCCCGCAATTCGCGTCGCGCCCGGCGAGCTGGGCGAGCAGGCCGCCTCCGATGCGCGTCTCCTCGATCGACGTGATCACCGCCTTCGCGTGGTGGTCGGGCAGGTTCTCCGCCGCGACCCGGCAGTCGGCGTCGATCTCGGCGATCCGCTCGAGCATGGCGTCGAGGGTGATGTTGTTGCGGTTGCGCGTGATCGAGGTCGGGACGAGGGCGTAGATCGCGACGCCGAAGACGCCCGTCGCGATCACGCCACACATCAGCGCGTAGGCGAGGGTGTGGACGTTGGCGCCGAACTCGAAGGCGGTGTGGAGCGGGACGATCAGCGCGAGCGAGGTCCCGAGGTAGACGTGGGCCGAGGTCCAGCCCTGCAGCGGCGCACCGACGGCGCGGTAGCTGCGCTTGCGGACACCCAGCCACATCAGCCAGACGATCAGGCCCGCGGCGACGGTGCCGAGCCCGTAGCCCGTCCACGAGCTGCCGCTGCGACCGCCCGGCGGATCCTCGAGCAGGTAGACCGCGATCGACGCGACGAGCAGCAGCACGGCCAGCTTCAGATGGCGGTAGCCGGCGTACTCGAGGAAGCTTCGCGGTCCGATCGCGGGTCGCGTCAAGCGCCTAGCCCTGCCTTTCGTAGATCTCGTCGACGAAGGCCGCCGGATCGACGCGAACGATGGCGCCGGTCGGGCACGACGCGACGCAGGCCGCCCGCGGTGCCCCGCTGCGCTTGGACGGCAGCTCGCGGCAGAGATCGCACTTCACGGCCTTCTTCACCGCCGTCCCCTCGGCCCCGCCCTCCTTCGCCTTCGGCTCCTTCTTCGTCGCGCGCATCGGGAAGAGCAGGCGCATCAGCAGCCCCGGGCCCGGGTCGTCGTCGACCTTCGCCATCTTGATGACGCCGTAGGGACAGTACGACTCGCAGTTGCCGCAGCCGATGCAGGTCTCGTCGTCGATCCAGACCTCGCCGTTGGGATCGCGGTGCAGCGCGTTCGGCGGACAGTCGGTCATGCACTTCGGGTTCTCGCAGTGCTGACAAGCGACGGGCAGATGGAGCGCGCTGCCCCGGCTCGTCATGTAGGTCGCCCCGGCCTCGCGGCGTAGGCGCGACACGCCGCCGTGGGTCTCGGCGCAGGCCTTCTCGCAGTTGTCGCAGCGGACACAGAGCGTCTCGTCGATCATCAGGAGGTCGGTCGCCTCCTTGCCGCCCTCCTTCTGCAGCCAGAGCATCGTCCCGCGGCCGTGCTGGCGGCGGGCGTCCGCGATCCGGAACTCCTCCTCCTTCGCCTCGAGGAACTCGCGGACCTCGCGCTCGTGCTCGGCGATCGCACGGACGAGCTCCGCCGGAAACAGCACCGTCTCGCAGTCGACGCTCGCCCGCGCGCTCGCCCCGCGCCGGCGCCCCGGCCGCAGGACCGCGATCTCGCCGAGCGTCGCCCCGGCGCGCAGCGAGCGGATCTGCTCCTCGACGCCCTCGTGCTTCTTGTAGATCTCGGCGGTGCCGCGCCGGATCAGATGCAGCCCGTCGGGCTCGTCGCCCTCGGCGAAGATCGTGCTGCCCGCCGGGTGGATCAGCGTCTTCGCCTGGATCGCGAGCCGCCGGCGCGTCTCGTTGCCGAGCGACGGGAAGAGCGTCGAGAGGGCGAAGTCGACGTAGGCCGCGTCGATCGCGCGCCGCACGTCTTCGACCGAGCGCGCGAGCTTCGCCATCGTGTTGCGCGGCGTCTCGAGCAGCACGACCCGCGTCTTCGTCGTGACCGTCTCGCCGCGCCGCCGCCCGGAGACGAGCCCCTCCTCCCCGAAGAACTGCCCCGCCGTCCGCCGCATGGTCAGCTCGCGGCGCTGCTCCTCGGGCTGCATCGGATTGGAGTTGTCGAGGAAGGCGAGCTCGACCTCGCCCTCGAGGATCGAGAAGAAGCTGTTGTCGAAGTCGGCGCGGTTGTAGACGACGCGCCCCGCCGGCTCGACCCGGATCTGGGACTCGAAGAGCAGGCTGCGGATCTGGACCAGGGTGAGCGGCGCGAGCGTCGGCACCGTCGCCTGGATGCGCTGGAGCATCTCGGAGACGGTGCCCCCGACGTCCTTCAGCTTGTCCGCCAGCACCGGCTCGTCGGCGGGCTGGACGTTGCCGCCGAGGATGTGCTCGACGACCTCGAAGCCCTGGTTCAGGCAGTTCTTGATGAGCGGGTAGCCGACGACGGCACCGACGAGATAGAGGCCCGGCACGTTCGACTCGTACTGCGCCGACACGTCGGGGATCGCGTCCTCGTCGGCGGTCGGAAACTGGATGCCGAGGCCCTCGAGGAACTTGCGCGGCTTCTTCCCGCCGAGGCGCCCGATCGCGATGTCGCAGGGGAGTCGGACGTCGGCGCCGTCCTTCGTGCGGAAGACGGCGGCGTCGGACTCGAAGCGCTCGATCGCGAGGTTCGTCAGGTACTGGATCTCGCCCGACTTGATCTTCGCCTCGAGGCCGGACTTGTTCTTCGGCTTGGCGCGGTCGATCTCCTCGCGGCGGTTGACGACGGTGACCTCGTTGCCGTTCTCCGCCAGGGCGATCGCGTTCTCGATGCCGGCGTCACCGACGCCGACGACGACGACGCGCTTGTCCTCGTAGGCCCCGGGATCGTCGAGCTGGTAGAGGACCCAGGGCTGGTCGTCGCCGGGCTTCTCGAACTTCTTGAGGTCGCCCTGCTCGCCGATCGCGAGGACGACGTGGGTCGCCTCGTAGACGGAGGGACCCTTCGCGTCGCGGGTGTGGACCTGGAAGGCGCCCTTCTTGCCCTGGATCCCGACGACGTTGCAGCCGAGGGCGAGCTGGACGCCGGCCTCGCGCACCGCCGTCTCCCACCAGTCGAGGACCTCCTCGCGCTTGCCCTCCTTGAACGTGAAGCCGAGCTCGGCCTGGAGCGGCAGCTGGGGCGGCTCGGCCATCACGAGCTTGCCCTTCTGGTACTTCACGATCGTGTCCGCGAGACGCGCGCGCTCGAAGAGCCGATGCTCGATGCCCCGGCGCGCGGCGCGCACGCCGGCGGCGATGCCGGCGGGTCCGGCGCCGATGATCGCCAGGCGGACGTCGGAAGGCTTCGGCGCCTCGGGGATCGAGGTCGGACGGACGTGATGGGGCGTCGTGATCGTGCGGGAGCTCTCGACCTCGAAGGGCTTCGTGACCTCGGCGCGCTCGATCCGGGCGACGTCGAGGCGCAGCAGCACGCGCCCCGCGAGCCCGATCTCCTCGCCCCCCGCGAGCACGACGGGCGCCGCGACCTCGACGCCGCCGACGCGCGTCGGATTGACCTGGCTCTTGTGGAAGAGGACGACGGTCTCGCCGTCGAAGACGATCTCGGCATGGAGCCGCGACACGCTCTCGTCGAGCAGCCGGATCTGGCAGTCGACGCCGCGGCCCAGGCGCGTCGTGCCGATCGCGAGCTCGAAGACCTCGCCGTCCTGACCGGGCAGACCGCCGACGACGGTCAATCTGGCTTCGATCGACACCGAGCTCGCCCCTCACCGGACCGCGCACCGCCTTCGCGGGCCGCCCCGAATCCCGATCCGCGCGCAGGCCACGCGCAGTGCGCGGCGGATCGCGGCCTGCCAATACTAAGCGAGCCCGCACGACGCCGGCAAAGCCACGACCCGCCCCGACCACCACCGGATCGCCGGCCATGACCGGCTCGCACGGCGCGCTCGCGCAGTCCTCAAGGCACCCGTCGATGCGACCGATTTGCCCCCGGAGCCCCTCGCATCACTCCGGTCCCGAAGCCGTCGATCGATCCCTGCAGCCGGTTGCCATCCCGAATGACCGACCTCCTCGAACACTTCGGCCTCGAACGCGCGCCCTTTGCGGACGAGCCGCAGGCGGCCGGCGTGATCGGCACGCGCGCGTTGCGCAAGCTCGTCGCGCGGGTCCAGGCGGCACTCCGCGACGGGAAGGCCCGGATCGGGGTCTGTGGGGTCCCGGGGATCGGGAAGTCGAGCCTCGCGACGGCGCTCCCCCGGCTCTTCGCCGGCAATACCCGGGTCGCGACGGTGCTCGATCCGGCGGACCAGGTCTGGCCCGCGGTGCGGGTCGGGCTGGTCCGCGATTGGCAGCTCGAGGGCGCGCGGCTCTCCCGGGCGAGCCTGCTCGCGGCGGCGCGCAGCCATCGGCTGGTCCTCGTGATCGACCGCGCCGAGGACGCGCCCGAGGCGCTGCTCGGCCATCTCGACGTCCTGCAGGACATCCGCGACGAGGACGGATCCGCGGTCGTCACCGTGATCCTCTTCGTCCGGACACCCGACGACGAGCCCGCGGCGAAGCCCCCTGCCCTCGCCTGGCTCGAGCGCAGCGAGGCCGCGCTGCTTCGCTTCGAGCCCCTCGCCCCCGACTCGGTCGCCGACTACATCGAGCGCCGGCTCCGGCGGGCCGGCTACCGGGGCGCACCGATCTTCACACCGCGGGCGGCGCTCGCGATCCACGCCGAGACGGCCGGCATTCCCGGCCAGGTCTCGCGCCTGTGCGAGCAGCTGCTCGCCGACGCCGCTGCGCGGCGGCTGCGCTCGATCGACGAGCCCTTCGTCCGCTCCCGCCAGCAGACGCCGCGGGCGCTAGCCGCCCTCGTCGCCGACGACGCCGAGCCTGCGTGGGACGACGCGGACCACCATCCGCGGGAGACGACGGCGAGCGAGCTCCTGCTCGAGCACGCCGTGGCCGCGCCCGTGGCCCGACCGGCGCTGGCGGCGGTGCCCCCGATCGGCCCCGACGACGAGACCGTCGCCGATCCGGAGCTCGAGGCCTGGCTCTCGGCCCCACCGACCGAGGCGGAGCTGCGCGCGATCCGGGGCGGCTTCGTGCGCCGATCGCTGCGGCCCTTCGCGCTGGCGTCGGGCGCGGTGCTGCTCGGCGGTCTCCTGCTCGCGCTGCTCCTCGGCGATCGCGGGAACACGCCCGACGCCGGGGGCCCGGCGAGCGACGAGATGGATCCGGCCCTGGCCCGAGAGCTGCGGCCCGAGGCCCGACCCGATCCTCGCCTCGATCCCCGGCTGGGCATTCCGATCGACGACCCCGAGTCGGCGGCCGGGTCGACCCAGCCCGTCCTCGGCCGCGTCCGGGGCCCCGTGCCCGCCGCGATCGGCCCGGCCCCGACCCGCTCCTCGAATCCGAGCGGCAGCCCGAGCGCAACGCCGAGGCCCGCGCCCAACCGCACGGGCGAGGCGATGGCCGGCGGCCCGCCGGCGCTGGTGCCGGCGGGCGAGCTCGATCGCACGGGTGCGCCGGCGCCGGCCCGGACGGTGACCGAAGACGAGGGGGCGGTGTCCGAGGATCCGGACTTCCGACCGCCGGACCTCGTCGCACCGGCCCGGATCGACGATTCCGACTTGTAGTGTTTTTTCTACATCCAACGTCGGGGCCGGTCGATCCAGGTCGGCAAATGAGGGACCGGTCCGACCGGACCCGTACGACCCCCTGCCCCGGACCCGGGCGAGCCCCTTCCATCGGGCCGCCAGGACGAGTCCGGGCGACTGCGCCACCGCGCGGGAGCACCGCATGCGTTCCTATCTCTCCGACGTCGTCCTTCTCTATCTCGACGAGCTGATCGACTGGGACAGCTACTTCAACTGGCGCCGGGGGGAAGCCTCCGACGTCGACGTCGATCGCGCGGCGCTGCGCGAGGTGCTCGAGACGGCGGCGCAGATCTGCGAGGAGCAGGAGCCGAAGCTGCGCGCGGGCTGGGCGCAGTCGGCGCGCCTCGTGAACGGCCAGGTCGTCTACCCGCCCCACATCGCCGAGACCCTCGACAAGCTGCGCGCCGCGGGCCTCGTCAGCTTCGGCGTGGAGGAGCAGTACGGCGGCTTCGGCCTGCCGGCCTTCGTCGCGAACGTGATCCTGCAGATGGTCTCCCGCGCCGACGCGGGCCTCATGACGATCCTGGGGCTCCAGGCCGGCGTCGCCGAGGACATCCAGCGCTATGGCTCGGCGGAGCTGAAGCAGCAGTACCTGCCGCGCTTCGCCTCCGGCGAGGTGATGGGCGCGATGGATCTGACCGAGCCCCAGGCGGGCTCGGATCTCGGCGCGATCCAGACGCGCGCGACGACGACGAACGGCCGGACCTTCATCGACGGCAACAAGATCTTCATCACGAACGGCGGCTGCGAGATCCATCTCGTGCTCGCCCGCGACGCCGAGACCTTCGATCAGTCGAAGGGCACGACGAAGGGCCTCTCGCTCTACCTCGTCCCGCGGACCGCCGCCGACGGCAAGCCGAACGGCGTCACCGTGACCCGCCTCGAGGAGAAGCTCGGCATCCACGGCTCCCCGACCGCGGCCGTCCAGTTCGAGCACGCCGAGGGCTGGCTCGTCGGCGTCCGGGGCCAGGGCTTCAACGCGATGCTCTCGCTGATGAACAACGCGCGCCTCGGCGTCGCCGCCCAGGGCGTCGGCATCGGCGAGGCCGCCCTCGACACCGCGATCCGTTATGCGCGGACCCGCGTCCAGTTCGGCGTCCCGATCGCGGACCAGCCGCTGATGCAGGACCGGCTCGCGCGCATGACGCTCGAGCTCGAGGGCAGCCGCGCGCTGCTCTACCGCGCCTGCGCGCTGGCGGACCAGAACCGCGCGATCGAGGCGCTGATGGCCCGGGTCGAAGCCGGCTCGAAGGAGATCTCGGAGGCCCACCAGGCGGAGCTCCAGGCCCTCCACGAACGCAACGACACGCGCATCCGCCTGCTGACCCCGCTCGCCAAGTACATGGGCACCGAGGCCGCCGACTCCATCAGCCGCGACGCGATCCAGATCCACGGCGGTGTCGGCTTCATGGCCGAGTCCGAGGTCGGCAAGCTCCACCACGACGCGATCATCACCACGATCTACGAGGGCACCTCGGAGATCCAGGTCTCCTTCGCGCTGAAGGAGATCGGCAAGGGCGCCCTCGGCGTCGTCTTCGAGGTCCTCGAGGAGGAGCTGAAGTCCTACCAGGAGCCGCGCATGAAGGCCCTCGCCGACAAGGTGCTGGCCGGCATGCAGGAGATCCTCGGTGCGGCCGGCGCCCTGATGACCGACTTCAAGTACGCGATGATGTCGGCCCAGGCGCTGGCGGACGTCGTGGCGAGCGTGCTCGCCGCGGGCGAGCTGCTGAAGCAGGCGAAGGCCGATCCGCGGCGCTTCGATCTCGCGGCGTCCTGGATCGACCGGCGCATGGTCGACCTCGAGGCCCGCTGCAAGCGGATCAAGACGGGCACCGTCTCCCGCCTCGATCGCTGCGCCAGCATCATCGCCCTGGCCGAATAGCACGCCGCGCCGCTAGGTCCCGGGATCGTGCCTCCGGCGGAGCCATTCGCCGAGCACGATCCCGGCCGCGGCCTGCACGTTGTAGGACGGGATGAAGCCGCGCATCGGGATGCGCAGGACCTCGTCCATCCGCGCCAGGATCGCCGCGGGGATGCCCTCCGCCTCGCCGCCCAGGAAGATCGCGAGGGGATCGTCGAGCGGCGCCTCCCAGGGCGTGCGCGTCCCTCCGGTCTCGAGGGCGAAGAGCCGCCGACCGGCGCGCCGCGCGGCCTCGGCCGCCGCCTCCGCGTCGGCGTCGACGACCGGGAAGAAGCGATCCGCCTGCATCGCGAAGCGCATCGCGCTCGCGCGCTCGGCCCGCGTCCACGCCTCGCAGAGCACGACGCCCGCCGCGCCGGCCACCTCCGCCGCCCGCACGATGAAGCCGACGTTGCCCGGATAGCGGAGCCCGACCAGTACGACGACGAGCCCGGCCCGCGCCATGAGCTCCTCGAGCCCCGGATCGACGGAGGGTCCTTCGAGGGCGAGCAGCGCCGCCGGCGCCGCCCCGTCCGTCAGCCGCAGCCGCTCGCGGTCCGAAGTCGCGCGCACCGCGATCCCCCGCGCCCGCGCCCGCGCGACGACCGCCTCGTCCTCCGGTGCGAGCAGGCCGCGGCCGCAGAGCACGACCCGAAGCTCGGCGCCCCGCTCGAGCGCCTCGGCGATCGCCTCGGCCCCGACGAGGCGGCGCCGCGCGGAGGTCGCGCCGCCGGCCGAACCCTTCCGGCCCGCGCCGGCGCCGACCGTCGCGGCCTGCAGCGCATCGCGCATCGGGTCCGTGGATCGGGTCTCGCTCAGTGTCGGCCCGGGATGCGGCGCGGAATCATGTCGAGCACCGCCTGGATCGACGCCTGTCGCTGCTCGGCGACGCGCGGGGCCCCGTCGAAGTAGGAGAGCAGGAGGTTGCCGTCGAGCATCATCAGCACGCCCATCGCCACCGCGTGGGGATCGATCTCCCGCGGCACGATCTCCGCGACGGTCTCGGTCAGCGCCCCGCCGAAGCGGTGGTGGAGGTCGTAGAGCGTGCGGACGAGCCAGTCCCGGAAGCTGGTGTGCTCGGTCGCCCAGCGCAGGAAGCCGTCGACGTCGGCGCGGTGGCGCGCGATGAAGGACTGGTAGAGCTCGACCTGCTCGCGCAGGCGCTTCTCCGGCGGGAGCGACGACATGTCGCGGGAGAGCGACTGACGGAAGGGCTCGCAGAGGCGGTTGAAGCACTCGCGGAACAGCGACTCCTTGTCGCTGAAATGCCAGAACACCGTCGCGCGCGAGACCTCGGCGTGCTCGGCGACGTGGGCGATGGTCGTCGTCTCGTAGCCCCGCGTCAGGAAGAGCTCGGTCGCCGCCGCGAGGATGCGCTCCTGCGTCGCGGCCTTGCCGGTCAGCGGCTCGTCCTGGGGCGCCGAGGTCGCCTGCGACGGTGCGTGGTCGATCTCGAGTTCGTCCCGGCTCATGAACCGACTCCTTCCGCGCTGCCATGCAGCGATGACGATGCGCGCCCGATTCTAACGCCGATCCGGGAATTTCCCGGTGCGCCATCGCACGCCCCGGACGGCCGGGCGGCTTCCAGTGCAGCCATCCCGCGACCGCGAACGATCGTTCGTTCGCGCGGGAACGCGCGCTCCACTGCTAGGGTCCCAGCCATCGGGGGACACGCATGACGGAGCGCGAATCGAGCGCGTCGGATGCCGGCCAGGCCCGAATCGTCGGCAACCTGGCCGGGGTCGTCGAATGGGCGAACGACGCCTTCGCGCGCCTGTCCGGGATCGCGCTCGACGAGACCGTCGACAAGCCCGTCGGCCGCCTGCTCGAGCGCGCCGGCATCGACCTCGAGGTCGTCGAGTTCGTCGCCCAGCACTTCTTCGAGGGCCGCCTCTGCCGCGTCGCCTTCCCGTTCGAGCGACCGGACGGGCGGCGCATCGACGTCCTGCTCGAGGTCGAGGCCCTGCGCGATCCGCTCGGCGAGATCGACCGCTTCAGCGCGATCGCGCGCGAAGAGGGTCCGGCCGCAGCGAACGCGGCGATCGTTCCCGTGACGCGCGCTCCCGCGACGACCGACCGACGCCCCCGGACACCGGCTGCGGCGGGAGCGACGCTCGATCTCGCGCCCGCGATCCGGCGGGCCGTCGCCCGGACGCGCGCGGCATGGAAGGGGGGGCCCGGCGGGACGACGCAGGATCCCGATCGGAGCGTCGCCCTCGAGCTCGACCTCGAGCCCGTCGACGGGGCGATCGACGTTACGATCAGCGGGATGGGCGACGAGACGTTCGGCCGAGCATTCGACGCGCCGTACGGTGGAGCGGACGACCAGGCTCTCGACGGACCGCTCGACGAAGAGGCCGCGAGCGCGTCGGTCGCGGGGATCGTCGAGGCGCTGCTCGAGGCCGCCCGGCTCGGTGTCGAGGAGACCGGCAACGCCGGCGGCTTCGTGACCCTCTCGACGGCGTGGCTCCCGCCGCAGCGCCGCTTCGTCTCCCGGGTCCATCCGATCGCGGCCTGCCCCGCCGAGCGGGGCGAGATCGGGGACGTCGTGCTCGAGGTCCACGACACGGGGCGCGCGCTGCCGGTTCCGGTCGTCGCGGCATTCCGGCGCGGCGATCTCGTCGAAGCCGGCACGATCCTCCCGAGCTCGCGGACGCGAGCCCTCGTGGAAGCGTGTCGCCGGGCGCGCGCGCTCGGCGCGCGGATCCACCTCGACAGCACGCCGGGCTGTGGCACCCAGCTGCTCGTGCTCTTCGCCCCGGATCAGGCCAGGTAGAGCCCGCCGTTCGCGGCGAAGATCTGGCCCGTCGTGTACCCGGAGATCTTCGGGCAGGCCATGCCGAGCACCGTCGCCGCGATGTCCTCGGGCTCCGCGACCTTCCCGAGCAGCGTCGCGCGCTTGAAGGCCTGCACCGCCTGCTCCCCCGCGCCCGCCAGCATCGGCGTGTTCACCGGCCCAGGCGCGATCGCGTTCACGCGCACGCGATAGTTCGCGAACTCCCGCGCCGTCGTCCGCGTCACCGCCTCGATCGCACCCTTCGCCGCGGTGTAGTCGACCTGGCCGACGTTGCCGTTGCGCGCGGAGACCGACGAGAAGTTCACGATGAAGCGGTTGACGCCGTCGTCGAGGGGCTGGTCGCCCTTCGCCTTGAAGAGCGGGTGCCAGTGCTGGACCGCGACCTCGCGGGTGAACAGGAAGGTCCCGCCGAGATGGACCGAGAGGACGAGGTTGAAGTCGGCCAGGGTCTTCTTCGTGATGCGCGAGTCGCGGGTGATGCCGGCGACGTTGACGAGGCCGTTGATGCAGCCCGTCGCCTCGAGGACCTGGCCGACGGCGCGCGGCACGTCCTGCTCCGACGCGACGTTGGCCGCGACGACCAGCGGCGCGACGGCGGCCTTCGGGACGGCCTGCTGGAGGCGCGCCTTCGCCTCGTCGAGGCGCCCGCGGTCGAGGTCGACCATCGCGACCTGGGCGCCGTGGAGGGCGAGCGCCTCCGCGATCGCGAAGCCGATGCCCTGGGCCGCTCCGGTCACGATGTGGGTTTCGCCGAGAAATGCGCCTTCGCGCAGCACGAGATCCATTCCATCCACCTTTCGATCCGGTCGTTTCTTTCGATCCGGTCGTTTCGTTCGCTTCGGTCGATTCCGTCGCTTCGGTCGCGGCCGTCGCAGCGAGCGCCCGGCCGCGTCGCTCGCACGGATCGCGTCAGCCGTTCAGGACGCCGATCGGGCAGGAGACGCCGGTGCCCCCGAGCCCGCAGTAGCCGTTCGGGTTCTTCGCGAGGTACTGCTGATGGTAGTCCTCGGCGAAGTAGAACTCGGGAGCCGGCGCGATCTCCGTCGTGATCGGGCCGTAGCCCGCGGCCTCGAGCTCCTTCTGGAAGGCGTCGCGGGACGCGAGGGCGAGGCGCTTCTGCTCCTCGTCGTAGTAATAGAGGCCGGAGCGGTACTGGGTCCCGACGTCGTTGCCCTGGCGCATGCCCTGGGTCGGGTCGTGGCTCTCCCAGAAGACGCGCAGCAGCGCCGCATAGCTCGTCTTCGCCGGATCGAAGATCGCGCGGACGGCCTCGGTATGGCCGGTCCGGCCGGAGCAGACCTCCTCGTAGGTCGGATTCGGCGTATGGCCGGCGACGTAGCCGACGGCGGTGCTGACGACGCCGGGGGCCTGCCAGAACTTGCGCTCGGCGCCCCAGAAGCAGCCCATGGCGACGAGGATGCGGCCATGGCCTTCGAAGGGGGCGTCGAGGGGCTGCTTCGTCACGAAATGCGCGGGGGCGACGCGCATTCGCTGACTGCGACCGGGCAGCGCATCCTCCTTGCGCGGGATCTCCAGCGGCTTTCCGAAGAGTCTCATGGCCTTCTCCTCGTTCTTCGTGCGTCCGGTCGGACGGGACGGTCGTCGGCGAGCCGCAGGATAGCCGCGAGGCGCCGCCCGGCGAACGGCGGACACCGCGCCGCTGCCCGCCCGAGTCGATCCGGGCAGTCCGGGCGCCCGCGGCGGGATGATACGCTCCGCCCCGAGGAGACCGCCCCACCGTGCGCATCGCGACCTGGAACGTCAACGGCCTGCGGGCCCGCCTCGAGTTCGTGAAGCAGTGGCTCGCCGAGCGCGCCCCGGACGTCGTGGGCTTCCAGGAGCTCAAGCTGACCGACGACCAGTTCCCCCACGCCGACTTCGAGGCCCTGGGCTACCGCTCGGTCACCCACGGCCAGAAGAGCTGGAACGGCGTCGCCATCCTCTCGAAGCTCCCCCTCGAGCGGATCGAGGCCGGCCTCCCCGGCCAGGCCGACTTCGGCGCGCGGCTGATCCGGGCGCGGGTCGGCGAAGGCGACCTCGCCCTCGACTTCACGACCCTCTACTGCCCGAACGGGAAGGACCTCGACCACGAGGACTATCCGCGCAAGCTCGCCTGGTTCGAGGCGCTGCGCGGCTGGGCCGCGGGCTTCGTCCGGGCCGACGCGAGCGCGGTCCTCTGCGGCGACTTCAACGTCGTCCCGACGCCCCTCGACTCCTGGTCCGAGGAGGAGCTCGCGGGCTCGATCTTCCACACCGAGGCCGAGCGCGAGCGCTATGCGGCGCTGCTCGCCGTCGGCCTGCGCGACCTCTTCCGCGAGCGCGAGCCCGCGACGAAGGCCTTCAGCTGGTGGGACTACCGCGGCGGCGCGTTCCACCGCCGCCAGGGCCTGCGCATCGACATGCTGCTCGGCACGCCGGCGGTGGTCGCGCGGCTGCGCTCGGTCGAGATCGATCGCGAGTGGCGCAAGAAGAAGGGCGAGCTGACGCCCTCGGATCACGCGCCGGTCGTGGCGGTGCTCGACGAAGCCTGACGCACGCGTCCGCCGTCAGGCGTCAGGCGTCGCCGAGCTTCGCACCGTCGACCGGCGCCTTCAGCCATTTCGCGACGTCCTCGCCGAGGACCTTGACCGTGCGACCGAGCACCGCGCAAGAGCCCTTGTAGCCGGCGAAGGCGCCGCCCATCGAGTTCCGGCGCGCCTTGAACGAGGCGATCTTCCTGCCGTTCTCGTAGAGGGTGCCGACGATCGCCGTCGACTTCTGATGGCCGATGAAGGCGTTGCCCATGCTGATCGCGCTCGTGATGCGCAGGTCGAGGACGCGGCCCTTCGAGCGGTCGACGGGGCCGTCGCTGAACTGGATCTCGACGCCGTTCTCGCCGGCGCTCGCCTTCAGGAAATCTGCCAGCTGCTCGTCGATCTTGCACTCGTTGCGGATCTTCTCGGCGACGTCCCCGTCCTCGGAGTAGGGCACCGGGCGCTGGACAAGGATCGACTGGGCCGAGGCACCGGCGGCGAGCTGGAGGAACGCGAACGCGAGCAATGCGACGGTGATCCACTTCATGATGGCTCCTTGCCGTCCACACGAGGACCCGGGACGAGTTTCCGTTGGATTCCGCTTCGTGGCGACCGGATGATCGTCGGATTCACCCTCTCGCGCCAGCGCCCCGGCGTCGACGGCGGCATCACGAGCCACGCCCCGACCTTCGCCGATACCCGACGGATGCTGGGCGAGGCGGGCTGACGCACCGATCGCGCCGATCCCCTCCGCATCAATCGAGCCGGCAGCGCATCACGAGCGAGACGCCACCGACGCGATTGCGGATGCGATCGATCTCCTCGAAGCCGGTGCGGCGGTAGAGGCGGACGGCCGGATTCTCGGATCGCACCGACAGCATGATCGAAGGATGGCGTCCGCGGCACGCCCGCAGCAGCGCATCGAGCAGTCGCTCCCCGATGCCCTGACCGCGATGCTCCGGCGAGACGCCGATCGAGAGCTCCGGCTCCGCGGGTCCGCCGACGTGGAGCGCGGATGCCTCGAAGTCCCGGCGGATCCAGGCCGCACCGACGATGCGCCGCGTCGGAGCGACGGCGACGAAGCCCAGGTCTTCGCGTCGGCTCCCGAAGCCCTCGACGTAGCTGCGCAGATAGGGATCCGCGCGCGCCTCCTCGATGCGGCCCGGCCCGCCCTCGCCCATCGAGGCGGCGTAGGTCAGCATGAGCCAGAGCACGGGCTCGTCCCCCGGCTCGGCGAGGCGGATCGAGACGGACGCATCGTCGGTCATGGGCAGGCTCGAGCCTCCGAACCGGATCGCATCCGGCGGCGCATCGACGGCCGAGCGTAGCGACTCGAGCGGTCGACCGGTCCGGATCGGGCATCGAATTCAGTCCGACTCGTCGAGCACGGCCTTCAAGGCGCGGCGGCCGATCGACGGCATGCCGGTCGCTTCGTCGCTGCTGCAATAGGCGAGCGCGAAATGCAGGGCCCAGGAAGCCGCCCGCCGCCAGGTCGCCGCATCGGCGCCGACGCCGCGGCGAAAATGCTCCCGGGCATCGGCGGCGAACGTCATCCACGCGATCGCCAGATCGGCGGCTGGATCGCCGGAGGTCAGGTCGCCGAAGTCGAGGACGGCCGACAGGCGTCCCTCGAACGTGAGCAGATTGGCCGGATGGAGGTCCCCGTGAAGCCAGACGGGCGGGTGCGACCACGCGGGCGAGCGAAGGCCGTCGTGCCAGATGTCGAGGACCCGGGCTCGATCGATCGAGCCGGCCAGCCACGCGGAGCGCTGGTCGACTGCAGACGTGAGTCGCTCGAGCGCGACACCGCGCAGCGGGTTGACCGGCGCATCGACGGGCGCCGGACGGTGGAGGGCGGTCAGGAAACGGGCGAGCGCGTCGGCCGCGATTCGTTCATCCGTCGGAGGCCGCTCGGAAGCCCTCGAGCCGGGCAACCAGCGCCCGATCGACCACGGGCGAGGAAACTCGTCCGTGGGCAGCCCGACATGCGTCGGTACGGGGACGGGCAACGGAAGATCCCGAGCCAGGATCGGCAGCCAGCGCTGCTCGTGGGCGATGAGCGCGGCGGCGCCTTCGTGACGCGGAAGGCGAGCGACCCACGTCTGGCCGATGCGTGCGATCGTGTTGTCCCAGCCACTCGCGACGATGCGGATCGACTGATCCATGAGATCGGGAACCTGGGCCGCGACGAGGCGACCGACCAGCGCCTCGTCGATCCGGATGTCGGCCGGCGGTCGCGTCATGCCCTCTCCGCATTCGCCGATCCGCTCGGCGTCGACGAGCCGCCCTTCACCCCGCGCCGGTGCCTCCCCCGCCCCGCCGCTTCACCATCGCGTCCCGCAGCTCCCGCTTGAGGATCTTCCCCGCCGCGTTGCGGGGGAGCGGCGCGGCGACGACCTCGACGAGGGTCGGCACCTTGAACGACGCGAGCCGACCCGACACGAAGGTGCGCAGCGCTTCGGGATCGACCGTGCTCGCCCGCTTCGGCAGCACGACGCAGGCGACCTCCTCGCCGAGCCGCGGGTGGGGCACGCCGAAGACCGCCGCCTCGTGGACGCCGGGAAACTCGTAGACGACCGCCTCGACCTCGGCGCAGTAGACGTTCTCGCCGGCGCGCAGGACCATGTCCTTCGCGCGGTCCTCGACGAAGACGAAGCCTTCCTCGTCGACGCGGCCGAGATCGCCGCTCCTGAGCCAGCCGTGGACGATCGTCTCTCGCGTCGCCTCGGGCTTGTTCCAGTAGCCGCGGATCAGGTTCGGGCCGCGGAAGCAGAGCTCACCGACCCGTCCGGGCGGGAGCGGCTTCATCTGCTCGTCGAAGGCCCGGACCTCGAGGATCGGCACGGGGCGCCCGGCGCTGCGCGGCTTGCGGAGATAGTCGTCGCCGCTGTTCTGCGGACCGTAGGCGTTCGTCTCGGTCATCCCGTAGCCGATGCCGGGCCGCGCGCGGGCGAAGCTCTTGTCGATGCGCGCGACGAGCTCGGGCGGCGCGGGCGCGCCCCCGCCGCCGACGCCGGCGAGGCTCGAGGTGTCCCGCAGCGGGAAGTCCTTCGACTCGAGCAGATCGATCGACATGGTCGGCACACCGACGAACTGCGTGACCCGCTCGCGCTCGATCAGCTCGAGGGCGCGCTCGGGATTCCACTTGTACATCATGACGAGCTTGATGCCCGCGAGGAACGACGAGAGCATGACCGGAACGAGCCCCGTCACGTGGAAGAGCGGGACGACCAGGATGAAGCAGGCGGCGTACGGGCTCGGCTCCTTCGGCGGCTGCGTCATCGCGCCTGCGAGCGCGCGGCAGGCGAAGGCGCGCAGGGCGGAGAGCAGTGCGAGGTGGGTCGAGACGGCGCCCTTCGGAAAGCCCGTCGTCCCCGACGTGTAGAGGATCGTCGCGTCGTCGTGGGCGCGGACCTCGACGTCGGGCATCGCGGCGCCCGGGCGCAGGACCTCCTCCATCCGATCGACACCGGTCGGGAGCGGCCCCGCATGCCGGGCCACGAGCACGCGGATCTCGCCTGCGTCGAAGCGCGCGCGCGCCGTCTCGAAGCGCTCGAAGTCCGCGACGAGCAGCCGCGCTCCGCTGTCCTCGAGGCCGTAGGCCATCTCCTCCTGCTTCCACCAGGCGTTCATGCAGACCGCGATCCCGCCGACCGAGAGCGTCGCCGCGAAGGTCGCGATCCACTCGGGGTAGTTGCGCATCGCGATCGCGACGCGGTCGCCGGGGCGGATGCCGTAGCGATGGACCAGGGCGTCGGCGAGCTCGTCGACGCGGGTCATCATGTCGCCGAAGGTCCAGGTCTCGTCCTCGTAGACGACGAAGGGCTTGTCGCCGTGGAGCCGGGCGTGGGCGAAGGCCTCGCGCATCGACTTCGGGAGCTCGGCGAAGACCCGCAGCGGCTGGCCGTCGACCAGGCGCTCGACGATCTCGAAGGGCGCCCCCGGTCCCGTCAGCGCGGCCATCGCCTGATCCCAGCTCATCGCCTGTGCCATGCGGACGATCTCCTCGCGGCGCCGGGGCCTCGCGCCGGATGCAGCGAGCATAACGGAGGGGACGGAGGCCGGGACCGGTGGCGTCGACGCGGGACTCGGGGTCCGCGGCGGGAGGTGGCCGACGACGAGCGGCTGGTCGATGCTCCGCACGAGCCCACGCCGAAGCGAGGTCGAACGAAATGAGCGACGCGAGACCGGGCGAAGACCAGCTCCCGTTCTACCTCGACGGGCTGCACGCGCCGATCGAGCACGAGGTCGAGGCCTTCGACCTGCCCGTCGAGGGGACGATCCCGCCGGAGCTCGCGGGCCTCTACGTCCGCAACGGCCCGAATCCCCTCGGACGCGATCCGGGCCACTGGTTCCTCGGCGACGGCATGCTCCACGCCGTCGAGCTGCAGGGCGGCCGGGCGCGCTCGTTCCGCAGCCGCTTCGTGCGCAATCGCAAGCTCCGCGGCCTCGCCCGCTACGTCGATGCCGAAGGCCGCGTCGACTACACCGCGAGCCCCGCCAACACCCACGTCGTCGCCCACGCCGGCCGCATCCTCGCCCTCGCCGAGAACGGCTACCCCTGGCTCGTCGACCGCCAGCTCGACACGATCGGCTACCACGATTTCGCGGGCCGCCTGCGCGGGCCGATGACGGCCCACCCGAAGCTCTGCCCGACGACCGGCGAGCTCCACTTCTTCGGCTACCACTTCGCGCCGCCCTTCGTCGTCTACCACCGCGTCGACGCGAAGGGCGAGCTCGTCTTCTCGCGGCCGATCGAGATCCCGCGGCCGATCATGATGCACGACTTCGCGATCACCCGGGACTTCGTGCTCTTCTTCGACCTCCCGCTCGTCTTCTCGCCCGAGGCCCTCGCCCGCGGCGGCATGCCCTACGCCTTCGAGGCGACGGCGGGGGCCCGGATCGGGCTGCTCCGCCGCGATGCGCCCGAGGCCCCGGTCCGCTGGCTCGAGATCGAGCCCTGCTTCTTCTTCCATCCCGTGAACGCCTGGAACGATGCCGCTTCGATCCGGATCGACGTCGCGCGCTACCCGGACCTCTGGCGCGAGGACTCGGGCCGCTTCGGCTCCGCCTACCTCCACCGCTACGAGATCGACCGGGCGCGCATCGACGGCGGGGGCGCGGTGTGCGAGACCGCGCTCGACGATCTCGGCATCGAGTTCCCCCGCATCCGCGAGGACCGGGTCGGCCTCCCGAACCGCTTCGGCTATGCCGCGCAGACCCGCGACGACGGCATCGTCGTCGGCGCCGGCCTCGTCCGCTACGACCTCGAGACCGGCGCGCGCTCGCTCTTCGACGGCGAGGGACGGTGGATGCCCGGCGAGCCGGTCTTCGCACCGGCCGGCGACGGCGAAGGCGAGGGCTGGCTGCTCACCTATCTCCACGACCGCGACGGCGGCCCGAGTCGATTCGCCGTCTTCGACGCGACGCGCCTCGAGAAGGGGCCGATCGCGCAGGTCCGGCTGCCGCAGCGGGTGCCGCTGGGGTTCCACGGGAGCTGGATTCCGGACGAGGCGATCGCGCGCTAGTCGATCAGCCCGGAAACGCGAGCCAGGCCCCGATCGCGACCGAGCCGAAGGCGCCGAGCCCGCGCAGCCACGACAGGCCGCGCTCCGCACGGCGCTCGGCGAGGCGGCCCGCGACGTGGCCCAGCGCACCGCTGACGGCGACCATCGCGACGGCGACCCCGAGGCCGAACAGCACGAGATAGGCGGCCGCCGCCGCGGGCGCGCTGGCGGCGATCGGCAGCACGACGAGCAGCGGCGCCGAGCCGGCGAGGCCGTGGAGCGCACCGACGAAGAGCGCGCCGTGCTCGTGTTGATGGCGCGGGGCGCGCGCGGCGGGATGCGCGTGCCGATGGGCGTGCCAGTGGGCGTGGGGCCGGAGTCCGTCGTGGGCGTGGAAGTGGAGATGGGCGCGGCGGCGGGCGAGCTCGATCCAGACCCAGGCCCCGAGGCCGATCATGACGATGCCGACCGCGCGCTCGGCGATCGCGGTCCAGGTCGCGGGCAGCGCGAGACCGAGGCCGACGAAGACCAGACCGACGACGAGCAGGACGGCGCCGTGGCCCAGCGACCAGCGCAGGCCCGCTCGCGCCCCGGCTGCCGCGCCGCGCTCGCGGGTCGCGAAGACCGAGAGCGCCATGACGTGGTCGGCGTCGACGGCGTGGATCAGGCCGAGCAGGAAGGCGACCGCGAGGCCGCCGGCGGTCGGGGACGGCAGGGCGCCGGCGACGTCGGAGAGGAATGCGAGGTCCACGCCGGTCGTCTCCCCTTCCTGCCTGCACCGCAGCCGGAGCCCGCGGCCGCGACCGGTGCGCCGACTTCAGCGCATCTTCGCAATCACGTCGTCCGCATAACGCTTGATGCCGTCGATCTTCTTGTCGAGCTCGCCGGTGATCCCATGATAGAAGGCCCACGGCATCGTCAAGATGTGGGTGACGCCACCGTCGCCCAGCTTTCGATAGGCGTCGACGCCATGGGCGTCGGACGCGCTCGCGAGCACGTCGAATCCATCGCTCGTCCGGCCCGCGGCCTGGCGGTAGCCCCGGATCTTCCGGATGCACTCGAGGATCTCGGCGCTCGTCTGCAGGTCCGAGAGCCAGCCGTCGTTGCGCGCGGCTCGGCGCAGGGCCATGTCCGAGATCCCGCCCACCCAGACCGGAATCGGCGCAGTCGGGACGGGCGGTGTCATCTTGAGCCGCTCGCAGCGGTAGAACTCGCCCTCGAAGCTGAAGAACTCGCCGCTCCAGAGCTTGCGCATCAGCGCCAGCATCTCGTCCGCGCGCCGGCCGCGGCGCTCGAACTCCTGGCCGACGAGCCCGAACTCGACCTTCGACCAGCCGACGCCGATCGTCATCGTGATCCGGTTGCCGCTGATGGCCGCCGCCGTCGCGACCTGCTTGGCCGCGAGATAGGGGTTGCGCATGGGCAGCACGAAGGCGTTCGTCGTGAAGCGCAGGTTCTTCGTGACCGCGGAGAGCGTGCCGGCGACGACCCAGGGGTCGGGGAACTCGGTGTTCTCGTCGTACCGGCGCGTCCCGTCCTCGGTATAGGGATAGGGCGTGTCGAGGGTCTCCGGATAGACGGCGTGATCGGAGAAGGCGATCGCCGCGTAGCCCGCCTCGTCGGCGGCCTTCGCGAGGGGGATCAGATGCGTCGGCGGCTGGAAGGCGCCCGAGATCACGAACTTCATCTTGTCTGCTCCTGGGATCGCGGCGTGAAATGGATCAGGGTCTCGCGGCCGAGGTCCTCGAAGCGGACCTCGACGGGCAGGCCGACCGAGACCTGCTCGGGCTTGCAGCCGACGAGGCGCGTCGTGAGCCGCGGCCCCTCCTCGAGCTCGACGGCGGCGATCACGAGCGGAAGCTGCGCGCGCTGCGCGGGATCGAGGCCGGCGCGGTCGACGGTGAACGAGTAGACGGTCCCGCGGCCGGAGACTTGCTCCCACTTCCAGTCGTCGCCGAGGCAGACGGGGCAGCGCGAGCGCGGATAGAAGAAGAATCCGTCGCGCGGACAGCGCTGGAGGATCAAGCGCCCCTCGCGCGCCGCGTCGAAATAGGGCGCGGAGGTCGGCGTCCGCCGCGGGATCGGGCGCCCGTCTTCGGCGAAAGGCTGCTCGACGCGCATCACGCACCCTCCAGCACGAGGCCGACGTTCGCGGCCATCAGCCCGCCGACGCCGGTCACGTAGGCGAGGTCGGCCTTCTTGAGCTGGACGTCGCCCGCACGCCCCTGGATCTGGCGCATCGAGTCGAGGACGTGGGAGAGGCCGCCCGCCGAGCCGCCCTGGCCCATGCCGAGCTGACCGCCGTGGGTGTTGAGCGGCCAGTCGCCGCTGAAGCGGAGGTCGTGCTCCTCGACGAAGCGACCGCCCTGCCCTTTCGCGGCGAAGCCGGCGTCCTCGATCGTGAGCAGGACGGTGATCGTGAAGCAATCGTAGAAGGAGGCGAGATCGATCCGCTTGCGATCGGCGCCCGCCATCTTGAACGCCCGGTCCGCCGACGCCTTCGCCGGGGTCACCGTCATGTCCTTCATGTACGTCACCGTCTTGTGGGTCACGCACTCGCCGTAGCCCGACACGAAGACCGGCCGATGCCGCGCGCGCTTCGCCCGCTCCGCCGAGGTCACGACGACCGCGCCGCCCCCGAAGCAGGGCATCACCATCTCGAGCAGGTGGATCGGATCGCAGACCATCGGCGACTTGAGCACGTCCTCGACCGAGATCGGCTTGTCGCGGAAGACGGCCTTCGGGTTCTTGAGGGCGTTGTCCCGCTCGTGGACCGCGATCTTCGCGAGCGTCTCCGGCGCGACGCCGTACTTCGCCCTATAGCGCGTCGCGACCATCGCGAACGACGAGGTCGCGGCGACGAGGCCGTAGGGGATGTCGAACTGGCCCTGCGGCGAGCCCCAGGCGTCGCCCATCAAGTAGGGCGGCATAATCATCTTGCGCGGATCCGCCCCGCCCTCCATCGGCGCCGGCGTCGACGGCACCAGCACGAGCACCGTATTCGCGACCCCGACCTCGATCGCCGCCGCCGCGCGCCAGATCATGCCCGCCGAGGTCGCGCCCCCGATGTCGACGACCTCGTTGAAGCTGCTCTCGATCCCGAGGTACTCGGCGAGGGCCAGCGTCGGAAAGAGCGGGGACTCCTGGAGCCCGCCGACGACGAGACCGTCGACCTCGCCCTTCTCGATGCCCGCATCCGCGAGGGCCTCGGCCGCGAGGGCGGCACAGGCCTCCATGCTGAACATCGGGCGATCCCATTTGCGCTGGGGAGCCCACTCGGTGTAGCCGACCAGGGCGGCGGCGCGCTTGGCCATGTCTCGCTCTCTCCTGTTTCAGGCGGCCAGCACGCCGCGCGGGTCCCGCAGGCGGACCGGCAGCGAGGTCAGGCCGCAGGCGAAGGCCGGGGCGTGGAGCCGGAGCGGGGCGTCGTCGGCGCGCTCGAGCCCGGGCATCCGATCGAGGATCGCGTTGAAGGCCGCGCGCAGCTCGAGTCGCGCGATGTTGGCGCCCATGCAGAAGTGGGTCCCGATGCCGAAGGCGACGTGGGGGTTCGGCGAGCGCGTGATGTCGAAGCGCTGGGGGTCGACGAAGACGTCCTCGTCGCGATTGGCGGCGGCGTACATCAGCAGGACCTGGTCGCCCGCCCGGATCGTCCTTCCGCGCAGCTCGACGTCGACCGTCGCCGTCCGTCGCATGTTCAGCAGCGGCGTCACCCAGCGCACCATCTCCTCGATCGCGCCCGGCAGCAGCGACCGGTCGGCGCGCAGGCGCTCGAGCTGGTCGGGATGCTGGAGCAGTGCGAGCGTCCCGCCGGCGATGACGTGGCGGGTCGTGTCGCTGCCGCCGTTCAGGAAGAGGAGCGACTCGCTCGCGAGCTCGATGTCGCTGCGGGCGGCGGCGCCGGAGGCCGACGCGGCGACGATGCGCGAGAACCAGTCCTCGCCGCCCGGGCTCGCCCGGCGCTTCGCGACGACGCCGAGCGCCTCCTGATAGTAGGCCTGGGCGGCCTGCACGCCGGCTTCGTCGTGGTAGCGAGGGCCGCCACCGAGGGCCATCGTGACCTCCGCGATCCGTGCATAACGCGGCCAGTCGGCGTCCGGGAGCCCGAGCGTCTCGACGATCACGCGCACCGGCAGCGGGATCGCGATCTCCTTCACGAGATCGAGCTCCCGGCGACCCGCGAGGCCGCGGAAGAGATCGTCGACGATCCGCTCGACCCGCGGCACGAACTTCTTCGCGCCCCGCGGCGTGATCTCCTTCTGGAAGAGATGGCGGAAGGCGACGTGCTTCGGATCGTCGTTGTCGATCATCGAGCCGGAGCCGTTGGTGTTCGGGCGCGAGCCCTGCGCGCTCGAGAAGCGCTCGGGGTCGCGGGAGACGGCGACGATGTCGGCGTGGCGCGAGATCGCCCAGAGTCCGTTCGTCTCGTCCCAGTAGACGGGCTCGTTCGCGCGCAGCCAGGCGTACGTCGGCTGCGGGTCGCCCTCGTAGAGGGCATGGTCGAGCAGATCGATCCGGCGGGCGGCTTTCGGGCGGGTGGTCTCGTTCGAGGCGGTCGTGGACACGGCGGCGTCACCTTCGGGGTCCCGGCGGCGGAAGGAGGCCGGCCGGGCCGCCTATCCTAGATCGAAGCCCGTCGATCCGCCGCCTCGATCGCGTCGCCGGGCCTCGCTCCGTTCGCGACCCGGGCGCCACGGCGCCGCTTCGGCGCGGGCCACCGCAGAGCCCTCAGCCGAGGCCCCACTCGCTCTCGTCCTCCTCCGCCTCGGCCTGGCCGGGGGGGAGCGGGGCGTCGAAGATCGCGCGGCGGCGCGCGTCGAAGGGCGGCGCGGGCTCGAGGGCGAGCTCGTTCAGTCGGTCGATCAGGGAGCGCAGGCTGCCGATCCGACGCCGATTGAAGTGGAGCCGAAGACGCGGGAGGTGGGGCATCTCGCTCTCGTCGGTCGAGGTCGCCACCGCGCGCTCGATCCGCCCGGACTCGAGCAGGCCCGCGAACTCGTCGTTGAGCGCCTCGAGCTGGGCGTCGTCGGGCGCCTCGTGGAGCCGCAGGACGAGCCGCCCGTCGACGTAGCGGCTCGAATGATAGTTGCGGTAGAAGCCGAGGATCTCACCGACCGCCCGCTCGACCGAGTCCGTCACGCAGAACAGGTTGAGGTCGGCGGGATCGATGAGGCCGCGATCCGCGAGATGCGTCGTCACGTAGTCGTACCAGTCGCGCCAGTAGGTCCCGCCCGGCTCGTCGACGAAGACGATGGGCACCATCTCGCTCTTTCCCGTCTGGATCAGCGTCAGCGCCTCGAAGCCCTCGTCGTGGGTCCCGAAGCCGCCCGGGAAGAGCGCGATCGCGTGGGCCTCCTTCACGAAGACGACCTTGCGCGTGAAGAAGTACCGGAAGTTGATGAGCTTCGGATCCCCGGCGATCGTCACGTTCGCCTGCTGCTCGAAGGGGAGCCGGATGTTGACGCCGAACGAGGCGTCGCGACCCGCGCCGCCCTGGGCCGCGCCCATGATGCCGTCGCCGGCCCCGGTGATCACCATCCAGCCCGAGCGCACGATCGCCTCGGAGAAGGCCCGCGCGTGGCGCCAGTCCGGATGCTCGGGCCGCGTTCGCGCGCTGCCGAAGACCGCGACTTTGCGGATCGCGGCGTAGGGCTTGAAGACGCGGAAGGCGTGGCGCAGCTCCTTGAGCGCGCTGTTGACGAGCTTGAGCTCGGAGCGCGAGGTCCCGTCGCGCAGCAGGTGGAGCCCGGTCACGAGGATCTGCCGCGCGAGCTCGACGTCGGCGGGATGCGTCGACTCCGCCGCGCAGCCTCGAGGAGCGCCTCGATCTTGTCGTTCAGGTCGGGGATCGGGAGCTGAAGGGTCGACGCGGCGAAGGGGACATCGGACGCGCAGCATAGCGGGACCCGTCGAGCCGGTCGCGCCGCGTCGCGTCGGCGAGGATCACCGCTTCGCGACCCTCGCGCGCGAGCACTCGGCCTGCGAGCTTCGGGCCCCCGAACGGCAACGGCGCTCGCGCGCCCGTTGCTCTCCATCCCTGGTCCTTCGGAACGCGCCGCGTTCCGCTTGCCTGCGCGGCTACGGAACGACTCCACCACCCGGGAAGCCGTCGCCGCCACCCGGGAAGCCGCCCGAGCCCGGGAACGGGTCGCCGGTCGGGGGCGGCTCGACGACGCCCACGTTGCCCCCCGAGCAGGCGATGCCGATCGTCGCGCAGGGGCTCTGGTAGCTGAGCACGCGCGAGGCAGGGCCCGATCCGGGGCCGCCATTGCTCGCGAGGCCGGTCCCGATCATGTCGGGGCCCGGCGCACCGACCGGCGGCAGCGGCTGGATCAACCTGGCCGGATCGATCCCGGGACCCGCGTCCGCGAGGTTCGGAGCGCCCGCCAGCAGCGGGATGCGGTCCGAGTGACCCGGGGCGGCGAACATCGGCTCGCGGGGATTCGCGATGACGCAGTCGCCGGGCACCGCGGTCTTGCCCTCGGCGCGTCGCTTGACCGCGACCGGCTTCACCCAATCGCAGATCATCGAGTAGGCCCCGGCCTTCTCGCGCAGGATGCGCGCCTCGCGGTCGCCGCCGAGGACGCTGCTCGACGAGTCGAGCGCGACGATCTCGATGGGCTCTCCCGTCTTGCGCGGATCGACGACGCGGACGGCTCCCTCGACGAGGGTCACCCGCGGATCGCCGTCGGCGTTGACGTCGACCGTCGCCCGGCTCTTCTCCGAGAGCTGGGTCAGCGCCTCGTCGTGCCACAGACCGACCGTCGCCCCGGCCGAGGTCCGCACCGTGTCGCCCGCGTAGATCGGATCACCGATCTCGAGCGCGCGGACCTGCCCCTGCGCGTCGGTCGCATCGACCGTCCCCATCACGCTCGCCACTTCGGCGACCGGCGCATCGACCGCGAACGCCCGACCGCCCGCCAGCGCGGCGCAAGCGAACGCGATCACCACGAATGCCGACCGGGTCGGCCTGCGCCAGGACCGTCCCGGAGCCTGCGAGGAAACCAGCCTTGATCCAACGTGATCCATTTCGTTCTCTCCCATGCCGCCTTGACTGCCCGGCTTCTAGCGAAGCAGACCCACCGTGAAGAAGACGCCCGCGATGTGGCGCTCGTAATCGAAGACCTGAGTATTGGACTCGTTGTTCAGGTACTGGTATCGCGCCGAGACGGACAGCCAGTCGGTGATCGGGCGCGTCAGCACGGCCCCCGCCGTTCCGATGACGTCCCGTCGCTTCCCGGACTTGGCGGGCGCGACGACGAACGACGACTGGGACTGGTAGTCGTCCCGCTCGACGCCGCCCTGGACGTCGAGGACGAATCGCAGGGGCAGGGTCTGCCGGATGCCCATCCAGCCGCCGCCCCCCGAGAAGTCGTACTCGCCGCCCTTCGCGGTGTAGTTTCGGCCGTAGACGCCGCCTCGCACGGACGTCGAATCGGTCACACCGATCTGGTGGTCGTAGCCACCCATGACGTCGTGTCCGTCCCGATCGCGGAAGTTGCGCTGCTCCCAGCGGTCGCGATTGGGATCGACGGCCGGGTTCGGCAGGATGGCCTGGTTGTAGCGGAAGTCGTTGAACGCATACCGCACGAACAGCGACCCCGTCCCGGCACGGCCGAAGTCGTGGCGCAGCTCGGGGCGGATGCCGATGTATCGGACGAACTCGCTGCCGTTGAAGAACCCGAACCCGCCCTCGGGCGAGAGCCGGAGCAGCGTGCTCTTCCCGAGCGCCCGATCCAGCCACACCGACGCGCCGACCCAGTGCTGGTCGAACTGCGTGCGGTGGAACGGCTGATTGCCGTTGTAGTTCGCGCCGACGCCGCCGCCCCAGCCGTTCTTCTTGAAGAGCTGCGATCCGGCATCCGCGCCCCACCACGCGCGCGCGTCCGGCTTCCCCGAGATGCTCCCGGGCTGGACGATCGAATTGCCTCGCAGCGCCACGTTCGAGTCGTAGTCGATGCCCGCCTGGGCGGTCAGCCAGCGGCTGGGACCGGCGGACGCCTTGCGCGCCTCCGCCTGCTCGAGCGCCTCGCCGGCGCGCTCGGCCCAGACCGTGCCGGGCGCCATCTGCTGGACCCGGCGGAGCGAATCCTCGGCGCGGGCCGTGTCCCCGTTCTCCGCCTGGGCGAGCGCCGCGTAGTAGTCGGCGGCGGGCTCGAAGGTGTCGCCCTGGAGGCTGCGCGAGCGTTCGAGGCGGCTGATCGCGTCGGCCGGCTTCTGCTCCTCGAGCAGGATCATGCCGAGGTAGAGCTCCGCCTCGGGGTTGTCCGGCAGCATCTTCTGCGCCGCCTCGAGGTCGGTGCGCGCCGCATCCTTCTCCCCGAGGTGGTACTCGGCGACACCGAGGGCGAGGCGGGCGTCGCCGGAGGCCGGATCGTGGGCGACGGCGCGCGCGAGGACGGGCTTCGCCTCGGCGAACTTCTGCTGGCTGAGCAGGCAGCGGCCGGTCATCAACGCCGCCGCGTCGTCGCCGGCCGGATCGATCGCCTTCGCCTGGTCGATCAGCGGGAGGGCCGCAGCGCAATCCCCCTTCGTCGCGAGCTGGGCTGCGCGGGCGCGCAGGACGCTCGCCTCGTCGGCAGCGAACGCGATCGTCGGGAGCGAGAGACCGAGAGCCAGGAATGAAGAGACGAGTCCACCGTGGATCCGGCGGGAAGCTCCGATTCGGAGCGCGGGCTTCATGGCGATGATTCCTTCGTCGATGCCTTCTTCGGTCGGGTTCGGAGGGGATTCCGGTCTCGGGTGCACGAGAGCCCGCCGGCATCGCGCTCGGCGGGCTCTCCGAACGGTTCGTCTCAGACGCGCGATCGGCGGACGGCGAGCACCGTCAGGCCCAGGCCGAGGAGCAGCGCGGTCCCCGGCTCCGGGACGACCTGCGCGAAGCCCAGCTGGAGCTCCGGGAGCTGGTAGTTCCCCCCCGCCTGGAGGAGCGCCTGGGCGACGACGTAGTTGATCGCGGCCGCGACGGTCGGGTTCGACGTCGAACCGGCGGTCACGAGGGTCCCGGCAGTCGAGATGGCGTTCCAATTGAGCCGCAGCGCGGGATAGTAGTAGTCGACGCCGGCCGCGCGGGCCTTGATGATGACCCAGCCGAGGTCCTTGTCGATCTTGAGACCGACGTTCCCGTCCGGATAGTCGATCAGCGTGTTGCCGACCGAGTAGGGGTCGGTATGCGTGAAGAGCATGTAGGTCGTCCCGGCGAACGGGGCGCCGGAGACGTTCTCGACCTGCCAGTTCGAGGTCACGCGGTTCAGCGACGAGGTCGGCGGATTCGGCGAGACGATCAGCGAGGACGACGGCGGCTGCAGGATCGAGAGCTTGTTCGCGATCGTCGACAGCACGTCGACCTGCGTGATGATCGGAACGCCGTAGGTCGTGTTCGCCGTCGTCGCCGACGCGAGGCTGATGCCGAAGGCGGTATTCGGATCCGACGCCGGGCGCGGCCCGTTGAAGAAGACGTCGACGGGCGTCGCCGAAGCCGGCGAGACCGAGGCGGCGACCGCCGCGATCGTCGTCGCGATCGCCGTGGTGAAGGCGGCGAGCCAGGCGGAGACGGGCTTGCGCGGCGCGGTGCGCGGGGAGACGGGGGCTTCGAACGAACGGTTCGAGGACGGCAGCGACGACATCAGATGGGCACTCCAGGACCAGCCGGTTGGGTCTGTCTCCTGAGTGGCGCGGCGGCTGGAAAAATCTCAGACGAAATCGAGAGTTCGCGCGATTTTCGGAGCCGGTCGGAGGGGCGCCGGCAGCGCGCCGGCAACGTCCCTTCGCGACCCCGAATCGGAGCGGCGGAATCGGGCGGGCCGGATCCATCGCGCTCAGGTGCGCAGCGGCGTCAGCGGCGTGCCTCGCGGCGGACGGCGGAAGGCAGCCGGACCCACCCCGCGGCGGGCCGGGCTCAGCGGATCACGAAGCGGGCCGGGCGGGTGAAGGGCTGCGGCTTCTCACCCGTGCGCTTCGCCGCCTTCGCGGCGAGCGCCCCGCGGCTCTCGAGCCACGCGATCAGCTCGAGGATCGACGCGTCGGTGGCCCGCAGACAGCCCAGCGTGAGGGGCTTGCCCACGGTCAGCCAGTTGGCCCCGCCGTGGAGGGCGTACTCGCCCTGGATCGGGATCTTCGCGACGCCGAGGGGACCGTCCGGTCCGGCCGGAACGCGCCGGGCGCCGAGCGAGCGCGCGGTGCGCCCCGGATTCCAGGCCGGGTCGTGGACGACCTGCCAGACCTTGAACTCGCCGGTCGGCGAGGGATGGGCCGGCGAGCCGATCGCGACCGGGACCTCGGGGCCCTTCTCGCCGGTCTTGAGATCGACGACGTGGACGCGATAGCTCGCGCGGTCGATCTCGAAGCGGATGCCGGGGTCGCGTCGCGCATCGCCGGCGCCGGAGCGCGCGAAGGCGGGCGCGGACACCGCGAGCACGAGCAGGCCGGTCGCGGCGAACGCGATCAAGCGGGCGAGTCGGCCGAGCGGGCGATCGAGCGTGGTCATCGTCGGAACCCTGGGCTCGAGCAGGCGTCGAGCTTCGCCTGCATGTCGTTGCGCGGCGCCCGGTGTGGCAGGCGCTGCCGGTCGTTGCCGGCCCCTGCCCGAACCTTGCCGGAGGGCTGCCGGGCCCCCCGGACCGGGCGCCCTACATGAACTTCTGCGGAACGGCACACAGCGCGGCATAGATCCCGAAGGCGAGCCCGCCGACCACCACCACCGCCGGCGGCGCCTCGGGAAAGATCATCATCACGAGCACGGGCCCGATCACGATGAAGGCCGCGAGCACGCCGTAGCCGAAGGGATGGCTCTTCACCTCGCGCACCAGCGCCTGTCGGCGGCGCTGCCAGACCGTCTGGGTTTCGGGCATGAGCGAGAACCTCCTCACCCGGGCGGCTGCCGCCGTGGACCGGCTCGTGGGAACGCGGCCGGAGGATACGCCACCCACCACGATGGGCGATGCAGCGTGCCGTTGCCGGCGCGCTCAGGAGCCCGTGTCGGCGGCGACGATCTCCGAGGCGATCCGCCCGGCGAGCTCGTCGAGCACCGCTTCGTGGGCGCGGACCCGGGCCTCGGGCGAACGGCCGACGCCGTCGCGGCGCTGCTCGAAGCTGAAGAGGCGGGTCGGCGGCGCTTCGACCGGGCCGGTGCCGCGGTGGGCGGGGCCGACCAGCGCCCAGCGGATGCGGACGCGCATCGCGCCGCCCGCCTCGACGACGAGGTCGTCGATGTGGAGGCGGACGGTGTACTCGATCGGGAACGGGGCCTTCGAGGGATGCGTGACGACGCGGGTCGAGCCGAGGCGGCGGGCGATGCCGAGGCTGAGGGCGCGGAGGCAATTCGTCTCGAAGGAGCCGAGCCAGCGGTGCTCCCCGTCGAGCTCGACCTCGCCGCTGGGCGCGAGGCGGGCGAGCTCCGAGCGATCGAGATAGGCCGGCAGCCGGACCGGCCCGACGAGCACCGAGACGTCGGGCAGCCCGGGCTCGAGGGGCGCGGGTGCATCGGGGCCCGAGAGCGTACCGAGCATGTAGTGGTGGACCTCGGGGCTGCGCCCGAGACAGCCCGTCGCGAGGAGCGCCCCGAGCGCGACGAGCAGCAGGCCCCGGGCGCCCCCGGTCCCCGCCCGCTTCCGATCGACGATGCCCATGCTCATGTCAGTCCGGCCTCCCGCGCAGCAGCTCTTCCGGATGGGACTCGAGGCGCTCGCCGAGGAGGCGGATCGAGCGCGCCGCCTCCGACAGGTCGCGGACCAGCACCTCGAGCTCCTGGGCCAGCGCCGAGTCGGGCGCGATCAGGCCGTCGGCGGACTCGAGGGTCTTCTCGAGCTGATCGAGGGAGGCGGTGATGCCCGGCAGGACGTCGCTGTTGGTCGTGCCGGCGACCTGGTGGATCTCCTCGAGCACCGCCGTCAGCTTTCGCAGGCTCTCGTCGAGGTTCGCCCCGATCGACTCGATCGGCAGGCGATCGATCTTCTCGACGATGCGGGTGACGCGCTCGGTGATCGCGTCGAAGGCGCCGCCGGCGGTGGGCAGGACCGGATAGGGCTTCGCCTGGGCGATCTCCGCCGCCGCCGCGCCTTCCAGGAAATCGAAGTCGACGGATTTCTGGCCGGTCAGCAGGTTCTTGGTGGCGAGCCGCGCGCGCAGGCCGCGCTCGACCTGGCCCGCGAGATACGCGAGCTCGTCCTCGCCCTTCTCGAGGCCGAGCCGCCGCGTCTCCATCTCGATCACGACCGGAATGCGGATCTTTCCGGTCTTCGGATCGAGGGCGAGATCGACGTCCTTGACCTCGCCGATCTCGATGCCGCGAAACTCGACCGGCGAGCCCGGCGAAAGCCCGGCGACCGACTCGTCGAAGTAGAGGAGGAAGCGGGAGCGGTCCTTCGCCCGCGGCCGCTTCGTCGCCTGCTTGTTGGCGTAGAGCTCGAAGACGGTGTCCGGCCCGACGTCGCCGGCGACGCTCACCGTCGCGGGGGTCTCGAAGGCGATGCCCCCGAGCAGGAAGGCGGAGAGCGAGGGCGTGTCGATCTCGAGGCCGTCGGCCCGCAGCGTGGCGTCGAGGCCCGAGGCGTTCCAGAAGCGGGTCGTCGAGCGGATGCGGCTGTCGTGGGGCGACTCGACGAAGATCTGGATATCGACCGAGTCGCCCGCCGGCGAGAGCTCGTAGCCCGCGACCCGCCCGACCTGGAGCCAGCGGTAGTAGACCGGCGAGCCGACGTCGATGCTGCCGAGCTCCTCGGCCCGCAGGCGGAAGTACTTCCCGGGCTTGTCCGAGGTCACGACCGGCGGCTTCTCGAGGCCGACGAACTCGCGGGTCTCCTCGCCTTCGCTCGAGGGGTCGACGGCGATGTAGGCGCCCGAGAAGACCGTCTCGATCCCGGAGAGCTCGCCGGCGGAGACCCGCGCCCGGACGACCCAGAAGCGGGTATTCGAGGTCATGTAGTCCTCGAGGTCGTTGACGACGTTTGCCGTCACGAGGACGTGGTCGAGCTCCTCGTCGAGGCGGACCGACTCGACCTGCCCGACCTTCACGTCCTTGTACTTGAGCATCGTGCGTCCGGCCTCGAGGCCCTCGGCGCTCTCGAAGCGGATCGTGATGGTCGGCCCGGTCTGGGTCCACGCCCAGTAGGCGAGATAGAGCCCGACGAAGGCCGCCACGAGGGGGATCAGCCAGACGATCGACGGCATCGCCCGGGCGCGCACCAGCGCGTCCGGCATCAGCATCGCGTTCGGCACGACCGTCGCCCCGTGTTCGGGCTCAGCGCGCTCGGGCTTCTCGTCCATCCCTCTCCTCGAGCGCATCCCAGATGAGCCGCGGGTCGAAGCTCTCCGCTGCGAAGATCGTCAAGACCACCACCGCCGCGAAGAATACGGCGCCGAATCGGACCTCGACGTTCGCCAGCGTCCCCATGTGGACCAGCGCCACCAGGATCGTGACGACGTAGACGTCGACCATCGACCAGCGACCGACGAGCTCGACGATCCGATAGGTCGCAGCCCGATCGCGCGGGCGCCAGCGGCTCTTCCACCTCACCGACAGCACGAGCCCCGTCAGGCTGACGATCTTCGCCACCGGAACGACCACGCTCGCGACGAAGACGATCGCGGCGAGCGGCCACATCCCGTTCTCGGCCAGGTAGACGACGCCGGTCAGGATCGTGTCCTCCTGGGCCCGGCCGAGGGAGGTCGCCTTCATGATCGGATAGAGGTTCGCCGGGAAATAACAGAAGACGGCGGCCAGCAGGAAGGCGGTCGTGCGGGCGAGGCTGTCGGGCTTGCGGCGGTGGACCCGGGCGCCGCAGCGGGTGCAGCAGAAGCTGGGCGGGCGCACCTGCCAGCGCGGCGGCTCCGGCACCCGCATCACCAGCCGGCAGACGGAGCACTGGACGTGGGGCCCCACGATCGGCGCGCCTTGGGGCATCAGGACTCCCCCGCGATCCGGCGCCAGACGATCTCGGCGTCGAGGAAGTTCGAGGCGGCGGCGAGGATGGGGATCAGGAGCCCGAAGGCGTAGAGCGCCGTCCCCGGCACGATGTCGGCCAGGTCGGCGAGCTTGACGCCGGCGACGAGGATCCCGATCAGGAAGACCTCCATCATGCTCCAGGGCCGGAACTGCTCGACGAAGCGGAACGCGACGGCCATGCCCGGGAGCCGGAAGCCGAGATAGACCGGACCGAGCACGTAGAGGAGCAGCGCGATCTCGCAGGCGGGCGAGGCGATCGTCGTCAGGAAGACCAGGGCCGCGACGGCGTTCTCGTCCTGGTCCATCAGGGCACGGACGCCCTGGAGCAGCGTCGTGTGGGTCTGCTGGCCCTGCATCTGGAAGGCGAGGAAGGGATAGACGTTGGCGACCGTGTAGAGGATCGCCGCCGCGACGACGAGGGCGAAGCAGACCTCGACCGTCCGGCTGTGGCGGCGGAAGAGCAGGGCACCGCAGCGGATGCAATAGGCGGCCCCTCCGTCCGGCACGAACGGCTCTTCCATCACCGCATCGCACTCGCGACAACCCACGATCCGCAATCGGAGCCCCCGAAGAACCGGTCGACCCGCCCCGGTGCAAGGGCCTTTCGATCCCGCTTCCCGGGGCATCGTATCGCCGAAGGCCGCGGCCCGCAGGCACGGACCGCCGCCGCGGGCCGCTCAGCGCGGAGCGCCCGAGCGGGCGGCGACGTGTGCGGCGAGGCGCGCGGCGATCGTCTCGTCCTTGCGGGCCCAGCGCGCCTCGAGCCAGCGTGCCCGCGCCTCCCGCTCGCGCGGGATCTCGGCGGCGGGGACCAGCTCGGCCACGACCTCGATCCCGCCCGGCCCGGCGCCGCCGGCCCCCGACGCACCGTGCTCGCGCCGCCCGCCCCCGACTCCGCCCGAGAGAAACGCCCAGAAGGAGATTCCGTTCGCCGGACGCGGCGCGGACCCGGTCCGGGAAGCGGACGCGGTCGGCGGAGCGGACGCCGCCGAATCAGCGGGCGTCGCCGGATCTGCGGGCGTCGGGACGGCGGGCGCGGTCGACGCGTAGACGAGGGTGCAGTCGACGACGCCGGCGAGCGCGTCGCCGAGGCCGTCGCAGAGCGCGGCGAAGCCGCCGATCCGGGGCGGCAGGAGGTGGCGATGGGGGCTCGCGCGCTCGGCCCGCCGCTCGGGCGTCGCCCGCGTCCCCTCGGCGAAGCAGACGAGGGCGACGGGATCCTCCCGGGCCCGGCGACAGGCGGCGCGCAGGGCCTCGAAGTCCCCGCGCTTGCGCTCCTCGTCGCTCTCGCCCCGGCGTGTCGCGCGCCGCAGGAGCGGGAACTGGAAGGCCCACAGCACGAGCCCGACGATCGGCACCAGCAGCAGCTCCCGCTTCGAGAGGAACTGCACGACGAGGCCGTGGCGCACGAGCAGGCTCTGGAGCAGGAAGATGTCGGACCACGACACGTGGTTCGCGAGCACGATCCAGGTCCGCCCCGGATCGAGCGGGAGGGCGGCCGGCATCGCGAAGCGGTGGCCGAGGACGCGCTCGAGCCAGAAATCGTCGACGCGCACCGCCCCGCGATAGAACCCCTCGAGCCACCGCCGCGCCCGCGGCGCGCAGCCCGGCACGAGATCGCGCAGCACGCTCGTCGGGATCGCGAGCAGCAGCCAGAAGGCGAGATTCGCCGCGATGAAGAGCAGGGACACCGCGCTCGTGAGGTGCCCCGCGACCGTCACGCGCCTTCCTTCTTCGGGAGCACCCCGAGCCGGTCGATCTCCCGCGCCGCCGCGCGCAGCGCCGCGCGCTCGTCGGGGTGGGCGATCTCGGCGAGGGCCCGCGCGCGCTCGCCGACGGTCGCCCCCGCGAGCTCGGCGACGCCGTACTCGGTCACGACGACGTCGAGCTGATGGCGCGGGCTCGTCACGACCGCGCCGGGCGCGAGGGCCGGGACGATGCGCGAGCGGCGCGCGGCGGCGCCGCCGAAGGTGGCCGGCAGGCAGACGAGGGAGCGGCCCTCCGGCGAGACGCCGATGCCCGCCAGGAAATCTTCGTGGCCCCCGATCCCGGAGAACTGCCGGCCGTCGATCGTGTCGGCGACGACCTGGCCGAAGAGATCGACGGCGAGGGCCCCGTTGATCGAGACCATGCGCGCGTTGCGCGCGATGACGGCCGGGTCGTTCACGACGTCGACCGGCAGGAAGCGGACCGCTTCGTTGCCGTCGAGCCAGTCGTAGAGGGCGCGCGAGCCCATCGCGAAGGTCGCGATCGAGACGCCGTCGAAGAGGCCCTTCGCGTTGCGGACGCGACCGGCCTCGTGCAGGCGCATCAGGCCGGTCGTGAACATCTCGCTGTGGACGCCGTGGGCGCCCTCGCCCGCCTTCGCGAGCAGCTCGACGACGGCGTTCGGAATGCCGCCGATCCCGACCTGGAGCGTCGCGTCACGGGCCACGAAGGGTGCGACGTGGCGGGCGATCGCGACCTCCTCGGGACCGGGCGCGACGTCGGGGAGCTCGGTCGGCTTCGCGTCGCTCTCGATCCAGACGTCGATCTCGTCGAGGGCGATCGAATGGGGATGATCCGGGGGCAGTCCGAGCGTGCGCGGGAAGTGCGGGCTCGTCTCGACGACGAGCAGGCGCTCGGGGTCGCGGCTCGCGGCGTGGATCTCGTCGACGAGGGCCCCGGCATGGAGCGAGAGCGAGACGCGACCGTGGGCGTCGGGCGGTGCGGCGGCGGTCGCGACGACCCGCGGCGCGAGCTGCCGCGCGATCTTCGCGAAGCGGCGGAAGTCGCCGGGGACGAAGGCGACGGCGTGGCCGGCGGCGCGCAGCGCGCGCTCGGCGGGGCCGAAGAAGCCCGAGCGCAGCTCGACGCCCGGGTGGGCGAAGAGCGGGAAGAGATCGGTCAGCAGGGCGGTGAAGACGGTCAGCGCCTGCCAGTCGGTGCGCCGGCCGAGGGCGGCGAGGAAGGCGCGCGGCTGGCCGGGGCCCAGCGGCAGCGCCAGGCGATCGACCGGGGCGAGCAGGCGGGCGGCTTCGTCGGCGGTCAGGGGCGAACGGCGGCTCATCGTCGCGACAGGATCGGCCAGCCCGACCGGGACGCAACCGGGGCACTCCGCCCGGGCCCCGCTCGGGAGCGGCCGCGACGGGTAGAATGCCGCCATGGGACGCGCCCCGTCTTCGACCGCCTCGGCCGGGCATCCGGCCGGGATCGCGGGCCCCGTGTGGCCGGCGGCCGCCGCGGGCCAGCGCATCGTGTTCCTGGTCGAAGCGGCGAGCCGGGTCGAGCGGCGGATCGTGCTCGAGTGGATCGAGCGCAGCGCACCGTCCGACGCCGCCTGGGCAATCGTCTCGATCCCCTGCTCCCGCCGCCAGCGCCCGGCCCGACTGGGCGGGAAGCCGCGCGCCCCGGATCCCGCCCTCGAGGCCGCGCTCGCGACCGAAGGCGATCCGCTGATGGCGCCCCTGCGCGTCGTCTGGCTCGCCCCCCTGCGCGACGGCTCGCGGGAGTCGCGCTTCCTCGAGCTGCTCCTGCGCGGCGATCCGCGCGATCCGAACTGGCTGCGCCAGGCGATCGTCGCCCGGCGCGAGCCCGATCGCTGCCTGATCGTCGCCGGCGAGCCCGCGACCGCCTCGAATCTCCGCGCGCGCTGGACGGCGGTCTGCGGCTTCGACCAGACCGAGACGATCGGCTTCGCGGACTTCGTGCGGCAGATGGCGACGCTGGCCCTCGAGCGGGCGGAGCGGCGGGTGCGCGGTGCGCGCTACAAGGTCCCGCGCCTCGTCCACGAGGCGATCCTCGGCCGCCCCGGCTTCCGCGGCGGGCTCGACCGGATCGCCCGGGCGCGCGGCGATCTGCGCCCCGGGACGCGCGAGGGCGCGAAGGCGCTCGCGCGCATCGGCGCCGAGGCCGCGCGCGACCTGCGCGAGATCGCCGCGACCCACAGCCCGCTCGTCATCGACCTCGTCAACCAGGCGATCCGCTGGCTCTACACCCGTGGCTACGACGCGAAGCTCGCCTACGACGAAGCCATGATGAAGCGGATCGCGCGTCTCGAGGAGCGCCATCCCGTCGTCTTCCTCCCGACCCACAAGTCGAACCTCGACCACCTCGTCCTGCAGTACGCGCTCCACGAGCACGGCCTCCCGCCCAATCACACCGCCGGCGGGATCAACATGAACTTCTTCCCCGTCGGCGCCCTCGTGCGGCGCAGCGGCGTCTTCTTCATCCGCCGCAGCTTCCGCGACGACGCCGTCTACAAGCACGTGCTCGCGCATTACATCGACTACCTCGTCGAGAAGCGCTTCCCGCTCGAGTGGTACATCGAGGGCGGTCGCTCGCGTTCGGGCAAGCTGCTGCCGCCGCGCTTCGGCCTGCTCGCCAACGTCGTCGACGCGTGGCGCCGCGGGAAGAGCGAGGACGTCTACTTCGTCCCCGTCTCGATCGCCTACGACCAGATCCAGGAGGTCGGCAGCTACGCCGCCGAGCAGAAGGGCGCGGACAAGGAGCGCGAGAGCTTCACCTGGCTCGTGCGGATCGTGCGCCAGCTGAAGCGCCGCTACGGGCGCATCTACCTCGCCTTCGGCGAGCCCGTCTCCCTGCGCCAGCAGCTCGGCGAGCGCGACGCGACGCGCGCGGGCACGGCGACGATCGAGGCCCAGGCGGCGGGGACGACGGCCGGCCACGCCTCGCCTGGCCGCGCCGATCGCCGCTTCGACCTCGAGAAGCTCGCCTTCGAGGTCTCGCTCCGGATCAATCGCGTCACCCCGATCACGCCGACCTCGCTCGCGACCCTCGCGCTGCTGGGCGCGACGGGCGAGGCGCTCTCGGTCCGCGAGGTCCAGGCCTCCCTCGAGAGCCTGCTCGAGAGCGTCGCGATCCGCGGCCTGCCGACGACCCCCGACTTCCGTCGGCTCGAGAGCGAGGCGGGCATCCGGGCGACCCTCGACGCGCTCGTCGCCAACGACGTCCTGACCCGCTTCGAGGAAGGGATCGAGCCCGTCTACATCATCGGCGACGACCAGCAGCTCGCCGCCGCCTACTACCGCAACACCATCGTCCACTTCTTCGTCGGCCGGGCGATCGCCGAGCTCGCCCTGCTGCATGCCGCCGACGGCCCCCGCGAAGAGGCCCTCGAGCGATTCTGGGCCGAGGTCATGCGCCTGCGCGACCTGCTGAAGTTCGAGTTCTTCTTCCCCGAGAAGGAGGCGTTCCGCGAGGAGATCCGCCAGGAGCTCTCCCACACCGCCCCGCACTGGGAAGCCCGCCTCGCCTCGGGCGAGCTCGAGGCCGAGGCGCTCGTCCGCCGCTCGCGCCCCTTCAGCGCCCACCGCGCCCTGCGACCCTTCCTCGAGAGCTACCGCGTGGTCGCCGACCAGCTCGTCCGCCTCGATCCGACGCAGCCCTTCGACGAGAAGCGCTTCCTCGAGCGCTGCATCGGGGTCGGCAGGCAGTACAAGCTCCAGAAGCGCATCCACGCCGCCGACTCGATCTCGAAGGTCCTGTTCCAGACGGCGCTGCGCCTGGCCCGCAATCGCGACCTCTTCGGCGAGGGCGAGGCGGGAAGCCCCGGCGCGAGGCTCGCGTTCGCGACCGAGATCCACGACGTTCTGCGTCGGGTCGACATCATCGTCGCCCTGGCGGCGAGCCGCCGCGCCGGCTTCCGGGCCCGCCTGCTGCCCGAGCCGAAGGAGGATTGAGCGATGGACGACGCCGGGATCCGCCGGCTCGCGGATCGGATCGAGATCACCGAGCTGCTCTCGCGTTATGCGGACATGGTCGACCGCCGCGACTGGCCGCGCATGGACCGGATCTTCGCCCTCGAGGCGACGATCGACTTCCGGCCCGCCGGCGGTCCGTTCGGCCCCTTCCGCGAGATGATCGCCTGGCTGGACCGCGCCCTCGACAGCTGGCCCAACAACCTCCACCTGATCACGAACGTGATCGTGGAGCTCGACGGCGACCGGGCGAGCTCGCGCTGCTATTTCCACGTCCCGATCGGCCGCGAGGCCCACGACGGCCGGCAGTACACGCTGACCGAATCGGGCCGATTCCTCGACCGCCTGATCCGGACCGCCCACGGCTGGCGGATCGTCGCGCGCGTCTGCGAGGAGGTCGTCCGCGAGGGGCGACTGCCGGAGGGGTACACGATCCCGCGCTGACGCCGCCGCGAGGCGGCGAAGCCCGCGCGGACGCCCTCAGTCCGCCTTGCGCGACTCGATGAACTGCTTGCGGTACTCGGCGAAGGCCGCGCAGATGCCCTCGCGAGTCAGGCCGTACTCGGAGAGCTCGTACTCGTGGGGCGGGCGCTTCTCCCGGGGATTGCGGTCGCGCCAGGCCTGCATCGCCGCGCGGGCCGCCGCCGTCATCTCGATGCCGAAGATCCCGTAGACGCGCTCGACCTCGGCGATCGGATCGCGCATCACGTCCTTGAACCAGATGTCCGCGAAGCGGTTCGCGTCGTAGCGCTTGCGCGCCTCCATGGCGCGGTTCGTGCCCCAGGCGAGGCGCTCCTGCCACTGGGCGGCGGCGATGCTCGCCTCGGACGGATCGCCGTAGAGCGCCCACATCGCGAAGTTCATCGAGGCGGCCGACGGGACCGTCTCGACGGGGTCGCGGTGATTGAAGATCACGCGGGCGCCGGGGAAGATCTTGAAGAGCGTGTCGACGTAGCCGAGATGACCCGGCGTCTTCAGGATCCAGCGCTCGCGCACGTTGCCGCGCTGGCGCTTCTGCCACTGCAGGAACTGGAACTGCTTGCGCAGGTAGACGTAGGCGGGCGTCCAGTCCGCCTCGGTGATGAAGCGGCGATAGGTCGGAATGTTCACGAACGCTTCCGGGACGTGGGAGAGGAACGAATGCTCGAGCAGCATGATCTCCTCGTCCGGCGCCTCGGCGTCCCAGGGATGGATCGAGGCCTGGCGCGGGTCGGCCTCGAGGATCGCCGCGACCTCGGCGCGGGCCGCCGCGATGCGCGGGTCGGGCTTCGTCCAGTCGGTGTCGAGGGCCGGGGCGGGGAAGCGGACCTCCCACCAGTCGGCGGCGTGGTTGCGCGGATCGCTGGCGACGATGCGGTGGAGCATCGTCGTGCCGGTCCGCATCAGGCCCATGATGACGATGGGCGCACCGAGCTCCTCCTTCAGGATCTCGGGATGCCGGCGGATCCACTCCTGGGTCACGAGGCGCGCCTCGAGGCTCTCGAGGATGCGCAGGCGCATCACGGTCCGGCCGAGCTCGTTGAGGGGGGCCTCCTCGCGCAGCGACTTGAGCAGGACCGAGAAGGGCTCGCGGAACGGATCGGGCCCGAAGTCCTCGAGGCCGGCCCGCTTGCACGCGTCCGCCAGGATGGCCGCCTCGTCGAATGCGGCCCGATTTTCGGCGCTACCTCGGCTCATGACGACGGCTCCTCGAGACGCGATCGGACGGGAGATCCGGGCGGGAACGGCGACGACCCGGGCGGAGCCGTCGGCGAAGCGGCGGGAGAGTAGAAGCTCGCCCCCCGCGCTTCAATCGCCGTTCTGCCGGGCGTGCCCGGGCGGCCAGCCGCCGCGTCGGGGGGCTACTTCACCGTCGGGGACGACCTCGGGGCGGGCGGCCGGTACCAGATCGGGGAGGTATAGGCGCGCTCCTGCTGGGAGACCCGGGCGCCCGGCTCGAGCTTCTTGCGGTAGCGCGTCGCGTCGATCGCGTTCCAGCGCGGCGTCGCGACCTCGAGCACCCGCGCGTAGTAGAAGGCGGGCTCGGCCGCGTCGAAGTCGGGGTCGGTGAAGACCGCCGAGATCTCCCGGAGGCCCTTCGGATCCGGCGCGCGCTCGACGTCGAAGACCTTCTCGTGGGCCTTGCCGTCGACGTCGACCCAGCCCTTCACGAGCTGGATCCGCTCGAGGTTCGCACCGGCGGGATCCTTGGCGACCGAGAGCAGGAAGGTCGGCGCCTTCTGCCCCGCGATCGGGGCCGGCAGGTCGGACCCCATCGGGACGCCCTTCACGCGCCCCGCCCGCGCGACGTTCGACGAGCCCGCGTCGACGTCGCCGAAGCGCCAGCCGCCGAAGAAGAGCACCGCGATCCGCGGCCCGGTCGTCGCATACGTCTCGCCCCGGCGCAGCGCGTCGAAGATCGCCTCGCGCGTGTTCGCGCCGGCCCAGACGCCGACGTAGCCCGCCGCCGCCTGCTCCCAGTTCATCGTCGACTGGCCCGAGGGATCCGAGGAGTGGATGAACTCGCCCTTCGAGCGATCGGTCCCCGGGTGCATGTTCGCGGTCTTGCCCCAGTAGTTGTTCTCGTCGGCGGTCGCGAGGGAGGTGTGGGCGTCGGTGCTCCCGATCATCCCGAAGCGGTAGGGATTGACGCCGATCAGGCGCTCGAGCAGGAGGCCCGTCTTGAGGGCGGCGCGGGCATAGCTCCCGACGTGCATCTCGGGCAGCGTGCGCGCCGTCCCCGCGATGTTGGTCTTGTCCCAGCGCTCGTAGTCGGCGAGCTCGTCGTCGGGAGAGAGGAAGGGATGGGTCTCGCTGTCGCCCTTGATCTGGGTGACCTCGACGACGGGCTCGAAGCGCGCCCGGGTGCGCGCGTAGGCCGCGTCGATCGGCTTGCCGGCGGAGTCGACGACCTCGAACATGAGGCCGTTCGAGAGGTTCGAGTTGTGGGGGATCGCGAAGGCCTGGCCGCCGGTGTCCCGCTCGTAGCCTGCGAGGAACTTCCAGAGCGCCTCGGGCTCGTTCGAGTCGATCGCGGAGAACGGCAGGATCTTCTTCGTGCGATCGGGGCCGTCGCGGAAGATCACGTTGCGGTGGAGGTTGTTGCCGCCCGGCATCGAGCCCCACTCGTAGCCGACGAAGGTGGTGAAGCGGCCGGGCTCGTACATCCGCTCGGCCACGTCGACGACGTCGTCCCACACCGCCCGCCGCAGGACCGGATCCGCCCCGAGCGGATCGCCGTTCAGCAGCGCCGAGAGCTTTCCGATCTGCTCCGGCCCGAAGACCGGGTTCTCGACGATGAAGCGCGAGACCTTCGTCGCGGTCTCGGAGCTCGCGACGCGCGGGTCCTTGCGGCGGATCATCGAGAAGACGCCGAGATACTCGGCGTGATCGGAGACCATCAGGAAGTCGAGCGGGCGATCGAGCTTCGCTCGCTTGCGATCGGGCAGCTGGATCGCCTCGCCCTTCGCGAAGCGATAGGCGACGTCGGGGCCGAGGGTGAAGTTGTTGAACAGGTTCGCGTCGAGGGAGTTCGAAGTGTGAAGATGGAGGTCGCCCCAGTAGAGCTGCGGCAGGGACTCCTCGGCGCGCGCGAGGTCGGCGGCCGCGGCGACCCCCGTCACGAGCGCCGCGAAGGCCGCGAGGCGCGCGCCGGCCCGGCGACGGGGACGCAGCCGGGGACGAGGCAGGAAGGTCCTCGGCCCGGCGCCCGGTCGGCCGGACTCCGTTCGATTCGTCGCGCCGCGTCGGATGACCGCCATGTCGTGCTCCTGATTCTCTCGAACGACCCGCGTCGGGGGCCGGGCGTGCGGGAAGCTAGGAGGGCTGCCCGCGACCGCAAGCGGGGCGCGCGGGGCCGCATCCGACGCGCCCGCGGGCCCGCGGAGCCGCCGCGTGCGATGGATCCGCGGTGCAGGTAGCCTCGCAGACCCACGCCCGCAGCGAGGATCCCCCCATGAAGAAGACGATGCGCGCCTTTCGCATGCTCCGCTGGCAGGAGCCGCCGAGCCTCGTCGAGATCGACGTCCCCGAGCCGGGGCCCGGGGAGGTCCGGATCCGCGTGGCGGGCAACGGCGTCTGCCAGAGCGACCTCCACATGCCGCAGCTGCCCGCGATCATGGAGAAGTTCCTCGGCTGGCAGATGCCCTTCACCCTCGGCCACGAGGTCGGCGGCTGGATCGACGCCTGGGGCAAAGGGGTCACCGGCCTCGAGAAGGACCAGCCCGTCGCCGTCGTCTCGACGCGCTCCTGCGGCCACTGCCTCGAGTGCGACGCGGGCTTCGACAACGCCTGCGAATGGAACAAGAAGGGCCGTGGCTACGGCATGAACGGCGGCATCGCCGACTACCTGATCGTCGAGGGCCCGCGCGTGCTGCTGCCCCTCGAGCGCCTCGACCCGAAGCTCGCGGGCCCGCTGACCGACGCCGGCTCGACCTCGTTCCACGGCGTGCGCCGGGTGACCGACCGCCTCGGCCCCGGCCGCACGGCGTTCGTGATCGGCGCGGGGGGCCTCGGGAGCTTCGCGATCCAGTACCTGAAGATCCTGACGAAGGCGCGGATCCTCGTCGCCGACGTCGCCGCCGACAAGCGCGCCCGCGCGGTCGAGCTCGGTGCCGACGACGTGATCGACGGGGCCCACGAGAACGTCGCGGGCGAGCTCCTGAAGAAGACCGACGGCCGCGGCGCGGACGCCGTCCTCGACTTCGTGGGCACGACCGCGACGATCGCGACGAGCATCGCCTCGCTCGCGAAGCTCGGTCGTTATGCGCTGATCGGTGCCGGCGAGGGGAAGCTCGAGATGCCCCTGATGGGCGCGCTCGCCGGCAAGGGCGCCTCGATCTGTTCCTTCGTCGGGGGCACCGCCGAGGACACCCGCTCCGCGATCGGCCTCGCCGAGCAGGGCCTCCTGCGCAACGACGTCGAGCTCTTCGACATCGCCGACTCCGCGAAGGCCTTCGAGAAGCTCGCCGCCGGCCAGCTCCAGGGGCGCGCGGTCATCGTGCCCTGAGGCGCGGCGCGGCGGGCGGTGGCGATCAGAAGATCTCGTGCTCTTGCGTGACGAAGACGACGGAGTCCGCGAAGTCGATGAACTCCGCCTCGTCCTCGAGCAGGCGCTGGCCGGCGGCGCGCGCCGCCTCGCCCGATCCGCCGCCCATCGACGCGAGGTCGTCGAACCAGACCTCGGTGATCCCGTCGTAGGCGGCCCGCGTCCCGCGCGAGGCCCGCAGCCCGGCCTCGACGGCGTCCCCGGCCGGCCCGACCAGGGTATGGCTCTGGACGTAGCGCTTCATCATCGGCAGCTCGGCGCGGAGGCGGCGGACCAGCGGGCCGTGGACCTCGAGCCAGCGCTTCTGGAAGGCCTCGCGGGTCAGGCCGGCCTTGCGGCGGCAGCAGAAGACGAGCTTGATCATGGAGGGCTCCCGGACGGACGACGGCCGCCGGACGATTCTGCCCTCCCCCGCCACGCCCGGCCAGCCGGATCGGGCCGCCCACCGCACCCCGGCGCAGGCCGCATGGGCCGCTCGGTCCGCCCGGGCCTCGCATCAAGCGGGACCCCGGATCGTCCGATTCGCGGACGGACCCGGGCCCTTCTTCCGTCCGGCTCCATACAGGAAATCGCCCGATGCACCGCCCCGTCCTGCTCCCCCTCGCCCTGATCGCCCTGCTCGCCGGCTGCGCCACGCCCCCGCCCCCGCCCCCGGCGCCCGAGCCCGAGCCGGTCGCGGAGGTGAAGATCGAGCCTTCACCCGAGATCCTGCGACGCGCGGGGGCGGATCGCGTCCGCGTCCTCGAGGCCGAGATCGCGCGCCTGCGAGCCGACCTGCGGAGCGCGGAGGAGACGCTGCTCGCCGTCGAGTCCGGCATGCGCGGCAGCCAGGGGCGAGCCGAGGCCGTCTCGGCCCTCGCCGAGACGCGGATCCAGGTCGAGCGCGCCGCGAAGCGCGCCCCCTGGCGCGCCGCGGAGGCGGCCGAGGCGCGCGAGAAGCTCGCGGAGGCCGAGCGCCAGCTCGCCGCACAGCACCTCGGCTCGACCATCTTCTTCGTGTCCCGCGCACGCCGCATCGCCGATGCGCTCGTCGCCGAGGCCGAGCGCGTCCGCGCGAATCCGAACGGCGCGGCGGTGAAGGGCGATCGGGTCAACCTGCGCGAGGCCCCGTCGGCCGAGTCCGCCGTGCTCGCGACGCTGCCGGCCCGGCTACCGGTCGTCGTGGAGGGCGCGGAGGGCGAGTGGTCCCTCGTGCGGACCGCGACGGGCCAGGTCGGCTTCGTCCACACGCCGCTGCTGAGCCTGCGCTGAGCCCCGACCGCGCCCGCCCCGAGCAGGCGGGCCCGCCACCGCGCCGTCAGTCCCGCGCCACCTCGACGCAGTCCTTGCCCGCGTGCTTGGCGGCGTAGAGCGCGCGGTCGGCGTCGGCGAAGAAGCGGCGGCGATCGCCGCGATAGGCCGCGACCCCGATCGAGACGGTGACGTGGATCGGGGCGCCCTGATCGGCGTCGTGGAAGGCGTGCTCGTGGACCGCGAGGCGGACCTGCTCCGCGAGGGCCACCGCGGTCTCGACGTCGGTCTCGAGCGCGAGCAGCGCGAACTCCTCGCCGCCGTAGCGCGCGAGCACGTCGCTCTCGCGCACGCTCGCGTTCAGGACCTGCGCCAGGCCTTCGAGGACGCGATCGCCGGTCGCGTGGCCGAAGCGGTCGTTCAGCGCCTTGAAGTCGTCGATGTCGATCAGGACGAGGGCGAGCTCCATTCCGGCGCTGTCCGCGCGGCGCAGCGCATTCGCGAGCTGGTCCTGGAAATAGCGGTGGTTGTGGATCTTCGTGAGGCCGTCGGTGATGGCGAGCTGCTCGAGGACCTCGTTGGCGCGGGTCAGGCTCTCCACCATCTCGGCGAAGCTGCGCGCGAGGGTGCCGACTTCGTGGTCCGCGGAGACGACGGGCAGGGCGACGTCGACCTCGCCGTCGCGCAGGCGCTTGGCGCACTGGGTGAGCTGGTGGAGCGGACGCAGCATCGAGCGCGCCACGCCGAAGGCGAGCCCGGCGAGCACGAGGGCGATGCCGACGTTCATGCCGACCATGCGGGTCAGGATCGAGGCGATCGCGGCGAAGGTCGAGCCGTAGTCCCGCTCGAACACGACCTGCCAGCCGAGCTTAGCGAGCGGCATCGCGCTCGCCACGACGCGGACCCCGTCCGCCGCCGAGTATTCGACCGCAGCCCCCTCCGCCGCGCGCGCGAGCTCCGGTGCGAGCCGATCGCTCGCCCCCTCGAGCGAGCTCGCGACGAGCCCGCCCTGCGCGTCGTAGACGTGCAGCCGGCCAGTCTCCTCGCCGATCGCCGCCCGCAGCTGCGCGGCGAGCTCCGCGAGCGGGATGACCGCGTGGACCGAGGCCTTTCGCGTGCGATCCGCGAAGGCGACCGGGGCCGACGCGACCTGGATCCGCTCGCCGCCTTCCGCGACGAGCACGCCCGAGAGCACCGGCTCGCCGACCGCCGCGAGGGTCCGGGCATCCGCCGCAGCGATCGCCCCCGCTGCGCCGGTGCGGGCGATGGGCCGACCCTGGCCGTCGAGGGCGAAGATCGCCGAGTAGACCGGCAGCCCCTCGCGCACGTAGCCCAGGTACTGCTCGACCTCCTTGCGCTCCGCCGCCCGCTCGGGCGAGGCCCCCCGCGACGCGCGCGCGAGCCCGCCGACGACGATGTCGCTGTGGGCGAAGATCACGACGTCGAGGGCGCGCTGGGAATACCAGAGCTCGAGCCGGTCCCGCGCGCGCACGGCGGCCTCGGGGACGCGGCCCTCGGTCTGGGCGCGCAGGAAGGTGCGGACGGCGAGCGCCGAGGTGCCGGCCACGGCCAGCGCGCTCACGAGGGTCGCCGCGAACACGGCGAACCCGATGCGCGAGGCGAGGCTCGTCATCATGGCTCGGCGCAGGCCGGGTGCCGGTCGCTCCAACCTTCCCCTCCTCCTGGAATCCCCGAATCGGCCCCGCCGGGGATCCACTTGATGGCCTGCCGCAGCGGCCGCGACGAATCACCGGTCGGACCGACCCACTGAGCCGAGATCGGCTCACACCCCCCGGACCGGGCGGTCGAGAGGAGGCGAGCGCGGGTCCGGAGAAAGACCGGAAGCGTCTGCGGTCCCGACCGCGGGATCGGACCCATTTTCCGATCCGACATGCAAGCGACTCAAGCTCCCGGAGAGCCGGCCGATCGCATGGGCGAAGCGCAGCTCATACACAGGGGCGCGTCGTAATCGGGTGATCCGCATGCCGATCCGGATGTGGCGCGAACGCCGGAGTCGAAGGACGAACGCGGGATCGCGCCCGGTCGCGTCCGCACACCCCGCCGTGTCACTCGACCTCGACCTCCTGGCCGACGCCATCCTCGCCGCCGTCGAGGACCCCGACTACCAGCCGCCCGCGCTGCCGGCCGTCACCCTCGATCTCGTCCGCCTCGCAGGCCGCGTCGACGCCACCCTCGAAGAGACCGTCGCCGTGATCGAGCGCGACGCCTGGGTCGCGGCGAGGCTGCGGGCCGAGGCGAGCGAGGAGGCGAAGGCGACCGGCATCAAGATCGGATCGATGCGGCAGGTCTGCCTCTACTTCGGGCTGCTGCGGGTGCGCGACGTCGTGATCGAGGCGGCGCTGGCCGACTGCGTCTTCCGCTCCGACGTCCACCGCGAGACGATGGCCCGCCTCTTCCGACATGCCCGCGCGACCGCCCACCTCGGCCGGGCCGTCGCGGAGTCGACCGAGATGGCCGGCGAGTGCGCCTACGTCGCGGGCCTGCTCCACGACGTCGGCTTCGCCGGCGCGCTCCACGTCCTGACGGAGCGGGACGAGGACTTCGGACCGCTGCTGCCCCTCCCCGCGATCTGGCCCGCCCTCGAGCGCATCCACGGCCGGGTCGGCGCCGCGATGGCGCGCCACTGGGGCTTCCCGCCCGAGGTCGTGGACGCCATCGAGGCCCACCATGACCTTCCGATCGGGCGCGAAGCGAGCCCCATGGCGGCCGCCATCGCGATCGCGAGCGAGCTCGCCCACCACGAGGGCTTCGGGCTCACGCATCCCGTCAGCAGCGAGCCGCTCGCGCTCTCGAGCTCGATCCACGAGGCGGACGCCGATCTCGAAGGGCTCGACGCCCTCGAGGCGCTCGAGCTGAAGCAGGACGGGGATCCCGCGGACCGCCTTCCGGCCCACGTCCTCGACCGCCAGCTCGCGCTGCTCGGCCTCGATCGCTCGAAGCTCCATCTGATCGCCCACCGCGCGAAGTCGGCGCTCGCCGGGATCGACGGGGACTCCCGAATGGACGAGCCCGTCTGAAGTGGTATCCATCGCCCGGTACGGCGCCACGCCCACCAGCAGGGAACGACGGTCGGCCTTGCCTCAACTCGAGCGTTCTCACCGCACGCGATCCGATCCGGGTCCACGGGCGATGGGAGAGCAGAATCCATGCGTATGGGACGACGAGCCGATCCCCTCCGTCGCGACCGTCTTCGATCCCTCGAACCGCGAGCGCGATCTGGATCGCTTTTTCTGGCGATCGCCCTCCTTCTCGCATGCGGCGCGCCTCGAACCCAGTCTGCCCTGCCACCGTCCCATGATTCTTCGCCGGCTCCAATCGCCCCATCTTCATCTCCCGCCCCCGTGGAGGAGGCGCGGGCCGCCGTCGACCTCGCGCGGCGCGAACGGGGACCCGATTCCCGGGAGACCGGCATCGCGACGATCGCGCTCGGCCGGGCCCATGCGCGACTCGCCCAGAACGCCGAGGCCGAGCGCGCCTTCCGCCAGGCCCTCGCGATCTTCGAACGGAGCGACGGCCCGGAAAGCAGCTGGTCAGCGATGGCGACGGCGAACCTCGCGGCCTCGCTCAGCGACCAGGCTCGCCATGCCGAGGCCGAGCCGCTCTTCGAACGAGCGCTCGAGCTGAACGAGCGACTCGAAGAACCCGCCGAGAGCGGTCTCGAATTCATCCTGAACAACTATGCGGTGATGGAGATGAATCGGGGTCGGTTCGAGCACGCCGAAGAGCTCCTGAAGCGTTCCCTCGCGCTACGTCAGGAGCTCTACGGCTCCGATGATCCCCGCGTCGCACTCGTGATGTACAACCTCGCGTCGATCGCCCGGGAACAATGGCGCCTGGCCGACGCCGAGCGCTGGTACAAAGGAGCGATCGCGATCGAGGAGAGCAAGCTGGGGCCCGACCATCCACAGCTCGCCAAGAGTCTTCTCGGTCTGGCCACCAATCACCGGAGCCAGGGCCAACTCGACGAAGCGGAACCGCTCTACGAGCGCTCCCTCGCGATCCTCGAGAAGACGTACGGCCCCGCACATCCGGAGGTCGCGACGGCGCTGAACGGACTGGCCTCCCTTCGAGTGAATCAGGGTCGCCTCGAAGACGCAGAGGCCCTCTACGAGAGGGCGCTCGAGATCAATGAACGCGTCCTCGGTCCGCGTCATCCGCTCGTCGCCGTCGCCCTGAACAATCTCGCCGCCGCCCGCCTGTCCGCGCAACGTCTCGACGATGCCGAGCCGCTCCTCGAGCGCGCGATCTCGATTCAGGAGGAAGCCTACGGTCCCGACTATGTCCACCTCGCGTTCACGCTCGATCACCTCGCCGGAATCCGACACGCTCGAGGCAGACATGAGGACGCCGTTCGACTGCTCCGCCGCGCCGTCTCGATCCGGGAGCGCGCATTCGGAACCGACAGCCCGCAGCTGATTCCGCTCCTCGAGCATCTCGCGTCCTGCCTTCGAGGGACGGGCGACACCGAGCAAGCAGGGGACCTCGAAGGGCGCGCGAGCCGGATCCGCGAGACGACTGCCCGCTGAGAGCATCGACCGCCAGCTCGAACCCGTGCCCGCCTCCTCGACCTAGCCCCCGATGCGCACCGGCAGCGCCTCCGGCCCGTACTCCTGGATGTGGTCGACGCACTCCCATTCGAAGCCGTCGACGAGGCGGACCCGCCCCGGCGCGAAGCGCGCGAGGAACTCCTCGAGCACGACGCGGCCGATCATCCACGTCAGATGGTTGCCGAGACAGACGTGAGGCCCGAGGCCGAAGGCGAGATGCGCCTTCGGCGTCTCGCGATCGAGGCGGAACTGGTCCGCGTCGGGATAGACCGCCTCGTCGCGATTCGCCGCCGCCATGCCGAGCATGATCTGCTCGCCGGCGAGGATGGGGCAGCCACCGATCTCCGTGTCGTGGCGGGCGCGTCGGAACAGGAAGGTCACCGGCGCCTCGAGCCGCAACGACTCGTCGACCGCCGCGGGGATCTTGTCGGGCTCGCGCCGGAGCGTCGCCTCGAACTCGGGATCCGTCAGCAGGCGGTGGAGCAGGTTGCCGAGCATGAAGCTCGCGGAGAGCGAGCCCGCCAGCATGTTGACGACGAGCGTCCGCGCGTGATGGGCGCTGATGACGCGACCCTGCTCGTCGCTCGCCTGCACCATCACCGTCAGCAGCCCCGGCGGCGCCGCGCCGCCCGCCGCCTCGCGCTCGCGGATCAGCCCGTCCACGCAGGCCGAGAGCTCGGGGAAGCTCTTCTCGAGCCCCTCGCCGCGCTCGGTCTTCCCCGTCGCGGGCCAGCTGCTGTGGAGCACGTCGCTGCACCAGCCCATCAGCCGATCGTGGAGCGGCTCGGGGATCCCCATCACGTGGGCCGCGACGGAGCCCGGGACGATCATCGCGAACTCCTTCATCAGATCCGCGGATTCGCGCTTCGAGAGGGCATCGAGCCGCTTGCGCACCTGATCCCGCGTCCAGCCCTCGGCCGCGAGCGCGCCGCGGCGGGTGAAGACGCGGGCGAGGACCTTGCGGATGCGGGTATGGAGCGGCGCGTCGAGCTCCCCCATGAAGCTCTCTTCGAGGGGCACGACGACGCCGGGCGCGCGCATGTCGCCGACCGCCGAGAAGGTCTTCGCGTCGCGGAAGGCGAGGGCCGTGTCCTCGTAGCGCGTCGTCAGGACGACGTTCTCCGTCGGCCGGACGATCGGACACTCGCGGCGGATCTTCGCCATGAGCTCGAAGTCCTGGGTCTTCGACTGGTCGGTCGGATCGAAGGCGAACTCGGGATGGACGGGCGCTTTGCTCATGGGAAGCCTTTCTGGGTCGTTTCCTGGGCGGGACCGGTCGACGGCCCCGCGCGGTGTTCCTCTCGGCGGGTCCTCAGCAGGACACCGGCGCCTGGCCGACGCCCCGGGTCGGCACCAGCTGGTTGCGGACGATCTTCCCTTCGTCGACGACGTAGTCGGGGGCGCGCGCGAGGAGCTCCTCGAGGGCGAGCCGGACCTCGAGGCGCGCGACGGCGTTGCCGAGGCAGAAGTGGATGCCGTGGCCGAAGGTCCAGTGGTTCTTGACCGCGCGCTCGAAGTCGAGGTCGTCCGGACGCGCGAAGGCCGTCTCGTCGTGGTTCGCCGAGCCGTAGAGGAGCAGGACCTGGTCGCCCGCCGGGATCGTCGCATCGCCGATGCGGACGTCCCGGTTCGTGGCGCGCGCGAGGCCCTGGACCGGCGAGAGGAAGCGCAGCAGCTCGTCGATGACCTTGGGCCAGCGCGCCGGATCGCGGACGACCTTGCGCCGCTCGTCGGGGTGGCGGGCGAGCTCGATGAGGCCGTTCGCGATGGTGTTCATGGTCGTGTTCTGCGAGCCGTCGTGGAGCAGCGAGCAGAAGCCGGCGACCTCTTCGTCGGAGAGCTCCTTGCCCTTCGTCTGGCCCTGGAGGATCAGGGAGATCAGGTCCTTGCCCGGGCGCTTGCGGCGCTCGACGACGAGGCCCTTCCAGTATTCGGCCATCGCGGCGTAGGCGGCGAGCGCCGACTCGCTCGTGAAGTCCGAGCCGGCGAGCGTGTCGAGGTTCCACTTCAGGAACTGCTCGCGGTCCGAGACCGGGAGGCCCAGCAGCTCGCACATCGTGAGCGTCGGAATCCACTGCGCGTAGTCCTTCGCCGCGTCGAAGCCACCGCGCTCGCGGAAGCGATCGGCGAGCTCGCCGGCGCATTTCCGGATGTGGGGCTCGAGGGCGGCCACGCGGGTCGGCGTGAGCACGCGGGCGAGGATCGCGCGGTGCTCGTCGTGGCGCGGCGGATCCATGTTGAACATGTTGATCGGGATGAGGGAGATGTCGGTGTCGATCAGGGTTCCACGGGCCGAGGAGAAGGTCTTCCAGTCGGCCAGCGCGTCGTTCACGTCCTTCGCCCGCGACAGCATCCAGTAATGGGGCCAGACCCGGCCCCGCGGCGTCGCCCGACGATAGGCGGGCGCCTCCTTGCGCATCCGCGCATAGGACGGATACGGGTCGTCGAAGAAACGCTCGTCGAAGGGATCGAAGTCGAGGGGCGCATCGGAGGCGGCGGGGCGAGCGGAGTCGGGGCTCGAGACGTGGGTCGGGGTGTGGGCGGACATGGCGCTTCTCCTCGCGTCGCAGGACGCGGGTGACGGCACCGGAGATGCAAATTGCAAACCATCGGCGCGGCGGAGCAGCGGCGTTTCGCGACGCCCGGCCGAGACACGGCGTCACACGCCGGGGCGGTGGACCCCGATCGACCGCCGAATCAGGCCGCGCCCGCGCGCGCGGCGCGCCAGGCACCGGGGGCCACACGTCCTGGTTCTCGCCCCAGGCGACCTCGCCGTCCATCTCCCAGCGCACGAGCGAGAGCCAGCAGAACATGCCGGGGTACGGCGCGAAGGCGAAGCGGTTGCGGCACTCGCCCGTGATCGAGACCGGTCGCCCGTCCCGATCGACGCCCTCGATCTCGATCCGCTTCGGACGCCCCGCGTCGCGCTCGACGCGGCGCGTCGCGCGCACGAGATCGCTGCGCCGACCGTCGCGGATGACGTAGCCGTAGCGCCGGCCCATCTCGTCGCGCTCGACGACCGAGCCCCTTCCGGCGCCGGCGCCGGTGCCGGATCCGGCGGGCGCGCCGGAGGGGTCTTCGGTCGTGATGTCGGTGAAGAGCAGGAAGCCCGTCTTCGCCGACGCGGTGCCGTAGCAGTAGCCGACCCGGACGCCCATGCCCGTGAGATCGCTGCGCGGTCCCCAGGAGCGATCGCGCATCGCGTGGCAATCGATCGCGACGCGCTCGCCGCGCAGCACGACCTCCCCCGTCACGCGCCCGACCTGATCGATGTGGCTGTTGGTGAGCACCGCGTCCATCACGCCCTCGAACTCCGCCTCGAGCTCGAGGAGGCCCGGCTTCGAATAGCGCAGCGCGTAGCGCGAGAGCGGGCGCAGGCACTTCACGCCGACCCCGTTGGGCCAGACCATGTCCCGCATGTCGCCCTTCGCCGCGGGCAGGTTGAATTGATAGTCGTAGTAGGGGACCTCCCAGGGCGCCTCGCCGTGGGCGTCCCAGAGGATCATGCCGCCGCCCGAGCAGGCGATGTTGGGCCGGTTCCAGCAGTAGAGATAGGCCATCCAGTCGCGCTCGGGGACGGTGAACGAGAACCAGCAGGTCTCGGTCCACCAGTGGTCCGGGCCGGCGGGATGGAAGTCGTCGTCGGCCTCGCAGAGCGGCTCCTTGCGCGGGTGGTCGACGGTCATCTCGAACCTCCTCTCGACAGGATCCCGATGGCGCCCGTGGCCCCATCGATCCGGATGCGATCGCCGGTCCGGAGCCGGCGGGTCGCGTGCTTCGCGTTGACGACGCAGGGGATGCCGACCTCGCGCGCGACGATCGCGCCGTGGCCCATGGCGCCGCCGATCTCGGTGACGACGCCCGCGGCGACGAGGAAGTAGCCGGCATAGCTCGGGTCGGTCGCCGTGCAGACGAGGATCTCGCCGGGCAGGAGCTCCCCCGCCCCGTCGGCGACGACCCGGACGTCGCCCTCGACGACACCGGGGCTGACCCCGAGCCCGGCGAGCGGCGCGTCGTCCTCGACGGCCTCGATCGGGCGCGGCGTCACCATGCCGACCCACGACTCCGGCAGCTCGAGGGCAAGGTATTCGTCGCGCTGCTTGCGCCGCGCGGCGACGAGGGCGCGGACGTCGTCCGGGAGCGGACCGTCGAGCTCCTCGAAGACCAGATAGAAGACGTCCTCCGGATCCGCGAGCACGCCGCGCCCCGCAAGCTCGGCGCCGATCCGCCGCACCGCCGCCCGCGCCGCGTCGAGACAGAGCATCATCGCCGCCTTGCCCGACTCCCGCTCCGGCAGCATGCGCGCCGCCTCGCGGAAGAGCCAGTCCCCCCAATGCGCGCGCCAGCCCGAGAGGCCGGCGCGGATCGCCGCCTCGGCCCGCGCCCGCTTCGCCGCGCGGTCCGCCGCGAGCGACGCGATCTCGCTCCGACCGGGATCGAGGGATTCGACGAGCGCACGCACCGGCGCGGGATCCTCGCGCCAGGAGACGCTCGAGAGCTCGCCCTGCTGTGGTCCCTGATAGCCGCGGAGGCGAAGGAAGTCGTCGAGGGTGCGCGTTCCGCGCCGGACCTCGATCAGCTCGGTCAGCGTCTCGAGCTCGACCGAGTCGTAGCCGCCGAGCGCGTCGAGAACGGCCTCCGGACGCCCCGCTGCCTCCGCGACCGCGCCGACCTGCTGCATCAGCGCGCCGCAGAGAAGCGCGAGGACGCTGTGGGGACGCGCGATCGCGTCGAAGCGCGGACGGGCTTCGGCGAGCAGCCGACGGGCCGCTTCGACTTCGGCGAGCGCGTCGGGGGCGGTGGCCCGTCGCCAGAAGGCGTGCGTCTCCTCGTAGCTCGCGCGAACCCGGCCCGTCACCCGCCGCCACTGCCCCGGCAGGCGCAGCGCGATCACCGGATAGCGGCGGCGCGAGGGCGTCGAGACCGCGTCGGGCCGCACGGCTCCGAAATAGTGGCGCTCGAGCGCCTCGCCGGAGGTCCCGGGCTGGAGATCGGCGAGCCGGCGCGAGACGTCCAGGTTCAGGGCGGGCCGTCCGTAGAAGATCGCCGAGGTCCGCTCGTCGACCTTGCGCGGATCGGCGAGCGCGGGGGACGCGAGCACGCCGAGGTCATGGTAGGCGCCGCGGATCATCCGCTCGTTCGCGTCGTCCCACCACGACCAGTTGAGCGGCGTCGAGACGCCCGGGATCCCCTCCGCGATGTTGACGCGGGTCCAGGCGGTCCGGGGACCGCTCGTGCGATGCAGGGGATCGAGATCCGGCGCGTCCATGGGTATCGAGAGCCTACACGAGCCGCGCCACCGCCCGCCCCGCCCGCCGGCCGAAGAAGCTCGCATCCCCGAGCGACGCCCCGCTCCCCGCATAGCCATGGCCGCTGAAGATCGCCGCGGTCCGCCCCGCCGCGAAGAGGCGCGGGATCGGCTGGCCGTCGAAGTCGAGGACCTCGCCGTCGACGCTCGTCCGCAGGCCACCGATCGTGAAGCCCGACCAGATCGCGCCCTGGGAGGCCCGGCAGTCGACGAGCGCGTAGGGCGGCGTCAGGAGGGGAACGAGGCGTTCGCGCCGCTTCCCGAAGAGGGTGTCGACGCCGGCTTCGGCATCGCGGTTGTAGAGCGCCATCGTCGAGACGAGCGAGCCCTTCGGAAAGCCCGCTTCGGCCTCGAGCTCCTCGAAGGTCTCGGCCACCCAGGCCGGCTGCAGGCCGACGAGGCCGCGACGGAAGGTCGCGTCGTCGAGCAGCAGGTAGAGCTCGCCCTGCTCGTGGTAGAGGCCGGCGATGCCGACGTGGCCGTGATAGGTGTCCTCGTTGATGAAACGCTGGCCCCGGACGTTCAGGTAGACGCCCTTCGAGAGCTGGTTCGGGATCGTGTAGGGCAGCGCGACCTCGCCGAGGTGCATGCGGATCGCGGCGCCGCCGGCGGCCTGGCCGACGCGGATGCCGAAGCCGTCGTCGCCGGGGGTGCCGTTGCGGTCGGTGACCCGATCGAGGACCGGCGCATGGAGCCGACACATCTCGCGGTTCATGATGAAGCCGCCCGCCGCGAGCACGACGCCGCGCCGGACGCGGATCGCGTACGTCTGGCCCGCGCTCTTCACGACGAGCCCCGCGACGACGCCGTCGTCGCCGACGACGAGCGCCTCGCCGCGGGTGTCCGTCTGGACCGGGATGGCTTCCCGACCGACGGCCTCGAGCATGAGCTTCATGAGGTAGGGGCCACCCTTCTGGACGACCTGCGCCTTGTGGCCCCGGGGCGCGGGGACGGCGATCTGGTTCCAGGGCGCACAGTCCTCGCCCGAGGTGTAGACGAGGCAATCGTCGGTGCGGGACTCGAGGCCGGGCTCGTCGTAGAAGCTCCGCTTGAACGGGACGCCCTGCTTCTCGAACCAGTGGAAGTGCTCGACCGAGCCCTCGCAGTAGGCGCGGATCTTCTCCTCGTCCGCGCCCGGGCTCGACACGGCCATCAGGAACTTGAACATGTTCTCTTCGCTGTCCTCGAAGCCCGCCGCCTTCTGCACCGGCGTCCCGCCGCCCATGTAGATGAGCCCGCCCGAGAGCGCCGACGCCCCGCCGCCCGCACCGCCGCGCTCGACGACGAGCACGTCCGCCCCCGCGGCCTTCGCCTCGAGGGCGACCGAGGCCCCCGCCATCCCGAGCCCCATCACGAGCACGTCGACCTCGCGATCGAAGCGCGGAATCTCCCGCAGTCGTCGGATCAGCGTCATCGTCCCTCTCCCTTCGTTCCCTTCGTCCGTCCGTTCGGCCGGGCCTCGCTCTTCCAATCCCGCGCCGCGTTCCCATCCGCCCGGCGTCGGCGCACCGCGAGCCGCGCGGCGAGATCCTTCTCCCGGGAGGCCGAGGCCGCCCGCCCGAGCGCGCGCACGGCCGCCTCCGCCGTCTCGTCGGGGAGCCGGATCGGGCCGACCGCGACGCCTTCCTTCAGGCCGGGCACGGTGCTGCGGAGCCCCGGCGTGTTGGTCGGCCCGGGCACGAAGGCGAGCACGTCGACGCCGTGGTCCCGCAGCTCGTACCAGAGGCTCTCGCCGAGCACGAGGTTGAAGGCCTTCGTCGCCCCGTAGTTCGCATAACGCGGAGAGCCCTGCAGCGCCGTGCCCGAGGCGAGCACGACGAGGCCGCCGCGGCCCCGGGCCGCCATCTCGCGGCCGAAGCCGTGGAGCAGGGAGACGGTCGCGTGGCACGCGACGTCGATGGCGCGGTGGAGCGAATCGAGATCGGCGTCGAGGAAGGCGCCCTCCTGGCCGAGGGCCGCGTTGCAGACGACGAGGCCGACCTCGTCGGTGGGGAGGGCTGCGCGGATCGCCGTCATGCAGTCGCGCTTCGAAAGATCGACGACGACCGGCTTCGCCGCGACGGCGAACCGCTCGGCGACCTCCGCCGCGGCGCGCGCGACGGCCTCGGGCTGGACGTCGAGCAGGTACACGTCGAGACCGCGGGCCGCGAGGGCGTCGGCGAAGGCCCGGCCGATGCCCTGGGCCGCGCCCGTCACGAGGGCCGCGGGCCCGTAGCGCGCGCGAAAAGCGCCGTCGGACGATCTCCCGTCGCGCACCGAACGCCCGGCCCCCGACCTTCGCTTCACCATCGTCCTCAGCTCCCCGGCCTTCGATCGCGCGCGGGCGGCGTCGCCGGCGCGAGCGTGGGCGCCCGACCGGCCGGGTGCGCGGCGCCGTGGCTCCCGGATGCGCGGCGATCCGCTCGGCCCGGGCGATCAGCTCCATCGCCGAGCGCTCGAGCACGACGCCGCCGTCGACCGGCAGGATGCGCGCCGTCACGAAGCTCGACGCCGGCGACGCGAGGAAGAGCGCGGCCTGCGCGATGTCGGCCGGCGTGCCGTGGCGCTCGAGCGGGGTCCACGCCTCGAGCTTCTCGCCGATGCCGGGGACCGCGTCGAGCAGGCTGCGCTGCATGTTCTCGGTCGTGACCGCACCGACCCGGATCGCATTGACCCGGATCCGCGGCGCGTACTCCATCGCCATCATCCGCGTCAGCTGTTCGAGGGCCGCCTTCGCGCCGCCGTAGGGGATCGAGCCGACGTTCGCGGCGCGGGCGAAGCCCGACGAGACGTTGACGACCGAGCCGCCGCGCACGCGCATGTGGGGCGCCACCGCCCGCGTCAGGTAGAAGGGCGCCTTGAAGTTGAGGTCGAGGGCCGCCTCGAAGTGGTCGTCCTTCGCGTGCTTCGTCGGGACGTGTCCCCCGCCGCCCGCGTTGTTGACGAGCACGTCGATCCGCCCGAAGGCGGCGAGCGCCTCCTCGACGATCCGATCGGGCGAGTCGCTCGCCGTCAGATCGCAGTCGATCGCGATCGCGCGCCCGCCGGCGGTCTCGATCGCCGCCTTCGTCCCGTCGAGCTCCGAGCGCGTGCGCGCGACGCAGGCGATCTCCGCGCCGACCTCCGCGAAGGACCGCGCGATCTCCGCACCGATCCCGCGCCCCGCGCCGGTCACGATCGCGACCTTCCGGTCGAGTCGGAATGCGTCGAGGATCAAGCCCCGCCCCTCCGTGCCCCGTGCCGATCCTGCGTCTGCGTCCGCGTCGGCATCAGAACACGCGGTAGCGCTTGACGACGTGGCGCTGACGAATCGCGATCTCCTGGCGCCGCTCGGCGGGCGTGACCCGCTTCGTGTCCGGCGGCAGATGGGCGAGCACGTCCTTCGCCTTCACGACCTTCATCGAGATCGACGGCCAGTCGGAGGGATCGGGCGTCCGGCTGTAGGCCCAGCGCGGCGACATGAAGAAGACGGGATGCCCCGTCGTGTCGAGCCAGTTGTGGACGCCGGGATCCGCGTGGGCGACGACGAGGCGGATGACGCCGTCGGCGTCGACGTGGCTCTGATGGCCGTTGCGGCTGCTGCAGCGGTTCGCGTACTCGAGCGACTCGCCCCAGAGATTGCCGAGCTGGAAGCCGATGTAGTTGGGCTTCTTCTTGATGCGATTCTCGATGACGATCGCCTCGTCGGGCCCGATCTCGCCGATGCCGCCGGCGTAGAGGTTCGTCGACATCCCGCCGCCCGTCGCCGCCGAGGCGGCGTTGATCGTGTTGAAGGCGTTGCGCGGGAACGCGACGCCCGGGAGGCTCCCCGGCCGCGGCCCGTAGGTCCCCATCGGAATCGTCCAGAACGCATTCCAGAACCGGATCTGGTTGCGCACCGTCTCGCCGAAGGTCCGCAGCTGCGCCGCGGCCTGCTCCGGGTCGTAGGCGGCCGGCGCCGTCCCCTCGGCGCCCTCCTGCACCATCTCGAAGTGGACCGCGTCCTCCCGTGCCCAGTCCTCGAAGATCTGGCGGCCGCTGATGTATTCGGCATAACGCTCGGGGGGCGTCTCGGGCTTCGTCGGATGCGGCTGCTTCACGACCTTCAGCGTCGAGACGAAGTTGCCCGAATAGCCCGCCGGCCGCTCCGGGGCGAAGACGATCTCGAAGGAGCCGTCGGGCTCGACGGCGATCGAGGACGAGTCGATGCGACCGGTCTGGGTCTTCATGCCCGGGCGCAGCTCCTGCAGCGTCCCCGAGTCGCCGGCGAGGCAGCCCCAGCTCGCCTCGAAGATCATGTAATGCGGCGCCTTGCGGCCCGTCGGCGCCGGCGCCTCGCCCCGCCAGTGGCGCGCGTCGCCCATCTCGCCGCGCAGGCGATAGGTCTTGCGACCGTCGATCGGCGTCGAGAAGTAGATCGCGTCGGGGTTGTCGATCGTGCTGCGGGTGATGATCGAGAGTGCGTTGCGAAAATGCGGGTGGACGGGGTCCTGATGGAAGCTCCGCTCGATGGCGTTGTGGACGAAGCCCATCAGGTAGCGGTAGCCCTCGGCGAGATTGCGATCGGTCGGCGGCGCGGGCATCAGCTCGGGCTGGTCGATCGCGTCGCGGGCCTCGCCGAGCAGGCCGATCACCTCGTCCCAGACCGCGCGCAGCTTCTTCTGCGCATCGCTCGAGCTCGCCTTCGGGTCGTTCGTGGCCATGGGCTCCTCCTGTCGGATTGCGTCTGCGACCGGCGCGCGACCCGTGCGGTCACGCGGGCCGGCGCGCGCTCGTCATGCATCCCAGCCGAAGCGCTCGAAGAGCGGGGCCAGGTTCTTGCGGATCGCCTCGGCCTCGAGGCCGAACTCCTCGAGGCTGTAGGTGTGGCGGGTCTTGTGCTCGCGCTCGCGCTTCGCCTGACCGGCGAGCCACTCGCGGTACTCGCTCGACATCGGGAGGCCGAGATCCTGGTAGAGCTTCTCGATCGTCGCCGCCGGATCCGATGTCAGGTCGCGGTAGTCGACGACCGCGCCCTTGACCTCGGGATGGGCCTCGAGGAACTCGAGCGGATGCTTGTAGGTATGCCACGACTGATCCGCGAGGATCTGGAGACAGCGCTTCTGGCGCTCCGGATCCCAGCCGAGCTGCTTCCAGCCCGCACGCACCAGCTTGAGCAGGCTCGGGATCGTCTCGTTCGGATCGCGGACGTTCACGATGAAGCGGGCGTCCGGAAACGCCTCGTGGAGCGAGGCGACGCGGCCCGAGTACATCGGGTTCTTGCTGAGATGGATCTTCTCGCGGCCGTTCAAGTAGAGCTGGCGCTTCACGCACTCGCGATAGAAGTCGTTGTAGCGCCGCCGCTTCCGCGGCGACCAGTCGTTCATGTAGTAGAAGTCGAGGTCGCCCATGTAGGGCATCTTCGTGATCCAGAAGCCCGCCGCCATCGACCAATAGAGGACGATGTCGTCCTCCTCGGGCTCGGTCAGCCCCATCTCGTGCATGTGGCGCATCGGCCCGTAGCGCCAGTCCTCCCAGGCCTTGATCTGGCCGGCGAGGAAGCCGCGCCAGTGCTCCGCGTCGTGGCGGGCGATCCGACGGATCAGCTTCTTCTGGATCAGGGACGGGAAGTAGAGCTCGTAGAGAAGGAAGGAGCTGAAGCGGCCCTTGTCCGCCGAGAGCAGCCGATGGGTCAGCGTCGTCCCGCTCCGGGCATGGCCGACCATGAAGATCGGCTTCTCGACCGCGACGTCGCGCAGATCGGGGTAGAAGATGCGATCCAGGAAGAAGCAGATCGCGTGGAAGCTCGAGATGATCGGGACGCCCAGCAGCAGGACGACCAGGTAGTAGCGGCGCGCCTTCGGAACCTTCTCGTTCCACGCCAGCCGGATCATCTTGAAGTAGTTGGCGAAATCGAAGAAGAACATGGCGGTCGCCCGGATTCGGAGGGGAGGGGATCGAGGCGGGCGAGGCCTTGGTACTCGATCCCGTGGGCGGGTGCAATCGAACGCGGGGCCACCGCCCGCTCCGACCGCCCCGCGAGCGAAGCGGCGCACCGCCCCCCGACCTCGATATCGTCCGCCCCCTCACCGCCGGGAGACCCGCCCGTTTGTCGGACCGCCCCACCCCCGAACGCATCGACGCGGGCCCGACCGCCCTCGCCACCGTTGGCGCCCGCGTCGCCGTTTGCGCCGTCGCGATCGCTCGCGCCCTCGTCTCCCTCCATGCGTTCGTCGCCCTCTGCGCACTCGTCGCCGGGGCGGGCCTCTTCGGCGCCGGCCTCGCCTTCGCGGCGGATCCGATCGCGGCGGCCCCCGCCCTCGCCGTCGCCCTGCCCGCGGAGGCGGCCGCGCCCGCCGCGAGCGCCCTGCCCGCCTGGGCCGAGGCCGCCTTCGAGAGCCTGCGCGGGATCCCGCCCCTGCTCTTCTTCGGCGGCTTCGTGCTCGCGACCTTCGTGCCGTTTCCGGTCGGCCTCTTCTACATGGCCGCGGGCGTCGCCTACGGCGTCGGCCCGGCCCTCGCCTGGATCGCGGCCTCCCTCGCCGCGAGCAACCTGATCCTCCACACCGCCGCGCGTCGCTTCCTGCGCCCCTGGGTCGAGCCGATCGTCGTGCGCCGCGGCTACCGGATCCCGCGCTTCGACTCCGGGCTCGACGAGATCTTCTTCATCACGCTGATCCGCCTCACCCCCGGCATCCCCTACTTCCTGCAGAACTGGATCCTCGCCGTCGCGCAGCTCGACCTCGTTCGCTTCCTCGTCCTCTCGGTGGCGATCCAGATGATCTACGTGACGGGCTTCGTGGTGCTCGGCCGCTCCGCGCTCGACGGCGAGCTCGGCTGGGCGCTCGGCGGCCTCGCGGTCCTCGTCGCGGTGTCGGCGCTCGCGCGCCATCTCGCCCGCCGCCGCAAGCCGGGTGAGCCGCCGATCTGAAGAGCGCCCGGCTGGCTTCCCAGCCCGCTCTCGCAGACGCGAACCGCGGCCTCGCCGCCTCCGCGACGCCCGGCGTCCGCGCCGCTCAGCCCCGCCAGCGCTTCGAGAGCGCCTCGACACCCGAGAGCGTCACCAGCCCGTCGAGCGTGTACTGGAGCACCATCTCCCCGTACTCCTTCGGATACCCGATCACCGCGTCCCGCGGCACGACGACGTCGTAGCCGTGGTTCACGGCCTCGATCGAGATGCCGATGATCCCTCGATTGAGCGAGACGCCGGCGGCGACGACGGTGCGCGTGCCGAGGCTGCGGAGGATCGAGTCGAGGTCGGTGCCCGCAAAGGGCGAGATGCCGTGGAGGCGCAGCGAGACGAGGTCGCGGGGATCGAAGAGCTCGGGCATGACCTCGACGGCGGGCGTGCCGAGCGGGAGGTGCGCCGGGTCCTCGAGCAGCCTGTTGACGAAGGGCATGTTGCGGTAGCTGCCGACGCGGTCGGCGCGGAAGGCGGCACTGCAGTGGACGACGCGCATGCCGGCCTCGCGCGCGGCGGAGTAGAGCGCGGCGCAGCGCGTCAGCAGCCCCGACTCCTGCACCGCCTTGCGCGGCGCCTCGTAGCGCGAGAGGTCGCCCACGATGCCGCGCTGCATCTCCATCGAGAGGATCGTCGTGTGCGCGGGGTCGACCCGCGCGAAGAGCTCGGCATCCATCGGGTTCCCTCCTCTTCGTTCGACCCGAGCATCGCCCGGGCGCGGTCGCGAAGCTTGCGAAGCCTAGCCCTTCGGCGAGAATGCGCGGGCGGGGTCGGCGGGAGCAGTGGCCCGACCGACCAGCGTGGTGGCCGGGTCGTCGGGCGCGAAGCCGACGCGCGACGAAGGCGGACGGAGCAGGAGCCATGGACGGATCGGATCCGATCGGACGACTCGCGAGCGGGCAGAGCTGGGACGCGCTCTGCGACCATCTCAAGCGGACGGGGCATGCGGTGCTCGCGGCGGCGCCGGACGATCCCTTCGAGCGCGCGGAGGGACTGCGCTACGTCGCCCGCCTCGCGCGCGGCTTCTTGAAGGACCTCGTCGCCGACGCACAGCCGCCGCGGCTCCCCTTCGTCCCGGGCGACTGGCTGAAGATCGGCCTCGACAACCCCGACTACGCCTACTTCGGCGCGAAGATCGAGGCGGGCGCCCGCTACGTGCTGCGCGGCCGGATGAACGACGCGTCGCGCATCGGCTTCGGTCTCTACTCGGGCGGCCTGGGGACGCCGACGGGCCTCGTCTGCGACGCCTATCTCGACAGCCAGGCTCTCGCGCCCGACGCCGAGGGCCGCTTCGAGATCCCGATCGGCCCCGACGAGACGGCCGGGCGCGGCCTGCGCTCGGGCCCCGCGACCAACAACTTCAACGCCCGCATCACCCTGCTCCACCGCGCGACCGACCGCCTCCCCGAGCTCGAGCTCGTGCGCCTCGACGCCGTCGCGAAGCCGCCGCCCCTCGATCCGGCCGCCTTCTCGAGCGGGCTCGAGCGGGTCGGGGGCGTGCTCGAGGGCACGGTGAACCAGTTCCTCGCCTGGACGAAGTCCTTCGCCGAGCATCGCCACGCGATCCGCGAGATCGACCCGAAGCTCTCCGCCGCGGCCCAGGGCGATCCGAAGACGCGTTATTTCTACGGCTATTGGGAGCTCGGCGAGGACGAGGCCTTCGTCGTCGATCTCGAGCCGCCGCCCTGCGAGTACTGGAATCTCCAGATCGGGAACCACTGGCTCGAGTCCTTCGACTTCATGCGCTTCGGGACCCACGTCAACGCGGCGACCGCCGTCGCCGACGAGAAGGGCCGCGTCCGCGTCGTCGTCGCGCGCCGCGATCCCGGCGTCCCGAACTGGCTCGACACCGCGGGCCACGTCCGCGGCGGCCTCGCCCTGCGCTGGGTCGGTGCCGAGTGGATCCCCGAGACGAAGGCCCGGGTCGTCCCCCTCACGTCGCTGACCGAACGTTAGGCCGGCCGCGTCCCCTGCGCCTTCCGGATGTCTCCGAGCCAGCTCTCGAGGGGCACCGTCTGCGTGTCGCGCCCCGAGCGCAGGATCGTCCCCGGCCGCGCCCCGGTCTCGACGCCGTCGCGCACGACGACGCGGCCGTTGACCAGCACGTGGTCGACGCCGACCGCGTCTGCGTACAGGCGCGGCGCCCCGGCCGGCAGGTCCGGACGCGTGTAGGTCGGGCCCTTCGCGATGCGATCGCCGTCGAAGACGACGACGTCCGCATGGAACCCGACCTCGAGCCGGCCGCGCTCGCGCAGGCCGTAGAGCCGCGCCGGCACGTCCGTCAGCTGCCGCACGCCCTCCTCGAGCGAGATCAGCTTCATCTCCCGCACGCCGCGCCCGAGCAGCTGGGTCGTGAAGGCGAAGGTGTCGATCATGTCGAGGTGGGCCCCGGCGTCGGAGGCGCCGACGATGGTGCGCGGGTCCTTCCAGGACTCGCCGCGGAGCCGCCAGCTCTCGGCGTCGGTCTGGCCCTCGGAGGGCGAGGAGAACGAGGTCCGCAGGCCCTCGGAGAGCGCGATGTCGAGCAGCAGATCGAAGGGATCGACGCCGCGCTCCTGCGCGATCGAGCCGAGCGTCCGGCCGACGAGCCCCGCGTTCTCGGGGGTGAACGTCTCCTCGACGGAGATCTGGGCCCAGCGCGTCAGCGCCTTGAGCGGCCCGGCCCCCTGCTCCTCCGCCCCGCGCCGCAGCTCCGCGCGCACCGCCAGATCGCGCAAGACCCGCATGCGCTCCTCGACCGGGAGCTGCATGTAGCGCGCCCAGCGCGGCAGCGCGTCGAAGGCGAACGCCGAATGGAGGTTGACCCGCCCGACGATCTCCTGGGGCACCGTCAGCGCGAGCACGACCGCGCCCCGCTCCGCCGCGTGATCCGAGGCCGCGAGCTGGTTGATCGCCACCTCGGGCATGTCGGAGCGCGGGGCGATCAGGTTCCAGTTGAGCGCGCGCTGCGCCTCGAGGGACATGCGCGTCAGGATCTCCTTGTCCTCCTCGCTGAAGGTGCTCGTGCCGGGCAGCATCTCGAGGGAGGTCCCCGGAAACTCGCCGGTGATGCGACAGAGCGCGTAGAGCTCCTCGAGGCTCGCGTGTCGCGAGGGCACCGGCCGACCGTCGGCGTCGTTGTGGGCCGCCGAGCGCGTCGACGAGAAGCCGAGCCCGCCCTCGGCGAGGGAGCGGCGCAGCAGCGCCTTCATCGCGTCGAGCTCATCGGGCGTCGCCTCGGCGCCGACGGCGCGCTCGCCCATCACGACCCGACGGATCGCCGAGTGGCCGACCATGAAGCCCGCGTTGACCGCGAGGCGCCCGTCGAGGAGCGCGAGGTACTCGCCGAAGCTCGTCCAATTCCACGGCACGCCCTCGCGCAGGCTCGCGAGCGGCATGCCCTCGACGCGGGCGAGCATGCGCATCAGGTATTCCCCGGCCGACGGCGTGAGGGGCGCGATCGAGAAGCCGCAGTTGCCGCCGACGATCGTCGTGACGCCGTGGTAGAGGGAGGGCGAGAGCGTCGGGTCCCAGAAGACCTGGGCGTCGTAGTGGGTGTGCACGTCGACGAAGCCGGGGGCGACGATGCGACCGGTCGCATCGATCGTCTCGCGGGCCGGGCCCGAAAGGTTGCCGATCGCGGTGATGCGGCCGTCGCGCAGGGCCACGTCGGCGCGCCGCGCGGGGGCGCCGGTTCCGTCCACGACCAGGCCGCCACGAATCAGGATGTCGTCCATCGGTGCTCCTCCAATGGCCTGACGATACGCAATTCCCGGATTCGTCGACGGCACCCCCCGAGCCCCTCGTCGACCACGGCCGCCGAGGGCGGAACGACCGGGCGCGGAGCCCTCAATGCCCCCGCTTCGCGCCGAACAGGACCGCCGCCATCACCAGCGGCTCCTGGCTCGTGACGCGCCACGCGTGTCGCGTGCCGCGCTGGACGACGCAGTCGCCCGCCTTCACCGACTCCTTCTTCCCGAAGTCGAGCTCGAGGTCGGCGGTGCCCGAGAGGATGAGGACGTAGTCGATCGTGTCGGTCGTGTGCATCTCGGGGTCCTGCGCGTCGAAGTGGGCGCGCAGCTCCTCGGGCATCGCCATCGCCCGATCGCCCATCGCCGCGCGCGCCGCGAGGCCCGGGACGCTCACGATCTTCCAGGCCGTCTCGCCCTCCTTCGGGAAGTAGCCGATCTTCGCCGGCGAGAGCGCGTCGGTCGCGTCGGGCACCCCGACCTCTCCCTTCGTCGACCAGAGGTCGTAGCTCCCCGGGCTCGTCTGCCGCGGCGGCTCCCCGGCGTAGGAGAAGATCGAGCCGCCCTTTCCATCGTGACCCGTGACGACCAGCTTCATGCACCGACCTCCTCGTGGCGCGACGCGCCCCGGCGCGGCGATCCCGCCGGACGGGGCCTCGTCGACGCGTGCGATTCTGGCATAAGATGACGGGGCGAGCGCCGCACAGGAGATCCGCCATGAGCATCACCGGTTGGGACCACGTCTCGTTCCCCGCGCGCGATCCCGACGCGCTGATGGACTTCTACAAGCGGCTCGGCCTCGAGACGATCCACGAGGAGGAGTTCCGCAGCGGCAAGTATCCGATCTTCGCGATCGCGATCGGCCCGAATGCGAAGCTCAACTTCCACGGCCCGGCCTTCTGGCAGGACCCGAGCTTCGACGGCCGGGGCCCGACGGCGCTGCCCGGCTGCGGCGACTTCGCATTCGTGTTCGACGGGACGATCGAGGAGGCGGTCGCGCTGCTCGAGCGGGCCGGTGCCCCGATCGCCTACGGGCCCTTCGATCAGCCGGGGGGAGCGGACCGCGGCCGACGTCTGGGAACCAGCGTCTACACCCGCGATCCCGACGGCAATCTCGTCGAGCTGATGACCTACCCCTGCTCCGGTCGATACCCGACCTTCGGCGGCTGACGACGGACCGCCCCTCGCGCCGTGCGGAGATCCGCCCAGCGCGACACCGGCCGGTCCGGGTCGGCGGCCTCGGCGAGCGGGCTTTGAACCGTCCTCGCGCCCTCGCACTCTAAGGCGGCGAACCCGTCCGGCCGTAGACCCCCGCGAACGCACCCCGAAGCCGAGCCCCCCGATCGCGCCCGAATCGAGACCCCATGCCGCCTTCCACCCTGCCCCATGTCGTCATCATCGGAGGCGGGTTCGCCGGCCTCTCCGCCGCGCGCGCGCTGGCGAACGAGCCCGTCCAGATCACGCTGGTCGACCGCCGCAACCACCATCTCTTCCAGCCGCTTCTCTACCAGGTCGCGACCGCCGCGCTGAACCCCGGCGACATCGCCTACCCGATCCGATCGGTGCTGGCGCTGCAGCGCAACGCGCGCACGATCCTCGCCCGGGTGACGGGGATCGACGTCGCCGGGCGCCGGGTCCAGCTCGAGGACGGCGAGCTCCGCTACGACTATCTGCTGGTCGCCGCCGGCGCACGCCACAGCTATTTCGGCAAGGACGAGTGGGAGGCCTGGGCGCCCGGGCTCAAGACCGTCGAAGACGCCCTCGAGATCCGGCGGCGCGTCCTGTCCGCCTTCGAGGCCGCCGAGCGACAGACCGACCCGAGCCAGCTGCCGGCGATCCTGACCTTCGTGATCGTCGGCGGCGGCCCGACCGGCATCGAGCTCGCCGGGGCGCTGCTCGAGATCGGCCGCCACACCGTCGCCCGCGACTTCCGCAGCTTCGACCCGCGCAAGCTCCGCGTCGTCCTGATCGAGGGCGCGCCGCGGGTGCTCCCGCCCTACTCCGAGAAGCTCTCCGCCGCCGCGCGCGCGCAGCTCGAGCGCCTCGGCGTCGAGGTCCGCACCGGCGCCCAGGTCTCGAAGATCGACCAGAACGGCGTCTGGATCGGCGAGGAGCACATCCCCGCCCGCACCGTCCTCTGGGCCGCCGGCGTCGCCGCCTCGCCCCTCGGCAAGTCGCTCGGTGTCCCCCTCGACCGCGCGGGTCGGGTCGCGGTCGAGCCGGATCTCTCCCTCGCCGGCCATCCCGAGGTCTTCGTCGCGGGTGATCTCATGCAGATCGCGCAGGACGGCAAGCCCGTCCCCGGCATCGCCCCCGCGGCGATCCAGTCGGGCCGGGCCGCGGCGCGCAACATCGCAGCGCGCATCCACGGCCGCGCGACCTCGCCCTTCCACTTCGTCGACAAGGGCTCGCTCGCGACGATCGGTCGCGCCGCCGCGGTCGGTCAGATCGGCAAGCTCGAGCTGACGGGCTTCGTCGCGTGGTGGGTCTGGTGGCTGATCCACATCGCCTACCTGATCGGCTATCGGAACCGCCTCGCCGTCATGATGGGCTGGGCCTGGCAGTACTTCGCCTTCGCCCGCGGCGCGCGCCTGATCACGGGCCGCGCCTGGGAGCCGAGCAAGCCGCCGGAGGCGCCGAAGGCGGCGAGCCCGACGCCCTAGCGACAGCCGCGGTTGCTGTCCCACGAGCTGATCGTGTGGCAGCTGTCGCACGAGAGCGTCGTCGTGCAGTGCTCGCGGTTCTTCTTGCGCGCGCCGGAGATGCCCGGATCGCCGTGACAGGCGTTGCAGGAGCCCGGCAACAGACCCTGATGCGCCCGGTTGTCGACGCGCCAGGAGGTCCAGGCCGTCGTCGACGTATGGCACGCGTCGCAGGACAGCGCCGCGAAGGAGCGGTGGACGTCGTCGGTCGGCTTCCCCGTCGCCTGGGTCCCGTTGTGGCAGGTATTGCAGGTCCCCGCCGCCACGCCCGCGTGATTGAAGGTCGCCGGCGACCAGGCCGTCGTCGTGTGGCACTGGTCGCAGGAGCCCATCCCGGCGGTCGTGTTGTGGATCATGTCGCTCGGTCGACCGGTCGCCTGGGCACCGTTGTGGCAGGTCGCGCAGGTCCCCGGGACGACGCCGGTATGGTCGAAGCCGGCGGGCGACCAGGCGCGCGTCGAGTGGCAGACCTCGCAGTCGTTGCCGCTCGGCGTGGGATGATTCGGGCCCTTGCCCTGGGCCTGCTGACCGTTGTGGCAGTTGATGCAGCCCGTCGTGATGCCGGTGTGGTCGAAGCGCGTGGCGGGCGACCAGCGATTGGTCGAGTGGCAGACCTCGCACTCGTTCGACGAAGGGATGTGGTCGTTCGGCTTGCCGGTCGCGGTCTGTCCGTTGTGGCACGAGAAGCAGGGCGCGGTGATGCCGGAGTGGTCGAAGCGGACGTTGCCCCACGTGAGCGTCCCGTGGCAGTGGCCGCAGTCCTCGGTCGTCTGGACGTGGTTCCGGGGCTTCGCCGTCGCCATGTTGCCGATGTGGCAGGTGTCGCAGCGGCCGCCGACGAAGCCGTGGTCCATGCGGGCGGGCTCCCAGCGATTCGTCGTGTGGCAGGTGTCGCAGGTCGCGTTGACCGGGATGTGGGTCGAGGAGGGGCGCGTCTCCGCGCGTCCGCTCGTGCCGGTGTGGCAGACGTCGCAGCGCCGCGGCGTCCCGAGGAACTGGCCCCCGACGTGACAGCTCTCGCAGCGGGCGACGCGGTGGCGGCCGGTGAGCGGGAAGCGGTTCGTGTCGTGATTGAACTGCGTGTCGAACTGGGCGCGGGCGACGCCGGCCGTGAGACAGCCCGCGGCGACGAGCACGCCCGCCAGCAGACGGAGCGCGCGGCGAATCGGGCTCGACGCCCCGGTCACGCGGACGGATCGCATGGCATCAGCCTCCCGAACGCTTGATCCGGGCGGGCTTCCAGGCCGCGTCCGAATGACAGCTCTGGCAGCCGCGGCCGAAGCCGCCGCGGTGCGCATCGTCCTTCTCGTGACAGTCGACGCAGCGCTGCGCCATCTGGAAGCCGCTCCCGAGCGGCTTCTGGTGGCAGCCGTTGCACGCGATGCCCGCATGCGCGCCGGCGAGCGGGAAGCGCGTCTTCGCGTCGTGATCGAACTGCCAGAGCATCCAGCCGTTGGGCGTATGGCAGCGCTCGCAGTCCTGGCCGAGGGATCGCTTGTGGACGTCGTGGCTCGCGTGGCAGCCGCGGCAGGACGAATCGGCGTGCTGGAACGTCCGATCGGCATGACATCCTTCGCAGCTCGCCGCCGCGTGCAGACCGAGCAGCGGGAAGCGCGTGAGGTCGTGATCGAAGCGCACGCGTCCCGCGAACGCAAGCTCGTCGTGACACTCGCCGCAGTCGCTGCCGAGCGCGTCGCGGTGGACGTCGTCCTTCGCATGACAGGCGCTGCACTTGCGGTCGAGCTTCTGGCCGGGGGCGAGCTTCTTCGTATGGCAGCCGTTGCAGGCGACCTTCGCGTGGGCGTCCCGGAGCGGGAACTCCGTCTCCTTGGCGTGATCGAAGCGCTTGCCGCGCCAGGCGACGGCGGTGTGGCAGCTCTGGCACTCGCTGCCGAAGCGACCGGCGTGGACGTCGTCGGCCTTGTGGCAGGCGATGCAGGTCTTCGGGAGCTCCTCCTGGCCGGGCGGCTTGCGATGGCAGCTGTCGCAGCGCGCCGTGCCATGCGCCCCGACGAGGGGGAAGCCGGTCTGCTTGCCGTGATCGAAGTTCTTGCGCCCCCACTCCTTCGTCGTGTGGCAATCGGCGCAGTCGCGGCCGAAGCGACCGCCGTGGGCGTCGTCGATGGCGTGGCAGGAGACGCAGTCCGTCGGCGTCCCTTTGAAGCGCTGTCCCGCGTGGCAGCCGTCGCAGCTCGCGGTCGCGTGGGCCCCGGTCAGCGGATACTTCGTCTTCGCATGGTCGAAGCTCGTCGCCTTCCAGCGGACCTCGTCGTGGCAGGAGGCGCAATCGTCGGACATCGCGTCGCCGTGGGGATCGTCCTGGCGATGGCAGTCGACGCACTTCTCGGGCGCGGCGTCGCGGCGCTTGCCGGCGACGTGGCAGCCGTCGCAGGCGACCTGTCGATGGGCACCGCGCAGCGGATGGTCGGTCTTGTCGTGGTCGAAGGTCGCCTCGCCGAGGCCGCGGATGTCGGCCTCGCGTCCCTTGTGCTCGCCATGACAGCTCCGGCACGGGCTGTTCACCGCCATCGACTGACGGCCGTGGTAGCCGGTACGCGCGGCGACGTCGGCGGCGACCTCTTCATGACACGACAGACAGAGCTGCCGCTCGGCGCCGCCCTCGAAGGCCTTGTGGCAGCTCGCGCAGTCCTTCTCGAGATCCGCGTGGGCCTTCGAGAGCGGACCCGGCATCACCATGCGCTGCCAGTCCACCGCGAAAGCCGTGCCCGGGCCCAACAGCGCCGCGACGGCGACGAACGCGAGGCCGAGCGCAAGCGCACGGCCGAGCGAGCACAGGCAGCCGAGCGGGCGCGCGCAGCCGCCCGAGTGTCGAGCGCAGGGCTCCGCGCGCCAGGCCGAGCCCGCGCGGCTCGCTTCAGTAGAGGTTGACCGCAACGACATGGATGGCCGCCGAGAGGAAGAGGATCACGCAGAGCGGGACGTGGATCGCGTGCCAGAGGGCGAAGACCCGCTCGTAGCCCGTGAGCTCGACGGCGCGACACTGCGCCGAGAAATGACCGCGCAGCGCGCGCCGGATGTCGCGGCGGCGGAAGCGCGCCTCGGATTCCCGCGCGAGGGCGCCGACGGTGCCGAGCCGATGGACCCAGGACCACGGCCGCAGCCAGAGCGCGCGCGTCGTCCGCAGCGGGAACGGCAGGGGACCGAAGGCGATCGCCTCGAAGCGCGCGATGCGCGCCTTCACGTTCGGCACCCGCTCGACCAGCGACTCGATCGGCGCGAGCTGCTGGCGCGCGTCGCGGCGCAGCGAGTCGATCGTGCGGCGTGGACCGGCGAGACCGCGGTGGAGCCGGCCGTAGACGAAGCGACCGCCGACGCCGCTGCCGGCCACCGCCAGCATGCACGCCATCGCGACGGTCGCGTTCAGCGAGCTCGACTCGAAGCGCGCGTGGTAGAGGATCGCGGTCGGCCCGGTCAGGCCGAGGATCAGGTGGATCTCGAGCCAGAGCGAGAGCGGGCCCGCGCCGCGCAGGGCATGCACGCGCTTGCGGATCGAGTAGCCGAGCAGCGTGACCATGCAGGCCAGCCCGACGGGCCCGAGCAGCCAGCCGAGGCCGTCCTCGGGCGAGAGCGTGAGCGTGCCGGCGTTCGCCCAGCCCCAGCCGATCAGCGCGAAGCAGAGGGCACCGACCACGCCATGAGGCGCCGGCCTGGGCCAGCGCCAGCCCGATCGGGACGCCGGCGTCGCCGAGCTTCGCACGTCATTCCGGTCCCCCGCGGCGCTTCGCGGGACCGACTGCCCCCCGTCGCTGCCGGACCGCATCGGGCTCGGCGGTCGTCCGACGACCGACCTCCGCTCGCGCCCCCCCTCGATCTCGATTCCGTTCGTGCTCATACGACCCTGTTGAGGCCTTTTGTCCCAGGTCGCGGCGGGGGCCCGACGCCTTCGCCGCCCGCATCGAATCCCTCGCTTCGACGCGCAGACCGCGAGACTTAACTTCAACGCTCATTTTACGGTAATTCTTTCCCGATTCTGGGTCCATCGTCACATCGGCAGACAGTCCGTCGATACGATGATCATCCTGGCGAGCGGTCGTCACCGTTCGCTTTTCCGAAGCCGACCGCGGTGCCGCCATGGCACGAAATCACGCGGAAAGTGATTCGAGGATCGAGCGGGATCGGGGATGCGCAGGGGAACCCTCGACAGGCATCGAAGGCCGCGAGTCGTGGAGGTCGCGGTGGGCCTGCTCGTCGGGGCGTGCCTGCTCGTCCTCGCGGCGCCTGCGTTCGCCCAGTCCACGATCGGACGCAAGCTCCGGACCGCGGAGATCCGCCGCGACGAGCAGGGATGGACGATCGACGTGAACTTCGAGGTCCCCGTCCGCTACGTGCGCCACTCGCCGCAGAGCTCCGGGCGGAATCTGCGGATCCAGGTCGAGCCGGTGAACCTCGGCGGATCGGCCGAGCAGCCGGTGCCGCGGGAGATGCTCCCGCTCTCGCCGGCGACGCGCGGGCCCGTCCGCCAGATCCGCTACGACGCCTCGACGCCGTCGGCGCAGGCCCTCGAGCTCTTCTTCGACGAGCTCGTCCATTTCGAGGTCGCCCAGGGAGACGACTTCCGGAGCATCCGGATCCGCGTCCAGTCCGCCCGCGCGAGTCGCGCGGCGAAGCCCGCGCCCACACCGACCGCGACCGCCTCGACGATCCCCGACGCCGCCGGCGGCCCGCTGCCGAACGTCCGCCCCGACGATCCCGCCGCGCCGCTCTTGACCGAGGCCCAGCGCTCGCTGCGCGACGGCGACAACGAGCGGGCGGTGGCGCTGCTGACCCGCATCCTCGAGCTGCCCGCGCAGACGGTCGACCCGGCGATCCGGATGTACGCGCGGGAGCTCCTCGGTCTGACCTACGAGCGCCGCTCACAGCGCGCCAACGCGCGCGCCGAATACGAGACGTACCTGAAGGAGTTTCCGGAGGGCGACGGCGCGAAGCGCGTGGCTCAGCGACTCGACGCCCTCGTCTCCGCCGCCTCGGAGCCGCGCGCGCGGCTCAAGCGCGTCCAGCTCGACGATTCGTCCGGTGCGCCCGAGACCGACGTCTACGGCATGCTGTCGTCCCGCTACTACCGATCGGACGCGCTCGTGTCCGATCAAGGCAACATCCCGGTCCAGTCCGACGTCTTCAGCGACGCCAACATCGCGGGGCGGCTCGAGACGGACGACTGGCGCGTGCGCGGCGACTTCTTCGGGAGCTACGACCACGACCTCGGCGACGCCGGCCGCAGCGACGACGTCCTGATCCGCGCGCTCTCCGTCGAGGTCGAGGACCGCCAGCGGGGCATCGACCTGACCGTCGGCCGCCAGCGGCGCAGCGACTCGGGCGTCCTCGGTCGCTTCGACGGCCTGCGGCTGACGAGCCGCGTCGGCTCGCGCTTCGAGATCGCCGCCCTCGCCGGCCTCCCGGTCCAGACCCTCCGCGACACGAAGCCCAACACCCACAAGATCTTCGGCGGCGGCTCGATCACGGGCCGCGACCTCGGCCTCGAAGGCCTCGAGGCCCAGCTCTACGTGATCGGCCAGGAGGCCGACGGCAAGACCGACCGCGTCGGCATCGGCGGCGAGTTCCGTCTCGCCCGCGACGACAGCTTCTCCGTCCTCTACCTCGACTACGACGCCTACTTCAACTCGCTGAACACCGCGCTGCTCACGAGCACGATCCCGCTCTCGTCGGACCTCAACCTGCTGGTCCAGGCGGAGCGCCGCAACACGCCGATCCTGACGCTCTCCAACGCGCTGATCGGCCAGACCGTGAGCGACCTGTCCTCGCTCGAGAACACCTACTCCTCGAGCGACCTGAAGAAGTTCGCCGAGGATCGGACCTCGGTCCTCTACTCGGGCCTGACCGGCTTCACCAAACAGATGAATCCCCGGCTGCAGATCGCCGGCGACCTGACGGTGACCTACCTCGAGGGGACCTCGAGCTCCGCGAACGTCCCCGCGACCGGATCGACCGGCCCCGACGTCGCCGCCTCGGTCCAGACGACCCTCAACGATTGGCTCGTCGAAGGAACCTCGGGCACCCTCGGGGCCCGCTATTTCGAAGGCGACCTCGCGCGCGCGTTCGGCATCAACTTCGCAAGCCGTGTCCCGCTGATCGGCAAGTTGCGCGTCCATCCCCGGGCGGTCGTGGAATGGCGTGATTCGTCGTTCGAAGGCAACCGATTCCGCGTCTCGCCGAGCCTCGAGTTCATCTGGCAGCCGAGCACCTTCTGGGTCGACCTCGAGTTCGGGCTCGACTGGACGAAGCCGATTGCGGGAGGAACGTCCCCGGACGTGCTCGCGGAGCGGGTGGATCTCACGTTGCGATGGGACTTCTGACCGGGGACACGGACGGCGGGGAGCCGCACGGCGAGGGACGCCGGCGGCGGCGAGCGGAGTGATCGGAGGCGCGCATGTCGGCGAGGGACTGGCTGGAGCCGCTCTTGTTCTTCGGGCCCGTGCTGGCGGCGGTGTGGGGCCTCTATGCGCTGATGCGCCACCGCACGAGCCTCGCCGCCGTCGAGACGCTCACCGACTCGCAGGAGGCGGGCCTGATGCTGCCCGCCTCGCTGCATCCGTGGATCGATCCGGCGCGCTGCCTCGGCTGCGGGAGCTGCGTCGACGCGTGCCCCGAGAAGAACGTGCTCGGCCTCGTCGGCGGCAAGGCCGCCCTGATCCAGCCCTCGGCCTGCATCGGACACGGCGCCTGCAAGCAGGCCTGCCCGCTCGACGCGATCACCCTCGTCCTCGGCACCGAAGAGCGCGGCGTCGAGATCCCCTTCGTCACGCCCGACTTCGAGACCAACGTCCCGGGCATCTTCGTCGCCGGCGAGCTCGGCGGGATGGGCCTGATCCGAAACGGCATCGTGCAGGGCCGCCAGGCGATCGACTCGATCGCCCGCCGTAGCCGGCCGCCCGAGGAGGACGTGCTCGACGTCGTGATCGTCGGCGCGGGTCCGGCCGGCATCTCGGCGACGCTCCGGGCACGCGAGCTCGGCCTGCGCTCCGAGACCCTCGAGCAGGAGTCCCTCGGCGGAACCGTCGCCCACTATCCGCGCGGCAAGCTCGTGATGACCGAGCCCGTGGACCTGCCGCTCTACGGCAAGATCAAGCTGCGCGAGACGACGAAGGAGTCGCTGCTCGCGCTCTGGCGGGACGTGATCCAGCGGACGCAGATCGTGATCCAGTACGGCGAGCGCGTCGAGCGGATCACGCGCGGGGCGGACGGGATCTTCCGCATCGACGGCACGAACATGCGCCTGCACGCCCACACCGTCCTGCTCGCGATCGGCCGCCGCGGCACGCCGCAGAAGCTCGGCGTCTCGGGCGAGGAGCTGCCCAAGGTCGTCTACCGCCTGGTCGATCCCGAGCAGTATGCCGGTCGCCAGGTGCTCGTCGTCGGCGGCGGCGACTCGGCCCTCGAGGCGGCGACGGCGCTGGCGGACATCCCGGGGACGGAGGTGACGCTCTCCTATCGGGGCGACAACTTCTTCCGCGCCCGCGCCGCGAATCGCTCGAACCTCCAGCGCGCGGTCCGCGAGGGACGAGTCCGGCTGATGCTCCAGTCGAAGGTCGTCGCGATCGGGCGCGACGAGGTCGAGCTGCAGACGAGCGGGGGCTCGACCTCGATCGAGAACGACGCGGTGATCATCTACGCGGGCGGGATCCTGCCCACGGACTTCCTCCGCTCGATCGGCATCGCGATCGAGATGAAGCGGGGAACGGCATGAGGTGGCTTCCGTCGCTCGCGCTCGCGCTCGCGTCGATCGCGCTCCTGACCGCGACGAGCGCCCCGGCCCAGACCCCGCCCGCGTCGCGCCCGGGCGCCGCCGCGCCCAGCGGGAGCGCGGGCCCGAGCGCGGCGACGACGGCGGCCACGAGCACGCGAGCGCTCCTCCTCGAAGCCGACAAGGCCATCCGGATGCGCGACCCGAAGCGTGCGGTCGCGCTCTGGATGCAGGCCGCGAGCAAGGCGGACGCCGAGGCCGAATACCATCTCGGCAACGCCTATCGCACCGGCGTCGGCGTCGAGAAGGACGCCGCGAAGGCAGCACACTGGTACCAGCTCGCCGCCGCGAAGCGCCATCCCGACGCCCAGTTCGCCCTCGGCGCGCTCTACCAGTACGGCCGCGGCGTACCCGTCGATCGCGAGCGCGCCCTCGCCCTCTACCGCGATGCCGCGCGCTCGGGACACGCCGAGGCGAGGAAGCGCCTCGCGAGCTTCGGCCAGAGCGGATCCACCGTCCTCGCTGCCAGCTCGGCCCGGGTCACCGCCAGCGGCCTCGACCCGAATCACGCCCTGGCCCAGGCCGCCCGCGAAGGCGATGCGAACGCCGCCCGCGAGGCCCTCGCGCGCGGCGCCTCGACCGCGGGACCCAAGGACGCTCAGTTCCCGGATCCGCCGCTCGCCGACGCGATCCGCCGCGATGCGCCCGACGTGGTCGCCGTGCTCCTCGAAAACCGCGCCGACCCCGACACCGCGCTCGACACCGGCGAGACGCCCCTCGTGCTGGCGGTGCGCGACGCGAGCCCCGCCATCGTGCGCGCGCTGCTGCGCGCCGGGGCCCGGCCCGATGCCCAGACGGCGAACGGGTCGACCGCGCTCCACGAGGCCGCCCGGCTCGGGCGGATCGACGTCGCCTCGGACCTGCTCGCGGGCGGGGCGTCGGCGAGCGTCGTCCTCGCGGACGGGACCAGCGCCGCCGACCTCGCGCGCCGCTTCGGTCACGATCGCCTCGCCACGCTGCTGCGCCAGCGCGGTGCCCCGATGCGCAGCGGGCCCGACATGACCACGCGCGCCGAGGCGGGGGCGACGGGGAAGGGCACGACGACGGCCGCCGCGGGGGCGGCAGGGACAGCGCCCGCGGCCCGGCCCGGCGAGCTGCCCGCGATCGTCGAGGCCGGACGCCGCGGCGACGTCAAGCTGATCCGCAGCCGCCTCGCCGCCGGCGACGCGGTCGATCGGCGCGATGCTGACGGCGAGACCGCGCTTGCGCGCGCTGCCGAGGGCGGCCATGCCGAGGCGGTCTCGGTGCTGATCGCTTCGAAGGCGGACGTCGACTCGGCCGACGGCCAGGGGCGGACGCCGTTGATGCGGGCGGCGGCCAGCACGGCACCGGGCGCGGACGCGGTCGTCGAGGCGCTGATCGCGGCCGGCGCCGATCCGACGGCGCGCGACAAGCGCGGGCGCGGCCTGCTCTACTTCCTCGCCGAGTCGGCAACCCAGAGAAAAGTCGCCCCGCTGATCGCGAAGGGCGTCGACTGGCCGAGCGCGGATCTCTCGGACGCCATCGCGCGGGCGTCGGCCGGGGACCGCGTGGAGGGCCTCGAAGCGCTGCTCACGCTCTCGAACGACCCGAAGGTGCGCACCCGCGCCCTCTGCGCGTCGATCGAGGGCAGGCGCGAGCAGGCGGTGGGCACGCTGCTCGCGCGGGGCGCGGATGCGAGCGGGTCGTGCGAGGACGGGGGGCGACCGTTGATCCTGGCCGCCCGCGCCGGGAACGACGCCCTCGTGCGCCAGCTGATCACCGCCGGCGCCGACCCGTCCGCCGCGAGCCGATCCGGCGACACGGCGCTGATCGCGGCGGCGAGCCGCGGCCAGGCGCCCGTGGTGAAGCGACTGCTCGAAGCGGGGGCGCCCATCGACCAGCGCGGCGAGCGCAAGCTGACGGCGCTGATGGCCGCGGCGGCCAACGGCCATCTCGAGGTGGTGAACCTGCTGCTTGCCGCCGGCGCCAATCCGCTCCACCGCGACGCGTCCGATCAGCGCGCCGGCGACCTCGCCGAGGCCGCGGGCCATCCCGAGATCGCCGCGCGCCTGCGCGAGGGCGGCCCCGGCTGGCGCTCGTGGGTCGGTCTCTCCGACAAGGAATGAGGACGGCCGCGGCCGCGCCTGGGAGCCGAGCAAGCCGCCGGAGGCGACGAGCGCGACGCCGATCTCGACGCCCAGCGCCTGAGCTAGGGTCCCGGTCGCCTCCGCGCTCCGACGGGCGATCGCCGCCCATCGCCAGCCCGCTCCGCATCGCCGGCGCTCCCGCGACCGCGACCGGCCACTCGAGGGACGTCCCGATGGTGATCCACGAAGTGTTCCCGTATCTGCGCCTGCGCAACGCAGCCCGCGCGATCGACTTCTATGCGGCGGCGTTCGGGACGACCGAGAAGTTCCGGCTCACCGAGCCTTCCGGCCGCATCGGCCACGCCGAGCTCCTCCTCGGCCCATCGACGCTGATGCTCTCCGACGAATACCCGGAGTTCGGCATCTACGGCCCCGCCTCGATCGGCGGGACGTCGTTCACGCTCCATCTCCACGTCGACGACGCCGATGCCGTGATCCAGCGCGCGGTCGCGGCGGGCGCGACGCTCGTTCGCCCGCCGGCGGACCAGTTCTACGGCGAACGCTCCGGGACGGTGCGCGATCCGTTCGGCCACGAATGGAACATCGGGCACGAGATCGAGAAGGTGACGCCGCAGGAGATGCAGCGCCGCTACGACGCGATGATGGGGGGATGACGGACGGATCGGCAGGCGCGACTTCGCGACCCGGTCGCCACCGCCCCGCTCGCTCTAGAGCCCGAGCACCTTCCGCGTCGCGACACCGATCTTCTTCGCCATCGCGACGGGCCCCTCGTGCATGAGCCCGACGTTGAAGACCTCGGGCGCCCAGACCGGATCGGCGCCGATCGCGTCGAGGGCCTGCAGCAGCGGCTTCCACTCGACCTCGCCGTCGCCCGGCAGCAGCCGATTCGTCATCGACTCCATCATCATGTCGCCGCCCGTGCCCTTGCGGGTCGTGTCGTTGAGCTGGACGCAGTGGATCCGGCTGCCGGGAATGCCGCGCAGGGTCGCGAGGTCGGGGCCCCCAGGCTGGCGCAGCCAGTGCCAGGTATCGACGACGAGGCCGATGTTCTCGCCGCCCGCCGCCTGGACCAGCCGCCACGCGCTCTTGATGTCGTTGAGTCCGGACCAGGGCAGCCACTCGATGCAGATCCGCAGCCCGCGATCGGCGGCCATCTTGCCGAGCAGCGCGAGGCCGCGCGTCGCCGCGTCCCAGTCGAGGGTCGGATTCATGACGACGCCCGCGACGTCCTTCGCCCCGTGGAAGACCGCGCAGTCGAGCGTCGGGCCGCACTGCGCCTCGATCGTCGCGCGATCCCCCGACTCCCAGCCGATCAGCGACTCGACGATCGGGACCGTGAGCCCGCGGTCCTTGATCCAGCCCTTCACCGTCTCCGGCTTCACGCCCGCGCCGACGACCGCGTGCTGATGGAAGGCCCAGAGCGAGATGCCGCCGAACTTCGCCTCGGCGGTCGCGTCGATGATGGTCTTCATCTGGTCGGGCGTGAGCTCGAGGGCGCCGCCGATCAGGGTGGCGTTGCAGAGGACGAGCTTCTCTTCGCGGGCGGGCATGGCGCTTCCTTTCCGTGCGTTTCGGGTCGCGCGCGATTCTAGACCCGATCTCCGGCGCCCGCCCTCGCGCCCCCCTTGCCGCCGATCCCGATTCTGGCCTCGCCCCCGACTCCGATCCCGACCTCGACCTCCCCCTCGACCTCGACCTCGCCGCCGATCCCGACCGCCAGCGACCCGCCCCGACTCATGGCATGCTGGCGACCTTCCACCCGGAGCTCCGCCGATGACCACCGTCCAGGGAACCTGCGATCCGCGCTTCGAATCCGTCCGCGCCGTCTTCGAGGAGCGCATCGCCTCGAAGCAGGAGGTCGGGGCCGCGATCGCCTTCACCCTCGAGGGCGAGCCGGTCGTCGATCTCTGGGGCGGCCACGTCGACCGCGAGCGGACCCGACCCTGGCGGCGCGACACGATCGTGAACACCTACTCGACGACGAAGGGCATGACGACGATCTGCGCCCACCGCCTCGTCGAGCAGGGCCGCCTCGACCTCGACGCGCCGGTCGCGCGCTACTGGCCCGAGTTCGCCCAGGCCGGCAAGGCGTCGATCCCGGTGCGCTGGCTGCTCTGCCACAAGGCGGGGCTCCCGGCGATCCGGCGGCCGATGGCGAAGGAGAGCCTCTACGACTGGGACGCGGTCTGCGCGGGGATCGCGGAGACGGAGCCCTGGTGGGCGCCCGGCTCGAAGCACGGCTATTCGCCGGTCACCTTCGGCCATCTCGTCGGCGAGGTCGTCCGTCGGATCGACGGCCGGACCGTCGGCCGGATGTTCCGCGAGGACGTCGCGATCCCCCTCGGCGCCGACTACCACATCGGCCTCGACCCGGCGAACGACGCGCGCGTCGCCGACATGATCGGCGGCCTGCTGCCGCCGAAGAGCGAGCGCCCCGAGGCGGCGCCGCGGCTCAAGGGCCCGCTCGCGCAGTTCCTGCACGACATGAACGACCCGACGACGATGGTCGGTGCGGCCTTCAACAACCCGCCGATCCCGGTCGGGGGCGTCAATCAGCGCGCATGGCGGGGCGCGGAGATCCCCGCCGCGAACGGCCACGGCACCGCCCGCGCCCTCGCCCGCATCTACGGCGCGCTCGCGTGCGGCGGCGCCGTCGACGGCGTCCGCATCCTCGAGGAGAAGACGATCGCCCGGGCGATCGAGGAGCAGGCCGCGGGCCCCGACGCGACCCTCGGCGGGATGCCCATGCGCTACGGCCTCGGCTTCATGCTCCGCAGCGACACGACGCCCCTCTCGCCGTCGCCCCGCGCCTTCGGCCATCCCGGGGCCGGCGGCTCGATCGGCATGGCCGACCCCGATCGGCGGGTCGGCTTCGGCTTCGTCATGAACAAGATGGGCGCGGCGATGACCGGCGGGCAGACGGGTTATGCGGTGATCGAGGCGTTCTACCGGGCGCTCGGCCGCTGAGCCGCGCTCGACGCCGTCCCCCGAAGACTGCCCCCATTGCTCCACCGGCGGCGTTGCTATCGTCGACCGCATGACGCAATACGCCTACGACCCCGACTTCCTGCCCCACCTCGCGGCGATCCCGACCGTCGGCGACTACTCGACGGCCGAGAAGATCCAGGCCATGCGCGCGATGCGCGCCGACGCCCAGCAGCTCCCGCCGCCGAATCCCGCGATCCGGCGCGAGGATCGGACGGTCCCCGCCCAGGGAAGCCAGCCCGCCGTCCCGCTCCGCATCTATACGCCGAAGGCCGCCGCGAGCGCGCCACGCGCCTGCGTCTACGAGATCCACGGCGGCGGGTTCATGTTCGGGACCCTCGACATGATGGACCCGTGGTGCGACGGGATCGCCGCCGCCCTCGACGCCGTCGTCGTCAGCGTCGACTACCGCCTCGCCCCCGAGCATCCGTTCCCGGCCGGGATCGACGACTGCTATGCAGGCCTGCGCTGGACCGCCGACAACGCGAAGGCCCTCGGCATCGACCCGAAGCGCCTCGCCATCGCCGGCCAGAGCGCGGGCGGCGGCCTCGCCGCGGGCCTCGCCCTGATGGCCCGGGACAAGGGCGGCCCGGCGATCTGCTTCCAGCTGCTCGAGATCCCCGAGCTCGACGACCGCCTCGACACGCCCTCGATGATGGCCTTCCAGGACACGCCCTTCTGGAACCGCCCGAACGCCGTCTGGAGCTGGAAGCACTACCTCGGCGCGAGCCACGAGGGCGTCCCCTCGATCTACGCCGCCCCGGCCCGCGCGACCGTGAAGCAGCTCGTAGGCCTCCCGCCCGCCTACGTCTCGACGATGGAGTTCGACCCGCTCCGCGACGAAGGCCTCCGCTATGCGATGGCGATGCTCGAGGCCGGCATCTCGGTCGAGCTCCACAACTACGCGGGGACGTTCCACGGCTCGGCCTTCGTGCCGAGCGCGGAGCCTTCGCGAAGGAATGCGGAGGAGATCGTGACGATCTTGAGGAAGAGGCTGGGCTGAGGCGGGAGTCGGCTCGACCGGCGACACGGCTCGCGGCAGCGGTGCCGTCCGATGGGGCGTCGCGGCCCTTCAACCCGCCGGCCGCCTCGCCCCCTTTCGACGAGTGCTCTTTCGAGGAACGGACCGAGGCTTCACCGAAGCCGGAAGGACCTCGCTGAGGACTCGCCGGAGCGTCTCTTCGAACCCTGCTTCGCCGGCGTCGGATCTTCCTTCCATGAAGTTCCGCAATGCCTGGTTCATCATCGTCTGATAGTTCCCGCCGCCGGCGGCATTGACCTGCTCTCGGAACCAGTCGAGGACATCGTCGTCGATCCGAATCGTGATTCGGGTCTTGCCTGGCTGGCTCGGAATGACCGCGCCGCGCCTACCCTTGCTGAAGTCGTAGTATTTCTTCATGGCCTCGTCGCTTCATCGTCGACGACCTTCGTAGAGCCTTCGCTCGCGGGGGGTTGCTCGTCGCGCCGAGATCAACCGAACGTCGTCGCCTCGCCACGCATAGGACACGACGACGACCCTGCCGAGCCCGTCCATTCCGATCGCGACGAATCTCTCTTCGTCCGCGTCGTCGTCGCCCCTCGTGATGGCGAACTCGTCGACGAGTGCGACGACGACGTCCGCAAGCTCGATCCCATGCTTGAGCCGGTTCGCATCCGCCTTCTGACGATCCCACTGCACCATCGGATCGAATGTATGCACGATCGTACATACAGTTCCATGGAATCGCCATCAAGCTCTCGTCAAATCCTCCCCGCCAGGAACTCCAGCAACACCTCGTTCGTCCGCTCCGGCGCCTCCTCCGGAATGAAGTGCCCCGACAGCGCGCCGCGCGTGCGCAGATCGGGGAAGTGGTGTGCGAACGAGTCCGCGTACGGATTCCCGCTCGGGACGTAGTCGTCGGGCGGGAGCTTTCCGTCCACGAAGGCCTGCGGGACCAGGAACGGGCTGAACAGGTAGCAGGTCGGCCCCGCATAACGCAGGTGCCAGTCCTCCGGCGCGAAGACCATGAAGCTCGTCGCCCACTCCGGATGCGAGAAGAGCAGGCCCGGATGCTTCCACATCGCCGCGACCTGCGGATTCGAGCGGAACTCGAAGCGCACGCCGTCGCGCGCGGCGGGATCGGGCTTCGCGACGTGGAACGGGAGCGCATGGCGGTAGTACTCGACGGCGTGAAACCAGGCGCCGGGGTCGGAGAAGGCCGCCGCATAATGATCGACGTCGGCGGGCGAGAAGGCCTTCGTCATGTCGAACTGGGCGAGCGCGCTGCTCCCCTCGGCCCCGTCGACGGGCGCCCAGGGCGATTCGGGCGGACCGCCGTAGGGGCGCGGGCCGTTCGCGAAGACCGAGCGGATGAAGGCCTCGTGGTGCTGCTCGAAGAACCGTTCGGCCTCGGGCTCGCACTTGAACCAGTAGCCGTGGATGCCCCAGGTGATCCAGACGGAGACGAGGGTGTCGATCAGGCAGAGGCGGCTGACGCGGTCGGGATGCTTGAGCGCGACGGCCGCGGCGATGATGCCGCCCCAGTCGTGGCCGACGAGGCGGACGCGCGGGATCTCGAGGGCGTCGAGCAGGTCGACGACGTCCCGGGCGAGCAGGTCGCGGGTCACCCGGACCCGCGGCTTGTCGGTGCCGCCGTAGCCGCGGGTGTCGGGCGCGTAGACCTCGTACTGCTCGGCGAGCACCGGGATCTGGTGGCGCCACATGTGGGAGGTCTGCGGGAAGCCGTGGAGCAGGAGGACGGGATCTTCGCCCGGCCGGCCGACACCGGCCTCCTTCAGCTCGAACGTGAGGCTGCGGGTCTGGATCCGGCGGGTCGAAATGGGGCTCGGCATCGGGAGAGCCTATCGGCGGAGACGAGGTCGCCGCTAGACTCGCGCGCGTCGCCCCGCCCGGGGCGCCTTGCTCGAAAGGAGCGCGATCCATGGCCCAGAATCCGATGACGGACGTCGAGTACAAGCGGCTGCGCCAGTTCATCAAGCCCTTCTCGAAGCTGAACGTCTTCGTCTACCGGCTGACGGGCGGCCGCCTCATGGGGACCTTCCAGGGCCGTCCCGTCATGCTCGTCACGATGAAGGGCGCGAAGACGGGCCAGGACCGGACGGTGCCGCTGATGTACGTCCCGCTGAAGGACGGCGTCGAGTCGGGGGTCATCGTCGTCGGCTCCCAGGGTGGCGCGCCGAAGTCGCCGGTCTGGGTCAAGAGCATCCAGAAGAACCCCGACGTGACGATCGAATACATGGGCAAGAAGATCCGGATGCGCGCCCGTCAGGTCGACGACGCCGAGAAGGCGCGCCTCTGGCCCATCTGCGTGAAGCACTACCACGAGTACGACGACTACCAGGCGCGGACCGACCGCAACATCCCGGTCTTCGTCTGCGAGCCGCGCTAGGTCGGGAGGATCCCGCGCTGGAACCTGCCCGCGACGACCTCGAGATCCTCGCCCTGCTCGCCCGCTATTCGACCGCGCTCGACACGCGCGACTGGCGGCTGCTCGAGGAGGTCTTCACGCCCGATCTCGTCTACGACGCGGGGGAGTGGACGACCCGCTCGTTCGAGGAATATCTGGGGCGCCTGCGGCCCTATCTCGAGGGCTGTGGCCCGACCCAGCATCTCCTCGGCAACTATCGCATCGAGCTCGCCGGCGACGAAGCCCGCAGCGCCGTCTACGTCCGCGCGTTCCACCGTGGGACGCGCGAGCTCGCCGACACGACCTACGAGATGATGGGCGAATACACGGACGTGCTCGTGCGGACGCGCGCGGGCTGGCGGAGCCGCCACCGCACACTCCGGCTCCATGCGGAGCTCGGATCGCGCGCCGTCCTGCGACCCGCTTGACCGGCACGGCCCGGCCGACGCGCGGGCCCGCCGTCCATCCTCGAGTCCGGAACCGAAAAGGGAGACCGCCCGATGACCCGCATCCTCGAAGAGCTCGGCTTCTACGCCCTAGCCGGCCAGCCGAAGTCGCCCCGCGACCTGATCGAGGAGGTGCGCCAGGGCGAGGCGATGGGCTTCGGCACGGCCTTCCTCTCCGAGCGCTACAACTCGAAGGAGATCGGGACGCTCTCCGGCGCCGCCGGCGCCGTCACCGAACGCATCCGCATCGCGACCGCCGCGACCAACCACAACACGCGCCATCCGATCGTGACCGCCGGCTACGCGCTGACCATGCACGGGCTGACCGGCGGCCGCTTCGTGCTCGGCGTCGGACGCGGCATCGTCGCGATGCAGCGCGCCTACGGCATCCCGCCGATCACGACGGCCCAGCTCGAGGACTTCGCGAAGCTGACGCGGCGGCTGCTGCGCGGCGAGGCGGTGATCGGCCACGACGGGCCGGTCGGGAAGTTTCCGTATCTGCAGCTCGGGCCGAACGTCGCAGACGAGGTCCCGCTCCTGCTCTGCGCCTTCGGCCCGAACTCCCTCGCCCTCGCCGGTCGCTGCTTCGACGAGGTCGTGCTGCATACCTACTTCACCGAGGAGACGACGGCGAAGGCCGTGCGGATCGTGAAGGAGTCGGCGGAGAAGGCCGGCCGCGACCCGGCGCGGGTCAAGGTCTGGTCCTGCTTCGCGACGATCGGCGACCACCTCTCCGAGGATCGCCGGCTGATGAAGTCGGTCGGCCGCCTCGCGACCTATCTCCAGGGCTACGGCGACCTGCTGGTCCGCACCAACGGCTGGGATCCCGCCGTCCTCGCGCGCTTCCGCGCGGACCCGATGATCTCGACCTTTCGCGGCGGCATCGACGTCGTCGCGACGACCGCGCAGCTCGAGCACATCGCGACGCTGATCCCGGCCGACTGGCTCCGCCATTCGGCGACCGGCAGCCCCGCGCAGTGCGTCGAGGCGATCCGAGGCCAGCTCGCCCTCGGCTGCGACGGCGTGATCCTCCACGGCGCGACGCCGACGGAGCTCGCCCCGATCGTCGAGGCCTGGCGCCGCGCGGATCGATGAGCCGACTGATGGGACGTCGCCCCGCTCGTTCGCCCGCGCCCGCTCGAGCGAGCGCGGGCGACGGCGCGGGCGACGCGTCGTGCGACCTCGCGTGACGACGCGCGACCGTGCGCGGCGGATCTCTTCGAGTAAACGAATCTCGCTCGACGGAAATCCGTCGGCGCCGATCTTGCTATTCCACGCGCGCGCGGGCAAGCTCCCGCCTACCCCCCCTGCGCCTCCTCACGGAGACGAGGGCTTCGACGATGCGTGCTTCCCGCCGATCCGGCTTCCTGGCCACTTCCCTTCTGCTCGCCCTCGTCCTCCCGATCGCAGCCACCGCGACCCCGATCCAGATGACGCCGAACCCGGCCGTGATCGACGCCGCCGTCGGCAACGATTTCAGCCTGCGACTCGACGCCGGGGACAGCGCGACGAACGTGCTGCAGTTCACGGTGACGGGCGGCGGAGGGTGCGGCCTGTTCTGCTCGTCGACGGCCGTCGCAGCGATCGTCTTCGACGGGGCGACCGTCCTGTCGGCGACCGACGCCGACTCGAGCCTCTTCAGCGCGGGCAACGTCGTCCGCGGACTGGTCACGCCGGACGGTGCCGTCGCGGGCCTGCTGATCGATGCCGGCTCGCCGAGCTCGGAGTCGTTCGCGCTCAGGCTGAGCTCGACGCCGACGACCGCCACGCTCTACTCGCTGAGCCTCGACAGCCTCAACCGGCTCCGCCGTCTGAGCGACGTCACGTCGAGCTTCGTCGAGTCGACGAAGCTCACCTTCAGCGTCCGCGGCGCGGCGGGCGCAGTCGTGCCCGAGCCGAGCGCCGCGATCGTCTATGGGCTCGGCCTGCTCGTGGCGGGCGCGGCGCTGCGGAGCCGGCGCCAGGCGTCGACGGCCGGTGAGTAGCGGCGCGGCTCGCGCCTACTTGTCGAGGTAGTCCGTCCACTCGACGATCTTGCCGTTCTTGACGACGAAGACGCCGACGACCGGGTAGACCTGGTCCGGCTGGCCCTTCGTCTTCAGCGTGTCGATCCGCTTGTTCAGGACGACGGGACCGTGGACCGTCGTGCGCAGCGTCTTCACGTGGAGCGTCACGCCCGGCTTCATGAAGCCCTTGAAGGCGTCCGCGACGGCCTTCTGACCGACGATCGAGGGCTTGTCCTCCTCCATCCGGACGGAGGCTTCGGGCGCCAGGAAGGTGACGGCCTTGTCCGGGTCGCTCCAGGCGGCGATGAAGTCGTCGACGACCTTGACGTTCGCCCGCTCGGTCTTGTTGCCGGCGACGTCGGCCCGAGCGCCGGGCACGACGCCGAGGGCCACACAGGCGACGAGCGCCGCGATCGAGGCCGAGAAGAGCCGCGTCCGATGAATCGATGCGTTCATGATTCGTTTTCCCTCTTCGTTGATGGATGCTGGTTCGGTGGTCGCTCTGGGAACCGCCCGGGCGACGACGCGCGGCCTTCGTCCGATGCGGTGAGCGCGATGCGGGCGGGTCGGCACGAACGACGCGCGCCGCCTCGATCGCTGGAGCTCGGCCCCTACTCGTGGAGCTTCTGCCCGTACTTCGCGAGGTAGTGGTAGTCGAACTTCGGGTCCTCGCGCTTGTGCTCGTTGAGCTCGTAGATGCGCTCGTACTTCGTGTCCGCGATGAGCCACTTCCCGTCGATCTTCTTGTAGCGGTCCCAGTAGATCGCGGTCCCGGTCGTGAAGTTCTTGTTGCTCATGATCCACATGTTGTCGTGGAGGTACCAGATGCCCGTCGCTTCGTCGGGCGACAGGATCTCGATCTCGGGATGATGGCCGTTGTGGTGACCGACCGAGCGCGTGTGGAACGACTGGGTCAGGGCGGCGACGTAGTTGTCGCGGCCCTCGAGCTTCCATTCGTAGGTCCCGCCGATGAAGTGCAGCTTCACGTCGGGATGAAAGAGCGTCTCGATCTCTTCGAAGTTGCCCGTGTCGAGGCAGCGGAAGTAGGCGTGCTTGACGCGCCGGATGGCCTCGATGTCGAGGAGCATCTGGATCGCCTTGCGCAGGGCGCGCGGGCTCTCGTCGGCGACCTCGAGGGGCCAGCCGTCCACGATGCCCATGCCCTTCTTCGTCAGCGAGGGGTTGGTCCCCGGTCTTCCTGCAGTCGCCATCGCACGTCCTCCACGGCCACGCGCGAGCCCGGGCTCGCGGTGCGTCGAGGCGCGACTCTACCGCTTCGCGCTCTCGGGCGGACCACCCGGTCCCGCCTTTCGGCGGGCCTTCTTGTAGGGGTCGAAGCCGCCCTTGTCGCGCGCAGGGCGCTCGGGGCGCGCGTCCTGGCCCGGGCGATGCGGCCCCTTGAAGACGCGCTTCGGTCCAGCGGGTCCCGCCGCGGCGAAGCCGGGCTTCGGCTTGCGCGCGTGGAAGGGCGCGCTCTTGCGCTCCGGCGGCCGGCCCGGCGCACCCGATCCGCCCGCTTCGTCCTCGCGCGGGCGCTCGGCCCAGAACGGCGTTCGCGGCCGCGACCCGCCCTTGCCACCGACGCGCGCCGCGGGCGACGACTTCGCGAAGGCGGGCCTGCGCGCTCCGTGGCGATCGAAGGCCTTCGCGGCCTCCACGGCGACCGGATGCCGCTTCGGACCCGCATGCGGGCGGCGCCCGCTCGACTCCTCGCTCGGGCGGCGGACCGCGGCGGGGCCGACCGGGCGATCGGCACGCGGCGCGACCGGTCGAGCCGCATCGCGCCCCCGCTCCTGCGACTCCGCGCGCGCCCGCTCGATCAGGATGCCGGGATCGCGCTCGTCGGGCTGACGCGTGCGCGCTTCGAAGGCCTCCGCGACCTCGTTCGCGACCTCGACGATCGAGCTCTTCGCGAAGACGCGGATCGCGCCGATCTGGTCGCTCGTGATGCCACCGCGGCGGCAGACGTGCGAGAGCAGCCGCGGCGTCGTCGCCCCGACCCGCTCGCCCCAGCTCACCACGAACGGCGTGAACGAGCCCGGCGGTCGTCGCTCCGCGCGCGGTGCACGGGCCGGTCGCTCGAAGTCGCCGGACCTCCCCGCACCGAAGCTCCCGTCGCGGGACTTCGCCCCGCGCTTGCCGCGGCCCTCGTCGAGGAACGGGTCGAGGCCCTGGACCTCCATCGGCTCGTGGGGCGGCTGCTTCTTCGCGAGCTCGAGCAGCGTCGCCACGACCTCGATCGGGTCGCGCTCGACCAGGAGCTGCTTCGCGGCCATGCGCTGGGACTCGGTCGGCGACGCCTCCTCGAGGCGGGCCGAGAGCAGGCGCTGCGCCTGCTCGTCGAGGGCGTGCGCGACCGCGTCCCGCGTCGGCACGCGCTGCCACGACACCGCGACCCGCGTCGTCGACAGCATGCGGCCGACCTTGCGCGCCTCGTTGGCTTCGACGAGCAGGATGCTGCGGCCGGTGCGGCCCGCGCGGCCGGTGCGACCGCTGCGGTGGACGTAGGCGTCGGGGTTCTTGGGCGGATCGACGTGGATCACCGTGCTGATCTCGGGAACATCGATGCCGCGGGCGGCGACGTCGGTCGAGACGAGGATCGGCAGGATGCCGTTGCGGAAGGCCGCGAGGGTCCGCGTGCGCTGCGCCTGCGGCAGCTCGCCGCTGAAGGGCGCCGCACCGAAGCCGTCGGCCGAGAGCTTCTCGGCGAGCTCGGTCGCGTCGACGCGCCGGTTCACGAAGAGCAGGCAGCGCGAGTCGCCGGCGAGGAGCAGCACGTTGACGAGCGCGGCGTAGGTCTCGTGTCGCCGGATGGTGTACGCGACGTGCTCGATGTCGGGATTCGCGAGGCCGAGCTTCGTCCCCTCGAGCGTCAGCGCGTCGCGCTGAAAGCGGTTCGCCAGCGCCTTCACCGCCTGCGGGAAGGTCGCCGAGACGAGATGCGACGAGCGCTTCTCCGGCAGCTGCTCGAGGATCGCGTCGAGCTCGTCCTTGAAGCCCATGTCGAGCATCTGGTCGGCTTCGTCGAGGATCACGTGCTCGACCTGATCGCAGGCGAGCGCCCCGTTGCGCATGTGGTCGAGCAGCCGACCCGGCGTCCCGACGACGAAGGCGGGGCGGCGCGAGAGCGCGATCCGCTCGCGCCCGATCGAGGTCCCGCCCGTCACGACCTCGACGGTCGCGCCCGGCAGCTCGGCGAAGAGCCAGCGCAGCTCCTCGCGCACCTGCGCCGCGAGCTCCCGCGTCGGCACGACCACGAGCGCCCGCGGATGCGCCGCGGGATCACCGGGCGCACGCGGCGCCGGCTCGGCCGGCCGCTCGAGGAAATGCGTCGCGAGGGCGAGGCCGATCGCGACCGTCTTGCCCGAGCCCGTCTGGGACGAGATGCGCAGGTCGCGGCCGTCGTGCTCGGCCTCGACGACGGCGCGCTGGACGGCGGTCAATTCGGTGAAGCCGCGCTTCGCGAGGGCCTGGGCGATCGGCGCCGGCAGATCGGGAAAGAGCTCGGGGGTCGTCGTCGGATTCGTCGGCATGGTCGTGGTCGCATTCGTGGGCATAGGCGGGTTTCGTCGGCGGGTCGGGCGGGGCCGCCGCGCCGAGGGCGGTGACCGTCGTCCGACCGGGGTCGAGCGGGAGTTCCAGTCGGTCGGCGATGGGGGGAGAAGGGGGTGGTGTCGGCGTGGGAGCGCGGAGCACCTTAGCACAGCCCCGCCCCGCCCCGCGCGGGCCGGCTCGACCGCCCGGATGCGCCCGGCGCGAGCGCCCGGCCGGCCCCGCGCCCGGCACCTCAGACCGGCAGATCCCCCGTCGCCGACTTGACCGACCCCGTGCGGCTCCAGGCCTGGATCGTCCGCTCGGCGATGCGCCATTGATGCACCTCGTCTGCACCATCGGCGAAGCGCGCCCAGCGCGCCTGGGTCGCCATCTTCGCGAGCGGCGTGTCGGTCGAATAGCCGAGGGCGCCGTGGACCTGGATCGCCCGGTCGATGATCCGGTTGAGCGCGTTCGCGACGAAGTGTTTGGCCATCGAGACCTCGCTCTTGAAGTCGAGCCCCCGATCGATCTTGTAGGCGGCGTGGAGCACCATCAGCTTCGCCTGATAGAGCTCCATCGTGCTGTCGGCGATCATCCACTGGATGCCCTGCTTCTCGGCGAGCAGCGAGCCGTGGGCGAAGCGGTGGAGCGAGCGCTCGACCATCATCTCGAGAGCGGTCTCGGCCTGGCCGACCCAGCGCATGCAGTGGGCGAGTCGCGCGGGGCCGAGGCGCGCCTGGCCGAGCAGGTGGCCCTGGCCTTGGCCGCCGAGGAGCGCGTCGGCGGGCAGGCGCAGGTTCGTGATGCGGATCTCGCAGTGGTTGTGGGCCCCGCTCATCGTCTCGACGTCGCGGACGACTTCCCAGCCCTCGCTCGGCAGATCGACGAGGAACGCGCTGTTGCCGGCCTGGGGGATCTCGGGGCTCTCCTCGGTGCGCGCGATCAGGATCGCGAACTTCGCGCCGCGGGCGCCGGAGATGAACCATTTGTGGCCGTTCACGACCCACGCGTCGCCGTCGAGGACCGCGCGCGTCTGGATCAGGGTCGGATCGGAGCCCGCGACCTCGGGCTCGGTCATCGCGAAGCACGAGCGGATCGTCCCCTCGCATAACGGCCGGAGATACTTCTCCTTCTGGGCGGGCGTCGCCCAGTGGAGCAGCGTGTGCATGTTGCCCTCGTCGGGGGCCTGGGCGTTGAGCGCGAAGGGGCCGAAGCTGCTCCGCTTCGCGGCCTCGGCGGCGACGGCGGCCATCGCGACGTGGCCGAGGCCCATGCCGCCGTACTCCTCGGGCATGTGGGGCAGCCAGAGCCCCCACGCCTTCGCCGCCTTGCGCATCGCGACGATCTGGCGGACGAGGACCTTGCGGTCGCCTTCGTGGGCCTCGATCTCCGCCTGCGCGGGGGCGACGACCTCGTCGCAGAAGCGCCGCACACGCTCGACGATGAAGGTCACCTCTTCGGGAAAGCTGAAGTCGATCGCCATGGGGGTCTCCGATCGGGGCGTGAATCACGGGACGCACGTTCGGTCGCCGAAGGAACGCAGAATCGAAGGCGCCTGGCGACGGTAGCGCCGGATCCGCGCCATCCGGGAAGCCGGACGGCCCTCGAGCGCGGGCGGCGTGCGGAGGTCGGAAGGCGGAGGTCGGATCAGCGGCCGGAGGCCGTCGCCGCGCGGCTCTCGAGCTCTTCCCAGCGCGCCGTCAGGCGCACGACCCGCGCCTCGGCGTCGGCGAGCTCGGCGCGCAAGCGGGCCACCGCGCTGCCGTCCCCTTGATAGGTCGCGGGATCGGCCAGCCGGGCCTGGAGCGCAGCGAGGTCCTCCTCCGCCGCGGCGATCGCGTCGAGCATGCCGGCGAGCTCGCGCTGCTCCGCCTGACTGAGCTTCTTCGGCTGGGAGGAGGCCGGCTTCGGGGTCGGGCTCGGAGCCGCCGGCGCGGCCGTGGGCTTCGCCGCGCCCGCCCCGGCACTCCCCGCGCTCCCCGCGGCCGGGCTCGCCTGGGGCGCCCTCGCCCGCCCGTGCGCGCTGCGCTCGCGGACCGCGGCGTAGTCGGCGTAGTTGCCGACGTGGTATTCGACGCGGCCGTCGCCCTCGAAGGCGAGGATGCCGGTCGCGACGCGGTCGAGCAGCCAGCGATCGTGGCTGACGACGAGAACGCTCCCGCCGAAGTCGACGAGCATCGCCTCGAGCGAGGCGAGCGTGTCGACGTCGAGGTCGTTGGTCGGCTCGTCGAGGATCAGCAGGTTGCACCGCCCCGAGAGCAGCCGCGCGAGGCAGACCCGCGCCCGCTCGCCGCCCGAGAGCTCGCCGACCTTGAGCCGCTGCTTCGGGCGATCGAAGAGGAAGCGCTCGAGGTAGCTGCCGACGGAGAGGCGCTCCTCGCCGAGCACGAGCTCGGTCGCGTCGCCGACGGCGGCCTCGAGGACGGTGTCCCCGTCGGCGAGACCGGAGCGAGCCTGGTCGAGGTAGCCGATGCGCGTGTTCGCGCCGGTCACGATCTCGCCCCGCGCGCAGGCGAGCTGACCGACTAGCGCGAGCAGCAGGCTCGTCTTGCCCGAGCCGTTGGGGCCGACGATGCCGATGCGGTCGCCGGCACGCAGCGCGAGGTCGAGGCCCGCCACGAGCGTCCGGCCGTCGCGCTCGAGGCGCAGCCCCTTCGCCTCGAGGATCGTCTTGCCCTGGCGCTCGGCGGCGAGGCGGAGCTCGGCCTTGCGCTCCTCGCGCGGGGCGCGGATCTCGAGCGCCGCCTCGGCGCGGCCGATGCGCGCCTTCTGCTTGGTGCCCCGGGCCTTCGGCTGGCGGCGCAGCCACTCGACCTCGCGGCGAAGGAAGTTCTGGCGGTTGCGCTCGGTCCGCTCGGCGAAGGCCTCGCGCTCGGCCTTCGCCTCGAGATAGGTCGCATAGCCCCCGTCGTACGAGTCGACGCGGCCGTCGTGGAGCTCGAGGGTCCGCGTCGTGACGGCGTCGAGCACGCGGCGATCGTGGCTGATCAGGAGGATCGCGCCGGGAAACTGGTCCGCGAGGTACGCTTCGAGCCACTCGATCGTGTCGATGTCGAGGTGGTTCGTCGGCTCGTCGAGGATCGCGAGGTCGGGCTTGCCGACGAGCAGGCGCGCGAGGGCGACGCGCCGGTTCTCGCCGCCGGAGAGCGTCGCGATCCGTCGATCGGGATCTTCCAGCCCGAGGTCGCTCACGATCGCGAGCGCCTCGTGCTCCCGCTCCCAGCCACCGAGGCGCTCGATCGCCTCGGCGACGCCTGCCTGCTCGTCGGCGAGACGCGTCTGCTCCACCGCTTCGCCCGCGCGGGCGAGTCGCTCCGAGAGCGCGTCGAAGCGCGCACGCATCGCGTTCCACTCGGTCAGGCGCTCGAGCACGACCTCCCGGATCGTGCGGGTCGGCTCGAAGCGCGGCTCCTGCTCGAGATAGTCGACGGTCGAGTCGCGCCGGCGCGCGATGCGGCCGCCATCCGAAGGCTCGAGGCCGGCGAGCACGCGGCCGAGGGTGCTCTTGCCGGCGCCGTTGCGACCGACGAGGCCGACCTTCTCGCCGCGGCGGATCGTCAGCGTGACGTCGTCGAAGAGCGTGCGGTCGGAGACGACCTTGCGGAGGCCGAGGACGTCGAGAACGGGCATCGTTCAGCTCCGGGCGAGGATCTCGCTGCCGAGCTTCTCGAGGCCGGCCTTCAGGTCGTCGGGCGCGAAGCCCGGCGGCGGGAAGGTGATCCGGCGGACACCGAGATCCTCGAGGCGCTTGATCTCGTCGAGCTTCGGCGGGCAGCCGGTCGTGATCTCGATCTCGGAGGGGTCGCGGCCGATCCGCGCACACTCCGCCGTGAGCTCGGCCATGCACTCCACGAGCGTGTCCGAGCGCGCCGGGAAGAAGCCGTCGCCGAGTCGCGCCGCGCGGCGGGCTGCGCCCTTCGTATGGCCGCCGATCACGATCGGGATCCGCGGCTGGACGGGCTTGGGATTCGAGGCGACGGCGGGCCAGGCGTAGTGGGTCCCGCGGTGGGCGTGCTCGCCTTCGCTCCAGAGCGTGCGCAGCGCCCCGATCGACTCGTCGGTCCGCTCGGCGCGGGACTCGAAGGGGACGCCCACCGCGTCGAACTCCTCCTTGAGCCAGCCGATCCCGATGCCGAGGATCGCGCGCCCGCGCGAGAGGACGTCGAGGGTCGCCGCCTCCTTCGCGACGTAGAAGGGATGGCGTTGCGGCAGGATGACGATCCCGGTCGCGAGCCGGATCTTCGTCGTGACGGCCGCGGCGTACGCGAGCCAGACGAAGGGATCCGGGATCGGCGCGTTCTCCCCGCCCGGGAGCCGGCCGTCGCGGCTGTACGGATACTTCGACGCATAGCCGGTCGGGATGACGACGTGCTCGACGGTCCAGAGCGACTCGAAGCCGACGGACTCGGCGGTCCGGGCGAGATGGGTGAGGCCCTCCGGCTGACCGAAGGGCCCGACGTTCGCGAAGATCAGGCCGAACTTCATTGCGCGGCTCCTCCGGGCTCGGCCGACGCAGGCGCGGTCGGCACGGCGGGCGCAGCGGGCGAGGCCGGCACCGGGATCGGCTCGCGCTCGAGGGGCACGTCGGCGGCGAGGCCGAGGGCGGCGCGGATGCGCGCCTCGTGGGCTGCCTCGATCTTCTGGCGCTGCTCCGGCGTCACCCGCGTGCGATCGGGGATCGGATCGCCCGGCGCGAGCCCGAGCACGCGCCGCATTTCCGCGTCGCGCGCCGCGCGGATCGTCGCCCGCTGCGCGTCGGAGAGGGCGCTCTCCGCCGGAATCGGCGCGTCGGGCGCGAGCCCGAGCAGCGTCCGTGCCTCGGCCTCCCGGGCGAGGCGCAGGGTCTCGTGCTGCTCCGGCGTCAGCTTGAAGCGCGTCGGACCGGCCCCCGCCGCGGCGAGCTCGACGCCGCCAGGCGCAGCCGCCGCAGCCGCCGGGATCACCGCCCCACCCGCACCATTGCCCGGCTCCTCGGCCCGGATCGGCGCCGCGATGGCGATGCAGCCCGCCGCGAGCCCGAGGCCGAGCCAGCCGATCGACGTCCAGCGAGCCGGGCGGTCTCGCCCCGCCTGCCCCGACGAGCCTCCCTGCGAACGAGCCGCTCTTCCCATCGATGCCCCTCCCCGACCGCATGGATCGCCTTCGGCGGAGGCTTGTATACCACGTCTCCTGCCCGGCGTTCCGCGTCCGCCCGTGCCTAGCAACGGACGGGCGGGACGTCGGAAGGGACGGGGCGCCTCGTTCGACGATGCGCCGCGGACGGCGGTCCGGCGCGGCCGCCCGCTATAGTCCGGCGCTCCGCGGATCCGCGGCGCGACCGACCTCGAGGAGCCTCCGATGAGCCAGCCCTCCGCCCCGACCTTCCTGCCCTCCCGCCCCCGCCGTGCCGCCACGATCGAGCGCTGGAGCGACACCTTCGACGTGATCGTCGTCGGCTTCGGCGTGGCCGGCGGGGCGGCCGCGATCGAGGCGGCGCGCGCCGGGGCGAAGACGCTGATCCTCGAGCGGCAGACCCGCGGTGGCGGCGCGACCGCCCTGTCGGAGGGGACGATCTACTTCGGCGGCGGGACCCGCGCCCAGAAGGCCGCGGGCTTCGACGACACCTTCGAGAACATGCTGGCCCACGTCCGCGCGGCGGCGGGGCCGACGGCGGATCCCGAGAAGGTGCGCCTGTACTGCGAGAAGAGCCTCGACCACTTCGCGTTCTTCGAGAGCATCGGCGTCGAGTTCAAGGACACCTTCTTCGCGGAGAAGGTGATCTTCCCGCCGACCGACGACTGCCTGATCTTCTCGGGCAACGAAGAGGCCTGGCCCTTCTCCGAGCAGGCGAAGCCCATGCCCCGGGGCCACAAGCCGAAGAAGGCCGGCAGCGCCGGCGCCTACATCATCGAGCAGATGATCGACGCCGCGACGAAGCTCGGCGTGAAGATCCAGAACGAGGCGCGGGTCGAAACGCTCGTCCGGGACGACGAGGGTCGCGTGGTCGGCGTCGTCGCGAAGATCGAGGGCCGGGAGGTGGCGATCCGCGCGAACCGCGGCGTCGTCCTCACGACCGGCGGCTTCATCATGAACCGCGCCATGGTCGAGCACTACGCGCCCGACCTCGCGAAGTGTCGCTATCCGATCGGGAGCGAGGGCTGCGACGGCTCGGGCATCCGCATGGGCATGGGCGTCGGCGGCGCCGCCGTCAACATGCACGAGGGCCTGATGACCTCGCCCTACTTCCCGCCCGTCTCCCACATCAAGGGCGTCGTCGTGAACGCCCAGGGCCAGCGCTTCATCAACGAGGACTGCTACCACGGCCGCGTCACCGACGCGATCATGCAGAAGGCCGACGGCCGCGCCTGGCTGATCGTCGACGACGCGCTCTACGGCCAGACCGTCGTCCGCTTCGAGCTCGCCGGCGTCGAGGAGACGATCGAAGAGCTCGAAAAGACCCTCGGCCTGCCCGAGGGCCAGCTCGTCCACACGATCGAGTCCTACAACAAGCACGCCGAGCAGGGCGAAGACCCGGTCTTCCACAAGGCGAAGAAGTACCTGACGCCGCTGGTCCATCCGCCCTTCGCCGCCCTCGATCTCTCCGTCGACAAGAGCGTCTGGGCGACCTTCACCCTCGGCGGCCTCGACACGAAGGCGACCGGCGAGGTGCTCACCGTCGACGGCCAGGTCGTCCCCGGCCTCTACGCGGCGGGGCGCGCCTCGGCGGGGCTGACGCGGTCGGGTCGATATTATGCGAGCGGCATGTCGATCGGCGGCGGCAGCTTCTTCGGACGGCTGGCGGGCAGGTCGGCGGCGAAGGCGGAGCCGGCAGGGCAGGCCTAGCCAGGCTTTCGCGTCGGTTTGCCGGCCCGGCCTTGGCCCGGCCGGACCCAGCCCCGGCCGATCGCCCGCGGCTCAGCGCCCGAGCTTCTTGCCCGGCGTCCACGCGCACGGCATCCGCTTGATGCCGTGGATGAAGTCCGACTGGAGACGCTCGGGCGGGCCCGTGATCTCGAGATCGGGCATCCGTGCGAAGATCCGCTCGAAGACGATCCGGATCTCCCGGCGCGCGAGATTGGCCCCGAGACAGTAGTGCGGACCGGGGCCGCCGAACCCGACGTGGGGGTTCGGGCTGCGGCCGACGTCGAAGCGATGGGGATCGTCGAAGACGGCCTCGTCGCGATTGCCCGAGGCATACCAGAGCACGACCTTGTCGCCGGCCTTCATCGCGGGACCGAACATCGTCGTGTCGCGCGTCAGGTTGCGGCGCATGAAGATGACCGGCGAGGCCCAGCGCACGACCTCCTCGACCGCCGTCGCGGCGAGGCCTTCGAAGTCCGCCGCCCAGCGGCGCCGCTCGTCGGGATGGTCGCAGAGCGCCTTCATCCCGTGGCTGATCGCGTTGCGCGTCGTCTCGTTGCCGGCGACGACGAGCAGCACGAAGAAGGACGTCAGGTCCTCGCCCGAGAGCGCGCCGCCGTCCTGCCCCGCGTCGAGGAGCTGCGAGGTCAGGTCCTCCCGCGGCCGCTTGCGCCGGTCCTCGGCCATCTCCTTCATCAGGCCGGCGAGCTCGGCGCCGGCGCGCAGGGCGGTGCCGACGAGATCCTGATCCGAAGCGACGAGATCGGGATCGCCGAGACCCAGGATCTTGTTGGTGTTGCGGAAGACCATCTCGGCCTGGCTCTCGGGGATGCCCATCAGGTCGACGATGATCTCGAGGGGAAGCGGCGCGGCGAGCGACGCGACGAAGTCTCCCTCGCCCCGCTCGATCACGCGGTCGATCATCTCGTCCGCCCGCCGGCGCACGCCGGCCTCGAGGCGCGCGAGCGCGCGCGGGGTGAAGCCGCGGGAGACGATCCGGCGCTGGGCCCCGTGGCGCGGATCGTCCATGTTGATCATGCCGCCGAAGAACGCGTTGAACTCGGGCGGGAGCGAGGTGATCGAGGTCGCCCCGGCGGCCGAGCTGAAGAGCTCGGGCATCCGGCTCGCGGTCAGGATGTCGGCGTGGCGCGTGAGCGACCAGAAGCCGGGGCCGACCGGCAGAGCGAGGCCGGGGAAGCCCCGCTCGGGGGTGAAGAAGACCGGCCGCTCCGCCCGCAGAGACGCGAAGGCGCCCTCGCGCTCCTCGGTCGGGCGCAGCCAGAAGTCGCGGAGCGTGAGGTCGATCTCGTCCGCAGCGAGCACCTTCGCGATCTCCATCTCCTCCTCCTCCTTCGCGCGGAGCGCCGGCCTTCGCGCCCCCGGAAGTGTCCGGTGCACGAGTCGCGCACGCCCCTCGAGGCGAGAGTAGTCGATCGTGTCCGTCCTCCGGGACCGCCACGCGCCCCGCCCCCGCGACCTGCGGTCAGTCTGCGGCACCGCGGGCCCGGCTAGACTCGCGCGCCCGAGCCAGGAGGTGACCCATGTTCGAGTGGAGCGAGTCGCAGCAGACGATCCGGGAGATGGTGCGCCGATTCGTCGAGCAGGAGATCGTCCCCCACGTCGAAGAGCTCGAGCACGGCGACCTCCCGCCCTACGGCATCCTGCGCAAGCTCTACGCGACCTTCGGCATGAGCGAGATGGCGCGGGCGCGCTTCCGCAAGCAGATCGAGGCGGAGAAGAAGGGCGCGCCGCGGGAGAAGAAGGGCGGCGGTTCGGCCGATCCCGCTGCCCGCGCCGACCAGGCCGCGGCGACGCTGATCCCGATCATCGAGCTCTGCCGGCATTGCCCCGGGATGGTGACCGCGCTCGGTGTCAGCGTCGGGCTGACGAGCGCGGCGATCCTCTCGAAGGGCACGATCGAGCAGAAGGAGCGCTGGGCGCTCGACCTGCTGACCCTCGACAAGATCGGCGCCTGGGCGATCACCGAGCCCGGCTCCGGCTCCGACGCCTTCGGCGGCATGCGCTCGTCGGCGCGGCGCGAAGGCGACACGTTCGTGCTGAACGGCTCGAAGACCTTCATCACGAACGGCCCCCACGCCGACACGACCGTCTTCATCTGCAAGCTCGAGGAGGACGGCGTCGACCTGCGCGACCGCAAGATCGTGAGCTTCGTCCTCGACCGCGGCATGCCCGGCTTCGTGCAGTCGGGGCCGCTCAAGAAGATGGGCCTCCACTCCTCGCCGACGGGGGAGCTCTTCCTCTCCGACGTGCGTGTCGGGATGGACCGGCTGCTCGGCGGGGAGGCGGCCCTCGTCGCCCGGAGCGGAGGCCGCGAAGGGGCGAAGGACACCTTCCAGACCGAGCGGTCCGGTGTCGCCGCGATGGCGCTCGGGATCGTCGAGCGCTGCCTCGAGCTGTCGATCAAGTATGCCCGCGAGCGGGTCCAGTTCGAGCGCCCGATCGGCGACTACCAGCTCATCCAGGACAAGCTCGCCCGGATGGAGGTGGCGCGCATGAACCTCCAGAACCTCGTCTTCCGGACGATCGAGCTGTCGGCGAACGGCCGCTCGATGAGCTTCGCCGAGGCGTCCGCGATGAAGCTCTACGCGGCGCGCGCCGCGGTCGAGGTCGCGATGGAGGCCGTGCAGGTCTACGGCGGGAACGGGTACATGGCGGAGTACGTCGTCGAGCAGCTCGCCCGGGACGCCAAGGTCCTGCAGATCTACGCGGGAACCGACGAGATCCAGATCCGCGCGATCGCCCGGGAGCTGCTCCGGGGCGCGAGCGTTTGACCCGACCGGCGGCGACCGCCGCTTCCGCTTCGGCGATCGCCGGCCGGCGGGTCCCGACTAGCTCGGCTCGCCTCCGCGATCGGCCGGGCGCAGCCCGTTCGTCGAGAGGGCCGTCCGGAGATCTTCCAGACATCCCTGACACAGCGCATGAGACGTCGGCACCGAGGTTCCGACGAGAACGCGCAGGATCGCACCGCACCACGCACACGCCTTGCCCATGAGCCCTCTCCTCCGTTCCGGATCGCCCGGCTGGGAATCCGCCATTGCATCGCGCATGCCGGAGGCGGGCTGGATCAGAGCATGCCCACCCGAGTCGCCCTCGAGCCGCCTTCGCCCATCCGGCGTGCACGGCTGGCGATTCTTCCAGCAGCGGCGGAGCCCGTCGATCGGGTCGAGTCGGGAGGCGCGGGGGAGAAAACCGTGGAGCGGGCCGATTGAAGCACGCCGTCGAACGGGCGAGACTCCGCTGACCACCCGCTGGAGATCCGATCCCCATGGCCAGTCCGCTCCGCGTCTGCATCGGCTTCACGCCGCTCACCGCCCCCCACTACCTCGAGCGCCTGCGCAGCCTTCCGGGCGTCGAGCCGGTCGTGCTCCCGATCGATCCCGACGGCGACTGGCTCTCGGTCTCCCCCGGCGAGCCCTTCCCCGAGCCGCCGCCCTGGGCGAAGACGGTCGCCCGCGAGCGCGAGGCCGCCCTCGCCTCGGCGCACGTCCTGATGGCGCTGCATACGCCGGATCGCCTCTCCGAGCGCGCCCCGCTGTTGCGCTGGGTCCAGGGCGCCGGGGCCGGCGTCGAGCAGTTCGGCAAAGCGGGCATCGCGAAGGACCGCGTCGTCCTGACCAACTGCTCGGGGCTCTCGTCGGGCTCGATGGCGGAGTGGGTAATCGGCCGCCTGCTCCAGGTCTGGAAGCGGCTGCGCGAGGCGGACGAGTTCCAGCGCACCCACCGCTTCGAGCGCAGCTACGGCCGGACCTTCGCCGGCTCGACCATCGGCATCGTCGGCCTCGGCCACATCGGCCGCGCCGTCGCCGTCCGCGCCCGCGCCTTCGGCTGTCGCATCCTGGGCTCGCGGCGCACCGTGCGCGCGGGGGACACGGATCCCGACGTCGACCAGCTCTTCCCGACGTCCGGACTCCACGCGATGCTCGCCCAGTGCGATGCGGTCGTCGTGGCGGCGCCCGCGACGGCGGATACCCACCACCTGATCGACAAGGCGGCGCTGGCGGCGATGCCGCGGAAGGCGGTGCTCGTGAACGTCGCCCGCGGCTCGCTGGTCGACGAGGCGGAGCTCGCGCGCGTCATGAAGGAGGAGCCGCTCGCGGCCGCGATCCTCGACGTCTTCGACCCCGAGCCCCTCGACCCTGCGAGCCCGCTCTGGGACCTGCCCAACGTCTACATCTCGGCCCACTCGTCGGTCTCGGTCGACCGCTACATGGACGACGTCTTCGATCTGTTCTTCGACAACGTGAAGCGCTTCCAGGCGGGCGAGCCGCTGCGGAACGTGGTCGACATGAAGGCGGTGGGATTCGAATGACCGGCGGCCCGGGAGGCCGGTCGGGATCGGCAGCGCGTCGGCAGCTCGGGGCGATCCGACTTCCGTCGGGCGCGCCGGCGCCGGTCGTCTCAGCCCTCCGCGGCGAGCGGAGAGGACGGGATCTCGAGGCGGATCATCGAGGAGACGGACGAGGGGCGGAGGTCGCTCTGGAGGGCTTCATGGACGACCTGGGCGACGTTCGCGCGGCAGCCGCCGCAGCGCATGCCGGCTCCGGTCTCCCGGGCGACCTCACGCAGCGAGCAGGCACCGTTCTTGACGGCGCGCTTGATCTGGCGATCCGTGACTCCGCGGCAATGACAAACGAGCATGCTGTCCGTCCACTCCCGTTCGAGACAGGCGCATTCTAAGGACCGGGAAAATGAAAATCAATGTCGATTTCAGTCTTCCTGGCGAAAAAGATCGGCGGGCGGGCGGGGAAGCTGAGCCCGAAGCGCGCCTCGGTCGCCGGGACACCGAGCGAATGCGTTCGCGTTGCCGCCCGGCGGCCGCTGGATCCCCCATGACCCACCCCGGCCCCACGGGGCAAACCGCCTGCCGCTCGGCCGGAGCCGTCGTCGCGGGCATGGAGACCGCATGACCGCGAATGAGCTCGTCGAGATCGAGCGGATCAAGCAGCTGAAGGCCCGCTACTTCCTCCTGATGGACCAGAAGCGGTGGTCGGAGTGGGCCGACGTGTTCTGCGTCGACTGCACGATCGACACGACCCAGGACGACTCCCCGATCCACCGGAGCCGCCAGGCCTTCGTCGACTTCCTGCCCCCGATCCTCGAAGGCGTGAAGACCTGCCACCACGGCCACACGCCGATCATCGAGCTGACGAGCCCGACCACCGCCATCGGCACCTGGGCAATGGAGGACATGCTCTGGTTCCCGGAAGGGAGCCCGCGGCGCACGCTCTGGGGCGTGGGCTGGTACTACGAGCGCTACCGCAAGGACGCCGACGGCCAGTGGCGAATCCTCGAGCTCAAGCTGCGGCGCATCCGCGTGGAGGTCGACGGCCAGGAGCTGTTCGGACCGAGCGCCCCCGAGCGCGGACATCACTGATCGCGGACCTCACTGAACGAAGGAGATGGGTACGATGGGTCGACTCGAAGAGATTGCGGGGCGGGGCAAGGCCGCCGTCCTCACGATGGAGATGCAGCGCGGGGTCGTGGGCGATCTCGCGGTGATCCGCGCCCTGGCCGACGTCGTCGCGTCGGACGGCATTCCGAAGCGGCTCGGCGCCCTGGTCGATGGGGCGCGCGCGGCGGGCGTGCCCGTCGTCCACTGCCGCGCCGCGTTCCGCCGCGATCGCAAGGGCAGCTTCTTCAACATCCCGCTCGTGAACCGGATGCTCGAGGATCCGAACTACCTCGTGCTCGGCGAGCCCGCGGCCGACGTGATCCCGGAGCTCGGTCCCGATCCGCGCGACCTCGACACCGTCCGGACCCACGGCATGTCGCCCTTCCACGGGACGAACCTCGACATGGGGCTCCGCTCGCTCGGTGTCCAGACCGTCGTCGCGACCGGCGTGTCGCTCAACGTCGGGATTCCCGGCGTCGTGATCGAGGCGCTCAATCACGGCTACCACGTCGTGCTCGTGACGGATTGCGTCGCGGGCTATCCCGTCGACTACGCGAAGCAGGTCGTCGAGCACGGTCTCGGTCGCATCACGACCCGCGCGACCGCACAGCAGCTGCTCGATCTCTGGGGCGTCTGAGCCCGCCTTCGCAGTCGAACGCGGCGCCGATCAGGCGAGATACGAATGCTCGTCGATCGGCGCCTCGCCGCGGCCGATCTTCTCGGCGCGCGCGCGCAGCGTCTCCCCGGCGCCCTCGATGCCGATCATCGAGACGAACTTCTCGGCCTCGAGATCCTTCATCAGGGTCTCGGCGAGCTCGTCGAGATCCTGGAACTGGATCCGCATGCCCGACTCCTCGGCCGCCTTCATGAAGGCGCCCATCAGGTCCTCGGGCTGACCCGACGGCTTCTCCCGCGCGAGCTCGGCCGGTCGATTGCGATCACAGCTCCAGATCCCCGTCTTGAGGACGCCGCCCGCCGGATAGAAGATCGTCGCCTTCAGCTGGGGATGCTGGGTCCGCAGCTGGACCTCGAGACATTCCGTGATGATCGAGACGCACGCCTTGCTCGAGGCGTAGACCGATTGCCCGCCGAGGGGCGCGATGCCGCCGTCGCCGGAAGACGTGTTGACGATCCGGCCGGGCTGGCCGCCGGCGATCATGCGCGGGACGAAGGACTGGATGCCGTGGACGACGCCCATGACGTTGACGCCGTGGACCCATTTCCAGTCGTTGACCGTCGTCTCCCAGACGTTGACCGAGGGCGCCCCGACGCCCGCGTTGTTGAAGAGGAGATGGCACGCGCCGTGGATCGCATAGACCTCCCGCGCCAGCGCCTCGACCGACTCCGGCTTCGAGACGTCGGTCCGGATGCCCCGCACGTCGCCGAGAGGGGCGAGCTCGCGCACCGCCCGATCGAGCGCGCCCTGCTCGACGTCGGAGACGACGACCCGCACGCCCTTGCGCAGGAGTGCCCGCGCGATCGCCCGACCGATGTCCCCGGCTCCGCCCGTCACGACGGCGACCTTGCCCTGCCAGTCCTTCATCGAACACCCTCCCGTCGAGATCGATCGTCCCCCACGCGCCGCCTCCGGCCCGCGGTCCCCGGCCTCAGAGGCCGGCCGACTTCAGGACGCGCTCGATCCAGAGCTCACAGCGCTGATTGAAGGCCGCCGACATCTTCGTCGGCAGCCCCTGGAAGCCGTGGGGCGAGTCCGGATAGACCTGCAGCTCGACGTCGACTCCGGCGCAGGCGAGCAGCGGCGCGAGGAACAGCGAGTCGTCGCGCAGATGGTCGAGGCTCCCGACCGAGATCAGCGTCGAGGGCAGGCCGGCGAGATTCGCGTAGAGCGGCGAGATGTCGGGCGCCCGTCGCGCCTGATCGCCCATCCCCGGCGTGAAGCACTCGACCATGAAGCGCAGGCCCTCCGGATCGAGCATGTCCGGCGCCCCGCCATTGCCGGCCTGGGACGGGGTTCCGTTCACGTCGTACCAGCCGAAGACGAGATTGAGGCCGAGCAGGCGATCCGCGGCCTTCAGGCGATCGCGTACCCGCAGACCCGTCACCAGCGTCAGGTGGCCACCGGCGGACTCGCCGCCGATGAAGAGCCGATCGGTGCCGAACTCGCTCGGCCCCTTCTCGAGCAGCCAGGCCGCAGCCGCCTGGCAATCGTCGGGACCCGCCGGATACGGATGCTCGGGCGCGAGGCGATAGTCGACCGAGAGGACCGCCAGGTCGAAGCGCTCGGCGAAGCGCTCGTTCGTCGCGTCGCCCATCTCGGGCGCACCGAGGATCCAGCCGCCACCGTGGATGTGGAGATAGAGACCGCGCGCCTTGCCCTTCGGCCGGAAGAGCCGGGCCGGAATCGGACCGGCAGGTCCCGGGATCGTCGTCGCGATCGCCTTCTCCGACCGCGGCGCGTTGGCCGTGACGCTCTTGAAGCCCTCACGGATCTGGCGGGCCCGGGAGAGGGCGTCGAGCGAAGGATCCGGCTGAATGAGCGCCGGCAGGAACTGGAGCATGTTGCGGGCTTCCTCCCGGAATCCCTCGAGCTGCGCATCCCAGAGCTTCATCGGTCGGATCTCCTGTTCGGGGACCGGCAAGTCTAGTCCGACGCTCCTGGAATTCACCTACCCGCCCCGCCTGCAACGAAATGTCGCGGTTGCACCACTCGGGCGCCCGGCGCGGGGCTGTGTCGCGCCTCACGCCCGGAGCTGCCGACGCGCTGCGGATCCGCTCGCGAATTCATTTCAACGCAGACGGAAGAAGCCCTCAAGCAATCCATCGAGGTTCCGATAGTTGCCCCCAACAAAGGAGCCCCCCCATGCGATCCCCCTCACACTTCATCTTCGTGACTCTGGTGTCCTGCATCGGTCTTGCCGTCTCGGGCGCCGCCTTCGCGGAGAGCGCCGAGCGGGCCGACCAGATCGCCCCCGAGTCGTTCAACAAGATCACCCGCGTCGACTTCGGTGACGCGCACGAGAAGCTCGCCGCCGCGCGGGTCGACGAGCGCCTCAGCCTGAGCCTCTCCGGCCCGACCTCGATGGAGTGCTCGAGCGACGACGAGGCCGGCTTCGAGACCTGCGTCGTCCGCACCCAGGCGGCGACGACCGCGATGCCCGCGGCGATGGCCCAGAACTGAGACGTCGCGCGGCGCAGTCCTGCTGGAAGGCGCCGCGCCCACTCGCGTCCGCAGATCCGCGGGCCTCGTCCGGGTCGGGTCGACGGGAGTCGAGCCGGCTTGGTCGGTGGCCCGGATCTGCGGCATGCTGCGCGATCCCCAGCCGAGGAGTCGGAGCTTGAGCTTCGTTCCGGTCGCGCGACTCGATCAGATTCCGGAAGAGCGCGGCATGCGCGTCAAGGTGGGCGAGCTCGCCTTCGCGCTCTACCGCGTCGGCGACGCGATCCACGCGATGGAGGACGCCTGTCCCCACGCGGGCTTCCCGCTCTCGAAGGGCCGCTTCGTCGACGGCGTCATCGTCTGCGCCGCGCACGGCCTCTGCTACGACGTGCGCACCGGCCAGAATCCCGAGCACGCGGACGGCTTCCCGATCCCGTGCTTCCGGGTCCGGATCGCGAACGGCATGGTCGAAGTCGACCTCGAGGATCGCATCAACGATCCGCGCCGCGAGCGGGCGGTGCGCCGCGCGCGCGACTGAGCCGCCGGGCCGGCGGGCCTACCAGAAATTCGGATGGATCTGGTGCGGCGGGATCTTGTGCAGGATCTCGGCGTGGATCTCGGGCAGGAGCGACCAGTGGACGCCCGGGCGCATGTGATGCGCCGTGTGCAGGCCGAGATTGCAGGTCAGGTAGTTGTAGATCGGATTGACGTTGTTGAAGCTCGCGTCGTAGTGGCTCGTCGGATAGAAGCCGGCGTGATGCTCGTAGGTCGCCCAGGCGGTGTGGACCAGGGTCATGAAGCCGGGCAGCAGGATCGCGAGGAACGCGTTGATCGGGTTCCACCAGAGCGCGAGCCCGAGGATCGTCCAGAGCGGCACCTTCATCCAGAGGAACGGACGCAGGTAGCGACGATGCCGCAGGCCGAGGCGCACGATGTCGATCTGGTGGTTCAGCACGAGGTCGATCGTGTACTCGACGCGCCCCATCTGCGAGCCGTCGCGCCGCGTCCACTTCGACTCGTCCGGGCGCGCGTGCGGGCGCTGATTCAGGTAGTTGACGTGATGGCCCACGTTGTGGTGGAGCACCCAGGCGAAGGGCGCGATGCCCGTCTGGAGCGCCAGCAGCAGGTCGTAGATCCGGTTCAGCCACGGCGCGCGGAACGTGTTCAGATGCTGATGGTGGTGGTTGATCGGCGCGACGAACATGCTGCCGATCGCGAGCGGGACGACGCAGAGCGCGGCGAGCCAGGTCGGCGCGAGGAAGAAGACGAGGGCGTGGACGGCGAACATCCCGCAGACGAAGGCGACGGGTCGGCGATCCGCGCGGTACTTGAGGAAGCGACCGCTCGTCGCCGGGTCCGAGCCGGGCGCCGAGGTCGGCGGATTCGCAGTTCGCAGGGACGGGCTCGGCGGAGCCTCGATGGGCTCGAGATCGATCGCAGCACTCATGGAGACGCTTGCACTCCGACATCGCTTCCGAGCGGGGGCGCATTCGGAGGCTTCCATCTGGATTGCGACCAGACGCGGCGCGAGGTGTAGCCGAATTCGGGGAGCGGGCAAAGCGCGGGGGCCGGCTCCCGGCCCGATTCCAGGTAAAAGAGATGTGAAAGCTCGCGGCCGGGCCTAGGAGCGGGCCGCGACCGTCCGCATGTCCGCGATCTGCCCCGACTCGTCGCCGAGCAGGACGTCGTTGTAGTGGCGGCCACCCTCGTGATGGCCCCCTCCGGCGCGCGTGTAGCCGAGCAGGATGCAGCTGCGATAGGGACCGACGGCGCCGGTCGGGGGCGGGGCGACGTGGAGGACGTCGCCGCAGTGGATCGTGACGTCGCCGGCCCGGGCCGGCGGGGCCACGCCGCGCGGGGCCAGGGGCGAGTCGGCGGCCTGGTGGGGGAAGGACATCTCCCAGGAGCCGGGGAGGAAGCGCAGCTCGCCCGCCTCCGGCGTGTTGGGGCCGAGGAAGACGCTGACGACCGCCGTGGGACACATGCTCGCGTGGCCCCCGAGCCCGCAGTCGCGGTGCCACGGGAGATCGCCGAGGCCCTCGACCACACCGGGCTGCTTCCAGAGCAACGTCACCCCGTCCTTCTCCTCCGGCCCCATCTTCAACGACATCGGAACTTCGCAGAGCGAGGCGAGGCGCTCGATCCGCGGGTCACCGTGGAGCGAGCGCATGGTCGGCTGCTTCCCGGCGCGGAGCACGCGACACAGCACCGTCGTGCCGTCGTCCCGCTTGCCCCACCACGACTCCTGATCCCCTTCGCGCGCCTCGCGCCGCAGGAGCTCCGCCTCGGCGGTCAGCCGCGCGAGCTCGTCCGGCGAGAGCACGTCGCGCACGAACAGGAAGCCCGTCGTCCGCAGGAAATGCGCCATCTCCTCGCGATCGTCGTCGAGGCGGAACGAGCGCGTCGGATCGAGGGGCTCGCCCCGGCGATCGCGCAGGTCGATCGCGGCGGGGTCGTAGACCGGGCGTCCCGTGTAGACCTGGCGCAGCGCGGGCTCCCACTGCATGAAGTCCATGAGATCCCCGGCCTTCGCCTGCGCGCGGCGTCCGTAGATCAGCCCGGCCGGCGACTCGAGGTCGCGGGTCAGTCCCTCGAAGCTCGCCCGCGACAGCTCGACCTGCGTCGGCGCAGCGTCCGCGCCGGGCTCGAGCGCGACCCGTCCGTCGCGGATCGAGAACGTGCAGACCTCGCCACTTCCGGCGAGCGCGATCGCGAGGGGCGACAGCGTGGCGGCGTAGGCGGCGGGGAGCCGCGGCCCGAGCGGGGCGAGCCGTTCGCGGACGCGCTCGGCCCCGAAGACGTCGACCTCGATCGGCTCGAGCGCGGGAGCGGACGGAAGAGCAGGCTGGGACGCGGCGGCCATGACGCGGGACTCCTCGTGGGGGGCTCGCGATCGAGCCCGTGCTAGAAAGCCCTCGTGCGAAGAACAGGCCAGATCGTCGGGATCGTCAACATCACCCGGGACTCCTTCTCGGACGGCGGCCGCTACCTCGATCCCGCCCGGGCGGTCGAGCATGCCCTCGCCCTCGCCGAGGCCGGCGCCGACGTCGTCGAGCTCGGCCCCGCCTCGAGCAATCCCGACGCGAGCCCCGTCCCGGCCGCCGAGCAGATCGCCCGGCTCCGCCCCGTCCTCGAAGCGCTCGCCTCCGCCCGCGCAGGCGCCGGCGGCTCGGGCCGCCCGCTCCCGATCTGCGTCGACGCGACGTCGACCGAGGTCCTGCGCTTCGCCCTCGGTGCGGGCGTCGCCTGGCTGAACGACGTGCGCGGCTTCCCCGACGAGGGCTTCTACGACGAGCTCGCGTCCGGCCCCGCTTCGCTCGTCGTGGTCCACTCCCTCGGCGGCGGCGATCGCGCCGGCCGCGATCAGGCGAGCCCGAGCGAGGTCCTCGACTCGATCGAGCGCTTCTTCGCAGCGCGCCTCGCGGCGCTCGTTCGGGCGGGGATCCGCGAAGAGCGGCTGATCGTCGATCCCGGGATGGGCTTCTTCCTGAGCCGCGATCCGCGGGCCTCCCTCGCGGTGCTCGCGCGGATCCCGGCGCTGCGGGCGCGCTTCGGGCGACCGGTGCTCGTGTCCGTCTCGCGCAAGTCCTTCCTGCGCACGCTCACCGGGAGCGGCCTCGACGCGATCGGCGCCGCGACGCTGGCGGCCGAGCTCTTCGCGGCCCGCACCGGAGCGGACTGGATCCGGACGCACGACGTGCGCGCCCTGCGCGACGGGCTCGTCATCGAGCGCGCGCTCGCCGACGTCGCTGCGGAAGCCGGACCCGAAGCCGGAGCGGGAGCGGACCGGACCTAACGCCGCGTTCGCTGCGGACGCGGCGGCGACAGCCTCCACGCGAGCAGCACGAACCCGACCAGCGCCGCCAGATGGGCGAGGCTGCCCTCCGGACGCAGGGCGCAGGCGACGATCTCGTGCGCTTGCTGGACGGCGGGCGTCACGGTGTCCCTCCCTGCCCGGGACCGCCCCGTCGGGTCGCGAGCGTGACCGACTCGACGATCGCGCCGACCGTCGTCTCCGTCGCCACGAGCGCGAGCCGGCGCGCAGGCCAGGCGTATGCGTGGATCGCGGCCAGGGCGAAGAGCCGGACCTCGTCCCAGCGCTGATCCGCGCAGAGCGCCTGCTCCGTCCAGAGCGCCGCGTCCTTCGCGCGCACCATCCCGGCGAGCTGCCGGTCGACCGCCTGGAGCGCGAGCAGCTGGGCCTCCTCCGGCAGGCGCTCCATCCCCTCGACGTACACCGTGTAGGCGTCGTCGAACTCGACGACCAGGTTCTCGAGGCGCCCGGGCACGAGCTTGCGGGGCTTCTCGTTCCGCGCGAGCGCCGCCCGCGCCTCCTCGACCTGCACCCACAGCTCGACCAGCACGCGCCAGAGGCGCGCTTCGCGCCCCGTCGGCACGGCCGAGCCGGGCTCGGGGCGGAGCGGATCGCGATCGGCGCCGGAGTCGACCATCGCGCCTAGCCCTTCCCGCGCGCTCCGTCGACGCTCCAGATCCCCGCCCCCTGCGCGGCGATGAAGAGGAGGACGAAGCAGTAGAGCGCGGCGAGCTCGCCGCCGTTCTCGACGGGCAGGACGGCCTTCAGGCCGTGGGCCATCCAGTAGGCGAACGCCATCGTCCCGCTCGACAGGAAGGCCGACCAGCGAGTCAGGAAGCCGATCATGATGAAGATCCCGCCGAGCAGCTCGATCGGCCCCGCGACCCAGACGATCAGGGGCGGCGCATCGGCGGGCATGCCCGCCGGAAAGCCCAAGACCTTCATCGAGCCGTGCCAGAGGAAGAGGAACCCGACGACGATCCGCATCAGGGCATAGGTCTGGGCGCGGTAGGGAGCCATGAACGACGCCATCGATCCTCCTAACGACCCAGCACGTTCGCCCGGCCGCGCGCGACGAAGGTCGCCTCGATCCGCTCGCGATCCGCGGCCTCGAGACGACGGTAGCCCGCTCCGTCGCGGAGCCAGACCGGATCGCCGCACGCCCAGCGCTCGTCCCGCAGGACGCGCTTCAGGATCTTGTTGGTCTCCGTCGACGGCAGCGACTCCGCGATCCGGACATAACGCGGCACCATCTTGGTCCCGAGATCCCGCTGCGCGTCGAGGAAGGCCGCGAAGCCCGCTCCGTCGAACTTCGCCCCGGGGCGCAGGATCAACGCCGCCATGCAGTCGTCACCGACGTCGGCGTTCGGGACCGCGTAGACCGCGGCGAGCGCCACGTCGGGATGCCGCGCCAGGATCCGCTCGATCGGCCCGGCGGCGATGTTCTCGCCGTCGACCCGCAGCCAGTCCATGTTGCGGCCCGCGAAGTAGAAGAAGCCCCTCTCGTCGCGGTAGCCGAGATCCCCGCTCCAGTAGATGCCCTCGCGCGTGCGCTCCTGGTTCGCCTCCTCGTTGCGCCAGTAGCCCTCGAAGCTCTTCGCGGTCTCGGTGCTCGCGATCTCGCCGATCGCCTCGCTCGCGTTGGCGAGGCGGCCGTCGGGATGGAACTTCGCCCGGGGACATTCCTTCTTCGTCTCGGGGTCGAGGATCACCGTCCCGGGCGGCGCGACGCCGAGAGCACCGGCGGGCATGTCCGTCGTGCGCGAGATCGCGATGCCGCCTTCGGTCGAGCCGTAGGAGTCGATGACCTCGCAGCCGAAGCGCACAGCAAAGCGGCCGAGGTCGTGGTCGGCGCCCTCGTTGCCGAAGGCGATGCGCAGGGTGTTCTCCGCGTCGTCCGGGCGCTCGGGCGTCGCGAGGATGTAGGTCAGCGGCTTGCCGACGTAGTTGAAGTAGGTCACGCCGAACTTGCGCACGTCCGGCAGGAAGGCGCTCGCCGAGAACTTGCGGCGCATGCTCCAGGTCCCGCCGGCGGCGAGGATCGGCGCGACGCCGGCCATGTGGGCGTTCGAGTGGAAGAGCGGCATCGCGAGGTAGCCCACGTCCTTCGACCCGAGGCCGCGCATCTGGGCGAGCACCTTGCCGGCCATCGCCGTCCGCATCGACGAGACGATCGCGGCCTTGGGCTCGCCGGTGGTCCCCGACGTGAAGATCAGCATGTAGATGGCACGCGCATCCGCCTCGACCTTCGGGAGCCCCGCCCCGGCGAAGGGCGCGAGCGCCTCGCGCCAGGCCGGCGACGCGACGTCGAAGCGGCGATTCGCGGGGATGCCGAGGTCGAGCCCCTCGAGCAGGTCGGCGTGGCGATCCTCGGTGACGAGGATCTGGCAGTCCGTGTGGCGGATGTCGCGCTCGAGGCCGGCGCCGCGGCGGGTCGGGTTGATGCCGACGACGGTCGCACCGACCAGGCTCGCCGCGCCGGTCAGGAACAGGTACTCGGGCACGTTCTCGAGCAGCACACCGACGTGGAACGGCCCGGGCCGCCGCCACGCGAGCAGCGCCTCGGCGCGCTCGCAGCAGCCCCGGTAGTACTCGCGCCAGGTGTAGCGCTGGTCTTCGTAGAGGAGCGCCGGTCGATCGTCCTCGGCCCGCGCCAACAGGAGCTCGCGCATCGTCACGACGACCGGCCCTCCGCCTGCTTGCCGAGATGCTCGAGGCCGTCGACGACCGCGAGCCCGGCGTAGGGATTCGTCGGATTGCGGCCCGCCGCGATGTCCGCCGGGCGGACGGCGAGGGCCTTCTTCGTCACCTCGTGGGTGAAGATCCAGAACCGGTCCGCGCGCATCGCGTCGACGATGTCGCCGGCCACCTGCTCCGGCGCGATGCCGAGGGCCGAGATCGCCTCGCGCAGGGGCGCCATCGTCGCCGTCTGGGACGGCGTCATCGCCGCCCCATCGTCGCGGTTGCGCTCCGAGTGGAAGATCTTCGTGCGCACGAGGTTCGGGCAGAGACAGTGGACCGAGACGCCGGTTCCCTCGAGCTCGCGGAAGAGGGACTCGGTCAGCCCGACGACGGCGTGCTTGGTCGCGGTGTACATGCCGAGGGCGGCGCTCGAGACGTGGCCGGCCTCGGAGGCGGTGTTGATGATGTGGCCCTCGCCCTGCTTCTTCAGGATCGGGCCGAAGGCGAGGACGCCGTAGGCGACGCCGAGCACGTTCACGTCGACGATCCAGCGCCAGTCGGCGGGCGTCGTCTCGAGCATCGGGCCCGCCGGGCCGACACCGGCGTTGTTGAAGACGACGTGCACTGCGCCGTAGTGGGCGAGCGTCCGCTTCGCGAGGGCGTCGACCGCCTCGGGGTCGCGCACGTCGCAGACGACGGGCAGCACGTCGCCCCCGCCCGCGCGCAGCCGCGCCGCCTCGCGCTCGAGGCTCCCCTTCTCGACGTCGGCCATCACGACCTTCATGCCCTCGCGCAGGAAGCGCTCGGTCGTGCCCAGCCCGATCCCGCTCGCCGCCCCGGTCACGACCGCGACACGACCCTTGAAATCCTGCATCGATTCCTCCTGGCGCCCGCGGCCCGCGAACGGTCGGATGGCCCCGACCCGGCGCGACACGCGAGTCTAGCCAGCCCATCCCGGCCCGCGCCCGCGCACTCGAGCCAGGCCACCACCCGCCCCCTCTCCCCTGCCTGCGGATCGCGCCCGGGTCGTTAGAATGCCCGCCATGGCAATCCTCGACCGCTTCCGAATCGACGACAAGGTGGCTCTCGTGACCGGCGCGGGCCGCGGCATCGGCCGCGCGACCGCCCTCGCCCTGGCGGAGTGTGGCGCCGACGTGGCCCTCGCGGCGCGCAGCCGCGACCAGCTCGAGGCCGTGGCCGCGGAGGTCCGCAAGCTCGGGCGCCGCGCGCTCGTCGTCGAGTGCAACGCCGCCGTCACCGCGAACCTCGACGCCTTCGTCGCGAAGGCGATGGACGAGTTCGGCCGCATCGACATCGTCATCAACAACGTCGGCGGCTCGATGCCGAAGGGCTTCCTCGAGACGACCGAGAAGGAGTTCAGCGGCGCGTTCCACTTCAACGTGACGACGGCCTTCGCGCTCTCGAAGGCGGCGGTGCCCCACATGCAGGCCCGCGGCGGCGCGATCGTGAACATCTCGTCCTCGATCGGCCAGATGAAGGGCAAGGGCTTCGCCGCCTACGGTACGGCGAAGGGCGCCATGAGCCAGTTCACGCGCCTCCTCTCCGAGGACCTCGCGCCGAAGATCCGCGTCAACGCGATCGCCGTTGGCTCGACCGCGACCTCCGCCCTCGAGTCCGTGCTCACCAACCCCGTGGTCCACAAGGCGATGGTCGAGTCGACGCCGCTCAAGCGCCTCGGCGAGCCCGAGGACATCGCCCTCGGCGCGCTCTACCTCGCGTCGCCCGCGAGCGCGTTCGTGACCGGGACCGTGATGGAGATCCACGGCGGCATCTCGAGCGCGAACCTCGACCTCGCCCTCGCGGGGCTCTGAGGTCGGGCCATGCGCCCCGAGCCCTTCCGCATCGAGATCGAGTCGTCCCGCGTCGACGACCTGAAGCGCCGCCTCGGCGCGACGCGCTGGGCCGACGATTTCGGCAACGCCGACTGGGCCTACGGCGTCGAGCGCGGCTGGCTCGAGTCGATGGTCCGCTACTGGCGCGACGAGTTCGACTGGCGTGCGCAGGAGTCGGAGATGAACCGCTTCGCGCATTTCCGCGTCGCGATCGACGGGGTCCCGATCCACTTTCTCCACGCCCGCGGTCGGGGGCCGAGCCCTCGCCCGCTCGTCCTGACGCACGGCTGGCCGTGGACCTTCTGGGACTATCGGCACGTGATCCCGCGCCTGACCGATCCGGCGGCGTACGGCGGCGACCCGCGGCAGAGCTTCGACGTGATCGTGCCCTCGCTCCCGGGCTTCGGCTTCTCGACGCCGCTCACGACGACCGGCCTCGAGCCGCGCGCCATCGCCCGCCTCTGGGTTCGACTCATGCGCGACGTCCTCGGCCACGCTCGCTTCGGCGCCGTCGGCGGCGACTGGGGCGCGCAGATCACCGGCGAGCTCGGCATCGACCACGCGGCGGAGGTCGTCGGCATCTACCTGACGATGCCGATCCTGCCCGGCGTCGACGGCCGCTATCTCCCGCCCGACGCCTACGCCGCGGACGAGCAGTGGATGGTGAAGCGGCGCGACGAGGCGCTCCCGCTCATCGCGAGCCACATCACGGTCCACATGCACGATCCGCAGACGCTCGCCTACGCACTGGCCGACTCGCCCGTCGGGACGGCGGCCTGGATCTGGGAGCGACGGCGCGCCTGGAGCGATTGCGGGGGCGACGTCGCCAGCCACTTCGGCCGCGACTTCCTCTGCACGACCGCCTCGCTCTACTGGCTCACGAATACCATCGGCTCCTCGCTCCGGATCTACAAGGAGGCCTTCAACCCGACGACGCCGCCGGCGCCGCGGGAGGACCTGCGCGTGAAGACGCCGGTCGGGCTCGCGATCGCACCGAAGGAGCTCGCCTACATGCCCCGCGCGATGGCGGAGGAGCGCTGCGATCTGCGCCGCTGGACGCGGCTGCCGCGCGGCGGCCACTTCGCGCCGGCGGAGCAGCCGGAGGCGATCGCGAACGACGTGCGCGCCTTCTTCTCCGAGCTCGAGACCTGGTAGGCGACCCGGTCGCCGGCCCCACCCTCGCGCGCATGCGGTCCGCAGCAGGGCGCCGTCGGGCCCGACCCGATGCTAGGGAGCGGTCGGCTTCTGCAGGGAACGCAGATAGTTCGCCGCGTCCCAGATCTGCTGCTCCGAGAGCGTCTCGACGAAGGCGGGCATCACGTCGCCCCGGCCGTAGGCGATGCGCGCGGCGATCCGCGGCGCGGACTTCGTGTAGTCGGGTGCCAGGAAGTTGGTCGGAACCGCCGCGAGCCCGCTCGCGCGGGGACCGGCGCCGTCCGCCCGCTCCCCATGACACGAGGCACACTGCTCGGCGAAGACGCGCTGGCCTCGGCCGATCGACTCGGGGTCGTTCGCCGTCGGATTGTCCTTGCGCATGTACATCGCCATCCGGACGTGAGAGCAGCCGGTCGACGCGATCGCCGCTCCCGTGAAGCACACGACGAGCAGAAGCCCCCTACCGATCTTCATCACCCGACGCTCCTCCTGTCGAGCCGGAGTCGCTCTCCGAGGGGCGCTCTCCGGCCACTCCGCGTCCAACCGAAGAGCATCGCCCTAGCGCGCCGACTCGAGCACGCCCGCCGCGATCTTCGCCTCGATCTCGGCCTCGGAGAGGCCGAGCACGTCGCGGGCGATCGTGCGGGTGTGCTCGCCGACCAGCGGCGCCTGGAAGATCGTGACGTCCGACATGCCGCTCGCGTGGAAGCAGGGCCCCTCCATCGCCATCCAGCCGACGATCTGCTGGTCGAGCCAGCGGACGTAGCCGCGGGCCTGGTAGTGGGGGTCGTGGAGCTGGTCGCGGGCGGTGAACATCGGCGCGCAGGGGACCTTGAACATCTGCAGGATGGCGGTCACGCCGAGCTTCGTCCGCCCCTTCGTCCACTCCGTGAGCTTCGCGTCGAGCTCGTCCTGGCTCGCGAGCCGCCCGGCCGCCGTCGCATAGCGCGGGTCCTTCGTCCACTCGGGATCGCCGATCGCCATCTTGAGCTTCGCCCAGTCGGTGTCGTCGCGAATGGTGATCGTGACCCACTGATCGACGCCGGCGCAGGGATAGGTCCCCCACGGCGCGCCGCGATCGCTGCGATTGCCCCGCGGCTTCACCGTCCCGGGCGCGATGCCCTCCTTCAGCAGCAGATCGCCCAGCATGTGGACGACCGCCTCGGCCTGGGCCACCGACGCATGCCCGCCGCGCCCGGTCCTGCGGCGACGGAAGATCGTCGCGAGCGCGGAGATCGCGAGCAGGCGGCCCGCGAGGTGGTCCGGGAAGATCGAGGTCGAGCCCGCCGGCTCCTCGCCCTGCTCGTAGTCCCAGAGATGGACGAGGCCGCCGATCGGCTGGGTCGAGGGGCCGTAGCCGATCCAGTCGGCCCAGGCGCCGTGGTCGCCGAGCAGCTGGCTGCTCGCGAGCACGATGCCGGGGTTCGTCTTCGAGAGCGCTTCGTAGCCGACGCCGAGGGAGTCCATCGTCCCGGTCGAGCCGTTCTCGGTCACGATGTCGGCGTGGCGCGCGAGCTCGTGGAGGAGCCGCTTGCCCTCCTCGGTCTTGAGGTTGATGCCGAGTCCGCGCTTCGAGCGCGACGACGACGCGAAGGAGCCGGAGAGCGGCGTCGACATGACCGTCCGGATGAAGTCCGGATACGTCTTGCTCTCGACCTTGATGACGTCCGCCCCGTACTCGGCGAAGAGCCGCGCCGCCTCGACGCCGACGCCGCCGATGCCGAAGTCGAGCAGCCGCAGGTTCTCGAAGGGCCGCGACGGCGCCGGCCGCGGATGGACCGGCTTCGGGCGGACGTCGGGCCAGAGACCGGCCGCGATCCGCGCCGAGTGCTCGCCCTTCTCGGGCGCGCGGGTCCGGAAGCCCTGGCGCTCCCGATCGATCTCGAAGAAGCCGGCGGGCACCGGCCCCCGCTCGCCCCGCGCGTACTCCGCGTCGACGAAGGTCCGGCGCGAGCGGAAGTGGACGTTCTCGAGGACTTCGCCCGGCGCGAGCACCGGCGTACAGACGATGCCGCGCTTCTGGGCCTCGAACGCGACCTCCTCGTGGGTCATCGTCGCGAAGAGATCGCCGATCATGACGTTCAGCGCCTCGGCGATCTCCATCCGGCCGAGGAAGCTCTCGTACTTCTTGTCCTGGAGATACTCGGGCTCACCGAGCCACGCACGCATCGCCTGCCACTGGCGCGGCGACAGGATCACGAGCCGGACGAAGCCGCCCTTGCACGGGAAGATCCGGTACATCGGCCCGGAGCCGAAGCGCGTCTGCGGCGCCTCCTGCAGCTTCGCGTCGGTCATCGAGCCGTTCGAGAAGGACCAGTCGGTCTGCTGAGCGACGGCCTCGAGGACCGAGAGGTCGATCGTCTGTCCGTAGCCCGTCCGCTCGCGCTGGTAGAGCGCGGTCATCGCGGCGAAGGCGCCCATCACGCCGGCGATGTCGTAGACCATCGCGCCCGGGGTCAGCAGCGGCTCGCGCCCCTGCACGCCCGCCTTGAACTGCATGCCGGAGACGGAGCACATCGTGGCGTCGGTCGCGACCCAGTCGCGGTAGGGACCCGTCTGGCCGAAATCCGAGATGGAGAGCACGACGAGATGCGGGAAGCGCTCCGAGAGCGTCTTCGGATCGAGGCCGAGCGCCGCCATCCGACCGGGCGCCTCCGACTCGATGAAGACGTCCGCGCGCGCGAGCAGGTCGAGCAGCGCCGCACGGTCCGCCTCGCTCTCGAGGTCGAGGACGTGGCCGAGCTTGTTCGAGTTGCGATAGGCGAAGTAGAGGCTCGTGCCCGACGGGGCGAAGGGCGGGAGGTTGCGCGAACGGGCGCCGGTCGGCGGCTCGACGCGGATCACCTCGGCGCCGAAGTCGGCGAGGAAGCGGCCGGCGAGCTCGCCCTTTTCGTCGGCGAGGTCGACCACGCGGTAGCCAGCGAGGGGTTGGATCTGCGTCATCGGTGCGGGGCTCCTCGAGCTTCGGTCGGTTGTCCTGGGAGTTCGACGGTCCGGAAGCGGGCGGTGGAAGACGGCCTACGCGCCGTCTTCCTCGAGCGGGGGAAACGAGGCGTTCTGCTGCTCGCGCAGGACGGGATGGAGCAGCGACTCCTCCCGCACCAGGCGACGATGGAAATAGCGAATGAGCTCGGCATCGCGCTCGGGGCCGGCCTCGAGCACGAGGCGCTCGAGGGCGACGTCCCCTTCCTGCCAGCTCGTGGGGCGGTGGCCCAGGATCTTCGCGACGTCGTCGAGGTCGTCGGCCTCGAGGGCGGCGCCGTAGCGGTCCGAGCGCTCGAGGTAGACGGCGAGGCGCTGCATGCGATCGAAGTCGTAGGCGCGCTCTGCGGCGGCGGGATCGCCGCTGCCCGCCCGCGCCGGATCGAGCAGCTCGACCAGATGGGCGTGGGCGACCGAGCGGCGCGAGGGCGAGGGCTCGGGGATCCGGGGCGGATCGAGCGGGACGCCCGCATGGCGCGCCAGGACCTCGAGCCCGCAGCGGCCGTAGACGACGAACCAGCCGAGGTACTGGACGTAGTTCGCGTCGACGCCCGGCTTGGCGACGACGCCGGCGAGGGAGAGCGGGTTCAGGAGCGCGAAGCGGATGGTGTGGTAGTCGATCGCGCGCAGGTCGATCTCCCGACCACTGATCTCGCCGTAGCGGCGCATGGCGCGACCGAGCTCGCCGATCGGCTCCGAGAGGTCCCGCGTGCGCAGCGCCGCGAGGTCCGCCGCCCAGTCGCCGATGTAGCCGAGCTCGAAGTCGATGAGCCCCGTCAGCCCGGCGTCGTCGAACAGGAACTGGCCCGCGTCGCACACCAGGAACGAGAGCTCCCGCCGATCGTGCGGCACGTTGCGCCGGCACCAGCCCAGCTGGAACTCGATCATCGGCTCCGGGCGCCGTTTCGTCGCCCGATAGGCGCGCTCGGACCGGGGCGTCTCGCCGAGCGCGCTCTGCTCGGGGCTGCGCGGCCGGTCGTAGCCGATCGCCTCGAACTCCTCGATCGGGATGGAGTGGATCTTCGAGAGCTGGACCAGGTACTCGTCGAGCACCGCCCGCCGGTGGCGCTCGTCCCGCGCCGTCGCCAGGTTGATGCGGCCGGGCAGCCGCTCGAGCACGAGGCCCGGCGGATCGGTGCAGAGGCCATGGGCGTGGGGGACGCGGATCCCGTTGCGCTCGAGGACCTCGATGACGCGCATCTCGCGCTCGAGGGGGCGGGTGTTGCGGTGGAACTCGCTGCGGGCGCCGCGCCAGTAGAGGGGCAGGACCTCGCCGCCCCGCTCGAGCTCGAAGAAGCAGGCGGGACGCCAGCGCGGCTGCGGCTCCCAGGCGACGACCCGGCCACCGAGCTCGCGCTCTGCCCAGGCGAAGGCCCGCCGCCAGCGCTCCGGCAGCCCTGCCCGCTCCCGATCCGACAGCTCGAGCCGCACCCGGGGACCTCCCGCCGCTTCGACCGCGGTCGGCTGCGCAATGGGCTGCGCAGCAGACGCCGACGGCAGGGCGCAACGGTAGTCGGATCCCGGCCATCGATCGACGGACGCGGGACAAAGAACTTCGAATGTCCGCGCCCGATCGAGGCCCGAACGAGACCCGACCGACGCCGAAGAAGCGAAGTTCCCGGCCAAAAGCTCAAGACCCGTCTTCGGCCATCCGAGGGAGCGTTGACGGGCGAGTCCCGGGGCCTTCGAGTCCCACGGGGCACTTCCACCCGCCCGAATCGGAGAGCAGCCATGGGAACCGCGGTCTGGATCGAGAAGGCGCAATTCCGGATGAACGCCGCCGCCGAGCGCGCGGCGGTCGCCCAGCTGAAGACGAGCTTCCCCTCGCAGTCCGTCTTCCTCGAGATGGGCATCGGCCGGGACGAGAGCGCCTATCGCAGCTTCGCCGCCGCCCAGACCTTCGCCGAGACCCTGCGCGCGCTGGTCGCCCTCGGCGAGCACGCCGTCCTCCAGGAGACCCCCGGTGGCGGCATCAGCGGCATGGGCCGCGAGGGCATGATGGACGAGCTGCCGGCGCGCCCGATGGCCCGCTTCTTCGCCGCGGTGGCCCGCTTCGTCGAGCCCGGGAGCTACATCGAGTTCGAGACCGACAAGGCCAGCGTCTCGACCCGCTTCGAGTTCATGAACGGCCGCCTGCGCGTCGTCGAGCGCGAGCTCGGCGCCGACGAGATGGGCGACTGGGGCGTCATCGAGCACGACCGCACCGAGATCCTGCTCGACCCGCTGCCCTAAGACCGTCGCGCCCGCCCCCATCCGCTCGAGCGTCGCGAACCGGTTCCCCGCCCGGTCGACGAGTCCGTACGAACGGATGCGTGCTACCGAGCGAACATGGTGAAGCGACTCGTTCGATCCGGTAACAGCCTCGCCCTCATCATCGACCGTCCCCTCCTCGATGCGATGAGCATCGATGCGGAGACCGAGCTCGAGATCTCGACGGATGGGGACGTCCTCGTCGTCACGCCCGTGCGCGATCGCAAGCGCACGAAACGGGTCGCCGAGCTCGTCGCGGAAGCGCACGAGCAGTACGGCGGCGTGTTCCGGCGCCTCGCCGAGTGAGCGAGCCCGCCTTCCTGACCCTCGACGAGGTGCTCGGGATCCACGCCGATCAGATTCGTCGATACGGGGGCACTGGGGGCCTTCGTGACCTCGAGCTCCTCCGCTCGGCGATCGCGATGCCCGAGGCGACGTCGACAAATCGCAGGCAGCCGTCTTCCTGAGACGGCGCTGCAGCGAGCGCTGAAGAAATCTCTCGATCGGGAGCGACCCGGCCGCCGGGCCCCATCGAGCCCCGTCGACGCCCTGCCCCGCGCGCCCAGCCCCGCGGCTAGACCTGCGCCGCCTGCGCCACGCTCCCGCCGCCCGACAGCCGCGTCGCGACGTACATGCCGTGCTCCGGCTCCGTGTAGGAGAACGTCGAGGCGTCGGCGACCTCCCAGGCCCGGGCGAAGCTCGCCGGCAGCGGCTCGCGCAGCAGCGCGCCGCGCTCGAGGTACTCGAAGATCTCCCCGTAGTGGCGCGTCTCGAGCTGGGAGACGCGGCGCATGACGTGCCACGGGCGCAGCTCCGAGGGCTTCGAGAGGCCCGCCGCGCTCATCAGGTCGACGGCCGCGCGCAGCGTCTCGCGGTGGTAGCGCGCGATGCGCTTCGCCTTCTCGTCGACGACGAGGCCGACGGTCAGGGCCGGGTTCTGGGTCGCGATGCCGACCGGACATTCGTTCGTGTTGCACTTGCGCGCCTGGATGCAGCCCATCGCGAGCATCATCGGGCGGGCGGCGTTGCAGGTGTCGGCGCCGAGGGCGAGGGTGCGCGCGAGGGTGAAGCCGCTCGAGATCTTGCCGGACGCGACGATCCGGATCTGGTCGCGCAGACCGATGCCGACGAGCGCGTTGTGGACGAAGGTCAGGCCCTCGACGAGCGGCGTGCCGAGGCTGTTCGAGAACTCGAAGGGCGCGGCGCCGGTGCCGCCCTCGCCGCCGTCGATGGTGATGAAGTCGGGGACGATGCCGGTCTCGAGCATCGCCTTGCAGACGGCGAGGAACTCGCGGCGCTTGCCGAGGCAGAGCTTGAAGCCGGTCGGCTTGCCGCCCGACAGGTCGCGCAGGCGCGCGACGAACTCGAGCAGGCCGATGGGCGTCGAGAAGGCCGTATGCGCGGGCGGGGAGTTCACGTCCTTGCCCATCTCGACGCCGCGGATCTTCGCGATCTCGGGCGTGATCTTCGCGGCGGGCAGGATGCCGCCGTGGCCCGGCTTCGCGCCCTGCGAGATCTTGATCTCGATCATCTTGACTTCGTCGCGGCTCGCCCGCTCGACGAAGGAGCCCGGGTCGAAGCGGCCGTCGGGCGTGCGGCAGCCGAAATAGCCCGTCCCGATCTGCCAGACGAGATCGCCGCCCTGCAGATGCGCGGGGGAGATCGAGCCCTCGCCGGTGTTGTGGTAGAAGCCGCCGTCCTTCGCCGCGCGGTTCAGCGACATGATCGCGTTGGTCGAGAGCGCGCCGTAGCTCATCGCCGAGACGTTGAAGATCGACGCCAAGTAGGGCTTCGCACAGCGCCCCTGACCGAACCAGACCCGCGGCTCGTGCTCCTGCGGCTCGACCGGCGCCATCGAGTGGTTGATCCATTCGTAGCCCGTCTCGTACACGTCGCGCTGGGTCCCGAAGGGCAGCGAGTCGACGGCGCCCTTCGCGCGCTGATAGATGAGCGAGCGCTCCTCGCGGTTGAAGGGGCGGCCCTCGATGTTGTTCTCGATGAAATACTGCTGGATCTCCGGGCGGATCATCTCGAGCAGATAGCGGGCGTGGCCGATCACGGGGAAGTTGCGCCGGATCGCCTGCTTCGTCTGGAGCATGTCGACGATCCCGAGCAGCACGATCGGGCCGACGACCAGCATCCCGTACCAGGCGGCGGGCCAGACGTAGCTCAGGCCCGCGATCCCCGAGACCGCGACGGCCGCGGTCGTCCCGAAGACGACGCGCGCGGAGACGCCGCCGCTCGAGATGCGCCGGATCGAGAGGATCGCGAGGGGACCGACGACGAGGAAGGCGAAGAGCGCCGGCGGCCACTCGAGCCCGAGGGCGAGCAGGCTCGACAGGACGATGATGTTCAGCGTGATCAGGATCGCGTTCATTCGGGCTCCCTCGTGCCCCGGTCTCCCCGGTGCTCCGGGACGCGCATCGGCCGGACCGGCCGTCCGTCCCACAACCTTCTCGCCCGCTCGGGCAAAGGCCTGAAGCGCCGTCGGGGGCCGACCCCGCCGCGATCACCCGAGACGGTGTTCCTTCGCCATGTCCTCGAGGAAGCGCAGCACGGCGTCCTCGGCGCTCTGCTCCCGCTGCCCGGCCATGTCGCCGAAGCCGCGCATCAGGACGATCCGGTCGACGCCGAGGTCCTCGTATCGCTTCGCCGTATCCGAGTCGATCGGACCGGGCGGGGTCACCGAGATCTCGAGCTTCCCGAGCGAGGCCGGCCGCTCGACCCGCTTCGCGGTCTCGCGCAGGCCCTCGATCATCTTCCCCGTGTTCGCGACGTCCAGGAAGAAGCCGTACCAGCCGTTGCCCTGGGCGACTGCCCGCCGCAGGGCAGCCGGGGACATGCCGCCGACGTGGATCGGCGGGTGGGGCTTCTGGACCGGGAAGGGACGGGACTGGATGCCTGAGAAGCGCGTGAACTTCCCGTCGAAGGCGGGCCTCTCGCTGGTCCAGAGGGTCCGCAGGACCTCGATGTGCTCCGACGCGCGGGCACCGCGCTCGGCGTAGGGGATGCCGAGGGCATCGAACTCGCCCTTCACGTAGCCGACGCCCACCCCGACCAGCAGCCGCCCCTTCGAGAGCACGTCGATCCCCGCGAGCTCCTTCGCCAGCACGATCGGATCGCGCTGCGCGATCAGGATGATCCCGGAGCCGATCTTGATCCGCGTCGTCCGCGCCGCCGCGAAGGCGAGGCTCGCGATCGTGTCGACGAAGGTCGAATGCGGGGGCACCGGCGACGGCGGCACCTGCGGATCGACGAGCACGACGTGCTCGCCCGTCCAGATCGACTCGAAGCTCAGCTGCTCCGCCGCGACGACGAGGCGCCCGATCGCGTCCGGATGATTGAAGGTCCCGACGTTCAGGCCGAAATAACCGAACTTCATCGCAGCACTCCTCCGGCGCGGGGCCCGGCGCCCGCGGCGAGCGCCTTCGAGCTCGCGGCCCGAAACGCATCACCGCATCGATCGATCAACCCATCAACACGTCGGCCGTCAGCTCGAGGGCCTCGGGCGTCGAGGCGTGGACGAGCAGCGTGCTCGCGCGGCTCGCCTTCCAGGCGGCGAGCCGATCGCGGATCCGCTCCTTCGGGCCGACCAGCGCGATGTCGTCGATGAACGCGTTGGGCACCGCGGCGATCGCCTCGCCGCGCTTCCCCTCGAAGAAGAGGTCCTGGATCTTCTGGGCCTCCTTCGGATAGCCCATGCGACCCATCAGCTCCTTGTGGAAGTTGCGGTCCTTCGCGCCCATGCCGCCGACGTAGAAGCCGAGCGAGGGGCGGATCGCGTCGTAGGCCTTCTGGACGTCGTCGGTGATGTGGACCGTGACCGGGACGACGATGTCGAAGCCGGGCTTCGCATGGGTCAGCGAGTCGGCGTAGACCTCTTCGCGGGTCGGTGCGTACCAGAGCGGGATCCAGCCGTCGCAGATCTCGGCAGCCAGGGCGACGTTCTTCGGGCCCTCGGCGCCGAGGTAGATCGGGAGATCGGGGCGCAGGGCGTGGGTGATCGGCTTGAGCGGCTTGCCCATGCCCCAGGCGCCTTCGCCGAAATACGGCAGCGGATAATGCGGGCCGTCGTTCTTGACCGGCTGATCGCGGCGCAGGACCTGGCGGATGATGTCGACGTACTCGCGCGTCCGGGCGAGGGGCTTGTCGAAGGGGCGTCCGTACCAGCCCTCGACGACCTGCGGGCCGGAGACGCCGAGGCCGAGGATGACGCGGCCCTTCGTCAGGTGGTCGAGGGTCAGGGCGTGCATCGCCGTCGAGGTCGGCGTCCGCGCGGAGATCTGCACGATCGAGGTGCCGAGCTTGATCGTCTTCGTGTGGGCCCCGATCCAGGTCAGCGGCGTGAAGGCATCCGAGCCCCAGGCCTCCGCGGTCCAGACGGAGTGGAAGCCCAGGCGCTCGGCGGTCTGGGCGATCTCGACGAAGCTCGGATGGGGCTGGGCTCCCCAGTAGCCGAACATGACACCGAAGCGAAGCGAGGGGGATGCGCTCAAGGGGGGACTCCTGTGGGATCGCGGGCGGCGGGAGCATAGCGGCGACCCGCATCCCGGGCCTCCGAAGCCGACCCGGCCCCCGCCGCCGCGGGCGCCGGACGACGCGGACCGCAGGCCCGACGGCCCCGGGCGAGCGCCTCGACCTGCCGGGACGCGCTGGCTAGCGTGGCCCGATGGACGAACGACTCGCCCGCCTGCTCGACCGACAAGAGATCGAGCGCGTGATCCACGACTATTGCCGCGGCATCGACCGCCGCGACCTCGCCCTCGTGCGCGCCTGCTACCACGACGACGCGACCGATCACCACGGCAGCTTCTTCGGGTCCGCCGACGCGTACGTCGTCTGGGTCGACAAGCTCCTCGCCCGCTACCGCTTCACGACCCACGCCTTGAACCAGGTCCGCGTCGAGTTCGGCCCCGACCCCGACCGGGCCGCCGCCGAGACCTACGGCATCTCGGTCCACCGCGGCGACCCCGCGAAGCCCCACCAGAACCTCGCCACCGCCTTCCGCTACCTCGACCGCTTCGAGCGGCGCGCGGGCGTCTGGAAGATCGCGAGCCGGATCGCGATCGGAGAGTGGTCGTTGCGGCTGCCGGAGACGGCGTGGTGGGACATCCCGGAGAGCCACGTCGGGAGCCGGCGCGACGCGACGGACCCGGTCTACGCCCTGCTCGAGTCGATCGGGATCACCGGCGCGCGCCGGAGCGGATGCGACTGAGCGACGGAACTCGCGCGATCCCACGGTCCGCGCGACCCGCCCGAAAAAAAAGAAGAGGAACGAACATGCAGCTCGCGACGCTCTCGATCGAGAAGCGGGAAGCGATCGGGCGGATCCTGCTCGCGCGACCCGAGAAGAAGAACGCGATGGATCCGCGCATGGCGCGGGAGCTCGCCGACGTGCTCGACGACTTCGAGGCCGATCCCGAGGTCCGTGCGGTCCTGATCCGCGGGGCCGGCGGAAACTTCTGCTCGGGCGGCGATCTCGCCCCCGACCGCGGCCCGGGCGCGGCGCCGGCGGCCCCGCCGCGGCGCCCCGGCTCCCCCGCATCGACGACCCTCGACGTCATGAACCGCGTCTACGGCCGCGCGATCCGCGCGCTGCACGGCCATCCGAAGCCGGTCGTGGCCCTGGTCGAGGGCGTGGCGGCGGGGGCCGGTGCGAACCTCGCCTTCGCCTGCGACCTCGTCTACGCGACGCCCGAGGCGCGCTTCTGCGAGATCTTCGTGCGACGCGGGCTCTCGCTCGATTGCGGCGGCTCGTGGCTGCTCCCGCGGCTGATCGGCATGCAGCGCGCGAAGGAGCTCGCGTTCTTCGGCGACTGGATCCCGGCGGCGACGGCGCGGGAGTACGGGCTCGTGAACGCGATCTTCGAAGGATCGACGATCGAGGCCGCCGTCGACGAGAAGCTCGTCGCCCTCGCCGAGCGGCCGCCGATCGCGCTGGCGCAGATCAAGCAGAGCCTCCACCGCGCGAGCAGCCTCTCGATGGCCGAGGCCCTCGAGATCGAGGCGGTCGCCCAGGCCGCCTGCACCTCGACCGAGGACACGGCCGAAGGCATGCGCGCCTTCCTCGAGAAGAGGCCGCCCCGCTTCACCGGCCGCTAGTCGCGAGCCGAGCGAGCCGCGCGGATCGCGACGGCTGCGCCGGTTGCGCCGCCGGGCGGTCCGCGCCGGTCGTGCGCCTAACGGACCCCGCCGCTCCGGGCGAGCTGCTCGCGCTGCACCGCGAGCGAGATGCGCTGCAGCGTCCTCAGGAAGGTCTGCGCGTGGGGATCCTCTTCGATCGCGCGGACGCCGTAGCGCAGCCGCCCGCTCTCGAGCTCCCGGAAGCTCTGGATCGACGCCTTGCCGTGGCAGGCCTCGTCGCCGTAGCGGATGGCGACCTCGACGGTCTGGCCGATCTTGTACTTCTTGTCCGCGAGCAGGGCGAAGCCCGTCGCGCTCAGATCCTGGACCTGGAGACCGGACTCGCCGCCCATGCGGGCCTGGATGCCGGCGGAGATCGTGCTGACCCGATAGGACTGGCGGTTCTCCGCCGAGATCGGATCCCCGACCGGCTCGATCACGAAGACCGGTCCTTCCTTCTTCTTCTCCGGCACGGCCGCGGCTGTCGCCGCGGCGGCGCTCTTCGCGCCGGCCACCGCGACCTTCCCCTTGCTCGCGATCGCCGACTTCCCGAGCGCCTTCGAGACGGTGACGGCGGGAGCGGGCTTCGCGATCGACTTCTCCGGCGGCGGGGCAGCCGCCTCCGCGGCCTCCGGCGACGCGGCGGGATCGACGATCGGCTCGGGCTGCTGGATCTCGATGATCCGGCCGACCTGCTGCATGAACTCCCGCTTGCCGTTGAAGAACATCAGGATCTCCTGGTCGACCGTGAAGTCGAAGGGATCGCCGACGAAGCGCACCGAGATCGAGCCGTCGTCGGCCGCGATCACCACCGAGCGTCGCAGCCGCCGGATGTTGACCGTCGGCTCCTGAAAGAGAACGTCGTTGCCCACCTTCACCACGAGTCACTCCCTGGAGTTCGATGGCCCTATCGGTCCGGTCCCCCGGAGAGGCGAGTAGGGCAATCCACGCTGGCCCACAAAAATTCAAAAATGGTGTTTTCTCCCGATCCGCCGGCCGGAGTATCGTCCACGCGTGGACGACTCCCTCCCGCACGCGCAGTCCGCGACGCCCGCCGCCCCGGCCGCGAGCGGATCGGTGCTCCAGCCCGATGCGGCGCTGCTCGAGCGCGGCTTCGTGTTCGGCGAGGATCGCCCCTTCGCGCAGTGCCACGCCGCGACCGTCGTCGGGATGCGGGACGGGCGACTCGTCGTCGCCTTCTTCGCCGGGACCCACGAAGGCCATCCCGACGTCGCGATCTGGACGGCAGAAGGCCGCGCGATCGGTGCGCCGGATGGACCGCTCGCCTTCTCGCCCCCGCAGCGCAGCCTGAAGATCCGCGACGTCGCCCACTGGAACCCCGTCCTCTATCGCCTCGACGGCGCACGCGCGGACGAAGACGGGCTGGCCCTGCAATTCAAGGTCGGCGATCGCATCCGGACGTGGGAGACGTGGATCGCGCTCTCCTTCGACGGGGGACGGCATTTCGAGCCGGCCGTCCCGCTCGTGCCGGGGGATCGCGGCGGGAGGGGGGCGGTGCGGAACAAGCCGATCCGCCTGCGCTCGGGCGCCTGGCTCGCGGGGGCGTCGATCGAGGCCTGGCGGCGCTGGGACGCCTTCTTCGATCGCAGCCCGGACGGCGTCGGCGGCTGGGTCGCGACGGCACGCATCGCCGTCGATCGGTCGGCCTTCCACGGCAAGGGGCTGATCCAGCCGGCGCTCTGGGAGTCGGAGCCGGGCCGGGTCCACGCCCTCTTCCGCACGACCGACGGCCGCATCTACCGCAGCGACTCCGACGACGACGGCCACCACTGGTCGACGGCCCGGCCGACGAGCGTGCCCAACAACAACAGCGCCCTCGACGTCGCGCGCCTCGAGGACGGGACGCTCGCCCTCGCCTGCAATCCGGTCCCGGGCAACTGGGCGCCGCGCACGCCCCTCTCCCTCCTCTTCTCCCGCGACGACGGCCGGACCTGGCCCTTCCGTCTCGACGTCGAGACCGGCCCCGGCGAGTTCTCCTACCCCGCCGTGATCGCCTCGGGCGAGGGACTCGTCCTCTGCTACACCTGGAACCGCCGCCGCATCGCGTACCTGCGCATCCCGTCGCTCCGCCCACTGCTCGCGGCGAGCCGGGACGCGACGGAAGAGGCCGCCCCTCGAAGCCCGACAGGAGCCCCGCCATGACGAGACGATTCGGATTCCACTCGACCGCCGAAGAGGTCGCCCGCGACGTCGACCTGACGGGCCGGACGATCGTCGTCACCGGCGTGTCCGCCGGGCTCGGCATCGAGACGGCGCGCGTGCTCGCGGGGCGCGGGGCGCAGGTCGTCTGCGTCGCGCGAGACAAGGCGAAGACCGAGCAGGCCGTCGCCGGGCTGCGGACGGCGGTGCCGACGGGACGCTTCGAGATCGCGCTGCTCGATCTCTCGGACCTCGACTCCGTCCGCGCGGGCGCCGACGACATCGCCCGCCGCTTCCCGAAGATCCACGTCCTGATCAACAACGCCGGCGTGATGGCGTGTCCGCTCGCGCGCACGAAGCAGGGCCTCGACCTCCAGCTCGGCACCAACCACCTCGGCCACTACGTGCTGACCGCGCGCCTGCTGCCGAACCTGCTCGCCGCCGCGCCGGGCCGCATCGTCAACCTCTCGAGCGGTGGCCACCGCATGTCGAACGTCCGCTTCGACGATCCGCTCTTCGAGAAGCAGCCCTACGACAAGTGGGCCGCCTACGGCCAGGCGAAGACCGCGAACATCCTCTTCAGCGTCGCGCTCGACGAGCGTTATGCGAGCCGCGGCCTCCGATCCTTCGCCGTCCACCCGGGCGCGATCCACACCGAGCTCGGCCGCCATCTCTCGAAGGACGACTTCAAGATCATGATGGGCAAGCGGCCGCAGGCCGAGCCGATGCAGTTCAAGCAGGTCTCCCAGGGTGCCGCGACCTCGGTCTGGGCGGCGACGGCGCCGGAGCTCGAGGGCCAGGGCGGCGTCTACTGCGAGGACTGCGGCGTCGCCGAGCCGATCAAGGACCTCGCGGGCTCCACGGGCGTCATGCCCTATGCCCTCGACCGCGAGGGCGCGCGCAAGCTGATCGCGCTCTCCGAACGGTGGTCGGGCGAGAAGCTCCCGGCCTGAGCGCGTGGCCATCCGGATCGCCCTCAAGGTCGTGCCCGGCTCGACCCGCGAAGGCATCGCGGGCTGGCTCGGTGACGCGCTGAAGGTCCGCGTGCGCGCACCGGCGGAGGCCGGGCGGGCGAACGAGGCGGTGCTGCGGGTCGTGGCCGAGGCCCTCGCGCTGCCGATCGACGCGGTCCGCATCGCCTCGGGCAGCAGCTCGCCGAAGAAGACCCTCGAGATCGACGGTCTCGACCTCGCGACCCTGCGCGCCCGGATCGAAGCGCATCTGCGCTGACGCCCGGGGCGATCGGCCCGACCGCCCCGCCCAACGAGCTCGTGCTCCTCGAAACCGTGCCTCCGGCACGGGACGCTAGGTCCGCTGCGCGAAGAGGTCCCGCAGCCGGACCCGAGCTTCGTCGCTGCCGCCCGCCGCCTCGTCGATCGCCGCGAGGCGCAGCTCATGGACGCCGACGAGCCAGCAGGCCTCCTCGGGAAGCGCCGCGAGCGGTGGCCCGCCTTCGAGGTTGAGCGGACAGATGTCGCGGCGCTCCTCGACCTCGCCCTCCTCGTCCTCGAAGTAGAGCCGCAGCGGGAGCCCCTGCGAGCGGCAGACCAGCGGCCGCTCCGCGTAGATCCGACAAGCGCCCT